>NZ_JAMXHU010000009.1:0-5544 GCF_023955645.1 Ralstonia mojiangensis | reverse complement strand
GTGGTTGGCGATTGGCTGGAAATTCAGGAGTAGTTGGCGGCGAGTTGATGATAAAAATTCTTCGACGAGTTGTTGACAGCGACGAAAAAGCTCTGCATAATCTCGTTTCTCTGCTGCAGACAACGCAGCGACGCGGTGAACAAAGTTGATCGCGAAGTTCTTTAACAAGCAAACAGCCGATAAGTGTGGGCGCTTAATACTGGGTGCGGCGGATTTCGATCCGCTAGCTAACAAGTAATGAAGTGCTCGCACAGAAGTAAGGTTTGAACGAAAGTTCAAGTCAGATTCTGAGAGTGAGCGACCGCTCGTAAAGAGCGAAAACAGCAGATTGAACTGAAGAGTTTGATCCTGGCTCAGATTGAACGCTGGCGGCATGCCTTACACATGCAAGTCGAACGGCAGCATGATCTAGCTTGCTAGATTGATGGCGAGTGGCGAACGGGTGAGTAATACATCGGAACGTGCCCTGTAGTGGGGGATAACTAGTCGAAAGATTAGCTAATACCGCATACGACCTGAGGGTGAAAGTGGGGGACCGCAAGGCCTCATGCTATAGGAGCGGCCGATGTCTGATTAGCTAGTTGGTGGGGTAAAGGCCCACCAAGGCGACGATCAGTAGCTGGTCTGAGAGGACGATCAGCCACACTGGGACTGAGACACGGCCCAGACTCCTACGGGAGGCAGCAGTGGGGAATTTTGGACAATGGGCGAAAGCCTGATCCAGCAATGCCGCGTGTGTGAAGAAGGCCTTCGGGTTGTAAAGCACTTTTGTCCGGAAAGAAATGGCTCTGGTTAATACCTGGGGTCGATGACGGTACCGGAAGAATAAGGACCGGCTAACTACGTGCCAGCAGCCGCGGTAATACGTAGGGTCCAAGCGTTAATCGGAATTACTGGGCGTAAAGCGTGCGCAGGCGGTTGTGCAAGACCGATGTGAAATCCCCGAGCTTAACTTGGGAATTGCATTGGTGACTGCACGGCTAGAGTGTGTCAGAGGGGGGTAGAATTCCACGTGTAGCAGTGAAATGCGTAGAGATGTGGAGGAATACCGATGGCGAAGGCAGCCCCCTGGGATAACACTGACGCTCATGCACGAAAGCGTGGGGAGCAAACAGGATTAGATACCCTGGTAGTCCACGCCCTAAACGATGTCAACTAGTTGTTGGGGATTCATTTCCTTAGTAACGTAGCTAACGCGTGAAGTTGACCGCCTGGGGAGTACGGTCGCAAGATTAAAACTCAAAGGAATTGACGGGGACCCGCACAAGCGGTGGATGATGTGGATTAATTCGATGCAACGCGAAAAACCTTACCTACCCTTGACATGCCACTAACGAAGCAGAGATGCATTAGGTGCTCGAAAGAGAAAGTGGACACAGGTGCTGCATGGCTGTCGTCAGCTCGTGTCGTGAGATGTTGGGTTAAGTCCCGCAACGAGCGCAACCCTTGTCTCTAGTTGCTACGAAAGGGCACTCTAGAGAGACTGCCGGTGACAAACCGGAGGAAGGTGGGGATGACGTCAAGTCCTCATGGCCCTTATGGGTAGGGCTTCACACGTCATACAATGGTGCATACAGAGGGTTGCCAAGCCGCGAGGTGGAGCTAATCCCAGAAAATGCATCGTAGTCCGGATCGTAGTCTGCAACTCGACTACGTGAAGCTGGAATCGCTAGTAATCGCGGATCAGCATGCCGCGGTGAATACGTTCCCGGGTCTTGTACACACCGCCCGTCACACCATGGGAGTGGGCTTTACCAGAAGTAGTTAGCCTAACCGCAAGGAGGGCGATTACCACGGTAGGGTTCATGACTGGGGTGAAGTCGTAACAAGGTAGCCGTATCGGAAGGTGCGGCTGGATCACCTCCTTTAAGAGCGTGCATCCGACGTTAGGCGTCCACACTTATCGGTTTGTTTGATGTTACAGCCAAGGGTCTGTAGCTCAGGTGGTTAGAGCACCGTCTTGATAAGGCGGGGGTCGTAGGTTCAAGTCCTACCAGACCCACCAAGTTACGGACGGTGGAAGTTGTTCTCTGCCGTGACTGGGGGATTAGCTCAGCTGGGAGAGCACCTGCTTTGCAAGCAGGGGGTCGTCGGTTCGATCCCGTCATCCTCCACCATTACTTTTTGGTTACCAAACGCAAGCATCGACGCTATGTCGATGGTGTTTGCGTTTGGCCTAGCCAAGACGAGCGTAAAAGTTCGGCTGTTCTTTAACAATATGGAATGTAGTAAAGGTGTCGCGGTGCGTTGATGAGACGCACACTAAAACGCGACACTGGGTTGTGATTGTATCAACCAGTATTACCAGAGCAATCGAAAGATTGTCTTGGAATACGGCACAACGCGAGAACTCAGCCTATAGCGAGACATACTCGTTATAGGGTCAAGCGAATAAGTGCATGTGGTGGATGCCTTGGCGATTACAGGCGATGAAGGACGTAGTAGCCTGCGAAAAGCTGCGGGGAGCTGGCAAACAAGCTTTGATCCGCAGATATCCGAATGGGGAAACCCGGCCCGAATGGGTCATCTGTTACTGAATACATAGGTAACAGAAGCGAACGCAGTGAACTGAAACATCTAAGTAGCTGCAGGAACAGAAATCAACCGAGATTCCCAAAGTAGTGGCGAGCGAAATGGGATCAGCCTTGTACTCTTTAGCAGTATTGTTAGCAAAGCGGAATGGAAAGTCCGGCCATAGTGGGTGATAGCCCCGTATGCGAAAACAGTATTGTGGAACTAGGTGTACGACAAGTAGGGCGGGACACGTGAAATCCTGTCTGAAGATGGGGGGACCATCCTCCAAGGCTAAATACTCGTAATCGACCGATAGTGAACCAGTACCGTGAGGGAAAGGCGAAAAGAACCCCGGGAGGGGAGTGAAATAGATCCTGAAACCGCATGCATACAAACAGTCGGAGCCTGGAAACGGGTGACGGCGTACCTTTTGTATAATGGGTCAGCGACTTACATTCAGTGGCAAGCTTAACCGATTAGGGAAGGCGTAGCGAAAGCGAGTCCGAATAGGGCGTTCAGTCGCTGGGTGTAGACCCGAAACCAAGTGATCTATCCATGGCCAGGTTGAAGGTGCGGTAACACGTACTGGAGGACCGAACCCACTAACGTTGAAAAGTTAGGGGATGAGCTGTGGATAGGGGTGAAAGGCTAAACAAACTTGGAAATAGCTGGTTCTCTCCGAAAACTATTTAGGTAGTGCCTCGTGTCTCACCTTCGGGGGTAGAGCACTGTCATGGTTGGGGGGTCTATTGCTGATTACCCCGCCATAGCAAACTCCGAATACCGAAGAGTGCAATCACGGGAGACAGACATCGGGTGCTAACGTCCGGTGTCAAGAGGGAAACAACCCAGACCGCCAGCTAAGGTCCCTAAATATTGCTAAGTGGGAAACGAAGTGGGAAGGCTAAAACAGTCAGGAGGTTGGCTTAGAAGCAGCCACCCTTTAAAGAAAGCGTAATAGCTCACTGATCGAGTCGTCCTGCGCGGAAGATGTAACGGGGCTAAGCAATATACCGAAGCTGCGGATGCACGTAAGTGCATGGTAGGAGAGCGTTCTGTAAGCCTGTGAAGGTGTCTTGTAAAGGATGCTGGAGGTATCAGAAGTGCGAATGCTGACATGAGTAGCGATAAAGGGGGTGAAAGGCCCCCTCGCCGTAAGCCCAAGGTTTCCTACGCAACGTTCATCGGCGTAGGGTGAGTCGGCCCCTAAGGCGAGGCAGAGATGCGTAGCTGATGGGAAGCAGGTTAATATTCCTGCACCGTCGTATGATGCGATGGGGGGACGGATCGCGGAAGGTTGTCCGGGTGTTGGATGTCCCGGTCCCTACATTGGAGATGGCACTTAGGCAAATCCGGGTGCGTGATTCAAGGGTGTGGGGCGAGCGACTTTAGGTCGCGAAGCAATTGGAAGTGGTTCCAAGAAAAGCCTCTAAGCTTCAGTCATACGAGACCGTACCGCAAACCGACACAGGTGGGCGAGATGAGTATTCTAAGGCGCTTGAGAGAACTCGGGAGAAGGAACTCGGCAAATTGGTACCGTAACTTCGGGATAAGGTACGCCCTTGTAGTTTGACTGGCTCGCGCCAGAAGGACGAAGGGGTTGCAATAAAATGGTGGCTGCGACTGTTTAATAAAAACACAGCACTCTGCAAACACGAAAGTGGACGTATAGGGTGTGACGCCTGCCCGGTGCCGGAAGATTAAATGATGGGGTGCAAGCTCTTGATTGAAGTCCCGGTAAACGGCGGCCGTAACTATAACGGTCCTAAGGTAGCGAAATTCCTTGTCGGGTAAGTTCCGACCTGCACGAATGGCGTAACGATGGCCACACTGTCTCCTCCCGAGACTCAGCGAAGTTGAAGTGTTTGTGATGATGCAATCTCCCCGCGGCTAGACGGAAAGACCCCATGAACCTTTACTGTAGCTTTGCATTGGACTTTGAACCGATCTGTGTAGGATAGGTGGGAGGCTTTGAAACCGGGACGCTAGTTTCGGTGGAGCCGACCTTGAAATACCACCCTGGTTTGTTTGAGGTTCTAACCTTGGCCCGTGAATCCGGGTCGGGGACAGTGCATGGTAGGCAGTTTGACTGGGGCGGTCTCCTCCCAAAGTGTAACGGAGGAGTTCGAAGGTACGCTTGGTACGGTCGGACATCGTACCTAAAGTGCAATGGCAAAAGCGTGCTTAACTGCGAGACCGACAAGTCGAGCAGGTGCGAAAGCAGGACATAGTGATCCGGTGGTTCTGTATGGAAGGGCCATCGCTCAACGGATAAAAGGTACTCTGGGGATAACAGGCTGATACCGCCCAAGAGTTCATATCGACGGCGGTGTTTGGCACCTCGATGTCGGCTCATCTCATCCTGGGGCTGTAGCCGGTCCCAAGGGTATGGCTGTTCGCCATTTAAAGAGGTACGTGAGCTGGGTTTAAAACGTCGTGAGACAGTTTGGTCCCTATCTGCCGTGGGCGTTGGAATCTTGACGGGGGCTGCTCCTAGTACGAGAGGACCGGAGTGGACGTACCGCTGGTGTACCTGTTGTCTCGCCAGAGGCATCGCAGGGTAGCTATGTACGGAAGAGATAACCGCTGAAAGCATCTAAGCGGGAAACTTGCCTGAAGATGAGGATTCCCTGGAGACTTGATCTCCCTGAAGGGTCGTTCGAGACCAGGACGTTGATAGGCTGGGTGTGGAAGCGCAGTAATGCGTTCAGCTAACCAGTACTAATTGCCCGTGCGGCTTGATCCTATAACCGGTATGTTTCCGGCTGGGTCCGCCTTGTGCCTGATACACACAAATCACAACCCCAAATCTACATTCCCATATTGGTCGCGTTGACCTCGTCAACGTGGCGACAAGTCATAGCCTGGTGACCATAGCGAGTCGGTACCACCCCTTCCCATCCCGAACAGGACCGTGAAACGACTCCGCGCCGATGATAGTGCGGATTCCCGTGTGAAAGTAGGTCATCGCCAGGCTCTCCCATCTACACCCCAGCTCTGCCTCAGAGCTGGGGTGTTTGCTTTGCGCGA
>NZ_JAMXHU010000008.1:0-53976 GCF_023955645.1 Ralstonia mojiangensis | reverse complement strand
ATCGTCAAGGTAACCGTGTCCGGGCGCATGGCCGACTCCTTCAAAGCAAGGAGCCGTCTAGGCTACGCTCAGTCACTCGGACATTTGAACTTGGCTATAACCGGACATTACAACTTGGCGCCAACATCTTTATTTCTCATAATTTGTGTTATGTTAAATCGCAGGAACCTTTGGGCCCGCTTACAACAGGCGCTGCGTGCAATCCAAGCACGCCAAGAACCGGCACCCGCGTGACCGGCAACACATCAGCAAGTCCAACACCTCCCTCTTTGAAACGCCTGCTTCGAGCAGGCGTTTTTTATTCTTTGCGATCTTCCTGTAATAGCGGCGGCGAGCCGCATCCTGGATGCCACGGCGCAGCGTACGGATATGCCAGTACAAATGCCGGATCTCCCTCGCCAGCGCCCGAACCTCGATCTCGGACACTCAACCCCTGCGTGATATCGTTGCGTCGATCTAACAGCCTAGGCGACGAAATGCGCACAATCCTACCGCTCCTCGTTTGTATCGCCATCCCCACAGCCGCGGCACAGACGGTCAACACCTGCAAGATCAACGGCAAAACGGTCATCACGGACAAGCCGTGTGAACGAGCGATGGAAGCGACGATGGAATTCGGCACACCGGCCGAACGAGCTGCGAAGCAACAGCGCGAAGAACAGCGGAAATCGAACTGCCTAAGCCTGGCGAAAAGCCGTGCATCGTTGGTGGAAACAATGAACTCGCCAGGCGGTGCGTTCATGGTGGAGATGATCAAGAACAACCTGCGGACCCTAGACGAGCAAATGGCAGTCAACCACTGCTGAAAAGCGAGCTTGCAAAGAATGGGGTGTTTGGATCCACGCGACCATTTTCGATACTCCTGGTCATACCCGCTGCTCGGTCCCGCCAGCCGCACTAGCCGTGCGACAACCGCCGGAGATCCTGCCCACGCCCCACCTCTACCGCCTGGTCAAAGGCGCGGACACTCCCGACGCTAGACGCTAACCCTCTGGAAAGGCTTCAAGCTCATCAACGCGCCGAGCCCTCCCCGACCCTATGACCGTGCGTTTGCGAGGCTCCTGGGCCTTTTCCTCAGGCTTGGCGACGTCCAACACCATCCGAACCTCCTGAGGCTGTGCAGCGGGCGCAGACGCGGGTTGCTGCGCCACCTGGACACGCTCCTGGTTCCTAGCGCGACCGTCAGGTTCAAACGCCTCGAAAAAACCACGCTTCACCGCCTGGTCACACACCTGCTGCGTCGTCTCCAGGTGCGTGCCCTGCTGCGTCCAGCATTCACAGCCACCACGGATCTGCACACAGGCGGCAGGCACCGGCACCCTCGACGGCTTCGTGAGCTCGTCATACGCGGGAGCCGTGTACTGCAGGCCAGCGACGCGAGGCTGATAGCTCGCGAGATACTCCGTCGCAGTCATCGGACCACGCTGTGCCGCAGCTGGTGCATCAGGAACACCAGGCTGACCAGGTAACGCACCAGGTGCAGCAGCTGCAGCCGCAGGCTTCACCTGGTCAGGATGCGACAACTTCCACAACTTCCATACGCCACCGAGCAGTGCAACGACGAGCAAGACCGGCAAGGCATACAGCAGGTAATACTTCTTCGGAATCGACTTCTTGTGCGTGTGAGCATCGGCGGACTTGTACCAGTCGAACACCTGCTTCGGATACGGAAACGTGCTGTGCAACGCGCGCTTCAAGTTCGCATTCGTCGGGTCCTGCACCTTCTGCATCTTGAACAGGTCCGCCTTTTGCCGACCCCACTGACGAACCAGGTGAATATGCTCGCCGGCGAGCTTCTTCAGATGGTTGTCGACCAGGCTAGGGTCCTGCGTCATGAAGAACAGATCGAACCCACGATGCCGATGCGTCTCCAGCTCCGACACGAGCTGCGGAGGCTTCGAGCTCGAAGGCCTCGGCGGCATGACCTTCTGAACCTCATCGATCACGATGATCGACTTCTCAGGGCACTCGTACCACTTCGCAGGATCCTCCAGCTTGGTCCACGGAAGCGTGAGCTCAGGAATGCCGTGATAGAAGACCGGACGACTCTCGGCCTGGCGTTTCGCCTCCACCGTGGCGATCGTGTAGAGACTTTTTCCGTTACCAGGTTGACCAGTGATGAGTGTCAGCATGTCAGCACCTTAACCCTTTCCAAGGCAGACGGGACAAGGCCGATCCCACCACTCACCAATCCCAGTACACATGCGACACGGCTCATCGTTCAACTCATCCAAGGCAACCTGCCCCGCCGTCTCACACCGCACGCACACGTAGTCGCATGTAAACGTCTCAAACTCCACACCACACCCCTCGCAAGTCATACGCATAGCGGCCTCACTTCTGAACCATCTTGCGAATCGAACCACCGCTCAAACCGGAAAGCGACGCGCGAATCCCCAACGTCGTGAGGATCATGTTCATGGAGGTGCCAACCTTCAGCACACCAAGAATGCCGATCACATTCCAGGGCAACGTACCGGTACCAGCCACGTACTGCTGAAACAGCGTCTTCAACCCACTCATCATCGCGTCGACGCCCGTAAACATCACGAAGCCGATACCGAGAGCGACCAACACACGACCCACCAGTGACACGCAGGCCTGCGCGAGAAAACCAACAATGGCCGAAGCCAACAAAGCAGCGAAAGGCATTTAGAAACTCCCCTTGAGCATGTAGGCGCAAAGCATCAACGTGCTCAGCATGTTGAGATAACCGAGCAACTTCCCGATGTCACACAGCGGCGCTGTAGACACGTGAAAATTGGACGAACCACCAGGCAGTGGCAAAGCAATATCGATATCCGGCAAACACTGAGCGACGAAACCCATGTCGTCCACATTCGAGAACTTCGAGCTCATATCCACCTGTTCGGCACCACCAGGCGTAGGCAACTTACCGGCGAGAGGATCCTGGCCATTGGCAAGCTTTGAACCGAGATCCGTGGAGTCATCGTGCTTCTGCAATTCACAGCGTGTATTCCACTGCTGCTGCAACATCGCACAGCTAATCGCATCACCATCACAGGTCGGAGGCGCATCACACGTGGCACCACCACTCGCAGAATTTTTCTTACACTGCGCGGCTGTCGGATTCTTCTTGCAATAGTCTTCTTGCGGCTCAGTGGTCGTAGACGTACACGTACCAGGACCACCATTAACCTGAGCGCCAGTACTGACCTGCGAAGTGCTGCAAGGACTCGCTGCAGCCCCACTCGCCCCACTGCCACTGCCTCCACCACCAACGCCACCACCGCCACCAGTAACCACCGTCGTAGTCGTACAAGTGGTGCCATCACACGTGGTGCTCGTCTGAGACGAGCTACTCGAACTCGCAGCCGGACTACTCGCAGGCTGATCAGTTGTCGTCGTCGACGTGCTACCGCCAGTGGTCTGGATCGGATAATCGATACATACGTTCGCACCATTCACAGTGCCGGCGTACTGCCTAACACCACACTGTTTAGGAGGATCAGTAGGCGATGGTTGAGCAGCTGAAGGGGTCCCGGTCCCACTGCACGCAGAACCGGTTGAGCTAAGACCCGTGTACTGCGCGGGATAACTCCCGTTCTGACCAGGCGTGGCACCGGTCCAATACGAGCTGTAGTTGTAAGTACATCCACCAACACAGACCTGCGGATTCAAGATCGTCTGCGTCGGACTGGTGCCAGTCGCGCTGTTACCACCTGGTGCGCTAGCGCCAGCTGCAGGACACGAAGGCTGATTCGACTTGCACGACCCATCAGGTTGCAACACATAACCCGCAACGCAGCTACCAGTAACAGCAACAGAGGTGAAAACGTAATGTTGACCAGGCGCAGTCAAGAAACACTCTCCGGACATTCCGCTCGACGACAACTGCACGGTATCGAACGTCGCAGTGGACTGCGCCTGCCCCGCAGAAATCAGATAAGCCAAATACGCCTGACAGGAACCAGCAGCAGAACCGCTCTCGAAGCCACCACCAACAAGTGACCACTGACGCCCAGTAGTGTCAGAAGCCCAACTCAGGCCACAGACAGAAACTAAAACCAGTGTCACAAGAACCAGCCGGAAACCTGTCCAGATGCGCGCAGGACGAGAAAAAAAGGACCAGGGCATAGCTCACCACCCTCACGAGAAAAGAATCCATCCAGCACCCGCTATCGCAATGAGAACGAAGTAGCCTTCCATGACGAGCTCCAATAAAAACGGGGACCGAAGTCCCCGTCGCACACCAGGCCGGGGACGTCTCCCCTGCGTGCATCACTTGATCGGGCGCTTGACCCAGTTGTAGATCGCGATCGTGCCGTACACCGACAGCACAGCCACGCCGATGAGACCGATCGCAGCCAGGCCACCAGTGATGACAGCGACGACAGCCGACACATCGGGACCGTCCGCGTGTGCCAGGCCAGCCAGACCGAGACCACCCGCAACCACAGCCGTCTTGCCGTACACGCTCGAACCAACGCGCTTTGCAACTTGCGAAAACTTATTCATGCCCTACTCCTCTTCACGTTGAATGATGGCCCGCGCTGCGGACCGAAAAACGAAAGCGAGAGCCCAAAGACCGAGCATCGCGCTTCCAATAAGGGCACCGTCACTCGCAGAGAGTGGCGGCACCGCATGCAACAGCGTGACCTCATCAGCAGTCAGCAACAGATACCCGGTGCACGACGATGCTGGAGTGCTATCGAGCTGCAGCTGACCACTGACGATTTGCACGCACTGAGCCATGTCAATACCTCAACAGTGCCCGCGAGACAGCGACCCAGAAACGCTGCCGACGCGACGCTTTCGCTGCAACCATGTAGCGATTCGCGAATCGCTTCCGATCGAGACGGCGAGCCGCCCAACGAACACCGCACCACGCGAGCACCGCGAGCATCACGCCACCTTCTTGGCTTCAACGCCCGGGTTACCAGCGACACGACTCATCGGCTTAATGGCCGTGACGATGTCACCGGTACCGCGCTTGGTGTTCACCTTCTCGATCGTGATCTCGGCCGAGATCGGGAACTCGAACTTCTCGACCAAAGGCTTGACGAGGTCAGCATCGATCGTCTTGTACTCGACCGTGCGAGTACCTTTGTTGCGGCCGGAACGCGTCTCCAGCTCATCTTCGATATGCAGGCAACCACTGTTCTGATGCTTGCCATCGATCTCACCATCGAAGAACGAAGCGCCCTTGATGATCACGTTGAAGGTTGTTGCGAGTGCCATGGTGGCGGTCCTTTTTCAGTTGGCGTCTCTGACGCTTTGGGGTGGAGGAACTCATGTAGTGCGAACTTCGCCAGGCGTGAGGGCACGCCCTCAACTGCGAGCTCGTCGACCAGCCTGGCGTGATCGGGAGTCATAAGACGGAGCACATGGAAGAAGCGACCGTAAGACGTTTTCACAGCGGCTTTCAGCCGACCGATGGTGATCTCGCCTTCGAGCTTCGTCGTGCGAATGCGCGCAGCTGCTGCATCGACGATGCGTGCGCACACCTTGTATTGACCCGCGAAGTACTCCGTGGGCCGAGTGATGATGTCGTGGGGAAGAATGCGATCGCGGTTGCCGAGCTCACACTCGAAACGCATCCAAGGACTGTCGGCATTGCCGAGCTGCTTGCCCTTCTCGTAGAGGCGAGAGAACTTCCCGTTACCACGCTTTCCGACGTACAGCGTGCGACCACCGATCGGATTGGCATGCAGCCAATCGCCCTCGCAAGAATGCTTCGGCATACGACCGCCAGCATTGAACTCGCCCGATCGATACCAGTCGACGGCATCCTCAATCGAGTACTCACCGTTGACGAAGTCAGCTGCAAGGTCAACACGCGTGAGAGTCGCGCGAACCGACTCAATCCAACCGCGCACGACCGGCCACATGTCCGGCTCGATCAAGCTGCACCACGTACCGTTGAGCGAGACATATGCCCTGCCCCGCTGCTGCTCCCCGCCCCAGGCCATGACGCCGACAGGAACGAACTTGTGTTCGTGGAACACGTACAGCAGCTGAGACTGCTTGAAGCCGTGACGGCCATTCGCCGGCTCGGCACCAACGTTTCGACCGCACCAGGTCGACAACAGCGCCAGCATCATCGACATAAGCGTCGATTCCTGCCATTCCGTGAACGTGAAAGACAGCCAGTCAATGACCGCTCTGCCTCCGTTTGGACTTTCCCCCCCTGTTAGTAGCGGGGGGCAAGCGCCTGCAGGCGCCTCGTCCGTCGCTGCCGCTCCGTCCTTCGGCTGGCAGGCGCCCTCACCTGCTTCCAGGTCGAGAATCTCCCCGGTTTCCAGATCGACTCGCATCAGCCCACCACCAGAGAGAAAGCCTTGCAAAAGGCGACAACGGCCAGGCCGACACCGGCGCAAACACACAGCAAGCCGAACAAGAACCAAACGCACAGAACGAAATGGGCGCAGCGCATCAGCAGTACCGATCCGCGAGAACGTCGGGCAGCTCAGCATCGGCACCAGCGTGGCTGTGCACGAGCTCAGACATGCGACGAAGAGCCTCGTCGCGATCGCAGTAATAGCTGGGGTGGATGTCACGGCAGGAGCCGAGGACGTGGAGGATCTGTGCCTGGTGCGGGTGCTGAAGGCCGCCGACCAGGTCAAGCTGCCTGTGGTCTCTCTGCTGCATCGTTTACCCCCTGCCCGGTTAACCGGTTATATTTCGTCTAAATCCACGTTCCGTGAATCCACGGACCGTAGATTAATCCACGGATCGTGGATTAACAAGAGGGGTGTCGACCATGAAAAGCGTGAAGTACCTGGATGCCGTGATCGAGCGACACGGCCTGAAGACCGACAAAGCACTGTGCGAGCACATGGGCTGGTCGCACAGTGCCGTCAACAATTACCGGAAAGGCCTGCGAATCATGGACAACGAGCAATGTCTGCGCGTTGCCCTCGAGCTGGGAATGGAGAACCCGCTGCCGATCATCATGGCAGCAGACGCTGACCGCGCCGAACGAGCTGGCCAGCGATCGTTGTGGGAAGTTTTTTCACCGAGGATGGCGCATAGCGGCCTGGTCGCCCTCCTCGTTGCGGTCGGCCTAGGTGTCACAAATTTTGTGACACCCTCACCCGCCGAAGCCGCGCCGTTGAGCCAATCGAGGACTCAACCTATTTGTGTTATGTTAAATAAATACGATGCATCCTCGCGACACGACAGCAGGCCCTGGAAATCAGCGATTTCCCCAAAAAACCTTATGAGCACAGCTTGACGGCATGCCGTGCTGCCACCCACTCCTCGTTTGTAGGCTCTACCGCCACGCGAATCCGGCTCGCTGAAGTGGAAATGACTGCTGCGTGCGCTTGGTTGGCCTCGTCATCCAGATTGGCACCCAAATAACCAAGTCCACCCACAATGCGCTCGCGCAGTACGGCGTTGTGCTCGCCAATACCCGCCGTGAAGACGAGAAAATCCAGGCCGCCGAGTACTGCCACCAAGGCGCCGATCTCGCGGACGATCCGGCGCACATAGAGCGCGAGCGCCGCTTGCGCGCGCGGGTTGTCAGCCTCGTGCGCAATGATGTCGCGCGGGTCGGAAGACAGCCCTGACACCCCAAGCAGGCCCGATTCGTGATACAGCACGTGCCCAACCTGCGTGGGGGAAAGATGCTCCGTTTCCATCATGTAGAGCACTGCACCCGGATCAAGCGCGCCACATCGCGTCCCCATCATCAGGCCATCGAGGGCGGAAAACCCCATCGTTGTGGCCACGCTCTTCAGCCCGTGCATTGCACACAGGCTGGCGCCACTGCCCAGGTGCGCGACGATGGTTCGCCCGAGTGCGATGTCGCCATGCCGTTCCTGCAAAGCAATCGACATGTACTCGTACGACAACCCATGAAAGCCATAACGACGCAGACCGCGCTCCCATGCCGTGTACGGCAGCGGCAGCATCGTCTCAACCTGCGGCAGCGTGCGGTGGAACGCGGTATCGAAGCACGCGACTTGCGGCACATCGGGCAAGTCCGACAGCAGCGCCTCGATGGCCTCCAACGCAAACGGCTGATGCAGCGGCGCCAGCGGAATGTAGCTGCGCAGATCGGACAGCACATCGGCGTTCACGCGTACCGGCGCGAAGTATTTGGAGCCGCCATGCACCACCCGATGCGCCACAGCCATCAGGCGGCGGCCGTCCAGCCTGTGCTCGACACGCTGGCGAATGTGCATGAGCGCGGCGTGATACGGCTGCGCGCTGTCTAGCGCTAGCGCCTGTGTCGGCGCGCCAGCCTCCGTCGCCGTGGGGTGATCAGTGCCAATCCCCTCCACTTTCCCGCTCCACATGGGCACACGCGGCAATGGGTGCAAGGTGGCATCGAACATTGCAAACTTGATGCTCGACGAGCCGCAGTTCAGTACGACGATGCAATCGTTCATGGCGGTAGATTGCGGTAGCGGTGGGCCAGCAACGTGGCAAGGGCGCACGACGCGATGCGCGATTCGCGCGAGTCGGCGCGGCTGGTCAAAACAATGGGCACGCGGGCGCCGAGCACAATGCCTGCGCTGGCTGCGCCACCCAGGTATTCCAACTGTTTGGCGAGCATGTTGCCGCTTTCCAGATCGGGCACCACCAGCACATCGGCCTGCCCTGCCACTTCCGAAACAATGCCTTTGATGCGCGCGGCAGCAGCCGATACCGCATTGTCGAAAGCCAGTGGCCCGTCCAGCACTCCGCCCTCAATCTGGCCGCGGTCCGCCATCTTGCATAGCGCGGCCGCATCGAGCGTGGCAGGCATGCGCGGGTTCACGGTCTCGACCGCAGCAAGGATCGCCACCCGAGGCCGTTCAACGCCGATCGCATGGGCCAGGTCGATGGCGTTGCGGACGATGTCAGCCTTTTGATCCAGGGTCGGCGCGATGTTGATGGCGGCATCCGTCACGATAAACGGGCGCGGATACGCGGGCGACTGCATCAGGAAGCAATGGCTGATCCGACGTTTGGTGCGCAGTCCGGCCTCCTCGCGCACCACCGCCGCCATCAACTCGTCGGTATGCAGGCTGCCTTTCATCAGCGCCTCTGCCCTGCCCTGCGTCACAAGCTCCACCGCGCGAGTGGCAGCGGCACTGCTGTGCGGCACGTCTTCGATCTCGATGCCGCTGAGGTCGAGGCCGGCTTCGGCGGCTACACGCATCAGCTTGGCATACGGGGCGACGAGGCAAGGCACGATCAGCCCTTCAGCATGCGCATCCATCACGCCAGAAAGGCTCAGCGCATCGCACGGGTGGACGATGGCCATACGAATCGCACCAAGAGGCCGCACATGGTCGAGCAACCGATGGATGCCATCGCTGCCGGTGGTGATCCGCACATCCGGCAGCGTGGTGCGCGGACGCTCGATCCGCTCGGTGGGCGCGATGACCTCTGCCTCGCCCGTGATGGCCACTGTGCCGCTGTCGTTTGTACACGTGCATGCCAGCTTGAGCCGCTTTCTCTCATCCTCCTTGCTGACCACCGTCACGCGAATGGTCAAGGTGTCGCCAATGCGCACCGGTGCAAGGAACCTCAGCGTCTGCCCAAGGTAGATCGTTCCCGGCCCCGGCAAACGCGTGCCGAGCAAAGCGGAAATAAGCGCTCCGCCCAGCATGCCGTGGGCAATCACACCGTGAAAGCGCGTGGACGCGGCAAACTCAGGATCCAGGTGCTGCGGGTTGACGTCCCCTGACAACACGGCAAAAAGTTGGATGTCCTCCGCTGTGAGCGTGCGCAGGATGGCAACCGTGTCGCCAATGGCAATTTCGTCAAAGGTGCGATTGCGCACCACGCTCAGATCGCCGGCCGGTAGCAACGCCGGCGGTACAGGCAGATGATCGGGGCCCATGTGTGTTCGTCAGGAAGCTTTGTGAAGCTGACCGTTGCCCTTGCCGGGTGTACGGACAGGATTTGAGCGCTCGGTTGCAGAGCGGAGCAATGCATCGCCCGGCACGCCCCACGCCGATAGCATGCCCTGCAGCGCTGTATGGACCGGCATGGCGTTGCCGGTCGTGCTCAACGCGCGTACGGAAGCCTGTTGCCATTCCAGCATGACGCGCTGGTAATCCGCCACGAGGCTCGACTGGTTCGAGATGGCCGTCTGCAGCACGCCTTGCAGTACATCCATGGTGCGCTGGCTGGCCTGCCAAAATGCGTTGGGCAGCAGTGCTGCAAACGCGCTCCAGTCCTCGACGCTTTGCAGGTCGGCCAGCGCAGACTCGGTGCGGGCGACGTCTTGGGCGAGCAACTCGGCGCCCAGTGCATACCAGTGCTGCCGTGTTGTCTTGAGCAGACCCAATGCCTGCAATCCGAATGCGATCTGCGCCTTTTGGAGCGCGAGAGGCACGTTGGCAGGTGTATCCATGTTGGCTCCTTATGCCATCTGGCTGATGGTTTGGCGAAAGCGCGTCAATGATGCGACAAACAGCACGGTGCCGATGACGCAGATGGCCAGACATTGCGGCCACACGACCTCGAGCCCCGCACCGCGATAAAGAATGGCTTGCGACGCCGATACAAAATGCGTGGTCGGCGCGGCCAGCATGATGTCCTGCACCACGCTGGGCATGCTCTCGCGCGGGGTGGTGCCGCCCGAGAGCAACTGCAGTGGCAGCAGCACCAGGACCAGCAGCATGCCGAACTGCGGCATGGACCGCGCCACCGTCGCAAGAAAGATCCCCATGGAGGTCGTGGCAAACAGATGCAGCGTGGCCACCAGCATGAACAGCAGGATCGAGCCTTCGATCGGTACATGCAGCGCGCCCTGCACCACGAACACCAGCGCCACCAGCGCGGCGAACACCACCACCAGTCCCATCGACCAGACCTTGGACACCATGATCTCGAATGGCGTGACTGGCATCACCAGCAGGTGCTCGATCGTGCCGTGCTCGCGTTCGCGGATGAGTGCGGCGCCGGTCAGGATGATCGACAGCATGGTGACGTTGTTGATGATCTCCATCAACGAGCCGAACCACGTCTGCTCCAGGTTGGGGTTGAAGCGCGTGCGCAGCACCAGGTCGACCGGTGTGGCGGGCGCGGCGCGGTGGCGCTGCAGGAAGGTGCTCACCTCGCCCGAAACGATCTGCTGGATGTAACCGTTGCCGGTAAAGGCCTGGCTCATCCGCGTGGCGTCGATGTTGAGCTGGATGGACGGTGCGCGTCCGGCCAGCACATCGCGCTGGAAGTTGGGCGGGATATCGAGCACGAACGTATAGCGGCCGCTGTCCATGCCCGGGTCCACCTCCGTGAGCGGAATCAACGCAGGCGTGCGGAAATGCGGAGGATAGAAGCTCGAGACAATGCGCGCCGACAGCGGCGAGCTGTCTTCATCAACGATGGCGATCGAGGCATTGTGCAGGCTCTCTGGCATGGCGGTTGCCGCCACGTAGATCGACAGGGTGAAGGTGTAGACGATCAACACCAGCATCATCGAGTCGCGCGCCAGGCTTCGCAGCTCCTTGATACCAAGGCGGAAGATGTTATTCAGGCGGGCGGTGCGTCGATCAGCTTGAAGGCTCGGCATGGCGTGGCTCTCCTACCGATCCTGCTTGCGCAGCATTAGCAAGGTGGCGCCCAGGATGACCGGCACCGCCGCCAGGAGCGGCCAGAAGGCGCTGCCCAACGCCCCCATATCCAGCGCCTTGCTGAAGACGCCCCGGCTGATGGTCAGGAAGTGCGTGGCGGGATACACACGCCCGATCATGGCCCCCGCTCCTTCCAGCGACGACACGGGATTGAGCAGCCCTGCAAATTGCACGCACGGAATGATCGTGCCGATCATGGTGACGAACATGGCCGCGATCTGGCTTTGCGTGAAGGTGGACGCAAACAGCCCGAAACCTGTCGAACACGTCACGAAGATCAGCGCCCCCAACGCGAGCGTCGCAAAGCTGCCCTTGATCGGCACACCGAACACCGTCACTGCCAGCAGTGCCAGCAAGAGGAAGTTCAGCATGGCGAGCACGATATACGGCAACTGCTTTCCAAGCACGAACTCCGCGCGAGTGACCGGTGTCACGTAGAAATTAATGATGGAGCCCAACTCCTTTTCGCGCACCACCGACAACGCCGCCAGCATGGCGGGAATCATCATCAGCAGCATCGGAATCACGGCGGGCACCATGGCAGGCAGGCTTCTCACGTCGGGGTTGTAGCGATAGCGCGTTTCGATGCTGCTGGGCGCCGCCAGACGCACCCCCAGCCGGTGCACCGCAGTATCCGCAAGCCAAAGCTGGTGGATGGCCTGCACGTAACCGCGCACGGTTTCGGCGCGGGTGGGCATGGCACCGTCCACCCAGGCACCGATCTGGACAGCCGCGCCGCGTTCCACGTCGCGTGCAAAGCCAGGCGGGATTTCAATCGCCAGCGACAACTCGCCGTTGCGCATGCGGCGGTCCAACTCAGCGTAGTCGCGAATTGGGGGTTTTTCGATGAAATAACGCGAGCCCGCCAGGTTGAGCGTGTAGTCGTGCGAGAGCACGGTCTGGTCGCGGTCCAGCACGGCGTAGGTCAGGTTCTCCACGTCCAGGCTGATGCCATATCCGATGATGAACATAAGGATGGCCGTGCCCAGCAGCGCCAGCGTGGCGCGCACGCGGTCGCGGCGCAGCTCCAGCGCCTCACGTTGCGAATAGCTCAATGCGCGCGCAAGACTGAAGCGGCGGCGGGCGGGTATGCCGGCAGGTGCGCTGGCCGCCGCCGTGCGCACCGGCAGCGGCGCAGCAACCTCGTCGGTGCCCGCAGACGCTTCGGCAGCCTCCTGCAGATAGACTACGAACGCCTGCTCCAGCGTCTGCGTGCCGCGAGCGCGCACCAGCGCAGCGGGCGCATCACTTACCAGCACCCGGCCGGCGTGCATGAGCGAGATGCGGTCGCATCGCTCGGCCTCGTTCATGAAGTGCGTGGAGATGAAGATGGTCACGCGATCCCGCCGTGCGAGGTCGATCATCAGGCGCCAGAACATATCGCGCGCGACCGGGTCCACGCCCGAGGTCGGCTCATCCAGAATCAGCAGCTCCGGCTTGTGCACCATCGCCACCGCCAGCGACAAACGCTGCCGCATGCCCAGCGGCAAGCTCTGAGGCAGGCTGTCGGACACCTCCTGCAGGCCGAAGCGGGTCAGCATCTCAGCCGCACGCGACTGCACCTCGGCTTCGGGCACCTGGAACAGACGCGCATGCAGCACAAGGTTCTGACGCACGGTCAGCTCGCCATACAGCGAGAACGCCTGCGACATGTACCCCACGCGGCGGCGTGTGTCGATGTCTTTCGGGTCGACCGGATGGCCAAACAGCCACGCCTGGCCCTCGCTGGCAGGCAGCAGGCCGGTGAGCATCTTCATGGTGGTCGATTTGCCGCAGCCGTTCGAGCCGAGAAAGCCGAAGATCTCTCCACGACGGATGCGGAAGTCGACGTGGTCGACCGCGACAAAATCACCAAAGCGCATGGTCAGGCCGTTCGCTTGCACCGCAACATCGTCTTCTGCACCGGCCACCAGGGGCGGCACGACCACGGCGTGATGCCCCTGCCGGCGCGTCAGCGGAAGCAGTGCAATGAAGGCGGCCTCGAGGGAATCGGTACCCGCACGGCTGCGCAGGCCAGCCGGTGTGCCGGTGGCGAGCACCTGCCCCGCGTCCATGGCGACCAGCCAGTCGAAGCGTTCGGCCTCTTCCATGTACGCGGTGGCCACGATCACGCTCATGCCCGGGCGCGTGGCGCGAATACTGGCAATCAAGTCCCAGAACTGCCTGCGCGAGAGCGGGTCGACGCCCGTGGTCGGCTCGTCCAGGATCAATAGGTCCGGGTCGTGGATCAGCGCGCAGCACAACGCCAGCTTCTGCTTCATGCCACCCGACAGCTTGCCGGCAGGCCGCGAGAGAAACGCCCGCAGGCCGGTGCTGGCCGTGAGGGCATCAATGCGGCGGCGGCGCTCCGCTGCATCGTGGCCGAACAGGCGCCCGAAGAACTGCAGGTTTTCCTCGATCGACAGCGTGGGGTACAGGTTGCGCCCCAACCCTTGCGGCATGTAAGCAATGCGTGGGCCGACCGCCGCGCGCGCACGGTGGTCGCCCATGTCGCTGCCCAGCACATGTACCGCACCGTCCTGCAGGGCACGCGCGCCGGCCACCAATGACAGCAGGCTGGACTTGCCCACGCCGTCCGGACCGATCAGCCCGACCATGCAGCCGCCAGGCAGGTCAAGCGTGACGCCATCCAGCGCCAGCGTCTTGCGGTAGCGCAGGCTCACGCCGGCAAGGCTCGCCACCGGCGCCGCGAGGGGCACCTCATGCAAGGGGGATGGCTCGGCAGACCGCGTCACTGCGGGACCTTGATCGCCAGGGCGGCCGGCCATTCGGCCTGCGTGTCGAGCTTGAGCCACGCCATGCCGGGCAGGCCGGTCTTCACCAGCTTCAAGTGCTTACGCAGCAGATCGCGATCGATCTGCGCCTTCACGCGGAACATCAGCTTCTGGCGCTCGCTGGCCGTCTCCACGGTCTTGGGCGTGAATTGCGCGGTGCTGGCCACAAAGGACACGCGCGCCGGAATCACGTATTGCGGCGCAGCGTCCAGCACGATACGCACCTCGCTGCCCATGGCGATGCGGCCCGCGTCCGTCTCCGGCACGAAAAAGGTCATGTAGACGTCGGAAAGATCCACGAGGTTGAGCAGCCGCCCGCCGCCGGCCAGCACCTCACCGGGCTGGGCAATGCGGTATTGCACACGGGCGTCGCGCGGGGCCGTCAAGGCGCTGTCGTCAATATCGGCCTTGATGCGCAATACGGTTGCGTCTGCTGCCTTGACGGTGGAACCGGCGCCGGCCACCTGCGTATGAGCGGCCAGCACGGCCGCCTGCGCGGCCTCGGCTTGCGCGCGGGCCGCCACCAGCGCGGCCTTGGCGCTGCGCACGCGGGCGCGGTCGTCGTCCAGCTCCTGCATTGACGAAGCGCCTTCGTGCGACAGCGTTTCAGAACGCGCCAGCCGCCGCTGAGCGGCATCCAGGTCGCTCTCGCGCAGGGCAATCTGCGCCAGCGCAGCCTGCCGATCGGCCTCTCGCACGGCCACCTGGGCCTGCGCACTCGCCACGGCAGAGACCGCTTGCTGCTGCCGCGCCAGGGCCTCGTCGCGTTGCGCTTCCAGCGTCTGCACCTGCATGTGCGCAAGCGGCTGGCCGGCCGTCACGAAGTCGCCCTCGTCCACCAGAATGTCCTGCACGCGGCCAGGCAGCTTGGTGGCCACATCGATTTCTGTGGCCTCGATGCGGCCATTGCCGCTCGCAAAGCCCTTGCCGGGGCCCTCTTGCCGTAAAGCCTTCCACGCGAACGCTCCGCCAGCCATCACCAGGGCGGCCGCCAGCAGCGCAATCCATCGTTGTCGGGGAGTCGTAGTCATGGTGTTGTTCCGCCCGATACGCCCGATACGCGCGGGGGCGGCGTCAGGCTCAGGTGAGGTTGCAGATCAGATTCGGATTCGACGGCCTGCGTGCCGCCACCCAGTGCGGCATACAGGCCAACGCGGCTAGAGAGAAGCGCACGGCGTACCTGCACCAGTTGCTGCTGCGCGGCCAGTAGGTCGCGCTGGGCGTCGAGCACCTCCAGGAACGTCGATGCTCCAGCGTCGAAACGTAGTTGCGACAGCCGCGCGCGTTCGGTTTGTGCCGCCAGTGCGGCCTTCGCAATGTCGAGTTGGTCGGCCAGCCACTTGCGTGCAGAGAGCGCGTCGGACACGTCGCGGAATGCGCTCTGCACGATCTTCTCGTAACCGGCCACGGCAAGGTCTCGGCGGGCTTCTGCCAGGTCGAGGTTGCTGCGCAGCTTTCCACCTTCAAAGAGCGGGAGGCTGATACTCGGCGCAAATACCCAGGCGCGTGTGCCGGGCGCAAACAGGTTGCCCAGTTCCGGACCCAGCGTGCCGTAAGCGCCGGTCAGTGCCACTCGGGGAAAGAAAGCGGCCCGTGCCGCGCCGATGCTGGCGTGCGCAGCACGCAGCCGGTGCTCCGCGGCGGCAATGTCCGGGCGCTGCGTCAGCAGGTCGGAAGGCAGGCCTGCGCGCAGTTCGGCCAGCATGCGGTGCTCGTCAAGTGGCTCGGAGACCGGCGGCAGGTCGATTGGTTTGCCGACAAGCAAGGCCAGGCCGTGCGCCTGCGCGTCGCGCGCCTGCTGCAATTGCGTTAGCAGCGCCTGCGCCTGGGTCAGCAGGGTCTCGACCTGCGTTTGGTTCAATCTTGACGTCGCGCCCACCGCCACGCGGCGCGAGAAGATGCGCAGTGTTTCGGTCCGGCTATCCACGGTTTGTTGTGCCAGCGCGATGCGCTCGTCGAGTTCACGCAGCACCAGATAGCTGTCGGCCACTTGCGCGATCAGCCCAAGCGCTACCGCACGGCGTGCGGCGTCGGATGCCACATAGCTTTCCAGTGCGGCCTCGTTGAGGTTGCGTACGCGTCCCCAGAAATCGATCTCCCAACTGGAGACGCCGGCCCCCACTTGGTACTGGGTGACACGCATCGGCATGCCGAAGGGGCTTACGTCCGCCGGAATGCTCAGGCGACTGACGCCGGCCTGCGCATTGAGATGCGGAAACAACTCCGCGCGCTGGATGCCAAACGCGGCACGCGCCTCTTCCACACGCAGCACGGCAGTGCGCAGGTCGCGGTTGTTTTCCAGCGCCTGCTCGATCAACGCCTGCAGGCGCGTGTCCGTAAAGTACGCCTGCCAACCGGTCGCTGACGCTGACAGGCCATCCCGGCCATCGTCGGCGTCGTAGTGCTGGGCCACGGGCAACGCGGGCGCCTCGTAAGGCGGCGCCATCGAGATGCAACCCGACAGTGCCAGCACAGTGGCGGTGACTACCATGGCGGCCATACGCGTGCCGGCGTAGCTGCCACACGCCCGAAGCTGCTTTTGCACACGCATTTATTTCTCCAGCACGTAGGCGCCCGGCGCGTCCGCCAGTGGCGGCAGTGCCGGGGCGCCCATCTTCGGTGGCTTCACCGGTGCGGGGCCCGATGCATGCGCGACCAGCCATGCATGCCATGCCGGCCACCATGAACCGTCGGTGGTGGGTGCCGATGCCAACCAATCATCCGGCGCCACCGATACCTCGCCGACGTTACGTGTCTGCATCTGGAACCGCCGGTGCGAGTTGGCCGGCGGGCTGACAATGCCGGCGTTGTGGCCGCCGCTGGTCAATACGAACGTCAGCTCCGCCTCGGTCAGGTGATGCAGCTTGTAGACCGAGCGCCATGGCGCCACGTGGTCGGTCAGCGTGCCCACCACGAAGATGGGCAAGTCGATGTCGTTGAGGGCCACCGGCTTTCCGTTGACGGGGTAGCGGCCCTCGCTCAGGTCGTCGTTCAGGAACAGATGCCGGAGATACTGGCTGTGCATCCGCGCGGGCATGCGCGTGGCATCGGCGTTCCAGGCCATCAGATCGTTCATCGGTGCGCGATCGCCCAGCAGGTATTCACCCACCACACGCGACCACAGCAAGTCGTACGAGCGCAGCATCTGGAAGGCTCCGGCCATCTGGCTGGCGCGTAGATAGCCGGTTTGCTCCATCTGCGCTTCCAACAGACTGACCTGTGCCTCGTCGATGAACAGGCCGAGTTCGCCCGGCTCGCAAAAGTCTGTCTGCGCGGCAAAGAGCGTCATGGATGCCAACCGCGCATCGCCATCGCGCGCCATGGCAGCCGCTGCAATGGCCAATAACGTGCCGCCAAGGCAGTAACCGGTGGCGTGGACGCGCTGGCCCTGCACGATGGCATTGACGGCATCGAGCGCGGCAAAGACACCGAGCTTGAGGTAGTCATCCATGTCGAGGGCGCGATCAGCCTCATCGGGGTTTTTCCAGGAGATGCAGAACACGGTATGGCCCTGCTCTACCAGATAGCGGATCAGCGAGTTCTGCGGTGACAGATCCAGGATGTAGTACTTCATGATCCATGCCGGCACGATCAGGATGGGCTCGGCCTGGACCTTGTTCGTGGCCGGCGCGTACTGGATCAGCTCGATCAGGCGGTTGCGCAGGACCACCTTGCCGGGCGTGATGGCCACGTCGCGGCCCACCATAAAACCTTCGGTGCCGGCGGCCGGCGCGCCGCTCATGGAGCGCTCCAGATCGTCAAGCGCATTGAGTGCGCCGCGCACGAGATTGGTACCGTGCTGTTCAAAGGTCCGACGCAAGACAATGGGGTTGGTTGCCAACTGGTTGCCTGGCGACATCATGTCGAGCCATTGACGCGCAGCAAAGGCAACCACGTCTTCATGATGCTTGGCGACGCCCCACACGCCGCGTGTGGCCGCCTCCCACCATTGCTCCGTCAACAGGAAGGACTGGTGCAGCACGTTGAACGGCCACAAGCGCCACTCGTCAGCCAAGAAACGACGGTCATGGGCCGGCGGCTGGACGCAAAGACACACGTCCTGAGGGCCGGACGCCATACAGTCCCGGATGTAACGCTCGAGTTGTTCGGCCTGCGTCAGCGCCAGGCGGCACAGATCCAGCCTCTTGCCTGGCGAGACGGCGAGATGCAGTGCCCAGTCGAGCAACGCCAGCTGCATTGATGCGAGGGACAGCGAATTCGATGTGCGGGCAAGAGCAGCGTGAAACGGCAGATCGATCTGTTCTGCAGTTGGTGAAGACGGCACGGGGGCGGTGCGCATAGTTGGGGCGTCAAACGATTGCCAATATGCGATCCATTAGATGCCAGCGGCTACCGACCAGACTTGACGCACCTCAAACCGGGACAAGAGCGCGGACTCTAGACAGTGTCAAAGAAATGACATCTGCAGTTTCCTGCCACTCGTCACAGAGGCTTCGCCCGCGCCTTACGAGCCTAAATGGGTGTGTTAGAGTCCGGCGGGGAAAACGTGACGATCTGCAAGATCGGCCCCATATTTCCATCGCTCTCAACGTTGTAGCCGCAAATCTGTTGCACCAACAGGATGCATTGGGCGCATGGCGTGGGCGTCGCGAGACGAGATGACTTTCCCACCTGTCAGGCCAAAATAGCCAAAGGGCAGCGCAATCTCCTACGAACGGCTCGGCAACGCCATTTGTGGTTGAGGTATTGATCCAGATTGACATCGGCGCATTCGCGGCCCCGGTCCACCTGCCTCGTCATCGAGGCGCAACGAACAATCCATTTAGAGAAAACCGTGTTCACTTGCATCAACCAGAGCTGCGGCACGCAGTGGGAGCTGTCCGACGTCGTCATCAAGGATGAGGGCCAAGGACCGCTGTTCCGCTGTGCGCTATGCGGCGCGCGCAACTATCTCAAACGCGTCGAAACCAAAGACGGCCGGGTCATCTACAAGCAAATCGAAGGCAAGCCGCTCAAGTGATCCAACGCAACGACATGACCATCGAACCAACCGCCACGCCCTTCACCACCCTAGCGCTCGCCCCGGCCGTGCTCGCGAACCTTGCGCAGCTCGGCTACACCGACATGACGCCGATCCAGGCTGCAAGCCTGCCCATCGCGCTTGCGGGCCACGATCTGATCGCGCAGGCAAAGACGGGCAGCGGCAAAACGGCAGCGTTTGCGCTGGCACTGCTCGCACGGCTCGACGCGCGCAGCTTCGACGTACAGGCGATGGTGCTCTGCCCGACGCGCGAGCTTGCCGATCAGGTCGCGCAGGAAATCCGCCGCCTGGCACGCGCCGAAGAAAACGTAAAGGTACTGACGCTCTGCGGCGGCACACCGATGCGTCCGCAGGCGGCAAGCCTTGAGCATGGCGCACATGTCATCGTCGGCACGCCGGGGCGCATCATGGACCACCTGGAACGCGGCAATCTTGCGCTCGGCGCGCTGAAGACGCTCGTGCTTGACGAAGCAGACCGCATGCTCGACATGGGTTTCTTCGATGACATCGCGACGGTCGTGCGCCAGTGCCCGGCCGATCGCCAGACGCTGCTGTTCTCGGCGACCTACCCGGAAGGTATTGCGAAGCTGTGCCAGCGCATTCTGCGCAATCCAAAAGAAGTGAAGCTCGAAGAGCGCCACGACGACAGCAAGATTCGCCAGCGCTTCTACGAGGTGACCGACAACAAGCGGTTGCATGCGGTCGGGCTGCTGCTCAAGCACTATCGGCCGGTGAGCACGCTCGCCTTCTGCAACACGAAGCAGCAATGCCGTGACCTGCTCGACGTGTTGCGCGCGGAGGGCATCCACGCGCTGGCGCTGCATGGTGAACTCGAGCAGCGTGAGCGCGATCAGGTATTGATCCAGTTCGCGAACCGCAGTTGCTCGGTGCTCGTCGCGACCGACGTTGCCGCGCGCGGGCTCGACATCGCACAGCTCGAAGCGGTGATCAACGTTGACGTGACGCCCGACCCCGAAGTGCACGTGCATCGCATTGGCCGCACGGGCCGCGCCGATGAGAACGGCTGGGCGTTGAGCCTCGCGAGCATGGACGAGATGGGCCGTGTCGGCAACATCGAACAGGCGCTTGGGCGCGAGGTCGAATGGCACAAGCTCGACGAGCTTGATACCGGCAATGACGCACCGCTGCTGCCGCCAATGGAAACGCTGCAGATTCTCGGCGGACGCAAGGAGAAGATCCGCCCCGGCGATGTACTCGGTGCATTGACGGGCGACGCCGGCTTTCGGGGCGACCAGATCGGCAAGATCAACGTGACCGAATTCTCGACCTACGTTGCGGTCGACCGCGGCATCGCACGCGAGGCGCTGCGCAAGCTCAACGGTGGCACGCTGAAGGGCAAGAAGGTCCGGGTTCGGCTCATGGACGAATGACCCCCTGCCCCTGCGCAGTTACTGGTTGCCGCTCGTAGGAAGAGCGCGATTCAACCCAGCATGGCAGCGCCAACGCCCGCCGCCGCACAAAACGCCACCACAATCAGCGGTGGCGTTTTCCATCGCGTCAGCAGCAGGAACGCAATCGCCGCGACGGCAAAGTCGCTCCATGACCGCACGGCGCTCGTCCAGACCGGCGTGTAAAGGGCAAACGCCAGCAATCCAACCACTGCGGCATTCACACCCGCCAGCAGCGCCGCCATGGAAGGACGCGCGCGCAATGCCTGCCAGTAAGGCAGCGCCGCGATGACCAGCAGCAGGCCCGGCAGAAAAATGCCCACCGTAGCAAGCGCAGCACCGGCCCAATGATTGAGCCCTGGCGCGATCGTCCAGCCGAGGAAAGCGGCGAAGGTGAATAACGGCCCGGGCACGGCCTGCGCGGCGCCGTAGCCTGCCAGGAAATCGTTCGGCGTGACCCAACCCGTCGCGACCGTCTGATGCTCCAGCAGCGGAAGCACGACGTGCCCGCCTCCGAAAACCAACGCGCCCGACCGATAGAACGCGTCGAACACTTTCGCGGGCATCCATGGATGAAGGTCTGCCACAACCGGAAGCCCGAACAACAGCGCGCAGAACAGCACCAGGCTGACGATACTGGCAGCGTGAGACACGCGGAATGCGGTTCCCTGCCCCGCCCTCGGACCCTCATTCGCCGGACGCGACGATCGGCATAACAACAAGCCCAGCACGGCGCCAAGCACGATCACGACAAGTTGCGCGTAAACGGTCGTCAACGCGCTTAGCACGGCGATGCTGATCAGCGCAATACCTGCGCGCTGCCAGTCAGGACAGAGCTTGCGCGCCATGTCCCACACGGCCTGCGCCACCACCGCAACGGCAACCAGCTTCAAACCGTGGATCAGGCCCACGCCAATCGGGCCGCCGAGGCTCGGCGCGAGCATCGCAAAAACCAGCAGCAACAAGACGGAAGGCAGCGTAAAGCCGCACCATGCCGCCAACCCGCCACGCCATCCCGCCCGAAGCAGCCCGACGGAGAATCCCACCTGGCTGCTGGCAGGCCCGGGCAGAAACTGGCATAGGCCAACGAGATCTGTGAATGTTGCGTCATCCAGCCAGCGGCGGCGGTCTACGAACTCGCGCCGGAAGTAGCCGATATGCGCGACAGGGCCGCCGAAACTGGTGAGGCCCAGCTTGAGAAAGACCGCCAGCACTTCCATGGCAGAGCCCGCTTGGTGTAAGCGGGACGGTGTGGCGGATGCGGTCATTTACGGGCGAGATCGACGTTTGGGAAATGCGTATTAGAACATTGCCGCCGTGACATAGAAGGCAACTAAAGTGGCAGGATAAGCATCGCCGTCACCGTCATTGGACGCTTCCGCGTATCCCATCATGCACTTCGCTCAGACCATTGGCGCGCAACGCCATGTGTTCAACGATCTCAAGGCGCTCCTGGCCAAAGCCAGCCCGGCGCGCTCGGGCGACTATCTGGCGGGTCTGGCCGCGGCCAGCGA
Organism: Ralstonia mojiangensis; assembly: GCF_023955645.1. Classification (NCBI taxonomy): domain Bacteria; kingdom Pseudomonadati; phylum Pseudomonadota; class Betaproteobacteria; order Burkholderiales; family Burkholderiaceae; genus Ralstonia; species Ralstonia mojiangensis. The sequence goes on along the minus strand of NZ_JAMXHU010000008.1, from coordinate 31,737 downwards.
GGGCGAACGCATGGCCGCGCGCATGGCGTTGGCGGATGTGCCGCTGTCGGTGTTCCTCAACGAAGCGCTGGTGCCTTATGAAGACGACGAGGTCACGCGCCTGATTCTTGATCGGCATGACGCGCAGGCCTTCCAGCCGATTGCCTCGCTCACGGTGGGTGAGTTCCGCAACTGGTTGCTCCTGCATGAGACCGACAGCCAGACACTGGCAGGCGTTGCCCCCGGCATCACGCCCGAAATGGCTGCCGCAGTCAGCAAGCTGATGCGCAATCAGGATCTGATTTCCGTGGCCCGCAAGTGCCGCGTGGTCACGCGCTTTCGCAACACCATCGGGTTGCCCGGCCGGTTGTCGGTCCGGCTGCAACCCAACCACCCGACGGACGATCCCAAAGGCATTGCGGCATCGATCATCGATGGCCTGCTCTATGGCTGCGGCGACGCGACCATCGGCATCAACCCCGCTGGCGACAATCTCGGCGCCATCGTCTCGCTGCTGCAGTTGGTTGACGAACTGCGCAACCGCTACGCCATTCCCACGCAGTCGTGCGTGCTGACCCACGTGACAAACACACTGCGCGCCATTGACCAGGGCGCGCCTGTAGACTTGGTATTTCAATCGGTGGCGGGCAGCGAACAGGCCAACGCGGGATTCGGTATCAGTCTTGCCTTGCTGGCCGAGGCGCATGACGCCGCGCAGGGCCTGGCGCGCGGTGCGGTCGGCAACAACGTGATGTATTTCGAGACCGGCCAGGGCAGCGCGTTGTCGGCCAATGCGCATCATGGCGTCGATCAGCAAACCATGGAGGCGCGAGCTTATGCGGTGGCGCGGGCGTTCTCGCCGTTGCTGGTCAATACGGTGGTCGGCTTTATCGGCCCGGAGTATCTCTACGACGGCAAGCAGATCATCCGCGCGGGGCTGGAAGACCACTTCTGCGGCAAGCTGATGGGCCTGCCCATGGGCTGCGACGTCTGCTACACCAATCACGCCGAAGCCGATCAGGACGACATGGATACGCTGCTCACACTGTTTGGCGTGGCGGGCATCCATTTCATCATGGGCGTCCCGGGTGCCGACGACATCATGCTCAATTACCAGAGCACGTCGTTTCATGACGCGCTCTATCTGCGCGACACGCTGGGCCTGCGGCCTGCACCGGAGTTTGAGGCGTGGCTGCAAAGCATGGGTATTGTCGACGCCGCTGGGCGCCTGCAAGACGCCACGGCGCGGCAACCGCTGCTGCAGTTGGCCCACGCGCTGTGAATCCCGCCGGGAAGCCAAACATGCCGAAATATCCCCTCGTTCAGCCGAATCCATGGACACACCTGCGCGCCTTCACCGACGCGCGCATTGCGCTGGGCCGCGCCGGCAACAGCCAGACGACCGACGCTGTGCTCGCGTTTGGCGTGGCGCACGCCCAGGCGCGCGATGCCGTGCACTTGCCACTCAATCGTGCAGCTTTAGCGGCCGCGCTTGGGCAGGCGGGCTTCACGGCCCTGGCGGTGCACAGCGCGGCAGCCGATCGCGCCGAGTATCTGCGCCGCCCCGATCTCGGCCGCCGGCTTGACGAAGCCAGCCGCGCAGAACTCGGCGCGCTGCGGCCAGCGGAGCCATTCGACCTTGTCTTCGTGATTGCCGACGGGCTCTCCGCATTGGCCGTGCAAAGCCATGCCGTGCCGCTGCTGTGCAGCGTGCGTGAGCGTCTGCCGGCCGGCTGGTCGATCGGGCCGGTCGCCATCGCCGAGCAATCCCGGGTTGCGCTGGGGGATGAGATCGGTGCGTTGCTTCGCGCGCGGCAGGTCGTGATGCTGATCGGTGAGCGGCCGGGGTTAAGTTCGCCTGACAGCCTAGGCATTTACCTGACCTACGCGCCGCGCGTTGGCCGCTCGGATGCAGAGCGCAATTGCATTTCCAATGTGCGGCCGGCGGGCCTGACCTATGACCAGGCAGCGAACCGGCTGGTGTTCCTGCTCAAAGGCGCACTGGCGCTCGGCCGCAGTGGCGTGGACCTGAAGGACGACACGCCGTCCGTTGCCTCCGGCGCAGCCCGACTTGCCGAACGAGACGAGCCGTGACACACTCGCTCCCGCTGCCCACACCGGCAGCACGCAGGCGCGGCTGACGCACCAACGACAGCTGCAACACGCCGCAGGAGAGACCGGGCGCAACACGCACACGCGCAACGCCCGGCGCCGATGGAGCAACCACCCCGGAAACTCTCAGGCAAAAGGACTGTGGCGTCGACTGCGAATCTGGAGAGAGGCGTACACGCGTGCGCCCACCGAAGGGGAAGGCGCCAGCGCTGCTGATGCCCAAGCTCTCAGGTCCCAAGACAGATGGGGTGAGCCGACCGGATCGTCCGGTCATGACATCACTCCATAGGGACCGCCATGACGCACATCGTCATCGTCGGCGCCGGCATATCCGGCGTCACCACTGCTTACACACTCTCGCAACTCGGCTATCAGGTCACGGTGCTCGACCGCCACCTGTATCCAGCCATGGAAACCTCGTTTGCCAACGGCGGGCAGCTTTCCGCCAGCAACGCAGAAGTCTGGAACAGCACCGGCACGCTCCTCAAGGGCATCAAATGGATGCTGCGCAACGACGCGCCGCTGCTGCTCAACCCCAAGCCGTCGTGGCACAAATACTCGTGGATCGGCGAGTTCGTCGCCAGCATCGCGCACTACCGCCGCAACACCATCGAGACCACACGCATGGCCATCGAGGCACGCAAGCACCTGTTTGCGATGGCCGAACGCGAGCAGATCGATTTCGACCTGCAGAAGCGCGGCATTCTGCACGTCTATCACGACAAGGCCAGCTTTGCGGCAGCAGGCAAGGCCAACGCCCTGCTCGTCGCAGGTGGCCTTGAGCGACACCCCGTGAGCCCCGAGGAGATTGCCGCCATTGAGCCGACGCTGCGCGGCAACTACTACGGCGGCTACTTCACCGAATCCGACGCCACCGGTGACATCCACAAGTTCACGCGCGGCCTGGCGCAGGCGTGTGAGAAGCACGGCGTGCGGTTCATGCACGGCGTAGATGTGCGCGATGTGGAAACCACCGAAAGCGGCGTCCGCCTGCTCCTGCAAACCACGCTCGATGACCGCCTGTCTACCAGCTCGGCGAATGTCGTACAGGACCTTGCCGCGGATGCGATGGTCGTCTGCGCGGGCGTGGGCAGCCGGCATATCGCACAACTGGTGGGCGATCGCATCAACGTGTATCCGGTCAAGGGTTATTCGATCACGGTGCACCTGGACGACGAAGCCAGCGTGCAAGGCGCGCCGTGGGTCAGCCTGCTCGACGAGAGCGCGAAGATCGTGACAAGCCGCCTGGGCGCGGGCCGCTTCCGCGTGGCCGGCACGGCGGAATTCAACGGCTACAACCGCGACATCCGCGCCGACCGCATCGAACCGCTGGTCGCGTGGACGCGCCGCAACTTCGCCATTGGCACGTCGCGTGTGGTGCCCTGGGCCGGCTTGCGCCCGATGATGCCGGACATGATGCCGCGCGTCGGCCGTGGGCGGCATGGGCGCGTGTTCTACAACACGGGCCACGGGCACCTCGGCTGGACGCTATCCGGCGCTACCGCCGCAATGGTGGGCGACGTGATCGCGCGAGATTGCCCGCTTCATTGATCGCAGAAACGAAAAAGCCCACCAGAGTCACGGCGGGCTTTTTCATTGCGAGCACGATCCAAGCGATCAGAACTTGTGTCGCACGCCCAGCATCACGCCCAAGCGCGAATTGTTGCCGTACAGGTTGCCGGAGTTGTTGAACGCGGCGGCGCTGTCCAACGCCACCCAGCTACCCTGCAGATGCGTGTAGTCCACCTCGGCATACACATCGGTGCGTTTGCTGAACGCGTAGTCGAGCATGCCGGCGGTGGTCAGGCGCTTGCCGCTGGCATCGAGGTGCTTCATCCAGTCGTACTGCACGGTGCCGATGAAGCTGAGTGCGCCGGAGATCGGCACCTTTGCGCCCACATAGGCGGCTTGGTTCTTGTAGTCGGCCACGTCGAGGCGGCTGTTCGTGTAGCCGAGGTACCACGTGGCAATCGAAGTATCCAGCTTGCCGCCGAAGCCCCAGACCGTCTGCTTGCTGGCCAGCGCTGCCGGCACCGCGCCGAAGAACGCAGATGACACATCACGCGTGACCTGGTACACCGCGCCCACTTCAGCCGACCCCATGCTGTAGACGATTGAGCCGGCGCCCGCCGAGCTCTTGCTGAAGCTGCCCGCCGCTTCGCCAAACGTCCATGCGCCGGCAAGCTGCAGGCCGCCGAACGATTTGATGTATTTGACCGTGTTGTCGTAGCGCAGGCCTGTGTAGTTGCCGCCTTGATAGCCGACGATGGAGTTATTGGCAAACGCCATCGCCTCGTATGAAGACAGGACCTCGTGCGCCAGCGTGTATTGCCGGCCGAGATAGAGCTTGCCGTAATCGCCTTCCAGGCCGACCACCGCAGTGCGTCCGAATAGACGCCCGCCCTGCTGGCTACCGCCGGTATCGGGGGAGAAGCCCGATTCCAGGATGAACATGGCCTTGGTGCCGCCGCCCAGGTCTTCCGTGCCGCGCAGGCCCCAACGGCTGCCGGTCAGCACGCCGTCCGTCATCTGCAGATTGCTGTTGCCTGCCGCATTTTCGTGCGTGCTGTAGCGGATGGTGGTGTCGATCAGCCCGTAGAGCGTGACGCCGCCGGCGGTTTGCGCTGCCGCCGGCAGGCTCGTGGCTCCGAGCACCAGTGCGGCAATCATTGTCTTGTTCATGGCTCCCTTGTCTCCTCTTTGTGTGATGGGTATGAATGTGCGACGGCCGCACGTGCAGCCGTGGTGTTGCGTGGATAGCGCCCACGGCCGCACAACCGTGAGCGCAAGATTTCTCGTGTCTCAGTGGTCAGCCGAAGTGGCGCCGCGGCTCAGTTGTGCCTGCACAGCCATGCGCACGGCAGCATTTGCTGCGCCGTAGCCCAGGTAGCCGTTGCGCTGGACAAGCTCGAAGAAGAAGCGCTCGCGAAAGGGTTCGGTGTAGGCGTGCAGAAAATCGCCGTGCGGGTCGCGGTCGTAGAGAAGACCGTCGTCGTGCAGGCGGTTGAGCAATGCGTCATCCAGCCCAAGTCGGGCGGCAACGTCGTCGTAATAGTTCTCGGGAACGTGCTGCAGGCGGGCCGCGCCACGGTCGATGGCCTCGATGGTCTCGAACAGTCGCTCAGTGCGGAATGCAATGTGATGCACCCCCGAGCCCGCGTAGGCGGTGATGAACCTGCCCGTGGCCGTGCGCCCGCTTTCCGATACGTTGAGTGGAATCCGCACGTTGCGGTTCGGACTCACCATCGCCCGGCTTTTCACGAGGCCGTACGGGTCGGCAATCTCCTGTACGGCTTCGGCGTGCATGCCGAAGATGGCCCGGTAGAACAGCACGAAGCTGTCGAGCCGGTGCGCGGGTAGCGCCTGTGCAACGTGGTCGATCGATGCCCACCCGGCTGCATCGTCCTGCACGCCAGGATGCAAGACAAAATCGCTTTCGTAGATACTGCGATCGGCCTCACGATCGTCGATCAGATAGAGCAGCGTGCCATCGGGCGCGCGCAGCGCGGGAATGCTGCGCTCAGTCGGCCCCACGGGCCCGCGCCATTCCTGGGCGCATAACTCACGTGCGCGTGCCATGGCGCGCTCGGCATCGTCTACTTTCAGGCCGATCGCACAGACAGACGGCCCGTGCAACTGGAAGTGTTCCGACGCTGCGCTGTCCTGCTCCATATTCAGGATCACGTTGACGCCGCCCTGCCGATACAGGTCAACCGCCTTGGAGCGATGGTGCCCCGCAAGGATGAAACCCAGCGCACGCAGGCGCGTTTCAAGTTCCCGTCCTGCCGCAGCATCCACGGCAAACTCCAGGAAATCCACGCCTTCAAATTGCGCTGGCGCCGGCAGTTCCGCACCGCCAGCTTCGGACTCCAGCCAGCGCAGCGAACGCATGCCGTCCAGCGCCGTTAGTCGTGCGGGCGCAGAGCGGAATTCGTCATTGAAGACCTCAAGCGACAACGGCCCGGTATAGCCCGCAGCAAGCAGGTCGCGCGCAAACTCCGTCACCGCAAGGTCACCCTGCCCCGGGAAGTTACGGTGATGCCGGCTCCAGGACAGTACGTCCATCGACAACTTCGGGGCGTCTGCAAACTGCACGAAGAAGAGCTTGTCCGCCGGCACATCGTGGAGGCCATCCAGCGAATCGCCCAGCGAGAGCGTGTGGAAGCTGTCGAGAATCAGCCCCAACGCCGGGTGGTCAGCCTGTCGCACGATCTGCCACGCCTGCCGCCAGGTCCGCGTATGCCGCGCCCAGGCCAGTGCCTCATACCCCACGCGCAGCCCGCGCCGTGCCGCCGCTTCTGCCATCTGGCGCAGATCGTCTGCCGCGAGCGCCGGATCGTCGATGGCGATGTCCTGCACGCTGCTGCAGACGAGCACCATCTCGACGCCCAACTCGGCCATTACGTCAAACTTGCGCTCGGCCCGCGCCAAGTTTCGCGCGAACAACTCTCGCGGCATGGCTTCGAAATCGCGGAACGGCTGATACAGCATGATCGCCAGCCCTAGGTCTGCTGCCATTTGCCGCACGCGCGCCGGCGATCCATCGAAATTCAGCAAATCGTTCTCGAAGATCTCGACACCGTCAAAGCCTGCGGCGGCGGCAGCCTCCAGCTTCTCAGGCAGCGTGCCGGACAGGCACACCGTGGCGATGCATTTGGGGCGACGTGCTGGGTGAAGCGAGTTCATGGCGATACGGTGGTCGGGCGTCAAGCAATGCCCGCAGCGTAGGAGCGCCTCCACATGCCGACAAGCGGCATTCGCGCAACAGCGTTCGATGATCGTACAATCGTGCGCACATATCGCTCGTTTTTAGGGTTATCGCCATGACGAAGGAATCGCTCGACAGGCGCGACTGGATCGCCGGATTGGAAAAAGGGCTCGCCATCCTGGAGGCGTTCGACCACGAGCACCCCCGGCTGACGCCCACCCAGGCCGCCGAGCTGACCGGCCTCACCCGCACAGCCGCGCGCCGCTACCTCCTGACGCTCGAACACCTCGGCTACCTCACCAGTGAAGGCACGCTGTTCAGCCTGACGCCGCGCGTGCTGAAGGTGGGCTGGTCGTACTTCGATTCAGCACGTCTGCCGCGCACGGTACAGCCCTTCCTGCAGCAGGTGACCGCCGCCGTGGGCGAAGTGGCGTACCTCAGCGTGCTGGATGATTGGGAGCTCGTTTTCATCTCGCGCACCAGCACCAGCCGGGTCATGAGCACCGGATTCGTGCTGGGAGCGCGCGTGCCGGCGCCGCTCGCCTCGGCCGGCGTGATGATGCTGGCCGCGCAACCCGAGCAGAAGGTCAAGGCATGGCTGGAAACCTGTGTGCTGACGCCCTATACGCCTTACACGATCCTGCAGCGGGACCGCCTGTTCGATGAAATCCGCAAGGCTGGTCGGCAGGACTACGCCGTGGTCGAGCAGCAATTGCAGATTGGCGTGCGCGGGGTGGCGGTACCGCTGCGGGATCGGCACGGCAACGTGATCGCCGCACTGAGCGTGAACATGCAGGTCGGTGAAGAAACCACGGAGCACGCTTTGCAGCGGGTGCTGCAGGTGCTGCAGGACACCGCGCTTTCGATCATGCGTGTGCTGTAGCGCCTTCCGCCCCGGGAGATAGACAGACTCGGAGAAACCCTTGGCTCGTACGTTATTCGCACCATTCCGTGCGATTATCGAACGTTTTCAATCCACAGTCGCTTGTGCCCCGCCATGGCGGCGGACTACGCTGCGTTGCGTGTACAGACGGCCCTTCATCAAACGAATCGCACGATAGGCCGCACAGATAAAACCGGAGACAACCATGACCGCAGCCCCTGCCCACGAGCCCCTGGGCAAGCACCAGTCGAAGAAAGCCGCCGCCAGCGGCTGGATCGGCTCGGCGCTCGAGTACTACGACTTCTTCATCTACGCCACCGCCGCAGCGCTGATCTTTCCGCAGATATTCTTCCCCAAGGGCGACCCGAAGACGGCCATCATCGCCTCGCTGGCCACGTATGGCGTGGGTTATATCGCGCGGCCCATCGGCGCATTCGTGCTGGGCCATCTGGGCGACACGCACGGGCGCAAGAACGTGCTGCTCTGGTGCATGTTCCTCATGGGTTTTTCGACGATTGCCGTGGGCCTGTTGCCCACGTACGACCAAGTCGGCCTGTGGGCGCCGACACTGCTCGTCATCATGCGCCTGATCCAAGGCTTCGCCGTGGCCGGTGAAATTTCGGGCGCCAGTTCCATGATCCTGGAGCACGCCCCATTTGGCCGGCGCGGGTTCTTCGCGAGCTTTACGCTGCAAGGCGTGCAGGCCGGGCAGATCCTGGCCGCTGCCGTGTTCCTGCCGTTGGCGCACTACATGCCCGTCGACCAGTTCAACGCCTGGGGCTGGCGCATTCCGTTCCTGCTGAGCTTCGTCGTCATCATCGCCGGCTACGTCATCCGCCGTGAAGTGCACGAAACCCCCGCGTTTACCGCTGAGCAACAACAAGGCCGCCCGCGCTCGCCAGTGCTCGACGCCTTCAAATACAGCACGCCTGACATGCTGCGCGTGGTTTGCATGGCGCTGATGAACGTGATTCCGGTGGTCGCGACCATCTTTGGCGCCGCCTATGCGGTGCAGCCGGCATACGGCATCGGCTTTGCCAAAGACATCTACCTGTGGATTCCGGTGGTGGGCAACATCGTTGCAGTGCTGGTCATTCCGTATGTTGGTGACCTGTCTGACCGCATCGGCCGCAAGCCGCCGATCGTGCTCGGTTCGCTGCTCGCCGGGGTGCTTGCTTTTGCCTACCTGTACGCCATCAGCATCAAGAACGTGCCGCTCGCCTTTTTCATGTCGATCCTGATGTGGGGCGTGGTCTACCAGGGCTACAACGCGGTGTTCCCGAGCTTCTATCCGGAGTTGTTCCCGACGCGCACCCGTGTGTCGGCCATGGCGATTTCGCAGAACATCGGCACGGCCATCACTGCCATGCTGCCGGCCCTCTTCACCGCCGTGGCCCCACCGGGAGCCACCAACATCTGGCTAACCGTGGGCGCCATTGCCTTTGGCGTCACGGTGATTGCCGCCGTGGCCGCCATGACCGCACGCGAGACCTACCGCATCCATATGGACGACCTGGGCCAGCCAGCCGCCCAACCCGTCGACAAGGCTGAATATGCCCGCCAGCGGGCCGGAGCCTTGGCCGCCTGAAACCCGCACCCCTGAACCATGATTTCTGGAAAAACCACCCTCATCGCCCACATCGGCTACCCGACCGAAACGTTCAAGTCGCCGATGATCTACAACCCCTGGTTCGAGCAAAAAGGCATCGACGCCGTTGTGGTGCCCATGGGGGTCAAGGCAGAGGATTACGCGCAGAGCTTCCAGTCGATCTGCCGCTTCACCAACCTGCGTGGCGCACTGATCACGATGCCGCACAAGGTCACCACGGTGGATCTGGTCGATGAGGTCACGCCGGCCGTGCGCATCGCGGGGGCCTGCAACGCGGTGCTCAAGCGCGATGACGGCACGTTGCTGGGCGACCAGTTCGATGGCGCAGGCTTCGTGCGCGGCGTGCTTCGCAAGGGGCGCCAACTGGAAGGGGCGCGTGTGCTGCTTTCAGGGGCCGGCGGCGTCGGCTCGGCGATTGCCGCGTCGCTGGCCGCTGCGGGTGTGGGCGAGCTTGCTTTGTATGACACCCGCGCAGAATCGGCGGAATCGCTGGGCCGACGTCTGCGCGAGCACTATCCTGCGCTGGTGGTGCGCACCGGTTCGAATGATCCGGACGGCTTCGATGTCGTGGTCAACGCCACGCCGGTGGGCATGAAAGAAGACGATCCGCTGCCCTTCGACGTGGCACGCATCGCGCCAAGCTGCTTTGTTGGCGAGGTGGTGATGAAATCCGAGTACACGCCGTTGCTGCGCGCAGCGCTCGACAAGGGTTGCGATGTCCAGGTCGGCACCGACATGCTGTTCGAAATGATTCCCGCGTACCTGGAGTTCTTCGGTTTCGGCACCGCCACCGCAGATGAGTTGCGGCGCAGCGCAGCCATTGCATACTGAGCCGATGACGCGTCGCCCTTTGAGCTTTGCCCTGCTGCTGCCGCTATTGCTGTCGGCACAGCCGGTTGCGACTGACAGTTATCTCCCCGCCCTTCCCGCCATTGCCCAGACGCTGGGCTCGGCCAGCACGAGCCTCACGGTCTTCGCGCTGGCCTTTGGCATTGGACAACTGCCGATGGGCAGCCTTGCCGATCGTTTTGGCCGTCGTCAGGTGCTGCTGATCGGGCTCGCGTGCTATGCCGTGGCTGCACTGGCCGGAGCGCTGGCGGTAACCGCTTCCATGTTGACCGCTGCACGCGCCCTGCAGGGGTTTTCGATGGCCGCCATCCTGGTGTGCGCACGCGCAGCCGTACGCGATCTGCACCCGGCACGCGACGGTCCGCACGTCATGGCGCGTGGCCTCACGGGGCTGGGTTTCGTTGCGTTGGTGGCACCGATTCTGGGTGCCTTTGTCGCGCAACACGCGGGTTGGCGCTGGGTGCTGGCCGGCATGAGCTTCTATGCGATCGTTCTATGGGTGATGTGCTGGCACGGCTTTGCCGAAACCCGGCAAGAGACGCAGACCCAGGCAGGCAGCGTGCGCGAGATCTTCGCCAGCGCGGATTTTCGCGCCTGGGGGTTGCTGGCAGCCACGACCTACGCCGGCATCTTCTGCTTCCTGCTGCTTTCGCCGATGGTCTATATCGCTTACCTAGGCCTGTCTCCCGAGCTTTATGGCTGGATACCGGCCGGCGGATCGCTCGTCTATATCCTCAGTACAACGGGCTGCCGGCGCCTGCTGCGCCGGCAGAGCCTCGTGCGGACGGTGCAGCAAGGCGCAACGCTCAGCCTGCTCGGCGCGGGCATCCAGGGCTTGGGCTGCTGGCTGCTTCCCGGGCAAGCGTGGCCGCTGCTGCTCGGACACGGCATCTATTGCATGGGCCACGGCATTCACCAGCCTTGCGGCCAGGCAGGTGCGGTGGGCGAGCTGCCGCATCTTGCGGGGCGCGCGGTGTCATGGTCAGGCTTCATCATGATGCTGGCGGCCTTCTGCCTGGGGCAGACCGCGGCCGCCTTTGACGATACATCGCACAGCCTTGGCGCCTGGCCCATGGTGGTGCCGATGATGCTTGCCGGCGCCGTGTTGGCGTCCATCGCTTTCCTTTGGCTACCGAAGCTGCAGAGCCAGCCGGATCCACAAAGGGCTGCCGCATAGCGACTGTGGGATGCGCATTGCCACCCGCGTGGTACACAATGCGGTGTCTGCATTCTTTGCTTCAGCCACAGGAGTTTCACCATGAGCCGCAACGCCGACCTGCCATTCAAGACCGCCGGCTTGGAGTTCATCGAGTTCGCCACGCAAGCGCCGGCTGCGCTCGGCCAGGTGTTTGCATCGCTCGGCTTCAAGGCCATCGCGCGGCACGTAAGCAAGGACGTCACGCTGTATCGGCAAGGCGACATGAACTTCCTCGTCAACGCCGAAGCCGATTCCTTCGCACACCGCTGGGCCGAGGAATATGGCGTGGGCATCTGCGCCATCGGTATTCGCGTCGACGATGCCCAGCACGCCTACGACCGCGCCGTCGAACTGGGGGCATGGCCGGCCGAGGCCGAGCCCATCGGCCCGAGCGAACTGGTGATCCCCGCCATCCAGGGCGTGGGCGATACGCACCTGCATTTTGTCGATCGCTGGCGCGGCAAGCACGGTGCCAGAGGCGGCCTGGGCGACATTTCCATCTACGACATCGACTTCCGCCCGCTGGACGCAGAGACCGCACATGAGGACTGGCACCACGCCGGCGTTGGGCTGGCACGCGTCGACCACCTGACGCAGACCGTCGGCGCGGGTCGCCTGCAGGATTGGATCGACTTCTACCGCAACCAGCTCGGCTTCAGCGAAATCCACGAATTGCATGCCAACTGGCACGTCGCGGCGGATTCCCGCGTGATGGTGTCGTCGTGCGGCATGATCCGCATCCCGCTTTATGAAGAAGGCACGCACCGCGCGCACCTCATGCACGCCTACCTGCCCGACCACCCCGGTGAAGGCGTGCAACACATTGCGCTGGCCACCGACGACATCTTGCGCACAGCCGCCGCGCTGGCCGCCAACGGCCTCACCTTTGTCGAGCCCCCGGCGCACTACTACGACACCGTCGACGCACGCCTGCCCGGTCACGGATTGGATCTGGCAGCCTTGCGCCGATACGGCATTCTGGTCGACGGCGAGATCGTCGACGGCGTGCCCAAACTGTTCCTGCAAACGTTCATCAAGCGCCATCCAGGCGAGATCTTCTTCGAGATCGTGCAGCGCCGTGGGCACCACGGCTTTGGCGAAGGCAATCTGCCGGTGTTGACTGCGGCGACCTGACCCCGAAAACGTCGCAAAGAAAAAAGCCCGCCGAAACTTGGCGGGCTTTTTTCGTACTGCCGGTGGTGCAATGCCGATCAATAACCGGCCGCCAGCCCCGTGTTGCGACGCGGGTCATTCGCACCATAGAAGCGGTTGTTGCCGACCGGCTTGCCACCCAGCGACGGTGCGCCGACGATAATCGCAGCCAAGTGGTTGGCCGGCTGCGGCGCCCCCAGGTTGTGGCCCATCGACGTCAGGAGCTTGCGCGTATCTTCCGACAGCGCGTACGGCTCCACGTTGGTCACGTCCGGCAGCCATTGCTGGTGGAAGCGCGGCATGTCGACGGCTTCCTGCACGTTCATGCCGTAGTCGATCGCGTTGATCATGGTCAGCATGACGGCCGTGATGATGCGGCTGCCGCCCGGCGTGCCCACCACCATGACAGGCTTGCCATCCTTGGTAACGATGGTCGGGCTCATCGACGACAGCGGACGCTTGCCCGGGGCAATCGAGTTGGCCTCCCCCTGCACCAGGCCGTACAGGTTCGGCACGCCGACCTTGGCCGTGAAGTCGTCCATCTCGTCGTTCAGGATCACGCCCGTCTTGGCGGCCGTGACCTTCGCACCAAACCAGTCGTTGAGCGTGTACGTGACCGACACCGCGTTGCCGTACTTGTCGGCAATCGAGTAGTGCGTCGTGTTGCTGCCTTCATGCGGCTCGACGCCTGGCTTGATGTCCTTCGACACACCAGCCTTCTTCGGGTCGATCACAGCACGGATCTTGGCCGCATAGTCCTTGCTCAGCAGGCGGTCCAGCGGGTTCTTCACGAAGTCCGGGTCGCCCAGGTAGCTGTTGCGGTCCACATAGGCGTGGCGCATGGCTTCGATCTGGTAGTGCGTGGCCTGCGCGGAATGCCAGCCCAGCTCCTTGAGCGGATAGCCTTCCAGGATGTTCAGCATTTCGCAGATGATCACGCCGCCCGAGCTCGGGGGCGGTGCCGACACCACGTGATAGCCACGGTAGTCGCACTCGACCGGCGCCAGTTCACGTGTTTTGTAGCCGATGAGGTCCTCTTGCGTGATCAGGCCACCGCCCGCCTTGCTCGACGCAGCAATGGCCTGCCCGACCCAGCCCTTGTAGAAACCGTCGGTGCCCTTGTTGCTGATCTCGCGCAGCGTCTTGGCCAGATCGCGCTGGACGAGCTTCTCGCCCACCTGGAACGGCTGCCCCTTGTTCAGGAAGATCGCCCCCGATGCAGCGTCTTCCTGGAAGTCCTTGGTTGAGGTGTGCAGCATGTCGACGTCGCCCTGATCGAGGACGAAGCCCTTGTCGGCCAGCGTGATGGCCGGCGCGATCAGTGCAGCGCGTTGCATGGTGCCGTACTTCTGGCGCGCATACTCCATGCCGGACACGGTGCCCGGCACACCCACGGCCAAGTGGCCCTTGGTGGACGCACCCTTGATGACGTTGCCGTCCTTGTCCAGATACATGTTGGCGGTGGCGGCCTTCGGCGCGACTTCACGGAAGTCGAGGAAGGTCTTGCGGCCATCGGCCAGTTGGATTGTCATGAAACCACCGCCGCCCAGGTTGCCGGCTGCCGGATAGACCACGGCCAGCGCGTAACCCACGGCCACTGCGGCATCCACCGCATTGCCGCCGCGCTTGAGTACTTCCACACCGACCTTGCTGGCCAGATGCTGTGCCGCAACGACCATGCCGTTTTCTGCGGCCACGGGTGCGACGGATGCCGCGTGTGTGACGGTCGTGATGCTGATCGATGCGATTGCGGCGGCGATCCACCGCATGCCTGTTCTTGGATTCTGCATAGGAGCTCCTTTGGTACCTTCAAGGACGCCGGTCGTGCCAGCGTACGTGTTATGGCGCGCGAACCTTATCAGGCGCTGCGCTGGGGCACTATAGCCTCATCCCCGTATTGACGCATTGTGCGGGCGGTGGAACGGCGCGCACCGCTAGCCCAGCGGCACCTCGAGCCCGACCTTCACGCGGTTGAGCACCACGGCCGTGCGGTACCACTTGATGTTGTCGTTGTCGTCGAACAGGCGACGCCCAAGGGCTTCGTACTCCGTCATCGTGGCCACGTTCAGGATGAGGACGAAATCGGCCTCGCCCGTCACGTAGTAGCACTGCTGAACCTCGGGGCCGGAGAGCGCCTTCTTGAGCGCGGCCATTGCCGCGGTATTGGTGCGCTCGGCATGCACTTCAACGACCACGGTGATGGGTTTGCCTACCCGTTCGGGGTCGACCACCGCCACGTTGCCGACGATAACGCCCGCTTCCTCCATCCGCTTGATGCGCCGCTGTACCGCGGCCGTCGATAGATTGACCTGCTCCCCGATCACGCGCAGCGGCGTGGTGTAGCACCGCTGCACGGCATTGAGAATGGCGATGTCGAATGCGTCGAGTTCGAGCGATTTCTGTGTGGCCATAACGGGCGGGGAGCGAGAAATTTTTGCGTCTGGCTGGGCAGAATAGCTGAAATTGCTCTACTGACGTGACATAGGATTTCACGGTCCACAAGTTCGCAGAGGGCCATCCCATGCATTGGCAATCCCAGCTCGTCAACCCCGAAACGCTTGCCCCTGGCGGTTTCCGGTCATTGGTCACCCCGGTCTACCGTGGTTCAACTGTGTTGTTCGACAACGCCGCGCAGGTCGTGGACGACTGGCGCCATGCGCAGCACGGCTACACCTACGGCCTCTACGGCACACCGACGGCCATTGAACTTGGCGCGCGGATTGCGCAACTGGAACGCGCGCGCCACAGCTTTATCGTCCCTGGCGGGCAGGCTGCCATCGCGCTCGTCTACCTCGCGTGCTGCGGCGCGGGCAGCCATGCGCTGGTGCCGTTCAGCGCGTACGGGCCCAACCGCAGCATGGCCGCCGGCTTGCTCAAACGCATGGGCATCGAAGTCGAAACCTATGACCCGCTCATCGGCGCGGGCATCGGCGGGCTCATCCGCCCAAACACCACACTGGTTTGGACTGAAAGCCCCGGGTCGGTCACGATGGAAGTGCAGGACGTGCCGGCCATCGTGGCAGCGGCGCACGCGCGCGGCGTGCCGGTGGCGCTCGACAACACGTACACGGCCGGCGTGTATTTCGATGCCTTTGCGCACGGCGTGGACGTCAGCATGCAGGCGCTGACGAAGTACGTGGGCGGGCACAGCGACCTGTTGCTCGGCTCGGTCTCGGTCAACTCGGAAGCGATGTTCGAACGTGTGGGCAGCGCATTTGCCGACCTTGGCATGGGCGCCTCGCCCGACGATTGCAGCCTGGCGCTGCGTGGCCTGCAAACGCTGGGGCTGCGGCTGGAGCGCCTGCAAGCCTCCACGCTGGCGGTGGCGCGCTGGCTTCATCTGCAGGATTGCGTTGCCACCGTGCTCCATCCGGCGCTGCCGTCATGCCCCGGCCACGAACTCTGGAAGCGCGACTTTACCGGCGCAACGAGCGTGTTTTCGGTGGTATTCCAGGAAAGCGTCTCGGCCGAGCAGGTCAACGCATTCATCGATGCGCTGCGCATGTTCCGGATCGGCATGAGCTGGGGCGGCACGAGCAGCCTGGTGATGCCATATCCTGATCTGGCGCGACCGAACCGCCACTATCGCGGCCGCCTGGTGCGGCTCAATGTCGGGCTGGAGGCACCGCAAGACCTGATTGCCGATCTGCGGCAAGCCATGGCGCATGCAGCCATCCAGGAGCCCGCTGTTGTCGAATAACCGCCAGCACCTCAGTCAGCCGGTGCAAACGGCGGCGCACGCCGCTTGACCGGCTGCGTCTTGACGATGGCTGTGTTGGTCTCGGCGTGATACGCCACGCGATCGAGAATCTGGTCGAGCTGATCGATCGAGCGCACATACAGCCGGGCGATGAAACAGTCCTCGCCCGTGACCTTGTCGCATTCGCCGATCTCGGGAATCTCTTCGATCAGCTGCTGCACGATATGCAGCTTGCCCGGCATGGGCCGCACGCGCACGATGGCCTGCAGCGTGTAGCCCAGCGCCGCCGGGTCGATGTCGACGGTGTAATGCCGGATCACGCCGCGCTCCTCCAGCCGCCGCAGGCGCTCCGACACGCTGGGGGACGATAACCCCACCTGCTCGGCCAGCTGCTTGAGCGAGATGCGGGAATCGGTTAGCAGGACGTCAAGAATGCGTTGGTCCAGGGCGTCGATCGCGTTCATTTTTCCTTCTGTGATCCATTCCGGCGTTTCGCCTTATTTCATGAGAAGCAACGTGGATTTTGCCTTAGAAAAGCAATGGAAGTCAGCCAATCTGCATGCGATCCTTGTTGCATCCAACGCTCAAGGTGGTTCGCATGAACGATAAGACGCGCGGCACGGTCGAGATGACCACCGCCATGGTCATTTCCGGGACGATCGGCTGGTTCGTCGTCCGCTCCGGCCAGCCCGTGGCCGACGTTGTGTTCTGGCGCTGCGTGTTCGGCGCGCTGACGCTGCTGGGGGTTTGCGCCGGACTGGGGCTGCTGCGCGGTGCCATCACGTGGCGCCGTGCGGGCATTGCCGCGTTGGGCGGCGTGGCAATCGTCATCAATTGGCTGCTGCTGTTCGCGGCGTATCCGCGCGCATCCATCTCGATTGCCACGGCGGTCTACAACACGCAGCCGTTCATGCTGGTCGGGCTGGGCGCGCTGTTTCTGTCAGAAAAGCTCACCGCGGCCAAGCTCACATGGCTGGTCATCGCCTTTATCGGCGTCGTCCTGATTGTTCAGGTGGGACCTGCGGCCAGCGTGGGCACCGATTACCTGACGGGCATTGCGATGGCGCTGGGCGCGGCGTTTGCCTATGCGGTGGCCGCGCTCCTGATCAAGAAGCTGGCCGGTACGCCGCCGCACCTGATTGCCCTCATCCAGGTGTGCGTGGGCGTGCTGATGCTGGCGCCGCTGGCCAATCTGCGGCATCTGCCGGCTGATGCGCACACATGGGGGATGTTGATCACGCTGGGCGTGGTGCATACGGGGTTGATGTACATCCTGCTGTATGGCGCCATCCAGCGTCTGCCGACGCATCTGACGGGGTCGTTGTCGTTCATCTATCCGATTGTTGCCATCGTGGTGGATATCGTTGCGTTCGGGCATCGCCTGCAACTGGCGCAGTTTTTGGGCGCGGGGGCGATCCTGCTGGCGGCGGCGGGCATGAACCTGGGGTGGTCGCCGTATCGGTGGTTGCGGGCACAGAGCGATTCGCCAGCGGCCAAATAAGGCACTACACGCAATAGGCCTCCACATTTGCAACACGAATGAGCAGCCCAACTGCTGTTATTCTTGTGCGTTTTCCGCTGGCGCCCGGCGCGCCCTGCGCCTGCCTCTCTCTCCCTTTGGCAGCCAGCGGACAGAAACCCCAAACATACGTACAAGATGAAGGAAGGTCACCCGCCGGAGCCGGGTCGCGAAACCGCGATCGCTTGGATCCTGGAACAAATGCAAACCTACGACCTGTCTGTCGAAGATTTGCAGGCGCATGGCTGCTTTGACGCGCCACCGCCGCCGCCCGCACCATCCGCCCCCATCGGCCCGGTCTACATGAGCGCCGACGGCCAGCACTGGGACGGCATGGGCGACATGCCCGACTGGCTGAAGCGCGCCGTCAACGCAGGACAGAGCATCGAGCATTTCCGCGTGGGCTGAACGCAAACAATGCAGGTACGCCGGTTGCGTGGTTGTGTGCAAGCGCTGCCGGTTTGTTGATCTGTGGACTGATGCCCAGCATGACCGGCCGGCGCTCCAACCCAACGGAGGACGTCATCATGCCGGAACGCAAAACCGTAGAACGTGCGCGCGCCGACAAGCGCCACGGCAAAGCCGCCTCGACCCAGGCGGGTAACTTCGTGAAGGAAGAGATGGATCACATCCGCGAAGGCAAGCACGGTGCGAAAAACACCAAGCAGGCCATTGCGATCGGTCTATCGAAGGCACGCCGCTCTGGCGTTGCCGTCAAGCCGCCGGGGGAAGGCAAGGCGTCGGCCGCCACGCGCAAGAAGGCGGAACATGACGTCAAGGCCGGCAGCAAGGCGGGCAACAAGACCGGCAGCCGCGCCAGTGCCAGCAAGGAATCCACTGCCAAGCGCAGCAAAACCACAACACGCACGCTGAAGAAGGAAGGCCATTCGGCGGCTTCCAAGTCGTCGCTGTCCAAGCAGGCGCATAGCGCTGCCTCGAAGCGTTCGAGCAGTGAGCGCTCGGCGGCGGCCAAGAAGGGCGCTGCTACCAAGGGCGCAGCCGGCCGATCCGCCGCCGCCAAGAAGGCGGCACGCACGCGCGCCGCGCACGCCAGGTAAATCTTTTCTGTTCAGCCTGAAGGCGGCCCATTGGGGTCGCCTTTTTTATTGGCGGTTTGCCTCAAAAAAAAATCAAAAAATTTCTGTTCTCCGTGTCAGGAACGCCCACGTGCGCCGACGAAGGTGCACGGAACACATCTGCGCGATGCCGCAGTGCACCGTACGGCGAGGGATTTGGCCCTGTCCGCCGTTCAACGACACCTGCCACTCAAGGAGAACACAAATGAAACAACACGCCATGATCGCCGCCGCTCTGGGTAGCCTGCTCGCGCTGGGCGCTCTGTCGACACCGGTGCAGGCCGCTGATGCCGCCGGCAAGGAAAAGTGCTACGGCGTCGCCAAGGCCGGCCAGAACGATTGCGCCAGCCCGGGCAGCGCCCACGCCTGCGCCGGCCAATCGAAGATGGACAAGGACCCAATGTCGTGGAAGTACGTGCCGGCCGGCACCTGCGCGCAGATGGGCGGCACGATGCAGGCCCCGTCCAAGTAACGCGCGACGCCGGGTGACCGCCATGCAGACCGCTCTGCCCACCTGCGCCGGCGCAGGCCTGCGCGCACCGCACTTTCCCGCT
Source organism: Ralstonia mojiangensis (assembly GCF_023955645.1). Lineage (NCBI taxonomy): Bacteria > Pseudomonadati > Pseudomonadota > Betaproteobacteria > Burkholderiales > Burkholderiaceae > Ralstonia > Ralstonia mojiangensis. Next base: position 12,398 of record NZ_JAMXHU010000008.1, on the reverse strand, counting down.
CTGTTACACGGGGAAGCCCGCTTCCCCTGGGTGGAAGTGCACAGCGAGAACTATCTGTATGGCGGCCCCGCCCGCGCAGCGCTGCTGGCCGCGCGAGAGCGCCAGCCGGTGAGCCTGCACGGCGTGGGCATGGGGCTGGGCAATGCGGATGGACTGGACGTCGAGCACGTACACGCCATCGCCACGTTGGCCGATGCCGTGGCGCCCGCCGCCATTTCCGAGCACCTGTGCTTCAACCGCAGCGGCGCGCAGGTCGTCAATGATCTGCTGCCGCTGCCTTATTCCCGCGAATCGCTCGACATCGTCTGCGCCAACGTCATGCGTGCACAGGACATCCTCAAGCGACCGCTGCTGATCGAGAACATCGCCGCGTACATCGACTGCCGCGCGTTGGTCGATGCCGACGAGGCCCTCTCCGAGGGTGCATTCCTGACCGCCCTCGCCCGGCGTACGGGCTGCGGCGTCTTGTTGGACCTGAACAATCTGTACGTGAACAACGTCAACCATGGCGTGACCGTCGAATCGGTATTGGCCGATATCGACCCTGCGCTGGTCGGCGAGATTCACCTGGCGGGCTTCAGCGTGGAAGACGGCATGCTGATCGACACGCATAGCGCGCCGGTTCACGCGCCCGTCTGGGCGTTGTACGAGGCGTGGATTGCCAACCATGGCCCGCGCCCGACGCTGATCGAATGGGATGCCGAACTGCCGCCCGTGCAGGTGTTGCTGGAAGAAGCGGCCCGCGCGCAGGCGGTACTCGATCGCCACGCCAATGCACCCATGCAGGAGCCACGCCATGCGACTGCCTGACTGGGAAACGCACCTCATCGGCGCACTGACCAACCCGGCAAGCCACGAAGATGCGCGCGGTATTGCCATTTACCGCAATGCGCGTCGGGCCATTCTGCGCACTGCACTAGCGGGGGCGTATCCCGTCTGCCGCGCGCTCGTCGGTGAAGACTGCTTTGATGCGCTGGTGCGCGACACGCTTGCCGTGCAAGCGTCTACATCGCCGAATCTGCATCGCTATGGAAATGCGCTGCCGGATGTCATTGCGCAATCTCCGTTGGCGCACAGCGTGCCGTATCTCGCTGACGTGGCGCGGCTGGAATGGTGCGTGCACTGGGCACATTACGCGCCGGATGCACACGTGGAAGCGGCGAACGCCACCCTGCTCGCGCAGCCCGCCGACACCATCCGCGCCGGGCTGGTCGAACGTGCGCAGTGGGTGGTTTCTCCATGGCCCACGGTTTCGATCTGGCGCGCCCACCAGCCCGGCGCAACCATCGCACTCAACGAAATCGACCTGGGTGTGGGCGAAGCGGCTGTGATTGCCGTGCACGGGCACCGCGTTGCTGTGCTCGATCTCGATGCCCCGACTGCCACGTTCCTCGCAGCTTGCGACGCTACGCCGTCGCTTCAGGCCGCGCTCGAAACCACGCTGGCTGAACGGCCGGATTTTGATTTGACCGCATGCCTGTCTGGCCTCTATCGATCGGGGCTGCTCGCACTCACTGCATGCCCAACAACACCGCTTACTGGAGGCACGCCATGAACACCCTCGCCACGACCTTCGCCCCGCTCACGCGCCTCCGCACAACGCTTGACCGGTTTGCCGGGCCGCAAAGCACGCTCTGCTCGCTCGTCCTGTTGATCGCGCGGGCATATCTCTTCTACGTGTTCTTCCGCTCGGGCCTGACCAAGCTGCACGACTGGGACACAACCGTGCTGCTGTTCACCGAGGAATACAGGGTGCCGCTGTTGCCGCCCGCCCTTGCAGCTGCGCTCGGCACGTTTGGCGAACTGGTTTTCCCGTCTCTCATGCTGGTCGGCATCGTGCCGCGGTTGGCGGCAGCGGGGCTATTCTTCGTCAACGTGGTGGCGGCGGTGTCGTACTGGGCCAATCTGTCGGCATCGGCCATCGAGTTTCATTTTGTGTGGGGCGTGCTGATTGCGCTCGTGGCAACGGTGGGACCGGGCTGGCTGGCGGTGCAGACCCTTTGGGAGCGCCGCACGCATTAAGCAGATTGGGTGGGCAGCAGGCTTATGATGTGGTCCTGTCGCCCTCTCTTCAGGAGCATCGATGCGTTTCCTTCAGTTGCCCTTCGCTGCCTCGACCGGTGTGCTGGCTGCAATCGCCGCCGCAACTGTTCTCACTGCCTGCGCGTGGGGCGATAGCCCGAACACCACCGGCGCGCGCATGCTCGACGATTCGCTGCTGTCGTACCAGGTCAAGGCGGCGCTGGATCAGGATACGGCGCTCAGCACGCGCCAGATCCGCATCCGCTCCACCCCAGACGGCAAGGTCACGCTGACAGGCTGGGTCGATACGCCCGAGATGGCCCGCCGAGCCGGCGACGACGTCAAACGCTTTGTCGACCCGACCAAGCTCGACAACCAGCTGCGCGTGCTCTCGCGCATGCAGGTGCTGGGCGGCGGCCCGTACATCCCGGCCGGCTTGCCGCCCGAAGCACCGGCCAGCGCGCCGGCCGCGCGCTGACGCATTCAAGCTCTTAAACGGCCTGCGTGCCAGTCCGCCGTGGCAAGCGGCCCACGGGCACCGATTGCAGCAGGCCGAAGCCGATCTCCACAATCAGGAACGGCAACACCAGCAGCGTGGCACCCGATGCCAGCGCATAGGCCAGCCACGCCGCAAAGAGGCCGCGCGCCACGGCGTCGTACCGGCCCAGCGCCACACTCGGCTGCCGGATACGCAACACCGACCACACGCACACAACCGATCCCATCAGATTGGCCATCAGCAGATGCGTCGGCTCAAATGCCGGCAAGCTGCCGATGCCCAGCGCATGCGCCAATGCGCTGAGCGCCTGGTGCAACAGCGCGAACGTCCACGGCGTGGCAAACGGCGCGGTCACGATCAGGTCATACCAGCCGCTGGCGCGCACCACACGCAGGAAGGTCGATTCAGAAACCATGATGAAACTCCAGGAGTGAAGTGAAGGAGTCGCCACGGTAAAGCCTGGTGTACGCTCCAAGGTCAAGCCCTCGGCCGTCTCACTCTTCCAAGCCACCATGCCTGCTGCACTTGCTGCTTCCGCTCCCAACGCGCGTACCGGCGACCTTTCCATCGGCGACCTGGCCGCCGCCACCGGCGTCTCGCGGGACGGCCTGCGCTTTTACGAAGCACGAGGCCTGATCCGTGCTCGACGCCGCAGTAATGGCTACCGCGCTTACCCGCCCGAAACCGTCGAACTCGTGAACTACGTGCGCACGGCTCAGCAACTGGGCTTCACGCTGGCAGAAATTGGCGAAGGGATGACGCAGGTGTGGCAGCAACCCGACATCGATGCCGCCGTTACGGCGCTACTGCGGGAGAAACTTGCCGCCATTGATATCCGCATCGCCAGCTTGCAGGCCACGCGTGATGCTCTAGCCGCCCGCGTCGGGATGCCATGCCCGCTTGCACCGGCCTGAGACGGCCGTCATGTCTTGTCATATAACTGTCGCAGACTGCCGCCGCAGGGCAGGTTTGGCGCGTTTTTCCCACGCCCTGACGGCTAGCTGAGTCGTGAAAGGCGCTTGAAAGTTCGCGCCGGTAAAAACGCTCCCGTCTCAAGGGGAGTCTGCTGCAGTGAAACATCGGGGTGCGTTCCATCCACGGGTAAGGGCCGTGCTGTGCGCGGTGGCCTGCCTGCCATTTGCCGCTGCCTGGGCAGCCACGCCGGCAACGGGCCCGGCCGCGGCCAGCATGCCGGTCGCCACCATGCCGCCGATCAAGCCTTCCGTGCCGGGCGTGACGGGCGCCGGCTTCAATCTGGTCGAGCTGCTGCAAGAACTGAAGGGCAACAACCCGCAGCTAATCCAGGCGCGCCATAACTATCTCTCGGCCAAGTCGATCCCCCCGCAGCTTGCGTCGCCCAACAACCCGCAGCTCGGCTACATCTGGAACAGCATCCCCAAGGGGTTTCCGCTGGCGGTCAACCGCGCAGGCGGCAGCCAGTACAACCTGACGCAGCAGATCCCGTTTCCGGGCAAGAAAGCGCTGGCGGCCGAGATTGCCGATCGCCAGGCGGAATCGTTGAACGCGCAAAACGACGCGCTGTACCTGCAGCTCTACGCCCAGCTTTCCACCACGTACTACCAGGCGATCGCGCTGCAGAAACAGATCGATGTGCAGAAGCTGACCATCACGCGCCTGGAGCAGGTCAAGCAGATCACGCGTGTGCGCTACGCCAACAACGCCGCTGCGTATGCCGACTTCCTCAACGCGCAGGTCATGCAGAGCAGCGCGCAGAACGACCTGTTTGCCGCGCAACGCCAGTACGACAGCACGCTGCAGACCCTCAACACGCTCATCGGCAAGGAGCCGAGCTTCCCGCTTGTGCTGCGCGCTGACGACGAGTCCGTGCACCTGCCGGAGGAACCGCTGCCCGAGCTGGAAAACCAGGCGCTGCGCGAGCACCCGTCGATCAAGGCGTCGGCAGACCTGATGGACGCCGCACGCAAGAGCGTGACGCTTGCTCGCAAGGCCTACCTGCCCGACTTCCAGGTCATCGCCACAGTCACGACGGACAACCCGCCGTATGGCGTGCGCCCGAACAGCTACCAGATCGAGCTGGACGTGATCATCCCGTTCTGGTTCCTGACCAAAGAGAAGTACGGCGTGAACCAGGCGGTGGAAAGCCAGATTGCCACCGAGGCGAATGACGTGTCGGTGCGCCAGCAGACGTTATTGGCCGTTGATACCTCCTACAACACGCTGCGCCAGACGCTTGCGCAGCTCGATTTCAACAGGCAGCGTCAACTGCCGCAGGCGCTGGCGGCCTATCGCGTGACGATGACCAACTACGCCAGCAACAACGCCGATTTCAACGACCTGCTCACCGCCCAGGGCGCGCTCAAGAACGCCGAACTGGCGGTCGCGCAGGCGCAGGCCACGGCCTTGCAGGCCTATCACGCGCTGCTCGCGGCCACGGGTCGCTCGCCGGTTCAAGCTCAATAACATCATGAAGAAGTTCTCTCCCGTTGTTGCAGTCATCGCCTTGGCCGCAGCTCTGGCTGTTGGTGTGGTGGTCGGACGCAAATGGCCTGCCGCTGCGCCCGCCGAGACCGCAAAACCCGCTGCCACCGCGGCATCCGCTCCTGCGGCCACGGCGCGCGCGAAGCCGGATTCCGTGGAAATTCCGGCCGGCGGCTTCGACCCGCAGCAGGTGAAGGTTGCGCAGGTCGGTCAGCTTTCAGTGCCGGTGGAGCTCTCCACGCCCGGCAAGCTCGCCTATAACGCCGAGCGCACCAAGCTGGCATCGGCGCGCGTGGCTGGGCGGCTGGACCAGATTCTTCTGTTCGAAGGTGCGCTGGTGCGTGAGGGCCAACCGATTGCTCAGCTCTACTCGCCAGACTTCATCTCGGCACAGAAGGAATACCTGCTGGCGCTGAATACCGCCCGCCAGCTCAAGGGTTCCAACATGAAGGATCTGCAGGACGATGCAGACGCCACTGTGCAGTCCGCCGCGGGCCGCCTGCATGTGCTGGGCATGTCCGATGCCGATGTCGCGCAGATTGCCAAGCGCGGCACGCCCGCTGAACACCTCACGCTGCGCGCGCCCATCTCGGGCACGATCGTCAAGCGCAACATGGACCCGGGCGCCTTCCTGAACGTGGGCGACTCGTTCATGAGCATCGTCGATACGCGTGTGCTGTGGTTCACGGGCAATGTGTACGAGAACGACATTGCCAGCGTGCGGATCGGCCAGCCGATCTCGCTGCACACGGCGGCGTATCCGGACCGCGAGTTCACTGGCCGAGTGAGCTTTATCGCCCCGAACATCGACCCCGCCACGCACACCCTGACGGTGCGCTGCGACGTGCCCAACACCGACGGCTTGCTGCGCCCCGAGATGTACGCCACCGCGCGCATCCAGACCGGCAGCGGCCAAGCCACGGTGGTGCCGAAGGCCGCCTTGGTGAAAGACCACGGCAGCTACTACGTGATCGTGCAGAGCGATGCCACGCACTTCAAGCGCGTGGAAGTGCACGGTAAAGACACCGGCACCGACGGCAACTTTGCCGTGACGGCCGGGCTTGAGGCCTCGTCGCAGGTGGTCGTGCGCGGCGCCGCCCTGCTCAATGAGATGATTGTCAAGGCGGGGGCGTAGGCATGGGCTTCAACCCCATCGCGGGCATTCTCAAGCGGCGGCTGCTGATCGTTTTCCTGGCGATCGCGCTGCTGGTAGCGGGCGTGCTGGCGTTCCGCGAGCTGCCGCTGCAGGCGTATCCAGGCGTGGCGCCGTTGTCGGTTCAGGCCATCACGCAATGGCCGGGCCGCAGCACGACCGAAGTCGAACAGCAGATCACCATCCCGATTGAAAACGCGCTGGCCGGCGTGCCGGATGTGCAGTCGTTCCGCTCGGTATCGCTGTTCGGGCTGTCGGTGGTGACGCTCAAGTTCAAGGAAGGCACCGACAGCTTCAAGGCGCGGCAGAACTTCTCGCAATATGTAGCGGCAGCCAATCTGCCGACTGGCGTGCAGCCATCGCTGAGTCCGGACTCCGACGCCACAGGCGAGATCATGCGTTTTCGCCTGGTGGGCAACGGCGTAGACCTCACCACGCTCAAGAGCTATCAGGACTACGACATCACCAAAGAGCTGAAGCACGTGCAGGGCGTGGCGGACGTCAGCTCCTTCGGCGGCAAGGTGAAGGAGTATCACATCGTGCCGTCGCCGGCGAAGCTGCAGTCGTACGGCATCACGCTGTCACAGCTCATCGCGGCCATCGGCAACGCCAACAACAACACCGGCGGCAATCTGCTGCGCGACGGCGAGCAGCAGTTCGTCGTGCGGGGCGTCGGCCTGCTGCAAACGGTAGATGACATCCGCAACGTGGTGGTGGCCGCCAACAACGGCGTGCCGGTGCGCGTGCGCGATATTGCCGAGGTGGAAGTCGGCAACGTGCAGCGTCTGGGCCAGGTGCAATACAACGATCAGCCCGACGTGGTGGAAGGCATCGTGCTGCTCAAGCGCGACGCCAACGCCAGCGAGGTGCTGGCCAAGGTGCGCGAAAAGGTAACGGAGCTGAACAACGGCATCCTGCCCAAGAGCATTCAGATCAAGCCGTTCTACGACCGCCAGGTGCTGCTCGACATCACCATGGGCACGGTCGAACACACGCTGGTGGTCGGCATCTCGCTGGTGCTCGCCGTGCTGTTCGTCTTCCTGGGCAACTTCCGGGCGGCGGCTGTGGTGGCGGCGGTGATTCCGCTGGCGCTGTGCGTGTCATTCATCAGCATGGAGCACTTCCATGTGCCGGCCAATTTGATCTCGCTTGGGGCGATCGACTTTGGGGTGATTGTCGACGCGGCCGTGATCGTGATGGAAAACATCATGCGGCACCTGGAAGAAGGCGCCGAGAAACTGGATGACGCCATCGTCAAGGCGACCAGCGAAGTGCAACGCGCGATGATCTTTTCCACCGGCATCATCATCGTGGCGTATTCGCCGCTGTTCTTCATCGGGGGCGTGGAAGGCATCATCTTCAAGCCGATGGCGTTCACGATGGGCTTTGCGCTGATGGCGTCGATCGTGCTGAGTCTGACCTTCGTGCCGGCCACCACGTCGTTCGTGTTCGGCAAGACGCTGCATCCGCATTCGCCGGCGTTTATTACGGCGATTCTGCGCTGGTACAAACCACTGCTGCGCAAGCTGATTGCACGCCCAATGGCCGTCTTTGCCACGGCCATCACGGCGCTCGTTCTGACGTTGTATAGCGCCACCTTCCTCGGTACGGAGTTCCTCCCGACGCTGGAAGAAAACAACCTGTGGCTGCGCATTACGTTGCCCAACACGGTCGACCTGGACTACTCGTCGTCAGTAGCCAACGACCTACGCGCGTACTTCGTCAAGCAGCCGGAAATCAACCAGGTTTCGGTGCAGATCGGCCGCCCCGATGACGGCACCGATTCCACCGGCGTGTTCAACCAGGAATACGGTCTGTATTTCGCACCGCCCGACCAATGGCCCGCCGGCATGACGAAGGGGCAACTCGTCGAACGGCTATCCAAGCATCTGGAGAAGATCCCAGGCATCGAATACAACTTCTCGCAATACATCCAGGACAACGTGGATGAAGCGCTCTCGGGCGTGAAGGGCGAGAACTCGGTCAAGCTGTTCGGCAATGACCTCAACATGCTCGAAGCCAAGGCCAACGAAATCCAGGCGCAGCTCAAGAAGGTCTCGGGCCTGGTGGACGTGGGCATCTTCCGCGAGCTGGGCCAGCCGACGCTGAACGTTTCGATCGACCGCCAGGCGGCTGCTCGCTTCAACATCAACGTGAGCGACGTGCAGAACCTCGTGCAATACGCCATCGGCGGCGCACCGGTCACGCAGATCCTGGAGGGCGAAAAGTCGTTCGGCCTGGCGGTGCGGCTGAACCAGCAGGCACGCGCGTCGTACGACGCCATCCGCGAACTGCTGATCGACACGCCCGATGGCCAGCACATCCCGTTGTCGATGATCGCCAAGGTGGAAATGACCGACGGCCCGTTCTTCATCTACCGCGAACTCGGCAAGCGCTACATCGCCATCAAGTTCGGTGTGCGCGGCCGTGACCTGGGCAGCGCCGTGGACGAAGCACAGCGCGTAGTGGGCGACGGCGTGCAGTTGCCCGAGGGCTACACCGTCAAGTGGGATGGCCAGTTCAACGAGATGAAGGTCGCCCAGAGCAAGCTGATGGTGATCGTGCCGTTGACGATTCTCGTGATCTTCCTGCTGCTGTACAGCACGTTCGGCAACTTCAAGGATGCGCTGATGGTGGTGCTGAATGTGCCGTTTGCCGCCATCGGGGGGCTGCTGGCGCTGCATATCGCGCATGAAACGTTATCAATTTCGGCGGGGATTGGCTTCCTGTCGTTGTTCGGCATCGCCATCCAGGACGGGGTGATCCTGATCTCGTACGTCAATCGGCTGGCGCAATCCGAAAACGTGCGCGAAGCCACCGTGGACGGCGCCGCACTGCGCCTGCGCCCGGTGATCATGACGGCCATGCTGGCCGGCCTGGGCCTGTTGCCGGCGGCGCTGTCGCACAGCATCGGCTCGGAGGCGCAGCGCCCGCTGGCGCTGGTCATCGTCGGCGGCATGGTCACCACGACGATTCTCACGCTGCTGGTGCTGCCGGTGGTCTTTACGTGGGCGCACCGTCATCGCCGGCCGCCCTCGCGCGATGCGGACGTCAATCCGACAGCGGCCATGCTGCCTTAGGCCGCGCGGGTGCTGAATGCACAACGGGCACATCGCTTAACCGGCGGTGTGCCCGTTTTCATTTGGGCCCACGCCAGAATCGGACCAATCTCATGGTGACGCGTAGCCGAGGCGAGCAGAGTGCGCCTCTGGTTCTCATCGCACGCATCGCCACCATGCTCCCCACGTCCAATGTCCCCCCCAGCGTCGCCGCCCAGTTCCCGCCGCAGGTTGTCGCCACACTCATCGAGCTGTTTGGCAATGATCTGCAGCAATGGCGTTTTATCGTCGATCTATTTTGCGAGACGGCAGAACAGGATCTCGCCAACCTGGAGAACGCCATCCACGGCGGCGAAGATGCGCAGATTGTTGAAGCGGCGCACCGCATCGTCGGCTCCGCGCGCATGCTGGGGCATCAGTCGATTGGCGATGCTGCCCGCCGCATCGAGCGCGCTGCGCAGAGCATTGGGCCATATCCGCAGCGGGCAGAGGAAATGCAATCCGCCCTCACCTGCTTGCGCGCGTTGGCAGATGAGTTCCGCCAGCGAGCAATCGCCTGCCCGTGGTCAAACGCAGCGGTTAGGGGCTGACGGCACACCACGCTCCGGCGGTTATCGGTTGAACAGCAGCGCCACCTTTCCCACCCGGATATTTATGTTTTAAGTCACATAAATTAAGCAATTAGGCTGTACGTTGCGCAATTCGCAATACAACGGGTGACTACAACTATTGATCTAGAACATGCTGCCCCACTATCTTTCGCGGGCAATGTCGGCGCAGTCCAACTGCAGTCGACTGGCACGCACCGGCAATGACCGGCGCGGCCGCAACGTTTCACAACATACGTCACAACACGGGCTCAACTTATCCGGGGGGATTCGATGTCCGAAGCAGTCCTGCATCCATTTTTTTCGCGCGAGCGCACCGTCGCCGCGGTTGGTTTCAACCGCTGGCTGGTTCCGCCTGCCGCGCTGGCCATCCATCTGTGCATCGGCATGGCCTACGGTTTCTCCGTCTTCTGGCTGCCGCTTGGCCGCGCGCTGGGCATCACCAAGCCGCTCACCTGCGGCGCCGATGTCTCGTTGATCGCCGAGCTGTTCACCACCACTTGTGATTGGCGCGTGTCCAGCCTGGGCTGGATGTTCACGCTGTTCTTCGTTTTCCTGGGCGCATCCGCAGCCATGTGGGGCGGCTGGCTCGAGCGCGTTGGCCCGCGCAAGGCTGGCGTCGTGTCGGCTGTGTGCTGGTGCGGCGGCTTGCTGATTTCCGCGCTTGGCATCCAGATGCACCAGCTGTGGCTGCTCTGGGTTGGCTCGGGCGTGATCGGCGGCATCGGCCTTGGGCTGGGCTACATCTCACCCGTGTCGACGCTGATCAAGTGGTTTCCAGACAAGCGCGGCATGGCGACCGGCATGGCCATCATGGGCTTCGGCGGCGGCGCGATGATCGGCGCCCCGCTGGCTGACCGCTTGATGAAGCTGTTTGCCACGCCCGAATCGGTCGGCGTGTCGCAAACGTTTATCGTACTGGCCGGCATCTACTTCGTGTTCATGATGGCCGGTGCGCTGGGTTACCGCGTACCGCCCACGGGCTGGAAACCTGCGGGATGGACACCCTCGCCCGCCAAGGCGAAAGACACGATGGTCACGCAACGCCACGTCCACGCCAATGAAGCCCTGAAGACGCCGCAGTTCTGGCTGATCTGGGCCGTGCTGTGCCTGAACGTATCGGCCGGTATTGGCGTGCTGGGCATGGCCTCGCCGCTGCTGCAGGAAGTCTTCGGTGGAAAGCTGCTGGGCGTGACGACGTCGTTCATGGACCTGACCGCTGTGCAAAAGGGCCAGATCGCGGCCATCGCTGCTGGCTTCACGGGTCTGCTGAGCCTGTTCAATATCGGCGGCCGTTTCTTCTGGGCATCGCTGTCAGACCGCCTGGGCCGCAAGATGACGTACGCGATCTTTTTCGTGCTCGGCTTCGTGCTGTACGCATCGATTCCGTGGACGTCGCACACGGGCAATATCGCCCTGTTCGCACTGGCCTTTTGCGTGATCCTGTCGATGTACGGCGGCGGTTTTGCGACCGTGCCGGCCTATCTGGCTGACATGTTCGGCACGCAAATGGTGGGCGCCATCCACGGCCGCCTGCTCACGGCGTGGTCGACGGCCGGCATTCTGGGCCCCGTGCTGGTGAACTACCTGCGCGAATACCAGATCGCCCATGGCGTGGAACGCGCGGCCGTGTACGACATCACGATGATGATCCTGGCCGGCCTGCTGATCCTCGGCTTCATCTGCAACCTGCTGGTGCGCCCCGTCAACGCGAAGCACTTCATGACCGAAGCGCAACTCGACGAGCTGCGTCACGCTGCGGCCACCAAGAGCCCGACGCCGTCGGTGATCGCGCCGGAAACGTCGCTGGAATGGAACGCGCATCCCGGCTCAGCCGTGGCCGTCGTGCTGGCTTGGGCTGCCGTGGGCCTGCCGTTAGGCTGGGGGGTTTGGATTACACTCCAAAAAGCTGCCGTTCTGTTCTCCTAATACGTGATTCAAAGCCGCCCCGCCACCCATGAAGCACCAGAAAATCGAGTTCTACCGTCATCCGGCCGGTGGCTGGGGCGCGCTCAAGAGCGTTGCACATCAATTGCTGTCTCAGGGCATCGCGGCCAAGGGCGCCAAGACGATGCTGTCAGCCAACCAGCCCGACGGCTTCGACTGCCCCGGCTGCGCCTGGCCTGACCGGGACCACGCCTCCACCTTCGAGTTCTGCGAAAACGGCGTCAAAGCCGTGGCTGCCGAAGCCACGTCCCGCCGCACCACGCCGGAGTTCTTCGCACAGCACACCGTGCGCGAACTGGCGGAGTGGTCCGACTACGCGCTGGAAGATCAGGGGCGCCTGACGCACCCGATGGCCTACGACGCAGCCAGCGACAAGTACGTCCCGATCGACTGGAACGCCGCCTTCGCGCTCGTCGCGCAGCACCTGCGTGCGTTGCCCGATCCGAACCAGGCGATCTTCTACACCTCTGGCCGCACCAGCAATGAGGCCGCCTTCCTCTACCAGTTGTTCGTGCGCGCCTATGGCACGAACAACTTCCCCGACTGCTCCAACATGTGCCACGAGCCCTCCGGCACGGGCATGCGGGGCAGCATCGGCGTTGGCAAGGGCACCGTCACGCTTGACGATTTCACCCGCGCGGACGCCATCT
>NZ_JAMXHU010000007.1:0-173758 GCF_023955645.1 Ralstonia mojiangensis | reverse complement strand
CATGGCAAAGGAAAAGTTCGAGCGGACCAAGCCGCACGTGAACGTTGGTACGATTGGTCACGTTGACCATGGCAAGACGACGCTGACCGCAGCGATCGCAACCGTGCTGTCGAGCAAGTTCGGTGGTACCGCGAAGAAGTACGACGAAATTGACGCAGCGCCGGAAGAAAAGGCACGCGGCATCACGATCAACACCGCGCACATCGAGTACGAAACGGCCAACCGCCACTACGCGCACGTTGACTGCCCGGGCCACGCCGACTACGTCAAGAACATGATTACCGGTGCCGCCCAGATGGACGGCGCCATCCTGGTTTGCTCGGCCGCTGACGGCCCGATGCCGCAAACGCGTGAGCACATCCTGCTGGCCCGTCAGGTCGGCGTGCCGTACATCATCGTCTTCCTGAACAAGTGCGACATGGTGGACGACGCTGAGCTGCTGGAGCTGGTCGAGATGGAAGTGCGCGAACTTCTGTCGAAGTACGACTTCCCGGGCGACGACACCCCGATCATCAAGGGTTCGGCCAAGCTGGCGCTGGAAGGCGACAAGGGCGAGCTGGGCGAAGTGGCCATCATGAATCTGGCCGACGCACTGGACACCTACATCCCGACGCCGGAGCGCGCTGTTGACGGCACGTTCCTGATGCCGGTGGAAGACGTGTTCTCGATCTCGGGTCGCGGCACCGTGGTGACCGGCCGTATCGAGCGCGGCGTCGTGAAGGTCGGCGAAGAAATCGAAATCGTCGGTATCGCCATGGACGGCGACAAGCCGAAGATCGACAAGACGACTTGCACGGGCGTGGAAATGTTCCGCAAGCTGCTGGACCAAGGTCAGGCAGGCGACAACGTCGGTATTCTGCTGCGCGGTACGAAGCGCGAAGACGTCCAGCGCGGCCAAGTGCTGGCCAAGCCGGGCTCGATCAAGCCGCACACGGAATTCACGGGCGAGGTCTACATCCTGTCGAAGGACGAAGGTGGCCGTCACACGCCGTTCTTCAACAACTACCGCCCGCAGTTCTACTTCCGTACGACGGACGTGACTGGCTCGATCGCCCTGCCGGAAGGCAAGGAAATGGTTATGCCGGGCGACAACGTGTCGATCACTGTCAAGCTGATCGCCCCGATCGCCATGGAAGAAGGCCTGCGCTTCGCAATCCGTGAAGGCGGCCGTACCGTGGGTGCTGGCGTCGTTGCCAAGATCCTGAAGTAAATGCTGTAACTCTTCCGTGCGGCTGCCAACCGGCCGCACGTGAAGTGCCAGAGTGGGGTTGACCGAAATGGCAACCCCAAAGTTGTTCTAGGGGTATAGCTCAACTGGCAGAGCGTCGGTCTCCAAAACCGAAGGTTGGGGGTTCGATTCCCTCTGCCCCTGCCAATTCATCAGCCGCGTCGCGCAGGAATACGCGCCACGCGGCTTAGTCTCGTTTGGGAAACATGGCCAATCCGAACGTCGAAACCGTCAACACCGCCAGCGGCAAATGGCTGCTGGTCTTGGCGTTCCTGCTGCTGGTTGCTGGGGTGATCGGTTTTTATCTGCTGGCACAACAGCCGAGCTACGTCCGTGCCGCCTCGCTGATCGGCGGGCTGGTGCTGGGCGCAGCCGTTGCGTTGGTGTCTGCCCCTGGGCAAGGCTTCATCGAGTTCGCGCGCGAGTCGTACCGTGAAGTTCGAAAGGTGGTGTGGCCGACGCGCAAGGAAGCCGGGCAGATGACCGGTCTGGTGTTCGCGTTCGTCGTGATCATGGCCTTGTTCCTGTGGTCTGCGGACAAGCTCATCGAGTGGGTGATCTTCTCGCTCGTGCTGGGCTGGAAATAATCGGGTGAAGCCATGACGGATAACGTAGTGAACGACACGTCCACGGATTCGTCCGCGCCGGCCTCGAAGAAGCGCTGGTATGTCGTGCATGCCTATTCGGGCATGGAGAAAAGCGTGCAACGCGCGCTGCAGGAGCGCATTGAGCGCGAAGGCCTGCAACATCTGTTCGGCCAGATTCTGGTGCCGTCGGAAGAGGTGATGGAGAGCAAGAGCGGTCGCAAGACCGTGACTGAGCGCCGCCTGTTCCCCGGTTACGTCTTTGTCGAAATGGAGATGACCGACGAGACCTGGCACTTGGTGAAGAACACTTCCAAAGTGACCGGTTTCATTGGTGGTACGGGCAATCGTCCCTCGCCGATTTCCAAGAGCGAAGTCGACAAGATCATGGCCCAGATCCAGGAAGGGGTCGAGAAACCGCGTCCCAAGACGCTGTTCGAAGTGGGCGAAATGGTGCGCGTCAAGGAAGGTCCGTTTACCGACTTCAACGGCAACGTCGAGGAAGTGAACTACGAGAAGTCGCGCCTGCGCGTTTCCGTGACGATCTTCGGGCGTGCGACGCCGGTCGAACTCGAGTTCGGTCAGGTCGAAAAGGTTTAAGAAATCGGTGTGGTGGCGTAAGCCACCGCGCCATTCGCCCGGTCCACTGGACTTGGCGGGCAACGGTGGCGAAGCCGCCTGCGCCAACAGAGGAGCGTCGGTCTTGCGCCGATGCGTTACCACTCAACAGGATTGCCATGGTTGTTTGAGCTAGGCAATCCGGATTGGAGTCAAGATGGCCAAGAAAATTATTGGCTTTATCAAGCTGCAAATTCCGGCTGGTAAAGCAAATCCGTCCCCGCCCGTCGGCCCGGCCCTGGGTCAGCGTGGTCTGAACATCATGGAGTTCTGCAAGGCGTTCAACGCGCAGACTCAAGGTATGGAACCGGGCCTGCCGGTGCCGGTGGTGATCACCGCCTTCGCCGACAAGAGCTTCACCTTCGTGATGAAGTCGCCGCCGGCGACCGTGCTCATCAAGAAGGCTGCCGGTATCCAGAAGGGTTCCGCCAAGCCGCATACCGACAAGGTCGGCAAGATCACCCGCGCTCAGGCAGAAGAAATCGCCAAGGCGAAGAACGCTGACCTTACCGCAGCTGATCTGGACGCTGCCGTGCGTACGATCGCCGGTAGCGCCCGTTCGATGGGTATCACGGTGGAGGGCCTGTAATCATGGCAAAGATTTCGAAGCGTGCGGCCGCGAACAAGGCCAAGGTCGAACGTACCAAGTTCTACCCGATCGACGAAGCGCTGAGCCTCGTCAAGGAATGCGCCAGCGCCAAGTTCGATGAGTCCATCGACGTGGCTGTGCAACTGGGCATCGATGCAAAGAAGTCGGACCAAGTCGTCCGTGGCTCGGTGGTGCTGCCTGCTGGTACCGGCAAGTCGGTGCGTGTGGCCGTGTTCGCCCAAGGCGACAAGGCCGAGCAAGCCAAGGCTGCTGGCGCTGAGATCGTCGGCATGGAAGACCTTGCCGAGCAGATCAAGGCCGGCAAGATGGACTTCGACGTCGTGATCGCTTCGCCGGACACGATGCGCGTGGTCGGTACGCTGGGTCAGATCCTGGGCCCGCGCGGCCTGATGCCGAACCCGAAGGTCGGCACCGTGACGCCGGACGTTGCTACGGCCGTGAAGAACGCCAAGGCTGGTCAGGTTCAATTCCGTGTCGACAAGGCCGGTATTATCCACGCCACCATCGGCCGCCGCTCGTTCGAGCCGGCAGCGCTGAAGAGCAACCTGGCTGCACTGCTGGACGCACTGACCAAGGCCAAGCCGGCATCGAGCAAGGGTGTGTACCTGCGCAAGGTCGCCGTCTCGTCGACGATGGGCGTGGGCGTGCGCGTTGACCAGGCGACCCTGGCTGCCTGATCGTTCTCGATCATTCGCACTGGGTGGCCCGATAACCATCCTGGTGCTAGCAGTTTTCTCTCGCGCGGCCCCGGCCACGCGGACCCTCGAAGTTTGAGGGACAAGACTTTGGGCAGTGGTAGACGTTTGCGCAAGCAGGCCAACGCCGCTGGTTATCAAAGACCGTTGGCGGTGAAGGGCTCCTTGGGGCCAACACCTTAATCGCGGATCCCCCCGGAAACGGAGGCGATGCTTAGCCAACGCAGATGGCGCCCCCGAAGGGAATGAGTGACTTTGGTATTGCCGAAGTGATTTGTGCCAATCGGACGCCGTACTTTTGGACTGACCGAGGTGACCGCAGTGACTGCGGAAATCGAAGTCGTTTTGGAGCTTAACCGTGGCACTCAATCTCGAAGATAAGAAGGCCGTCGTGGCCGAGGTAACGGCGCAAGTCGCCAAGGCCTCGACCATCGTCGTCGCTGAATATCGCGGTATCACGGTTGGCGATCTGACCAAGCTGCGCGCGCAAGCGCGCCAGCAAGGCGTCTACCTGCGCGTTCTGAAGAACACGCTGGCACGCCGCGCTGTTGAAGGCACGCCGTTTGCCGAACTCGCCGAGCAACTGACTGGCCCGCTGATCTACGGTATTTCCGAAGATGCAGTGGCCCCGGCCAAGGTGCTGAACGATTTCGCCAAGGGCAATGACAAGCTGGTGCTGCGCGCCGGTTCGTACGATGGCAAGGTTCTCGACGTCGACGCCGTGAAGGCGCTGGCAACGATCCCGAGCCGCGAAGAACTGCTCAGCAAGCTGCTGTTCGTCATGCAGGCTCCGGTGTCGGGCTTTGCCCGCGCCCTGGGTGCCCTGGCTGCCAAGCAAGGCGAAGGCGAGGCTGCAGCGGCCTAATAGGTTGCTGCACCGCTTACAGATCGCACGATCGATACCGAATCACATTCTGGAGTTATTCAAATGGCAATCACCAAAGACGACATCCTGGAAGCCGTTGGCGCGATGTCCGTGATGGAACTGAACGACCTGGTCAAGGCGTTCGAAGAGAAGTTTGGCGTGTCGGCTGCTGCCGTGGCCGTGGCCGGTCCGGCTGCTGCTGGTGGCGCTGCTGCCGCTGAAGAGCAAACCGAATTCACCGTGACGCTGAAGAGCGCCGGCGCGAACAAGGTTGGCGTCATCAAGGCCGTGCGTGAAATCACCGGCCTGGGCCTGAAGGAAGCCAAGGACCTGGTCGATGGCGCACCGAAGCCCGTGAAGGAAGGCGTCGACAAGAAGACCGCCGACGAGCTGGTGAAGAAGCTGGTGGAAGCCGGCGCGGAAGCCGAAGCCAAGTAAGTGCAGGTCTCGCGTGCCGTACTCGGTACGCGATAGAGGCTGGCAAAGGGAGATTTCCCGGCGCCAGCCTTTTTGCGCTTGTAGGACCGATTGTTGGGCGATCCCGCAATCACGCTGTAAGTATCGTTGAAGTCTCTTTGCCGGATTTTCCGGCAGCCGGCCTGGGCAAGGCCAGCAGAGGCCAAACATCAGTGGCACACTAGGCAGTTCGCAGTCCGCTGATGTTTGTCTTCTGAACCGACTGCAGAAGGCAAGTTTGGTCGGGTACTCCCCCGTCCGTAGCATGGACTCCATGGGTCCATGTGCGGGTGGCGCGCGCAGTACCGTCAGCCAGAGGTTGGTAGCGGCCAACCGCCAAATCCCGTCACCAGTCGCTGAACACCTCAAGTGTCAGGCGTGCCTTATCGCCTTAAGTCCGTCGCGCGCACTTGCGATGATTCGGAGATCCCATGGCGTACAGCTTTACCGAGAAGAAGCGTATTCGCAAGAGTTTCGCGAAACGCGCAACGGTTCATCAGGTTCCCTTCCTGCTTGCCACCCAGATTCAATCGTATGCCCAGTTCTTGCAGGAGAACGCTCCTGTTGCACAACGCAAGAGCGAAGGTCTGCAAGCGGCGTTCAACGCCATTTTCCCCATCGTGTCGCACAATGGTCTGGCACGCATGGAGTTCGTGTCGTACCACCTGTCCAACCCGCCGTTTGACGTCAAGGAATGTCAGCAGCGTGGTCTGACCTTCCACTCGGCGCTGCGCGCAAAAGTGCGCTTGATCATCAACGACCGCGAGAATCCCACCAAGGTCAAGGAGATCAAGGAGCAGGAAGTCTACATGGGCGAAATTCCGCTCATGACCTCCACCGGTTCGTTCGTGATCAACGGGACGGAACGTGTGATCGTGTCCCAGCTGCACCGCTCGCCGGGCGTGTTCTTCGAGCACGACAAGGGCAAGACGCACAGCTCGGGCAAGCTGCTGTTCTCGGCGCGGATCATTCCGTACCGCGGCTCGTGGCTCGATTTCGAATTCGACCCGAAGGATATCCTGTACTTCCGCGTTGACCGCCGCCGCAAGATGCCGGTGACGATCCTGCTGAAGTCGATCGGTCTGACGCCGGAGCAGATCCTGGCGCACTTCTTCGTGTTCGATAACTTCACGCTGAAGACCGAAGGCGCACTGATGGAGTTCGTGCCCGAGCGTCTGCGCGGTGAAGTCGCTCGCTTCGACATTTCCGACAAGAACGGCAAGGTCGTCGTCGAGAAGGACAAGCGCATCAACGCCAAGCACATCCGCGACCTGGATTCCGCGGGCACCAAGCTGATCAGCGTGCCGGAAGACTACCTGCTGGGCCGCGTGCTGGCGAAGAACATCGTCGATCCGGATACCGGTGAAGTCCTGGCCAACGCCAACGACGAACTGACCGAAGGCGTGCTCGAGAAGCTGCGCGACGCCGGCGTGAAGGAAATCCAGACGCTGTACACGAACGACTTGGATCAAGGTCCGTACATGTCAGCCACGCTGCGCACGGATGATACGGCCGACCAGACCGCCGCGCGTATCGCCATCTACCGCATGATGCGCCCCGGCGAGCCGCCGACCGAAGACGCCGTTGAAGCGCTGTTCCAACGTCTGTTCTACAGCGAAGACTCGTACGACCTGTCGCGTGTTGGTCGCATGAAGGTCAACAGCCGCCTGAACCGTTCGGCCGGTACCGGCCCGATGGTGCTGACGGACGAGGACATCCTCGACACGATCAAGCTGCTGGTGAACCTGCGTAACGGCAAGGGCGAAGTGGACGATATCGACCACCTCGGCAACCGTCGCGTGCGTTGCGTCGGCGAACTGGCGGAAAACCAGTTCCGTGCCGGTCTGTCGCGTGTTGAGCGTGCCGTGAAGGAACGTCTGGGCCAGGCCGAGACGGAAAACCTGATGCCGCACGACCTGATCAACTCGAAGCCGATTTCGTCGGCGATTCGCGAGTTCTTCGGTTCGTCGCAGCTGTCGCAGTTCATGGACCAGACCAACCCGCTGTCGGAAGTCACGCACAAGCGTCGTATCTCGGCACTGGGTCCGGGCGGTCTGACGCGCGAGCGTGCGGGCTTTGAAGTCCGTGACGTGCACCCGACCCACTACGGCCGCGTGTGCCCGATCGAAACGCCGGAAGGCCCGAACATCGGTCTGATCAACTCGCTGGCGCTGTACGCACAACTGAACGACTACGGCTTCCTCGAAACGCCGTACCGCAAGGTTGAAAACGGCAAGCTGACCGACCAGGTGGATTACCTGTCGGCCATCGAGGAAGGCAAGTACGTGGTGGCGCAGGCCAACGCGACGCTGGACAAGGATGGCAACCTGATCGACGAACTGGTCTCCGCGCGTGAAGGCAGCGAGCGTGAAACCCGTATGGTCACGCCGGACCGCGTGCAGTACATCGACGTGGCACCGTCGCAGATCGTGTCGGCTGCAGCTTCGCTGGTGCCGTTCCTCGAGCACGATGATGCAAACCGTGCACTGATGGGCGCAAACATGCAGCGTCAGGCCGTGCCTTGCCTGCGCGCAGACAAGCCGCTGGTGGGTACCGGCGTCGAGCGCACCGTGGCAGTGGACTCGGGTACCGCCGTGCAGGCAACCCGTGGCGGCGTGGTCGACTACGTTGACGCGAACCGCGTGGTGATCCGCGTGAACGATGCCGAAGCCGTCGCTGGTGAAGTCGGCGTCGATATCTACAACCTGATCAAGTACACGCGTTCGAACCAGAACACGAACATCAACCAGCGTCCGATGGTCAAGGTGGGCGACGTCGTTGCCCGCGGCGACGTGATCGCTGACGGCGCCTCGACCGACATGGGCGAGCTGGCGCTCGGCCAGAACATGCTGGTCGCGTTCATGCCCTGGAACGGCTACAACTTCGAGGATTCGATCCTGATCTCGGAGCGCGTCGTGGCTGAAGACCGCTACACCTCGATCCACATCGAGGAGCTGTCGGTCGTTGCTCGCGACACCAAGCTCGGACCGGAAGAAATCACGCGCGATATCTCGAACCTGGCCGAAGCCCAACTGGCTCGCCTGGACGAGTCGGGCATCACGTACATCGGCGCAGAAGTGGAAGCGGGCGACGTGATGGTCGGCAAGGTCACGCCCAAGGGCGAGACCCAGCTGACGCCGGAAGAGAAGCTGCTGCGTGCGATCTTCGGTGAGAAGGCGTCCGACGTGAAGGACACTTCGCTGCGCGTGCCTTCGGGCATGAGCGGTACCGTGATCGACGTGCAGGTCTTCACGCGTGAAGGCGTGGTGCGTGACAAGCGCGCCCAGTCGATCATCGACGAAGAACTGAAGCGCTACCGCCTGGACCTAAACGACCAGCTGCGTATCGTGGAAGGCGATGCCTTCCAGCGTCTGGAGCGTCTGCTGGTGGGCAAGGTTGCCAACGGCGGCCCGAAGAAGCTGGCCAAGGGCACCGCGCTCACGAAGGAATACCTGGCCGATCTGGACAAGTGGCACTGGTTCGACATCCGCCCGGCCGAAGACGAAGTCGCGTTGCAACTGGAGGCCGTGAAGGTCGCCATCGAGCAGAAGCGCCACGACTTCGATCTCGCGTTCGAAGAGAAGCGCAAGAAGCTCACGCAAGGCGACGAACTGCCGCCGGGCGTGATCAAGATGGTCAAGGTTTACCTGGCCGTGAAGCGTCGCCTGCAGCCTGGCGACAAGATGGCAGGCCGTCACGGTAACAAGGGTGTTGTGTCGAAGATCACCCCGATCGAAGACATGCCCTACATGGCCGACGGCACACCTGCCGACATCGTGCTGAACCCGCTGGGCGTGCCTTCGCGGATGAACGTGGGTCAGATTCTCGAAACCCACCTGGGCTGGGCCGCACGCGGTCTGGGCGAGCGCATCGGCAACATGCTCAAGGCGCAAGCCAAGGCTGCCGAGATCCGCAAGCTGCTGGGTCAGATCTACAACGAGAGCGGCAAGGTTGAAGATCTGGACAGCCTGTCGGACGCTGAAGTGCTCGAACTGGCCGAGAACCTGAAGAAGGGCGTGCCGTTCGCGACGCCGGTGTTCGATGGTGCGCATGAGGATGAAATCCGCCGCATGCTGGACCTCGCCTATCCGGAAGACATCGCGAAGGAGAAGGGCCTGACCGCTTCCAAGCAGCAGGTCACGCTGTTCGACGGCCGCACCGGGGAAGCCTTCGAGCGTCCGGTCACGCTGGGCGTGATGCACATGCTGAAGCTGCACCACTTGGTCGACGACAAGATGCACGCGCGTTCGACCGGTCCGTACTCGCTGGTGACGCAGCAGCCGCTGGGCGGTAAGGCCCAGTTCGGTGGCCAGCGTTTCGGTGAAATGGAAGTGTGGGCACTCGAAGCGTACGGCGCGTCCTACGTGCTGCAGGAAATGCTGACCGTGAAGTCGGATGACGTGAACGGCCGGACCAAGGTGTACGAGAACATCGTCAAGGGCGAGCACTCGATCGATGCCGGCATGCCGGAATCGTTCAACGTGCTGGTGAAGGAAATCCGCTCGCTGGGTATCGACATCGACCTCGAGCGCAACTAAGCGCCGATGCGGTGAGGGCGTGGCAGCACATCGCCATGCCCTGGTAACAGCAGCCATTGACGAAGATTTAGGGTCGGCGCCTTTGGGTCACACCAAGACGCCAGCCTCAAACTCAAGGAGTTTGGAATGAAAGCATTGCTCGACCTATTCCGTCAGGTACAGCAAGAAGAGCAGTTTGACGCGATCAAGATCGGCCTCGCGTCGCCTGAGAAAATCCGTTCGTGGTCGTTCGGCGAAGTCAAGAAGCCCGAGACCATCAACTACCGTACGTTCAAGCCCGAGCGTGACGGTCTGTTCTGCGCCAAGATCTTCGGCCCGATCAAGGACTACGAGTGCCTGTGCGGCAAGTACAAGCGCCTGAAGCACCGTGGCGTGATCTGCGAGAAGTGCGGCGTTGAGGTGACGCTGGCCAAGGTGCGCCGCGAGCGCATGGGCCACATCGAACTGGCTGCGCCGACCGCGCACATCTGGTTCCTGAAGTCGCTGCCGTCGCGTCTGGGCATGGTGCTCGACATGACGCTGCGCGACATCGAGCGCGTGCTGTACTTCGAAGCATTCGTCGTGGTTGAGCCGGGCATGACCGCGCTCAAGAAGAGCCAGATCATGTCGGAAGACGACTACCTGGCCAAGTGCGACGAGTACGGCGAAGGCGAATTCGTCGCCATGATGGGCGCCGAAGGCATTCGCGAGCTGCTGCGCGGTATCGACATCGAGAAGCAGATCGAGACGATCCGCGCTGAGCTGCAGGCCACGGGCTCGGAAGCCAAGATCAAGAAGTTCGCCAAGCGCCTGAAGGTGCTCGAGGCATTCCAGCGTTCGGGCATCAAGCCGGACTGGATGATCCTCGAAGTGCTGCCGGTGCTGCCGCCCGAGCTGCGTCCGCTGGTGCCGCTGGACGGCGGCCGTTTCGCCACGTCGGACCTGAACGACCTGTATCGCCGCGTGATCAACCGGAACAACCGTCTGAAGCGACTGCTGGAGCTGAAGGCGCCGGAGATCATCGTGCGCAACGAAAAGCGCATGCTGCAGGAAGCCGTGGACTCGCTGCTGGATAACGGCCGTCGCGGCAAGGCGATGACCGGCGCCAACAAGCGTCCGCTGAAGTCGCTGGCTGAAATGATCAAGGGTAAGGGCGGCCGTTTCCGTCAGAACCTGCTGGGCAAGCGCGTGGACTACTCGGGCCGTTCGGTCATCGTGGTGGGCCCGACGCTGAAGCTGCACCAGTGCGGCCTGCCCAAGCTGATGGCGCTCGAGCTGTTCAAGCCGTTCATCTTCCACAAGCTGGAAACGATGGGCATCGCCACCACGATCAAGGCGGCGAAGAAGGAAGTGGAAAGCCAGACGCCGGTGGTGTGGGACATCCTCGAAGAGGTGATCCGCGAGCACCCGGTGATGCTGAACCGTGCGCCGACGCTGCACCGTCTGGGTATCCAGGCGTTCGAGCCGGTGCTGATCGAAGGCAAGGCGATCCAGCTGCACCCGCTGGTTTGCGCGGCGTTCAACGCCGACTTCGACGGTGACCAGATGGCTGTTCACGTTCCGCTGTCGCTCGAAGCGCAGATGGAAGCGCGCACGCTGATGCTGGCGTCGAACAACGTGCTGTTCCCGGCCAACGGCGATCCGTCGATCGTGCCGTCGCAAGACGTGGTGCTGGGTCTGTACTACACGACCCGCGACAAGATCAACGGCCGCGGTGAAGGCATGACGTTCGCCGACATCTCGGAAGTGATCCGCGCCTACGAGAACAAGGAAGTCGAACTGGCTTCGCGTGTGAACGTGCGGATCACCGAGTACGACCTGGTGAACCCGGAAGCTGACGGCGACGCCCGCTTCGCGCCGAAGATCACGCTGCAGGCCACCACGGTCGGTCGCGCGATCCTGTCGGAGATCCTGCCGAAGGGTCTGCCGTTCTCGGTGCTGAACAAGCCGCTGAAGAAGAAGGAAATCTCGCGCCTGATCAACACGGCGTTCCGCAAGTGTGGTCTGCGCGAAACCGTGATCTTCGCAGACAAGCTGCTGCAGTCGGGCTTCCGCCTGGCAACGCGCGCCGGTATCTCGATCGCCATCGACGACATGCTGGTGCCGCCGGCCAAGGAGAAGATCATCTCCGAGGCTGCCGCCAAGGTGAAGGAATACGACAAGCAGTACATGTCGGGTCTGGTGACGGACCAGGAGCGTTACAACAACGTCGTGGACATCTGGGGTGCCGCTGGTGACCAGGTGGGCAAGGCGATGATGGAGCAGCTCCAGACCGAAGACGTGATCGACCGCAACGGCAAGACCGTCAAGCAAGAGTCGTTCAACTCCATCTACATGATGGCCGACTCGGGCGCACGGGGTTCCGCGGCGCAGATCCGTCAGCTGGCAGGTATGCGTGGCCTGATGGCCAAGCCGGACGGCTCGATTATTGAGACGCCGATTACCGCGAACTTCCGCGAAGGCCTGAACGTTCTGCAGTACTTCATCTCGACCCACGGTGCACGTAAGGGTCTGGCTGATACGGCACTGAAGACCGCGAACTCGGGTTACCTGACCCGTCGTCTGGTCGACGTGACGCAGGATCTGGTGGTGGTGGAAGACGATTGCGGCACCTCCAACGGCGTGGCCATGAAGGCCCTGGTCGAAGGCGGTGAAGTGATCGAAGCCCTGCGCGACCGTATCCTGGGCCGCGTGGTCGTCAACGACGTGGTGAACCCGGAAACGCAGGAAACCGCGATCGAAGCCGGCACGCTGCTCGACGAAGACATGGTGGACCTGATCGACGCGCTGGGCGTGGACGAAGTGAAGGTTCGCACGCCGCTGTCTTGCGACACGCGTTACGGCCTGTGCGCCAAGTGCTACGGCCGTGACCTCGGCCGCGGTGTGCTGGTGAACTCGGGCGAAGCCGTGGGCGTGATCGCTGCGCAGTCGATCGGTGAGCCGGGCACGCAGCTGACGATGCGTACGTTCCACATCGGTGGTGCGGCATCGCGTGCGGCAGTGGCATCGAGCGTGGAAGCGAAGGCAACCGGTACCGTGCGTTTCACGGCGACCATGCGTTACGTCACCAACGCGAAGGGCGAGCAGATCGTCATCTCGCGTTCGGGCGAAGCGCTGATCACCGACGACCACGGCCGTGAGCGTGAGCGCCACAAGATCGTGTACGGCGCGACGCTGCTGGTCAAGGATGGTCAGTCCATCAAGGCCGGCACGCAACTCGCCACGTGGGATCCGCTGACGCGTCCGATCATTTCGGAGTACTCGGGCACCATCAAGTTCGAGAACGTCGAAGAAGGCGTGACCGTCGCCAAGCAGATGGACGAAGTGACCGGTCTGTCGACGCTGGTGGTCATCGATGCGAAGCGTCGTACCGCTGCCACGAAGGGCATCCGTCCGCAGGTGAAGCTGCTCGACTCGTCGGGCGCCGAAGTGAAGATCCCGGGCACGGACCACTCCGTGACCATCGGCTTCCAGGTGGGCGCGCTGATCACCGTGAAGGACGGTCAGCAAGTGCACGTGGGTGAAGTGCTGGCACGTATCCCGACCGAATCGCAGAAGACGCGTGACATTACCGGTGGTCTGCCGCGTGTGGCCGAGCTGTTCGAAGCCCGTTCGCCGAAGGACGCCGCCGTGCTGGCGGAAGTCACCGGTACGACTTCGTTCGGTAAGGACACCAAGGGCAAGCAGCGCCTGGTGATTACGGATCTCGACGGCAACGCCCACGAGTTCCTGATCGCCAAGGAAAAGCAGGTGCTGGTGCACGACGGCCAAGTGGTCAACAAGGGCGAAATGATCGTTGAAGGCCCGGCCGACCCGCACGACATCCTGCGTCTGAAGGGCGTGGAAGAGCTGGCGACCTACATCGTCGACGAAGTGCAGGACGTGTACCGTCTGCAAGGCGTGAAGATCAACGACAAGCACATCGAAGTGATTGTTCGTCAGATGCTGCGCCGCGTACAGATCGTCGATACCGGCGACACCCGCTTCATCCCGGGTGAACAGGTGGAGCGTTCGGACCTGCTCGACGAGAACGACAAGGTGATCGCGCTGGGCAAGCGTCCGGCGACCTACGAGAACCTGCTGCTGGGTATTACGAAGGCATCGTTGTCGACCGACAGCTTCATCTCGGCGGCGTCGTTCCAGGAAACCACGCGCGTGCTGACCGAAGCCGCCATCATGGGCAAGGTCGACGACCTGCGTGGTCTGAAGGAAAACGTCATCGTCGGCCGTCTGATCCCGGCCGGTACCGGCTTGGCCTACCACCGCGCCCGCAAGGCGAAGGAAGTGGCCGACCGCGACCGCGCTGCAGCGATTGCCGAAGAAGAAGCCGCTTCGATCTTCGAAACGCCTGCTGTTCAGCAAGAAGGCGACGCGTAAGCGATCGTTCGCAACACCATCAAAGCCCGGCCATGTGCCGGGCTTTTTTTTGCCCGCATTTTGGCCACGCGCCCTGTGCAGACACGAAACAACACCGGCATTGCCCGATTCGGATTTTCTTGAAACGTTAACCCGCCTTAACATGCCAACCGCTATGATTTCGCGGTTATAGACCGGCACTTTTTACAATCTGCGCGCCCTCCAGCGAAGCAGGTTCCAGCAAGTCGCCGGCCCCTCCAGTCTTGCCGACGATTCCTCCATGAAGCTCACACGCAAGCAGATCGCCGTTGGTGCGGTCGCCCTGGTCGTTGCCGGTGCGGCGGTGGTGCAGATGGTCTGGCACCCGTTTGGCCGCACACGCGCGCTGCACGCCCGCCAGGTCCAGCTCGACCTGACCTATCCCGATGCCCTGATCGACAGCCAAAGCCTGTCGCAACTGCCGCGCGACGTACTGCGCGTGCCGCTGCTGCGCGATGTGCTGACCGAAGATTTCGTCGCCTATTACGAAGGCAACGAAGACCGCCTCTCGGTGGCTGGTGCGCTGCGCCGCCTTGCGTACGAGCAGAAGCTCGACCTGGCTGAGACGGTGCTCAAGCACGTGTTTGACGAGCCCGCCCGCGTGATGCTGTGGCGTGGCCCGGACGACAAGCTGCGCTACTGGGTGCTCTCGATGCAGCGCAACGGCTTGGCCAAGGCGCTCGAAACCGTGGCCACTGTGGCTACGAGCGACGCGCAGCTCAGCAAGGTCGCCGATGGGCTCGGCGATTCCGGCGCGCCGGTGTACGCGCTCAGGCTCTCGGCCACGCGTTCGATCCTGATTGCCAGCAAGGGCGATCGGCTGATCGCGCTGTCCGAGCCGGGCATCCTGCTGGACAAGGACGGCAAGCCGATTTCCAAGCAGGCGAGCGCGCTGGCGGCGCTGCTGTCGGACGATACCGGCAAGCGCAACGTGCAAGGCACGGCATACGCGCTGCCCGCGCAGGAGCCGACGGGCCATCACGTTGTGGTGAGCGCGAACTATCTGTCGTTCGGTTATCAGCAGTATTTCCCTGGTATTGAAGCGCTGCGTTTCGACTTCGGTTCGGGCAAGGACGGCGGGGGCAACGGCTGGCAGAGCGCCGCGCTCATCGATCCGGCCCGGCTTTCGGCCAAGTGGGACAACGCAGGCCTGTGGCGTGCGCTGCCGTCTGATCCTGCCGCATGCGCGACGCTGCCGGTCGACTGGAAGGCCGCCGGTGCGCTGCTGAAGTCCGTGGCCGGCGACGCCAAGGAGATTAGCGAAGCCGCCGCGCACGTCGGCGATGCATTTGCGGGGCCGGCGGCAGCGTGCTGGTACGGCAAGTCGTCGCTGGTCGCGCCGTTGTTCGTGGCGAAGCTGTCATCGGCGTTGCAGGCCGAGGCGGTCAAGCCGGCGCTCGGCGCGCTGTTCGGCCAGATCGTTGGGTCATACGAAGCCAAGGCGCAGGCAGACGACAAGTCCGGCCCGTACAAGCGCTTGCCGGTGACGACAAAGCAGGGGCCCGCCAACGCCACGCTGTGGCAGCGCCCGGTCAGCGCGCGCTACGGTACCGCGCAATCGGCGGGTGCTCCCTTTGCGGCGCAGCTGTCGGCGGACCGCTACTTCCCGGTCACGTTGGCGATTGCTGGAGACGTGGTGGTGTTTTCGCCGGACGCGCGTCTCGTCGAAGACGCCTTGGCGGTGCTCGCCAAACGCTTCCCCGCCGTGGCCGATAGCCTGCCGAAGGACAAGACCGATCGCGTTGTCCTGACGATGACGCCCGCATCGCTCGCGCCGCTGGTTCGCCGCGAAGCCGGTGCCGCGCTGCCCGCCGATCAGGAAGCGGTGTTCCTGAACGCCGCGCAGACGCATCTGTTCCCGAAGCTCAAGGCGTTGTCGCGGTATGCGCCTGTGTCGCTGGCGCTGGATGGCGGTGTGCCGTCGTCGCGCGGCTGGGTGCCGGTGACGTGGCTGTCGAGCGGACGCGGCCTGCCTGCCGGTGGCGATGGCACGCCGCCGCCGGCTGACGCCGCTGCAGCGCCAGCCCCGTCGGCCGATGGGCCGACCGCAGCGGCTGCGGCTCCTGCTTCCGAAGACAACATAAGTACGCAATGACGTTGCGCGCCCAGGCCGCCGCGTTGAACCGCCGCCGTTGGTTGACGGCGGCGGGCGCCTGCCTGCTCGCTCCCTCTGTACACGCGCTGTCGGGCTGGGCCGACACGGCTCCCGCGGATGCCGATGCCCTGACGGCGGACCAATCCAGCGTGTTCCGTGCGTGGTTCGTCCGCATCGTCAACGAGCAGCTCCGCCAAGGCCCGACGCCGCGCTGGACGCACCGCGACTGTGCCGGCCTCGTGCGCTTTGCCGCCGGCGAGGCGCTACGCACGCACGACGCGCGGTGGCTGCGCGCCAACGGCATGCGCGATGCGGAATCCGCGCGACACCTGCCGCCCGAGCTGAATCTCACGCCTGCCCAGCGCACGCTCACGCAGCGGTGGGCACGCTTCGATGGCAGTACCGGCGCATATGTGTCGGCGCTCGGCCTCATCCAGCAGAACAGCCGCTTCGTCGCCAAGGATGTCAATCAGGCACTCCCGGGCGATCTGCTCTTCTTCGATCAAGGCGACGACCAGCATCTGATGATCTGGATGGATCGCTACATCGCTTACCACACCGGCACCGTCACCCGCACCGACAACGGCCTGCGCGCGGTCCCGGTTTCTGAACTGATGCAATGGAAAGACTCGCGCTGGCAGCCGCAGAGCGGCAACCCCAACTTCATCGGCGTGTTTCGTCTGGCCTTTTTGACACGGTAGAAAAACTCATGCGCAACCGTTGGCTGTCGTTCAATCTCGTTGCCGCCGTCTGCGTGACGGTGCTGGCGTTGGTCGCTTCGGTGCCGACAGCGCATGCGGCCGATGCGCCGGAAGCGCCGAATCCCACGCTGTTCGACGTGCCGGGCAGCGGCTACGAGCCAATCAAAGGGCAGCCGTTCTTCCTGCTCTCGGATGCGAGCTACGGCACCGATCAGGAAGCGCTGGTCCGCCTTGAAGCCCCGGGCCGCGAATACAAGGACGAGCTTTCCCGCTACGGCGGCGCGGACATCCTCGTCTACCGCGTGCCGCAGCCGCTGGAATTTCTGAGGGCGCAGAAGAATCTGCACCGCATCGACGTCAAGGCCAACTACACGGGCGAAGGTCTGGCCAACACGCTCGCCTATCTGTGGGACAACTGGACGCGCCAGGCCCGCCGCGCCTGGCAGCGCGTGCTGTCGTTCGCCACGCGCAGCAAGGCCGTGGAGACCGCGCCGCAGTTCAGCATGGGCGATCAGATGACCGCGCCCACGCGCTTCTCGAACAACCCGCAGTACGCGCCGCTCAAGGGCTACGAACTGCTGGGCCGCTTCCGCTACCCGATCTGGGATGCCAAGCCCATCGCACCGCCCAAGGATGTGAAGCTCGAGGGCAGCAGCAGCGAATGGATGCCGCAGAACGCCGGCAACGTGATGATCCCGGTTGGCAAACTGCCCGCCGGTTTGTACATCGTTGAAGCCGTGATTGGCGCGTACCGTGCGCACACGCTGCTGTTCGTGTCGGACACCGTGGCCGTCACCAAGGGCACTTCGCAAGGGATGATGGTGTGGACGGCCGAGCGCAAGAGCGGCAAGCCTGTTGCGGGCGCATCGGTGAGCTGGACCGACGGTGTGGGCGTGCTCGCTTCGGGCACCACCGAAGCCGACGGCACGGCCGACCTGCGCCACGTGTCGCCCGAACGCAGCTACGTGATCGGCAGCGACCGCGCAGGCGGCGTGTTCATCTCCGAGAATTTCTATTACGACAGCGAGATCTACAACACCAAGCTGTATGCCTTTACCGATCGTCCGCTGTATCGCCCCGGCGACGAGGTGAGCGTCAAGTTCATCGGCCGCAACTTCAAGAACGCGACCGAATCGACCGTGCCGGCGGCCGGCGACATCAAGCTGCAAGTGCTCGACCCGAATGGTGCGCCGGTGGCCACGTCGACCACGCGCCTGACGGGCGAGACCGGTGCCGACGCGCGCTTTACGCTGCCGTCCAACGCACCGGCCGGCGGCTACTCGCTGCGCTTTGATTACAACGGCGGCACCTATGGCGGCGCCTTCCGCGTAGCCGAATACATCAAGCCGCACTTTGACGTGAACCTGTCGCTGGACAAGGTGAGCTACGGCACGGGCGAAGCGGTCAAGGGCAAGATCAGCCTGCGCTATCCGGATGGCAAGCCGGTCAAGAACGGCAAGGTATCGGTCAGCCTGCGCGCGCAACAGGTGACGATGGTGGAAGGCGAACTGCGTTACGCGGGCCTGTTCCCCGTCAAGCTGGAGCAGCAAGAGCTGACCACCGATGGGGACGGCAACGCCAAGCTGGAACTGCCCGCCGCCAAGGAACCGAGCCGCTACGTGGTGACCGTGTTTGCCAACGACGGCGCAGCGTACCGCGTGAAGGTCACGCGCGAATTGCTGATCGCACGTGGCGCCACGCCGTACAAGCTGTCGACCACGTCGAACTTCACGACGCCGGGGCAGAACGTGTCGTTCACGCTCACGCCGATGCCGGTTGTCGGTGGCGCAAGCGGTGCCAGCGCGCCGCCCGCCAAGTGGGATCTGGTGCGCCTGGAAACGCGCACGCGCACCGAAGGCACGCTGGCGCCGGATGCCAAGGGCAATGCCACGTTCCCGGTCAAGTTTGACCAGCCGGGTTCGTACACGCTGTCGGTGCGCGATGCGGCCGGCAACCTGCTCGCCGCATCGAGCCACTGGGTGGCCGGCGACGGCGTGCAGACCGTGCCGGGCAATATCGAAATGGTGTTCGACCGCGACCGCTATCAGATTGGCGACACGGCCGAAGCGCTGATCACATTCCCGCTGCCGGTGGACGATGCGTTGCTCACGCTGGAGCGCGACAAGGTCGAGCGCCACGCGCTGCTCACGCGCGGCGGCGAATGGCTGAGCCTGCAGAAGGTCACGCCGTCGCAATACCGCGCGCGCATCAAGATCGGCGCGGAGTTCGCCCCCAACATGACGTTCTCGGTGCTGTACGTGCGCGACGGCGACATGGTGTTCCAGAACGCCGGCATCGTCGTCACGCAACCGACGCTGGACTTGGGCGTGCATGCGGACAAGGCCGTCTACGCGCCGGGCGAGACCGTCACGCTGGACCTGACCAGCGCGCTGGCGGGCAAGCCCGTGCCGGCCAACCTGACCGTGTCGGTGGTCGACGAAATGATCTACGTGCTGCAGCCTGAAGTGGCGCCGAGCATCGTCGACTTCTTCTATCACCCGCGCCGCAACAGCGTGCGCACCACGTCGAGCCAGAGTTTCATCAGCTACGACCTGGCGCTCGCCTCGCTGCCGGGCAAGCCAGGCGGCACGTATGGCCGTCACAACGAGCGCGGCGTGAAGGTGCTCGAACGCCCGCGCCGCGACGAGAAGGACACCGCAGCCTGGGTCGCCAATCTGCAGACCGGCGCCGACGGCCGTGCGCGCATGACCTTCAAGATGCCGGATTCGCTGGCGCGCTGGCGCATCACCGTGCGCGCCGTGTCGACCACCGGTGCATCGGACGGCATCGTTGGCCAGCGCACGGCGAGCATCCGCTCCGACAAGCCGCTGTACCTGAAATGGACGGGCCCGCAGCGCTTCCGCGAAAGCGATCAGCCCCGCCTGGACATGGTCGCCTTCAACCAGACCGACAAGGACATCACCGCCGACTGGATCGTCTCGGGCGCCGGCCTGAACATCAACCAGCGTGTGACGCTCAAGCGCGGCGCCAACTACCTGCGCGCGCCCGTCACCGCGCTGCAGGCGGGTGTCGTGAATGCCGAGCTGAAGCAGGACGATAAGGTTTCGGACCGTCTGCAGACCACGCTCAAGCTGGATGCAACGGGCTGGCTGGCCGACCGTGAAAACGTCGTCCCGCTCACGCAGTTGCAGGGCACGCGCCTGCCGCTTGGCCTGCCGGCCGATGCGCGCGACGTGCGCCTGCGCGTGGTCGGCAACACAGCCAGCCAGTTCGCCCGCGTGGCGGATGACCTGATCGAATATCCGTACGGTTGCGCCGAACAGACCGCCAGCCGCCTGATCCCGCTGGCAATCGCTCAGCAAAGTCTCGCGGCCACCGGCACGCGACTGGGCGACGGCGGCCCGGCCGGCACGCAAGGCGTCGACGCGCTGCTGCGCACGCAACGCCAGCGTCTGGCACTGCTGGCCGGCACCAACGGCACCTTCGGCTGGTGGGGCGAGCTGACCACCAGCAGCGCGCTGATCACGTCGTATGCGTATTACGCGGATTGGCTCGCCAGCCGCTCGGTCGGCATCAGCCTGCCGGCAGACAACTGGAAGCAGGTGCTCGAAGCCTACAAGCGCACCAGCCAGAACGAGCCGCTGCTGCACCGCGCGCTGGCGCTGTGGTTTGCCAACGAGATGGGCCTGCCGGTGGCAACACCGCTGTCGGGCGTGGCGAACGAGCTTGCGCCCAGTGGCGGCAAGGCGGCCAAGGCCCCAGCCGATGCCGATCCTGCAGCGGGTGACAGCCTGATCTTCGTGGCGCCGGATTCGCCGCGCGGCCGCCAGGTGGCGACGGTGCTGACGGCACAACTGATGCGCCAAGTCGGCCAGCCGGTGCCGGAAGCGCTTGTCTCTGCTGACATTGCTGCCCGCAATGCGCTGGCCGCCGACACCTCGCCGCTGGTGCAAAGCCTCCTGCTGATGGGCGGCGGGCGCTCGGCTGCCGATCCGGGCCCGCTGCTGGCCCGCGCCAGCGCTGCCATGCCGACGATGGATCGCGCTGTCGCGCTGGTCTGGCTGCAGAAGGGTCTGGGCGGTCTGCAAGGCGCGAGCGTTGCCGCCATCCAACCGGCTGTTGCGGCTGGTGGCTGGCAGGCGACGCGCTCTCCGGTCGGTGTGCCGACGTGGCGCTGGACTGGCGCGCAAGTGCCCGCCGCGCTGGACCTGACGGCGGCTCCGACCGACGTGACCACGCAATCGGCCATCGTGTCGTACCGCAGCCGCGCGGCAGAGGCCTCCAAGCTGCCGATCACGGTGGAGCGCAAGCTGTACCGTCTGGAGCCGATCGATTCGGCGCCGGCCAAGCCGGACCCGAAAGCGCCCAAGCAGCCGGCGGCCGACAGCAGCAGCGGCATCGCCTTTACCGCCAAGCCGGTCAAGCCGGGCGACACGCTCGACAGCAATGCACTCTACGTCGACGAGGTGGTGCTGACGCCGCGCCAGGGCACGTACCGCTACGGCCTGGTCGAAGTGCCACTGCCGCCGGGCGCCGAAGTGGAAGCCACCACGTGGGGCATCCAGATCGACGGCCTGAAGGGCGAGCCGAACGAAGGCAACGGCGCGCAGGCATTCGAGCGCAAGGCCACGTACGAAATGGGCCAGCTCTCGTACAACCAGCCGGTGCCCGCGCTGGAGCGCCCGACCGTGCTGCGCCAGCTGGTGCGCTTCTCGCTACCGGGCCGCTTTGCGTTGCCGCCGGTGCGCTACTTCCGCATGTACCAGCCGGAAGCCAAGGCGTTCCAGGGCGACGGTAAGACGGCCAGCTATCCGTTCAAGGTGGAGTGATCTGGCGATGCGTTCCCGCCTGCTCGCGCGTGGTGTGCTGACCGGCCTGTTCTGGGCTGCCGGCGCCTGCGTGCTTGCCGGGCAGGCTGTGCACGCCATCGCCGCGCCGGTTGGCCAGCCCGTTCCGCAGCTGCGATATGCCGCTTTGCAAGGCGACGAAGCCAAGCTCTGGCAATTCGGCGCTGACCCGGCCGGCGGTATGCCGCAAGCCACCGCCTTGCCGCGCGACGCCGAAACACCGCTCGGCAGCGTCTGGAAACTCTTCGTCTACAGCTACCTCGTCTCGCGCCGCATCAGCACGCCCGACTACACGTGCCACGGCAACGACGCCGAAGAGGTCTACTGCTGCACCGCCGGCAACAGCGTCGACCGCGAGCGCGCGCTCATCCAGTCGTGCGGACGCTATTTCGAACCGGCGCGTCTCGGGCTGGACCGCGCGGACTGGCGCCGCTTCTGGCAGCAAGCCGGATCGCCCACGTGGCTGCGCGACCTGCGCACCATGCAACCGACGCATCGCGTGCCGGTCGCCGATCTGCTCACCGCGTTGCGCACCGTCCCGGCCGATGGGCGCGAGACCGCGGCGCAAACGCTCGTTTCCGTGCTGACCGTCGGGCGTGGCGAGGGCACGGTGTCGGACTTCGGCGGCCTGCTGCGCGCCAAGACGTGGACGATGCCCGACCCGCAGCGCCCCGGCGCGTCGATCGGTGGTGCCGCCGGCTGGCTGGCCGACGGCACGCCCGTGTGGCTGGGCGGTGCCGGGTCGAGCAACCAGGTGCTGGCCGCCGCCGCACCGCGCCTTACGCCGTTGATCGAGCAGACGCCTGTGCCCGACGACGATGCCTGTGTCGTGGTGGATTTCTTTGCGCGTTATCCGATTCGTGAGGTGCGCGACGTCAGCGGCAAGCCGGTCACCGCCAGTCGCCTGGAAGGCCGCTACGCCGTGCGCTTCGTCAACGGCAACACGCTACCGATCGAGAGCCGGGGCGAGCTGACGCTCGCGCGCCCGAACAACGTGCCTGTCATCACCGGCCGCCTGGGCATGAACGACTACGTGGCGCGCGTGGTCGAGCGCGAAGGCGAACTCGCTGAGCCGCAGGCCGCGCGTGCGTTGGCCGTGGCGGCGCGCAGCTACCTTGTACAGCACGCCTCGCGCGACAAGGGCTGCTACCGCATCGCCGACAGCTCGCGCACGCAGCGCGTGCTGCCGCGCCCGCCGCAGCCCGCCGCGCGCAACGCGGCCGAGTTTACGGACACGCTGGTGCTGACCGGCCAGTCCGTGCAGTACCACGGCACCATCAGCGCGCGCGGCCAGATGAGCTGGACCGCCGCGCGTGCCGCTGCTCAACGTGGCCAGGGGTTCGACGCCATTCTCGCGCAATGGTGGCCGCAGGCGACGCTTACGTCGTTCCAGAGCCCGGTGGCGGGGGATTGCTCTCCCGTGGCGGGTGCGCAGCAGTGGCTGCAGGCGCGCGCGCCGGGTTGGTCGGCGCGCCTAGCTGCCGAGCCCGGCTACGAGGCACCGCCGCTGCCCGCCGTGTGCGTCGTGCACGAAGGTCGGCCCTACGCAGACGCGCGCCGCAACCGGCTCTACGTGCACCGGCTTGCCACCGAGGAAGACCGCATCGCGCTGACGCACGAATATCTGCACCTCGCCTTTGCGCGCCACCCGCGCGGGCAGGACGAACAGTTTGTCGAGGCGATGGCGCGTCGCCTGATCCGAGGGGAGGGTTTGCTGTGAAGAGTGGGATGACGCGCTTGGCGCTGGGCACCGTTGCGCTGCTGCTGGCCGCTTCGGCGCTGGCTGAGCCGGTGGCCGATCTGGAGGGGCCGATCGGCGGCTGGCGCAACAGCAAGCTGACCAACGAGCTGGAGCAATACACCGCGGCGTATCCAAAACCGCCCGTGGACCGCGGCGCGCAAAAGTACCGCACGCTCATCGCCGGACGCATCCGCGCAGCTGGCAAGCAGCGCCGCCCGCCGGTGCTTGTGGTCAACGGCAACGCCATGCCGCTGTATGGCGATGCCGAAGGCCGCTTCGCGCGCCCGTGGGCATTCGGCCCCGGCTCGAACAGTGTCGAAATCGTGAGCCCTGACGGCCAGTCGCGCCAACGTCTGCAGTTCTACGAGGCCGACACAACCAAGACGTCGGCCAAGCTGCGCGCCGTCCTCACGTGGGACGACCCGCGCGCCGAGGTCGACATGCACGTCATTTCGCCGATTGGCGATCACGCCTTCTGGGCGCAGCCGCTGCTGTCCGACGGCGGCGGGCTCGACGTGGACAGCGTCGACGGCGCCGGCCCTGAGATTTTCTCGACCGCAGCGCCGCGCCCCGGCGTCTGGCTGTTCTACGTGAACTACTGGGGCAACTTCAACGCTGGCGGCTACAACTTCGACGAAAAGGCGCACGACCGCGATCTCATCACCGCGCAACTGACGCTGATCTATAACGAGAACACGCCCAACGAGCGGCGCGAGTTCGTCAGCGTGCCGCTGCGCAAGATCGGCGAGCTGGCGCTGATGAAATCGATCCGCTTCTGACGTGACGCACATGATGCCTTCCACTTTCCGTCTCGCTGCTGCCATCGCACTTGCCACGTCTGCGGCCGCTGGCAGCGTGCTTGCGCAAACCGACGCCGGCAATGTCGAGATCACCGCGCCGCTCAACGGCTGGCGCAATTCGGCAGGCGACGACTCTCGCTACACGCAGGACGTGCACTACCCGGCGGTGTCGGTGTCGACGCCGCAAGGGCAGGGCATCGCGTCGATGATCGCCGGGCGCATCCGCAACCAGCCGAAGGCTGCCGCAGCAACGGACGAAAACAAGCCGCGCCGCCGCCGTGGTGCCGATGGCTCGTCGGTGGGCACGCTGATCGTCAACGGCGTGGCCATGCCGCAGCGCATCGAGGCCGACGGTACGTTCTCGCGCCCATATGCATTTGGCGCGGGCAGCAACAGCGTCGAGGTGCGCAGCGCGCGCGGTGATGCCAAGCGCGTGCAGTTCTACGACAGCTACGCCGGCAAGCGGCGTCCGCGTCTGCGCGTGGTCCTGTCGTGGGACACCGACGGCACCGATCTCGACTTGCACGTCATTTCGCCCGATGGCCAGCATGCCTGGTACGGCAACCGTGTGGTCCAGAACGGCGGCGCGCTCGACGTGGACGTCACGACCGGCTATGGTCCTGAGATCTATTCGAACCCGGCCCCCGTGCCCGGCACGTATCTCGTCTACGTGAACTACTACGGCAGCGGCAACGACAACAGCATCATCACCACGGCCACTGTCAACATCATCACCGACGAGAACACGCCGTCCGAGCGCCAGCAGACGTTTGTCGTGCCGATGCGCAAGGCTGGCGATCTGACGCTGTTACGCAGTTTCACGATGAAGTAGCCACACGCTTTCGGAGCCGCCATGGATACGCAGACCGTTGCCGCGTACGACACCCTTGCTGAGGCTTTCGCGCAGGAGTGGCGCGAGCAGCCCGCGCCTGAAGACCTGTACGCGTTGCTGCGCCGCGAGTTCAAGGCGGGCGGCGCCACCGCCGACATCGGCTGCGGCGCGGGCCGCGAGGTGGCGTGGCTCAACGCCAACGGGTATCCGGCTGTCGGCTACGACGCCTCGGCAGGGTTGCTGGAAGCGGCGCGCGAGCAGTATCCAGGGCTGTCCTTCCGGCAGGCACTGTTACCGGAGTTGGTCGGTATTGCCGAAGGCGCGTTCGACAACGTCCTCTGCGAGACCGTCATCATGCATTTGCCGCCCGAGCAGATTGGTGCGTCGGTGGAGCGCCTGGTGTCGTTGCTGCGCCCGGAGGGCACGCTGTACCTGAGCTGGCGCGTCACGCCTGAGGCCGACCAGCGCGATGGGCGCGGCCGGCTGTTCGCGTCGTTCGATGCGGCACCTGTGCGCCAGGCGCTGGCCGGCACCGAACTGGTCTTTGACGAGGCGGCCGTTAGCCAGTCGTCGGGGCGGACGATCCATCGCATCGTTGCGCGCAAGGTTTGACCACAGCGTTGCCCACAATCCGAGTGTCCTGATTGACCACCCCTCGGCGGGGTTTGTCACAATAGCGGTTTCGCCCAGCCCGCGCGTGACATCGCGCGCACCCGCCCGTCCCGATGTACGACTCCCCCGCCATAGACCACGCGCTGCAGGCGCTGCCCGAAGACACCGCCGCCGCCACGCATGCGGTGCTGCACGATGTGTTCGGCTACAGCGCCTTCCGCGGCCCGCAGGCGGAGATCGTCACCCACGTGGCGGACGGCGGCGATTGTCTCGTGCTGATGCCCACCGGCGGCGGCAAATCCCTCTGCTACCAGATTCCGGCGCTCGTGCGGCACCGGCGCGGGCAGGGCGCCGGCATCGTCGTGTCGCCGCTGATCGCGCTGATGCAGGATCAGGTGGCCGCGCTGGAAGAAGCCGGCGTGCGCGCCGCGTATCTCAACTCCGCACTGACGGGCGCCGAGGCCGCCCAGGTCGAGCGCGATCTGGCGGCAGGGCGGCTGGATCTCGTCTACGTGGCGCCCGAGCGGTTGATGACGCCGCGCTTCCTCGACTTGCTTGAGCGATCGCGCATCGGCCTGTTCGCTATCGACGAAGCGCACTGCGTGTCGCAATGGGGGCACGATTTCAGGCCGGAGTACATCCAGCTTTCCGTGCTGCACGAGCGTTTTCCGCACGTGCCGCGCATCGCGCTCACCGCCACGGCCGACGCCGTCACGCGTGACGAGATCGTTGAACGGCTGGCGTTGACGGACGCGCGCGTCTTCCTCTCCAGCTTCGACCGCCCGAACATCCGCTACACCATCGTTGAGAAGGACAGCGCGCGTCAGCAGCTGCTGCGTTTCATCCGCGCCGAACACATGGACGGCGACACCTGCGACGCGGGGATCGTCTACTGCCTGTCGCGCAAGAAGGTGGAGGAGACCGCGCAGTGGCTGGCCGAGCAGGGCATCCGCGCGCTGCCGTATCACGCCGGGATGGACTCTGAAGTGCGCGCCCGCCATCAGGCGATCTTCCGAAAGGAGGAGGGCGTCGTGATGGTGGCGACCATCGCCTTTGGCATGGGCATCGACAAGCCCGACGTGCGTTTCGTTGCGCATCTGGATTTGCCCAAGAGCCTGGAAGGCTATTACCAGGAAACCGGTCGCGCTGGCCGCGACGGCATGCCGGCCAACGCGTGGATGGCGTATGGGCTGTCCGACGTGGTGCAGCAGCGCCGCATGATCGACGAGTCCGACGCGGACGACGTGCACAAGCGCGTATCAACCGCCAAGCTCGAAGCGCTGCTCGGCCTGTGCGAAGCGGCAAGCTGCCGCCGTGTGGCGCTGCTCGCGTACTTTGGTGAAAGCAGCCAGCCGTGCGGCAACTGCGATACGTGCCTGACGCCGCCGCAAACCTGGGACGCCACGCGCGAGGCACAGATGGCGCTGTCCTGCGCATACCGCGTGCAGCAGGCCAGTCGCGTGAGCTTTGGCGCCGGTCAGCTCATCGATATCCTGCGCGGCAACGCGACCGAGCGCATCAAACAGTGGCACCACGAGACGCTCTCCACCTTCGGTATCGGCAGCGATTTGTCAGAAGCCGCGTGGCGCGGCGTGTTCCGACAGTTGGTCGCGCAGGGCTTGTTTGCGGTGGATCACGGCGGCCACGGCGCGCTGATCCTGACCGACGCGGCGCGCCCCGTGCTCAAGGGCGCGCAGTCGGTGATCCTGCGCCGTCAGGCCGAGAAGGTGCGTGGCTCGTCGTCATCGTCGACCAAGAAGGAGCGTCGCGCCGATCCCGCCGCCGAGCTTTCCGCCGAGGCACAGGTGCGCTGGCAGGCGTTGCGTGCCTGGCGTACGCAGGCCGCGCGTGAGCACAGCGTGCCCGCATATGTGATCTTTCACGACACCACACTCGCGCGCATCGCCGAGACCGATCCGGATTCGCGCGAGGCGCTCGGCGAGCTGCCGGGCATTGGCATGGCAAAGCTGGACCGCTACGGCCAGGCGCTGCTCGACGTGCTGGAGAAATGCCGCGAGCAGGCTTAAGCGGACGGCGGCAATGGACCCATCACGCCGCTGCTGCGGATGTGCTCACCCAGAAAATCAACAAACGCCCGTACCTTCGGCAGTAGATGCACACGCTGGGTGAAGACGGCGTGCAACGGCACCTCGCGCGCCGCGTAGTTCGTCAGCACCGCCTGCAAGCGGCCGGCCGCAATATCGTCGCGCACCAGATACGCCGGCCCGAGCGATACCCCCAACCCTGAACGCGCCGCCTCTCGCAGCACAAGGCTATTGTTGGCCAGCATCGAGCCATTCACATGGGCGATGTGGCGCTGGCCGGCGGCGTCCGTCAGCACCCAGTCGTGCGATCCGTCGTAATTGGCGTAGACGAGGCAGTTGTGATTGCGCAAATCCTCCGGCGATTGTGGAATCCCCCGCTCGCGAAAATACGACGGCGCCCCGTAGATGGCGTGCGCGCAACTCGCCAGCCGCCGCGCCACCAGAGAAGAATCCTCCAGCATGCCGATGCGGATCGCCACGTCGATGCGACCTGCGACAAGATCGGCGTAACGATCGTTCATGTCCAGATCGATCTGCACGGCGGGGTAGCGCGCCTGGAATGCGCCCAGCAGCGGTGCCAGCAATGTCACCGCAAACGAGGCCGGCGCCGACACCCGCAACGTGCCGCGCGCCTCATCGCGTAAGGCGCTCACGGCCTGCTCCGCAGCATCGACGAGCGCCAGACCCTCGCGGCTTTTCTCGAAGAACGCCGCGCCCGCTTCGGTGAGCGACAGGCGCCGCGTTGTCCGTTGCAGCAGGCGCGTCTGCAACCGAGCCTCCAGCCGCGCCAGCGCCTTGCTGATCACACCGCGCGACATGCCCATCGCATCCGCCGCCGCCGACAAGCTACCGCGCTCCACCACCTGCACGAAGATCATCACGTCAGAGAGTCGATCCATATTTGCGCGCTTGCGGAGACAATATTGCGCCAAAGGCTACCTTAATCTGCGCGAATGGGCTGGCTACGATGGGCGCTCCGATCCTTCGTCCTGTTCATCATGACTACCGAAGCTCCTGCCGTTACCGTTTCCAACCCGCCAGCCGCCGACCGGCTGCCCCACGGTGCCACGCCGCTGTTTGCCGCCGCTGTCGGGCTCATCGTCATCAACCTGTTCGGCATCCAGCCGCTCGTTGCCGAGATCGCTGCGAGCATCGGCTGGACCACGGCCACTACCGGCTTGCTCGTCACCGCCACGCTCATCGGCTATGGCATCGGCCTGTTGCTGCTGATGCCGCTAACCGACCTGCAGGACAATCGCGCGCTCGCCTCGCGCACGCTATGGGGCGCGGTGGCGTCGCTGGCGCTGACTACCGTCGTGCACAGCGGCCAGGTGTTGATGCTCGCGGCCTTCGCCATCGGCCTCACGTCCACGGTCATTCAGATGCTGATTGCGCTGGCGGGCCGCCTGGCCGCCGACCACCGGCGCGGGCGCGTGCTCGGCGACATCATGATCGGCCTGAACCTGGGCATCCTGCTGTCGCGCCCGGCGGCTAGCATGATCGCGGCGCAGTGGGGCTGGCGAGCGTTTTATGGCGCATCGGCGGTGGCGATTGCCGTGCTGGCCGTCTTCCTGCCGCGCGTGATGCCGACCTTCGTACCGCCGCGCACGTTGTCGTACGGTGCGTTGCTGCACTCGTACGGCAGTCTGCTGCGTCGCGAGCCGCTGTTGCGCCGCCGTGCGGCCACGCAGGCCCTGCTGATGGCGGCGTTCACGCTGTTCTGGACGGCTGTGGCACTGCGGTTGGCAGCAGCGCCGTTCCACCTTTCCCAGAACGGCATCGGCATCTTTGCGCTGTGCGGCGCGGCTGGTGTTGTGGCCGCGCCGATTGCTGGGCGGCTGGCAGACCGCGGCTTGGTGCGCGTTGGTACGCTGCTCGCACACGGCAGTGCGGCGACAGGTTTGCTGTTAGCGCTCGCTTCGGCGCTGCTGCCTGGCCTGAGCGTTTCCGCCATGTTGACAATGCTGGTGGCTGCGGCGCTACTGCTCGACTTCGGTGCCATCGGCGACCAAGCGCTCGGCCGCTACATGGTGAACACCCTGTCACCGGAGATTCGCGGGCGCGTGAATGGTCTGTACACCGGCGCGTTCTTCTTTGGTGCAGCTGCAGGCGGTGGACTGGCCGGCGTGGCTTGGGCGAGCGCGGGCTGGATCGGCGTATCCGTTCTGGCGCTTGGGTTTGTGGCGATGGCCGCACTCGTTTTTTTGTGGCCAGCGAGCGCGCCGCGTGCCATTGGCGCCACACCCCGCCGTTGCTGACCCCCTCCGCGTCGCCAGACTGGTGGCGCGCTTGACGCTTGCAAGTCAGCCCGCTATAGTGCCAGATTCGAGTTTTTGGCTTCTGGTTTCGCACGTCCGTGCCCGGCAAAGCGCTGTGCAAGACATCTAAACCAGACGGGCTCGCGCTCTTTGGTCTTGATCTGTTCCCGCAGGTCCTGCCTCTAGAGCGTTCTGCTCGCCACTTCCATAAAACCCGATTGCGCCGTCCGCCTCACAAATGAGGCGTTCACGTTATGTGAACCGGCGATTTTTTCAAAAACCAAGCTGGATTGAACAATGCCAACCATCAATCAACTGGTTCGCAAGCCCCGCGTCTCGGAAAAGCTGAAGAGCAAGAGCCCGGCACTTGAGAACTGCCCGCAGCGTCGCGGCGTGTGCACCCGCGTGTACACCACGACGCCGAAGAAGCCGAACTCGGCACTGCGTAAGGTCGCCAAGGTGCGCCTGACCAACGGTTTCGAAGTCATTTCGTACATCGGCGGTGAAGGCCACAACCTGCAAGAACACAGCGTCGTGCTGATCCGCGGCGGTCGTGTGAAGGATTTGCCGGGTGTGCGTTACCACATCGTGCGCGGCTCCCTTGACCTGCAAGGCGTCAAGGACCGTAAGCAAGCGCGTTCGAAGTACGGCGCAAAGCGCCCGAAGAAGGCCTAAGTTGTCAGTGAGATCGGTCCGCGCGTTTTGTATGGATGCGGGGTCACGGTCTTGTCATGAGCAGGCGGTACAACGGTGCGTTTTTTGACCGCACTGGCACCGTCGAGTAAGTGGTCACCCGGCTCAGATTGTTGAAAAAAACAAGCTAGTTGGTGGCCGGAGAACCGAAGCGGTTCTCAACTGAACAGAGAAGGAAAGAAGATGCCACGTCGTCGTGAAGTCCCCAAGCGGGAAATTCTGCCGGACCCGAAGTTCGGCAATGTGGAAGTCGCCAAGTTCATGAACGTCCTGATGCTGGACGGCAAGAAGTCGGTGGCTGAACGTATCGTCTACGGTGCGTTCGACCAGATCGAAAAGAAAGCAGGCAAGGCGCCCATCGAGGTGTTCACGCTGGCAATCGGCAACATCAAGCCGGTGGTCGAAGTGAAGAGCCGTCGTGTTGGTGGTGCTAACTATCAGGTGCCGGTCGAAGTCCGGCCGTCGCGTCGTCTGGCATTGGCGATGCGTTGGCTGCGGGAAGCTGCGAAGAAGCGCAGCGAGAAGTCGATGGCCCTGCGTCTGGCTGGTGAACTGCTCGAGGCCTCGGAAGGCCGCGGCGGCGCCATGAAGAAGCGCGACGAAGTGCACCGTATGGCGGAAGCCAACAAGGCGTTCTCGCACTTCCGCTTCTAAGCGACTCACGCACGTTGTTGGTTGCTGGGCGGGCTGTGTGCGCACATCTCGCCCATTTGTATTAGTAGGGGCGCTTGGCCGATGGCCGGCGCCCCGTTGACGAATCTGAGGATTAACCGTGGCTCGTAAGACCCCCATTGAGCGCTACCGTAACATCGGTATTTCCGCTCACATCGACGCCGGCAAGACCACCACGACCGAGCGGATCCTGTTCTACACCGGTGTGAACCACAAGATCGGTGAAGTGCATGATGGCGCTGCCACCATGGACTGGATGGAGCAGGAGCAGGAGCGCGGCATCACCATCACCTCGGCCGCTACCACCGCCTTCTGGAAGGGCATGGGCGGCAACTACCCCGAGCACCGCTTCAACATCATCGACACCCCGGGCCACGTGGACTTCACCATCGAGGTGGAGCGTTCCATGCGTGTGCTGGACGGCGCGTGCATGGTGTACTGCGCAGTGGGTGGCGTGCAGCCGCAGTCGGAAACCGTCTGGCGTCAGGCCAACAAGTACAAGGTGCCCCGTCTGGCGTTCGTCAACAAGATGGACCGTACCGGCGCGAACTTCTTCAAGGTCTACGACCAGCTGAAGACTCGCCTGAAGGCCAACCCGGTGCCAGTGGTGGTGCCGATCGGCGCTGAAGAAGGCTTCCAAGGCGTCGTCGATCTGCTGGAAATGAAGGCGATCATTTGGGACGAAGCCAGCCAAGGCGTGAAGTTCGAATACACCGACATCCCGGCTGAACTCGTTGACACGTGCAATGAGTGGCGCGAGAAGATGGTCGAGTCCGCCGCTGAAGCCAGCGAAGCGCTGATGGAAAAGTACCTGGGCGGCGAAGAGCTGACCCGTGCTGAGATCGTCAAGGCGCTGCGCGACCGGACCATCGCCTGCGAAATCCAGCCGATGCTGTGCGGCACCGCGTTCAAGAACAAGGGCGTGCAGCGCATGCTCGACGCCGTGATCGACTTCCTGCCGTCGCCGGTCGACATTCCGCCAGTCCAGGGTATCGACGAAAGCGACGAAACGAAGAAGCTCGAGCGCAAGGCTGACGACAGCGAAAAGTTCTCGGCACTGGCGTTCAAGATCATGACCGACCCGTTCGTTGGTCAGCTGATCTTCTTCCGCGTCTACTCGGGCAAGATCAATTCGGGCGACACCGTGTACAACCCGGTGAAGCAGAAGAAGGAGCGT
Source organism: Ralstonia mojiangensis (assembly GCF_023955645.1). Classification (NCBI taxonomy): domain Bacteria; kingdom Pseudomonadati; phylum Pseudomonadota; class Betaproteobacteria; order Burkholderiales; family Burkholderiaceae; genus Ralstonia; species Ralstonia mojiangensis. Next base: position 141,356 of record NZ_JAMXHU010000007.1, on the reverse strand, counting down.
CTGGGCCGTATTCTGCAGATGCACGCCAACCAGCGCGAAGAAATCAAGGAAGTGCTGGCCGGCGACATCGCCGCTGCTGTGGGCCTGAAGGACGCCACCACGGGTGACACGCTGTGCGACCCGGCGGCGCCGATCATTCTCGAGCGCATGGTGTTCCCGGAGCCGGTGATTTCGCAGGCTGTCGAGCCGAAGACCAAGGCGGACCAGGAAAAGATGGGTATCGCCCTGAACCGCCTGGCCGCTGAAGATCCGTCGTTCCGCGTGCGTACCGATGAAGAATCGGGCCAGACCATCATTTCGGGCATGGGCGAGCTCCACCTCGAAATTCTGGTTGACCGCATGAAGCGTGAATTCGGCGTGGAAGCCAACATCGGCGCTCCGCAAGTTGCGTACCGCGAAACCATCCGCAAGAAGGTTGAAGACGTCGAAGGCAAGTTCGTCAAGCAGTCGGGCGGCCGCGGTCAGTATGGTCACGCTGTGATCACGCTGGAACCGCTGGACGAAGAAGGCAAGGTGGCAGCGAAGGCTGCGGCGACCACGTCGGCAGCAGCAGCTGCTGCTGCCAATGGTTTCGTCTTCGTCGACGCCATCAAGGGCGGCGTGATTCCTCGCGAATACATCCCGGCGGTCGAAAAGGGTATCGTCGACACGCTGCCGGCCGGTATTCTGGCTGGCTTCCCGGTGGTGGACGTGAAGGTCACGCTGACGTTCGGTTCGTACCACGACGTGGACTCGAACGAAAACGCGTTCCGTATGGCCGGCTCGATGGCCTTCAAGGAAGCGATGCGCAAGGCCACTCCGGTTCTGCTCGAGCCGATGATGGCTGTGGAAGTGGAAACGCCGGAAGACTACACGGGTACCGTGATGGGCGACTTGTCGTCCCGCCGCGGCATCGTGCAGGGCATGGACGACATGGTGGGCGGCGGCAAGGTCATCAAGGCCGAAGTCCCGCTGTCGGAAATGTTCGGTTATTCGACGTCGCTGCGCTCGGCCACGCAAGGCCGCGCCACGTACACCATGGAATTCAAGCAATACAGCGAGGCACCGAAGAACATTGCCGAAGCTGTGATGGCTGCCAAGGGTACGAAGTAATCAACGTGTTTTGGGCGGCGCTCGTGTGCGTGCTGCCCGCATCCAAATCTAGTAATTAGCCGATTCCGAATTGAGGAGCTGACATGGCAAAGGAAAAGTTCGAGCGGACCAAGCCGCACGTGAACGTTGGTACGATTGGTCACGTTGACCATGGCAAGACGACGCTGACCGCAGCGATCGCAACCGTGCTGTCGAGCAAGTTCGGTGGTACCGCGAAGAAGTACGACGAAATTGACGCAGCGCCGGAAGAAAAGGCACGCGGCATCACGATCAACACCGCGCACATCGAGTACGAAACGGCCAACCGCCACTACGCGCACGTTGACTGCCCGGGCCACGCCGACTACGTCAAGAACATGATTACCGGTGCCGCCCAGATGGACGGCGCCATCCTGGTTTGCTCGGCCGCTGACGGCCCGATGCCGCAAACGCGTGAGCACATCCTGCTGGCCCGTCAGGTCGGCGTGCCGTACATCATCGTCTTCCTGAACAAGTGCGACATGGTGGACGACGCTGAGCTGCTGGAGCTGGTCGAGATGGAAGTGCGCGAACTTCTGTCGAAGTACGACTTCCCGGGCGACGACACCCCGATCATCAAGGGTTCGGCCAAGCTGGCGCTGGAAGGCGACAAGGGCGAGCTGGGCGAAGTGGCCATCATGAATCTGGCCGACGCACTGGACACCTACATCCCGACGCCGGAGCGCGCTGTTGACGGCACGTTCCTGATGCCGGTGGAAGACGTGTTCTCGATCTCGGGTCGCGGCACCGTGGTGACCGGCCGTATCGAGCGCGGCGTCGTGAAGGTCGGCGAAGAAATCGAAATCGTCGGTATCGCCATGGACGGCGACAAGCCGAAGATCGACAAGACGACTTGCACGGGCGTGGAAATGTTCCGCAAGCTGCTGGACCAAGGTCAGGCAGGCGACAACGTCGGTATTCTGCTGCGCGGTACGAAGCGCGAAGACGTCCAGCGCGGCCAAGTGCTGGCCAAGCCGGGCTCGATCAAGCCGCACACGGAATTCACGGGCGAGGTCTACATCCTGTCGAAGGACGAAGGTGGCCGTCACACGCCGTTCTTCAACAACTACCGCCCGCAGTTCTACTTCCGTACGACGGACGTGACTGGCTCGATCGCCCTGCCGGAAGGCAAGGAAATGGTTATGCCGGGCGACAACGTGTCGATCACTGTCAAGCTGATCGCCCCGATCGCCATGGAAGAAGGCCTGCGCTTCGCAATCCGTGAAGGCGGCCGTACCGTGGGTGCTGGCGTCGTTGCCAAGATCCTGAAGTAAAAGGCGGATCGATGCGCTGTTCCTCGTAAGGAGTGCGGCGCATCGCTTGTTGCATCGCTCTTTCAATCTACCGGCGGCCCGGCCGCCATGCTCTTTAAGGAAACATCATGCAGAACCAGAAGATCCGTATCCGCCTGAAGGCTTTCGACTATCGCCTGATCGACCAGTCGGCCGCTGAAATCGTTGAAACCGCCAAGCGCACCGGCGCGATCGTCAAGGGCCCGGTGCCCCTGCCGACCCGCATCCAGCGTTTCGACGTTCTGCGTTCGCCGCACGTTAACAAGACCAGTCGCGATCAGTTCGAGATCCGTACCCACCAGCGCCTGATGGACATCGTCGATCCGACGGACAAGACCGTCGATGCGCTGATGAAGCTGGACCTGCCGGCTGGCGTGGACGTCGAGATCAAGCTGCAGTAAGCAATACAACGCTGCCGGATCACTCCGGTAACGGGCAAGCGGCGAGCCAAGTGCTCGCCGTTTTGCTTTTCGCGCCGAATGTTGCATTGCACACGATGCCCCGGCCCACATCTGGCAATCGCTCTTGCATATTGTTCGTAACCCGGATATATTGTAGGGCTACCCCTTTAGTCAGGGGAGTGGGCTGGCCATTTGGCCTCGCGCTGTCTCTTTAGGCGCAGTCCAGTTCAAGATTCGTAGTATCAATCAGCCCCGGCCAATCGCAGCTGGGAATGGAGCAAACCATGAGCCTTGGCCTTGTAGGTCGCAAGGTTGGCATGACCCGTATTTTCACGGACGACGGCGATTCGATTCCCGTCACCGTGCTCGAGGTCGGCGACAACCGCGTGACGCAAATCAAGACGGACGAGACCGACGGTTATACCGCGGTTCAAGTCACCTTCGGCACCCGACGCGCCAGCCGCGTCACCAAGCCGCTGGCGGGTCATCTCGCCAAAGCCGGCGTGGAAGCGGGCGAAGTCATCAAAGAATTCCGAGTGGATGCCGCTCGTGCCGCTGAATTCCAGCCTGGTGCGAACATCAGCGTCGACCTGTTTGAAGTCGGTCAGAAGATCGACGTCCAGGGTGTGACGATTGGTAAGGGCTACGCCGGTACCATCAAGCGTTACCACTTCTCGTCGGGCCGCGCCTCGCACGGTAACTCGCGCTCGCACAACGTGCCGGGCTCGATCGGTATGGCGCAGGATCCGGGCCGCGTGTTCCCGGGTAAGCGCATGACCGGTCACATGGGTGACGTCACCCGTACCGTTCAGAATCTGGAAATCGCCAAGATCGACGCAGAGCGCAAGCTGCTGCTGGTCAAGGGTGCGATTCCGGGCGCCAAGGGCGGTCAAGTCATCGTCACGCCGGCCGTGAAGGCCCGCGCCAAGAAGGCATAAGGAGCAAACGCATGGAACTGAAGCTGCTCCAGGACAACGGTCAACTCGGCGCCGGCGTTGCAGCCTCGCCGGAAGTGTTCGGCCGTGACTACAACGAAGCCCTCGTTCACCAAGTCGTCGTCGCTTACCAGGCCAACGCTCGCAGCGGTAACCGTAAGCAGAAGGACCGTGAAGAGGTCAAGCACACGACCAAGAAGCCGTGGCGTCAAAAGGGTACGGGCCGCGCCCGTGCAGGTATGAGCTCCTCCCCGCTGTGGCGCGGGGGTGGTCGTATCTTCCCGAACAGCCCGGAAGAAAACTTCTCGCAGAAGGTCAACAAGAAGATGTACCGCGCCGGCATGCGCTCGATTTACTCGCAGCTTGCCCGTGAAGGTCGCATCAACGTCGTTGACAGCCTGTCCGTCGACGCGCCCAAAACCAAGCTGCTGGCCGACAAGTTCCGCGCCATGGGCCTGGATTCGGTGCTCGTGATTACCGATAACCTGGACGAAAACCTCTTCCTGGCATCGCGCAACCTGGCGCACGTGCTCGTGGTTGAGCCGCGTCACGCCGACCCGCTGTCGCTCGTGCACTACAAGAAGGTGCTCGTGACCAAGGCAGCCGTCGCGCAGATCGAGGAGTTGCTGAAATGACGCAAGTTGCCAAGAACGACCATCGCCTGATGCAGGTGCTGCTGGCGCCTGTGGTGTCTGAAAAGGCAACCCTGGTGGCCGAGAAGAACGAACAGGTCGTGTTCGAAGTGGCTCGCGACGCCAACAAGGGCGAAGTGAAGGCTGCTGTCGAACTGCTGTTCAAGGTCGAGGTCGAGTCCGTCCAGATCCTGAACCAGAAGGGCAAGCAAAAGCGCTTCGGTCGCTTCATGGGTCGTCGTGACCACGTGAAGAAGGCCTATGTTTCGCTGAAGCCGGGCCAGGAAATCAATTTTGAAGCGGAGGCCAAGTAATCATGGCACTCGTCAAAACCAAGCCGACATCGCCGGGCCGCCGCTCGATGGTGAAGGTCGTTAACCCCGACCTTCACAAGGGCGCGCCGCACGCTCCGCTGCTGGAAAAGCAAATCCAGAAGTCGGGTCGTAACAACAACGGCCACATCACCACCCGTCACAAGGGCGGTGGTCACAAGCATCACTATCGCGTCGTCGACTTCAAGCGTAACGATAAGGACGGTATCCCGGCCAAGATCGAACGCCTGGAATACGACCCGAACCGTAGCGCCAACATCGCGCTCGTGCTGTTCGCTGACGGCGAGCGCCGCTACATCATCGCCCCGAAGGGCGCTGTGGTTGGCCAAGCCATCGCTAACGGCTCGGAAGCGCCGATCAAGGCCGGTAACAACCTGCCGATCCGCAACATTCCGGTCGGTACGACGATCCACTGCGTGGAAATCCTGCCGGGCAAGGGTGCTCAAGTTGCCCGTTCGGCCGGTACGTCCGCCGTGCTGCTGGCTCGCGAAGGCATCTACGCTCAAGTGCGCCTGCGCTCGGGTGAAGTGCGCCGCGTGCACATCGAGTGCCGCGCGACCATCGGTGAAGTCGGCAACGAAGAGCACAGCCTGCGCCAGATCGGCAAGGCCGGTGCAACCCGTTGGCGCGGTATTCGCCCGACCGTTCGCGGTGTGGTGATGAACCCGGTCGATCACCCGCATGGTGGTGGTGAAGGTAAGACTGCTGCTGGCCGTGATCCGGTGTCCCCGTGGGGCACGCCGACCAAGGGCTACCGCACCCGTCGTAACAAGCGCACTGACAGCATGATCGTTCAGCGCCGTCACAAGCGTTAATCGGTAGGTAGGAGCTTAGATATGACTCGTTCCGTAAAAAAGGGTCCTTTCATTGACGCCCACCTGCTGAAGAAGGTTGAGGCGGCGGTGCAGACGAAGGACAAGAAGCCCATCAAGACTTGGTCGCGTCGTTCGACCATTCTGCCGGACTTCATCGGCCTGACGATTGCCGTTCACAACGGTCGTCAGCACGTGCCCGTGTATGTCACGGAAAACATGGTTGGCCACAAGCTCGGCGAATTTGCGCTCACGCGTACGTTCAAGGGCCACGCTGCCGACAAGAAAGCGAAGCGATAAGGGGCAATCATGGAAGTTAAAGCGATTCATCGCGGCGCCCGTATCTCCGCACAGAAGACGCGCCTGGTTGCTGACCAGATTCGCGGCCTGTCGATCGAGCGCGCGCTCAACGTGCTGACGTTCAGCCCGAAGAAGGCGGCAGGCATCGTGAAGAAGGTGGTTGAGTCCGCTATCGCGAACGCCGAGCACAATGAAGGCGCCGATATCGACGAGCTGAAGGTCAAGTCGATCTACATCGACAAGGCCACGTCGCTCAAGCGCTTCACGGCGCGTGCGAAGGGCCGTGGCAACCGCATCGAGAAACAAACCTGTCACATCACTGTGACGCTGGGCAACTAAGGGGTCACGATGGGACAGAAGATTCATCCGACTGGCTTCCGTCTGGCTGTCAGCCGTAACTGGGCATCGCGCTGGTACGCGAGCAACACCCAGTTTGCCGGCATGCTCAAGGAAGACATCGAGGTTCGCGAGTTTCTGAAGAAGAAGCTGAAGAACGCATCGGTGGGCCGCGTGGTCATCGAGCGTCCGGCCAAGAATGCTCGTATCACCATTTACAGCTCGCGTCCGGGCGTGGTGATCGGCAAGAAAGGCGAGGACATCGAACTGCTGAAGGCTGAGCTGCAGCGCCGCATGGGCGTGCCCGTGCACGTGAACATCGAAGAAATCCGCAAGCCGGAAGTCGATGCACAGCTGATTGCCGATTCGATCACGCAGCAGCTCGAGCGCCGCATCATGTTCCGTCGCGCAATGAAGCGCGCGATGCAGAACGCGATGCGTCTGGGTGCCCAAGGCATCAAGATCATGAGCTCGGGCCGTCTGAACGGCATCGAAATCGCCCGTACCGAATGGTACCGCGAAGGCCGTGTGCCCCTGCACACGCTGCGCGCCGATATCGACTACGGCTTCTCCGAAGCGGAAACCACCTACGGCATCATCGGTGTCAAGGTGTGGGTGTACAAGGGTGACCATCTCGGTCGCAACGACGCACCCGTCGTGGAAGAGCCGCAAGAAGAGCGTCGCAAGCGTCCGGGTCGCCCGGAAGGTCGTCGCCGTGAGGGCGAAGGTCGCCCGGCCGGTCAGCGCCGCGGTGCTGGTGCAGGTGCCCGTCGTGGCGCCGACGCCAAGACTGGAGAATAAACATGCTGCAACCTAAGCGCAGGAAGTACCGCAAGGAGCAGAAGGGCCGTAACACCGGTATCGCGACGCGCGGCAACGCAGTCTCGTTCGGCGAATTCGGTCTGAAGGCGATGGGCCGTGGCCGTCTGACCGCGCGTCAGATTGAGTCGGCGCGTCGTGCGATGACCCGTCACATCAAGCGTGGCGGCCGCATTTGGATCCGGATTTTCCCGGACAAGCCGATCTCGAAGAAGCCTGCCGAAGTCCGTATGGGTAACGGTAAGGGCAACCCGGAATACTACGTGGCTGAAATTCAGCCGGGCAAGATGCTGTACGAAATGGACGGCGTTGGCGAAGAACTGGCACGCGAGGCATTCCGCCTGGCCGCTGCCAAGCTGCCGATCGCGACCAGCTTCGTGGTGCGTCAGGTCGGAACGTAAGGAGCACACACCATGAAAGCATCCGAACTGCGCGACAAAGATGTCGCCGGGCTGAACCAGGAGCTCTCCGAGCTGCTGAAGGCCCAATTTGGCCTGCGCATGCAAAAAGCGACGCAACAGCTGCAGAACACCAGCCAGCTGAAGAAGGTGCGTCGTGACATCGCGCGTGTCCGCACCGTGCTGGGCCAGAAGGGGAACCAGAAATGACTGAAGCCGCAACGTCCCTGAAGCGCACGCTCGTCGGTCGCGTTGTCAGCAACAAGATGGACAAGACCGTCACGGTCCTGATCGAAAACCGCGTCAAGCATCCGTTGTACGGCAAGTACGTGGTGCGCTCGAAGAAGTATCACGCGCACGACGAAGCCAACCAGTACAACGAAGGCGACAAGGTTGAGATCACGGAATCGCGTCCGCTCTCCCGCACCAAGTCGTGGGTGGTGTCGCGTCTGCTTGAAGCTGCACGCGTGATCTAAAACAACAGCGGACAGTTTGCTGTTGCAAGACCGGGATTATGTGATATAGTCTCGGTCTTTCCCTTTAAGAGGGTGGCTGGCAAAGTTGCTGGTGACTCGGGTGAGGGGGAAAAGCGAATGGGCCAGGCGGCAATCGCCGTCGGGCAGCTACCGACTTCAAGTTGATCAACCCAATCGCAGTTGGCGCAATGCCAGCAGCCGGCGGGACCAAGACTGATCGCCTCTGCGCATTGTGCGTTTGGCGAATTAAGTTGGGACGAGAACACCATGATTCAGACAGAAAGCCGGCTCGAAGTGGCCGATAACACGGGTGCGCGTGAAGTCATGTGCATCAAGGTGCTGGGCGGTTCGAAGCGCCGCTACGCCAGCGTCGGCGACATCATCAAGGTCAGCGTCAAGGATGCTGCCCCGCGTGGTCGCGTGAAGAAGGGCGATATCTATAACGCCGTGGTTGTGCGTACCGCCAAGGGCGTACGTCGTCCCGACGGCTCGCTCATCAAGTTCGACGGCAATGCCGCCGTGCTGCTGAACACCAAGCTTGAGCCGATCGGCACCCGTATCTTCGGGCCGGTCACTCGCGAACTCCGTACCGAGCGCTTCATGAAGATCGTGTCGCTCGCGCCGGAAGTGCTGTAATCGGAGGCCGCATGAACAAGATTCGCAAGGGCGATCGCGTCATCGTCCGCACCGGTAAAGACAAGGGCAAGCAAGGTACTGTGCTGGCCGTGCTCCCCGAGCATGTGACGGTTGAAGGCGTGAACGTTGCCAAGAAGCACGTGCGCCCGAACCCGATGCTGGGTACCACGGGTGGTGTGGTCGACAAGGTCATGCCCATCCATATTTCGAACGTTGCGCTCGTGGATGCCAATGGCAAGCCGTCGCGCGTCGGCATCAAGGTTGAAGGCGGCGTGAAGACGCGCGTGCTGAAGACCACTGGTGCTGCCGTCGGCGCTTGATTCTGGGCAATAGAGAGGAGTTGAGCATGACTGCACGTCTGCAAGAGTTTTACAAAGAGAAGGTTGTGCCCGAACTGATCAAGCAGTTTGGCTACAAGTCCGTGATGGAAGTGCCGCGCATCACCAAGATCACTCTGAACATGGGTCTTGGCGAAGCCATCAATGACAAGAAAGTCATTGAGCACGCCACGGGCGACCTGATCAAGATCGCTGGCCAGAAGCCGATCGTGACGAAGGCCCGCAAGGCTATCGCCGGCTTCAAGATTCGCCAGGGTTACCCGATCGGCACGATGGTCACGCTGCGTGGCCAACGTATGTACGAATTCCTGGATCGCTTCATCACTGTGTCGCTGCCCCGCGTGCGCGACTTCCGTGGCGTGTCCGGCAAGGCGTTCGACGGTCGTGGCAACTACAACATCGGTGTGAAAGAGCAGATCATTTTCCCCGAGATCGAATACGACAAGATCGACGCACTCCGTGGTCTGAACATCAGCATCACGACGACTGCGAAGAACGATGAGGAAGCGAAGGCGCTCCTCAACGCGTTCAAGTTCCCGTTCCGTAATTAAGGGGTTACCGTGGCTAAATTGTCTCTGATCGAACGCGAGAAGAAGCGTGCCAAGCTCGTGGCCAAGTACGCTGAGAAGCGCGCCGCTCTCGAAGCCATCGTGGCCGACCAAAGCAAGTCGGAAGAAGAGCGCTACGAAGCGCGTCTGAAATTGCAAGCGCTGCCGCGCAACGCAAATCCGACTCGTCAGCGCAACCGCTGCTCGATCACCGGTCGTCCCCGCGGTACGTTCCGTAAGTTCGGCCTGGCGCGTAACAAGCTCCGCGAGATCGCCTTCAAGGGCGAGATCCCGGGTCTGACGAAAGCCAGCTGGTAATCACGCACAGGCTACAGGAGAAACAGTATGAGCATGAGCGATCCGATCGCCGATATGCTGACGCGTATCCGCAACGCGCAAGCGGTGGAAAAAGCGTCGGTGGTCATGCCGTCGTCGAAGCTGAAGGTGGCAATCGCCAAAGTCCTGAAGGACGAAGGCTACATCGACGAATTCGCCGTGACCGAGCAGGGTGGCAAGTCCACGCTGACGATTGGTCTGAAGTACTACGCTGGCCGTCCGGTCATCGAGCGCCTGGAGCGCGTCTCGAAGCCTGGTCTGCGTGTGTACAAGGGCCGTAATGAAATCCCGCAAGTGATGAACGGCCTGGGTGTCGCCATCATCTCGACCCCGCAGGGTCTGATGACGGACCGCCGCGCCCGCGCAACCGGTGTCGGTGGCGAAGTCATTTGCTACGTCGCCTAAGGGAGGGGAACCATGTCTCGCGTAGGTAAGGCTCCCATCGCGCTGCCCAAGGGCGCTGAAGTCAATTTCGCAGGTGGTCTGCTGACCGTTAAGGGCCCGTTGGGCACCCTGACGCAGCCGATTCACTCGCTTGTCAAGGTCAACACCGACAACGGCACGATCACGTTCGCGCCGGCAGATGAGTCGCGTGAAGCCAATGCGCTGCAAGGTACGATGCGCGCCCTGACGGCCAACATGGTCAAGGGTGTGACGACGGGCTTCGAGCGCAAGCTGAACCTGGTCGGCGTGGGTTACCGTGCATCGGTTCAGGGCACCGCTCTGAAGCTGCAACTCGGTTTCTCGCACGACGTGATCCATGAGATGCCGGAAGGCGTGAAGGCGGAAACGCCGACGCAAACCGAGATCATCATCAAGGGTTCGGACAAGCAAAAAGTTGGTCAGGTCGCCGCTGAAGTGCGTGGTTATCGTCCGCCGGAGCCCTACAAGGGCAAGGGTGTGCGCTACGCCGATGAGCGTGTGATCCTGAAGGAAACCAAGAAGAAGTAAGGGTGCACATCATGAACAAAAATGACTCGCGTCTGCGCCGTGCACGTCAGACCCGCCTGAAAATTGCGGAACTGAGCGTCGCCCGTCTGGCTGTGCACCGTACGAACCTGCACATTTATGCGCAGGTCTTCTCGGAAGATGGCACCAAGGTCCTGGCTTCGGCCTCGACGGCGGAAGCCGAAGTCCGCAAGGAACTGAACGGCAACGGTGGCAACACCGCTGCTGCCACCCTGGTGGGTAAGCGTATCGCTGAGAAGGCGAAGGCTGCCGGCATCGAAGCCGTGGCGTTCGATCGCTCGGGTTTCCGTTATCACGGTCGCGTGAAGGCTCTGGCCGACGCGGCACGCGAAGCTGGCCTGAAGTTCTAAGCCGGCATAGAGGATATCGTCATGGCAAAAATTCAACCTAAGGTCCAAGGGGACGAACGCGACGACGGTCTTCGCGAGAAGATGATCGCGGTCAACCGTGTGACCAAGGTGGTCAAGGGCGGCCGGATTCTCGGTTTCGCTGCTCTGACTGTGGTCGGCGACGGCGACGGCCGTATCGGCATGGGCAAGGGTAAGGCTAAGGAAGTCCCCGTGGCCGTGCAGAAGGCAATGGACGAAGCCCGTCGCAAGATGGTCAAGGTCCCGCTGAAGAACGGTACGCTGCAGCACGAAGTGGTTGGCAAGCATGGCGCCGCAAAGGTGCAAATGATGCCCGCAAAGGACGGTACTGGCGTGATCGCCGGTGGCCCGATGCGCGCCATCTTCGAAGTGATGGGCGTGACGAACATCGTGACCAAGTCGCACGGTTCGACCAATCCTTACAACATGGTGCGCGCAACGCTGGATGGCCTGCGCAAGATGAGCACCCCGGCCGAAGTTGCCGCCAAGCGTGGCAAGTCGGTCGAAGAGATCCTCGGCTAAGCCGAAGGGATAGGTGAACGATATGTCGCAGAAAACCGTGAAAGTCCAACTCGTGCGCAGCCTGATCGGTACGCGCGAAGACCACCGCGCCACGGTGCGCGGCCTGGGCCTGCGCCGCATGAACTCGGTGTCCGAATTGCAGGACACGCCCGCAGTGCGCGGCATGATCAACAAGGTGTCCTACCTGGTCAAGGTCATCGGCTAAGGCAAGACGGAGAAGAACATGCAACTGAATAACCTGAAGCCGGCAGCCGGCTCCAAGCACGCCAAGCGCCGCGTTGGTCGCGGTATTGGTTCGGGCCTGGGCAAGACGGCTGGTCGTGGTCACAAGGGTCAGAAGTCGCGTTCGGGTGGTTTCCACAAGGTCGGCTTCGAAGGCGGCCAGATGCCCCTGCATCGTCGACTGCCCAAGCGTGGTTTCACCTCGCTGACCAAGGAATTCACCGCTGAAGTGCGTCTGGGCGACCTGGCGGGCCTGCCGATCGAGGAAATCGATCTGCTGTCCCTCAAGCAAGCCGGCCTCGTTGGCGAGATGGTCAAGAGCGCCAAGGTGATCCTGTCGGGCGAAATCGACAAGAAGGTGACCCTGAAAGGCATCGGCGCGACGGCTGGAGCGAAAGCTGCAATCGAAGCAGCTGGTGGCTCGCTGGCCTAATAGCCTGCTGTTTCACACTGACGGAGCATCCGTTTGGCCACGGCGAAACCTAATGTGATGGCCCAGGCCAAGAACACGGCCAAGTACGGCGATCTTCGCCGTCGGCTGGTGTTCCTGGTTCTGGCATTGCTGGTGTACCGGATCGGCGCGCACATTCCTGTGCCCGGTATCGATCCGGATCAACTGGCGCAGCTTTTCCAACGGCAGTCGGGCGGCATCCTCGGGATGTTCAACCTGTTCTCCGGCGGCGCGCTGTCGCGTTTCACGGTGTTTGCGCTGGGGATCATGCCGTACATCTCGGCGTCGATCATCATGCAACTGCTGACGATCGTGCTGCCGCAGCTGGAATCGTTGAAGAAGGAAGGCCAAGCCGGCCAGCGCAAGATTACGCAGTACACGCGCTACGGTACGGTCGTCCTGGCAACGTTTCAGGCGCTGGGGATTGCAGTGGCGCTCGAAGCACAGCCGGGTCTGGTGTTGGACCCGGGTCTGATGTTTCGGGCCACCGCAGTGATTACGCTGGTGACGGGCACGATGTTCCTGATGTGGCTGGGTGAGCAGATCACCGAGCGTGGTCTGGGCAACGGGATCTCGATCATCATTTTTGGCGGGATTGCAGCAGGACTCCCCAACGCGATCGGCGGGTTGTTCGAGCTGGTGCGTACGGGTTCGATGGGAATCTTCTCAGCGATCCTGGTGGTGGCGATTATCGGTGCGGTGACGTTTGTGGTTGTGTTCATTGAACGCGGCCAGCGCAAGATCCTCGTCAACTACGCCAAGCGGCAAGTTGGTAACAAGATTTATGGTGGGCAGTCGTCGCATCTGCCGCTGAAGTTGAATATGGCTGGGGTGATTCCGCCGATCTTTGCATCGTCGATCATTCTGTTCCCGGCCACGATCGCGGGCTGGTTTACAGCCGGTAACTCGACGAATCCGGTCGCACGGGTCGTCAAGGATCTGGCAGCGACGCTGTCGCCTGGTCAGCCGGTGTACATCCTGCTGTATGCGGCGGCGATCATCTTCTTCTGTTTCTTCTACACCGCGCTGGTCTATAACAGCCGCGAAGTGGCGGATAACCTGAAGAAGAGTGGGGCGTTCATTCCGGGCATCCGTCCGGGCGAGCAAACCACGCGGTATATCGACAAGATTCTGGTGCGTTTGACCCTGGCGGGTGCGATCTACATCACGCTGGTGTGTCTGTTGCCGGAGTTCTTGGTGCTGCGCTGGAATGTGCCGTTCTACTTCGGTGGGACATCCCTGTTGATCATCGTGGTTGTCACGATGGACTTCATGGCGCAAGTGCAGTCCTACGTGATGTCTCAGCAGTACGAGTCTTTGATGAAGAAGGCGAATTTCAAGGGAAACCTGACGCTCCGCTAGGAGTGATCGCACGAACCTGAAGGGACATGGCTAAAGATGACGTGATCCAGATGCAGGGCGAGGTGCTGGAAAACCTCCCCAACGCAACGTTTCGCGTCAAGCTAGAGAACGGCCACGTAGTGTTAGGCCATATTTCCGGCAAGATGCGTATGCATTACATCCGTATCTTGCCCGGGGACAAGGTGACGGTCGAATTGACCCCGTATGATCTGTCCCGCGCGCGCATCGTATTCCGGGCGAAGTGAGCGGACTGGAATTGAAGGAAGAGGAAAATCATGAAAGTGCTGGCTTCTGTTAAGCGCATTTGCCGCAACTGCAAAATCATCAAGCGCAAGGGCGTGGTGCGTGTGATCTGCTCGTCGGACCCGCGTCATAAGCAGCGCCAAGGCTAATTTCGCAAAGAGGATTGACGAATGGCACGTATCGCAGGGGTCAACATCCCCAACCACAAACATACCGTGATTGGCCTGACGGCGATCTACGGTATCGGCCGCTCGCGCGCTCAAAAGATTTGCGAGGCTACTGGCATCCCGACCGACAAGAAGGTCAAGGACCTGACGGATCCGGACCAGGACGCGCTGCGTAAGGAAATCGAGAAGTTCCTCGTCGAAGGCGATCTGCGCCGTGAAACGACGATGAACATCAAGCGCCTGATGGATTTGGGCTGCTACCGTGGCGTGCGCCATCGCAAGGGCCTGCCGATGCGTGGTCAGCGTACCCGCACCAATGCTCGTACCCGGAAGGGTCCGCGTAAGGCCGGCGTCGCGCTCAAGAAGTAATCCGTCGGGTAAAGGATAGGAACTATGGCAAAAGCAGCGAATACCGCCGCCCAGCGCGCGCGCAAGAAGGTTCGCAAGAACGTCGCCGACGGCATCGCGCACGTTCACGCGTCGTTCAACAACACGATCATCACGATCACCGACCGTCAGGGCAATGCTCTGTCGTGGGCGACGTCGGGTGGCCAAGGCTTCAAGGGCTCGCGTAAGTCGACCCCGTTCGCCGCTCAGGTAGCTGCTGAGAGTGCCGGCCGCGTGGCGCAGGACCAAGGCATCAAGAACCTGGAAGTGCGCATCAAGGGCCCGGGCCCGGGTCGTGAATCGGCTGTGCGTGCTCTGAACAACCTGGGTATCAAGATCCAGTTGATCGAAGACGTGACGCCGGTGCCGCACAACGGTTGCCGTCCGCCGAAGCGTCGTCGTATCTAAGTGATTCGACCGACCGCGCCAGTTGCTGGCGAGGTCGGTCTGCGGGTGCTATACTTGCCCGCTTGCCTGTCTTCCGGATTTCCCGGAAGGCGGGTTTCGTCTTTTCATAAGCCCACTGTTCGCCGCAGTCCTGTTGATGGGACTGAGCAGGCGGACCATCCGAGGCCGCGCGCCACGGATGACTGATAACGAAGGAACATAACGTGGCACGCTATACCGGTCCCAAGGCGAAACTGTCTCGCCGCGAAGGTACTGACCTTTTCCTGAAGAGCGCACGCCGCTCGCTCGCCGACAAGTGCAAGCTGGACAGCAAGCCTGGTCAGCATGGCCGCACTTCCGGCGCTCGCACCTCCGACTACGGCAACCAGCTGCGTGAAAAGCAGAAGGTCAAGCGCATCTACGGCGTGCTGGAGCGTCAATTCCGCCGTTACTTCGCTGAAGCCGACCGCCGCAAGGGCAACACGGGTGAAACCCTGCTGCAACTGCTGGAATCGCGCCTGGACAACGTCGTCTACCGCATGGGCTTCGGCTCGACCCGCGCAGAAGCGCGTCAGCTGGTGTCGCACAAGGCGATCCTGGTGAACGGTCAAGCTCTGAACGTGCCCTCGGCTCAGGTGAAGTCGGGCGACGTGATTGCCATCCGCGAAAAGTCGAAGAAGCAAGTGCGTATTGCCGAATCGCTGTCGCTGGCTGAGCAGACCGGTTTCCCGATCTGGGTTGCGGTCGATGCCAAGAAGATGGAAGGCACCTTCAAGCAAGCCCCGGATCGCGCGGATATCGCCGGCGACATCAACGAAAGCCTGATCGTCGAACTGTATTCGCGTTAATGACGACGCCCGTACTGCAAGGTGCGGGCTCGTGCGCCTTCTGGGGACGCTCATCGTCAACGACATTGTGTTCGCTCGCCTGCAGTACTCAGGCGCAGAGCCAATCCGAATCGTTACGTGCCGCAACATGGTTGCGGCATGTGCGTCTTCCGTCGCAATGTTCGCGATGGAACCTTTCCAGTCCAATCCGTCAGCCTTATCGGTGTAACGAGCCGAGGGTATTGAAATAGGACAACCTAATGCAAACAGCACTCCTGAAGCCCAAAATTATTGCGGTTGAGCCGCTTGGCGATCATCACGCGAAGGTCGTCATGGAACCGTTCGAGCGCGGCTACGGCCACACGCTCGGTAACGCGCTGCGCCGCGTGCTGCTGTCGTCGATGGTCGGCTATGCCCCGACCGAAGTCACGATCGCTGGGGTCGTCCACGAATATTCCACCATCGACGGCGTGCAGGAAGACGTCGTCAACCTGCTGCTGAACCTGAAGGGCGTGGTGTTCAAGCTGCACAACCGTGATGAAGTCACGGTGTCGCTGCGCAAGGAAGGCGAGGGTGTGGTGACCGCCGCTGATATCGAGCTGCCGCACGATGTCGAGATCATCAATCCGGGTCACGTGATCGCTAACCTGTCGGCTGGTGGCAAGCTGGATCTGCAGTTGAAGGTCGAGCAAGGCCGCGGCTATGTGCCGGGTAACGTGCGCAAGTTTGGCGATGAGTCGAGCAAGGTCATCGGCCGCATCGTGCTGGACGCCTCTTTCGCACCGGTGCGCCGTGTGTCGTATGCGGTTGAGTCTGCGCGTGTGGAACAGCGTACCGACCTCGACAAGCTGGTGATGAACATCGAGACCAACGGTGTGATCTCGCCGGAAGAAGCGATCCGCCAGTCGGCTCGCATCCTGGTTGATCAGCTGTCGGTGTTCGCCGCGCTGGAAGGTACCGAGAGCGCCGCTGAGGCCGCTGCCGCCCGCGCACCGCAGATCGATCCGATCCTGCTGCGCCCGGTCGACGATCTGGAGCTGACGGTGCGTTCGGCCAACTGCCTGAAGGCCGAAAACATCTATTACATCGGCGACCTGATCCAGCGTACAGAGAACGAACTGCTCAAGACCCCGAACCTGGGTCGCAAGTCGCTCAACGAGATCAAAGAAGTCCTCGCATCGCGTGGCCTGACGCTCGGCATGAAGCTCGAGAACTGGCCGCCGGCAGGTCTCGAGAAGTAAGTTGCAATTGTCGGCCGGTGCCCGCGCATCGGCCGGTTTTCCCGCCATCGCTGTTTGGGTGGCTTATTGTTAAGGCTACCGGCCCGCGCCAAGCTGCGTTGTTTACGCAGCGGCGATAGAAGAGCTGGTCAAACACTCTTAAGAAGGAATCATCATGCGTCACCGTCATGGTTTGCGGAAACTGAACCGCACCTCGTCGCACCGTCTCGCGATGCTGCGCAACATGTCCAACTCGCTGCTGCAGCACGAGCTGATCAAGACCACCCTGCCGAAGGCCAAGGAACTGCGCAAGGTTGTTGAGCCGCTGATCACGCTGGCCAAGAAGGACACCGTTGCCAACCGCCGTCTGGCCTTTGCCCGCCTGCGCGACCGCGATATGGTTACCAAGCTCTTCAACGAACTGGGCCCGCGTTTCGCGACCCGTCCGGGCGGCTACACCCGTATCCTGAAGTTCGGCTTCCGCCAGGGCGACAATGCGCCGATGGCACTGGTCGAACTGCTCGACCGTCCGGAAGTTGCCGAGGCTGTGGAAGTCGACGGCGCTGCCGAGTAAGGTCAGCCCAGGTTTGCCGGTGCGACATGGCGTCGCGCTGGCCAAGCCCCAGAATGCGTGCAGCCGCGCGCATTACAATGAAGCCAGGATTCGCATCCTGGCTTTTTTGTTGCCCGCTTTCGGTGTTCTGGCTGTCAGCGCGCATCGTTGGAGTCTCTATGTCCGCCGGAACTGAAGTGCTGCTGGTACTGACCAACCTACCCGATGCAGAAAGCGCGGATCGCGTAACCACGGTCGTGCTGGAATCTCGCGCAGCGGCGTGCGTCAATCGTTTGCCGGCTTGTGCATCGACGTATTGGTGGAATGGCGCGATCGAGCATGCCGCCGAGATTCCGTTGCTGATCAAGACCACGCGGGCTGCTTACCCTGCGCTCGAAGCCGCGCTCCGCAAGGCGCATCCATACGAGGTCCCAGAGATCGTCGCGCTGCCGGTGGCCATGGGCTTGCCGGCGTATCTTGCCTGGGTAGCCGACGAAACGCGCTTGCCTTCCAATTGATGTTCGATTGCCGTTGATATGACCTTCTCTTCGTTTGTGTCAGTGCGGCGTGTGGTGCAGATGGTGATGCTGTTCGTCGCAGTGGCGACGCTGCCCATGCTCACGCGTGCTGCTGACGATTTCCTGCCACCCGAGCAGGCATTCCGCTTCTCCGCCACGCAAATCGACGGCCAGACTGTCGAAGTCAAGTTCGCCATTGCCGACGGCTACTACATGTATCGCGAGCGCTTCGCGGTGGTAGCGGATCCGGCAACCGTCAAGCTCATGCCGCCTGACATGCCGGCAGGCAAGGTCAAGTTCGACGAAACCTTCAATAAGGATGTCGAGACCTATCGGCATGACGTCACATTCCGTGTAAAGGCGCAGAACGCCGCGGCACCATTCACGCTGATCGTCACCTCCCAAGGGTGTGCTGATCAGGGCCTGTGCTATCCGCCCATGAAGAGCCGGTTTATGGTGGAGTCCGCTGCGGCGTCGCCCGGCGAGCCGACCTCAGGCGGTAACGACGCCAGCTCCGGCGACGCCCTCGGCCGTATCGCCAGCACGCTCGGCAGCGGCAATCTGGGAGCGATTGCGGCGTTGTTCTTTGGCCTCGGGCTGCTGCTGACCTTCACGCCGTGCGTGCTTCCGATGCTGCCGATCCTGTCGGCGATCGTGGTTGGCGAGCACGCGACGCGTTCGCGCGCAGCCATCGTGTCGGGCGCATACGTGCTCGGTATGGCAGTCGTCTATACCGCCGTGGGTGTGGCAGCCGGCTTGGCGGGGCAAGGCTTGCAAGCCGCGTTGCAGAACGCATGGGTGCTGGGCGCGTTTGCTGTATTGATGGTGGCGCTGTCGCTGTCGATGTTCGGCCTGTACGAACTCCAGTTACCAGCAGCTTGGCGCGATCACCTCACAAAAGCTTCCAGCAAGCATGGCGGCGGCGAGATTGTGGGAGCCGTCCTGATGGGTGCGCTGTCGGCGTTGATTGTGTCGCCGTGTGTGACGCCGGCATTGGCGGGCGCGCTGGCCTATATCGCGCAGACCGGCAACGCCGCGATCGGCGGCATGGCGTTGTTTGCGATGTCGATCGGCATGGGCGTGCCGCTCGTGCTTGTGGGTGTGGGGGCGGGCAACCTGCTGCCGCGCGCTGGTCACTGGCTGATCGTCACCAAGGCGGTGTTCGGTTTCATCCTGCTGGCTGTGGCGCTTTGGATCGTGCAGCCGGTGTTGCCAGTGTGGGCGGTAATGGTCGCTTGGGGTGGGTTGCTGATCGGTGCGGCGGTGTTTCTGCGGACATTCGATTCGCTGCCGGATGGCGCTGGCAACGTGCAGCGTTTGGGCAAGGCCGCCGGTGTGTTGTTCGCGCTGGCGGGTGCGGCGCAACTGGTTGGCGTCGCCGCTGGGGGACGCGATCCGCTGCAACCGCTGGGCGGACTGATTCGCGCATCGGCGGGCACGTCCGTGCAAGCCGAGGCACACGGCGTGACATTCAAGCGCGTGAAGAGCATCGCCGAACTCGATACCGAGGTGCGCAACGCGAGCGCTTCGGGTCGTGCGGTGATGCTCGATTTCTACGCCGACTGGTGCGTCAGCTGCAAAGAGATGGAGCGCCTGACCTTTACCGATGCACGGGTGCGGAAAGCGCTGGCGGATGTGGTGTTGCTGCAGGCCGACGTGACGGCCAACAACGCGGATGACCAAGCGCTGCTTAAGCGCTTTGGTTTGTTCGGCCCGCCCGGCACGATCTTCTTCGATACGCAGGGTCGCGAACTGAAAGCGCGTGTGATTGGTTTTGAGCGCGCCGACACCTTCCTGGAAAGCCTGCGCCGCGCGATCGGCACGACGCAGGCAGTCAAGCCGACGGCCTGATTACGCGCGCAGCAGGCGAGCGGCGTCCAGCGCGAAATACGTCAGGATGCCGTTCGCGCCGGCGCGCTTGAATGCCAGCAGCGATTCCAGCACGACCTTGTCGTGATCCAGCCAGCCGTTCTGCGCGGCGGCTTTCAGCATCGCGTATTCCCCACTGACCTGATAGACGTAGGTCGGAAAGCGAAACTCGTCCTTCACGCGGCGAACGATGTCGAGATACGGCATGCCGGGCTTGACCATCACCATGTCGGCGCCCTCGGCGATGTCGAGCGCCACTTCGCGCAGCGCTTCGTCCGAGTTGGCCGGGTCCATCTGGTAAGTCATCTTGTTGCCTTTGCCCAGATTGGCTGCCGAGCCCACTGCATCACGGAACGGGCCGTAGAACGCCGAAGCATATTTCGCCGCGTAGGCCATGATGCGCGTGTGGATGTGGTCGTCATTCTCCAGCGCCAGGCGGATCGCACCGATGCGGCCGTCCATCATGTCCGACGGTGCGACGATGTCCACGCCAGCCTCGGCTTGCACCAGGGCCTGGCGCATCAGGATATCCACCGTCTCTTCGTTGAGCACGTAGCCGTTTGCGTCGAGCACACCGTCCTGGCCATGGCTCGTATACGGATCGAGCGCCACATCGGTCAGGATGCCCAATTCCGGGAAGCGCGCCTTGAGCGCCTTTACCGCACGCGGGATCAAGCCCTCGGCATTGGTCGCCTCAATACCATCCGGCGTTTTGAGCGAGGGTTCGATAACGGGAAACAGTGCCAGCACCGGAACGCCAAGCTGCACGCACTGCTCGGCCACGCTCAGCAATACATCGATCGACACACGCTCGACACCGGGCATCGACGGCACAGCCTGGCGCACATTGGTGCCTTCGAGGATGAAGACGGGATAGATCAGGTCGTCGGGAGTGAGGCGCGATTCGCGCATCATGCGGCGGGAGAAATCGTCGCGGCGCATGCGGCGCGGACGATGGTCGGGGAAGCTCGCGATCATTTCAGCAGACCCTAAGAACACACTGTGAAGTTTCGAAACCTTTGTCGCGATTATCCATCCTATGCACGGACAATGCGCCAGCGACGCTGATGCAGCGTCCCCCGCGGCTCCTCCCTGACGCGGGTTCCCATCGATGGCTCGATGGGGTCGTTACCCCCGTTGCGCGTTTGGCGACGGGGTTTTTTTTGCCTGCTCGGGTTGCGGCTCGGGCTCCAGCGCCTCCGGCAGGCACAGCCAGCCTGCGACAATTCGCTGCGCCTCTTCGATGCCGCGACGCTTCAGGCTGGAGAACAACTGCACCGTGAGCGACACATCGCCGTCGATCTGCGCGCGGTAATCGGCCAGCACCTTGCGTGCCGCCATGAGCGCGCGCGAGGCATCGTTGTTGGTCAGCTTGTCTGCTTTCGTGAGCAGCACATGGATAGGCTTGCCCGTCGGCAGGAACCACTCGACCATCTGGCAATCGAGGTCGGTAAACGGACGGCGCGCATCCATCATGATGACGAGCCCCGCGAGTTGCTGGCGCGCCTTGACGTAGTCGCCCAGCAGGTGAACCCAGTGCGATTTAGTCTCGCCCGGGGCTTCGGCATAGCCGTAACCAGGCAGGTCGACCAGGAAGCCGAGCGGGTCTTCCGCCTTGGCGGGCATCACCGAGAAATAGTTGATGTGCTGGGTGCGGCCGGGCGTCTTGCTGGAAAACGCCAGCCGCTTCTGATTGCACAGAATGTTGATTGCGGTGGACTTGCCTGCGTTGGAGCGGCCCGCAAACGCGACTTCCGGCACGGCGGTCGCCGGTAAATCACGCAGATGATTGACGGTGATGAAGAAACGGGCTTGATGCAGGAGCGACATGCGCGGCAGTACCTGTAAACTGCAGTTCAGAACTGCGTGGTTGCTGCGCCGCGAGGTCGCATTGCAGAGGTGTTATTGTACAATACGCCGGTTTACGGACGTCCCCACCAGATCCGTCGCAGGACCGCCCCGAGACCCGGGCCGGTCCGTTTTCATGCGCTGATCCGGCACGAGGAGAAGGGGGCGCCCGGCGCCGCAGGGTCCCGCATGGGCGGCGCACGCAGCATTCGAAAACAATCTAAACAAGGTGTGCGAATGAACCGCATCGCGAACGTTTTTGCTGTCGCAGCGCTGTCCCTGGCATCGGTCTTCTCCATGGCCCATGCCGAAGAGCAAAAAGTCGCCAAGGCCGACGCCGCGCGCGGCGAAACGATCTTCAACACCGGTGTGCCCGCCAATGGCGTGCCCGCGTGTACCAGTTGTCACGGCGCTGGCGGCAACAGCGCCATGAACGTCAACCCGAAGCTGGCTGGCCAGCACGCCGAATACATCGAAAAGCAGCTCAAGGATTTCAAGGCCAAGACCGACCGTAACCAGCCGGTCATGTCGCTGTACGCCGGCGCCCTGTCGGATCAGGACATGAAGGACATTGGCGCCTACCTGGGCAAGCAAGCGGCTTGGAAGCCGGGCTCGGCCAAGAGCAAGGACACCATCGAGCTGGGCCAGAAGCTGTATCGCGGCGGTGACGCCAAGCGCGGTATCGCAGCATGCGCAGGTTGTCACGGCCCGACGGGTGCTGGCATCCCGGCGCAATATCCGCGTATCGCTGGTCAGTTCTCTGAATACACTGAAGCGCAATTGGTTGCCTTCCAAAGCGGCACTCGCAAGAACAGCGTACAGATGCACGACCTGGCCGGTCGCATGACGGCCCAGCAGATCAAGGCGGTGGCCGACTACATTGCTGGCCTGCGCTAATCTGCCGCACCCGGCCGTCATGTGACGGTCGCACAATCAACAAGAAGAACAGGGTGGCAATGCGCCTGGCATCGCCACCCTGTTTTCGTTTTTGAACAGGTTGTCTCCCAGCATGTCTTCGGTCTCCACTTCCGGCGTCCAGATTCGTTCCCGCCGTCGCGCGCTGCGCGAGGCGGTCGAGTTGCTGTCGTCGATGCGCTTTGCGATCAGCCTCCTGACGGTGATCGCGATTGCCAGCGTGATCGGCACGGTGCTCAAGCAGAACGATCCGTACCCGAACTACGTCAACCAGTTCGGGCCGTTCTGGGCCGATGTGTTCCGTTCTCTGACGCTGCCCACGGTCTATAGCGCCTGGTGGTTTTTGCTGATCTTGGCGTTCCTGGTGGTGTCGACCTCGCTGTGCATCGTGCGCAATGCGCCCAAGATGCTGGCCGACATGCGCGCCTGGCGCGAGAACGTGCGCGAAGGCAGCCTGCGCGCGTTCCACCACCGCGACGAATTTGATTCCACCGTCGACACCGCAACCGTGACCGCACGCCTGGCCGCACTCGCCCAGAACCGCGGTTTCCAGATCAAGGCGTTCGCGCGCGATGGTGGTTCGACGCTCATCACAGCAAAGGCGGGGGCGGGTAACAAGATCGGCTACATCCTGGCGCACACGGCCATCGTCGTGATCTGCATTGGCGGGCTGCTGGACGGCGACATGATGATCCGCGCGCAGATGTGGTTTGGCGGCAAATCGCCCATCAAGGGCAATGCGGTCATCAGCGACATTGGGTCGGAGCATCGGCTCTCGACATCGAATCCGGGCTTCCGCGGTAATGCATTCGTGCCGGAAGGGTCGACGGTCAGCACGGCGATCCTGAACATCGCCGACGGCGCGCTGATCCAGGACTTGCCGTTCATGATCACGCTCAAGAAGTTCACCGTTGAGCATTATTCGACCGGCATGCCAAAGCTGTTCGCAAGCGACATCGTCGTGACCGACCGTCGTACCGGCAAGCAGACCGCTGCGCGCGTGGAGGTGAACAAACCGTTCGTGTATGACGGCGTGGCGATCTACCAGTCGAGCTTTGAAGATGGCGGCTCGAAACTCAAGCTGACCGGCTTCCCGATGCAAGGTGATAACGCCAAGACGTTCGACATGTCGGGCGTCGTGGGCGAAAGCTCCAAGCTCACCGGCAAAGGCGGCGATTACACGGTCGAGTTCTCCGACTTCCGCCTGATGAATGTCGAAACGGTGACAGACGCCTCGGGCAAGCAGGACGCTCGCGGCGTCGGCAAGAAGGGCGGTGCGGAAAGTGGTCTGCGCGCGGAGCTTGGCAACGTGACCAAGATGACGCGCGACCGCGACCTGCGCAACGTCGGCCCCTCGGTCCAGTACAAGCTGCGCGACGCCAACGGGCAGGCGCACGAATTCAGCAACTACATGCTGCCCGTCACGCTGGACGGGCAATCGGTGTTCCTGGCCGGCATGCGTTCACAGCCCGACGAGCCGTTCCGCTACCTGCGCATTCCTGCGGACGCACAAGGCACCGTTCGCGACTGGATGCGCCTGCGCGCTGCGCTGCAAAATCCGGCGATGCGGGGCGAAGCGGCGCGCCGGTTTGCGCTGCTCTCCATGCCCGGCGAGCAGCGTGCGGAACTGCGCAACCAGTTGATGGAAAGCGCCCGTCGCGCGCTCGACCTCTTTGCTGGCGCTGCCGATGTAAAGGACGGCTCCGCGGGTGCGCAGGGCGGCTTTGCCGCAGTCGCCACCTTCCTGCAGAAATCGGTGCCCGAAGGCGAGCGCGAGAAGGCCGCCGATGTGCTGATGAAGATCATCAACAGCTCGATGTGGGAGCTGTGGCAACTGGCCCGCGCGCAGGACGGCCAACCGGCCCCCATCGTGGATGCCGCCAGCAGTCAGTGGTTGCAGAGCGCCATCAACGCGCTGTCGGACAATGCCTTCTACGGTGCACCGGTGTATCTGCAGCTGACCGACTTCCAGCAAGTGCAGGCCAGCGTGTTCCAGCTCACACGTGCGCCGGGCAAAAACATCGTGTATCTTGGGTCGTTGCTGCTGGTGCTGGGCGTGTTCTCGATGTTTTACGTGCGAGAGCGCCGCTGGTGGCTGTGGATCCGGCCGCAATCCGGTCAGGCCAACGAAAGCGTCTCCGGCGCACATGTGCTCACAGCCATGTCGACCATGCGCCGCACGCTCGACTTTGACCGCGAGTTCGAGCGCCTCAAGCACGATATTCGCGCCGCGGCAGGAGCCCCGAGCGCCCCCGATGCCGCCGGTGCAGCGAGCGTCGACCCCAAACCAACGAAGTGAGCCGGTGATGGAAGCGAGCAATCCCCAAACGACCATGGCGAGCGCCGATCTGGGCGCGCTGCAACGCCCATCGTATTTCCGTCGCCTAGGCTGGTTTGACTGGCTGTTTGCTGCAATGCTGGCGGCCGGGGCTGGTTATGCCTTCTCCCGCTATGGCGCTTATATGGATGGCTACGAGCGCGGCATTCTCGTCGCCGCCGTGCCCGCCTTCGCATGGCTGGGCTGGACGTGGAAGCCGGTGCGCGTGTTGATGATTGGCATCGCCGTGTTGGCGCTGTTCGGTATCTCGCAATACGCCGGCGCCAATGGCCCGGATCTCGCCCGGGCCGAGCACGCCTTCTTCCTCAAGTATTTCCTTGCCAGCCAGTCGGCCATCCTGTGGATGAGCGCGCTGATCTTCCTGTCCACGCTGTTTTTCTGGACGGGTTTTCTGCTGCGCTGGGAGGCGGGTGGATCGATCGGCAGCAAGCTGTGCTGGGCAGCCGTGGTGCTCGGCCTGACCGGCATGCTGGTGCGGTGGTACGAGTCGTATCTGGTGGGCGCAGACATTGGCCACATCCCTATCTCGAATCTGTATGAGGTGTTCATCCTCTTTACGCTGATCACCTCGCTCTTCTATCTGTACTACGAGCAGCGTTACAAGACGCGCGCGCTGGGGCCGTTCGTGATGCTGGTGGTGTCGGCGGCGGTGGGCTTTCTGCTGTGGTACACGGTGTCGCGCAGCGCGCAGGAGATCCAGCCGCTGGTGCCGGCACTGCAGAGCTGGTGGATGAAAATCCACGTACCGGCCAATTTCATCGGTTACGGCACGTTCGCGTTGTCGGCCATGGTCGGTGCGGCTTATCTGCTGAAGGAGCGCGGCGTGCTGGCCGATCGCCTCCCGTCGCTCGAAGTGCTGGACGACGTGATGTACAAGGCCATCACCGTGGGCTTTGCGTTCTTCACCATCGCCACGATTCTCGGTGCGCTGTGGGCAGCTGACGCCTGGGGCGGCTACTGGAGCTGGGACCCGAAGGAAACCTGGGCGCTGATCGTTTGGCTGAACTACGCCGCGTGGCTGCACATGCGCCTGATGAAAGGGCTGCGCGGTCGCATGGCAGCCTGGTGGGCGCTGATTGGCCTGTTGGTGACGACGTTCGCCTTCCTGGGCGTGAACATGTTCCTTTCGGGCCTGCACAGCTACGGCGAACTGTAAGCCGCAAGTCACAAAAAATTCTCGGCAGACTGGAATAAAGACGCGCCTAGCGTGTTTACTGCTCAGTGAGGGCGCGATCGGCGCGCCTCTCCATCCAAGGAGAACAAGATGAGCCAGTCTGCAGCTTCCCTGAAGTTGTTCAACCCGCGCGCCGCGTTGGCCGGCGCCGCGCTGCTTGCCGCATTCGGTTTGGCAGGCTGCAGCGGCATGGGCATGGGCGCGTCGTCCGCACCGTCGGCCGTCAAGGTGACCAATGGCACGCTCACAGATGAGCACGGCATGGCGCTTTACACGTTCGACCGTGACGCTATGGCTGGCAAGAGCGCCTGCAACGGCAAGTGCGCCGAGAACTGGCCGCCGCTGGCAGCCAATGACGCTGACAAGCCGTCCGGCGACTACACCATCATCACGCGAGACGACGGCAAGAAACAGTGGGCCTATCGCGGCAAGCCGCTCTACCTCTGGAGCAAGGACAAGATGCCGGGCGACCAGACCGGAGACGGCTTCATGAACGTTTGGCACGTCGCCAAGCCGTAAGCGCGCCGCCGTCGTTCGCGTCCCTATGTCCGACCTGGCCAGCCGGCTGATTGCGCTCACACCACGCCTGCGCCGACACGCGCGCGGCCTGATGCGTGACGCCAGTCGTGCTGACGATCTTGTCCAGGACACGCTGGAACGCGCCTGGCGTTACCGCTGGCGCTTCCAGCTGCGGCCCCGGCTTGGTCCGATCGGGCAGATCGGGGCGAAGGGCGAGGGCGACGGGTTGTTTGCCTGGCTGCTCACCATCATGCATCGGCTGCACCTGAACGCCGTGCGCCGGCCCGATCGGATCGAGCTGAGCGACTCACCCCCCGAGATTCCCGTCGACGACGATCCCGGCTTGCGCCGTGATCTGCTGCGTGCGCTGGCGACGCTTCCCGAAGATCAACGCGCTGTACTGCTGCTGGTGGGCTTGGAGCAGTTTGCCTACAAGGAAGCCGCCGACGTGCTGGGCGTGCCGGTGGGCACGGTGATGTCGCGGCTGTCGCGGGCGCGTGAGCGGATGCGTGTGGCGCTCGACGGTTCGCCCGAAGCATCGCGTGCACCTGCGGCATCTGGCGACGGCAGCAGCGCATCGCTGCACCGCGTGAAGTGAGGCTCGCCATGTCCTCCAATTCCATTCATATCGACGAACTTCACGCCTATGCCGACGGCCGGTTGCCCGCGGCGCGCCGCGCTGCCGTAGAGGCCTATCTTGCTGCGCACCCGGGTGCCGCCGCCGAGGTCGCCGGCTGGCGCAAGGCGGACGCTCAATTGCACCAAGCGCTCGACCCGCTGCTCAACGAACCGGTGCCGCAGCGTCGTATTCCGGCGGAGATACTCGCCGCCGCACGTCGCCCCATGGCCACCGGTTTTGGCGCGATGCGCGGCTGGAGCGTGGTGGCGCTGGGCGTCGCGTGCCTAGCCATTGGCTCGGGTGCCGGTTGGCTGAGCCGAGGTGCCGTCGAGCGCACCATGCCCATGCAGCGTTTCGCCAACGATGCACTCGTATCGCACGTCGTCTTTTCTCCCGAGTCGAAACACATGGTGGAAGTGCCGGCTGATGAAGAGGCGCATCTCGTCACATGGTTGTCGCGGCGGCTCGATGCACAGTTGCGCGTTCCCGACCTGACGTCGCTCGGCTACCGGCTCATCGGCGGGCGCCAGACGGTGGTGGCTGATGCACCTACGGCCATGCTGATGTACGAGGGGCCGGGCGGCACGCGTATCTCCGTGCAGTTGCGGCGCATGCCGAACAACCGCGATACGGGCTTCCGGCTGGAGACGCTCGCCCCGGACAACCGCGTGCTGCAGGCGATTCATCCTGCTGTGGATCACCCGCCACCGATGGCGTTCTACTGGGCCGATCGCGGCCTCGGGTTTGCCGTCGCCGGCCCGCTGGCGCGCCCGCAGTTGCTGGAAGTGGCCCAGGTGGTCTATCGGCAGTACAGCGAATTCACCGGGCCAGCGTCCCGCAAGGATTAACGCGATATTTTTTTCCGCGCTTTGTCAGGTTGGCGGCGCGGGCACGACCAACGCACATGGGACAGCGTTCCCGCACAACGAGGACCACGAATCATGTTGATCAAGACTGACCGCTGGCTGCGTGGCGACGACATTCCCGCCAGCGAGATCACACCGCAGCACATCTTCGAGCAGCGCCGCCGCTTTTTGGCCGCTGCCGCCTTGGGCGCTGCCGGCGCAACGCTGACGCCCTGGGCGTCGCGCGAGGCCTTTGCCGCCAACCCGTCGCTAGCCAAGTTGGCCGGCAAGCCGAATCCCGCGTACACGACCGTGGAGAAAGCCACCCCGTACGACCAAGTCACCACGTACAACAACTTCTACGAGTTCGGCACCGACAAGGCCGACCCGGCGCGC
Source organism: Ralstonia mojiangensis (assembly GCF_023955645.1). Taxonomy (NCBI): domain Bacteria; kingdom Pseudomonadati; phylum Pseudomonadota; class Betaproteobacteria; order Burkholderiales; family Burkholderiaceae; genus Ralstonia; species Ralstonia mojiangensis. The sequence continues at coordinate 112,936 of NZ_JAMXHU010000007.1, read as the reverse complement.
TATGCCAGCACGCTGCGCCCGCATCCGTGGCAAGTCAGCGTGGAGGGCTTGGTGAAGACACCCAAAACCTACGACCTGGACGACCTGATGAAGCTCGCGCCGATGGAAGAGCGCGTCTATCGCTTGCGTTGCGTCGAGGGCTGGTCGATGGTGATTCCCTGGGTGGGCTTTCCGCTGGCCGAGTTGATCAAGCGTGTGGAGCCTCAGGGTAGCGCCAAGTACATCCAGTTCATCTCGCTGGCCGACAAGCGGCAGATGCCTGGAATCAGCAGCCCCGTCCTGGAGTGGCCGTATAGCGAAGGCCTGCGCCTGGACGAGGCGATGCATCCTTTGGCACTGCTCACCTTCGGGCTCTACGGCCAGGTGCTGCCAAATCAGAACGGTGCGCCCGTGCGCGTGATCGTGCCGTGGAAGTACGGCTTCAAGAGCGCAAAGTCCATCGTCAAGATCCGCTTTGTCGACAAGCAGCCGCCGACGAGCTGGAACCTTGCTGCGGCGAACGAATATGGCTTCTATTCCAACGTGAACCCGACCGTGGATCACCCGCGCTGGAGCCAAGCCACTGAACGCCGCATCGGCGAGGACAAAGGCGGCTTCGGCGGCCTGTTCGCGCCCAAGCGCAAGACGCTGATGTTCAACGGCTACGAGCAGGTCGCGCCGCTGTACGCGGGCATGGACCTGCGCAAGAACTTCTGAGGCCGACATGACACTGCTGCCGCCGATGTTGCCGCCCAAGCAGTTGCGTGTGGTGAAGGCGATCGCTTGGGTCGTTGCGCTCCTGCCGTTCCTGCGCATCGTCTTCCTGGGCGCGACCGATCAGTTCGGGCCGAATCCGCTGGAGTTCGTCACGCGCTCGACCGGTACGTGGACGCTGGTGCTGCTGTGCTGCACGCTGGCCATCACGCCGCTGCGCCGGATCACGGGTATGAACTGGTTGATCCGGCTTCGCCGCATGCTTGGGCTGTACACGTTCTTCTACGGCTCGATCCACTTCCTGATCTGGCTGCTGGTGGACCGCGGGCTTGATCCAGCGTCGATGCTCAAGGACATCGTCAAGCGGCCTTTCATCACCGTTGGTTTTTCGGCGTTCGTGCTGATGATTCCGCTGGCCGCCACGTCGACCAACGCGATGGTGCGCAGGCTTGGCGGCAAGCGCTGGCAGTGGCTGCACCGGCTTGTTTACGTGACGGGCGTGCTCGGCATCCTGCATTACTGGTGGCACAAGGCCGGCAAGCACGACTTTGCCGAGGTGTCGATCTACGCCGCAGTGATGACGGTGCTGCTTGGGTTGCGGGTGTGGTGGGCGTGGCGCTCGCAGCGCGGTGCGATGGCTGGAGCAGCGATGCCTGCGCGCGATTGACGCTGATCGCGCCCATAAAAAAGCCGACGTTTGTGCGTCGGCTTTTTCTTTGCGGGGGCGGGCTTACGCGGGGAACAGATGCTCGCCGCGGATCAAGTCTTCAAAGCACTCGCGCTCGCGTGCCAAGTGGACTTTGTCGCCATCGACGATGACTTCGGCGGCGCGATTGCGCGTGTTGTAGTTCGAACTCATCGTGAAACCGTACGCGCCGGCCGACAGGATCGCCAGCACGTCGCCCGGCTGCACTGCCAGCGAACGATCGCGGCCGAGCCAGTCACCGGATTCGCATACCGGGCCCACGACGTCGTAGACGACCGGCGCGCTCTGACCTTCGCGCACCGGCACGATGTGGTGATACGCCTCGTACATCGCGGGGCGGGCGAGATCATTCATGGCCGCATCGACGATGCAGAAGTTTTTGCTCGCGCCAGGCTTGAGGTATTCGACGCGCGTGAGCAGCAGGCCCGCGTTGCCCACCAGCGAGCGGCCCGGCTCGAACAGCACGGTGCGATCGCCAAAGCCGCGTTGCTCGACGCGGTCCAGCAGCGTGCGCGCGAAGGCGGTGATATCCGGCGGCGTCTCGTCCGTATAGGTAATGCCCAAACCGCCGCCCACATCGATGTGCGACAGGCGGATGCCCTCAGCATCCAGTTGCGTCACCACGTCGAGCACCTTGTCCAGTGCATCCAGATACGGCGACACCTCGGTGATTTGCGAGCCGATATGGCAGTCGATGCCGACCACGCGCAGGTTCGGCATTGCAGCGGCCGCGCGGTACGTCGGAAGCACTTCGTCAAACGCCACCCCGAACTTGTTGCCCTTCAGGCCCGTCGAGATATACGGGTGCGTCTTGGCATCCACGTCCGGGTTGATGCGCAGCGACACGGGCGCGACCTTGCCCATCGAGGCGGCCACGTCGTTCAGGCGGTGCAGCTCGGGAATCGACTCCACGTTGAAGCACGCCACGCCGACTTCCAGCGCGAAGCGCATTTCGTCCGCGCTCTTGCCCACGCCCGAGAACACCACCTTCGAGGCCGGCGCACCGGCGGCCAGCACGCGCTTGAGCTCACCGGCGGAAACGATGTCAAAGCCTGCGCCAAGCTGCGCGAACACCTGCAGCACGGCGAGGTTCGAGTTGGCTTTCATGGCGTACTGCACATGCGCGTTGCGGCCTTCGCATGCGGCGGCGTAGGCGCGGTAGTTGGCCGTGAGTGCGGCGCGCGAGTACACGTAGGTGGGCGTGCCGAACTGCGCGGCAATCGCGTCCAGCGCGACGCCTTCGATCATCAGCGCGCCTTCCTGGCGAATCAGGGACTCGGACATGAGTGGGAACATTCTGGGCGCAGCCCTGGTTAAGGGCGGCGCCGGTTGAGCAAAAAAGACGGAATCAGCGGTTCGCGGGCACCGCGCTGGCGGCATCGGCATCGGCAGCGGCGGGCTTGGCGCCCGGCACCGGCGGCTGCGGCACGGCGTTCGGGCCGGCGATGCCGGGGTCGGTGGTTGGCGGCGCGGTTGGCGCCGGCGGCACCTTGGGCATGTACAGCGGCCCGCGAATCCCGCAGCCGGATAGGCCTGCGACCGTCAGGGTCAGGCCGACAGTGGCTACAATGGCGGCGGTTCGTATCATCGGATGATGGTGCAGAAAGGAGGCCCCAGGGGTGTGACCCTTGCGGCGATCGGAGTCATATGGGACGAGGCGCCTGCTGGTCAGGACGGGCCGGAAATGGCCGCCACGCAACGTCCGCGCGAGATTTTGGAGTGTAGCATGCCCCCCCTGAGCGAATCGGAGTTCCTGGCGCTGGCCGAAGCGGAACTTGCCCGCATCGAAAGCATCGTCGAGATGGCCGCCGACGAGGCCGATGCCGACATCGAGGTCAACCGTACCGGTAATGTGCTCACGCTTGAATTCGACGATGGCTCCAAAATCATCATCAACAGCCAGGCGCCGATGCAGGAACTGTGGGTGGCCGCGCGTGCTGGCGGCTTCCACTTCCGCCGCAGTGATGACGGCCGCTGGGTCGACACGCGCAGCAAGGAAGAACTGTACGTCGCGCTGTCGCGCTATGTCAGCCAGCAAAGCGATGTGGATGTGACATTGGCCGCCGGCTGAGCGCAACGTTCTCGTCGGATACCAAAGAAAAAGCCGCCCCGAAGGGCGGCTTTTTCATGGGCGCGACGTTCAGTTGCCGCGGAACATGTCGAGAATCTTCTGCTTCTCCTGTTCCTGCGTCGGCGCCAGATTGACGCCTGGCTGCGGCTGGTCGCCGGCCGGTGCGGATGCTCCCGGCATGGCATCACCCAGGCCGACCGAAGCGACGCCCTGACCGTTGGCGTATTCCTCGTAGGCCCAGTCGCCGGCCATCTGCACGACGCCTTCGGGCGGCTGACGCTCGGTCTGGGGCTCACCCTTGAGCGCGTAGCCCATGTAGTTGATCCAGATCGGCAGGGCCAAGCCACCACCGGTTTCACGATCGCCCAGGCTGCGCGGGTTGTCGTAGCCCATCCAGGCCACGCCAACTAGCTTGGGCGTGTAGCCGCAGAACCAGGCGTCGAACGAGTCGTTGGTGGTACCGGTCTTGCCGGCCATGTCGTTGCGGCCCAGCTTGACCTTGGCCTGGTAGCCCGTGCCGTTCGACACCACGCTGCGCAGCAGCGAATCCATGATGAAGTCGTTGCGCGGATCGATCACGCGCACAGCGTCTTTGCCGGCGGTCATCGGATGGCTCTGCTGCACGACGGTGCCGCGCGCATCCACCACGCGATCGATGATGTATGGGTTCACGCGGTAGCCGCCGTTGGCGAACACCGAGTAGCCGCTTGCCATCTGGAGCATCGTCACTGAACCCGCGCCCAGTGCCATCGGCAGATAGGCCGGGTGCCGATCGGCGTCGAACCCGAAGCGGGTGATGTACTGCTGCGCGTACTGCGTACCAATCGCGCGCAAGATGCGCACCGACACCAGGTTCTTCGACTTTTGCAGCGCGCGGCGCATCGTCATCGGGCCGTCGTAGCCGCCGCCGTAGTTTTTCGGCTCCCACACCTGGCCGCCGGTGTCGCCGGTCGGGATGGAGAGCGGCGCGTCGTTGATGACCGTAGACGGCGAGAAACCCTTGTCCACCGCCGCCGAGTAGATGAACGGCTTGAAGCTGGAACCCGGCTGGCGCCAGGCCTGCGTGACGTGGTTGAACTTGCTGCGGTTGAAATCGAAGCCGCCGACCATCGAGTAGATCGCGCCCGTCTGCGGGTCCAGCGAGATGAAGCCCGAGGCGACTTCCGGCAGTTGGGTGATCGACCACTTCTGCGTCTTCGTGTCCTGAATCACGCGGATCACCGCACCCGGGCGCAGCTTGATCTTCGGCTGCGCGTTGTTCGACAGCGCCGCCTGTGCAAAGCGCAGGCCATCGCCGGCCAGGTCGATCGTCTCACCGGTGAGCATCGTCGCGCGCACCAGCTTGGGCGTCACGCTTACCACCACGGCCGATTGCAGATCGTCGCTGTTCGGATGTTCAAGCAGGGCGTCGTCGATGGCCTGTTCGCGCTCTTCCGCGTCGGAGGGGAGATCGATGAACGCTTCGGGGCCGCGATAGCCGTGACGGCGCTCGTAGTCGAGAATGCCGCGGCGCACGGATTGATACGCGACATCCTGGTCGGCCTTGCGCAGCGTGGTGTAGACGTTCAGGCCGCGCGTGTAGGTTTCTTCACGGTACTGTGCGTACATGAGTTGACGCACCATTTCGGCGACGTATTCGGCGTGCACGTCGAACTCATGGCCCTCGCCACGCACCGGCAGTTGCTCATTGATGGCTTGGGTGTACTGCTCCGGCGTGATGTAGTGCAGGTCGCGCATGCGCTGCAGGATGTATTCCTGACGCACCTTGGCGCGCTTCGGGTTCACCACCGGGTTGTACGCCGACGGGGCCTTGGGCAGGCCGGCGAGCATGGCCGCTTCGGCCAGGGTGATGTCCTTGATGTTCTTGCCGAAGTAGATCTGTTCGGCGCTGGCAAAGCCGTACGCGCGCTGGCCCAGGTAGATCTGGTTCATGTACAGCTCAAGGATCTGATCCTTTGTCAGGCTCGCCTCGATCTTGTACGAGAGCAGCATCTCGTAGATCTTGCGCGTGTATGTCTTCTCGCTCGACAGGAAGAAGTTGCGCGCCACCTGCATCGTGATGGTCGACGCACCCTGCGACAGGCCGCCGTGCAGATTCGCCAAGCCCGCGCGCAGCACGCCGATGAAGTCGACGCCGCCGTGCTCGTAGAAACGGTCATCCTCGATGGCCAGCACCGCGCGCTTCATTACGTCGGGCATCTGCGTGATCGGCACGAAGCTGCGGCGCTCCTCACCGAATTCGCCGATGAGGACGTTGTCGGCGGTGTACACGCGCAGCGGGATCTTCGGGCGGTAATCGGTGATGGCGTCGAGCGACGGGAGGTTGGGCGCGGCGACGAGCAGGGCATAGCCCAGCAGCAGCGCTCCGACGACCCCCATGGCAACGAACAGGCCGAGCATCCAGAGAAGCAGTCGCGCCCACAGCGGGCGGCGGGCTTTGGGCGGCTTGGGCGAAGCAGGGGTGGTTTGGGCAGTAGCCATTACAGGTGGGCACCGGGGGTGTCAGTCAGCGTGGCGGCGATTATATCGTCGAGGCTTCGAGGGGCCGGCGGCATCGGACGTAACAGCACGTAACCAGTGTCACGTCAGCGCACGCGACTGCACTTGTGCGCCGCGTCATGCTCACCGTGCGGGCGGATTGTGCGCCGGCCGCCCCTTGATTCAAGGCGGCTAAGAATCCGCCGATAGAAGTAGACGGAGCGGAAATCAAGTCAGACGAAAGGGGTATCCCCCGACCGTGGGGTTTTGACAACGCTTTCGGAAGGGCATGGCGCGAAATGCATCGCGGTCTGTCTGAGCGTTTGCCTGTTCTAAAGGATTTTGTGAGAATCCAGCAGCAAATCTAAGCAGGCTATGGCGCACGTTGGATTTGCGACGGGCGCCAGGGTTCAAAAAACTATAAACGGTGGGGTGTCTCTGTGCGACGGGGTTTGTTGTCCGGCCTGCTGCGCCGCAATATCGTCGGGATAGATATCGGGTCTTCCAGCGTCAAGGTGGTGGAGTTGTCCGCCAACGGCAAGCAGGGGGATTTCCGTCTCGAAAAATGCGCCAGCGAGCTGATTGAACGCAGTGCCGTCGCTGACGGCAATCTGGTGAATATCGATGCGGTGGGCAATGCGCTCAAGCGTGCCATCGCCAAGGCCGGCATCCGCGGTAAGGAAGCCGTGCTTGCCATTCCTGCAAGCCTGACGGAATCGCAAACCGTCAGCCTGCCCGACAACCTGACCGAAGACGAGCTCTTCGTGCAGGTCGAGAGCGAAGCCAATCGGCTGTTTCCGCCCTCGCAGAACGTCAATTTCGACTATGTCGTGATCGGCCCGTCCGAAACCGAAGGCGGGATCGGCGTGCGTGTCACGGCAACGGTCTCCGAGCGCGTGACCGAGCGCGTCACTGCCGCCGAGATGGCCGGCCTGAAAGCAATCGTCATGGACGTGGAAGAGAACGCCATCCAGCGCGCCATGACGCACATGCTGGCCGTCAAGCCCGACGCCACGGAAACCGAGACGCGCGACATGCCCGTCGTGGCGATGTTCCACTTGGGCGGTGCGCGCTCGCACGCATTGTTCTACCAAGGCTGGAAGGAGTTGTACGAGCAGCCGATGTCGGGCTCGGGCGACCAGCTTACGCAGAGCATTTCGCGTCTGTTTTCCCTCGATCTGCTTAAGGCCGAGGTGAAGAAGCGCAAGAACACGCTGCCCGACGAATACCGCAGCCAGCTGCTCAAGCCCTCGCTTGAGACGCTGGCCATGGAAGTCGGTCAGGCCATCCAGAATTTCCTGTCGACCTCGAGCGTCGGCCGCGTCGACGAGATCGTGCTGTCGGGCGGCCACGCATCGTTGCTGGGCGTGCAGACCGCCATCCAGCAGCAGACGCAGATCAATACGACGCTGGCCAATCCGTTCGCCAATATGGGCGCGGCCAAGAACGTCAACGCGCGCTATCTGCAGCGCGATCTGCCGGCCTACATCGTCAGCGCGGGTCTTGCCCTGCGCGGGCTGCAATAAGGAGCAGACGATGGCCAATGAAAGCGCGAATGCCGTGAATGCGCTCCCGAACGTCAATCTGCTGCCGTATCACGCAGAGCGACGCGCTGGTAAGCGCAAAAAAGTCTTCATGAGCCTGGGCGGCGCTGCCGTTGCGGGCGCTGTGGTGGTGTTCCTGGGCGGCATGGTGATCGATCACCAGACCGAAGAGGCGCAACGCATCAACGACATCCTCACGCAGAAGAACGCGGAGATGGACAAGCAGATCGCCGAGGTCAACACCCTCAAGAAGGACATCGACGACCTGCTGCAACGTCAGCAAGCGGTGGAAAGCCTGCAGAACCAGCGCAACCGCCCGGTGCAGTTGCTCGAGGAACTGGTGCGTCAGGTGCCGGACGGCATCTATCTCACCTCGCTCAAGCAGGATGGCGAGCGTTACACCGTATCGGGTGTGGCGCAGTCCAACGAGCGCGTGTCGGACCTGCTGCGCAACCTGGGTGCGGTGCCCTGGCTGGATCATGCAGAGCTGGGTGAATCGGTGGCCACCACCATGACGAACAACCTGAAGGAACAGCGCCGCTTGTTCAACTTCACGATCCGCTTCCAATGGAAGGCCGAGCCGGCAGCGCCGGCCAAGCCGGGTGCGGCCACGGCGGGGAAATAACCATGGCGCTCTCGACCGAAATTTCGCTGGAAGACTTGGTCAGCCAGTTCCGTGGCCTGAACCTGAATGAGCCGGAAACGTGGCCGATCGCGCCGCGCATCCTGTTCATGATTCTCTCGGCCGTGCTGGTGATCGGCCTGGGTTGGCAGTTCTACTGGAGTGGCAAGTTCGACGAACGCGACGCCAAGCGCACCGAGCAGGACAACCTCAAGGCGGCATACCAGAGCAAGCTCGCGCAGGTGGTGAACCTCGAAGCCCTGCGCAAGCAGAAGGCCGAGGTGGAGCAGCGTGTCGCCAAGCTCGAGCTGCAATTGCCCAACAAGACCGAGATGGACGCGCTGCTGGCCGACGTCAACCATGCCGGTATCGCGCGTGGGCTGACCTTCGATCTGTTCCGCCCATCCGGCGCGGTGATCAAGCCTTACTACGCTGAGATCCCGGTGGCGGTGAAGGTGAATGGCCGCTATCACGACATGGCACTCTTTGCTGCCGACGTGGCCGCGCTGTCGCGCATCGTCACGTTGCAGAACATCTCGCTGACGGGCACCAAGGATGGCGGCATGGTGATGGAAACGCGCGCTGAAGCCTACCGGGCGCTTGACGCCGATGAGCAGGCGGCTCAGCGCAAGGCGAATGCCGCTGCCAAGGGAGGCGCCAAATGAGGGGCCGCACCATGAGCCGTCGCCGCATGTCGCACGTTCTGCGTCTGTCGCCGCTGTGCTTCGCCGTCGTGCTGACGGCCTGCGGCGCGAGCGAAGACGACGAACTGCAGCAATGGATGCAGCAAGCGCGCCAGAGCGTCAGTACGACCGTGCCGCCGCTGCCCGAGCCCAAGCCTTACGCGCCGCGCGAATACACGACCACCAAGCAGACTGATCCGTTCAGCGTGCAGAAGGTGGCAGAACTTTCGCGCGCGCAGAACGAATCGCCGGAACCGAATCGCCGTCGCGAGCCGCTCGAAGACTATCCGCTGGAAGCCTTCAAGCTGGTCGGGACGATGAAGCGCAATGGCGAGACGGAAGGTGTCCTGTCTGTCGGGGACAAGACGCAGCATGTGCATGTGGGGCAGTACATCGGACAAAACTATGGTCGCATCGTCCGCATCGGAGACCAGGAACTCACCCTGCGTGAGCTGGTGCGCGAAGGCACGACCGAATGGAAAGAAAAAATGACGACCCTGAAAGTTCAGGAGAGCGCGCAATGACGATGCGTCTTGTGAAGGGCGGCCTGTCGCAGGCAACCCGAGTGGCCCGGGGGGGCGCGGTGGCATGGCTTTCGCTGTGCTTGGTTCTGGTGGCCGGTCAGGCCGTCGCTCAGCAGGCCGCGCCTGCAGCGGCCGTCTCCGGCAACACGATCGAAAAGGTGGAGCAGGCCACGGCCGGTGAATCCACCGTGGTGACGGTTACGCTCAAGAGCGCGCCGACACAGAAGCCGGTGGAGTTCAGCACGCAGCAGCCTGCGCGCATCGCCATCGACTTCTTCGGGGCCAGCTTCGCGCAGGGCCGCGCCAATTATCAATACGGCGGGAAGCTGCTGCGTTCGGCGAATGTCGTGCAGATCGGCGACCGTACCCGCGTCGTGCTCGATCTGTCGCGCCAGACGCAGTACAAGTCGGAAGTGCGCGGTAATCAGTACGTGCTGACGCTGGAAGCGGCGCCGGTGGCAGCGGCTGTCGCGGCGCCGACCTTCTCGGCCCCGGCACCCGTCGCAGGTGCTGAGCGCCCGGCGGTGCGCAACGTTGACTTCCGCCGCGGCGAGGATCTCGCCGGCCGCGTGGTGGTCGACCTGTCGACGGCCAACTCGGCGATCAACATCGCCCAGCAAGGTCAGAACCTCGTGGTCGACTTCGTCGGTGCGACGCTGCCGCAGTCGCTGCGCCGTCGGTATGACGTGAGCGACTTCGGCACGCCCGTGCAGGCCATGCGTGCCACCGACAACGGCACCGGCGCCCGCCTGATCATCGAGCCGCGCGGCAACTGGCAGTACAGCTCGTATCAGACCGACACGCAGTTCGTCGTGGAAGTGCGCCCGACCAAGGAAGACCCGAACAAGCTGATTTCCGGCCCGGGCTACCGAGGTGAGCGCCTGTCGCTGAACTTCCAGAACATCGATGTGCGTTCGTTGCTGCAGGTCTTCGCAGACTTCACGAACCTCAACATCGTGACCAGCGATAGCGTGACGGGCACCCTCTCGCTGCGTCTGAAGGATGTGCCCTGGGATCAGGCACTGCAGATCGTGCTGGATTCGAAGGGCCTGGCGTCGCGTCGCAACGGCAACGTGCTGTGGGTTGCCCCGCGCGGTGAGCTGGCCACGAAGGAAAAGGCGGAGTTGGAGTCGCAACAGCAAGTGACCGAGCTGGAGCCGTTGCGCAGCCAGGTGTTCCGCCTGAACTATCAGAACGCGGGCGATGTGCGCAACATGCTGCTGGGTGCCGGTGCCGCAGGTGGAGCAGGCGGTGCTGCCGGTGGCACGACCTCGCGAATTCTGTCCAAGCGCGGCTCGCTCACAGCGGATACGCGTACGAATCAACTGTTCGTCTCGGACATCCCGAGCAAGTTGGAGGAAGTGCAGGCGTTCCTGCTGAAGATCGACATTCCGGTTCGCCAGGTGATGATCGAGGCGCGCATCGTTGAGGCGGACGACACGTTCAGCCGCAACCTGGGTGCCAAGCTGGGCTTCGCGTCGAAGACAAACGGCGCTGGTTACGGCAACACCTACACCAACGTGGTGTCGCCGGTTACGCAAAACGCCACGTGGGACAACAGCCCGGCGATCAGCTTCCCGGCCAACGGCATCAACGGCGTGAATGCCGCCAGCGTGGCCGTTAGCCTGTTCAATGCTGGTGCCGGCCGTTTCCTGGCACTGGAGCTCTCTGCGCTGGAAGCAGACGGCCGCGGCAAGATCGTTTCCAGCCCGCGCGTGGTCACTGCCGACAACATCAAGGCGCTGATCGAGCAAGGTACTGAGATTCCGTACCAACAGGCGACATCTTCCGGTGCGACTTCGGTGCAGTTCAAGAAGGCCAACCTGAAGCTGGAAGTGACGCCCAAGATCACGCCGGACGGCAACATCTTCCTGGATGTGGACGTCAACAAGGACAGCGTGGGTATCCAGACCACCAACGGCTTTGCCATCGACACGAAGCACGTGCAGACGCAAGTGCTGGTGGAAAACGGCGGCACGGTCGTGATCGGTGGTATCTACACGCAGAACGAGCGGACAGACATCAACAAGGTGCCGCTGCTGGGTGACATTCCGGTGCTCGGCAATTTGTTCAAGAGCACGAACAAGATCAACAACCGCACCGAGCTGCTTGTTTTTCTGACGCCGCGAGTGCTGTCCGATCAACTGTCGCTGAAGTAATCGGCGGCGGCATCGCGATCTGAAAGCCCGGCCTCCCGAGTGGAGCGCCGGGCTTTTTTGTGTCCTGCTTCCGGGTTTGTGCAGGATGGTGACCAAATGCCACTACAATCAAGCTCAAATTCCTGATTTCACGCGATTTTGTCTGTTTCGAACGTATTTTTCGTCGGCTTGATGGGCGCGGGCAAGACCACGGTCGGCCGGGCGGTGGCGCGTCGGCTCGATCTGCCGTTCTTCGACTCCGATCACGAGATCGAAGCGCGCTGCGGCGTGCGTGTGCCAGTCATTTTCGAGCACGAGGGCGAAGTGGGCTTCCGCGATCGCGAAACCCATATGATCGACGAACTCACCTCGCGCGATGGCGTGGTCGTGGCCACTGGCGGCGGCGCCGTGCTGCGGGCCGAGAATCGCGCGTTCTTGCGTGAGCGTGGCACGGTGATCTATCTGCGCGCCAATCCGCATGACCTGTATCTTCGCACGCGTCACGACAAGAACCGGCCACTGCTGCAGACCGAAAACCCGCGTGCCAAGCTCGAAGAACTGCATGCGGTCCGTGACCCGCTGTACCGTGACGTGGCGCACTTTGTCATCGAAACGGGCAAGCCTACTGTCGCCCAGCTTGTTAATATGGTCCTGATGCAACTCGAGGTGGCCGGCATTGTTGTGCCGCCCGCGGGCGCCTCCTCCCCCTCGCAAGTCTCCCCTCAGTCATGATTACCGTTGATGTTGACCTTGGCGATCGCGCCTATCCGATTCATATCGGCTCGGGGCTGCTGTCCAAGGCTGAGTTGTTCGCCTCCCACATTCGCGGCACGCGTGCTGTGATCGTCACCAACGAGACCGTCGCACCGCTTTATGCAGCCCAGGTCGAGGCGGCCATCCGTTCGCTTGGCAAGGCAGTCGACACGGTTGTCCTGCCCGATGGCGAGTCGTTCAAGAAGTGGGACACGCTCAACCGCATCTTTGATGCGCTGTTGACGGCAGGCGCCGACCGCAAGACCACGCTGATCGCGCTGGGCGGCGGCGTAGTCGGCGACATGACCGGCTTTGCCGCGGCCTGCTACATGCGCGGTGTGCCGTTCATCCAGGTGCCGACGACGCTGCTGTCGCAGGTCGATTCGTCTGTGGGCGGCAAGACGGGCATCAACCATCCGCTGGGCAAGAACATGATCGGCGCGTTCCACCAGCCGCAGGCGGTGCTGGCCGATATCGATACGCTGCGCACCTTGCCGGCACGCGAGCTGGCTGCCGGTATGGCCGAGGTCATCAAGCACGGCGCGATCGCCGATGCCGATTACTTCGCCTGGATCGAACAGAACATCAAGGGCCTCAATGAGTGCGATACCGACCTGATGGCCGAAGCCGTGCGTGGCTCGGTGCGCATCAAGGCGGCTGTCGTTGCCCAGGACGAGCGTGAAACTGGCCTGCGCGCCACCCTCAATTTCGGCCATACCTTCGGCCATGCCATCGAGGCCGGTCTGGGCTACGGCGAATGGCTGCATGGCGAAGCCGTCGGCTGCGGCATGGTGATGGCGGCAGACCTGTCGCATCGTCTGGGCTTTATCGATATCGACACGCGCAACCGCATCACTGCGCTCACGCGTGCGGCCGACCTGCCGACGGTGGCGCCGGACCTCGGCGTTGATCGCTTCATCGACCTGATGCGCGTCGACAAGAAGGCCGAAGCCGGCGAGATCAAATTCGTGCTGCTGCGCAAGCTGGGCCAGGCGTTCGTGACCACGGTGCCCGACGCCGACTTGCGCGCCACCTTGCAGCACGCCGTGCTGCGACCACCGACCGAAGCGCCCGTCGCCTGAGACAAGACGAGATGGCCCGATGAACGACCGATCCGCTTTGCCTTCCGCGCCGTTCGACCTCGAAGGCCCACTCGCCCCTTACGCCGCACATTCGGCGCAGACGCGCGGCCGCGTACACGCCGAGCCGCCATCCACGTCGCGCACAGAGTTCCAGCGCGACCGCGATCGCATCATCCACAGCACCGCGTTTCGGCGCCTCGAATACAAGACGCAGGTCTTCGTGAATCACGAGGGCGATCTGTTCCGAACGCGGCTCACGCACAGTCTCGAGGTCGCGCAGATTGCTCGTTCGATTGCCCGCAGCCTGCGTCTGAACGAAGACCTAGTCGAAGCAATTTCGTTGGCACACGATCTGGGCCACACGCCGTTCGGCCATGCAGGGCAGGACGCGCTCAACGACTGCATGAAGCCGTACGGCGGCTTTGAACATAACCTCCAGAGCTTGTTGGTGGTCGATCGGCTGGAGGAGCGCTACGGCGGTTTCGATGGTCTGAACCTGACGTTCGAAACGCGCGAGGGCATCCTCAAACATTGCTCGCGCAACAACGCGGCCACGCTGGGTGACCTGGGGCGGCGTTTTCTCGAGGGGCAACAGCCTTCACTGGAAGCCCAGCTTGCCAACCTCGCTGATGAGGTTGCGTACAACAACCACGATATCGACGATGGCCTGCGTTCCGGCCTGATTACGCTGGAGCAACTCGAAGGCGTGCCGCTATGGGCCGTCCATCGGCGCGAGGCCGAGGCCGCGTTCCCGAATGTCAGCGGCCGGCGCCTGATCAACGAAACCATTCGCCGCATCATCAACGCGCTGATCGTCGATCTGATCGGCACCACGCGTGCCGGCATTGCTGACGTTGCGCCGCAATGTATCGACGATGTGCGTGCCGCACCAGCGCTCGTCGCGTTCTCCGACCCGATGCGCGAAGAGGCGCGCGCGCTCAAGCGCTTCCTGTTTGACAACCTGTATCGGCATTACCTCGTGATGCGCATGGCCGCCAAGGCGCGCCGCATCATCGACGATCTGTTCCGCGCCTTTACGGACGACCCGCGTCTGCTGCCGCCGCAGTATCAGGCGAAAGCCAACCCCGAAGAGCAGCCGCGCTGGATTGCGCATTACATCGCCGGCATGACGGATCGTTACGCTATCAAGGAACATCGCCGCATCTTTGCCGTTGATGCAGCTTGAGTAACGGCTGTACCGTTACCGTTCGGGCCGCTATCCGCCCGCCTAGCTCCCAATCGATCTGAAGCCAGATCAAAATCAAGCGCCCAAAAAAAAATGCCCGGCCGCCCCAACGCATGCCGGGCCGAACGCGCCAACCACCGCCGACGAGCGCCCCCGCCGTCGACGGCCCCTGCGGCACGTCGGTAAAAGTCGATCAGGACAGTGTCAGTTCGCTGATCTCCCTCCCTTAAAAGCGATAGCCCAGGCCGACGCCCAGCAGCCACGGGTCAACCTTCACCTTGCTGATGGTCTGGCCGGCCATCTTCACGTCGGCGCTGATCCAGGTCTTTTTCAGGTCGACGTTGAAGTAGAGGCGTTCGGTCAGGCGATAGTCGAAGCCGGCCTGCAGCGCAGGGCCGAAGCTGTTTTTGCTGAGGTCCAGCGAACCAACGCCCGGCACCTGCAGATTCACATTCGAGATGCGCGTGTAGTTGATGCCCGCGCCCACGTACGGTTTGAAGCGCGACTCAGGCGTGAAGTGGTATTGCATCGTCAGGATGGGCGGCAAGTGGCGGAAGCTGCCGATCTTGGTCGGGCCGCCCAGCGCGCTTTGCATGACCGTGACGTCCTGTTGTTGCGGGTAAGTCAGGATCAGCTCGGCCGCGAGGTGCGGCGTGAAGAAGTACGAGATGTCCAGCTCGGGCAGGACCTTGTTGTTGATCTGAATGGCGTCAGCCGGAATGGCCAGCGCCGGCACCGCGTCGGATTTGTTGGCGGCTGTCAGGTTGACGGCGCGCAGGCGCACCATCCAGTTGCCGGTGGCCGGCGGCAAGTCCGTGCTCTGCGCAAAGGCAGTCTGGCCGAATCCGGCGGCAAGCATTCCGGCGGCTACAGCTACGGCGGCTAGGCGGTGAAAAGCCATGAATCGCTCCCTCTCGTGTTGTCTCGTGATGTGATGGGAGCCAGTCTCGCGGGGAAGTTGCTTGGCCGATTTGCTCGGGATCAAGTTCACCCCGTCGTCGATGCCGTGGACGGTCGCCAATTTGACGGCACGCAAACTCTGCCGTCGCCTCCGCGCGACAGCCCCATGCAAGCGTTTGCCTGCTAAAAATTGGGGACAGGTTCGCTGGGTTCAGGCTACGATGGCGCTTTTCGCCGCCCTGTCTGTTCCATGGCCCGCCTGCCTCGCCTCAGCCCTACCGATGTTCCTGTGCACGTGTTGCAGCGCGGCAACAACCGCCAGATCGTTTTTCGCGGCGACGACGACTACGCGTTCTATCTCGACACGTTGCGCATGGCCGCGCGCGAGCACGACTTCGCCGTCCATGGCTTCTCGCTGATGCCGAATCACGTTCATCTGGTGGGGACGCCCAAGGTGGCGGACAGCCTTTCGCGCACGCTGCAGGCGGTCGGACGACGCTATACGCGGTACTTCAACGCCGCCGCTGATCGCAGCGGAACGCTGTGGGAAGGGCGTTTCCGCTCGACCGTGCTGGACCCGGCCGAATGGGTCTTGCCGATGCTGTTGTACGTGGAATCCAACGCCGTGCGCGCGGGTCTTGTCAGCACGCCGGAAGACGACCGATGGAGCACATATCGTCATCATGTGGGCATCCAATCCATTCCGTGGGTGAGTGACCACTATTGTTATTGGCGGCTTGGCAATACGCCTTTCGAGCGCCAGTCGCGCTATCGAACGTTGTGGCATGAAGGTCTGGGTTCAGACCAGCTGGCGCAGATTCGCCAGCACGTGCACAGCGGCTGGCCACTCGGAAACGAGGCGTTTCTCGCGACGCTGGCACGCGCCGGCGGCCGCCGGGTTGCGCCATTGCCCAAGGGGCGACCACCCCGCCAACTCGCGGAAGTGGAAGCGGAGGACAGCGCGCGCACCGAATAGCGCGGTAGTGGAGCTGTCACGCTGAGCCGTAACATTGCGGCCGCATTTAATCTGTCCCCATTAATTAACCCGCACTGTTGTCGTGCATTTGTTAATTGAATCTGACCCCATTTAAAAACTTTTGCCTGTTACGGGCCACTCTTTTATATTCGTTTCACCCCGCATTCATGGTGCGGCGCGCCATTGCCTGTCTGCCACCGCATTCGCACGTTCGCGAGGGCTTTCTGCGGCGCGCTGTACCCACAACATCGGAAGATCGCCGTGGAACAACATTCCTTCCCCGCCGCCGCACCGTCGGCCCAGGGTCTGTATGACCCGACCAATGAACACGACGCTTGCGGCGTCGGCTTCGTCGCTCACATCAAGGGCAAGAAGAGCCACGAGATCGTCCAGCAGGGCCTGCGTATCCTGCACAACCTCGACCACCGGGGCGCTGTCGGTGCTGACCCGCTGATGGGCGACGGCGCGGGCATCCTGCTGCAGATTCCCGACCAGTTCTTCCGTGAAGAGATGGCGAAGCAGGGCATCAATCTGCCGCCGGCCGGCGAATACGGCGTCGGCATGATTTTCCTGCCGAAGGAGCACGCGTCGCGTCTGGCCTGTGAACAGGAACTCGAGCGCACCGTGCGTCTGGAAGGCCAGGTCGTGCTGGGCTGGCGCGATGTTCCGGTCGACAAGACCATGCCGATGTCGCCGACGGTGCAGAAGACTGAGCCGGTGATCCGCCAGATCTTCATCGGGCGCGGCCGCGACATCATGACCACCGACGCGCTGGAGCGGAAGCTGTACGTGATCCGCAAAACCGCCAGCCACGCGATCCAGGCGCTCAAGCTCAAGCACGGTAAGGAATACTTCGTGCCGTCGATGTCGGCGCGCACGATCGTCTACAAGGGCCTGCTGTTGTGCGAGCAGGTGGGCCGCTATTACCAGGACCTGGCAGACCCGCGTACGGTGTCGGCGCTGGCGCTGGTGCACCAGCGTTTTTCGACCAACACGTTCCCGGCCTGGGAACTGGCGCACCCGTACCGCATGGTCGCGCACAACGGCGAAATCAACACCGTCAAGGGCAACGTCAACTGGAT
This sequence comes from Ralstonia mojiangensis, assembly GCF_023955645.1. NCBI lineage: Bacteria > Pseudomonadati > Pseudomonadota > Betaproteobacteria > Burkholderiales > Burkholderiaceae > Ralstonia > Ralstonia mojiangensis. Next base: position 95,498 of record NZ_JAMXHU010000007.1, on the reverse strand, counting down.
CAACGCGCGTACGGGGGGCATCTCGTCGCCGGTGCTGGGCGATGATCTGCCCAAGCTGTGGCCGCTGATCTATCCGGGCCAGTCGGATACCGCATCGTTCGACAACTGTCTCGAACTGCTGACGATGGCCGGCTACCCGTTGGCCCAGGCGATGATGATGATGATTCCGGAAGCGTGGGAACAGCACACGCTGATGGACGACAACCGCCGCGCATTCTACGAATACCACGCCGCGATGATGGAGCCGTGGGACGGCCCCGCCGCCATCTGCTTTACCGACGGCCGCCAGATCGGCGCGACGCTCGACCGTAACGGCTTGCGTCCGGCGCGCTATTACGTGACCGACGACGACATGGTCGTGATGGCCTCGGAAGCCGGCGTGCTGCCGATTCCCGAGTCGCGCATCGTCAAGAAGTGGCGCCTGCAGCCAGGCAAGATGTTCCTGATCGACATGGAGCAGGGCCGCATCATCGACGACAAGGAACTCAAGGACAACCTGGCCAACGCCAAGCCGTACAAGAGCTGGATCGATGCCGTGCGCATCAAGCTCGACGAGCTGGACGCGAAGCCCGAAGACGTGGCTGCCGAGACGAAGCCGGCCGCCAAGCTGCTGGACCGCCAGCAGGCCTTCGCCTACACGCAGGAAGACGTCAAGTTCCTGATGACCCCGATGGCCGCCAACGGCGAAGAGGCCGCGGGCTCCATGGGCAATGACAGCCCGCTGGCCGTGCTGTCGTCCAAGAACAAGACGCTTTACAACTACTTCAAGCAACTGTTCGCGCAGGTCACGAACCCGCCGATCGACCCGATCCGCGAAAACGTGGTGATGTCGCTCGTCTCGTTCATCGGGCCGAAGCCGAACCTGCTTGAGCTGAACAACATCAACCCGCCGATGCGCCTTGAAGTGAGCCAGCCCGTGCTGGACTTCAAGGACATGGCGAAGATCCGCAACATCGAGCACTACACCGGCGGCAAGTTCATGTCTTATGAGCTGGACATCTGCTATCCGGTGGCGTGGGGCAAGGAAGGCATCGAGGCGCGCCTGGCCTCGCTGTGCGCAGAGGCCGTCGACGCGGTCAAGTCGGGCTACAACATCCTGATCGTGTCGGACCGCGCGGTCGACGAGAAGCAGGCCGCCATTCCGGCGCTGCTGGCCACGTCCGCCATCCACCATCACCTGGTAGAGAAGGGCCTGCGCACGAGCACGGGTCTGGTCGTTGAAACGGGTTCGGCCCGCGAAGTGCACCACTTCGCGCTGCTGGCCGGCTACGGCGCAGAAGCCGTGCACCCGTACCTGGCGATGGAGACGCTCGCCGAATTGGCGCCGGGTCTGGGCCTGACCGCCGAGAAAGCCATCTACAACTTCACCAAGGCGATCGGCAAGGGCCTGCACAAGGTGATGTCCAAGATGGGCATCTCGACGTACATGTCGTACACGGGCGCGCAGATCTTCGAAGCGATCGGCCTGTCGCGTGAGCTGGTCGACAAGTACTTCCACGGCACCGCATCGAACGTCGGCGGCATCGGCATCTTCGAGGTGGCTGAAGAGGCGCTGCGCCTGCACCGCGATGCCTTTGGCGATGCGCCGGTGCTGGCGAACATGCTGGATGCCGGTGGCGAATACGCCTACCGCGTCCGCGGCGAAGAGCACATGTGGACGCCGGATTCGATCGCCAAGCTGCAGCACGCGACGCGCGCGAATTCGTACCAGACGTACAAGGAATACGCGAACCTCATCAACGATCAGAGCAAGCGCCACATGACGCTGCGCGGTCTGTTCGAGTTCAAGGTGGACCCGGCACGTGCGATTCCGCTGGAAGAAGTTGAGCCGGCCAAGGAGATCGTCAAGCGCTTTGCTACCGGCGCCATGTCGCTGGGTTCGATTTCGACCGAGGCGCACACCACGCTGGCCGTGGCGATGAACCGCATCGGCGGCAAGTCGAACACGGGCGAAGGCGGCGAAGACGAGCGCCGTTACCGCAACGAACTGCGCGGCATTCCCATCAAGCAGGGCACGAAGCTGTCGGACGTGATCGGCCGCGAAGTGGTCGAGCGCGATCTGGAGCTGCAGGAAGGCGATTCGCTGCGCTCGAAGATCAAGCAGGTGGCGTCGGGCCGTTTTGGCGTGACGGCTGAGTACCTGGCTTCGGCTGATCAGATCCAGATCAAGATGGCGCAGGGCGCCAAGCCTGGCGAAGGCGGCCAGCTGCCCGGCCACAAGGTGACGGATTACATCGGCAAGCTGCGTTACGCGGTGCCGGGCGTTGGCCTGATCTCGCCGCCGCCGCACCACGACATTTACTCGATCGAAGATCTGGCACAGCTCATTCACGACCTGAAGAACGTGAATCCGCGTTCGGACGTGTCGGTCAAGCTGGTGTCGGAAGTGGGCGTCGGCACGGTGGCAGCAGGTGTCGCCAAGGCCAAGGCCGATCACGTGGTGATCGCCGGTCATGACGGTGGTACCGGTGCCTCGCCGTGGTCGTCGATCAAGCATGCCGGCACGCCGTGGGAGCTGGGCCTGGCCGAGACGCAGCAGACGCTGATGCTCAACGGCCTGCGCAACCGCATCCGCGTGCAAGCCGACGGCCAGATGAAGACCGGCCGCGATGTGGCGATCGGTGCACTGCTGGGCGCCGATGAATTTGGCTTCGCCACCGCACCGCTGGTGGTTGAAGGCTGCATCATGATGCGCAAGTGCCACCTGAACACGTGCCCGGTGGGCGTGGCGACGCAGGATCCGGTGCTACGCAAGAAGTTCTCGGGCAAGCCCGAGCACGTGGTGAACTACTTCTTCTTCGTGGCCGAAGAAGTGCGCGAAATCATGGCGCAACTGGGCATCCGCACGTTCAACGAACTGATTGGTCGCGCGGACCTGCTCGACACGAAGTCCGGCATCGAACACTGGAAGGCCCGCGGCCTGGACTTCGCGCGCATCTTCTACCAGCCGGCCAAGAAGGAAGGCGAGCCGTGCTATCAGGTCGACGTGCAAGACCATGGTCTTGATCGCGCACTGGATCACCAGCTCATCGAGAAGGCCAAGGCTGCGCTGGAAAAGGGCGAGCGCGTGTCGTTCATCCAGCCGGTGCGCAACGTCAACCGCACCGTGGGCGCGATGCTGTCGGGCGAAGTGGCCAAGCGCTACGGCCATGAAGGTCTGCCTGATGACTCGATCCACGTGCAGATGCAGGGCACGGCTGGCCAGTCGTTTGGTGCGTTCCTGGCACACGGCGTGACGCTGGACCTGGTGGGCGACGGCAACGACTACGTGGGCAAGGGTCTGTCGGGCGGCCGCGTGATCGTGCGCCCGCCGCACGAGTTCCGCGGTGAGCCGACCAACAACATCATCGTCGGCAACACCGTGCTGTACGGCGCGCTGGCCGGTGAGGCGTTCTTCAACGGCGTGGCCGGCGAACGCTTTGCGGTGCGCAACTCCGGCGCCACCACGGTGGTGGAGGGCACGGGCGACCACGGCTGCGAATACATGACCGGCGGCACCGTCGTTGTGCTGGGTACCACCGGCCGTAACTTCGCGGCAGGCATGTCGGGCGGCGTTGCCTACGTCTATGACGAAGACGGCCTGTTCGACAAGCGCTGCAACACGGCGCAGGTCGCACTGGAATCCGTGCTTTCGGCGGCAGACCAGGAGAAGGCGCATACCCCGTCGACCTGGCACAAGGTGAACGGCGAGCGCGTGCTCGACGAGCAACTGCTCAAGGCGCTGGTGGAAAAACACTTCCGCTACACCGGCTCCGAGCGTGCCAAAGAACTGCTGGCCGACTGGAACAACGCGCGCCGTCGCTTCGTCAAGGTCTTCCCGACCGAGTACAAGCGCGCACTGACCGAGATGTACGAGCGCGAACAGGAAGCGGGCCGCGAACAGATCGCCGCCTGAACCTGATTCCAAGCGACTTGGCGGGTTGTCGATCGATGATCGGCTCCCGCCGCCACTGAATACAACGCAACCTCACAAGACAGGCCCGACTGTCTGGCTAGCACGACTGTGCCGGCAGAGCAGCATCGGGTCAGGAAGGACACCATGGGCAAGGCGACCGGTTTTCTCGAATTTCCCCGCCAGAACGAGGCATACGAAGCGCCCGAAGCGCGCGTGAAGCATTACAAGGAATTCGTGTTCGCGCTGGCGGACAACGAAGCCAAGATTCAGGGCGCACGTTGCATGGACTGCGGCATTCCGTTCTGCAACAACGGCTGCCCGGTCAACAACATCATCCCGGACTTCAACGACCTGGTGTATCGCCAGGACTGGAAGACCGCGATTGAGGTGCTGCACTCGACCAACAACTTCCCCGAGTTCACGGGCCGCATCTGCCCGGCACCGTGCGAAGCGGCGTGCACGCTGGGCATCAACGAGCTGCCGGTCGGCATCAAGTCGATCGAGCACGCCATCATCGACAAGGCTTGGGAAGAAGGCTGGGTGGCACCGCAAGTGCCGAAGCACAAGACCGGCAAGACTGTGGCCGTGGTCGGCTCCGGTCCGGCTGGCATGGCCGCTGCGCAGCAACTGGCACGCGCTGGCCACGACGTGACGCTGTTTGAAAAGAACGACCGCATTGGCGGCCTGCTGCGCTACGGCATCCCCGATTTCAAGCTGGAAAAGGCGCAGATCGACCGCCGCATGCAGCAGATGGAAGCCGAGGGCGTGACGTTCCGCACCGGCGTGATGGTGGGCGACAAGACGGTTCCGGCCGGCATCACCAACGACGCGCGGGAGATGATCTCTGCCGACGACATCCTCAAACAATTCGACGCCGTCGTGCTGACGGGCGGCTCGGAAGTGCCGCGCGATCTGCCGGTGCCGGGCCGTGATCTGGATGGCGTGCATTACGCGCTGGAATTCCTGATCCCGCAGAACAAGGAAGTGGCCGGCGATGCCCCGAACCCGATCCGCGCCGATGGCAAGCATGTCATCGTGATCGGCGGCGGCGACACGGGCTCGGACTGCGTGGGCACGTCAAACCGCCATGGCGCCGCGTCGGTCACGCAGTTCGAACTGCTGCCGCGTCCGCCCGAAGAAGAGAACAAGCCGCTGGTGTGGCCGTACTGGCCGATCAAGCTGCGCACGTCGTCGTCGCATGACGAAGGTTGCGAGCGCGACTGGTCGGTCGCCACCAAGGCGCTCATCGGTGAGAACGGCCGGGTGACGGGCCTTACCGCCGTGCGCCTGGAGTGGAAGGACGGCAAGATGGCCGAGGTTGCAGGCAGCGAGTTCACGCTCAAGGCTGATCTCGTCCTGCTGGCGATGGGCTTTACCAATCCGGTCGGTGGCGTGCTGGATGCCTTTGGCGTGACCAAGGATGCGCGCAACAATGCGCGTGCCGCCACCGAAGGCGACAACGCTTACGCCACCAACGTGCCGAAGGTGTTCGCCGCCGGTGATGTACGCCGCGGCCAGTCGCTCGTCGTGTGGGCCATCCGGGAAGGCCGCCAAGCCGCCCGCTCGGTCGACGCGTTTCTCATGGGCCATACGGAACTGCCGCGCTGACCACGCGGTTGACCGGATGACTCAGGCCCGCCTTGGCGGGCCTTTTTGTTTGTGACGCACGTGTGATGGCGCGCGCGTCATGCCTCATGGTTTACGTCGACATGGTTTACATGAGTGCAGGGCGCAGGGGCGGATTTCTAGAATGAGATCTCCCCATGATCCCCAACCAGCCTCATGCAATCTCGTGCCCGCAATGTGCGTGCAGATTTGACCCACGCGCCCGATGTGCCGGACCGGCAGCGGCGGCGGGCGCTTGCGTGGCTGGGTGTGCTGCCGACAATGCTGACGTCGCCCGCGCATGCATTGCTGCAAGGGTATCCCTCGCAACCGCTGCGTCTGGTCGTGCCGGCGGCGGAAGGCAGCGCGTTTGATGCGCTTGCCCGGGCACTGGCAGCGCAATTGCAACAGCAGGTCGGCCGCGAGGTGGGCGTCGAAGATCGCCCCGCAGCCAACGGCATGGCCGCCGGTGAGGCCGTGGCCCGTGCGCCGTCCGATGGCCATACGTTGCTGCTTCAACAGACCACGTTCGTCAGCCAGCCTGCGCTGGAACCAGCGTCGTATGACCCGCTGCGCGATTTCCAGCCGGTGGCGATGGTGGCCACGCTGCCGCTGTTTCTCGCCGTGGATGCGCGCTTGCCGATCTACTCCATCACCGATCTGCTTGCGCAGGCGCGCGGCGAGTCCGTCACGGTCAATTGCGGCTCGGATATCGTCGGCACGTGGTCGCATCTTGTCGCCGAGCAGTTTGTGCGCGACTACGCTTTCCATGCGCCGCATGTGGCCGTTCGCGGTGAAGCGGGGCTCGTGCAACAGATCCTGGCGGGGCGCATGACGGCGTGTTTCGCCTGCTATCCGAGCGTGGCGGCTGCCGCGGCCAATGGCCAGCTACGGTTGCTCGGGGTGACGGGCGGGGCTCGCTCGCGTTTCGCGCCCGCCGTGCCGACGCTGCGCGAAGGCGGTCTCGCCGGATTCGATCGCAGCGCCTGGATCGGCACTTTCATGCCGGCGCGCACACCCCGCCTCCTGTCGATGCGTGCGGCGGGCGAACTGCGTCGCGCCGTCGCCTCGGGTGACGTCCACGCGACGTTGCGTGCCGGCGGCTTCGAGCCGGAATGGGATGCCCCCGACACGTTTGCCCAGGCCGTGCGCCGTGATGCCATGCATTGGCAAGGGGTGATTCGACAAGCCGATCTTCGGCTGGATAGTGGCGAATAGGCTGCTTCCGCTCTCGCCCGCGCTACCGACTAATCTCGCAGGCGCACCACTTTCGGCAACCCGCAAGACGCGAAAACCCACGGCGCGGCGAACAAGCCACACAAACTGTCGGTAAGCAAGGCGTGACTGACGGGCTACGCGGGTTTCCACCTATAATGGCGGGCCGCGCGAAGCCGCCCTTGTTGGCGGGTCTGCGGTAGTCAAGACAACGAGATGCGGCAGCATGAAGCCGCCAACCTGCCGAGCCCTCTGCACCGACCTCCATCGTGTCCACCCAGCCTTCCAACGCCGTTGTCGAACTCGATCAGGTCGATTTCGCCTATCAGCCAGGCGCGCGGCGCATTCTGTCCGGCCTGTGCATGCGCGTGCCCAGGGGCAGCGTGGTGGCCGTCATGGGCGGCTCGGGCTGCGGCAAGACAACGATTCTGCGCTTGATTGGCGGCCAGGTGGCCGCTGCCGCCGGTACTGTGCGCGTGCACGGCCAAGACATCGGCGCCATGGACAAGCGTGAGTTGTACGCCGCACGCCGCCAGATGGGCATGCTGTTCCAGTTCGGAGCGCTGTTTACCGATCTGTCCGTGTTCGACAATGTGGCATTTCCACTGCGCGAACATACCGAACTGCCCGAACTGCTTATCCGCGATCTGGTGCTGATGAAGCTCAACGCCGTCGGCCTGCGCGGTGCGCGCGACCTGATGCCTTCGGAGATTTCCGGCGGTATGGCGCGGCGCGTGGCATTGGCGCGGGCGATCGCGCTGGATCCGTCGCTCATCCTCTACGACGAGCCGTTCGCGGGGCTCGACCCGATCTCGCTGGGCCTGACCGCGTCGCTCATCCGCAAGCTGAACGACGCGCTGGGCGCGACCAGCATCATCGTCTCGCACGACGTGCAGGAGACGTTCCACATCGCCGATTACGTTTACTTCATTGCCAACGGCGGCATTGCCGCGCAGGGCACGCCGGCTGAGCTCGCCGCGTCGACCGACCCGTTTGTGCGCCAGTTTGTGCACGGCGAGGCGGACGGCCCCGTGCCGTTCCACTATCCTGGGGCGCCGCTGGCCGATGACTTCGGTCTGGGCAAGAGCGGAGGTGGACGATGATCTCCGCTATCGGCCGCTTTGTTCTGGTGCTGATCAGCCGATTCGGCTACGCCGCGCGCACATTGATTTCGCTCATTGGCGCTTCCGGCGATGTGCTTCGCCGCCCGCGCTTGGTGATCGAGCAACTGCGCTTCGTCGGCAATGATTCGTTCATCATCATTGCCATATCCGGGCTGTTTGTCGGCTTCGTGCTTGGCTTGCAGGGATACAACACGCTTAATCGATACGGCTCCGAGCAGGCGCTGGGCCTGCTGGTGGCGCTGTCGCTGGTGCGCGAGCTTGGGCCGGTGGTGACGGCACTGCTGTTTGCCGGTCGCGCCGGTACCTCGCTCACGGCCGAGATTGGCTTGATGAAGGCCGGTGAGCAATTGATCGCCATGGAAATGATGGCCGTCGATCCGCTGGCCCGTGTGCTGGCGCCGCGCTTCTGGGCCGGTTTCATTGCCATGCCGCTGCTGGCCGCGATTTTTAGTGCGGTCGGTATTCTGGGCGGATACTTCGTCGGGGTCGGGCTGATTGGTGTGGACCCCGGGGCGTTCTGGTCGCAGATGCAGGCCGGCGTGGATGTCATGGACGACGTGCTCAACGGCGTCATCAAGAGTGTCGTGTTTGGTGTGGCGGTCACCTTCATTGCGCTGTATCAAGGCTATGAGGCCAAGGCCACGCCGGAAGGCGTCTCGCGCGCGACTACCCGGACGGTGGTGATCGCGTCGCTCACCGTACTGGCGCTGGATTTCGTGCTCACAGCGCTGATGTTCAGCTGAGCCGCCGGTTGTCGTTAGCGTTCAACGAGAAAAGATCATGCGTAAAAGCGTCCTCGATTTCTGGGTCGGCCTGTTTGTTCTGGTGGGCATCATTGCGCTGCTATTCCTGGCGCTCAAGGCGGGCAATATGAGTTCGTTCTCGTTTGCCAAGACTTACCAGGTGAAGGCGGCCTTCGACAATATCGGCGGCTTGAAGGTGCGGGCCCCGGTCAAGAGTTCGGGTGTAGTCGTCGGCCGTGTGTCGCAAATCCTCTTCGACGACAAGAGCTACCAGGCAATCGCCGTGCTCGACATGGATCAGCGCTATCAGTTTCCGAAAGACAGTTCGGCCAAGGTCCTGACCTCGGGTCTGCTGGGCGAGCAATACATCGGTATTGAACCGGGCGGCGACTCGGCCATGCTTGCCAGCGGCAGCAAGATCACGATGACGCAGTCGGCGGTGGTGCTGGAAAACCTGATCAGCCAATTCCTGTACAGCAAGGCTGCGGATGCCGGTGCCGGCAGCGCAAATGGCAGTGCCGGCGGAGCCAAGCCGGCCGAGGGCAGTGGGAGTAAATAAACCATGAAAACAACAACATCCATCCATACGCTGCGCGGCTTTGTGCTGGCCGTGGCCGCTGGCGCTACGCTGCTGACCGGCTGCGCAACGGGGCCGAATGCCAATCCGGCAGACCCGATCGAGCCGTTCAACCGCGAAGTCTTCCGCATCAATGAGGACCTCGACAAGGGCGTGCTGAAGCCGGTTGCGCAAACGTATGTCGATGTGGTGCCGTCGCCGGCGCGCACTGCCGTGTCGAATTTCTTCTCGAATGCGGGCGATGTCTATTCGGCCGTCAACAACCTGCTGCAGTTGAAGGGGACGGCCGCGCTGGAAGACACCATGCGTGTGGCGATCAATACGGTGCTGGGGCTGGGTGGTCTGATCGACATTGCGTCGGACGCCGGCCTGCCGAAGCACAAGGAAGATTTCGGCCAGACACTGGGTGTATGGGGCGTGCCGTCGGGTCCGTACGTCGTTTGGCCGTTGCTCGGCCCGAGCACCGCACGTGACACGGTCGGTTTCCTGGTCGACTGGCAGATGGATCCGCTCACGTATTGGCACGACAGCACGATCACCTATTCGCTGGCCGCGCTGCGCGTGGTTGACGTGCGTGCCAACCTGCTGGGCGCCAGCAATGTGTTCGAACAGGCCGCTGTCGACAAATACACCTTCCTGCGGGATGCCTATCTGCAGCGCCGCCGATACCTGATCTATGACGGCAACCTGCCGGAAGATCAGGACAACAAGAAATCGCCGGACACCGGTGACGCCACGGTCTCGCCGTACCAGCGCTTCACCCCCAACTGGCCGGTGTTCCGCCGCTGATCGGTACACGTAACAAGGTCGCCTCAAAGGTGACAAGGCGTAAAACTGGCCGGCCCGCACGAACTTGGCTGCGGGCGGTCTGTTCTAATCGCCAACAAGATTGCGGCGAATGTGCTGCAAGCGACCCGAAAATCACACTATAAGGACGCGATATGTTGAAGAAACTCCTCCGCTCCCTGTTCGCTGGTCTCACGCTGACGGCTGCCGTGGCAGCCGCGCCGGTCTACGCTCAGGAAGCCGATGCCCAGGCCACCGTCAAGACGGCTGTGGACGACGTGCTCACCACCATCAAGAGCGATCCGGAACTGCGCGGCGGTAACATGAGCAAGGTGTACCAGCTCGTCGACCAGAAGATCGTGCCGCGCGCCGATTTCAAACGCACCACGCAGATTGCCATGGGCCGCTTCTGGAACCAGGCATCGCCGGAGCAACAGCAGCAGATTCAGGACGGTTTCAAAACGCTGCTGATCCGCACTTACGCGGGTGCGCTGTCGAACGTGAAAAACCAGACCGTTTCGTACAAGCCGTTCCGTGCGGCCGCCGATGACACCGACGTGGTGGTGCGCTCGACGGTGAACAATAACGGCGAGCCGGTGGCTCTGGACTACCGCCTTGAAAAGACGGCCGGTGGCTGGAAGGTGTACGACATCAACATCAGCGGCCTGTGGCTGTCGGAAACGTACAAGAACCAGTTTGCCGATGTCATCAGCAAGCGTGGCGGCGTGGCGGGCCTTGTGAGCTTCCTGAACGAGCGCAACTCGCAGCTTGAGAAGGGCCCGGCAAAGTAAGCGGCCTTCCGGTAGAATCGATACAGCGGTCACTTGGCCGCTGTTTCTTTTTCCGGCGCATCCACTTCCACCATGTTGACCTTGTCCGGCCCGCTGACTCACCGCGAAGCGCCGCGCGTTCTGCGCGAGGGCGAGGCTCAGCTTGGCCAAGCACGCGAAGCCGGCATTGCCGCGCTGCACGTCGATTGCGCTGGCCTGTCGCAGGTCGATTCGTCTGCGCTGGCAGTGCTGCTGTCGTGGCAGCGCACGGCGCAGGATGCCGGTATCGCGCTTGATATCGCAGGCGCCCCGCAAGCGCTGTCCAACCTCGCCACGCTGTACGGCGTGGAGTCTCTGCTGGCCGTCGCGCCAGCTCCTGCTGCCCACCATCACGCTCGACATTGAGGCGGCGTCCGGTGCGGGGGCGCGGGGTGATTCCCCCGAACCCGTCATCGCGATGCCGCGCTCCGGCCGAAGCGTCGCGCGCGCCCTCGGCATTCGCGGTTCGGCGTCGTCAGCTGTGGCGCCGTGAGTTGGTGCAGTTCCCCTATAATTCTGGGTTTGTCGCTCTGCAGCCGCCGTGTGCGGTATCCGCGGCCGTTATGGTCTTGTCGATCCACGGTCCTGGGGTGCGCAGAGTAGTTCACTTTGTCGGCCATGAAAGCCATCGAAATCGCTGACGTCCGTAAGCGCTACAAGTCGTTGCAAGCGCTCAAGGGCGTGAGCCTATCTGTCGAGCAAGGCGAGTTTTTCGGCTTGCTGGGCCCCAACGGCGCGGGCAAGACCACGCTGATCTCCATCCTTGCGGGCCTGAATCGTGCCGATTCCGGCCACGTACGCGTGCTCGGTCACGACGTCGTTACCGACTACCGCACGGCGCGCCGCAAGCTGGGCGTGGTGCCGCAGGAACTGGTGTTCGATCCGTTCTTCACGGTGCGCGAAACACTGCGCCTGCAGTCGGGTTACTTCGGGCTGACCAAGAACGACGATTGGATCGACGAGGTCATGGCCAACCTCGACCTCACCAGCAAGGCCGACGCCAATATGCGCGCGTTGTCGGGCGGCATGAAGCGCCGCGTGCTGGTGGCGCAGGCCTTGGTACATCGGCCGCCCGTGATCGTGCTGGACGAGCCGACCGCCGGCGTGGACGTCGAGTTGCGTCAGACGCTGTGGAAATTCATCTCGCGGCTGAACCGCGAAGGCCATACCGTCGTGCTGACCACGCACTACCTGGAAGAAGCCGAATCCCTGTGCGACCGCATCGCCATGCTCAAGTTTGGCGAAGTGGTGGCGCTTGATCGCACGGCGAATCTGCTCTCGCAATTTGCGGGGCTGCAACTGGTGCTGAGCTTTGCGAGGGGAGCGCTGCCCGCGTCGCTGGAAGCCCTGCGCCTGCCGGGCAACCACGGCGAGCGCGGCGTGCGCTTGCGCCTGTCGGGCTATGGCGAGGTCGAACAGATTCTCTCCACATGCCGCCTCGCCGGCTGCGAGATCGACGACATGGAAGTCGCCAAGGCTGATTTGGAAGACGTATTCGTGCAGATCATGCGCCGCGAGGGCGGCTTGCCCGTCGGGCCTCAAACGCCTGCCATTCCCGATTCTGCGCTGGAGCCCGCTGCATGAACGCCATTCCCGAGAGCTTGCCGGGCCGTTGGGTCGGTTTCCGCACGCTGCTGTACAAGGAAGTGCTGCGCTTCTGGAAGGTGAGCTTTCAGACCGTCGCCGCGCCGGTGTTGACCGCGCTGCTGTATCTGCTGATCTTCGGGCACGTGCTGGAAGACCGCGTCAAGGTATTCGACCAGTTGAGCTACACCGCTTTCCTGGTGCCTGGCTTGGTGATGATGAGCGTGCTGCAGAACGCGTTCGCAAACAGCTCGTCGTCGCTCATCCAGTCGAAGATCACCGGCAACCTGGTGTTCATCATGCTGCCGCCGCTGTCGCACTGGGAGATGTTTGGCGCGTACGTGTGCGCGTCTGTGATTCGCGGTCTGGCTGTGGGTACGGGCGTGCTGATTGTGACGACCTTGTTTGCGCACCTGCACTTCGCGCAGCCGCTGTGGATCATCGTGTTCGCCGTGCTCGGCGCGAGCGTGCTGGGCACGCTGGGGCTGATTGCCGGCATCTGGGCTGAAAAGTTCGATCAGCTCGCAGCGTTCCAGAACTTTCTGATCGTGCCGGCGACCTTCCTGGCCGGCGTGTTCTATTCGATTCATTCGCTGCCGCCGTTTTGGCAGGCGGTGTCCCACGCCAACCCGTTCTTCTACATGATCGACGGCTTCCGCTACGGCTTCTTCGGTGTGTCCGATGTGCCGGTGACGACGAGCCTCGGTGTGATGTTGATCGCGCTGGTCGTGGTGGGGGGAGTGGCCCTGCAGATGCTGCGCACGGGCTACAAGCTGCGCCATTGATGCGTCGATAAGAGACCGCTGAAAAATGATTCCGACGGCCCAGGGCCTCCTTGCCGTACTGCGTGTAGCGTCTGCATCGGCCTTGAACCGTCAGAACCGTTTCGCTTCATTTTGCAGCGATCTCTAAAAACAACGACGACGCACCACCCTAACGTTTTTGGAGAAGGGAAGGCCATGTTGCCCACACCCGAACAAGTCAAGCAGTACATCGAAACCGGCCTGCCGTGCGAGCACCTCGAAGTCGAGGGCGACGGCCAGCACTTTTTTGCCACCATCGTCAGCGCGCAATTTGAAGGCAAGCGGTTGATCCAGCGTCACCAGCTCGTCTACGCAGCGCTGGGTGAGCGGATGCGCGCGGAAATCCACGCGCTTTCCATGAAGACGCTCACCCCGGCGGAGTGGCAGTCCTGATGGCCGAGCTTGATCCCACACCGGTTACCGTTTCAACCGACTCCGACCTCGCGCTCGCTGAGCGCCCCTCTCAAAGTGATCGACGAGACGTCTCGCTCATGGACAAACTGCTGATCGAAGGCAATGGCCCCTTGTCGGGCGAAATCCGCGTGTCTGGCGCCAAGAACGCCGCGCTGCCCATCATGTGTGCCGCGCTGCTGACGGCCGAGCCGCTGGCGCTGAGCAACGTGCCGAACCTGCAGGACGTGCGCACGATGCTCAAACTGCTGCGCCAGATGGGCGTGGAAGGTGCGCTCGACGGCCATCACCTTACGCTCGACGCCGCGACCATCCACACGCCGGAAGCTTCGTACGACCTGGTGAAGACCATGCGTGCGTCGATCCTGGTGCTGGGCCCGCTGCTGGCGCGTTTCGGCCATGCGCGTGTGTCGCTGCCGGGCGGTTGCGGCATCGGCGCGCGCCCGGTCGATCAGCACATCAAGGGCCTGCAACTGATGGGCGCCGAGATCGTGATCGAACACGGCTACATCGAAGCCAAGCTTGTTGATGGCGCCAAGCGCCTGCGTGGCGCGCGCATCGTCACGGACATGGTGACGGTCACGGGCACCGAAAACCTGCTGATGGCCGCCGCGTTGGCAGACGGCGAAACCGTGCTGGAAAACGCAGCACGCGAGCCCGAAGTCACCGACCTGGCCAACCTGCTTGTGAAGATGGGCGCGCGCATCGAAGGCATTGGCACCGACCGCCTTGTGATCCAGGGCGTTGAAGCGCTGCACGGCGCTGCGCACACGGTGATCGCCGATCGCATTGAAGCCGGTACTTTCCTGTGCGCTGTGGCTGCGGCCGGCGGCGATGTGACGCTGCGCGGCGTACCGCCGGGCATTCTCGATGCCGTGCTCGACAAGCTGCGCGAAGCCGGCGTAACGCTCACCACGGGCGACGACTGGATCCGCGTGCAGATGACGGGCCGCCCCAAGGCGGTGAGCTTCCGCACGTCGGAATACCCGGCGTTCCCGACCGACATGCAGGCGCAGTTCATGATGCTCAACGCCATTGCCGAAGGTTCTGCCACGGTGACGGAGACCATCTTCGAAAACCGCTTCATGCACGTGCAGGAACTGAACCGCCTGGGCGCCAATATCGTGATCGATGGCAAAACGGCGGTGGTGACGGGCGTCGAGCAATTGTCGGGCGCGACCGTCATGGCGACCGATCTGCGTGCGTCGGCCAGCCTTGTCATTGCCGGCCTGATCGCGCAGGGCGAGACGCTGGTCGACCGCATTTATCACCTCGACCGCGGCTACGACCGCATCGAAGACAAGCTGTCCGCTGTCGGCGCCAAGATCCGCCGCATTCAAGCGTAAGGTAAGGAACCCGCCGGCTATGAACGCATTCCAGTCCGCCTCCAACCAGCTCACGCTGGCGCTGTCCAAAGGGCGCATCTTTGAAGAGACGCTGCCGCTGCTGAAGGCCGCCGGCATCGAGGTGACCGAAGATCCGGAGACCTCGCGCAAGCTGATTCTGCCGACGTCGGATCCGGCGCTGCGCGTGATCATCGTGCGCGCGTCCGATGTGCCGACCTACGTGCAATACGGCGCGGCGGACTTCGGTGTGGCCGGCCGCGACGTGCTGATGGAGCACGGCATGGCGGGCCTGTATGCGCCCATCGACCTGAACATTGCCCGCTGCCGCATGTCGGTGGCGGTGCCCAAGGGCTTCGATTACGCCAACGCGGTGCGCCAGGGTGCGCGCCTGTCTGTGGCGACGAAGTATCTGAATACCGCGCGCGAGCACTTCGCCAAGAAGGGCGTGCACGTCGACCTGATCAAGCTGTATGGCTCGATGGAGCTGGGCCCGCTGGTGGGCCTGGCTGACGCCATCGTCGACCTGGTCAGCACGGGCGGCACGCTGCGCGCGAACAACCTCGTCGAGGTGGAAGAGATCGTGCAGATCTCGTCCCGACTGGTCGTCAACCAGGCTGCGCTGAAACTCAAGCGCGACCGGCTGGCGCCTATCCTCGACGCTTTCGAGCGCGCCTCCGCGACGGACGCGCGTGTTGGGGAAGCCGCATGAGCCTGACCATCCGTAAGCTGGATTCGGCCGAAGCCGGATTCGCGGCGCAACTGCGCCAGGTGCTCGCTTTTGAAGCGAGCGAAGACGAAGCCATCGACCGCGCCGCCGCGCAAATCCTGGCTGACGTGAAGGCACGCGGCGATGCCGCCGTGCTGGAAGCCACGCGCCGCTTCGACCGCATCGAAGCTGACAGCGTAGCCGCGCTGGAACTGTCGCCGGCCACTCTGCAGGCTGCACTCGATGGTCTGGAGCCCAAGCGCCGCGCGGCACTGGAAGCCGCTGCCGCCCGCGTGCGCGCGTATCACGAGAAGCAGAAGATCGAGTGCGGCACGCACAGCTGGGAATACGCCGAAGCCGATGGCACGGTGCTCGGCCAGAAAGTGACGCCGCTCGACCGCGTGGGCATTTACGTGCCGGGCGGCAAGGCGGCATACCCGTCGTCGGTGCTGATGAATGCGATTCCGGCTCGCGTGGCAGGGGTCAGGGAAATTATCATGGTGGTGCCCACGCCCGGCGGCGTGCGCAATGAGCTGGTGCTGGCTGCGGCCTGCATTGCCGGCGTGGACCGCGTGTTCACCATCGGCGGCGCGCAGGCCGTGGGGGCACTCGCTTATGGCACCGACACCGTCCCCGCCGTCGACAAGATCGTCGGCCCGGGTAACGCCTATGTGGCCGCTGCCAAGCGTCGCGTGTTCGGCACGGTCGGCATCGACATGATTGCCGGTCCGTCGGAAATCCTCGTCATCTGCGATGGCACGACCGATCCGGATTGGGTGGCGATGGACTTGTTCTCGCAAGCCGAGCACGACGAACTGGCCCAGTCGATCCTGCTGTGCCCGAACGCAGAGTTCATCGCGCAGGTGGAAGCCAGCATCAACCGTCAGCTTGAAGACATGCCGCGCCGTAGCGTGATTGCCGAGTCGCTGTCGGGCCGTGGCGCGCTCGTCAAGGTGCGCGACATGGAAGAGGCGTGCGACATCGCCAACGACATCGCTCCCGAACATCTGGAGATTTCTGCCGAGAACCCGCGCCAGTGGGCCGAGCGCATCCGCCACGCCGGCGCGATCTTCCTGGGCAAGTACACCAGCGAATCGCTGGGCGATTACTGCGCAGGTCCGAACCACGTGTTGCCGACCTCGCGCACGGCGCGCTTCTCGTCGCCGCTGGGCGTGTACGACTTCATCAAGCGCTCCAGCCTGATCGAAGTGAGCGAAGCCGGTGCGCAGATGCTGGGCGAGATTGCTGCCGAGCTGGCCTACGGCGAAGGCTTACAGGCGCATGCCCGCAGCGCTGAATATCGCCTGCAACGCCCCGCCTCCGAATAACACGCGCCGCACAACGATGACCGCCACCGCTCCGGCCCAAACCTCTCTGGATGACCTGCTCGCCCACATCGTGCGCGACGACGTTCGCGCCATGGGTGCGTACCACGTGCCCGACGCGACCGGCATGGTCAAGCTGGACGCGATGGAGAACCCGTATTCGCTGCCGGCGATGCTGCGCGACGCGTTGGGCAAGCGCCTGGCCGAAGTCGCGCTCAATCGCTACCCGGTGCCGACGGCCGACGCGCTCAAGGCGCAGCTCAAGCAAGTGATGCACGTGCCTGCCGGCGCCGAGGTGCTGCTCGGCAACGGTTCGGACGAGATCATCAGCCTGATCGCCATTGCGGCGGCCAAGCCAGGCGCGACCGTGCTGGCGCCCGTGCCGGGTTTCGTGATGTACGCGATGTCGGCGCAGTTGCTGGGCCTGAAATTCGTCGGCGTGCCACTCAAGGCGGACCTGACGCTCGACCGTGACGCCATGTTGGCCGCCATGACCGAGCACCAGCCGGCCGTCATCTACCTGGCGTATCCGAATAACCCGACCGGCAACCTGTTCGACGCGGCCGACATGGACGCGATCATCCGCGCCGCTCGCGGCCCCGTGTGCCAGAGCCTGGTGGTGGTCGACGAGGCCTACCAGCCGTTCGCGCAACATAGCTGGATGCCGCGCTTGCGCGATTTCGATCACCTTCTGGTGATGCGCACCGTCTCGAAGCTGGGCCTGGCCGGTATTCGCCTCGGCTACGTGGCTGGCCACCCGAAGTGGATCGCCGAGCTGGACAAGGTGCGTCCGCCATACAACGTGAATGTGCTGACGGAGGCGACTGCCCAGTTCATGCTCGAACACGTGGACGTACTGGATGCCCAGGCAGCGACCTTGCGTGCCGAGCGCACCAAGTTGATCGATGCGCTGTCGGCTCACCCGGGCGTGACGGTGTTCCCGAGCGCGGCGAATTTCATCCTGCTGCGCGTGCCCGATGCCGCCGCTTTGTTCGAGCGCCTGCTCAATCGGCGGATTCTGATTAAAAACGTCAGTAAAATGCACCCGTTGCTGACCAACTGTCTGCGCGTGACGGTCAGCAATCCCGAAGAAAACGCGCAATTTATCGATGCCTTTGCCGCATCGATGCAGGAAGCCCCATGAGCCGCCGTGTAGAGGTCACTCGTAATACCTCTGAAACGCAGATCCGCGTCGCCCTTGATTTGGACGGCACGGGCAAGCAGACGCTGAACACCGGCGTCCCCTTCCTCGACCACATGCTCGACCAGATCGCTCGACATGGCATGGTCGACCTGGACGTCTCGGCCACCGGCGACACCCATATCGACGATCATCACACCGTGGAAGACGTCGGCATCACGCTGGGCCAGGCTGTCGCCAAGGCCATCGGCGACAAAAAGGGCATCGTGCGTTACGGCCACAGCTACGTGCCGCTGGACGAAGCCCTGTCGCGCGTGGTCATCGATTTCTCAGGCCGTCCTGGCCTGGAGTTCCACGTGCCGTTCACGCGCGCACGCGTGGGCAATTTTGACGTGGACCTGTCCATCGAATTCTTCCGCGGGTTCGTCAATCATGCCGGCGTGACGCTGCATATCGACAACCTGCGCGGCGTCAACGCGCACCACCAGATCGAGACCGTGTTCAAGGCCTTCGGCCGCGCGCTGCGCATGGCGGTGGAGATCGATCCGCGCGCTGCCGGCACGATTCCGTCGACCAAGGGCGCCCTGTAAATCACCGCGTCGGCCTGGCCGCGCCTACCCGACTCCAACACCGGCCGCCGATCCGATGGATCTGACAAAAAGCTTTTTCTCGCTGCTCGCGCTGATCAACCCGATCGGGGCGATCCCGTTCTTCATCAGCCTGACCGAGAGCCAGACGGATGAAGAGAAGCGCCGCACCATCAAGGTCGCATCGATTTCGGTGGCGATCGTGATTGGCCTGTCGGCGTTGCTCGGCGAGCAGATCATCAGCTTTTTCGGGTTCTCGGTGGGTTCGCTGCAGGTCGGCGGCGGGATCATCATGATCATGATCGCGCTGAACATGCTCAATGCGCAGACCAGCCGCACCAAGGCCACGCCCGAAGAAGAGGACGAGGCCGGTGCCAAGGCCAGCATTGCGGTTGTGCCGCTGGCGATTCCGCTGCTCACGGGCCCAGGCTCGATCAGCACGGTCATCGTCTACGCTGGCAAGACCAAGCACTGGTGGGACCTGTTTCTCCTGGCTGGGGTCGGTGTTGCGATCGCAGTCGTGGTCTGGATCGTGTTGCGCGCGGCCGAGCCGATCGCCCGTGTGATCGGCCGCACCGGCATCAACGTCGGCACGCGGTTGATGGGCTTGATCCTGGCGGCGCTGGCCGTGGAATTTATCGTTGACGGGCTGAAAACCCTGTTGCCCGTACTTAGGGCCTAAGTTAAGTCATGACTAAGATCGCAATCGTCGATTACGGCATGGGCAATCTGCGCTCGGTAGCGCAAGCCTTGATGGCCGTTGCTCCAGAGGCCGATGTGCGCATCAGTGCGCAAGCGGATGAAATTCGTTCGGCCGACCGCGTGGTGTTGCCGGGGCAGGGTGCCATGCCCGATTGCATGGCCGCGTTCGACCAGTCCGGCCTGCGCGACGCGGTGCTGGAGGCATCGCGCAGCAAGCCGATGCTCGGCGTGTGCGTGGGCGAGCAAATGCTGCTTGAGCGCAGCACCGAGGCGCGCTCCGGACAGCAATACACTGAAGGATTGGGCCTTATCAAAGGCGATGTGGTCCGTTTTGATCTGGACGGCCAGTTGCAGCCGGACGGTTCACGGTACAAAGTGCCTCAGATGGGCTGGAACCGCGTGCACCAGAGTCGTGCCCACGCCCTCTGGGAAGGTGTGGCGGATCAGAGCTACTTCTATTTCGTGCACAGCTACTACGCCCGGCCTGCCAACGCTGACGAATCGGTCGGAGAGACCGAATACGGCGTGCGGTTTACCTCCGCCATCGCCCGGGATAATATTTTTGCAACACAGTTTCACCCGGAAAAAAGTGCGCAAGCCGGCCTGCAGATCTACCGAAACTTCGTGCACTGGAATCCGTGACGCCCGCCGTGGCGTCGCAATCGAATCCATTTTTCGCCCTTTTTAATCTTTCCCCTCAACTCTGTCGTCACGCTTATGTTGCTCATCCCGGCCATCGACCTGAAGGACGGTCAGTGTGTGCGCCTCAAACAAGGCGATATGGATCAAGCCACCGTATTCTCGGAAGACCCTGCTGCCATGGCGCGGCATTGGGTCGAGCAGGGTGCGCGCCGCTTGCACCTTGTCGATCTGAATGGCGCTTTCGCGGGCAAGCCGCGTAACGAGGCGGCCGTCAAGGCGATCCTCGCCGAGGTGGGCGATGAGATTCCCGTGCAACTCGGCGGCGGCATCCGCGATCTGGGCACCATCGAGCGCTGGCTCGACGATGGCTTGTCGTACGTGATCATCGGCACGGCGGCGGTCAAGGATCCGGGCTTTCTGCGGGACGCATGCACGGCGTTCGGCGGCCACATCATCGTCGGACTCGATGCCAAGGACGGCAAGGTGGCGACCGATGGCTGGAGCAAGCTCTCCGGCCACGAAGTCGTTGACCTCGCCAAGAAGTACGAAGACTACGGCGTCGAAGGCATCATCTACACCGACATCGGCCGCGACGGCATGCTGCAGGGCATCAACATCGATGCCACCGTCAAGCTGGCGCAGTCGGTGAAGATTCCGGTCATTGCCAGTGGTGGCCTGTCGAACCTGAAGGACATCGACCATCTTTGCGCGGTCGAAGAATATGGCGTGGAGGGCGTGATCTGTGGTCGCGCGATCTACTCCGGCGACCTGAACTTCAAGGAAGCGCAAGCCCTTGCGGACAAACTCGGCGCGGCCTGATCGTTGATCCAGCCGTGCACAACGGGCGCTCCGGCGCCCGACTCATCATGCTAGCCAAACGAATCATCCCCTGCCTGGACGTGACCAACGGCCGGGTGGTCAAGGGCGTCAATTTCGTCGAATTGCGCGACGCCGGCGACCCCGTCGAAATCGCACGCCGTTACGACGAGCAGGGCGCCGACGAAATCACCTTCCTCGACATCACGGCCACCTCGGACGGGCGTGACCTGATGCTGGGCATCATTGAAGCGGTGGCTTCGCAGGTGTTCATTCCGCTGACGGTGGGTGGCGGGGTGCGCGCGCTGGAAGACGTGCGTCGGCTGCTCAATGCCGGTGCGGACAAGATCAGCATGAACTCGTCGGCGGTATCGAATCCGCAACTGGTTTCGGACGCCAGCGCCCGCCACGGCGCCCAGTGCATTGTCGTGGCCATCGATGCCAAGAAGGTGTCGGGCGAAGGCGAGGCACCGCGCTGGGAGGTCTTCACGCACGGTGGCCGCAAGGGCACGGGCCTGGACGCCGTGGCGTGGGCACGTGAAATGGCACAGCGGGGCGCCGGCGAAATCCTGCTCACCAGCATGGACCGGGACGGTACCAAGGCCGGCTTCGACCTGGAGCTCACGCGCGCCGTCTCGGACGCAGTGCCGGTGCCGGTCATCGCCTCGGGCGGCGTGGGCAACCTGCAGCATCTGGCAGACGGCATCCAGCAAGGTCACGCCGATGCGGTGCTGGCGGCCAGCATCTTCCATTACGGCGAATACACCGTCGGCCAGGCCAAGCAATTCATGGCGGAGCAGGGCATTCCAGTACGGATCGGACTATGAGCAAGAAGTGGCTGAACAAGGTCCACTGGGACGACAACGGCCTGGTGCCGGTGATCGTGCAGGAGCAGGGCAGCAATGACGTCCTGATGTTCGCCTTCATGAACCGCGAGGCGTTGCAGAAGACGGTGGAAACCGGCGAGGCCGTATTCTGGTCGCGCTCGCGCAAGCGTCTGTGGCACAAGGGCGAGGAGTCCGGCCACATCCAGAAGGTGCACGAAATCCGCCTCGACTGCGATGAAGACGTAGTCTTGCTGCGCGTCACACAAATCGGCGGCATCGCCTGCCATACTGGCCGCCACGCGTGCTTTTTCCAGAAGTTCGAAGGCAATGTGGAGGACGGCGATTGGCATACCGTCGAGCCGGTGCTCAAGGACCCCGACGACATCTACGCCGGCAAGCCCGGCCACAATCATGAGTGACACCCTGCGCCGCCTGGGCGAGGTGCTCGAATCCCGCAAGCTTGCCAATGGCGGCGACCCGGAAAAGAGCTACATCGCCCGCCTGTTCAACAAGGGCGACGATGCCATCCTTAAGAAGATCGGCGAAGAGGCCACCGAGACCGTCATGGCCGCCAAGGATGCCCGCGCCGCAGGCATGACCGACGAGGCGTGCAGCAAGGTCGTCTACGAAGTGGCCGATCTGTGGTTCCACACCATGGTGTTGCTATCGCACTTCAACCTCACGCCGGACGACGTCGTCAGTGAGCTGGCGCGCCGCGAAGGGCTTTCCGGCCTGGAAGAGAAGGCGCTGCGCAAGTCGCAGGCACGCGACGCGGCGGGTGACTGACTACGGTGACGAATCGTCGCAGGGAGGCAGCGTGGACAAATACGGAGCGGCAATGGTGGTGACGGACGACGCAGAGCGCCTCGCCGGACTGCGTCGCCTGACGCATATTCTGTATGCGCTCTACGCCATTTTTTGGCTGACCGGCGGGATCACTGCATTGATTGCCATCATCGTCGGGTATGTTAAGCGCGACGATGTGCGCGGCACGCTGTATGAGTCGCACTTTCGTTGGCAAATCCGTTCGTTCTGGTGGTGCGTACTGTGGGGTGTGATCGGTGTGCTGCTCATTCCCGTGGCCTTCATCGGCTTCGCCGTTCTGTGGGCTCTGGGCATCTGGATGCTGTATCGTATTGTGAAAGGTTGGCTGTATCTGAATGACAGCAAGCCGATGTACGCAAATCCGTAAAATCAACCAATGGCGCCGCCATCGTTGCGACGCCACCAGCCGTATTTACGTGGGAGTAGGTCATGGGTTCCTTTAGCATTTGGCACTGGCTGATTGTGCTGGTCATCATCATGATGGTCTTCGGCACGAAGAAGCTGCGCAACATCGGTTCGGATTTGGGCAGCGCCGTGAAGGGCTTCAAGGACGGCATGAAGGAAGGGGCGGAAGACAAGCCCGCAGCACCGCAGCAGACGGCCGGCCAGCCGCCGCGCGAACTGCATGATTCGACGACGATTGACGTCGAAGCGCGCGACAAGTCCAAGCAAGGCTGAGTACCGACGCACGCTGACCGATGATCGATCTCGGCATTTCCAAGCTGGCGCTGATTGGCATGGTGGCGCTTGTCGTCATCGGGCCGGAGCGTCTGCCCAAGGTGGCGCGCACCGCTGGCGCCTTGCTTGGCCGCGCACAGCGCTACATCGCCGACGTGAAGGCTGAAGTCAGTCGCGAAATCGAGCTTGAGGAGTTGCGCAAGATGCGCACCGACTTCGAGCAGGCCGCGCGCAATGTCGAGCAGACCATCCATCAGGAGGTCAGCAAGCACACGACCGAGCTCAACGAGCGCCTGAACGAGGCGCTTGGCGATCCTGCGCAGACTGCGACCTCTGCGCCCGACTGGCGCCCGGCGCCGGGCAAGTCGCGCAACGGCCGCAACAGCTGGCGCAACAAGCAGCTCTCGATGCCCAAGTGGTACCGCCAGAAGCAAGGCGTGCGCATGTGGGCGCAATCGGGTGCGGCACGCGTCAAGCGCCATCGTCCGCCCATCGTTGCCGCACAGTCGCGTGCGCGCTCCTTCTTCGAATGATCTTCCGGGCGCGAGCCGTCTCTGCGGTGCCGCGTCCTGACTTCTCTCTCTCCCACCCGACATGAGTGCCGCTCCGCTCGATCCGCAAGAGTCGCCCGAGGACGGCGCGCAGGAAACCTTCATTTCGCACCTCGTCGAGCTGCGCGAGCGCATCGTCAAGGCGGGTGCGGGCGTGCTGCTGGTCTTTCTGGGCCTGGTCTATTGGGCGCCGGATATCTTCAACTTGTTCTCGCGGCCGCTGATCCAGGCGTTGCCCAAAAACGGCCACATGATCGTGACGGACGTCACCGGCTCGTTCTTCGTGCCGATGAAGGTGACGTTGCTGGCCGCCTTCCTCATCGCACTGCCGTGGGTGCTGTACCAAATCTGGCGCTTTGTGGCGCCGGGGCTGTACACGCACGAGAAGCGGATGATCATGCCGCTGGTGGTGAGCACCTACGTGCTGTTCCTGTGCGGTGTGGCGTTTGCATACTTCCTGGTCTTCCCGACGGTGTTCAAGGTGATGGCGCATTACAACGCGCCGCTGGGTGCCGAGATGTCCACCGACATCGACAAGTACCTGAGCTTCGCCATGACCACGTTCCTTGCTTTCGGCATCACCTTCGAGGTGCCGGTGGTCGTGATGGTGCTGGTGCGCTTTGGCATCGTGAGTCTGGAGAAGCTGCGACAGGCTCGGCCGTACGTCGTGGTGGGCGCCTTCGTGATTGCTGCGGTGGTGACGCCGCCCGACGTGATGTCGCAGCTGCTGCTGGCGGTGCCGCTGTGGTTGCTGTACGAGCTGGGGCTGATCTTGGCGGCCATCTTTATCCGTAACACCACGGCACCAGAGAACAATCCGGAGCACTTGCCGGTGGTGAAGGACTGACGGGCTGATCCAGCATCAGCCAAAGAAAAAGGCAGCCGAGGCTGCCTTTTTTGTTGCCGATGAATCTGCTGTTGCTGCGTCTTTCAGGCGGCGTACAGCCAGAACTGCTCGCGCGGGAAGGTCAGCGCGTACTTGCCGTCGCTCGGGGCGCTGGCGGAGTAGGCGCGCAGGCCTGTGCCCGTTGCGCCGCTGTCGTCGGTGGCGCGGAACAGACATTCCCAGCGGTCGCCCAGGTACATGCGCGTAGCGAGCGGCAGGTGGATGGTGTTGTCGGCGTTGTCGACGCCCACGCGCACCTGTTCCAGACGGATCACGCCGTGCGCTGATGCTCCCGGCTTCAGATCACCGCGCGCCACACCCCACAGCGACCAGCCGCCAGTCTCGTCTACCAGCCGGGCCATGCCATCTCGCACTTCGGCGATCTTGCCGTTGATGCGGTTGTTGCTGCCCATGAACTCGGCGGTGAAGAGCGTTTCGGGCGCGCCGTACATCTGCTCGGGCGTGCCTTGCTGTTCGATCACGCCGTTGTTCAGCAGCAGGATGCGATCGGACATGGCCATTGCTTCGCTCTGGTCGTGCGTGACCATCAGGGCCGAAAGCCCCAGGCGGACGATCAGCTCGCGCAGGAAGGCGCGGGCTTCTTCGCGCAGCTTGGCGTCGAGGTTCGAGAGCGGCTCGTCGAGCAGGATCACGGGCGGGTTGTAGACCAGCGCACGTGCGATGGCCACGCGCTGCTGCTGGCCGCCGGAGAGCTGGCTCGGGAAGCGCTCGCCCAGATGGCCGAGGCCCAGTTGCTGCAGCACCGCTTGCACGCGTTCCTTGATCTGCGCGGCCGGCGTCTTGCGCAGCTTGAGCGGGTAGGCGACGTTCTCGGCCACGGTCTTGTGCGGCCACAGCGCGTAGGACTGGAACACCAGGCCCAGGTTGCGCCCTTCGGCCGGCACGTCGAGCTTCTTGGCGCCGTCGAACATGACCCGATCGCCGATCTTGACGGTGCCCTGGCTGGCCTGTTCGAGGCCGGCGACAGCACGCAGCAGCGTCGTCTTGCCCGAACCAGATGGGCCCAGCAGCGAGACCACCTCGCCCTTCTGCAGCTGCATCGAGACACCCTTGAGAACCGGGTTGTTACCGTATTGCAGGTGCAGGTCGTTGACAGTGAGTTCAATCATGGAGCTTCACTCCGAAACGCAGTGCGATGCCGAGGCCGACGGCCACCAGCACGATATTGACGAAGGACAGCGCGGCAACGATATCGATGGCGCCGCCCGCCCACAGGGAAACCAGCATCGAGCCAATCGTCTCGGTGCCCGGCGACAGCAAATACACACCGGTCGAGTACTCGCGCTCGAAAATCAGGAAGATCAGCAGCCAAGCGCCGAGCAGGCCGTAGCGCGTGAGCGGCACCGTCACATCGCGCGTGGTGCGGGCGCGGGTGGCGCCCACCGAGCGTGCGGCTTCTTCCAACTCCGGACCAACTTGCAGCAGCGCGGCCGAGATCAAGCGCAGGCCATAGGCCAGCCACACCACCGTGTAGGCGATCCACACGCTGAAGATCGTGCTGCGCAGGTCGCGCAGGCTCGGCACGACATGCTCGATGATCCAGTTGGCGAAGGGCAGGCCGCTGTCGGTCAGGCCGGTCTCGATCCAGTTCGGCACGAACAGGAACACCCACAGGAAGGCCAGGCCAGCCAGCAGGCCCGGAATGGCACGAGGCACCAGCACGCTGTAGTCGAGGAAGCGCGTCCAGCCATCCGGCTTGCGGTGCATGGCCAGGCCGATGCAGGTGTAGCAGCCGACGGCCAGTGCGCCGCCGATCACGCCGATCAGCACCGTGTTGACCATCGCACGCAGGAACTGCGGCTGCTCGAAGATCTGCTGGAACGCCGTGGTGGAGAACGCCTCGACCAGCGAGACGCCTTCACCCCAATTCGACACGAAGGCGCGCAGCGCGATGCCCGAGAGCGGCACCACCACCGTCACGAAAAACCACAGCACCACCACGGCCCACGCCGGCCAACGCCAGCTGCCCAGGGGCAGCGGACGGCTGCGCGTAACCTTGCCCTTGACGGTGACGAAGCGGTTGGCCGACTTCAGCATGTAGCGCTGCAGCAGCACCAGCGGGAACGTCACCATCACGAGGCAAACCGCCACGGCCGCCATCAGGTGATACGCCGGCGTGCCGAGCTTGTTCGTCAGCTTGTACAGATACGTCGCCAGCACCAGGTGGCCTTCCGGATCGCCCAGCACCAGCACCAGGCCGAACACCTCGAAGCCTAGGAACGTCACCAGCACGGCTGCGTACAGCAGGGCGGGGCGCACCATCGGCAGGCTCACGTTGAGGGCCACCGACAGCGGCGATGCTCCTGCGATACGCGCGGCTTCTTCCACGTCCGAACCGAGACTGCGCAGCGCCGACGAGACATACAGATACACGTGAGGCACGTGCGTCAGGCCGGCAATGATGATGATGCTCGTGAACGAATACACGTTCCACGGCGCACCGCCAAACAGGCTCTTGAACCACACGGTGTAGAAGCCCACGGGGCCGGCGGAGACCACGTAGCCGAACGCCAGCACCATCGGCGAGACGAACACCGGAATCATCAGCAGCGGTTCGAGAACGCGGCGGCCCGGCAAGTCCGAGCGCACCATCAGGAACGCCAGGATGCCGCCCAGCGGTACCGAGATCACCGCCAGGCCGAAAGCCAGCGCGGTGGATTTCTCAAAGGCGTGCCAGAAATCCGAATCCGTAAAGATGAATCGATACGCATCCAGCCCCGCCAGCGCGTCGGGCATGAAGAACGGCGCAGACAGAAAGCTCTGGTAGAAGATCAGCGCCAGCGGCGTGAAAATCGCCAGCGCGGTAAGCAGAATGACCACGCCGCGCGGCAAAGCCTGTCCCACACGCGTCCAGGGCGAGCGCTTGAGGGTGACTTGGCGAGCGGCGGCACGGTCTTGCGCTAGAGAACGCATGGTGCCTCCAGGAGGAACCGGCGCCAGATACGGATGGCGCCGGCAGGTCGGTCAGATGAGAAGGGTGCCGATGATCAACGGATCAGATCAACGGCCGGCGGCGGTGCGCCATTGCTTGATGAAGTCCAGGCGCTTCTTGGGTTCCAGGAACGCCAGGATCGATTCGTCAACCGGAATCGGCTTGATGCTGTTGCCGAGAATCTTCTTCAGGCCGGCGGCGGTGGCTTCGCCCGTCACGTCTTCACGCAGCGAGTGCAGATCCGACTTGTTGGCGAGGATTTCCTGGCCGCGCTTGGACAGAATGTAGTCCAGCCACAGCTTGGCCGCGTTCGGGTTCTTTGCCTTCTTGGCGATCATCGCCACGCGCGACACCACCAGCGTGTAGTCCTTCGGGTAGACGATGCCGATCGACGGATCCTTCTTGGCGCGCGCAATCGCGTACGAACCGAGGATGTTGTACGCCACCAGGTTTTCACCCGAGGCCACGCGCTCCATCATCGTGCCGGTAGAGGACTGCAGCACCAGGTTCGGGCCCACCGCCTTGACGAAGTCGAAGTACTGCGGCGAATCCAGATTGTCTTGCGCCGCCATCATGAAGCCCACGGCCGACTTCTCGATGTCGTACGTCGTGACCTTGTTCTTGAAGCGCTCGGGCTGGCTGGCGACCAGCTTGGCGAAATCGGCGTGCGTTTGCGGCACTTCCGAATCCTTGATCAGGCGCTTGTTGTACAGGAACACGGCCGGCTCATACGTCGTGCCGTATGCGATGCCTTTGTGGACTGCCCACTTCGGCAGGTTCGGCACTTCGGGCGAGTCGTACTTCATTGCGTAGGTCTGCGCGAGCTTGAGCTGCGAGTCCATCGACGAGTTCCACATCATGTCAGCCGAGGCGCCACCGGCTGCCTGCTCGCTGATGAAGCGGTTGTACAACTCGCTGCTGTTCATGTCGTTGTACTCGACCTTCACACCCGGGTAGAGCGACTCGAAATCCTTGATCAGAGGGTCTGCAGCCTTGGTGTCGGTCGTTGCATACACGACCACCTTGCCTTCCTTCTTGGCGGCGGCAATGGTATCGGCGTAGTTGGCGGGGTAGCCGGCCGGGACTTGCGCGAAGGCGGCGGTGCTGAGGGTCAGGGCGGCAGCTGCAACTGAAGCGAGAGCGGCGTGCGCAGGCGTAAAGCGTCCACGAAGCATGGGTTTGTCTCCTGTTTGCTTGTGATGGCGTGGGGCCGGCTACTTATGGCTTGTTGCTCGTAGCTCGGACGGATGGCCCCAGGTGCGGCGGATTATAGAAATCGCGCGCTTTCGCCACGCTTTCATTGCGGCTGCTGCATCGCAGCATGTTCAAAGGGGGAGGCCGCAGCCGCCAGCGGCACGCGGATCCGTGCCGATAAACCCATACCGCCATGCTCGTTCGGCTCGCCATCGGCCAGCTCGATCTGCCCGCCGCTACGCGCTGCATAGGCACGTGCAATGGCCAGGCCGAGGCCGGAACCTTCTGCGGCATAGCGGGCGTCTTTGGGCGCGACCTTGGGTTTACCCGAGCGGCCTCCGCCCTCGTGTGCGCGGCGGAAGCGCTGGAACGCGTGTGCGCGCTCGTCAGCGTTCATGCCGGGCCCGGTGTCGTCCACGCAGACCAGTGCGGCATCGCCTTCCGCCGTGGCGCGTACGGTGATGCGTCCGCCGGCCGGCGTGTAGCGGATGGCGTTGTGCACGAGGTTGGAGAGCGCCTCGCGCAGGAAGGCCGGATAGCCGACGACAGGCAGCGCCATGGCGAGGCCGCCGTCATCCCACCCGAGGTCTTGCTGCTTTTCGCGCGCCAGCGGCAGTGCATCCACCACCACGTCGCGCGCCAATTCACCAAAGTCGAAGATTTCGGCCGGCGCGTCCTGCCCCGCATGTCGTGCACGGGCAAGAGCGAGCAATTGCGTGGTCAGCCGGTTCGTCGACTGCAGGCGCGCGATGATGGCGGACAGGCTTTCGCGCACGCGCGCCGGGTCGGTTTCGCGCAGCGCGTATTCGGCTTGCGTGAGCAGCACGGCCAGCGGCGTGCGCAGCTGGTGGGACGCATCGGCGAGGAACTGACTTTGCGCCTCCGCAAGTTCGGCGTAGCGATGAATGTGGTGGTTGATCGCGTCGACCAGCGGACGCACTTCGGCGGGCACGTCGGTGGCGTCGAGCGGACGCAGGTCATCCGACGCCCGCACGCCGATGCTGCGTGCCAGGCGATTGAGTGGGCGCAGGGCGACGGTCACGCCGAGCCACAACAGCGCGGCGCTGACCGCCACCAAAGCCGCATCGCGCAGCAGCGTGCCGCGCCACACCGCCTGCTGCAGCGCGCGTCGCGTCTCGATGGTTTCTGCCACCTGAATGACGATGCGCGCCGGCAGCCCGGGCTGGTAGAGCGGCTTGGCCACGGCGGCCACGCGCACGGGCTCGTCGTGGTACGTCGCGTCGTAGAAGAGCGGGGTGTCGTTTTCCAGCCGTGTGACGGGCAGCGGCAGATCGTCGTAGCCGGTCAGTGCGGCTTCAGGCGCCTTGCCAGGCAAGGGCTCGAAAGCGACGCGGTAATAGACATTGCTCTGCGCGGTCGATTCGAACATGGACAGCGCCACATACGGCACGTTGACCTGGACCTGCCCGCGTTCGATCGTCACGCCGTTCTCGATGGCGCGCACCGAGCCGAGCAGGGCGCGGTCGTACGCGCGATCGGTCGCGCTACGCAGCGCCTGGTACGCCGAGACGATGTCGATGGCCAGCACACCCACCAGCCCCGGCAGCAACAACCAGAGCAGGGTGAGTTTCAGGCTGCGCGGCAGCCGAAGCCAGGCGAGCCGCTGCATCATGCGCTGCTATCGACGGCGGTGGGCGCTTCACCATCGCCGGCTTCGAGCAGGTAGCCCAACCCCCGTACGGTGACGATCTGCACGCCCGTGCCCGCCAGCTTCTTGCGCAGGCGGTGCACGACCACCTCTACGGCGTCGGGGCTGGAATCGCTGTCCAGGTTGAAGACCTTGTCGAACAGATGCACTTTGCTGATCGGCTGACCCGTCTTGTGCAACAGCGCCGATAGTGCGGCGTGCTCACGCGGCGTGAGCGACAGCGGCTCACCGGACAGCAGGAATGCCTTGCGTCCGGTGTCGAACTCCAGCGGCCCGCAACGCAGACGCGGGAACGCCCGGCCGCGGCTGCGGCGGATGAGCGCCATCAACCGCGCTTCCAGCTCGGACAACGCGAACGGCTTGGTGAGGAAATCATCCGCGCCGGCGTTAAGCCCGCGCACGCGTTCGTCCAGCGCACCCTGCGCGGTGAGGATCAGCACGGGCGTGCGGTCATCGCGCGCGCGCATGTCGGCCAGCACGGCAAAACCATCCTTGCGCGGCAAGCGCAGGTCCAGCACCACTGCGTCAAATTCTCCGGAGCCGAGGAAGGCTTCCGCGATGACGCCATCGGCCGCGCGCTCGATCACGAAACCGCTTTGCGCCAGCGCGCGCGCCAGCCATGCGGCCAATTCTTCCTCATCCTCCACCAGCAAAATCCGCATCGGGTGTCTCTCAATATCGTTCTGGCTACTTTTTCATGATAATGCGTGGCGCCCTGATCTCGGCCACATCGCCGATCACACCGTCCACCTGATGCGCAGCACAGTTGCGCTTCAACAGGCATGTCGTCCATCCTCAATTCCCGTCGCCGCAGGCTTTGTCAGACCGCAGCATTGCTGGCTGCAAGTGGCATCGTCGCGCGCGGGGCGCAGGCGCAGTGGCTGGCCCGTCCGGCGCCGGAGCTGCCGTCGTACTACCCGCGCGATTACGGCGCGATGATCGACGCCGCGCGCCGCGAAGGCCGTGTCACGGTGTATTCCACGACGGATTTCTCGGCCGCGTACCCGCTTATCCGCGCCTTCGAAACGCGCTACCCCGGCATCACCGTCGACTATCGCGAGCAGAACAGCGACGACATTTACCGCCGCTTCCTCGCTGAATTCGCCGCCAAGTCGCCGGGCGCCGATGTGGTCTGGAGTTCGGCCATGCCCGAGCAGTTCAAGCTGGTGAACGACGGCCACGCACTCTCATATGCATCGCCCGAACGACCGTACCTGCCGTCGTGGGCCATCTGGAAGAACGAGGCGTACGGCACGAGCTACGAGCCGGTCGTCTTCGTCTACAACACGCGCCAGCTGCCGGCGGACTTGATTCCGTCCACCCACGCCGATTTCGCCCGCATTCTCAATGGCCATCGTGACTTGCTGCGTGGCCGCGTCGCCTCGTACGACATTGAGCACTCCGGCTCCGCCTTCCTCTTCGCCGCGGAAGATGCGCGAACTACACCGGTGTTCTGGGATGTTGCCAAGGCATTGGGTGGCGTCAACGTCAACCTGTACATCACCACGGCCGCGATGCTGGAGCGCGTCGCCTCCGGCGAAAGCCTGCTCGCCTACAACGTGATCGGCTCATACGCCGCGCGCTACGCCGATCGCAATCCGGCGCTCGCCATCAAGATGCCGACTGACTACACGCTGGTCGCCACGCGCGTCGCCTTCATCGCGCGGCGCGCTGCCCGCCCGAACGCTGCGCGCCTCTGGCTCGACTTCATGCTCTCGCGTGATGGCCAGAGCGTGATGGCGGACCGCGCGTTCTTGTTTTCGCTGCGCCAGGATGTTGAAACCGGGCTCACTGCCAAGCGGCTGCTCGCCGAACTTGGGAACACGCATCGGCCCATTCCCGTCGGCCCGGGTTTACTCGCCCATCAAGATCAGCTCCGCCGAGCCGATTTCCTGAAGCGATGGCACGCCGCACTCGGCCGATAAAAAGAGAATAAAGAAGCACTTATTGCCGTAACGTGGTGCGAAGGCGACAATTCAGAACTGTCACCAACTGCCAAATTTGTTGCACAGGAAGGGGGTGACAATCGCCCGCCAACCCCTGTGCTACCGCGCAAAAAGCGGGTCGCGCCCCCCTCTAAACGGGGCTTGGCGCGTGTTGCCCATGAGCAACAACTTGGCCGCAAATCGCGGCCCAGAGCCAGAAAGGGTTTCCGGAATCAGTCAACGCTGGCACATAATGCGGTCAGACGTGAGGTATCTGCGTCGTCCATAAGGACAGTCAAGATTTCCCAATCAGTTGACAAGGAAAGTGTCGATATGAAGATGAAACTGTTTGCAGCTGCTGTTGCAGCTCTGGCCGCCGGTGGCGCCTATGCACAATCCTCCGTGACCCTGTACGGCGTGGTCGACGCTGGTCTGACCTACGCAAACAAGGTGCCGGGCGCAACCGCTGGTTCCAGTGGCTCGCGTTTTGGCCTGGATTCGGGCGGCCTGTCGGGCTCGCGTTGGGGCCTGCGTGGCGTTGAAGACCTGGGCGGTGGCCTGAAGGGTATCTTCAACCTGGAAAGCGGCTTCAACCTGGACACCGGCACGTCGGCTCAAGGTGGCCGTCTGTTCGGTCGTAACGCTTACGTCGGTCTGCAAGGCCAGTGGGGTCAACTGACCCTGGGTCGTCAGCAAAACCTGCTGTACGACTTCTCGCTGATGTATGACCCGATGGCAATCGCCACGCGTTACTCGCTGGCCTCGCAAGACGCCTTCTTCGCTGGCCGTGCTGACAACGCCGTCAAGTACGTCGGCACGTTCGGTGGCCTGAGCGTCTCCGGTCTGTACTCGTTCAACTACAACGGCAACGAAGTGGCTGGCAGCAACAAGACCGGCCGCGAGTGGAGCCTGGGTGCTAACTACGCTGGTGGCCCGCTGGGTATCGGCGCAGTGTACGACCAGACCAACTCGACGACCGTTGGTAGCGACAACCGCGAACAACGCGCCACGATCGCTGGCACGTACGCCTTCGGCCCGGCCAAGCTGTACGCTGGCTACCGTTGGTACAAGGCTAACTACGCAACTGTTGCTGGCAACGGCAACCTGCGTTCGAACCTGTACTGGGCTGGCCTGGGTTACCAAGCTACTCCGGCTCTGTCGCTGACGGGTACGGCTTACTACCAACAGTTCAAGAACAGCGGTACGGGCAACCCGTGGCTGTTCGTGGTCGGCACCGACTACGCTCTGTCGAAGCGCACCGACGCCTACTTCAACGTGGCCTATGCTAAGAACAGCGGCGGCTCGGGTCTGGGCGTGATGGGCCTGAACGACACCGGCTACGCTGGCACGACCCTGACGGGCGGCAACCAAGTGTTCTCGGGTCCGAACAACAGCAACAACCAGTTCGGCGCTACCGTCGGCCTGCGTCACAAGTTCTAATTTGACGCGCTCGTAAGGGCGCATCGAATTAAACGGTTAAACGCCGATTCCGAAAGGAATCGGCGTTTTTCTTTGTGCGAACGATCCGTAGCACGCCTCCATGCCTGAAACGCTGCCGAGGGTGGCTTGCTGGCGCGCAAGCCTCGGTTGATTGCGAGTGCAGGCGAGGCGAGGAGGGGGTGTCTCGCTTGCTGTCTTACGGCGGCAAACGCCCGGGTGCGCCCACGTCGCTCTAGCAGAGCGTGGCGAGCGCAATTCGTAGCCATGTCGCGCAGCTGTTGGTCTGATCGCTTGTTGAGCGAGCGCGCCCGCGTCAAGGTGGCTCGCCCCCTCAGCGTGCTGGCTTGATGCTCAAGGGTGCGCGCATAAAAAAACGGCGGCACATCTGGCCGCCGTTTGGATGTTCCGAAACCTGCCGCTTATTGTTGTTCTTCGTCGTCCTGCGAGGGCATCGGTACGTTGCGACGCGTCGGCGGCGGACGCTTGCCGACAACGATGGTCAGTTCCACTGCCTTGCCTTTGCGCGAAACCGTCACCTTGGCTTCCGCACCGGGTTTCAGCTGCGCGATGCTGTTGAGTAGCGCTGTCGTATCCAGGATCGGCTCACCATTGACGCTGGTGAGAATGTCTCCCGGGCGCAGGCCCGCCTTGTCTGCGGGGCCACCTTGAACCACGGCGGCGATCAGCGCGCCATCCTTGCGGGACAAGCCAAACGACTCGGCAATTTCCGGCGTCACATCCTGCGGCTCAACACCGATCCAGCCGCGGACCACGCTACCGGTCGAAATGATGGATTCCATCACCTGCTTGGCTAGCGAGACCGGAATCGCGAAGCCGATGCCCAGCGAGCCACCCGAGCGCGAGTAAATCGCCGTGTTGATCCCTAGGAGGTTGCCGTCGGCGTCGACCAGCGCGCCGCCCGAGTTGCCTGGGTTGATCGCGGCGTCGGTCTGGATGAAGTTTTCGAACGTGTTGATGCCCAGGTGGCTACGGCCCAAGGCAGAGACAATGCCCATTGTCACCGTCTGGCCCACGCCAAACGGGTTGCCAATCGCCAGCACCACGTCACCCACGCGCACATTCTCCAGTCGGCCCAGCGTGATGGCAGGCAGATTCGGCAGGTTGATCTTGAGGACAGCCAGGTCGGTTTCCGGATCGGAGCCGACCACTTTGGCGTTGGCCTTACGGCCGTCGGTCAGGGCGACTTCGATCTCGTCGGCGCCGTCCACCACGTGGTGGTTCGTTAGAATGTAGCCTTCCGAGCTGACGATCACGCCCGAGCCCAGACTGGCCGTGGGTTCCTGGCGCTGCTCAGGGGCGCGGTCGCCGAAGAAGAAGCGGAACCACGGGTCTGCGCTGGCTTGTGGGTTACTGCCGCGCTTCGGCGCGTTCTTGCTGCTGAAGATGTTGACCACTGCCGGCATCGCAACCTTGGCGGCTTCCGCGTAGGAGTTGCTGGAGGTGCCGCCGTGGCCGAGCGGCGCGACTTCCTTCAGCGCGACGATGGGCGAGCCGGATTGCACTGCGACCTTGCCGCGCTGCAGCCAATCAGGCTTGAGCGTGGCGATCACAAACCAGACGGCCAGGACGACCGTGACGGCTTGCGCAAAAAACAGCCAAAAGCGGCGCAACATAGAGCGAAATTGAGTCCAAATGGATCGAAAAGAACTTGAATTGTACTTGAACGACCTGTTGCAGGCGGCCCGTTTTCGGGACTATTGCCCCAATGGTCTACAGGTACAAGGGCGCGACACCATTACGCATATCGTGACGGGCGTGACGGCCAGCCTAGCGTTGATCGAAGCCGCCATCGAAGCGCGTGCCGACGCCATCCTTGTGCATCACGGTTACTTCTGGAAGGGGGAGGACGGCCGTGTCGTGGGCCAGAAGCATGCGCGCTTGAAGCAACTTCTTGCGCACGATCTCAATCTGTTCGCGTATCACCTCCCCCTTGATGCGCACCCCGAGCTGGGCAACAACGCACAGCTGGGTGCGTTGCTGGGCATCTCGGCCCAGCGCCGGTTCGGCGACGATGAACTCGGCTGGATTGGTACGCTTGCCGAAGGGACCACGCTGGGCGCTTTCGCGCAGACGGTATCGGCCAAGCTGAATCGGGTGCCCCTCGTGATTGGCGAGGAGGATCGTTCGGTGTGCACAGTCGGTTGGTGCACGGGCGGTGCCCAAGGCTGGTTTGATGCCGCCGTGGCCGCCGGTGTGGACGTGTATCTGAGCGGTGAAGCGTCTGAGCAGACAACGCATCTGGCGCGCGAATCGGGGGTCGCCTACATTGGTGCGGGCCACCACGCCACTGAGCGCGGCGGCGTTCGGGCGCTCGGCAATCACCTGGCCGAGCGCTTCGGCGTGCGTCACACCTTTATCGATATCCCGAATCCGGTGTGATTCGCGTCTGATTACGGCTTGTTCTTCAGGCTGTCGCGAATCTCGCGAAGCAGCAGGATGTTCTCTGGTGTTTCGGCCGGCGCTGCCGGCGGGTTGGCGTCGATCACGCGCGTGATGGCGCGCACCATCAGAAACACGATAAACGCGAGAATCAAAAAATTGACCGCCACGGTGATGAAGTTGCCGTAGGCGAAGACTGGCACGCCGGCCTTCTTCAGATCGGCAAGGGTGTGCGGCACACCCGCAGGTGCCTCTGCGAGTTGGATGAACAGGTTCGAGAAATCCAGCTTGCCCACGATGCGGCTGATCAGCGGCATGATCAGATCATTGACAAGCGAATCGACGATTTTGCCGAACGCCGCACCGATGATCACGCCCACTGCCAGGTCGATCACGTTGCCACGCATCGCGAATTTCTTGAAGTCTTGCATCAGTGCCATCGGTTTTCTCCGGATTGTTTGATTCGAGACAAACGGTCAAGCTAGCGAACGGTTGACCTGAATTGTTGAAAGCGAGGTTGCAAGAGGCATGCCGAAGCCTTGCCTGTACTGGGCTGGCGGGCAATCGGTGCGTCCACTATATCTGCAACGGTCGTCCCCCGCGACCGCTACCGTTGGCTAGGTACGGTCGGGTATAATTTTTGGTTGACGCGAATCTATCTTGATTTCTCATCCTGGGGTCTTGAATGAGTGACCAGCAAAACGTGGACAAGGGTCGCCGTAATCTATTGATTGCGACATCCGTGGCTGGTGGTGTGGGAGGGGTTGCAGTTGCGGCCCCTTTCGTTTGCACATTCGCACCATCTGAAAAAGCCCGTGCAGCGGGCGCGCCCATAGAGGCCGACGTGAGTGACCTGGCCCCCGGCCAGATGAAGGTGGTGGAATGGCGCGGCAAGCCGGTCTGGCTGCTCAAGCGCACGCCCGACATGCTGGAATCGCTCAAGAAGACCGATAACGAAGTCGCTGACCCCAAGTCCGACGTGCCCTTCACCATGAAGACGCCGGACTATTGCAAGAACGAAACCCGCTCCCGTGCCGAGCATAAAGACCTGCTGGTCGTGGTCGGCATCTGCTCCCATCTTGGCTGCTCCCCGTCTGGTCCGTTTCCCGCGGGCGCCAATGTGCAGCTTGCCGGAGACCCCGGCTTCGTCTGCCCGTGTCACGGCTCCACGTTCGATCTGGCTGGCCGCGTGTTCAAGAACAAGCCCGCGCCGCAGAACCTCGACGTTCCGCCGTACATGTTCCTGTCCGACACGAAGCTGGTGATCGGTAAAGACGAGAAAGGAGAGGCTTGATCATGGCCGAGAAGAAGGTGGAGACAACCGGGCTGCTGGGCTGGATCGATGCACGCTTCCCGGCATCGGAGCTGTGGAAGGCGCATCTGTCGGAGTACTACGCGCCGAAGAATTTCAACTTCTGGTATTTCTTTGGGTCGCTGGCGCTGCTGGTGCTGGTGATCCAGATCGTCACGGGCATCTTCCTGGTGATGAACTACAAGCCGGACGGCACGCTCAACGCCGCCGGCATCCCCGTCGCCTATGCGAGCGTGGAGTTCATCATGCGCGAGGTGCCGTGGGGCTGGCTGGTGCGCTACATGCACTCGACCGGCGCTTCGGCGTTCTTCATCGTCGTGTATATGCACATGTTCCGCGGCATGCTGTACGGCTCGTACCGTAAGCCGCGCGAACTGGTCTGGATCTTCGGCTGCCTGATCTTCCTGTGCCTGATGGCCGAAGCCTTCATGGGCTATCTGCTGCCGTGGGGCCAGATGTCGTACTGGGGCGCGCAGGTGATCGTGAACCTGTTCTCCGCCATCCCGCTGATCGGCCCGGACCTGTCGCTGTGGATCCGCGGCGACTACGTGGTGTCTGACGCGACGCTGAACCGCTTCTTCTCGTTCCACGTCATCGCGGTGCCGCTGGTGCTGCTGGGCCTAGTGGTGGCGCACATCATCGCGCTGCACGAAGTGGGCTCGAACAACCCGGACGGCGTCGAGATTAAGGCCAAGAAGGACGAGCGCGGCATTCCGCTCGACGGCATTCCGTTCCACCCGTATTACTCGGTGCACGACATCGTCGGTGTGGCGGTGTTCCTGTTTATCTTCAGCGCGATCGTGTTCTTTGCGCCTGAAATGGGCGGCTACTTCCTGGAAGCCAACAACTTCATCCCGGCAGACTCGCTGAAGACGCCGCCGCACATTGCGCCGGTCTGGTACTTCACGCCGTTCTACTCGATGCTGCGCGCGACCACGTCGGACTTCCTGCCGTGGCTGTGGGGCTTCATCGCCATCATGCTGGGGCTGCTGTTCGTGCGCTCCAAGAGCATGAAGGTCAAGGGCGTGGCGGTGGCGGTGGCCGTGATTCTGGCGCTGGGCTTCGCGTTTATCGACGCGAAGTTCTGGGGCGTCGTCGTGATGGGCGGCTCGGTGGTGATCTTCTTCTTCCTGCCGTGGCTGGACCAGTCGCCGGTCAAGTCGATCCGCTATCGTCCGGGCTTCCACAAGACGCTGCTGATCCTCTTCGTGATCGCCTTTGCGGTCCTGGGCTACCTGGGTATTCAGCCGCCGAGCCCGGTCGGTTCGATCATCTCGCAGATCGGCACCATTCTGTACTTCGCGTTCTTCCTCGCGATGCCGATCTGGAGCCAGATCGGGACGTTCAAGCCAGTGCCTGAGCGCGTCACGTTCACGCCGCACTGATAGAGCCCGCGCACAAGGACCCATGAAGGACACAAGAATGAAAAAGCTGCTTGCGATTTTCGCCTTGGCCGGTCTCGTGTTTGCCGCGCCCGTGATGGCCAATGAGGGCGGTGTGCCGCTCGATCCGGCGCCCAACCAGTCCAGCGACACGTCTGCGCTGCAGCGCGGCGCCAAGCTGTTCGTCAACTACTGCCTGAACTGCCACGGCGCCAGCGCGATGCGCTACAACCGCCTGCGCGACATCGGTTTGAGTGAGGAGCAGATCAAGCAAAACCTGCTCTTCTCGTCAGACAAGGTCGGCGACACGATGCACATCGCCATGGACCGTGAAGACGCCAAAAAGTGGTTTGGTGCCGTACCGCCGGACCTTTCGGTGATTGCCCGGGCGCGCGGCAGCGACTGGCTCTACACCTACCTGCGCACGTTCTACCGTGACGACACCCGTCCGACCGGCTGGAACAACTTGGTCTTCGACAAGGTGGGTATGCCGCATGTGCTGTGGGAGCTGCAAGGCCAGCAGGTGCCGAAGTACGCCGAAGTGAAGTCCGAGCACGGCGAAGCTGAGAAGAAATTCGTCGGCTTTGAAGTGACGGTCCCGGGCAAGATGAACAAGGTCGAATATGACCAGGCGGTGGCTGATCTGGTCAGTTATCTGGACTGGATGGCTGAGCCCGCTGGCAACCTGCGCAAGCGTCTCGGCGTCTGGGTATTGTTGTTCATCGGCGTGTTCTTCGTGCTGGCCTGGCGCCTGAATGCGGCCTATTGGAAGGACATCAAGTAAAATCCCTGTTTTCCGGGCAAGGGCTAGGCCGGTGGAGAACTGGCTCTAGCCCTTTGCCTTTTCGCTTTTTGTGCCGTGGCGATGTCATTTTGTCGTCACGGTTGTACCGTCATAGGGCCGCCCCCGGCCCATGCGCCAAGGAACTACAACCATGATGGTCTTGTACTCGGGCACCACTTGCCCGTTTTCGCAGCGTTGCCGCCTCGTCCTGTTCGAAAAGGGCATGGATTTCGAAATTCGCGACGTCGATCTCTTCAACAAGCCGGAAGACATCGCGGTGATGAACCCGTACGGCCAGGTGCCTATCCTGGTTGAGCGCGACCTGATTCTGTACGAGTCGAACATCATCAACGAGTACATCGACGAGCGCTTCCCGCACCCGCAGCTGATGCCGGCCGATCCGGTGCAGCGCGCCCGCGCCCGCCTGTTCCTGTTCAACTTCGAGAAGGAGCTGTTCACGCACGTCTCCGTGCTCGAGAACGAAAAGGGCAAGGCTGCCGAGAAGAATCACGAGAAGGCACGCGCGGCCATCCGTGACCGCCTTACGCAGCTGGCACCGATCTTCCTGAAGAACAAATACATGCTGGGCGAAGAGTTCTCGATGCTGGACGTGGCGATTGCGCCGCTGCTGTGGCGTCTCGACCACTACGGCATTGAGGTCTCGAAGAATGCGGCCCCGCTGATGAAATACGCTGAGCGTATCTTCAGCCGTCCGGCGTATATTGAAGCGCTGACGCCGTCGGAAAAGGTCATGCGCCGCTGATTGCCGCTGGGTCGGGCCGCGCTTGGGGTGAACCTGCGCGGGGCCGCGCCCAACGGTCACTGATTTCATCATGTCGGAAACATCCACCAAGCCTTATCTGATCCGTGCCATCTATGAATGGTGTACGGATAACGGCTTCACGCCGTACATCGCTGTCTTCGTCGACAACAGCACCAACGTGCCGCGTGAGTTCGTCAAAAACGACGAGATCGTGCTGAACGTGAGCTTTGACGCGACCAGCCAGCTCGACATGGGCAATGAGTGGATCACGTTCCACGCACGCTTCTCGGGCGTCTCGCGCAAGATCGAGGTGCCAATCGAAAACGTGCTTGCGGTGTATGCGCGCGAGAACGGGCAGGGTATGGCATTCCCGGTGGAGCGCAGTACACCGACGACGCAAGCTGCAACCGAACGCGAGAACAATCCGCCGCCCAAGCTGGCCGCGGTGGACTCTGAGTCGGTGCCTGCGCCGGTCCCTGTCGAAGCGGAAACCGGCCCGGAAGACGAACCGACACCACCGAATGTGCCGCGCATCGGTGGCAAGCCCGCACTAAAGGTCGTCAAGTAACGCGTGTTAGGTTAGAATCGCGTTTCTTTGCCGGCTTAGCTCATCTGGTAGAGCAGTTGATTTGTAATCATCAGGTGGCGGGTTCGAGTCCTGCAGCCGGCACCAGCATCACGAAAACGGTCTCCCTTGCGGAGGCCGTTTTCTTTTGTCCGACGGCCCGTTCAACTTCACGGGCCTCAGCCGCGCCGCACCCAGATCACCTTGCCGCCCTGAACGCCCAGGTTGCGGCGTTCTTCGCGGTAGTCCATGGTGCCGGGCAGGGCTTTGCCGTCGCGTTCGCTGATGCGCCAGAGGCAGCCCTTGAGCAGGGCGGTGGCGTCCTGTTCGGATTTGCCGATCAGGGCATCGTCGGAATTGGCGGCTGCCTGGCACGTGGCGGCGGGTGATGTGTGCTCGATCATCTTGGATTCACTCCCATCCTTGGCGCGTTCTGAGCCTGCCGTCGAGCAGCCGGCCATGCCTGCTATTGCCGCAATCGTGGTGAGCAGTGCTACTAAGCGCGTCATACAAACCTCCGTCCAATATCGCTGTGGCGAGCGCCTCAACCGATGCGCTCGATCGTGACGGCAGTGTACCGATACCGGCTTGCGAGGTGCCTCACACCGGGTTGGTGCCGCCGCGCAAAGGGCTTCGCGACGCCTCCAAGAAAATGCTTGCCGCCGTCAACGAGACTTTGTTACTCTGCGCCCCGTCATAGCTACGGAGTACATCTCCATGGACAGTTGTTCTAGTCGATCCTCGATCGCACATTGAACGGCTAGACAGTCTCGGCGCAACGTCTTCGCGCCTCACCACTGCCTGGCCGTATTGCACGGCGGGTGGTGGCGCTTGCGTAGGTTCTCTACACAAGTCCCTTCCTGAATTCGATTGTTGTATCCGGCACGGCCGCATGGCTGCGTGCGTTTGCGCGCGCCATGACGCGGCGTGGCCGGCGTTTGCCTACGCCTGTCAGAGAAACGGGCGGGGGAGGTCTCATGCTGTTTCTTTCGATGCTGCAGTACGTTTGGGTGGCGGTGCGTCCGCTGGTTTGGGTTCGTGTGCTGATGGGCGCGGCGGCCATTGTGTCGATGATGTCGATGGCGCATGCGGCGGGTGTACCGGCTTCGGCGGATGACGTCCCGCGCATCGCCAGCGGCGAACTGGATGACCGCTTCGGCTTCCATGGCCAGACCACCTATGTGTGGCAACGCAAACCTGCATTCGATGCAGCGTATAGCGGCGACAACAGC
Organism: Ralstonia mojiangensis; assembly: GCF_023955645.1. Taxonomy (NCBI): domain Bacteria; kingdom Pseudomonadati; phylum Pseudomonadota; class Betaproteobacteria; order Burkholderiales; family Burkholderiaceae; genus Ralstonia; species Ralstonia mojiangensis. Next base: position 53,295 of record NZ_JAMXHU010000007.1, on the reverse strand, counting down.
CTCGGTGCCGCGCGCGCGAAGAGTTATTCCTTCACGGCCACGCTCGACCTTGGCATGCGCTTGTGGAAAGGAGCCGAGTTCCACTTCAACCCCGAGGTCGTGCAGGGCGTCGCGTTCTCAGAACTGCACGGCCTTGGCGGCTTGCCCAACGGCGAGCTGGCCAAGACGGCCGGGACGAATCCGACGCTGTACCGCGCCCGCGCTTTCCTGCGCCAGACGTGGGGCCTCGGTGGCGACACGGAAAAGGTCGATGCCGATTTCAACCAGTTCGCCAACGTTGTCGACCAGCGCCGTGTGGTGCTGACTGCCGGCAACTTCGCCGTGCCCGATGTCTTCGATGCGGTGTCGTATGCGCAAGACCCGCGCACGCAGTTCTTGAACTGGTCGTTCATGGCGCACCCGTCGTTCGACTATCCCGCCGATGCGCGCGGCTACAACTGGGGCGTGGCGCTTGAATACATCGACAGCGAGAACGGTTGGGCTGTGCGTGCAGGCCGTTTCCTGCAGCCGGAGCAATCGAACGGTTTGCCGCTCGACACGCGATTCCTCAAGCACTACGGCGACATCCTCGAGCTGGAGAAGCGCTACACGCTGTTCGGCCAGGAGGGCACGGCGCGGTTGCTCGGTTGGCGCAACCAGGCGCGCATGGGCCGATTTGACGATGCGATGGCGCTTGGCGCCGCCACGGGTGTGGCGCCCGACGTTGGGCTGGTGCGCAAGGCACACGCAAAGCTGGGCGTTGGCATCTCGTTCGAACAGAAAGCCGGCGACAACCTCGGCCTGTTCGCACGCCTGAACTGGTCGGATGACAAGACCGAAACGTACGCCTTTACCGAAGTTGGCCGCAGCGTGTCGTTTGGTGGATTGCTCAAGGGTGCCGCTTGGCGCCGTCCGAACGATGTGCTGGGCGTGGCCGTCGCGGTGAACATGCTTGGGCCGGATCACCGCGCCTATCTGGCCGCCGGCGGCAGCGGAGCCTTCCTTGGCGATGGCGGCTTGAACTATGGCCACGAGCGCGTACTGGAGCTTTTCTACAGCCTGCAGGTAACCAAGGCGCTGGCGATCAGCCCGGATTTTCAACTCATTCAGAACCCCGGCTATAACCGCGATCGCGGTCCGGCCAAGTTCGTGGGCGTGCGCGTCCACGCCGAGTTCTAACCGTAGGAGGACCCATATGGACAGTCCGAGTCGACCTTACCGAACGTCTTTTTCCCACTAGGCGAGTCTGCCGCACGGTTGTTCCCTGCTGCTGACTTGCCGCCCCGGCAAGGCAGCGGTGTCTGCATCGCTCCTTGATCGTTTCGACTATGCCGCTGTGTGTGCTCAACGCGCGCGGCCATTGCTGCGTGCCCGGCGTTTGTGCACGCGGCGAGGAGTGTGTCATGCGCAAATTCAATGTTCCCGCCCGTCGTTTCTCGGCGATTGCTCTGCCGTTCACCTCCGTGTTCGTGCAGCCGCGCGCTGCTGCACCTGAGCGCGCCGAGGCCGTGCCCGTGACGTCGGACCGCCGGGCCGGTGACGGCGGTCAGCCGCATTCCAACCACGGTTACGCCGCAGCCGCTGTGCGCCTGTCGCGCACGTACTGGTAATCCAACAACACCAAACCAAACGGAGGTCGATATGACCCAATTCGCTTCGGGCATCGACGCACCACCACGTCAGGCCGCACTCGACGATGCCCACGTGGGAGACATTCGCGGTGCGCTTGGCACCATCGCGCATCACGATACGGGCGCACGCAATAGCTGGAGGGCGCGCTTGCGAACGCTGCTCGCCATCCTCGGACCGGGCCTGATTGTGATGGTCGGCGACAACGATGCCGGCGCCTTCGGCACCTACACGCAAGCCGGGCAGAACTACGGCACCACGTTGCTGTGGACGCTATTACTGCTCATTCCGGTGCTGTATGTGAACCAAGAGATGGTCTTGCGCCTGGGCGCCGTCACGCGCGTTGGCCATGCGCGCTTGATCTTTGCGCGTTTCGGCAAGTTCTGGGGCAGCTTCTCCGTCATCGATCTGTTCCTGGTGAACGCGCTGACGCTCGTGACGGAGTTCATCGGCATCAGCCTGGCGCTCGAGTACCTCGGCATCCCGCGACATTGGGGCGTGTGCGCGGCGGCGGCACTGGTGATGCTGGCCGCGTCTACCGGAGATTTCCGCCGCTTCGAACGTTTTGCACTCGCGCTGGTAGCGGGCAGCCTCACGCTCATCCCGGTGTTCGTGATGGTGCATCCGCCGATGGACCAGGTGGCGCGCGACTTCTTCGTGCCAGCGCTGCCAGCGGGCGCACCGCTGGCAGAGGTGATGTTGCTGATCATCGCTATCGTGGGGACGACGGTGGCGCCGTGGCAGTTGTTCTTCCAGCAGAGCTACGTGATCGACAAGCGCATCACCGCGCGTTTCATCCGCTATGAGCGCGCAGATTTGTGGCTCGGCATCGTCCTCGTGATTGCTGGCGCGGTAGCGATGATCGCCTTCAGCGCGCAAGCCTTTCACGGCACGCCGGAGTTCGGCAACTACACCGATGCGCTCGGCACCGCGCACGGCCTGGAGCGCCACTCCGGCCGCTGGGCCGGTGTGCTGTTTGCGATTGCATTGCTGGACGCCAGCATCATCGGCGCGTGCGCAGTGTCGCTGTCGACCGCGTATGCGATTGGCGATGTGTTTGCCGTGCGACATTCGCTGCATCGCAAGCCAACGGAGGCCAAGGGCTTCTATGCCGTGTACTTTGGACTGACGTTGCTGGCCGCCGGGCTCGTGTTGACGCCAGGCGTGCCGCTCGGTCTGTTGACCAACGCAGTGCAATCGCTGGCCGGCGTGCTGCTGCCGAGCGCAACGGTGTTCCTGCTGCTGTTGTGCAACGACAAGGCGGTGCTCGGCCCGTGGACGAACGGCCGAGCGATGAACATCTTCACCGGTGGTGTGGTGGCGGTGCTGGTGATGTTGTCGGTCGTCCTCACTGCCGCCGTGCTGTTCCCAGGCATTGGCGAATTCGAGATTGGCGCCATCCTGATCGGCGGCACGTTGATCGCGGTGGTGATGTCGCTCGTGTTGTGGCGTATCGAGCGACGCGCCCGTCGGCCGCATCATCCGCAGCGTGTGAGCGTACTGGACCGCGATCACTGGGCGATGCCGCCGCTCGAGCAGCTCACGCCTGCACGCTGGACGCCTCTCAAGCGCACGTGGATGTTTGTGCTGCGCGCTTATCTCGTGGGGGCGGCGGGGCTGGTGCTGGTGCGGATTGCCGGGCTGTTGACCCAATGACGCCGCAAGGAAACCAGAAGCGGGGGGAGGGGGCACCTCGGTGGCTGGCCTCAATTCCACCCTAGAGCGCACATTTGGAGGCAACGTCGGCTGCGCACCACTGTGGCTGATTGTCGCAGTGCAACAACATGCACTTTCGATTTGCTTACCCGCAAAGCCACGTAAACCCTAGCCGTACGGCGAGGGCATCACTTGTCAATCGACGCCGCTTTCTATTTGCCTGAGCAGATAGCGCGATCCGAAGCGCCGTCTGGCGGTAAGATCGCGCCCGCATTCCACTCCCAACCGCGCTCCCCCAACGGGCGCATGACGTAGTGCCTGCTCCGACCTTTTACGCCCCCGATCTGTCGTCCGCCGCTTTGTGCGACGCGGCGGCGCTCGGCCTCGCCCATGCCTGGCATGAGCGAAGCCCGCCTCGCCAACTGAGGGCGTTGGGTTCAGCTTCTCCCTGACCGGCGCCCGATGTGATCGAAGATCCGCTGCTGCACCCAGGCGTATTCGGGGTGCCGGTAGTTCGGTCTTTTCTCATTTCCCGCGTTTTTCCCCTTGTGGCCGCTGTCTGGGCTGCTGGGCTCCCGTGATGTCCGGAAGCACCGCCGGCGCAATTGTGCAAGACATGAAGAACACACTCGTTCCACATATGAAGCGGCTCCTCGCCGCAAGCCTCCCGCTCTTGCTGGCGGGCTGCAACCTGACGGTTCTGGACCCGAAGGGGATGATTGCGGCTGAAGAAAAGACGTTGATCCTGGTGGCGACCGGCCTGATGTTGCTGGTGGTCATTCCCGTGATCGTGCTGACGCTGGTGTTTGCGTGGAAGTACCGCTCCACCAACACCAAGGCCCGCTACGAGCCGGACTGGTCGCACTCCAACGCCATCGAGGCTGTGGTGTGGCTGATCCCCTGCCTGATCATCATCGTGCTGGGCGTGATCACCTACAAGTCCACGCACGCGCTCGATCCGTACAAGCCGATCGAATCGGACGTGAAGCCCATCACCGTCGAGGCTGTTTCGCTCGACTGGAAGTGGCTGTTCATCTATCCGGAACTGAAGATCGCGACGGTCAATCAGCTGGCGTTCCCGGCCAACACCCCGATCAACTTCAAGATCACGTCCGATACGGTGATGAACGCGTTCTTCATCCCGCAGCTCGGCAGCCAGGTGTACGCCATGGCGGGCATGCAGACCAAGCTGCACCTGATCGCCAACGAGACCGGTGTGTTTGACGGCATGTCGTCGAACTACAGCGGCTCGGGCTTCACGGGCATGAAGTTCAAGGCCACGGCCATGACGAGCGAAGAGTTCGACGCCTGGGTCAAGCAGGTTCGTGAGTCGTCGCAGAACCTGACCAAGGAAGGCTACGCCGAGCTGTCCAAGCCGAGCGAGAAGGTGCCGCCGGCAGCGTACGCATCCGTCGACCCGACGCTGTATCACAGCATCCTGCACAAATACATGGACAAGATGGGCGAAGGGGAGAAGGTCCTGACGCTCGACGAGGCGCTTGAAGGCGCCAACTGCACGACGGCCACAGCCGAGGCCGCAACGCGTCCGCTGCCGGTGCAGTCCGCCCTGCCTGCTCCCAAGAGCGCGGCCAAGAATTCCTAGGAGTTGACGATGTTTGGCAAGTTGAGTCTGGAGGCCATTCCACTGCACGAGCCCATCGTGGTCGTGACGGTGTCGGCCATTCTGTTGGGTGGCGCAGGCGTGTTCGGCCTGATCACCTATCTCAAGAAGTGGTCCTACCTCTGGAATGAGTGGATCACCTCGGTCGATCACAAGAAGATCGGCGTGATGTACTGCATTCTGGCCATCGTGATGCTGCTGCGCGGCTTTGCCGACGCCATCATGATGCGCTCGCAACTGGCGGTCGCCTCGGGCGGCGGTGCCGGCTATCTGCCGCCTGAGCACTACGACCAGATCTTCACCGCGCACGGCGTGATCATGATTTTCTTCATGGCCATGCCGCTGATGACGGGTCTGATCAACCTGATCGTGCCGCTGCAGATTGGCGCGCGCGACGTGGCATTCCCGTTCCTGAACACGCTGTCGTTCTGGCTGGCTGCTGCCGGTGTGGTGCTGATCAACGTGTCGCTGGGCGTGGGTGAATTTGCTCGCACCGGCTGGCTGGCGTACCCGCCGCTGTCGGAACTGGCGTACAGCCCGGGCGTGGGGGTCGATTACTACATCTGGGCGTTGCAGATATCGGGTCTGGGGACATTGCTGACCGGCGTGAACTTCGTCGCGACCATCTTCAAGATGCGCGCGCCGGGCATGACGCTGATGCGCATGCCGATCTTCACCTGGACCGCCCTGTGCGCCAACATCCTGATCGTGGCGGCGTTCCCGGTGCTGACCGTGGCGCTGGCACTGCTGGGTGCCGACCGCTACCTGGACATGCACTTCTTCACGAACGATGGCGGCGGTAACGCCATGCTGTACGTGAACCTGATCTGGATCTGGGGCCACCCCGAGGTGTACATCCTGATCCTGCCGGCCTTCGGTATGTTCTCGGAAATCGTCTCGACTTTCTCGCGCAAGAAGCTCTTCGGCTACACGTCGATGGTGTGGGCGACCGCCGGCATCACCGTGCTGTCGTTCCTGGTGTGGCTGCACCACTTCTTCACCATGGGCTCGGGTGCGAACGTCAACGCGTTCTTCGGTATCGCGACGATGATCATCTCGATCCCGACGGGCGTGAAGATCTTCAACTGGCTGTTCACGATGTACCGCGGCCGCGTCGAGCTGAACTCGATGATGCTGTGGACGATCGGCTTCATGATCACCTTCGTGATCGGCGGCATGACCGGCGTGCTGCTGGCTGTGCCGGGCGCCGACTTCCTGCTGCACAACAGCCTGTTCCTGATCGCTCACTTCCACAACACCATCATCGGTGGCGTGGTGTTCGGTTACCTGGCTGGTATCACGTACTGGTTCCCGAAGGCCTTCGGCTTCAAGCTGGACGAGAAGTGGGGCAAGCGCGCCTTCTGGTGCTGGTTCGTGGGTTTCTACACCGCGTTCATGCCGCTGTACGTGCTGGGCTTCATGGGCATGACGCGCCGTCTGAACCATACCGACAATCCGGCATGGCAGCCGTGGCTGATCGTCGCCGTGATCGGCGCCGCGATCATCGCCTGCGGTATCGCTTCGCAGCTCATCCAGATCTTCGTGAGCATCCGCAACCGTCATGCGCTGGCTGATCTGACGGGCGACCCCTGGGGTGGCCGTACGCTGGAGTGGGCGACGTCGTCGCCGCCGGCGCACTACAACTTCGCACGCGTGCCGGTCATCCGTGACATCGACGCCTTTGCAGACATGAAGGCGCGCGGTGAAGTGCTGACGCAGGTCGCACCGAGCTACGAAAAGATCCACATGCCGAAGAACACCGGCGCCGGCTTCTTCATCGGCATGTTCTCGATCGTGATGGGCTTCGCGCTGATCTGGCACATCTGGTGGATGGCCGTGCTGGGTCTGGTCGGCATGATCGGCAGCTTCATCCTCCGCAGCAACAACGACGACATCGATTACTACGTGCCCGCTCACGAGGTTCACGAGACCGAGTCGGCCTACTTCCAACGTATCGGTTCGCAGGCTTAAACCATGGCTTCCAATGTTCTAGACGGTCACGCCGCGCACGGTCACGCGCACGGCCACGACCACGCGCATGACCATGCGCACCACCACGATGCTGCAGACACCAAGGTCTTCGGCTTCTGGGTGTACCTGATGAGCGACTTGATCATCTTCGCGTCGCTGTTTGCCACGTTCTGCGTCCTGCGCGGTGCGACGGCAGGCGGCCCGACGGGCAAGGAACTCTTCGATCTGTCGTATGTGGCAATCGAAACCGGCATCCTGCTGGTGTCGTCCATCACCTACGGCATGGTGATGATCAGCCTGCAGAACGGCCGCAAGGACCAAGTGATGCTGTGGCTGGGCATCACGCTGCTGCTGGGCGCCGCGTTCGTCGGCATGGAAATTAACGAGTTCCACCACCTGATTGCAGAAGGCGCGGGCCCGAGCCGCAGCGCGTTCCTGTCGTCGTTCTTCCTGCTGGTCGGTACGCACGGCCTGCACGTGGCGAGCGGCATGCTGTGGATCATCGTCCTGATGTGGCAGATCAGCCGCAAAGGGCTGACCCCGACCCAATCGACCCGCCTGTCGTGCCTGAGCCTGTTCTGGCACTTCTTGGACGTGGTGTGGATCGGCGTGTTTACCGTCGTGTATCTGCTGGGAGCGATGTAAATGGAACAGACCAACGTTTCGACGGGCATTGCCCACGATGATGCCCACGGTCATGCAGCAGGCGGCGCCGGTCATGCCACCGTCAAGGGCTACCTGATCGGCTTCGTGCTGGCGGTGATCCTGACGGCCATTCCGTTCAAGATGGTGATGGACGGCGGCTACTCGCATCAGACGGTGCTGGTAACGGTGATGGCTCTGGCGGTCGTGCAGATCGTCGTGCATCTGATCTATTTCCTGCACTTGGACGGCTCGTCCGCCCAGCGCTGGAACGTGATGGCTTTCCTCTTCACGCTGCTGATCCTGGCGATCGTCGTTGTCGGCTCGCTGTGGGTCATGCATAACATGAACGCCAACATGATGACGATGTAACGAGGCCTGGCCTCTGCTGCATCGGAAGGGCGCCCCTGGTGGGCGCCTTTTTCTTTTGCTCGTGCGGCCTTGAGCCTTGGGTTTGCCATGCCCCGGCTTTGTTAAACTCGCCGGGTTCCCCATTTCTGCGTTTCCCCCCGCAATTCCGCCATGTCACAGTACGTTTTCACCATGAACCGCGTGGGCAAGATCGTTCCGCCCAAGCGCCAGATCCTCAAGGACATCTCACTGTCGTTCTTCCCGGGCGCCAAGATCGGCGTGCTGGGCCTGAACGGCTCCGGCAAGTCGACCGTGCTCAAGATCATGGCCGGCCTCGACAAGGACATCGAAGGCGAAGCCACGCCGATGCCCAACCTGAACATCGGTTACCTGCCGCAGGAGCCACAGCTCGATCCCGCCAAGACCGTGCGTGAAGAGGTCGAGAGCGGCCTGGGCGAAGTGATGGATGCGCAAAAGCAGCTCGAAGCGATCTACGCAGCGTATGCCGAGGAAGGCGCCGACTTCGACAAGCTGGCCGAAGAGCAAGCGCGCCTGGAAGCCATCATCGCCGCTGGTGCCGGCGACAACGTCGAGCTGCAGCTGGAAATTGCCGCCGATGCACTGCGCCTGCCGCCGTGGGACGCCAAGATCGAGCACCTCTCGGGTGGCGAAAAGCGTCGTGTGGCACTGTGCAAGCTGCTGCTCTCGCGCCCCGACATGCTGCTGCTCGACGAGCCGACCAACCACTTGGATGCTGAATCGGTGGACTGGCTTGAACAGTTCCTCACGCGCTTCCCGGGCACCGTTGTGGCCGTCACCCACGACCGCTACTTCCTCGATAACGCCGCTGAGTGGATTCTCGAACTCGACCGCGGCCACGGTATCCCCTGGAAGGGCAATTACAGCTCGTGGCTCGATCAGAAAGAGACGCGCCTGAAGCAGGAAGAGTCGAGCGAATCGGCCCGCCAGAAGGCGCTGAAGAAAGAACTGGAATGGGTGCGCCAGAACCCGAAGGGCCGTCAGGCCAAGTCGAAGGCGCGTCTGGCTCGCTTTGACGAGCTGAACAGCCAGGAATACCAGAAGCGCAACGAAACGCAGGAAATCTTCATTCCGGCGGGCGAGCGTCTGGGCAATGAAGTGATCGAATTCACCAACGTCAGCAAGAGCTATGGCGATCGCTTGCTGATCGACAACCTGAGCTTCACGATTCCGCCGGGCGCGATCGTCGGCATCATTGGGCCGAACGGCGCTGGCAAGTCGACGCTGTTCCGGATGATCACGGGCAAGGAGCAGCCGGACTCGGGCACCATCAAGATCGGTCCGACGGTCAAGCTGGCTTACGTTGACCAGAGCCGCGATGCGCTGTCCGCAGACAAGACCGTCTTCGAAGAGATTTCGAACGGCTCCGACATCCTCACGGTGGGCCGGTATGAGACGCCCTCACGCGCCTACATCGGTCGCTTCAACTTCAAGGGCGGCGATCAGCAGAAGCACGTCGGCACGCTGTCGGGCGGCGAGCGTGGGCGCCTGCATCTGGCCAAGACGCTTATCTCGGGCGGCAACGTGCTGCTGCTGGATGAACCGTCGAACGACCTTGATGTGGAAACGCTGCGTGCGCTGGAAGACGCGTTGCTCGAATTCGCGGGCTGCGTGATGGTGATTTCGCACGATCGCTGGTTCCTCGACCGCATCGCCACGCACATCATCGCGTTTGAAGGCGATTCGCACGTCGAATTCTTCCCGGGCAACTACCAGGAATACGAAGCCGACAAGAAGAAGCGTCTGGGCGAAGAAGGCGCGAAGCCCAAGCGTATCCGCTACAAGCCTGTCACGCGCTAAGCGAGGACGCGCGGGTCTTTCGGCTCGCGTTCCCGCTTACGGTGACCGGTCTGCCTCAACCGGTGCAGGCGCGTCGAGGTTGCTGTCAAACTCGACGCGTTTGTGCGAGCCGTCACAGAACGGCTTGTTCAGCGAGTGCCCGCAGCGACACAGCCACGCCTGCCCTTCCTCCACCGGCAATTCGCGTCCGCCCTGGGTGACGATCCGGAAGCTTCCCTTGATGTGACACGGCCCGTTGTTGCGGACCGTGATGACGACATCGTCGGCCATGTCGACCTCCTCAGAAGAGGATGCCCTGCATGCGATAAGCGAAGTGGGCGGGCTTGGCGTCCCGCATCAAGGCCATGAACTGGTCCATGTCCATGTGCACGACGTTTTCGTGGTCGCCAGCTTCGAAGTAGACGTCGCCGTGGGTCATCAGGCTGCTGTCGATGTAGGTCGGCATGCCGTAGGCCATGCCTACGGGCGGAACGGCCCCTGCATCGCAGTCCCGGAAGACTTCGCGCAACTCCGATTCATCGGCCAGCGTAAGGTCGAAGCGGCCCGATTCCTTTTGCAGCTCGGACAGATGCAGGTGATACGTCGACGGCAACACGGCTGCGACATAGCCAAGCTTGTCTTCAAGCAGCAACGTCTTGGCCAAGCGGTCACCCGGGACATGCGCAGATTGCGCGGTTTCCGTGCTTGTGTGGGTATGCGGATGGCGAATCACCTCGTACATGCAGCCCTTGCTGCGCAGGCAGCCGTCGAGGGTGCTGGAGATCGACATGGCGTCCTCCCGTGTGCTGTGCGGCCGGCGGCGGGATTGCTGTGGCCGCTACGTCAGCATAGGTCGGTTTGGAGATTGCGCAGGCATTGGAGCGTACAAAAGCAACGGGCCGCTCGATTGAGCGGCCCGTGTGCCGATGCGGCTTGTGGTTTGCCTTAAACGTCAGGCATTAGCGGTCCCAGCCGCGGTGCCAGCCGTGGTCGTGGCGCCATTCGCGTTCGCGCCACTCGTGACGGCGCCATTCGCGCTCACGCCAGTCGTCGCGGTCGCGATAGTAGCCACCATAGACCACCGGAGCCGGGGCATAGACCGGGGCAGGGCGATACACCACCGGAGGCGGTGCATAGACAGGTGCCGGGGCCACATATACCGGCGCGGGCACGCCGATCGACACGCCGACGTCCACATGCGCCAGCGCCGCCGTCGAGGCGCACAGCGCGGCCCCACCCAGAACGAATGCGAGCAGTGTGCGTTTCATGATGCTTCTCCTTACGGTTGCGAGGCCGGGGGCCGAGGTGCCGTCGACTTCGTGTATCAAGTTCGTGAAGCCATTCTATGAACCGCCGGGCGCTTCAGGTGATACGCAAATCCTACGGATGTAACGGAAAGTAAAACGCCCCACCCGGCAAGATGCTGGTGGGGCGCGGGATGGCGCAGGGCAAGGTCGTTCAGCCTTGTGCAGGCTCCCAGGCCGCACGCTGTTCAGGTGACGACCACACCGCCAGGTGCAGCGCCGACAGCGAGAACGGATCCGACAGCAACACCAGTTTCTGCTTGCCCGTGAGCTTGTCGGGACCGACTTCCAGTGCGTGACGCACATGTGCCTCCCGCACAGCAATCAGGCGCCGGTCGTGCGGAAAGCGCGCGGTGCCGATCGCGCACATCAGCGCGTTGGTGACAGGGTCGACCACGGCCTGACGAAAGTCCGGCATTGGGGGCGCGTTGCGCAGGTGCTTGCGTGTGGCGCGGAGCTCGCGCGGTGGGCGCACTTCTTCCGGGATCATGAACAGGCGCAGGCGCCGCATGTGGCGGCCCAGGCTCACGCGGCTGGAGAACACGGACAGCGGAATCGACACGATCAGCGCGCCCACGACTGGCGAAAGCCACCAGAGGAAGCTCGGGTTCAGCCAATACACGATTGCAGCCCAGACGATGCCGATCACGGTGTGGAGGCCGTGGCGGCGGACGGCGTCGCCCCAATGTGTTTGCGCGTCTTCGCGCGGCGGCGATTTCCAGTGCACCTTCCAGCCCAGGAACGCGGCCGTCACGAAGCGCGTGTGAAACAGCATGCGCACGGGCGCAGCCAGCACCGAGAACGCCGCCTCGATCGCCATCGACAACGCCAGGTGGATCGCCCCGCCAAAGCGCTTCGGCCCCTGTGCCCACAGCACAAGCACGCTGAGGATCTTGGGCAGGAACAGCACGGTGGCGGTGGCAGAGAATAGCGCTGCGGCTTTTTCGGGATGCCACTCTGGCCAGATCGGGAAGAGCTGGCGCGGCTGCGTGAAGTACTCCGGCGCGATCAGCGTGTGCTTGGCAAGCAGGGCCGTCGACAGGATTAGGAACAGGAACCACAGCGGCGCCGACAGATAGGCCATCACCCCGGTGATGAACACGGCGCGGTGCACACGGTGGAAGCCCGGCGCACCAAACAGACGGAAATTCATCAGGTTGCCGTGGCACCAGCGGCGGTCGCGGCCCAGCTCGTCGAGCAGGTTGGGCGGCATCTCTTCGTAGCTGCCGTCCAGGTCATAGGCGATCCACACGGCCCAGCCGGCGCGGCGCATCAGCGCGGCTTCGACAAAGTCGTGCGACATGATCTCGCCGGAAAGCGAACCCTTGCCCGGAATCGGCGCCAGCGCGCAGTGTTTGATGAACGGGTCCAGCCGGATGATGGCGTTGTGGCCCCAGTAGTGCGATTCGCCGAGTTGCCAGTAGTGCAGGCCGGCGGTGAACAGCGGCCCGTACACACGCGTGGCGAACTGCTGGATACGCGCGTACAGCGTGTCGCGGCCGGCGGCGCGCGGGGCGGTCTGGATGATGCCCGCGCTTGGCGCGCCTTCCATCAACTGCACGAGGCGCGTCAGGCAATCGCCGCTCATCACGCTGTCTGCGTCGAGCACGATCATGTAGCGGTACTTGCCACCCCAGCGCCGACAGAAATCGTCGATGTTGCCGCTCTTGCGCTTCACGCGGTGGCGGCGCCAACGGTAGAAGATACGGCCGAAACCATCGAGCGCGCGGCAGATATGCAGCCAGGCATCGGCTTCTGCCGTGCGGATATCCGGGTCGCCGGAGTCTGAAAGCACGAAGAAGTCGAAGTGCTCCAGGTGCCCCGTGCGCTGCAACGATTCGTACGTCGCGCGCAGCCCGGCGAAGACGCGCTGCACATCTTCGTTGCAGATCGGCATGACGATGGCTGTGCGCGCATCGTCGGGAATCGTGGCGTCGGGCGTGGCGCGGCGCGAGATGACGAAGCGGTCGCCGTGGAAGGCCAGCAGCAGGAAGCCCGTAATGGCCGTCCAGAAGCCCGCCGACACCCAGCAGAACAGCACCGCAAACAGCACGATGATGATGGCTTCGAGCCAGTCGGCGCCGTGGTACGGCAGCACCGTGCTCATCGCCCAGGTGGCAGCGACGGTCTGCGCGATCATCAGCGCCAGCAGCGTCAGGCGGCGGCGCGCACCGACGAAGCGCCAGATGCCTTTCGGGTCCGGCGAGTCAGGCGCTTCGTACGGCACGGGCTTCTTGCCGCCGTGCATCCAGCGGTCGATGGCCTTGCGGGTGCGCCAGATTGGCCCGAGCACCCACGGCCACGGCACCATCGAGCGACGCGCAGGCGTGGGCCCGGTGTCCAGATGGATGCGGCCTTCGCTGTCGTGCTCAAGCGGCGGTGCGGGCTCGGCAGAAGGCTCCGTCGATGCAGCATCGGCGCGCGTGGCGCCATAGGCGGCATCCAGACGCGAGCCTACGGACGCGTAGGCCGGTGCATCCGCATCAAGGGAGGTCGTCTGCGCCGGGTCGAGCCTGGCCAGTGCGCGATGCAGCTTGGCGAGCGCTGCTGCATCGTCGTCGCCCGCTGTGATGCCCGCGGTGCGCAGCAGCGCAGCGCGCGCCTCGGCCGCCAGCGGCAGCGCCTCTAGGTAATGGTCGGCCACAGACTGCGCTGTGGCAGGGCTGGTGGAGGGGGCAGTGCCAGCGGCACCGCCGGTCTGGGCTGTCGTCACGTTCAGCCCGGAGGTAACAGGTAGCTCCACGTCTCAGAGAGTCCGGTGCCGCCGCTGCGCAGGTAGCCGCGCATTTCGACGGGTTTATCGTCGTCGACCCGCTTGAGGCGCACGGTCACGCGCCATCCGCCGGTCGCGGTGTTGGGTTGGCCGAAGATCGATTCGATCTTGCCGTTGGCATCTGCCGAGAACACCGGCTCAACCGGTGCATTGGGCGGAAGCTTTGCCAGCGCGGGGCCTTCGAAGTCGACCACAAAGGCGATCGTATCGTCGGGCTTGCGCTCGTCCGGGCGCTTGGTCGTCCAGCCGTGCGAGCGACGCGTCTGCGTAACCCATGCCAGCGCCGGCTTCTTGTCGGCGTCTTTCTGCCATAGCAGGCGGTATTCAAGATTGAACGGCTGATGCGGCTTGGGCGGATTTTCAGGCACCCAGTAGGCGACCACGTTGTCGTTCGTCTCGTCTGGCGTCGGAATCTGCACCAGTTCCACACGGCCCGCGCCCCATTTGCCGACGGGCTCGACCCACGCGCTCGGGCGCAGTTCGTAGCGGTCGCCGATTTCCTGGTAGCTGGAGAACGCGCGGTCACGTTGCATGAGGCCGAAGCCGCCCGGGTTGGTCGTCCCGAACGAGCTGACCAGCAGGCGCTTGGGGTTCGTCAGTGGGCGCCAGATCCATTCGCCCGTGCCGGAAAGCACTGACAGGCCGTCGGAGTCGTGCACCTCGGGGCGGAAATCCAGCGCAGGCGCCGGTTGGTTCTCGCCAAAGAAGAACATGCTGGTGAGCGGGGCAATGGCCAGCTTGCTCACGTTCTCGCGCATGTACAGCTGCGCCTTCACCTCGACCGCCGTGTCGCTGCCCGGTTTGATGACAAAGCGGTAGGCACCCGTGGCGCGGCGCGAGTTAAGCAACGCGTAGATCGTCAGCTCTTTCGCATTGGCGGCCGGGCGTTCGATCCAGAAATCGGTGAAGCGGGGAAATTCCTCGCCCGAATTGAGCGCAGTGTCGATGGCGAGCCCGCGCGCGGACAGGCCGTAGACCTGCCCCTTGCCGATACCGCGGAAGTACGACGCGCCCAGGAACACGATGACCTCGTCCTTGTACTTGGGCGTGTTCATTGGGTAGTGCACGCGGAAGCCGGCAAAGCCGAGCTTCTGCAACTGCTTCGGGTCGAGCTTTACCGGGCCGTAGTCGAACAGGCGTGGATCGAAGCGGATTTCGCGCACGCCGGCGGGCGACACCTCGTTGATCTTCACGGGCTGGTCGTAGTACGAACCCTCGTGGAAGAAACCGAGTTCGAACGGCAGCTTGTCGCGGCGCCAGTAAGCCTGGTCCGACTTGAAGCGGATTTCGCGGTACTGGTCGTAGCGGAGTTCACGCAGTTCGCGGGGCAGGGTGTCGGCGGGCGCCTGGTACGGCTTGGAGGCCAGTTGCTTGGCGCGTGTGGCCACATCGTTGAAACCGAAGGCCAGCGCAGCATGCGCCGAAGCCAGCGCCAGCAAGCCAACGGCCAGCCGTGCATAGCCGGCTACCGAACGGGTGCGTGCCGCGCGAGCGGCCCCCGGCGTGCGGGAGGAAACAGCGGAGGGAATGTTCAAAATGAGATCGCGTCTATGCGGCGGGCCGAGGAACGTGACGCTTCGGTCCTGCCGGTCATTCGTCTGTGCCGCCGAGATTTTACCCGCCGTACCTTTGCGAGATCAAAACCGGCAACATTTTGATAATGTTTCTGACCGCATCGGGCCGAGATCCGCGTCAAATGGCGTGTAATCATGCGGTCTGTGGCGGGTCAACCGTTCGGTTGAGGGGAACGCACACCGCCGCCCGGCAGTCAGAATCGCTTTGCCGTGTGCCGGGATTCCCGCGTGGCACACTCTCGGCTCTTTCCTCCATGGAGTTCGCATGACCTGCTGGACGCGACGCGCCACGGCAACTGCCGCGCTTGCCCTTTCGACCTCGTTGCTCGCGCCCGTGGCGTTTGCAGCACCCGCAGCCAAGGCGGCTCCCAAGTCTGCAGCGCCAGCCAAGGCTGTGCGCGATCCCGGCGACGTGGCGGTGCTGCTCGATGCCTTCCCGCTGGGCAAGCCGCTGCGCAAGCTGCCTTCGTGCGAAGACGTACGCGCGAATGGTGGCAAGGATGTCGCCGAATACTGCTCCGATGCGCTTGAATCGCATGGCCGAACGCGCTCGCTGGGCGTGCCGCAGGCATTGCGCCCCGAGTTGATGGATGGGCCGCAGGCCGTGCTCCTGATTGACCAGGATGGCAACATCGCCGGCATGTTCGTGCCGACGCGCGGCGTGGATACCGAACAGCGCGTCTTCCAGGCCCTGTCCGATCGTTACGGCAAGCCTGCGCAGGAAGGCAAGGCGCCGCTCAAGCTGAAGTCTGGCAAGACGGTCGATTCGCTGCGCGCACGCTGGGCAGGCCATCAGACCGTCATCACGATGTACGCGATTCCCGAAGAGCCGCAGAACGGTACGGTGGAATTCCTTTGGGCACCGCGCGCCGGGGCCGTCATGGACCAGATGCGTGCAGAAGTCGATCCGAATGCACCCAAGCCTGCTGCTGCGTCTGGCGTGGCGGCTTCAGCGCCCGCCGCGACGGCCAAGCCCTCTTCAGGCAAGCCGACGCCTAAGCAGTGAACTTACGGACACATGTTCGTAGTTTTCGGTTACACCGCTTACACCCGCATGACGCCGACGCCGCTCGCGTCGGCTTATAACGTCCACATGGCTCCACTAGCGGGGCCGAAGGACGCTAATCATGAAAATCGTGGCTCTGGCCTTGTTGGCCGCGACGCTTGGGGGTTGTGCAGTGTATCCGGCACCGGTGGCCGTGGCCCCTGCGCCGGTCTATGCCGCACCGGCTTATCCCGCCTACTACGGCGGCTATTGGGGTGGACCTTCGGTGTACTTCAATTACCACCACCGCTGATCGGCAGTTGGCTGATCAGCGTCTAGTCCGCTGAGCGCAGGCCCGGCCAGCCCGGCGCCAACGTCTGCGGCAAGCCAAGCAGGTCCAGCACGCGCCCGACTGTGTGGTCGACCAAGTCGTCGATCGTCTTGGGGCGCTGGTAAAAGCCCGGTACGGGCGGGAACACGATTCCGCCCATCTCGGTGACGGCCGTCATGTTGCGCAGATGCGCCAGATTCAACGGCGTTTCGCGCACCATCAGAATCAGACGGCGGCGCTCCTTGAGCGTGACGTCGGCCGCGCGGGCAATGAGATTGTCCGAGAGGCCGTGCGCAACGGCCGCCAGCGTCTTCATCGAGCAGGGCGCCACCACCATCGCTTCGGCAGCAAAGGAACCGCTCGCGATGGTCGCGCCGATATCGCGCACGTTATGCACGACGTGCGCCAGCGCTTCCACTTCTTCGCGTGCCATGTGCAGCTCGTGCTGCACGTTCATCAGCCCTGCGGGCGACATCAGCAGGTGCGATTCCACCCCCGCTGATTCACGCAGGTCCTGCAGAACCTGCAGCAGCCGCACACCGTAGATTGCCCCCGACGCCCCCGTGATCGCCACGATGATGCGGCGCACAGGTGGCGTTTGAGCGGCGGCGTTCGGGGTCTGGGTCACGCTGAAACGAGAACGCAGCTCAAGCAGCCAGCAGCGGCTGCAGCTCGCCGCTCTGGTACATCTCCATCATGATGTCCGAGCCGCCAATGAATTCGCCCTTGATGTAGAGCTGCGGAATGGTCGGCCAGTTGGCGTAGTCCTTGATGCCCTGGCGGATTTCGTCGTCTTCCAGCACGTTGACGGTGTGCGGACGGTCCACGCCGCAGGCCTTCAGGATCTGGATGGCGCGGCCCGAAAAGCCGCACATCGGGAATTGCGCCGTGCCCTTCATGAAGAGGACGACGGGGTGGCCTTTGACGATCTGGTCGATCTTTTCGTGCGTGGTGCTCATGGGGAGACTCGATTTGGTGAGGGGCGGCAGCTGGGTTTCCGGGTTGCCATCCACATTGGAAAACCTGTCTATTTTAGCGAGGAACGCGCACCGGCGTTTTGATCCAGCCATTGCCCGCCGCTGCAGCGGTCGTGGCCAGCCAAGTCTTGCGCGGTGAAGACGTTGGCGAAGCCGGCGCCGCTCAGCAGCGCACGCACGGGTTCGCCCTGGTCGTAGCCGTGTTCGAGCAGCAGCCAGCCGCCGGAGGTAAGCCGTGCAGGCGCCCCTGCGACGATGCTGCGCAGGTGGCGCAGGCCGTCATCGTGGTCGGTGAGGGCGCTGGCGGGTTCGAAACGCAGATCGCCCTGATCGAGATGCGCGTCAGTGGCAGCGATGTACGGCGGATTACTGGCGATGAGATCGAATGCGGGCGGCGCATCGGCATCGGCCAGCGCGCCATACCAGTCGCCCAGCGCAGTCTGGACATTGGTGGCGCCGAGCGCCTTGGCGTTGTCGATTGCCACGGCCAGCGCATCGGCGGAGGCATCGGTGGCCCATACGCGCGCGTCGCGCCGCGCCAGCGCAATCGTGATGGCGATGATGCCGCTGCCCGTGCCCATGTCGAGCACGGCGGGCGCATCGCGTTCTTCCAGGCGGTCCAGCGCCTGTTCGACCAGCAATTCGGTATCGGGCCGCGGAATCAGCACGGCTGGCGTCACCTTGAACGTGCGGCCGAAGAATTCACGTTCGCCGAGCAGATAGGCCATCGGCTCACCGGCCAGGCGTCGTGCGGCAAGTTCGCTGATTTGCGCGCGCGCGGCCACGTCGATGGCGCAGGTGTCTTGCGTGATGAGTTGCACGCGCGACAGGCCCATCACGTGCGAGACCAGCATGCGTGCTTCCAGGGCAGGCAAGCCGGCACGCGCCAGCGCTGTCAGCGCATCGGCCACGCGAGCAAGGGTTTCGGGCGAAATGACGGGGGAAGACGACACGGCAACAGACCAGCAGCGAAGATCGGGCGCACAAAATAACACGGGCCCGGCCGATGTGGCGCGGGCCCGCGAGCGGGTCGGTGCGGTTAAACGGCGCTTATTGCTTGGTCGCGTCCTTGACCTTGTTGGCCGCTTCCTTGGTGGCGTCAGCGGTCTTGTCCGCTGCAACCTTGGCCGCGTCGGCCGTCTTGTCGGCCGCGGTTTTGGCAGCATCCTTGGCCTGGGCCAGCGCGCCCGAAGCGGAGACCTGCGCATCCGAGGCCGCTTGCGAGAGTTCCACCTTGGCGGCGTCGGCGGCCTTGGTCACGGCGGTGCCGGCGTTGTCGAGCGCCTGTTTGGCGGCGTCCTTCGATTGTTCCATCGCGCTCTTGGCGGCCTGGTCGGTGGCGTCGTCTTTCTTGCCGCAGGCGGCCAGACCGAGTGCGAGGGTGGTGGCGACGGTAATAGCCAGCAGTTGGGTACGCATTGCGATTCTCCTAATCGTGATGTTGCCGCGCTTGTTGGTGAGTGCGCGCCGGATGCGACCGGCGATGCACTCGGCGTGATCGAGATCGATTATAGGAACGCGGGGCCGGCGCGCCATCGCGCAAAGCTGTATCAAACGCAAGCGGATGTTACGGGCGGTGCGCTTTTTTAACGATTGGGCGATCAGGCGTCTTCGCCCAACGCCGCAAGCTGTTCCGCCTGATGCTCGGCCGCCAATGCACCCACGAGTTCGTCGATGTCGCCGTCCATGATCGCGTCGATCTTGTACAGCGTCAGGTTGATGCGGTGATCGGTCACGCGGCCCTGCGGGAAGTTGTACGTGCGGATGCGGTCGGAGCGGTCGCCCGAGCCGATCAGGCTCTTGCGGGCGCTGGCTTCCTTGGCTTGCGCCTCACGCTCCTGGCGATCCTTCAGGCGCGCGGCCAGGACTTGCATGGCGCGGTCCTTGTTGCGGTGCTGGCTCCGGTCATCCTGGCACTCCACCACCAGGCCGGTCGGCAGGTGGGTAATGCGCACGGCGGAATCCGTCTTGTTGATGTGCTGGCCGCCCGCACCCGACGCGCGGAACGTATCGATGCGCAAATCCGCCGGGTTGATCTGGATGTCGGCCAGCGCGTCGGCCTCGGGCATGACCGCCACGGTGCAGGCCGACGTGTGGATGCGCCCCTGGGCCTCGGTGGCCGGCACGCGCTGCACTCGGTGGCCACCAGACTCGAACTTCAGGCGCGAGTACGCACCTTCGCCCACCAGCCGCGCGATCACCTCCTTGTAGCCGCCAAGGTCCGACGGCGATTCGCTCACGATCTCCACCTGCCAGCGCTGCCGTTCGGCGTAACGCGTGTACATGCGCAGGAGGTCGCCGGCAAAGAGCGCCGATTCATCGCCGCCTGTGCCGGCACGGATTTCCACGAAGATGTTGCGATGGTCGTTCGGGTCTTTGGGCAGCAGCAGGCGCTGCAGCTCGCCTTCGAGAGACTCCATCCGCTCACGCGCGGCGCGAAGTTCGTCTTCGGCAAACGCCTTCATGTCCGGATCGGCCGCCAATTCCTGTGCGGTGGCGATGTCTTCCTCGGCCTGCTTCCATGCGGAAAATTGCGCGACCACGGGCTCCAGTTCGGCATGTTCGCGCGTGAGCTTGCGGTATTGGTCGAGGTTGGCGGTAGCGTCTTCACGCGCAAGCAGCGCATTGATTTCGACGATGCGCTCGGCCAGTTGGTCGAGCTTGGACAGCATGCTGGGCTTCATTCGGGCAGTCGCGGAGGGAAACGCTGGAAGCGAGGGCGGCGCATGATACCGCGCCAGAAGTTGCGTGCCGGAGTGAAAACAGGCGGCGCGCGTGCGATGCGCTGGCCGCTAGCGCTCGGAGTGGCTGGACTGGCGGAACAACGCCGGCAGCAGGTCGATGAGCTGTTCGCGGCCTTCGCCCTGCGCGTGGTTGAGCGCATGCGTCGGGCCGTGGAGGAATTTCTTGGTGAGCGCCTGCGACAGCGCTTCAAGCACCTGCGCCGGGTCATCGCCACGCGCGAGCATGCGCTGCGCGCGTTCCAGCTCACCCTGGCGCAGCGTTTCGGCCTGCGCGTGCAGATCCCGAATGACGGGCACCACGCTGCGCGCGTCGAGCCAGTGCATGAAGTTCAGCACGCGCGTTTCGATAATGGCCTCGGCCTGTGCCACGGCAGCCTGCCGCAGCGCGTTGCCCTCGCGCACGATGGCGCCCAGGTCATCCACGGTGTAGAGGAATACGTCGGACAGGCGCGCCACTTCGGGTTCGATGTCGCGCGGCACGGCCAGGTCGACCATGAACATCGGGCGGTGGCGGCGCTGCTTGATGGCGCGCTCCACGGCACCCAGGCCGATGATGGGCAGCGTGCTGGCGGTGCACGAAACAACGATGTCGAACTCGGCGAGCTTGGTCGGCAGTTCGGCCAGGCGCACGGCGCGAGCGTTCAGGCCCTGGTTCGACAGCGATTCGGCGAGCTTCTCGCCGCGTTCCAGCGTGCGGTTGGCGATTACCACCTCACGCGGCGTCTGCGCGGCGAAGTGCGTGGCGCACAGCTCGATCATCTCGCCGGCGCCAATGAACAATACGCGCTGATCTGAGATCGATTCGAAGATGCGCTGCGCCAGGCGCACGGCGGCGGCGGCCATCGACACGGAATGCGCGCCGATCTCCGTCGTGCCGCGCACTTCCTTGGCCACTGCAAAGGTGCGCTGGAATAGCTGATTCAGGTATGTGCCGAGGGCGCCCGCCTCGGTGGCGGTGCGCACGGCGTCCTTCATCTGGCCGAGGATCTGCGTTTCACCCAGCACCATCGAATCGAGCCCGCTGGCCACGCGAAATGCGTGACGTACCGCCAGCGATTGCCCGAGCGAATACACATGGGGCGCGAGTTCGCCGGGGTCGATATTGTGGTGCTGCGCCAGCCAGCGAATCGCATGCTCGTGCGCGGTCTGCTCGGGCAGGTTGCCGTCGGTTGCGCAGTAGATTTCAGTGCGATTGCAGGTGGAAAGGATTGCCGCTTCGGCCGTGCTTCTGAGGTGCGGCAGGTGCTGGCGCAGCGTGCCCAGCGCGGGCTTGAGCTGCTCGAGCGGAAACGCCACCTTCTCGCGCAGGGAAAGCGGCGCAGTGTGGTGGTTGATTCCGAGGGTCAGCAACTGCATGTGGGGCGGCCGGTTAAAAGGGGACGGCACGAATTTTGAGTACTCTGGATTATAACGCCCGCCCCCCAGATGAGCAGGACGCAGGTCAAATCTGGTGGCATGTGTGACGGAATGTCGATTATTCGTCACGTGCCGCGCGCTGTGCTGCCGTGGCCTTCTGCAGCGTCCTGCGCTAAGGTACGCGTCCAGTTGAATCGCTCAAGGGCAATACGGAGAACAGGCATGGGGTGGATCGGGCCGCTGTGGATCGGGCTGGCGGTGGGCGTGGCGGCGCGCTGGCTGCATCCTGCAGGCAAGCGCTTGGGCTGGTTGGCTGCGCTCGTGACGGGCGGGCTCGGCGCGTTGTTCGGTTACTACAGCGGCCAGTTCGCCCACCTGTATGCCGATGGGCAAATCATGGCGTGGACGAGCGCCGTGGTGGGCGCCATGCTGCTGTCTGCCGCCTGGGGCCTGCTGCGCCGCTAGATCGAGTGTCCTGCGGCATTCTGGCGCGTTTCAGCCCGCGCCCACGTCGGCGGCGCGCGCATCGCGTGCGGCCAGATATCCGGCCATCAGCGTTTCCAGCCGTTTGAAGTCCACCGGTTTGGTCAGGTGATCGGTAAAGCCCGCCTCTCGGCAGCGGGCGATGTCTTCTTCCATGCCGTAGCCCGTAATCGCGATTGATGGTGCGGCTTGCCGCTCGGCAAAAACGCGCACCACGTCCAGGCCGCTGCCGTCCGGCAGGCCAATATCGCTGATCAGCAGATCGAACGTGCCAGATTCAGCGGCTTGCATGGCCGTGCGGGCACCATTGGCGACGGTGACGCTGTGGCCAAGAATTTCCAGCATCTGCGACATGGCTTCGGCCGTATCGGCGTTGTCTTCCACCAGCAGCACGTGCAGGCCGCGCGTCGGTTGGGCGCGTGGCAAGGGCGGCGAGGGCGGTGTCTCGGGCTGCACCCTCTCGGAGGCCAGCGGCAGCGTGAGTGTGAATGTGGCGCCCTCGTGGCGGCCGGCGCTCTCGGCAATCAGGGAGCCCTCGTGCTTCTGCACCAGCGCGTAGGCAATCGCCAGGCCGAGCCCCAGCCCGCCAAAGCGCTGCGTGATCGATGCATCGGCCTGTTCGAACGCCGAGAAGATACGCGGCAGCGCGTCAAGTTCGATGCCGATGCCGTTGTCCTTCACCGCCACGGCCACGGTGGAGGCCGACGGGTTCCAGACCCGCACCTCGATGGCGCCGCCGTCGGGCGTGAACTTGACCGCGTTGCGCACGAGGTTCCAGATCACTTGCTGGATGCGCGCACCATCGGCATACAGCCGGCTGCGGCCCGCCTCGAAGCGCGTCTTGAGCGACAGCCGCTTGGCCTGCATGTCGTTGCGCGACATCTCCAGCGTGCTTTCCAGCAGCGGATACAGGTCAACCAGCGCAAAGCTCACCGCCAGCTTGCCGCGCGCAATGCCCGTGATGTCGAGCAGGTCGTCGATCAGACGCGCTTCCAGCTCGGCATTGCGGCGCACGACTTCCAACTGCGCGACCACATACGCCGGCAGATCCTGGCGCAGTTCCAGCAGATGCACGGCGGTCAGGATGGGCGTGAGCGGCGTGCGCAGTTCATGCGAGAGCACGGCCAGGAAGTGGTCCTTGGCGTGGTTGGCGGTCTCGGCTTCTTCCTTGGCACGGCGCAGGGCGTCGGCCGCGATGCGCTCTTCCGTGGAGTCGCGGATGATCTTGGAAAAGCCGACCAGTTGCCCGGTTTCGTTGTGGATGGCGGTGACCACGCTTGATGCGTAGAACGGCGTGCCGTCCTTGCGCAGCATCCAGCGGTCGTCGGTGAGGCTGCCTTCGCGGCGCACGCGTTCGAGCTTGCGCTGGAATTCGCCCGCCTCGCGCGCGGCCTGCGGATACAGAATCTCTGCCGACTTGCCGAGGATGTCTTCGCGTGCATACCCGAGAATGCCGCGCGACGCCGCGTTCCAGGTGCGCACGATGCCCTGCGGGTCGAGCGAGAGCACGGCGTGCTCCTTGAGTGCGTTGATCAGCAGGCGAAAGTGCGTTTCCGCTTCCCGCAGAGCGGCTTCGGCGGCGATGCGCTGACGGCGTTCGGCCGCTTCGGCGAGCGCCCGCAACAGCACCACGGGCAGGCGCTGCAGGCGCTGCTTGATGACGTAATCGGTGGCGCCGCGCTTGAGCATGTCCACCGCGTGCTCCTCGCCCAGCGCACCCGATACGAAGATGAACGGCGTTTGCGGCGCCATGCGGCGCGCAATGTCCAGCGCCTCCGCCCCCGTGAATTGCGGCAGCATGTAGTCGGCCAGGATGGCGTCGAAGGTCCGTGCGCTGAGCTGGGCGATGAAGTCGGTCTCGTTGTCGACCAGCGTGGTGTCGGCCTGCAGGTTGGCGGTTTCCAGTCGGGCGCGCGTCAGTTCTGCGTCGAGAGGATTGTCTTCGACCAGCAGCAGTTGCAGATTGGGCATGGGGGCGATTGCTCCGGAGGGGGCGGCTAGCTCGCCGGCAGCAACGTACGGCGTGCCCGGGTGGAACCCGGCGGCGGTTCGTTGAGCACTGCCCAGAATACGCCCAGATCGGCAATCGCATCGACAAACGCGCGGAATTCCACCGGTTTGACCACATAGGCGTTGACGCCCAGTTCGTAGCTGCGCAGCAGGTCGGTTTCTTCGCGCGACGAGGTCAGCATGACCACCGGCAGGCTCTTGAGCGCGGGCGTGGCGCGAATCTCGGCCAGCACTTCCAGGCCGTCGACCTTCGGCAGCTTCAAGTCGAGCAGCACCACGGCCGGGTTGCCCGGCACGCGTTGCGCGTAAAGGTTGCGTGCGTGCAGGTAATCCAGCGCTTCAGCGCCGTCTCGGGTGACGACCACATCGTTGGCAAGCTGGCTGCGCTCCAGCGCCAGCAGGGTCAGCTCGAGGTCGTTTGGGTTGTCTTCGACGAGCAGGATGGGTTTGAGCATGGTGACAATGAACGTGGAAAGAACGATCAGGTATCGCGAGTCGCGGGTGTGTGCAGGCCCGCCCCGGATGCCGCCTGCGGGTCGGGCGTGCGCGGCAGCGCAAAGTAGAACGTCGCGCCGCGGTTGAGCTCGCCCTCGGCCCAGGTGCGGCCGCCATGGCGATCGATGATGCGCCGCACATTGGCCAGGCCGATGCCGGTCCCCTCGAATTCGTCCATGCGATGCAGCCGCTGGAACACGCCGAACAGCTTGGCCACGTATTCCATCGAGAATCCCACGCCGTTGTCGGCAATGCGCACGATGGTTTCGGCGTCGGTCTGTTCGGCGTCGATATGGATGCGCGCCGGATCACGGTCACGCGTGTATTTGACGGCGTTGGAGAGCAGGTTGCGCATCGCCAGTTGCAGGAATGTCGGGTCGGCGCGCACCACCGGCAGCGCGGCGATGTTCCATTCGATATGGCGACGCCCCTGGTCGATCGTCAGGTCGCGGACGATGCCGCGTACGAGTTGCGCGAGGTCGACATCGGTCTGGTGGAGCGCGCCGCGCCCCATCTGCGAGAAGGTCAGCAGGTCGTCGACCAGCTTGCCCGCAAAGCGCGACGACTCCGAGATCGTCTGCAGAAAATGCCGCCCGCGCGCCGAGACGTGCTCACCCTCCATCTCGTCGAGCAATTCGGCATAGCCGGCAATGTGGCGCAGCGGCGCGCGCAAGTCATGCGAAACGGAATACGAGAACGCTTCCAGCTCGTGATTGGCGCGGCGCAACTCGCTGGTCAACTCCGCGGCTTCTTCGGCGCGGCGCAGCACGATGTTGAGCACGGCGTAGCGGAACTCCGCAGCGGTTTCCACCTCGCTCGTACGCCACGGGCGCGATGTGCGTGCGATGTGCTCGTGCCAATAACGCGTGCGAGCGAGCATCTGCCCGGTATCGTGAGCGGTGGCCGGGTCCGGCATGTCGCCCGCCCAGCGTACGGTGTGCGGGGTTTCGGGACGGAACCACAGCACGTAGTGGCGATGCAGCTGCGAAACCTGCACAGCCAGCACGCCGCTGGCCTGGGGCAGCAGTTCGGCGCCGTCCGGATAGGCGGCGGCCAGATGGTCGGTGTGGAAGACGTCGCCGGGGTGCTCATCGGCCAGCCATTCGGTCAGGCGCAGGATGCTGTCTTCGTCAGGCGCGGCACCGATGCGCACACACTCGCCCTGGCGCACGATGGCGGCGCCGCTGGCCGAGGCAAAGCTCAGCAGATCGGCGGGATGTTCGATCAGACCTTCCTGAAAATGGTCACGGTCGGCCATTGCGGCAAGCAGGCGCACCAGGATGCGTCGCAGTTCCAGCCGGTGGGCGATCTCGGCGCGGTCTTCCTTGGCTTCGATCTGCAGCGACAGAATCTGCGCGAGGTGTTCGCACGCCGTGCGCACTTCAAACGACAAAGAACAGGGCGTCGCATGGTGGCAGGCGATCAGGCCCCAGAGGTTGCCTCGCACTGTAAGCGCCAGCGTGAGCGAGGCCTTCGCGCCCATGCGGCGCATGGTTTCGCGCTGCGCCTCCGACGCAGCGCGCAGCGCCGCATACGTCAGATCAGTCGCGCGCCCGGTGGACGGATGCAGCGGCGGCACCAGACCTACCGGCGTATCGTCGACGTCTGCCACGAGACGCAAGGGGTTGTGGCTATACAGGTTGCGCAGTTCGGGCGTCATGCCGGCGCCTGACAGGTGCGTGCCGACCAGCGTGTCATAGGCCTCATCGCGCGCTTCGGCGAGTGCCTGCAAGGAGCCATCGCGGTCAATGCGATAGATCGTGACGCGGCCGAAGTGCGTAAGGCGGCGGACTTCGCGCGCTGCCAGGTCCGTCAGCGCATCGACCGTGCTGACGGCTTGCAGGCTGGCAACGAACGTGCGCACCAGCGGATACATCGATGCAAACGCACCGTCGGCCGCATGCACCGCGGGTTCCAGTTCCAGGATCAGCGTACGCTTGTGCCGATGCATCACCGCGTCGAGCGCGTGGCCGTGTGGCGTCTGCAGCGTGCCGATATACAACGGATGGCCGTCGATGCTGTGGGTGCCCAGGGCGCGCTCCAGCACCTCGCGGCCGGCGGTGCCGATCACACGGTCCACGGGTGCCTGCAGCGCGGTGGCCACTGGCGTACCCAGCGCAGCCTCCAGGTTTTCACTCACCTGGTGGATGCGTAAATCGGGTTCGGACAGGCATAGCAACACCCCGCGCGACTGGATGGCAGCGTGGCTGCCAATACCGGGCGAGGCATCGACGTCATCAACTACGGACAAGGGCGGAGGCGATTGCGAACTCATGGCGTTGGGCGAGTGCGCCACCCCGAAGCCTTGGCTGAATGCCGGGGCGGGGGCGGCGGGCTGCCCCGGGCGGAAGCGGCCTGCCGGGGTTCAGCGTATCCGCTGTGCGCTACGCAAGCGACGTGCCCGACACGCCAAAACGGCATAGCGGTGCGCCCAATGGAGCACTGAAGCAGCGTTCTCGGCCCTTCCCGCAGGTAAAAAAGTGATGCTGGGTCGCTTCAACGTTACAAGGCTGGAAGGGTAGCCGGACTGCCCCGTTGCCCAGGCGTGCAAGCTCGCTTCGCCCATGAAAAAAGCCCCGCAATCGCTGCGGGGCTTTTTCGTTGTGCTTGTGCTGCTCAGACGTTGAACAGGAAGTGCAGCACATCGCCGTCCTTGACGATGTATTCCTTGCCTTCGGCGCGCATCTTGCCGGCTTCCTTGGCACCTTGTTCGCCCTTGAACTGGATGAAATCGTCGTACGAAATCGTCTGGGCGCGGATGAAGCCGCGTTCAAAGTCGGTGTGGATGGCCGCTGCGGCGCGCGGGGCCGTGTCACCGATGTGGATCGTCCAGGCGCGCACTTCCTTCACGCCGGCCGTGAAGTAAGTTTGCAGGCCGAGCAGCTTGAAGGCTGCGCGGATCACGCGGTTCAGGCCCGGCTCTTCCATGCCGATGTCGGCGAGGAATTCAGCCTTGTCGGCGTCGTCCAGATCCGCGATTTCGGCTTCGATGGCGGCGCACACGGCAACCACCGGCGAATTCGTCTGCGCAGCGTAGTTGCGCACAGCGTCCAGGTGCGGGTTGTTCTCGAAGCCGTCTTCGCGCACGTTGGCAACGTACATGGTCGGCTTGGCAGTAATCAGGCACAGCGGCTTGATGGTTGCCCACTCGTCGTCGGTCAGGTTCAGGCCGCGCACGGGCTTGGCTTCATCCAGCACCTTCTGCGCTTTTTCCAGCACGGCGACCAGCTTGGCGGCTTCCTTGTCGTTGCCCGACTTGGCGGCCTTGGTGTAGCGCTGCAGCGCCTTTTCGACCGTACCCAGGTCAGCGAGGGCCAGTTCGGTATTGATGACTTCGATGTCGGCGATCGGGTCGACCTTGCCGGCGACGTGGATCACGTTTTCATCTTCGAAACAGCGCACCACGTGCGTGATGGCATCCGTCTCGCGGATGTTGGCCAGGAACTGGTTGCCCAGGCCTTCACCCTTGGACGCGCCCGCCACCAGGCCCGCAATGTCGACGAACTCGACCACCGCCGGCAGCACCCGCTCGGGCTTGACGATGTCGGCCAGCGCCTGCAGGCGGGCGTCCGGCACTTCCACCACGCCTACGTTGGGCTCGATCGTGCAGAACGGGTAGTTCTCGGCAGCGATGCCGGCTTTGGTCAGGGCATTGAACAGGGTCGACTTGCCGACGTTCGGCAGACCGACGATGCCGCATTGGAGGCTCATGGTGAAAAAGGCTCTAAATCAAGGGGTTGCGTGACGCGGGGGAGGCGGCAGCACAGTGGAATCCGGGCTGTGCGCGTCGTTCACGGAAAGGCGTGATTGTAACCGCTCCGGATGGCGTCTAGCCCTGCGATGCCGCTTCGGCGCGCTTGCGCTGCGTGCGGCTGGCCAGCACCAGGGCGATGCCGCCGAGGATGGCGGCGGAGGCGGCCGCCAAGCGCGGGGTCAGCGGCTCCGCGAGGAACAGCACCGCGCCGAACGCCGCAATGGGCGGTACCGACAGTTGCACCGCCGCCGCGCGGATCGCCGACAGCCCTTTGAGCGCGGCGTACCAGATCACATAGCCGATGCCCGAAGTGAGCGCGCCGGAGGCGAGCGCGAGCAGGATGCCGACCGGGCCGGCGTGTGCGCGGCCATACAGCAACAGGCTCAGCGCGAGCGCCATGGGCGCGGCGCGCAGGAAGTTGCCGGCAGTGGCAGCCAGCGGATTGTCGAGCCCGCGCCCGCGCAGCGAATACACGCCCCAGGCAACGCCCGCCACCGTCATTAACGCGGCACCCAGCGGCGTCGGCGCTGTCACGCCCGGCGATACGAGATAGACGAGCCCACCCGCGGCCAATGCAAAACCCGCCCAGCCAAGCGTCTCGAACCGTTCGCCGGCACGCAGGCCGGCCGCCAGCATGGTGAGCTGCACCGCGCCAAACAGAATCAGCGCGCCGGTGCCTGCGCTCAACGTCAGATACGCAAACGAGAAGAACGCGACGTAGAGGAACAACATCGTCGCGGCAGCCCAATCGGCACGCGCTGGCGGCGCCCGCCCCGCGCTTGCCCGCGCAAGGACGGCCAGCACGACGGCGCCCGACACCAGCCGGATGCTGGAAAAGCTCGCCGCATCGATGGCCGCGTGCTGCAGCGCCAGCCGGCACAGCAGCGAGTTCGACGCGAACGCCACCATGGTGATGCTGGTGAGCAGCACCGTGCGCAAGGCGGGGTGCCCCTCGTTCGTCTGGTCCATGTGAGTTCTCATGCGATGGGCGATCGGCGCCCCCGGAGATGCCCGGCTCGAGCAACAGACCGCATGGGCGCGGTGCGATGTCCTCATTCTAGAAGGCCCTTCGGTCAAACAAGGCTCTTCCCGGCTGCATGGGCGAGGGGGGGGCGAAGGCGTTACGGGCCCCGTTACGCGTTACGTTCCAGAAACGTAACAACTTCGCCTGAAGCGGCCGTTTTTCGGGCCTGCGACGCCCGCCATCAGATGTCCTCCGTATCCTGCGGGGCCAAGCCGGCAAAGGCTTGAACGTCGTTTCCGAGCGCGCTGGAGACGGCGGCGGGCCGCCCGGGCATGCCTATTGCACTGGCTTCCTGCAAACAACACGTTTGATTCTGGAGCACAGCATGTCCTGGACCGTCGCCACCGCCGCCCGCCCGATCCATACGGTTTCCGACAGCGCCGGCTTGTTCGCCTGCTACGAGGCCATCGCGAGCCTGTCCGAAGACATGGTGGATGCGGCCGAACGCGGCGATTGGGACGAAGTGAGCCTGCTCGAGCGCGAATGCGCGGCCCACATGGAGCGCCTGGGCCACGGTCTGCGCCCGGCCTTGTCGCACGAAGAAGTGCAACGCAAGCGTGACCTGATGATGCGTATTCTGGCCAGCGACGCCCGCGTGCGTGCGCTGGTCTGCCCGCGCCAGGATGAACTGATGCGCCTGGTCAGCGGCGAGCGCCGCGCCATTGGCGCACGCCAGGCGTACGCCGCCGTCTCGTACTACTGAGCGGCAGAGCCGTTCCGCGGCCGGACCCGATTCAGCGGTCCGCCCGCAATTCTCCCCACGACATCAGCACCCGCTGGATGCTGCGCGCATAGGCGTCGCGGTGGACAGGCGTTTCCGAGTGGTACGCGCCGATGGCCCGCCAGGTGTTTCCGTGGCGCACCATCTTTTGCTTGAGCAGCCAGGCCGCCACGAACACATTGACGCAGGCGTCGGTCAGCGCACCGCGCGGCACGCCGTAGCGGGCCAGCGTACTGAAGTGGATCGAGTTGATCTGCGCCTGGCCGATGTCGACCGAGCCGTCGGCGTTGCGGTGGATGGCGCCGGCATCGCCCTTCGATTCGAACCACACGATCGCGCGCAGCACCGTCGGGTTCACGCCCTGATAGGTGCCGGCCTGCTCGAAGCAATCGCCCGAGGCCGCGTGCACGGCAAAGCTGGAGGCGGCCAGCACAAGCGCCGCGCCAAGGCGGCTGCCAGTCAAGCGAAGAGGGCGGGCGAGGGGCATGACGGCTCCGGCGGCTTCTGATTACTTCTGCAGGGCCACTTCAAGCTGACGCTCGATACCGGCCAGATACGTGTGCGATGCCTCGGACACCACCATGCGCGGCACCGGCTCGGTCGCCTTGCGCCACTGCGGGGTCACGACCTTGCGCTTGCCGCCGCGCGTGCGCGCCACGGGCGCCGGTTCGATTTCGGCTCCGCCGCCGGGCGGCAGCATCGCCAGCGTGGGCAGGGGCGGATAGACGCGGTCGGGCGCCGCAGCCGTCGCCGGCATCAGTGCGTCGGGCGGCGCGGCAAAGGCCGATGTGGCCGGTACGGTCAGCAGGCCGACCGTGAGCGCGAAAAGCAAATGGGGCATACGCATGACGTTCCTCTTAATCCTGCGTGCGGATCGTCACGCTATAAGGCTGGCTCGCGCTGACGGTCAGGTTTTCCAGGCGGACGTAGCCGGCGCGCTGCGCGGGCACGCCGTTCCACAGCGCCTGGTTCAGATAACGGAAATCCTGCGCCAGCGCGGCCACCTGGATCGTCGCGGGGCGTTTCTGCGCAGCGGCCAGTGCCCCAGCCTTGGTCAGCACGGCGGTCAGTTGCGGGTCATGCGCGCCCAGTGCATCAGGCGGGATGGCGAAGGTCAAGACTTCGCCCGTGGGCGCGGTGCGGGCCACCGGGGCTGGCGTCTGGGCAGGCATTTGCGCGCAGCCGGCCAGTGCCAGCAGCGCGGCCAGCGTCAGCGATACGGCGGAGCGTTCAGAGAAAGTCCACATGGCGATGAGGAATGTGTGGATCGGACCCGCACTGTATCGGCGGGTCGTGCGTGTCAAAACGTCGAATTACCCAGCTTTTATCGTCCATCCCGACGGATGGCTTGAGGGCCCGATCCAAGGTGAAAATGGCGTCACATCGCGGGTTTGTGGGCAGGCGACGTGCTTGGCACATATGCGGCGCAAACGCCATCTCAAAGCGACAAATATGCGCTGTACGCTGCAATGGGCCCGGGTGATGCGAACGTCTCGCCGGGCCGGCGCTGCGCGTAAACACCGAGCCGGGATACCACGGCGCCAAGTGTCGGCCGTGACACATTTGCTCGGCCACAAGGCTGCAAGACCCCCCGCCGCTATAATCGGCGCACCATGAATACACCCGCGTTTTCCTCTTCCAAGGCCGTGCCCAAAGAGGCAGCGCCTTACCACCTCGCCGTGGTGGGCGGCGGCATCGTCGGGCGTGCCTGCGCGCTGCGGCTGGCGCAGATCGGCTTGCGCATCGCACACATTGCGCCGCCCGCCCCAGCCTCCGCACCGGCAGGGCCGGATGCCTGGGATGCGCGTGTCTACGCGTTTTCTTCCAGCTCCCAGGCGCTGCTGGAGCAGTTGCGCATCTGGCCGGCGCTCGACATGACGCGCGTGCAGCCTGTGCACGATATGCGAATCTTCGGCGACGACGCTGCCGCACGCGGCGAACACGCCCACCCCGACCTGCATTTTTCCGCCTACGCAGCCGGCACGCCGCAACTGGCGTGGATTGCTGAATCGTCGCTGGTCGAGCGCGCACTGGAAACTGCACTGCGCTTCGCCCACACGGTACAGACGTTCCCGCATGCCGCCACCGGCTTCGAAATGGAAGCCGATGCCGTAAAGCTGACGCTGGCCGACGGACAGACGATCCGCGCGGAATGCGTGATCGGCGCCGACGGCAAGAATTCGTGGGTGCGCCAGCAGGCGGGCATCGAGGCTGAAGCGAAGCCGTATCGCCAGCTTGGCGTGGTCGCCAACTTCCAGGCCGAGCGCTGGCATCAGGACACCGCGTGGCAATGGTTCCTCGGAGCACCCGCCGAGCAGGCCGCCGCTCCGGATGACGCCACCCCGGTACGCGGCGAGATCCTCGCGATGCTGCCGCTGCCCGATCGGCGCGTGTCGATGGTGTGGTCCGCCAGCGAAGACCACGCTCGCGAGTTGCTCGCGCTGTCGCCGGAAGCGCTGTGCCGCGCCGTGGAAGCCGCGGCCGGTGGCGCCATCGCCGCACGCTTTGGGCGCCTCTCGAACATCACGCCGGCGCAGGGTTTCCCGCTCGTGCTGCAACACGCCAGCCGGGCGGTCGCGCCGCGCGTGGCGCTGGTGGGCGATGCAGCGCATGTGATCCATCCGCTGGCCGGGCAGGGCATGAACCTCGGGCTTCGGGATGTGTCCGAAATTGGCCGGGTGATGGCGGAACGTGAAACCATGCGCGATCATGGCGATCTGAGGTTGCTGCGCCGTTACGAGCGCGCCCGCCGCGAAGACCTGCTTTCGCTCACGGCCGCCACTGATGGTCTGCACAAACTGTTCGCCCTGCCGGGCGCGCTGCCCCGCACAGTACGTAACGCGGGGATGCGCATGGTGGGCATGACGCCATTTATCAAACGCTTGTTGATCAAGCACGCACTCGGCTGAGGCAGTCTCAGCGGGTTTGTGGTTTTTCGGGGTTCCAGGAGTCGTTATGTCGTTTCGTATTCGGGTGGCGGCCATCGCCTCTGCGGTGGCCGTGGCAGCCATTGGCGCGGGCTATGTGTTGAGCGCCGGTGCTGCAGAGCCCGCCTTGGACAAGGTCAAGGCCACCGTACAGAAGGCCCTGGGCCCGAACGTGGAGATCAAGAGCGTCACCAAGTCGCCGCTGGCCGGCCTGTACGAAATCAACCTGGGCAGCCAGGTCGTCTACAGCGATGCCACCGGCCGCTACGTGCTCAACGGCGACCTGCTTGATACGCAGACCGCCACCAACCTCACGCAAGAGCGCCTGGCTGAGCTGAACCGCGTGAAGTGGTCCGACCTGCCGCTGGACCGTGCCGTGAAATGGGTCAAGGGCAACGGCGCACGCAAGATCGCCGTGTTCTCCGATCCGAACTGCCCGTACTGCCACAAGCTGGAGCAGATGCTCACGCAGGTCGACAACGTCACCGTCTACACCTTCCTGTTCCCGATCCTGTCGGAAGACTCGAATACCAAAGCCAAGCAGATCTGGTGCTCGGCTGACCGTGCCAAGGCCTGGCGCGACTGGATGACCGCCAAGACCGCCCCGGGCGGCGCCGGCACCTGCGACACACCGCTGGAAGCCAACCTGAAGCTTGGCCAGCAACTGAACGTGACCGGCACGCCGGCCATCATCTTCCCGGACGGCACGCGGGCCCCGGGCCTGATCGACGCGGCCACGCTGGAGCGCAAGTTCGCCGCGCTCAAGAAGTCGTAATTCGCACGAAGGAAGCGCCGGTAGATCCGGCGCTTTTTCTTTGGGCGCTCGCATTCACCACACCTTCGGAGACTTGGCATGTCGTTTCGCGCGCTGATGCTGGAAAAGCAGGATGGCGGGCCGCTGGCCCACATCGTCGACCTCGATGACGCGGCGTTGTCCACGCCCGAAGCGCTTGCCAACGACGTGACCGCTGGCGACGTGCTGATCCGCGTGGACTGGTCGACCATCAATTACAAGGACGGCCTGGCCATCACCGGCAAAGGCCCTGTCGTGCGCAAGTGGCCGATGGTGGCCGGTATCGACGGTGCGGGCGTGGTGCTCGAATCTACGCACCCGGATTGGCGGACGGGCGATGCAGTCGTGCTCAACGGCTGGGGCGTCGGCGAGGCGCACTGGGGTTGCCTTGCCCAGCGCGCGCGCCTTTCTGGCGATTGGCTGGTGGCATTGCCGGCGGGGCTCGACGCGCGGCAAGCCATGGCGATCGGCACGGCAGGCTACACGGCGATGCTCTCGGTGTTGGCGCTGGAGCGCGCCGGCGTGAAACCGGGCGACGGCGAGGTGCTGGTGACCGGCGCGTCGGGCGGCGTGGGCTCGATCGCCATCGCGCTGCTCGGCAAGCTGGGCTACCGCGTGGTGGCGTCCACCGGCAAGACGAGCGAGGCCGATTTCCTGCAGGCGCTGGGCGCGGCGGAGGTGATCGACCGCGCCGAGCTGTCCGCCCCTGGCAAGCCGCTGCAGAAGGAGCGCTGGGCCGCGGTGGTCGATTCGGTGGGCTCGCACACGCTGGTCAACGCCTGCGCACAGGTGCGCTACGGCGGCGTCGTCACGGCGTGCGGGCTGGCGCAGGGGATGGATTTCCCCGCCACCGTCGCGCCGTTCATCCTGCGCGGCGTGACGCTGCACGGGATCGACAGCGTGATGGCGCCGCGTGCGTTGCGCCAGACCGCGTGGCAGCGCCTGGCCGCCGATCTGCTGCCCGATCGCCTCGCCGCCATCACGCGCGAAGTGACGCTCTCAGGGGCCATCGACGCCGCGCACGACATCATGGCCGGCAAGATGCGCGGGCGCGTCGTGGTCGACGTCAACCGATAGGCTGGCAAGCCGGTTTGCGGACGATTTGCCTTCGGCAGCATGGGACGGCAACGCTACAATGTCCGCCATGAAGCCGATCCGCTACACCATCGCCCCCGCCGCGCCTGAAGCGCACGTTTTCACCGTCACCGTCACGGTCGACGCGCCTGACAGCCAAGGCCAGCGCTTTTCGCTGCCGGCGTGGATTCCGGGCAGCTACATGATCCGCGAGTTCGCACGCAACATCGTGCGGATCGAGGCATCGTCTGCCCACAGGCCGGTGCGCCTGACCAAGGTCGACAAGCACACGTGGTGGGCGGCTCCGTGCACCGGGCCGCTGACGGTTTCATACGACGTCTATGCGTGGGACTTGTCGGTGCGCGCCGCGCATCTGGACGCCACGCACGGCTTCTTCAACGGCACGTCGGTATTCCTGCGTGTGGAAGGCGCGGATGACCAGCGTTGCCTCGTCGACATCCAGCCGCCCGCCGGAGATGCCTACCGCGGCTGGCGCGTGGCCACCGCGCTGCGCGAAGCCACTGGCCGCATCCAGGGCAAGGCCGGTGCCAAGCACTACGGCTTCGGCTGGTACGAAGCGGCCGATTACGACGAGCTGATCGACCACCCGGTCGAGATGGGCACGTTCGAACTGGTGTCGTTCGAGGCCTGCGGCGCGCAGCACGACGCCGTCTTTACGGGGCGCGTGCCGAATCTCGATCTGGAACGCATCGCCCGCGACTTCAAGCGGATCTGCGAAGCGCAGATCCGCCTGTTCGAGCCGCACACCGCTACGGCGCCGTTCCTCGACAGCAACCGCCGCTACGTCTTCATGACGATGGTCACCACCGACGGCTACGGCGGCCTGGAGCACCGTGCCAGCACCGCGTTGATGTGCGCGCGCAATGACCTGCCCGTGACCGGCCGCGACGAAACCACCGAGGGCTATCGCACCTTCCTTGGCCTTGTCAGCCACGAGTATTTCCACACCTGGAACGTCAAGCGCATCAAGCCGGCCACCTTCGTGCCGTACGCGCTCGACCGCGAGGTGCACACGCCGCTGCTGTGGCTGTTTGAAGGGTTCACCAGCTATTACGACGACCTGATGCTGGTGCGCTCGGGCTTGATCTCCGAAGCGCAATATCTGGAGATGCTCGGCAAGACGTGGAACGGCGTGCTGCGCGGCAGCGGCCGACTGAAGCAGAGCGTGGCCGAAAGCTCGTTCGATGCATGGACGAAGTATTACCGCCAAGACGAAAACGCGCCCAATGCCATCGTCAGTTACTACACCAAGGGCTCCCTGGTGGCACTGGCGCTGGACTTGACGATCCGCACGCAGACCCACGGCGAACGTTCGCTCGACGACGTGATGCGTGCCCTTTGGGTGACGTACGGCCGCGATTTCTACGCCGCCGGCCACACGCAGCGCGGCGTGACCGAAGCCGGGCTGATCACCCTGATGGAAGAAACCACTGGTGTGCGCCTGCGCACGCTGGTCCGCCAGTTGAGCGAAGGCCGCGACGACCCGCCGCTGCCGGCGCTCTTCAAGGCGATGGGCGTGAGCGCCACGCGCAAGGCCGCCGATACGGCGCTCGCGCTGGGGGTTAAGACCGCCGCCGAGAACGGCTTCGTGAAGCTGCAGCAGGTCTTCGACGATAGCCCGGCGCAGCGCGGCGGGTTGTCTGCCGGCGATCTGATCGTCGCGGTGGATGGCCTGCGTGTGCCGGCCGGCCAGCTCGACAAGACGCTCACGCGCCATCGCGCCGGCGATACCGTGCCGGTGCACGTGTTCCGCCGCGACGAACTGATGACGCTGAACGTGACGCTCGCCGCCGATGCCACGCCGCAGTTCACGCTGGCGCTGGCCACGGAGCCCTCGCCGCTGCGCTCGGCGTGGCTGGGCAAGCGGGCGGCTGCGCGCAAGGTGGCGCGCGGCAAGTCGGCCTGACGCGCGCCGCCTGATCCGATGGATTACGTCCACGATCCACGCACCTTCCTCTACAGCCATTACGTCTCGCGCGGCATCCGTACTGCCACGGGCGTGATCGGCTTGACGCTGCTCGCGCTGCTGGTGATGGACCTGCAGGGCGCGATGGTGGTGTCGATCGGTGCGCTTTGCACCAGCCTCATGGATTTGCCCAGCCCGCTGCGACACAAGTTCAACGAGATGATGGCGTGCGTGCTGCTGACGACGGCCGTCACGTTTCTCGTGGCCGTGGTGACGCCGTACGCGATCCTGCCAGCGGTCATCGTGGTGGTGAGCTTCCTGGCGGGGCTCATGGTGGCGTACGGCAACAAGACGATGCCGCTGCAGTTTGCGGCGCTGTTCGTCATGACGCTCACCTTCACCGAGGAATTCGCTTTCCGCGAAGCCGTGGAGCACACGTTGCAGTTCTTCCTCGGCGCCATCGGCTACATGGCCTTTGCGATGGCGGTGGCGTGGGGCCAGCGGCGACGCATCAAAGAACAGGTGCTGGCCGAATGCCTGTACGAACTGGCCGTGTATGTGGAATGCAAAGCCGGCTTTTACGACGCATCCAAGGATTTCGACGAGCAGTTCAATGCGCTCGTGCGTCAGCAGATTTCGGTGGCCGACAAGCAGCAGGTGGCACGCGATTTCGTGTTCCGCGATAACCGCACCGCCAGCGACGGGCGCCTCGTGCAGATCCACATGCGGATGCTCGACATCTACGAGTACCTGCTGTCGTCCAACACCGATTACACCGTGCTGCGCCAATGGCTGGCCGATGCTGAGGTGTTGCGTCTGCTGCGCGAGCTGATCGAGCGCATGCGCCTGGACATCGAAGGCGTTGCCTATGCCGTCGGCCGTGATCGGCCATCGCCTACGCCGATGTCGTACGACAAGGAGATGGCCGCCATTGAGGCAGCGCTGCTCGAACTCCAACGCGACCACCATGGCGTGCCGATCGAAGCCATTGCAGCGCTGGAAGAATCGGTGGCCACGGTGCGCGGGGCGATCCGCCTGATGGCGCAATTGCATGCCGCCACCGACACGCAGGTCGAGCCGTCGCAGGTGCTGCTGCGCCCGGACATGACGCCGTTCCTCACACGCCAGAAATACGAACTGCGTCTGGTGCTGGAAGAACTGACCTGGCGGTCTCCGGTGCTGCGTTTTGCGTTGCGCATCTCGATGGCGGTGGCTGCCGGGTTGTGGATCGCCGACCACCTGCCATATGCGTCGCACGGCTACTGGGTCTTGCTTACCATTGTCGTGATCCTCAAGCCGACGTTCAGCATGACGCGCCAGCGCAATTTCGATCGTGTGCTCGGCACGCTCATCGGCTGCGTGATCGCGGCGGTGATTCTGCGCTTTACCCATTCGACGTGGATTCTGATGGGTGTGTTGTACCTGTCGACAGCGGCCAGCGCAGCGTTCGTCACCGTGCGTTACCGCTACACGGCCATTGCCGCCTGCGTGCAGGTGCTTATCCAGATCAACCTGCTGCTGCCGGGCAGCAAGGGCGCCATTGGCGAACGGCTGGTCGATACGCTGATCGGCGCGGCCATCGCGACCGCGTTCAGCTACGTGTTGCCCGCCTGGGAATATCGCAACCTGCCCAAGCTGGTGGATGACGTGCTGCGCACCAACCGGCGCTTTATTGAGGCCGCGCGCGAGCTGCTGCTCGGCACGCTCAAGGATGATTTCGCTTATCGCGTGCAGCGCAAGCAATTCATGGAATCGCTCACGGGGCTGATCTCGGCCTTCGCGCGCATGCTGGACGAGCCCAAGAGCCGCCACCGCGCCGTCGACAACCTCAACCGCTTCATCGTCCAGAACTACTTGGTGGCCGCGCATGTGGCGGCGGTGCGCATCCTGATGCGTCAGCGCGCGCAGGAGCTGGACGAAGCTGACACCCGCGCGTTGGTCGAGCAGACCGCCGAAGCCGCGCTCGAAAGCCTCGCTCGCGCCAAGGAGCGTTTCGACCAAGCCGTGCATGAAGGCGGTTGGGGCGTGCGTCCGCGCGATACGCAAGAGTTGGGCGCTGCGGATTTCGCCGATAAATCTGCCCGTTCCCGCATGGTCGATGCGGCAGCAGAATTGGATTCGCTATCGGCGATGCACTTGCTGGAGCGGCGCCTGCAGGCGCTTCGGGCCGACACGGCCAAGATTGCGCTACGCTGCGGGGCGTTGGGGCGGGCGCTGCGGGCGTCGCGGGACTAACATCCCCAATTTTCAGAAAATCCGTCAGCAATTGTGCGTTTTGTACAGAGATTTGTTTTCGTTGGTTCCAACGGGCGTTAAAATGCCTGATCAAAAAAAAGGCCAATCGGCCTAAATTTGGGAGGAGTGGTATGGCCACTGCAGTGATGATGAAGCACCCGGCTTCTGGGATGATTAAGAAGGGGTATTTTGGATTTAGTTGGACCTACCTGTTTTTCGGATGGTGGGTGCCACTTTTTCGTGGTGAGCTAGGTGTCGCCGCGCTCCACTTGTTATTCACGATCTTCACGTTTGGTTTTTGGCAGCTCATCGTCGCCTTTTTGTATAACAAACAATATATGACGAGAATGTTGACCGAAAAAAATTACGTGCTCGCGGATACGGAACCGGTTAACACAATGGCAAAGCTAAAGCTGGGTATCGTGGCGTAAGACATGGGCGCTGTAATGGCGCCCATATTTTTATCTGATTGGTTGCAATGCGGGCCGCGGGATAGGCGCACCAAGCATCTATCCTCTCTGCGGCTTCAACCAATCAATCACCGGCTGGCCCTGTGCCGCCAGCCAATCGTTGGCCGTCTTGAAATGCCCGCATCCCAAGAACCCCCGATGCGCCGACAGCGGCGAGGGGTGCGGCGCCTCCAGCACGAGATGCCCATCTGACAGCAGCGCGCGCTTAGCTTGCGCGTGGCTGCCCCACAGCATGAACACCCGCTTGTGACCGACGCGCGCGAGTTGCTCCAGTAGGCAATCGGTGATGCGCTCCCAGCCGCGCTTGGCGTGGCTCGCAGCCTGACCTTGCTCGACGGTGAGCACCGTGTTCAGCAGCAGCACGCCTTGCTGTGCCCAGCCCTCCAAGTTGCCGGAGGTGCCTGGCAGCTTGCAGCCGAATTCCGCTTCGATTTCCTTGTAGATATTGCGCAGGCTTGGCGGCACGCGCACGCCGGCCGGCACTGAAAATGCCAGCCCATGCGCCTGCGGAATCTCGCGGCCATCGACGGTGCCAGTGCCGTGATACGGATCCTGGCCGAGGATGACGATGCGCACATCGTCTACCGATGTCAGGTGCAGCGCGCGGAAGACATCCGTCGGAAAGATTGGCTTGCCCGCCGCGCGCTCGCCATCGACGAAGGCGCACAGCTCCGGCCAATTGGTCTGAGCGATACACGGCGTGAGGAGCGTCTTCCAGTCTGCGGGCAGCGCGTCGAACTGCTGGGCCAGTGGGATGAAATTCCCAGCGGGGGTGTCCACCGCGGGTTCATCGAAGAGCGCGGCCTGCGCTGGATTGGCGCGTCGCGTCATGTCTGGCCCCCGATGGCTTTCGCGCGCAACTGGTAGCCGCGTTGCGCCTTGCTGATGTCGAGCGGTGTGAGGCCGGTCACGGCGGCGCGCAACTTCTGCGTCCAGGCGTGCAGGCGCTCGGCAATCGCGTCTTCGGCGAGCGTGCTGCCGGCGGCCGGCTTCCACTCCAGCTCCAGTTCATCGATCGGCTCGCGCGCCTGCGTGCCGGGGATCAGGATGGCGCCGGCGTCCAGCGCGATCTCGATCTCACCGCCATCCGCTGCGACATGCCACAGACGGCGCGTGAAGTCGGTGCGGAACAGCGGGGCGAGCGCGGCCGCGTGTGGCCGGACATAGTCGGCGGCCTCGGCCGCGTTGTTGGCGACAAAGGCATCGACGGACAGTGCGTCGTTCTGCAGCGGCACCTCCCATTCGTGGCGGGCGCTCAAACCGGACGTACTCACTGCTGCGGTCTTCAGCGTTTGCAGCCACTGACTGCCCTGACAGCGCACGCGCAGCGCTGCGCGGTTGCGTGCCAGCGCCTGGTCGGGCGTGTCGTAATAAACGTTCGCCAATTCCACCGAGCCGGCCGCCTGCGCATGGGCGTCCAGCCAACCGACCAGGGTGTCGTGCGCGCCGGCCGATACGGCCAGCTTCAGCTCAATCTCGCGGGCCATTGTCTGGCGCTCAGGCAAACAGGCGGGCGAGTTCGGCGCCCGGGTCTTCCGCGCGCATGAAAGCTTCGCCGACGAGGAATGCGTTGACCGCAGCGGCGCGCATCTTGCGCACGTCGTCCGGCGTGAGAATGCCGGATTCCGTCACGACGATGCGATCGTCCGGCATGTGCTTGAGCAGGTCGAGCGTGGTGTCGAGCGAGGTCTCAAACGTGCGCAGGTTGCGGTTGTTCACGCCCACCAGCGGCGTTTGCAGGCGCAGCGCGCGGTCAAGCTCGTGGCCGTCGTGCACTTCCACCAGCACGTCCAGGCCGAGTTCGAGCGCGCACGCTTCGAGTTCGACCATCAGGCCCTGATCCAGCGCAGCAACGATCAGCAGGATGCAGTCCGCACCCCACGAGCGCGCTTCGTACACCTGGTAAAGGTCGACCATGAAGTCCTTGCGCAGCACCGGCAGCGGGCAGGCGCCGCGGGCTTCGCGCAGGTAATCGGCGTGGCCCTGGAAGAACTGTTCGTCGGTCAGCACCGACAGGCACGCGGCGCCGTGCTCCGCATAGCTGCGGGCGATGTCGGCGGGCTTGAAGTTCGGACGCAGCACGCCCTTGGACGGCGACGCCTTTTTCACCTCGGCGATGACGGCGGCGTTGCCGGCGGCGATCTTGTCGCGCATCGCCTTGGCAAAGCCGCGGGGGCCGAGCGCGCTGTCGTTGCGGTTGGCTTCAGCTTCGGCGCGCACGCTGGCGAGGTCGCGGTGCTTGCGCGCGGCGGCCACTTCTTCGGCCTTCACGGCCAGGATTTTCTGCAGGATGTCGGACATATCAGGCTTTGAACTTATTAGTGACGCGCACGAGCTCGTCGAGCTTGGCACGCGCTGCGCCCGAGGCGATCGCCTCGCGGGCCAGCTTCATGCCGTCGCCGATCGAGCCGGCGATGTTGGCTGCGTACAGCGCTGCACCCGCGTTGAGCGACACGATTTCGCGCGGGGTGCCGGGCTTGTTTTCCAGTGCGTCGATCAGCATGGCTTTGGACTCCTCCGCGTCGGCCACTTTCAGGCTGCGGTTGGAGACCATCTGCATGCCGAAGTCTTCCGGGTGGATTTCGTATTCGGTCACCACGCCGTCCTTGAGTTCCCCGACAAGCGTGGCGGCACCCAGCGAGACCTCGTCCATGCCGTCCTTGCCGTAGACGACCACGGCGTGCTTTGCGCCCAGGCGCTGCATCACACGCACCTGAATGCCGACCAAGTCCGGGTGGAACACGCCCATCAGGATGTTCGGCGCGCCGGCCGGGTTGGTCAGAGGCCCGAGGATGTTGAAGATCGTTCGCACGCCCAGTTCCTTGCGGACGGGGGCGACGTTCTTCATGGCGGGGTGGTGATTGGGCGCAAACATGAAACCGATGCCTGCCGTCTCGATGGATTCGGCCACTTGCTCGGGCGTGAGCATGATGTTCACGCCCAGCGCTTCCAGGACATCGGCGCTGCCCGACTTGGAGCTGACGCCGCGCCCGCCATGCTTGGCGATGCGCGCGCCGGCCGCCGCCGCCAC
This sequence comes from Ralstonia mojiangensis, assembly GCF_023955645.1. Taxonomy (NCBI): domain Bacteria; kingdom Pseudomonadati; phylum Pseudomonadota; class Betaproteobacteria; order Burkholderiales; family Burkholderiaceae; genus Ralstonia; species Ralstonia mojiangensis. The sequence goes on along the minus strand of NZ_JAMXHU010000007.1, from coordinate 10,640 downwards.
GAACATCGAAGCGGTCGAGATGTTGAACGTGTTGGCGCCGTCGCCGCCCGTGCCGACGATGTCGACAAAGTGATCGGACACCTCAGCGGGCACATCGACCTTGGTGGCGAATTCGCGCATGACGGTGGCAGCGGCCGCGATTTCGCCGATGGTCTCTTTTTTGACGCGCAGCCCCATGGTGAGGGCGGCTGCCATGACGGGCGACATCTCGCCGCGCATGATGAGCCGCATCAGGTGCAGCATTTCGTCGTGGAAAATTTCCCGATGTTCGATACAGCGGACGAGCGCTTCTTGCGGAGTGATGGACATGGTCGTTCCGTATTCAGTTGGGCGCTGCCGGAGCCGCAGCCGGGTTGGCCGGCTGTGCGGCGTCGCGCAAGGCGCCGATGCGCTCGCGCGACAGATCGGCCTCGCATGCGGCTTCAGCCAGTTCGGCATCGGGCGCATTGCGGGCCAGGCGGCGTTGCAGGTCGCATTCGGCCTGCCGGTAGAGTTGGTGTGCGCGCACGGTGCGGTCGAATGCCATGGCGACGCCGCGGTCCGTGCCTTTGTTGGCAGCGATGCGGGCGCGTAGCGCGGTGCGGCGTGTCGATTCGGCAGTCGCCAGTTCCGTTTGCGCCGCCTTGCGTGCGGTCTGCACGCATTGTGCGACGTTGCCGGCCTCAGGCTGAGCGGCGCGGCAGGCTTCCAGCGTACCGGCCATCGCCGGCAGGCTTGCCATCATCGCCAGCGCCACCGCGCACGCGCCGCGCATCAGACGCGTTCCTTCAGGAAGTTGGCAAGCAGCGCGTGGCCGTGTTCCGACAGGATCGATTCCGGGTGGAATTGCACACCTTCGACGGGCAGCGTCTTGTGGCGCACGCCCATGATTTCACCGTCTTCCGTCCAGGCGGTGATTTCCAGGCAGTCCGGCAGCGTTTCGCGCTCGATCGCCAGCGAGTGATAGCGCGTCACCTTGAAATGCCGCGGCAGGTTGGCGAACACGCCCACGCCGGTGTTTTCGATGGTGCTGACCTTGCCGTGCATCACCTTCTGCGCGCGGATTACGCGCCCGCCAAACGCATCGGCAATCGCCTGATGCCCTAGGCATACGCCCAGGATGGGCACGCGCCCCGCAAAGTGCTTGAGCGCCGGAACCAGGATGCCGGCTTCCGTCGGCGTGCACGGGCCGGGCGAGAGGCAGATGCGCTCCGGGTTCAGCTTCTCGATCTCTTCGATCGTGATCTCGTCGTTGCGGACGGTGTGCACGTCCTGGCCGAGTTCACCAAAGTACTGGACGATGTTGTAGGTAAAGGAGTCGTAGTTATCGAGCATCAAAAGCATGGTGGTCTCCTTGACCTCAGAAATCGGCGTCGAGGCCGTCTTGCACTTGCTCGGCCGCACGCAGCACGGCGCGCGCCTTGTGTTCGGTTTCCCTCCATTCGGCATCCGGGTCCGAATCGGCTACCACGCCGGCGGCTGCCTGCACGTAAAGGTTGCCGTCTTTGATGATGCCGGTGCGAATGGCGATGGCCAGGTCCATCTCGCCCGAGAACGACAGGTAACCGACGGCGCCGCCGTAGATGCCACGCTTGACCGGCTCCAGCTCGTCGATGATCTCCATCGCGCGCACCTTGGGCGCACCCGACAGCGTGCCTGCCGGGAAAGTCGCGCGCAGCACGTCCATGTTCGTCATGCCGGGCTTCAGGCGGCCCTCGACTGAGCTCACGATGTGCTGCACGTGCGAATACTTCTCGATGACCATCTGATCCGTCACCTTGACCGAGCCGATTTCGGCTATGCGGCCGATGTCGTTGCGCGCCAGGTCGATCAGCATGACGTGTTCGGCGATTTCCTTCGGATCGTTGAGCAGTTCGGTGGCCAATTCGGCATCGCGCTCTGGCGTGCTGCCGCGCGGGCGCGTGCCGGCCAGCGGGCGAATCGTGACGATGTGGGCGGATTCGTCGGTGCCGTTGCCGTTGTTTTCAGCAGCCGGCACACGACGCTCTTCCTGGCGCACCAGGATTTCCGGCGATGCCCCGACGATCTGCATGTCGCCGAAGTTGTAGAAATACATATACGGCGAAGGGTTCAGCGAACGCAGCGCGCGGTACAGCGACAGCGGTGCGTCGCGGAACGGCTTGACCAGGCGCTGGCCGATCTGCACCTGCATCATGTCGCCGGCGGCGATGTATTCCTTGGCCTTGAGCACGGCGGTGAGGTAGTCCGCCTTGTCGAACTCGCGGATGGTGTCGGTGCGCACCGACGGCGACGTCACCGGCACATCCACCGGCTGGTGCAGTTTGGTGCGCAGCGCGCGCAGGCGCTGTTTGGCGCGTGAATAGGCCTCGGGCTTGGACGGATCGGCGTAGACGATGAGGTAGAGCTTGCCCGACAGGTTGTCGATCACGGCCAGCTCTTCGCACAGCATGAGCTGGATGTCGGGCAGTTGCAGATCGTCGGGCGGCGCGGTTTCAGCCAGGCGGGGCTCGATGAAGCGCACGGCGTCGTAGCCGAAGTAGCCAGCCAGCCCGCCACAGAAACGTGGCAAGCCCGGGCGCAGCGCCACTTTCTGACGGCGCTCGAACGCGGCAATGAAGTCCAGCGGATTGCCGTCGTGCGTTTCCACCACTTTGCCGTCGGTCACCACCTCGGTGTGGTTGCCCTTGACGCGCAGCAGCGTGTGCGCGTGCAGGCCAATGAAGGAGTAACGCCCAAAGCGCTCCCCGCCCACCACCGATTCCAGCAGGAACGTATGCGTACCGCGGTCGTGCGATTGCGCCAGCTTCAGATACAGCGACAGCGGCGTCTCCAGGTCGGCCAATGCCTCGGCAATCAGCGGAATACGGTTGTAGCCCTGGTCGGCCAGCGATTTGAATTCGAGTTCGGTCATGAGCGGTCAGGTCGATTCGCCAGGCGGGCGGTTGCGCGCCCATCGGCATGCGTTCGCTCCACGGCAAACGCAAGAGCGTCAATGATGCCGTCGGAACGTTAGCAGAACATCAGGGATGGGAACGCGCGAACGTCGTAAAAGCGACCGTGCGATCCCGCAAGGGTCGTCCGCAGCCGATAGCGGGCCAGCGGAAGACCGGCGGGCGGTCAGCGTTTGGGGCAGGAGATGCGAGGGTGGTTTGAGCGGCGCGTTTGTGACGCGCCAGAGTGCCAAAACCGAGGAAGAACGATCAGCAGCCGTGCAAACGCTTACGCCCGGACGAGGGCGTGCCAGGGCCGCCAGGGCCAGGCCCCCCGGTCACCACCAGCGTCGACGCGTTTGCGATTCAGGAACATGGATCGTCAGTTGGAAGCGGCAGAGACGATGCTGTGTGGCTCTGCATAGGGCCGGATCAGCTCAGCTGCCGCAAAAAGTGTGTCGACTATAGCATCGGCTCCCGCGCCCTGTATAGGCTGGCCGTGGTTGTAGCCATACGGCACCGCCAGCACGCGCATGCCGGCAGCACGGGCCGCGCGGGCGTCGTTTTCCGAGTCGCCAATGGCCACGATTTCAGCCGGGGCCACGCCAAACGCCTCCGCCACGCGCAGCATGGGGTACGGATCGGGCTTGCGATATTGGAAGGCGTCCCCGGGGTAGACCAGGTCGAAATACGTGTTCAGACCGAGCTGCGCCAGAAGCGGCTGCGTGAAGTCGTGTGGCTTGTTCGTCACGCAGGCGAGGGGGACGCCCATGTCGCGCAATGCAGCCAGCCCCTCGCGCACGCCCTCATAGACGTTCACGTGTTGACCGTTGATGGCGATGTAGGCGCGCTGGTACGCCTCCAGTCCCTCCGCAAAGCGGCTGTTGGCCTGGGCCGGCGGCAAGCGCGCGTCCAGCACGCGCCGCACGAGGTTTTCTGAGCCTTTACCGACGTAGCCGACAACTTCTTCGGCGGGCATGTCCGGCGCAGCGCCAAGCGCTTCCAGCATCGCATTGATGGCGGCGTGGAAGTCGCCCGCCGTGTCGACCATCGTCCCGTCCAGGTCGATGATGACAGCGCGGACGGGGCCGGCGGGTAGCGCGCCCGTGGTCATGCCAGGGGTGCCAGCGCTTGGCGCAACGCGCCCACGGTGCCGCGGTAGCCGCCGTCCGCATCCGGCTTGCCGAACACGGCCGAACCCGCGACGAAGGTGTCGGCGCCGGCTTTGGCAATCTCGGCGATGTTGTCCGCCTTCACGCCGCCGTCGATCTCAAGCAGGATCTTGCGGCCGGTCTTGTCCTGGTATGCGTCGAGCTTCTGGCGAACGGCGCGCAGCTTGTTCAGCGCCTCCGGAATGAACGATTGGCCGCCAAAGCCCGGGTTGACCGACATGATGAGCACCATGTCCAGGCGATCCATCACATGATCCAGATAGTGCAGCGGCGTGGCCGGGTTGAAGACGAGACCAGCCTTGCAGCCGTTGTCGCGGATCAGCGCCAGCGAGCGGTCGATGTGCTCCGAAGCTTCCGGGTGAAACGTGATCAGGTCAGCGCCGGCCTTGGCGAAGTCCGGGATGATGCGGTCGACGGGGCTCACCATCAGGTGCACGTCGATCGGCACCGGCTTGCCGTCCTTTTGCGCGTGCGGGCGGATCGCCTCGCAGACCAGCGGCCCGACGGTCAGGTTCGGCACATAGTGGTTGTCCATCACATCGAAATGGATCCAGTCGGCGCCCGATTCGAGCACGCGGCGCACTTCTTCGCCAAGGCGGGCGAAGTCGGCGGACAGGATGGACGGGGCGATGCGGAAACCGGACGGATCGATGGCTGCGGACATGATGGGAGACGGATAAGGCGCGCAGATGCGCAAAGGAGGCCGCTATTTTAGCCGGATCGGCCGTCTGTCCGCGCCTTGCCGCTGCCACAGCCATGCCGCACAATGGGCGCCAATTCTGATTGTGGATCGACATGCCGAGCTACGAACTCACCGTCCAGGTCCGGACGCGCTATCTGCCGGAGCAATCCGAGCCGGAGCAGGGCAGCTACGCCTTCGCCTACACCATCACCATCCGCAACACTGGTGACGTGCCGAGCCAGCTTATTTCCCGCCACTGGCTGATCACCGACGCCGACGAGCAGGTGCAGGAAGTGAACGGCCTGGGCGTGGTTGGCCACCAGCCGCTGCTGCCACCGGGCGAATCCTTCGAATACACGAGCTGGGCGACCATCAAGACACCCGTCGGCACGATGCGCGGCGAATACTTCTGCGTGGCCGAAGACGGTCACCGCTTCGAGGCGCCCATCCCCGAATTTGCACTGGTGATGCCGCGCATGCTGCACTGATCGGGAATCAGGGTGCGTCGGATTTGGCTGCTTGCGAATCTTTCGGGGCGCCGGCGGTCGATTCCGAAGGCTTGACAGCGTCGCTGTGGCGCGACGGGTGTTCGGGCGGCGCACGCAGCGGGCGCGGGTGCTTCTTGGCGCCCGACATCGTCCAGATCACGATGAAGATCAGCAGGAACAGCGCCACGCCGGCCTCCAGGCCGAACAGCATCATCGGATGGTTTTCAAAGAATTCGCTCATGGTCGACGGCGGGAAGCTCGGGTGCGAGGCATTGTAGCCAAGCCCGCGGCCGCATCGGACAGGATGGAACACGCATGACAGCAGCAACCTTGAACGCACTGACTCGGGCTCGCAACGCTCTGCACCGCCGATGGGCTGCGCGGTTCGGTTCTCTGGCCGCAGCCTTGGTCGCCGCGATGCTGGCAGCCTGCACGAGCGGGCCCCCTCCGCGCGTCGAAACGCCGCAGGCGCCCACCGGCACGCTCGGCGGGCATCTGGCGCCTGCCACGTGGGCGGATGTGTCCGGCTGGACTGTCGATGACCTTGCCTCCGCCTGGCCCGCCCTGCAATCGAACTGCCAGGCGATGAAGCGTCGCGCCGATTGGTCGCGCGTGTGCACCGCCGGCTTGATGGTTGATGCCGGCGATCCGATCGCCATGCGCGTCTTCTTTGAAGACAACTTCACGCCGTATCGGGTTGTGAAGGACGACGGCACCGACAGTGGCCTCATCACCGGTTACTACGAACCGCTGCTGCGCGGCTCGCGCACCCGCCACGGGGCCTATCAGACGCCGCTGTACCGCATGCCCGCAGCGTGGCGCGGCAAGACGCTGCCGGCCCGCGCGCAATTGATCCGCAGTCCGTCGCTCCAGGGACAAGAGATTGTCTGGGTGGACGACCCGGTCGAAGCGGCGTTCCTGCAGATCCAGGGTTCGGGCCAGGTTCAGTTGGAAGAGGGCGGCATCATGCGCCTGGGCGTGGGCGGAACCAATAATCAGCCGTTCCGCTCGTTCGCCCGCTGGTTGCTCGACATGGGTGAGATCACGCCGGTGCAGGCCACCATGCAGGGCATCAAGGCGTGGGCGCGCGCCAATCCGGGCCGCGTCGAGGAGATGCTCAACATCAACCCGCGCTACGTTTTCTTTGCAGAGACGCCTGGCAACACGGGTGGCCCGATCGGCAAGCTTGGCGTGCCACTCACGGACGAGCGTTCGATTGCCGTGGATCCGACTTACATCCCGCTGGGCTCCCCGGTGTTTCTGTCGACAACCAAGCCGCTGTCGACCGATCCCATCCAGAAACTCGTGTTTGCGCAGGACGTGGGTTCAGCCATTCGCGGCGCCGTGCGTGCCGATTATTACTTCGGCCATGGCGATGCCGCGGGCGATCTGGCTGGGCGCATGAAGCAGGCGGGCCGCCTTTGGGTGCTCGTGCCAAAGGGTGGCAGCGTGGGCGTTGCCGCCCGCTAAGACGAGGGACTAACCGCGCCGCAAGTCCACCACGCGGCGCGCCTTGCCGACTGAGCGCTCGATCCCGCCGCTAGCCAGCGTCTCGATTGCGGCCGTTACACCAATCAACGACTTGATGTCGTGCGCCAGTTGGCTGCTGGCAGATCGGGCTGCGTCAACCGACGCGCCCAGCGCCGCCTCGATCCGCACCGTCAGCGTATCCAGCGGCCCTTCCTTGCCGAGCACGCATTGATAGTGCGGTGAGAGTGCCGCGTGCTTCAGGATCAATTCTTCGATCTGCGATGGGAATACGTTCACGCCGCGCACGATCATCATGTCGTCGCAGCGGCCGGTGATTTTTTCCATGCGCCGGAAGCCCGGACGCGCCGTGCCTGGCAATAGACGCGTCAGATCGCGCGTGCGATAGCGCACCACGGGCATCGCTTCCTTGGTCAGCGACGTGAAGACCAGTTCGCCGAATTCGCCGTCGGGCAGCACCTCGCCCGTGTCCGGATCGATGATCTCCGGATAAAAGTGGTCTTCCCAGATGGTCGGGCCGTCCTTGGTTTCGGCGCATTCGCTGGCCACACCTGGCCCCATCACTTCGGACAGGCCGTAGATATCGACCGCTGAAAGCCCTATGCGTGCCTCAATGGCGCTGCGCATCTCGGGCGTCCACGGTTCGGCGCCGAAGATGCCGATCTGCAGGCTCGACGCCGCCGGGTCCATGCCTTGCCGCTCGAACTCGTCGGCAATCGCCAGCATGTAGCTGGGCGTGACCATGATGATCTGCGGCTGAAAATCGGCGATCAGCTGCACTTGTCGCTCGGTCTGCCCCCCGCCAAACGGGATGGCCGTCAGCCCCGCGCGCTCCACGCCGTAATGCGCACCCAGGCCGCCGGTGAAAAGGCCGTAGCCGTAGCTCACGTGGACCTTGTCGCCGCGCCGTGCGCCCGCCGCGCGAATCGAGCGCGCCACCAACCCGGCCCACGTATCGATATCCGCCAGCGTGTAGCCGACAACCGTGGGTTTGCCCGTCGTGCCCGACGACGCGTGGATGCGCGCAATCCGATCCTGTGGCACCGCAAACATGCCGAACGGATAGTTGTCGCGCAGATCCGCCTTGGTCGTGAATGGAAACCTCGCCAGATCGGCAAGCGACTGCAAGTCCGACGGATGCACGCCCGCCGCGTCAAACTTGGCGCGGTAGGCGGGCACGTTCTCGTACGCGTGCGCCAGGCTGTGTTTCAAGCGTTCAAGCTGCAGCGCCTGGATGGCGTCGCGGCTGGCAGTCTCGATCGGATCGAGCGGCAGGTCGGTCGAGCGGGGGCGCATGCGGGTCTCCTCGGGACGCCGTCGTGCGAACCTGCTCACGATCCTACTGCGCGTCCCGATCTTGGCCCTGCGATGCTCACCGTACCCATGTACGGTTGCGCTTCTCGGGCCAACCTCGGGCCGCTCGCTACGGATCGTGAACAGGTTCTGAGGCGTCCTCTAATGGTGATGCGGTTTTGTGGAGGGCTTTATATAGAGGTCGAACTAGGGTTCTGGGCTGCCAGGGACCGGAATGACGTGGCCGCGAATCTGTGCGGACTTGCCGCGAAACATGGCGACCACCTCGCCGGCTTGATTTGTCACGCGTACGTCGTAGATGCCGTGGCGGCCGGATAACACCTGCTCGCTTGCCTCGGCTGTGAGGGTGTCGCCGCCGTGCGCCGGGCGCAGGAACTCGACGCCGCATCCAGCCGCCACCGTGTTGTGGTTATGGCTGTTGCAGGCAAACGCGAAAGCCGAATCGGCCAGCGTGAAGATCAATCCGCCATGACAGGTGCGATGCCCGTTGAGGAATTCAGGTCGCACCGCCATGGACAGCCGGGCATAGCCGGGCGCGACCGCCTCCACGCGCATGCCGAGCCAGCGGCTGCAGGCGTCGGCGTCGTACATGTTTTTGCAGGCCGCTTCAGCCAGCGCCTGTGCATCGTGGAGGGTTGTTTCCGTCACGCTGATGTCCTTATTCGCCGGTGAAATGCGCCACGCGCTTGTTGAGGAACGCATCGACGCCCTCTGCGTAGTCGCGGGAGTTGCCGAGTTCGCGCTGTAGGTCGCGCTCCAGATCCAGCTGCGCGTCGAGCGACTGAGTAGGCGCTGCATGCATCGCACGCTTGATGGCAGCTAGCGCTCGCGTCGGCTGCTTGGCCAGGTGGTCGGCCATGCAATTCACTTCGGTCAACAGGATCTTGGCATCGTGATAAACGCCCCAGATCAGGCCCCAGGCGAGCGCTGTCTTGGCGTCGAGCTTCTCGCCAAGCATCGCCAGCCCCATCGCCCGCGCCACACCGATGCGCTGGGGCAGGAACCACGTTCCGCCCGAATCCGGCAGCAGCCCGATCTTTACAAACGCCTGGAGGAAGCACGCATTCTCGGCGGCCATCACGATGTCGCACGCCAGCGCTAGGTTCGCGCCCGCGCCGGCGGCTACGCCGTTCACTGCGGCAATCACCGGCAGGGGCATGGCACGCAGACGGCGCACCAGCGGGTTGAATTGTTCGTCGATGAGCTGGCCCAGGTCGGTCATCTGCCCGGGCGTGAAATTGAGTTCGGAGAGATCCTGCCCCGCGCAGAAGCCACGCCCCGCACCGGTCAGGATCAGCGCGCGGGCCCGCTGGCGCTCCACCTTGTCCAGCGCTTCGCGCAGTTCCCGGTGCATGCCGGCCGTGAAGCTGTTGAGCTGATCGGGCCGGTTCAGCGTGATGGTTGCCACGCGTTCATGCCAGTCAAGCAGAATGGTCGGGCTAGTCATCTTGTCTCCTCCTCGGTCATCGGTTCATTGATTAACCGACCGGTTGGTCGGCTAATATTACATCCATTCCAACTGGAGCTTCCATGTCCTACGAAAACATTCTGGTCGAAACGCGCGGTCGCGTCGGTCTTATTACGCTCAATCGTCCGAAGGCGCTCAATGCCCTCAACGATGCGCTCATGGATGAACTTGGCGCCGCGCTACTCACCTTCGATGCCGATTCCAACATCGGCGCCATCGTCATCACCGGCAGTGAAAAGGCGTTCGCCGCGGGCGCAGATATCGGCGCCATGGCCGACTACGACTTCGCCACCGTCTATAAGAACGAATACATCACGCGCAACTGGGAAACCATCCGCCGCATCCGCAAGCCGGTGATCGCCGCGGTGGCCGGCTACGCGCTGGGCGGCGGCTGCGAACTGGCCATGATGTGCGACATCATCCTCGCCGCCGACACCGCCAAGTTCGGCCAGCCGGAAGTCAAACTTGGCACCATGCCCGGCGCTGGCGGCACGCAGCGCCTGCCGCGCGCCGTCTCCAAGGCCAAGGCCATGGATCTCTGCTTGACCGCCCGCATGATGGGCGCTGAAGAAGCCGAGCGCGCCGGCTTGGTCTCGCGCGTCATCCCCGCCGACAAGCTGCTCGACGAAGCCATCCACGCCGCAGAAACCATTGCCGCCTTCTCGCTGCCCACGGTCATGATGATCAAAGAGTCGATCAATGCGGCCTACGAGACCTCGCTTAGCGAGGGCGTACATCTCGAGCGCCGCCTGTTCCACTCGACATTCGCCACGGAAGACCAGAAAGAGGGCATGCGCGCCTTCGTCGAGAAGCGCGCACCGGCGTTCAAGCACCAATAAGCACGAGGTAGCGGAGTGATCTCGGGAATACCCGAGTGATAACCTCGGGTATCCTGAGCCCCTTTTTGCGCATGATTTGCGGCCGCAATCCTAGGCGCAGACGGGGCTGGCGGCGATTCTTCACGAACTCGTCATCAACCCGTCACGACAAAGGTGTTGCCAACCCCCGAGAACCCGCCTATAGTTCGCCCCTCGCTGCAAACGACAGTGCCGAAACGAAAGGGACGGCGGTGTGGTTAAGGCGGTGGAGAAGTAGGTGTGGAGCGGGTTTGCGGTCGATTGAGTGGTTGGCGATTGG
>NZ_JAMXHU010000006.1:0-212654 GCF_023955645.1 Ralstonia mojiangensis | reverse complement strand
CGAACAGGACCGTGAAACGACTCCGCGCCGATGATAGTGCGGATTCCCGTGTGAAAGTAGGTCATCGCCAGGCTCTCCCATCTACACCCCAGCTCTGCCTCAGAGCTGGGGTGTTTGCTTTGCGCGAACGCTTCGCGATCGCAACCATCCCTCCAGCCATCCCCCAAACTCCTCACCTCCTGATCTCTCGCCCAAAGCATAAAGTGATTTATGTGGCTTTTTATTGATCTGGCCTCCCCTAATATTTGGGCGATGCCTACTTCAAAGCCCTTCTAATCTGGGCTTTGAGGTTGCTATCGTCGTCTTGCAACGCACATGCAAAACTGGGCTCGTGTTGAAGGAAAGCTGTGATACTGTATATTCATACAGTGTTCATTGGCTTGCTTTGGCGTTTCCATGTTTGCGTTGTCCCCGTCTCTTTTCATCGCCGAAGATGTGGCGGAATGCCCCGTCCCCGCTGGACGCGCGGGGTCTGGATTGCGGTCGTCCGCCCCGAAAGCCCCGACGGTGCCTTTGCCGGAAACGCTGCATCCGGCATTGTGGAGCGCAGGCCGTCTGGCGCGAAGCGACGGGCGCGTTTTGGCCACTGGGTATGACTCGCTGAATGCCGAGTTGCCCGGTGGTGGCTGGCCCCTCGGCGGATTGATCGAGCTGCTGTGCCCACAATCCGGTATTGGGGAATGCAGACTGCTACGCCCGGCGTTGTCTGCGCTATGCACGGGCGCCGGGCGCATTGCGTTGATTGCTCCGCCACATCTGCCGAATGCAGTGAGGCTGGTAGGCTGGGATTTCTCTCCTGAACAAATCGTCTGGGTGCGCGCTGACAAGCCAGCTGAGCTTCTGTGGGCAGCCGAGCAGGTTTTACGCTGCAAGGCTTTCGATGGTGTGCTGATCTGGCTGAACCGGGCACGCCCAGGAGAGTTGCGCAGGCTGCAAGTGTTGGCCCAGGCGGGAGAGAGCGCCATCTGGGTGTTCCGGCCGGCTCAGGCGCAGCGTGAGTCGTCGCCGGCGATGCTGCGGCTTGGGCTGGAGCCAGCTGGCGCCGATGCGCTGTCCATCTTCTTCCACAAGCGGCGTGGGCCGTTGCGTGAATCTCCGTTGCTGCTGCCGTTGGCGGATCCGCTTCGGGCCGGTCGCGCTTCCGTGCGTCCGTTGCCTGTGCCATCGGTCGAGCCGTTCATCATGGATCCGGCCACGGCGAAATTGCTGGCCGCGCTTTCGTCTCCTTCGTCTTCTGTGGCGTTCGACGCTTTGTCGGACTTTTCCGATCAAAACACTTCCGATCATGCCGTTCTGGATCGCGGTGCATCTGCCCCGTCTCCCACTCGACGCGCTTCGACCCCGGTGGTCTGATCCGGCCGCGCTGCCTTTGCCGGTCGTGGTGCTGGAGCAGGAGCGCGTAGTGTCGGGCAACCGGTTGGCGATGCGCGAAGGCGTACATGCAGGCCTGCGCCGAGCGGGCGCGCAGGCGTTGGTACCGCACGCTATACAACTTGACCGTGATGTGGCGGCCGAGGCACGGTTGGTGCAATCGCTGGCGCTCGCATTGCTGGCATTCACGCCGCATGTCACGTTGGACGTAGTCGATGAAGCGACGGTGTTGTTGGAGGTCGAGGCCAGCTTGCGCCTGTTCGGCGGGCATCGCGCGCTGTGTCGGGCAGTGAAGTATTGCGCGGTTCGGTTGGGCGCCATGCCGCAGCTGGGCACCGGACCGACGGCACGCGGTGCGGCATGGCTTGCCAGCGCACAGCCGGCGCCGGTGCGTGGCCGTCGTCGCACGGCAGCGCGTCAAAGGTGCGCGCGAAGGGCGGTTCGGCAGGAGCGGCTGTCGGCGTTGCTTGATCAATTGCCGATCGACGCGGTGGCGCGACTCACGCGGCCCGATTGGCTTGAGGGCCTCGGCTGCCGCACGCTGGCCGATTTGCGGGAGTTACCACGTAGCGGCCTGCGGCGGCGCTGCGGGCCGTTGCTCGTGGATACGCTCGATGCGGCGTATGGCAACGGGCACGAAAGCTTCACCTGGTTTACCGCGCCGTTGCGCTTTGATGTGCCGTTGGAATTGCCCGGCCGCATTGATAACGCGGAAGGGGTGTTGGTTGCCTCGGAGCAATTGTTGTTGCAACTGGTCGGCTGGCTGTCGGCGCTTCAGTTGGGCGCCAAGACGTATCGACTTACGCTGGAGCACGAACGCCGGCGTGGCCGGAGCAGTGAGGATGCCGCTTCGTCCACGCCGGTGGAGATTGCGCTGGCGCAGCCGGTTCGCACGCTGGCGCACTTGTCGCGGGTGCTGCATGAACGCGTGCATCGGCTCACGCTGATCGCCCCGGTGGTCGAACTGCGCCTGACGGTGACCGACGCTACGCCGCTCGCGCCGCCTACGGAATCGTTGTTCCCTGAGCCCGGTGGTCGCGCTGAAGACGCTGCACGCCTGATCGACACGCTGATCGCTCGGCTGGGTGCCGAGAGCGTACTTCACCCCCAGCCGTGTGCCGACCATCGCCCCGAGCGCGCCAACCACTGGGTCGAGGTGAATGCCGCAACCACCGCGCAGAGCCGTGCCGCCGCGCGTCAGGCATTAGCGCAATGGCATGCGCAGCAGCCGGAGCGTCCGCTGTGGCTGCTGGAGAAGCCGATCCCGCTGCTGACACGTCAGAATTATCCGTATTACCGCGGGCTGTTGCGGCTGGTGTCGATGCCCGAACGCATCGAATCTGGCTGGTGGGACGACGACCTCATCAAGCGCGATTACTTCATCGTCGAGGGAGAAAAAGGCGAGCGTTACTGGGTATATCGCGAGCGCGTTTCCGCAGGCAAGGCCAACGCGGCAGAAGAGGAAGCACGCTGGTATCTGCACGGTTTGTTCGGCTAGGCACATCATGACTTCGGCCACGCCACTTCCCACTCTGCCCGACTATGCCGAGCTGCATTGCATCAGCAACTTCACGTTCCTGACCGGCGCGTCGCACCCACATGAACTGGTGGAGCGCGCCAAGCTGTATGGTTATCAAGCGCTGGCGTTGACCGACGAATGCTCTGTAGCGGGCACCGCGCGAGCGCTTGTGGCCTCCAAGGAACACGAACTGAAGCTCATCATCGGCAGCCGCTTTACGGTGCGCAATGCTGATGGCGAACCCTGGCTGCGGCTGGTGCTGCTGGCGCAGAACATCGAGGGTTACGGCAACCTGAGCGAGATCATCACGCACGCGCGGCTGGCAGCACCGAAAGGCGAGTACCGCTTGCTGGCTGACGATTTGGCCGCCCCAGAAGGGGAGCTCGCTCACCTGCGCGGCGTGTCCGATTGCCTGGCGATTCTGCTGCCTGATTACGATCCCGACCCACAGCAATTGCTGGCGCAGGTGTGGTGGTGCCAGCGCGTGTTCGGTGAGCGGTTATCGATTGCGCTGGAGTTGCCGCTACGGCATGCAGATGACCGCCATCGCGGTACGGTCGCGGCGGTATCGGAGCAGATCGATGTGCCCATGGTCGCGACCGGCGGCGTGCAGATGCACACGCGCCAACGCAAGCCGCTGCACGACGTGCTGACCGCCATCCGTTTGTCCAAGCCGCTTGCTGAATGCGGGTTGGAACTTGCCCCCAGCGCTGAACAAGCGATGCGCACGCGCATGCAATTCGCGTTTCTCTATCAAGGTGAGCGCGGTGCCAAGATCCTGCGTCGGACGGTGGAGCTAGCGGCGTTGTGCAATTTCTCCCTCGACGAGATCGAGTACGAATATCCGAGCGAAGTCGTGCCGGAAGGCATGACGCCGGTCGAATACCTGCACGCCGAAACGCTCGCTGGTGCCGCGCGACGCTATCCGAATGGTGTTTCGGAGAAGGTGCACGCGCAGATTCAGGAGGAACTCGGACTCATTGCCGAGCTGGGGTACGAGCCGTTCTTCCTGACCGTCTATGACGTGGTGAAGTTCGCTCGCAGCCAGGAGATTCTCTGCCAGGGGCGTGGCTCGGCGGCCAACTCGGCGGTGTGCTATTGCCTGGGGATTACCGAGGTGAACCCCGACAGCGGCAACACGCTGTTCGCGCGCTTTCTTTCGCGTGCACGCAATGAGCCGCCCGACATCGATGTTGATTTCGAGCATCAGCGCCGCGAAGAGGTCATCCAGTACATCTACAAAAAATACGGTGTGACACGCACCGCGCTGGCAGCTGCGCTCATCACCTACCGCACGCGTAGCGCACTGCGTGACGTAGGCCGCGCGCTGGGCATTGATCTCGGGATCATCGAGCAGGTGGCCAAGGGGCAGGCGTGGTGGGATAGTCGCAAGGAATTTGCGCAGCGCGCAGGCCAGCAGGGTCTGGATCCGGAATCGCCGTTGGTGCTGCGCTGGGCGCAACTGGTGGATCAGTTGCGTGGTTTTCCGCGCCATCTGTCGCAACACGTGGGCGGGTTCGTGATTGCGCAGGGCAAGCTTTCACGCCTGGTGCCAATCGAGAATGCGGCGATGGAAAACCGCCGTGTCATTCAGTGGGATAAAGATGATCTCGAATCGCTACGCCTGCTGAAGGTGGACGTGCTGGCGCTGGGCATGCTGACGGCCATTCGCCGCACGCTCGATATGGTGGACGCGTTGCCCGGACGGCGCGAGCACTACGGCGCAACCGGCAAGCTCGCCATGCAGCACCTGCACGATGATGACGAGAAAACCTACAACATGATCTGCCGCGCCGAGACCATCGGCGTGTTCCAGATCGAATCGCGCGCGCAGCAATCGATGCTGCCGCGTCTGCGTCCGCGCGAGTATTACGACCTTGTGATCCAGGTGGCCATCGTACGGCCCGGGCCGATCCAGGGTGGCATGGTGCACCCGTATCTGCAGCGGCGCGAGGCAAAGCGCAATGGCAACACCGATTGCGTGACCTACCCCGGCCCCGAGGTAAAAGCCGTGCTCGAACGCACGCTGGGTGTGCCGATCTTCCAAGAGCAGGTGATGGAGATCGCCATGAAGGCCGGCGATTTTACAGCGGACGATGCTGACCGCCTGCGCCGCGACATGGCCGCCTGGAAGCGCAAGGGCAATCTCACGCAGCATCAGGAGCGTCTGGTGCATGCGATGGTCGTCAAGCGGCGCTACGACCCCGCTTTTGTTGAAGCGCTGTGCAAGCAGATGGAAGGTTTTGCCGAATACGGCTTCCCAGAAAGCCACGCGGCAGGCTTTGCCAAGCTGGCTTACGTCAGCAGCTTCCTGAAATGCCACGAGCCGGCGGCGTTTTTTGCGGCGTTGCTCAACAGTCAGCCGATGGGGTTTTATTCACCGTCGCAACTGGTGCAGGAGGCGCGGCGCAATCATGTGCGCGTGCTGCCGGCTGACGTGACGGCCAGCGTATGGGATAGCACGCTGCATCCCCGTGCCGATGGCGATGCTGGTGAAGGTGGCCTGGTGCAGCCCGACATCCGCCTTGGGTTGAATCGCATTCGGGGCATGCGCAAGCCGGCCGCTGAGCGCATCGAAGCGGCTCGCGCTCAGGCTCCTTTTACCAGCGTGGAAGATCTCGCCCATCGCGCCGCACTCGATCGCCACGATCTGAACGTGCTGGCCGCTGCCAATGCACTCAAGGCGCTGGCCGGCCACCGTCGCCAGGCGCTATGGCAAACGCTCGCCCTGCAGGAGCCCGGCCAGGATCACGCGCTGCTACGCCAGGCCCGTCCGGTGGAAGCGCCGCTCGTGCTGCCCGCACCGCCCATTGGTGAAGAAGTGATGGCCGATTACGGCAGCCTGGGGTTGTCGCTGCAGAGTCATCCGGTAGGGCTGCTGCGCGCACGGCTCGAACGCATGCGTTTTGCCACCGCCGCCACGCTGGCCGGCTATCGCAACGGGCAACTGGCGCGCGCTTGCGGCATTGTCACGGTGCGGCAGCGACCGGGCACCGCCAACGGCACCATCTTCGTTTCCATTGAAGACGAGACGGGCGCCATCAACGTCATCCTATGGCCGCACTTGATCGAGCGTCAGCGACGCGAAGTGCTGAACGCGCAGTTGCTGGGCGTCTACGGCAAATGGCAATGTGAGCGCGAGACCCGACACCTTGTCGCCCAGCATCTGGTGGATCTGACCCCACTTCTGGGGCGCCTCGCCACTTCCAGCCGCGATTTCCATTAATCCGGGCCGTCCCACAACTGTCCGTCGCATCACCTCCGGCACGGCAATTGCGTGACGAGAGGCACGCGCAGTCGCCCGACGACGACACAGGAGGCTCAGGCGGTTCTCTCCCGCAGAGCACCCTCCGATTGGTGGATAGGGCAAGCGCGGATCGACGAAGTGTGGTGCGGGTGCAAGGATTTGCGCTTGAGGCGTCACAAAAAGAGCCTGACAAGCGAAGTAAACGGCATCTACGAGGGAACCGACCCTCGGGATGCCTTGTCACCATAAACAGGGTTGATGAGATGCGCTTTCATCACGCGTCGATATTGGGTGCAGTCGAAATTACGTCTACTCTGTAGAAAACACATCACGGAGGCCGCCCCAAAAAACGTGTGCAACGGCGTGCATAGATGAACCGCCGCTGTTGCCGTGTTGTGCATGACCGCGGATGAAGGTGCAGCCACCGGACCCGCATATTTTCAGCCCATCGTTCGGGTCCAGACCCGGCGGTGTTTCCCATCTCAGGTGCAGGAGCGAACAGATGGAACAGCCTTTCAAGCAGTTACACAGTCTGCGCAAGTCGCGCAAGCTCAAACAGGAAGATGTCGCCAAGATGGCCGGTATCTCTCGCGAAGCGTATTTGCGCGCGGAATCCGGTCGCGCCGATCCCCGCCTGTCGACGCTGATGGCCGTGGCCGGCGCGCTGGGGCTGGAGGTCGTTCTGGCGCCGCGCGAAGCCGTGGCTGAGATCGAGCGCGTGATCGCCAATCACCCGGCGCAGCCGACGCAAGGCGGCGGAGCGGAAGCCAGCCACGAACGTTCAGAGCACGGCTCGATGGGCGGCACCGGTGGCGGTCATGGCCTGGCAGGCCAGTATCGCGGGCCGGAGCGCCATCCGCAGTCGGCTTACCATCCGGGTGCCTCGCATAGCCAAGCTGGCCAGCAAGGCGCACCGCATGCCGGCGGCGGCACCGAAGACCGCTCTCGCATGACGTCTTCAGACCGCCCAGGTGCTGGAGGTTCGTCGGGCGGCTCAGACCGTCCGGGCGGTTCGGGTTCGCGCGAATCGTAAGCTGGCCCCTCTAGATACAGGCCGGGCACGCAAACGCGCGCCCGGTTTGCGATTGAGCGCAGGAGGCAGCCGCACTACAATCGGCCGGGCAAACCGCGCCCGGCTGGTTTGTGCGCGTTTGCGCTAACGTTTCCTTTCCCTTTTGTATGAACGGCGATCCGCCACGCACGCATATGGCGCAAGCCGTGTCGCAACATCCGCCGTTCTGGCACAGCCTTAAACAAGACGTTTTTTTCTGGTCGCTGTTGGCCATCTGCGGCGCGCTGACGCTCGCGGCACCCCGGCGCATCGTTGAATATCCGGCGCTGATTGACTGGCACACCATTGCCGCGTTGGCCGGTTTGCTCATCTTGACCAAGGCGGTTGAGGCCAGCGGCATGCTGCAGTTGCTCGGCCGGCGCCTCGTCGAAGTAGCCAGCAGTGAGCGTGTGCTGGCGCTCAGCTTGGTAGCGGCTTCGGCGGTGTTGTCGACTGTATTGACCAACGATGTGGCGCTGTTCGTGATCGTGCCACTTACCGTCGGCTTGCGGCAGGTCGCCAGCCTGCCGGTGGCGCGGCTGGTGATATTCGAGGCGCTGGCGGTCAACGCGGGTTCTGCGCTCACACCGATCGGCAATCCACAGAATCTCTTCCTGTGGCATCAATCCGGGCTGTCATTTGGCGCGTTTGTCTGGCAGATGACGCCGATGGTCGTGCTGCTGATGGCCTTGCTGCTGGTGGTAACGTGGCTGGCGTTTGCCTCGCACGAAATCCATCTGCATGCTGAAACCGGCGACGTGGAGTTACACAAGCGCCTGCTTGTGCCGGCGCTCGTGCTGTACGTGCCGTTTCTGGTGCTGACCGATCTGGGCCATCCGCTGGTGGCGGCGGCCGGGTTGATCGTGCTGTACCTGATCAGCGCGCGCTATGTGCTGGCCCGGGTGGACTGGGGCCTCCTGCTCGTGTTCATGCTGATGTTCATTGACCTGCGGCTGGTGGCGCAGCTTGGCATCGTGCGGCTGGCGCTGGATGCGCTGGCGTTGAACAATCCCATGCATCTGTACTGGGCGGGCATTGGCGTGTCGCAAATCATCAGCAACGTGCCGGCGGCGATCCTGCTGGCCGAGTATTCGCATGACTGGCCGATGATCGCCTTTGCGGTCAGCGTGGGCGGATTTGGCACGCTGATTGGGTCATTGGCCAACCTGATTGCGTTACGCATGCTGGGTGACCGTCGTGCCTGGTGGGTGTTTCACGCGTACTCGATGCCGTTTCTCTTGGCTGCGGCGGGCATCGTGTACGCGTGGCTGATGTGGCTGCGTTAGGCTGGCACGGCATCCCAATCGGGCGCGAAGGCTGGCCGTACGTAACGCAGCGTCTTCGGCAAGGCGGCAATGGTGACACGGTCTGCGTCATCCAGGTGCAGACGCAGCGCGTCAAGGTTCGCCTGCTGGCTTTCACGCCGCTGGGCCTTGGGGATGGCGATCACGTCAGGTTGCTCCAGCAACCATGCAATGGCCACCTGTGATGCCGAAGCACCATGCTTGCGGCCAATCGCCTGCAGCGTGGCATCTTCGGCCGCGCGCCCTTGCGCCAGCGGCGCGTAGGCGGTAAGCGGAATGCCCTTGCCGCGCAGGTAGCGCAGCAGCGCCGATTGGTCCAAAAACGGGTGGTATTCCACCTGCACGCACGCGAGGGGTGTGCCGATCGTGTCGATGGCGGTCTTGAGCATCGGCAGGTTGAAATTACACACGCCAATGGCCCGCACTCGGCCGCTTTCACGCAGCGCCATCATCGCTTCCATCGTTGCCGCCATGTCCATGTCGGGCGCGGGCCAGTGGACGAGATACAAGTCGACGTAATCGAGTTTCAGCTTGGCAAGGCTCTGCTCCAACGCCAGAGGAACGGCGCGCGGTGCAAGCTGGTCATGCCAAACCTTGGTGGTGACGAACACCTCTTCGCGCGGCAGGCCCGAGGCGGCGATGGCCGCGCCGACGGCATCTTCGTTGGCATACATCGCCGCGGTGTCGATGTGCCGATAACCCAGCGCCAGCGCGCTCTCGACGACGGGTTGGCATACGTTGTTCGCCACGCGAAATGTGCCGAGGCCCAGCCTAGGAATGGAAACACCCTGCGTCTTCAATGTTTGTTGCATGTGCGGCTCCTTCGGTTGTCATGAACGATGGACGGCCATGGTGCCGATTGCCGATCTTTGAATAAAGTGCGTACCATGCAAATCATTCGTGAAAAAACTCCCGTAATAACAACGGAAGGGAAAGGATTGCATGACGTTCGATGGGCAATTGTTCTCCGGCATTACGCTGCTGGCGGCCGTGGCGGAAAGCGGCAGCTTCGTGCGCGCGGCCGATGCGCTGGGGTTGTCGCCATCCGGAGTAAGCCGCGCGGTCAGCCGGTTGGAAGCGCGCATCGGCGTGCGGCTGATTGAGCGGACCACGCGTTCGCTCACCCTGACCGATGAAGGCCGCCGTCTCTACGAACAGGTCAGCCCACACCTGACGGGCATCGCCGATGCCGCAGCGATGGCCTCGGGTGCAGTTGGCGCGGTGCAAGGGCGTTTGCGGGTGAATGTCGATCCGTTTTTCTCGCGGATGGCACTGGCGACACCGGTGGCGGGTTTTCTCGAGCGCCACCCGGACTTGTCGCTCGAACTGATCATGCGGGACGACGTAGGCGATCTGGTGGCCGACGGGTTTGATCTGGCTATCCGTTTCGGGCCGCCGCCCGTGGGCTCGTTCGTGGCGCGCAAGCTGGTCGAGACGCGCATCGTGACAGTGGCATCGCCGGATTACATCGCACGGCGCGGCAAGCCCGCGCACCCGCGCGATGTGCCCTCACACGAGCGCATCCTGTTCTACAACCCGGTGACGGGGCGCCCGTACGAGTGGGAGTTCTGGCGCCAGAACGAGCGCATTGAGATCCGGCCCGCCGGGCGGTTGATGGTGTCGGACGTGCGCACGATGCACGCGGCCTGCGTGGCCGGCGCGGGCATTGCCCAGGTGATGGCGCTTGGTACAGAAGCGCTGCTGCGCAACGGTCAGCTTGTCGATTTGTTCCCCGATTGGCCGGACGAGCGCTTTGCGCTGTACGCGCTGTATCCGTCGCGCCGCTACCTGCCGGCGAAGGTGCATGCGTTTATCGATTTCTGCGTAGAAAACTTGCCTGCGGGCTAACGCACAAAGCACTGCGGCCGCACTAGGCGGCCGCAGGCAGATGAAGCTGGAAAGCGTCAGACCTTCTTGGCCGCCATCACGGCTTCCGACACGTTGCGCGGTGCCTCAGCGTAGTGCTTGAATTCCATCGTGTACGTCGCGCGGCCCTGGCTGAGCGAACGCAGATTGGTGGAGTAGCCGAACATTTCGGCCAGCGGTACCTCGGCGTGCACGACCTTGCCGCCGCCGCCCGGAATGTCTTCCGTGCCTTGCACCATGCCGCGTCGTGACGACAGATCGCCGATCACGTTGCCCATGTAGTCTTCCGGCGTTTCCACTTCCACGGCCATCATCGGTTCGAGCAGGATGGGGCCGGCCTTGCGCATGGCGTCCTTGAAGGCCATCGAGCCGGCCATGCGAAACGCGTTTTCGTTCGAATCCACGTCGTGGTACGAGCCGAAGGTCAGGCGCACTTTCACGTCCACCACCGGGTAGCCTGCCAGCACGCCCGTGTTGAGCGTGTCGCGGATGCCCTTGTCCACCGCCGGAATGAATTCACGCGGAATCACACCGCCCTTGATCTCGTCGACGAACTCGTAGCCCTTGCCGTCGTTCGGCTCCAGCGTGATGACTGCATGGCCGTATTGGCCCCGTCCGCCCGATTGCTTGACGAACTTGCCTTCGACGTCTTCAGCGGCCTTCTTGATGGTTTCGCGGTAAGCCACCTGCGGCTTGCCGACGGTCGCTTCCACGCCAAACTCGCGCTTCATGCGGTCCACTAGGATTTCCAGGTGCAGCTCGCCCATGCCAGAAATAATGGTCTGGCCGGATTCCTCATCCGTCTTTACGCGGAACGACGGGTCTTCCTGTGCCAGGCGGTTCAGGGCGATGCCCATCTTTTCCTGGTCGGCCTTGGTCTTGGGCTCCACAGCCTGGCTGATGACGGGCTCAGGAAATTCCATGCGCTCCAGCACGATGACGTGTTCCGGATCGCACAGCGTTTCGCCGGTCGTCACATCTTTCAGGCCCACGGCCGCGGCGATGTCGCCGGCCAGCACCTCCTTGATCTCTTCGCGCTGGTTGGCGTGCATCTGCAGGATCCGGCCCAGGCGCTCGCGCTTACCCTTGACCGAGTTGTAGACCGTGTCGCCAGAATTGATCTTGCCCGAATACACGCGGAAGAACGCGAGCTGGCCGACGAACGGGTCGGTCATGATCTTGAAGGCGAGGGCGGCGAAGGGCTCGCTGTCGCTGGCATGGCGCTCAAGCGGTTCGTCTTTCTCGCCGTGGCCCTGGATGGACGGAATGTCCACCGGCGAGGGCAGATAGTCGACCACCGCATCGAGCATTGCCTGCACGCCCTTGTTCTTGAACGCGGAGCCGCACAGCATCGGCACGATCTCACCGGCGATGGTGCGCTGGCGCAGGGCGCGCTTGATCTCGGCTTCGGAGAGCGTCTCGCCGCCAAGGTACTTGTCGAGCAGGGCTTCGTCGGCCTCGGCAGCGGCTTCGACCATCTTGTCGTGCCATTCCTGCGCGGTGGCCTTCAGCTCTTCGGGGATGTCGACGTACTCGAACTTGACGCCCTGGCTGGCGTCATCCCAGACGATGGCCTTCATCTTGACGAGGTCGACCACGCCGCGGAAATGATCTTCCGCGCCGACGGGAATCTGGATCGGCACCGGGTTGCCTTTCAGTCGATCGCGCATCTGGCGCTCGACGCGGAAGAAATCCGCCCCGATGCGGTCCATCTTGTTGACGAACGCAATGCGCGGCACCTTGTACTTGTTGGCCTGGCGCCAGACGGTTTCGGATTGCGGCTGCACGCCGCCCACGGAGTCGTAGACCATGCACGCGCCGTCGAGCACGCGCATGGAGCGCTCCACCTCGATGGTGAAATCGACGTGACCCGGGGTGTCGATGATGTTGATGCGGTATTCCTGGCGATCCCCCGCCATGCCGCGCCACATGCAGTGCGTCGCGGCAGACGTGATGGTGATGCCGCGCTCCTGCTCCTGCTCCATCCAGTCCATCGTGGCCGCGCCGTCATGCACCTCGCCTATCTTGTGATTGACCCCGGTGTAGAACAGGATGCGCTCGGTCGTGGTGGTTTTGCCGGCGTCGATGTGCGCCGAGATGCCGATGTTGCGATAGCGCTCGATGGGGGTCTGGCGGGGCATGATGTTTCTCTTCCGTTGAAGGACACTCGCATCGCCGACTCCGCACCATGCGAAGGGCGAATGTGCGAGTGGGAACACATTATAGGATTGGTCCTATCCCATCGCATGTAGGGGTATTGGATGAATTTTCACCCCCTTGCTCCCTCATATGCGAGTTGCTGGAGGCTCGAAAAGTCCAGCAGTTCGATTTCTCCGTACGCCAGCCTGAGGATGCCGCGCGCCTGGAAATCCTTCAAAACCTGGTTCACGGTTTGGCGAGACAGCGCCAGCAATTGCGCAAGCCGCTCCTGTGGCACGTGCAGCACACGCCGCGTGCCCAGGCGGAGGTCGCCGTAGCCCTCGGCCATCAGTAGCAGGCGCCGCGCAACGCGCACGGGGGCGGGCAGCAGGGCGGTCTCTTCGAGCACGATGAAAGTCAGGCGCAGCTTGTGGGTCAGCAACAAGGCAAACGCATGCAGCAGCGCCGGTGAGCTATCCAGCAATGCAATCAGCGCCGCTTGTGGCATGTGGAGCAACGTCGTATTGCCGTCGGCGCGGGCGTCATGCGTGCGGGGCTGGCGATCGAACACGCCGATCTCGCCAAACCAGTTGACGGGTTCCAGCACGGCCAGCAGCGCTTCGCGGCCGTCCGCACTCGTCGCGCCGATGCGAATCGTGCCTTCCACCACGCAGTACAGGCCGTCGGGCGCGTCGCCACGCTGGAAGAGGATCTCGCCAGCACCCAGGCGGCGGACGGAGGCAATGTCGATCAATGCGTCCTGCAAGGCGGCCTCCAACGTGCCGAACCAGCTGCTGGCGTGCAGGCGTTCGCGGTACGGGGCGGCGTCCAGCGTGCCGGATGTGGCGACGGGGTGGTCCATGAGGGGCAGGCTGAGAGGCGACTGAGGAACGCTTCGGAAACGTGGAATTTGTCGGCTACGCGACAGAGCGACGTGCCATCCACTGACTAGGATGAAACGATCATAACGAGCGTGCGGCTTGAGCGTCCATGCTGCAAACGCACAAAAAATCCGGAGGCCCTCATGCGGACCCTGTCTGACCATCTTTCCAACTACGCCGCCTACCACCAGGACGGCCGCAATATCGCCACGCACTTTGTTGGCATTCCGGCAATTGTGCTGGCGGTCGCAGTGTTGCTGTCGCGGCCCGTGCTGGCAGACCTGTCAGGCGTGGCCGTGACTCCCGCGCTGGTCGTGCTGGTGCTGACGACGCTGTTCTACCTGCGATTGGACGCGATTTTCGGCGTGGTGATGTTTGCGTTGATCGCCGTGTGCGTTTGGGTGGGCAACCATGTCGCCGCGCATTCGACGGCGGCCTGGTTGTCAGTGGGCATCGGCTTGTTCGTGATCGGCTGGATCATCCAGTTTGTTGGTCACTACTACGAAGGACGCAAACCGGCGTTTGTCGATGATCTCGCGGGCTTGGTGATCGGCCCGCTATTCCTCGTGGCCGAGACGGCGTTTGCTCTGGGTTTGCGCGTGAAGCTGCGCGACGAGGTGGTCAGCCGTTCGCACGCCATGCGCGCCTCGATGGGCGGCAAGCACGCCGCCGCCTGAGCCTACCGCGCGGGGTTATTTCTCCGCGAACTTCGCGGCCGGCTGAAAAACCGGCGCGCGATTCTGCATGCCGGCCAGCACCGCCTCGCGCTGATTGGCCGCGCCGATCAGTCGATCTTGCTCGACCGACTCGGCCAGCAAAATGGCCGCGGTGTCGCCGTCTTCCACAACACGCATCAGGCGCTTGCCGGCGCGGATGGCATCGGGGCTCTTCTGCGCAATGTCGCGGGCTGCCGCCAGCGCTGCAGCGCGCGGATCGTCCGCGACGTGCGTCGCCAGGCCCAAGGTGCAGGCTTCTTCGCCATTGACGACGCGGCCGCTGTAGATCAGCTCGCGCAATCGGTCTGGGCGAACCAGACCGCGCGTGAGTGCCATGCCGCCCATGTCGGGCACCAAGCCCCATTTGATTTCCATGACCGACAGGCGCGCGTCGGCCGCCACGTAGCGCACATCCGCGCCCAGCGCAATCTGCAAACCGCCGCCGTACGCGACACCATGCACCGCAGCCAACACCGGCACCGGCAGGTCGCGCCATACCGTGCAAGCGTACTGCGGCAGATTGGCGGCCCCATGTGTGCGCTTGGCAAGACGGCCGGCGCCGATGTCCGAACCCACATCGTTGCTGCCCAGGCTCGCCATGCTCCCCATGTCCAGCCCCGCGCAGAAGGCGCGCCCTTCTCCGGACAGCACCACGGCGCGTAGATCCGCCTCGTTCATCAGGCGTTCACCAACGCTGACAAGCGCTTCGAACATGGCCGGGTCGATGGCATTCATCTTCTCGGGGCGGTTGAGCCGGACTTCGGCTACCCCGGCGTCGATATTGAGCAGGATGCGTTCGGTCATGGAGAGGTCGTGTGCGAGGTAAGCGTCGAATCAGTCCAGTCGGGCGCAATGACCAAAACATCGCGCTTGTCCTTCACTTGCGCCCAGTGCACATGATCAGGCAGTGGCGGCTGCACCTTGGTCAGGCGGGGCCAGTCCGCCCGGCGAGAGAGTTGTGCATTCAAAGCGATGAAGTCCTGCTGATCCGCCGGCACCTCGGCCGCCGGATAGATCGCGCCCACCGGACACTCTGGCACGCAGATCGAGCAATCGATGCATTCATCCGGATCGATCACCAGGAAATTCGGGCCGGCGTGGAAGCAGTCCATGGGGCAGACAGCGACGCAGTCGGTGTATTTGCACTGGATGCAGGACTCGGTAACTACATATGGCATTGTGGTGCGAGGGTTTGGAACCCAATTGAAAATCGTTCGAAATTATGCTGCATCAAGCCGGCGCAAGTGAAGATCCGCCCGGCGCCGGCCTGGGCGATGGAGCCGCCGGCCGACGTGATCTATCTGGAGAGGATGCGGCGCATTTTGTCGATCTCTTCCCCGGGGCGGAGCGGGGTGGGGAGCAATTGAGGTATTTGCAGGGGCGGGAGCGGGCGCTAGAGGGGGCGGGTGTTTGTGTCTTCCCTGACGCGGACCCACAGTCGGATTTCGCTGCTGCGTGCGCTCAAGCCTAGGGCCCAGACTCGTTTATCGACGCTGGTAGACAACGCCCTGAACCAAGACCTGATCTGGCTCCGGTTCCTCGTCAAAACGTTTATGCGCCTCGGCAATGGCGACTTGGTTCTTGTTCGCCCAGTTGACCAACGCCATGACGGGCTCCAACAGCGTTCTTCCCATGTCAGTGAGTTCGTAATCGACGCGCGGCGGAATGGTCGGAAACAGCGTTCGCGTGATCAGTCCATCGCGCTCCAGCCCGCGCAAGGTCAGCGTCAGCATTCGCTGCGAAATGCCCTCGATGCTGCGCTTCAACTCGTTGAAACGTAGTGGGCCATTGGCCAGCATGGCGACGATGTAGAGGCTCCACTTGTCGCCAATGCGATCCAATATTTCGCGGGTTGCCACACAACCGCCGGCATCGGGTGCAGGCATATCGGCAGGTAGCTCGATGTGACTAGGTGACATGCGTGTGCCTTCTTGTGAGGACAGGGTAGGAACCATACCATCCTGCGTATGAATTGGTAAGTCAGGTCAATTAACTGACTTAGTTCTTATTTTATACTTAGGAGCCACCATGAGCCGCACCCTGCTTGTCACGTCCAGCCCGCGCGGGGCTGACAGCCTTTCCACCCGCTTCGCAACCGAAATCGCAGAGGGTATCGAAGCCCGCATGGGCGGCCCGCTGACTGTGCGCGACCTTGCCGCGAATCCTCCGCCCCATATCGCACCGGCCTACATCCAGGGCCGGGTCATGTCGTCCGAAGATCGCACGCCCGAACAGGCCGAGGCGGTGAGGGTCGCGCAAGAGCTGGTCGATGAATTGAAGGCCGCCGATGTGATCGTGCTCGGTTCGGGCATGATCAACTTCGGTCTGCCCTCGCAGCTCAAGGCTTGGTTCGATCACGTCACCTGGCCTGGCGTCACCTTCGGCTACGGCGATACTGGGCCGAAGGGGCTGCTGACCGGCAAGAAGGTCTATCTCGTTACCGCTGCCGGCGGCGTGTTCTCGGAAGGTGCTTGGGCACCGTTCGACTTTCAGACCAACTACTTGCTGCACCTGCTCGGTTTCATCGGCCTGACCGATGTTGAGGTGGTGCGTGTCGAAGGCACGGTTTTCGGACCCGATGCGGTGACGGCAGCACTCGCCAACACCGAAACGGCCATCAAAGCCTTGTTGGCGAAGGCTGCGTGACCTCATGGCCGGGAAAAAAATCGCGCTGTTCGGTGCAACCGGGCCGACCGGTGCGCACGTCATCGAGGAAGCCCTGAAGCAGGGCTACAACCTGTCGGTCTATACGCGCGACGCAAAGAAACTCGCGTTGTTCGCGGGAAGGGTCGAAATTGTCGTCGGCGACCTGCAAAACCAAAGCGCCATTGCGAAGTGCGTTCAAGATGCCGATGCGGTCATCAGCGCCCTTGGCCCCAACAGTCTTAAGGTGCAAGGCGATAAGCCGGTCATGCACGGCTTGACCAACATCATCGCCGCGATGAAGCACGCAGGCGTGCGCCGTCTCATCCAGATTTCTACGGCTGCCTATCGTGATCCCAAGGATGGCTTTGCCTTCAAGACCCATGCGTTCGCGCTGTTGTTCAAGGTGATCGCGCGTAAGGGGTATGAGGACATCAAAGCGACTGGCGAATTGATCGCCAATTCGGACTTGGACTGGACACTGGTACGCATCCCAAACCTCAAGGATGGTCCTGCCGATGGCAGTGTGGATGTGGGTTGGTATGGAAAAACCAAACTCAGCACGAAGCTCTCAAGAGGCAATCTTGCGAAGTTCTTGGTTGATCAAGTGACCGACAAGAAGTTCGTGCGTGCCGCGCCAGGCATCGCCAACCATTGACGCAGGAACGTCTCGACAAGGCTCTGGAGAAACACTCCGATGACAATCACCCACGCTCACCCTGCACAAGATAAGCCGGTTGCCAGCCGCCGAGCCGGCTTGATCGAACGGACGATCACGCGGCTCTGGATGCGGCCGGCGCGCATTGTAGGAATCTCACGTTTGTCGGAGAAGTTTCGCCTATTCGATTTTCAGGGCGATGCTTTAAAGGGAAGTGCCTGGTCGCTCGGCGACAAGCTCCAGATGAAGCTTGACGAAGGGCTTGCTGCGAGAACCTACACGCCGATCGAGTGGAATCAACAAACCGGCGCAACGCGATTCTTGGCGTATTGCCACGGTATAGGTCCCGGCAGTGTGTGGGCCGAGCGTGCTCAGGTCGGTGATGAACGGCAATTTTTCGGGCCACGTGCGTCGCTGGATATGAGCGAACTCAAATCTCCCACGGTCTTGTTTGGAGACGAGACATCGTTTGGCCTTGCCTTGGCCTTGCAGCGGATCGGCAAAGAAGGGCACTTCATTTTTGAAGTCAATGATCGAGACGAATCTGCCTCTGTACTTGAAGAGGTTGGTCTGCGTGCTCTTTTGGTTCCGCGCCATCCTGATGAAGCGCACCTCCGCGAAGTTTCGGAAGCCATTCTTGCATTCGGCCAACCATCCGAAAGCAATTTCGTCGTCACCGGAAAAGCGTCGTCGATTCAGCATGTGAGCCGAGTTTTGAAGACGCACGGAGTCGAAAAGTCACGCCTGCGTGCCAAGGTCTATTGGGCAACCGATAAAACCGGTCTGGACTGATCCGAAGGGCAGGCCAACTCAGGACAGAATCGTCCAGGATCAAATCAATCCGTCTCCATTTTGTCCGCCGCGCATTCCTGCCGCTTGACCTCGCAGACCTGACGAGCGTGCGGAACGCCGAACTGACCTCACATTCATAGCGCGAAGATCAGGTCACGAGGACATGGTTATGCAAATAGACCTCTATACCGAAATCACATGCCCGTGGTGCATCGTCGGGCACCACCGTCTCGACAAAGTGCTGGCGGAGCGTTTCCCCAACCTGGCCGTTGACATTCGGCAGCATCCAGTCCTGCTGTTGCCAGATGCGCCGGCAGGTGGCCTCTATATTCCCGACTTGCTGCGTTCGCGCTACGGCATAACCGATCCGAAGGCCGCCTTTGCTCGCCCCGAAGGAGAAGCTCGCGCTTCGGGTTTCGTCTTGGATCTTAGCCGCCAGCTCTGGACCTATCCGACTCAAGCTGCCCATGCCGTGATTCTGGCAGCCGCTGGGCTTAACACGCAGCACAGGCTCGCAGTTGCTATCACCCATGCCTATTTCATCGCAGCGAAGAACATCGCCGATGCGGACGTGCTGGCCGACATTGCCACCGACTACGGTTTTGACCGCGATCAGGCTCGGGCTATCGCTCTTGATCCTGAACAGCACCATCGCGTCGAAGCGGAAGCGTTCAAGTCGGCCAATGCCGGTGTGCGTTCGGTTCCGCACTTCGTCTTTGGGGGAAGCATTGCCATCAATGGGGGGCGCAGCGAAGACGAGATTGCTGCGGCAATACAAGCGGCTTCTGGTGCAGACTCTCTCTGACGCGGCTTCCTCAAATCCAATGACTCGGGACCCGGTGTATGCAAAGTAGATAAGGTTCTGCGAAGCTGTTGACTGTGTTGGCCGATGCCCGACCAAAAAAACCGGCCGTCGAATGACCTCAGCACTTCAAGAAGCGGCGAAGGGACCGCGATCTTACGACCGACCGCAGTCGGAAGTTGACAGTCGTAGGCAGGCCATCATCGATCGCTATCGGCCAGAACCTGACTTTCGAGTGGCCGGTCTTCTAACCATTTTCAGCAGCATGAAACTTGTCTTTATCCATGGCCCCGTCGCTTCTGGAAAGCTGACCATTGCGAAGGAACTCGGGCGCATGACCGGCTACGCCGTCTTCCACAACCACTTGGTGGTCGATGCCGTCGCAGCGGTGTTCCCTTTCGGAACCGAGCAGTTTGTGAGGCTGCGCGAAAAAATGTGGCTCGACGTGATGCGCGAGGCGGCAATGGCTAAGCGATCTCTCATCTTCACGTTTGCGCCAGAGCCGACGGTCGTCGAAGGCTTCGACAGGCGGGTGGTGGAGAGCGTGAGCGCCGCCGGTGGCAGTACCCATTTTGTCCAACTGACCGTCCCTGCAGTCGTACAAGAGGAACGTCTTACGGCACCGAGCCGGGCTGCTTTTGGAAAGCTTCAGTCGGTGGACGTTCTGCGTGAATTGCGCACGCAGTTTGAAGCGTCCGAGCGGGCGATGCCGAAAGGGGAAATCGTCATTGATACCTCCGCTCTCGGCCCTGCAGAGGCCGCGCGCACGATTGCCGAAACATTGGGTTTGCCACTTTCCTCGTGACAGGTGGCGTTTGAGGCAATCTTGCGCGTTCGCAGGGCTAGGGGAATCGCTGTGGTGTTCCGGCCGCCAACCCCGCTTGCGATGCGAACCCTTCCCGTCTCCCACACCCCCGTCTCAATCAAATCCGAACTCTGCACCACGCCCGCGCGAAGTCAGTCAGCGCGCAGGTGCGCTTGTGCCGATGGTTGCCAGCGGAGATCACGACCGGATCTTTGGCGTCGTCGGCCTGCGGGACGATGAGCTTGCCGGTGTAGCGGTCTGCCTGGCCGTAGCAGAAGCCTCGGGCTCCGTCAGCCGCAAGCCGCTATGATCATTCGCTGTCACGAGAATCGCAGGGCAACTACGCCATTGATGGCAGGGAGAACCGCATGATCAAGGTCACCGTGATGTACCCGTACACCGAAGGCGCGCGCTTCGACCACACCTATTACCGCGACATGCACATGCCGATGGTGAAGGCCAGGCTAGGCAGCGCCTGCGCCTACTACACCATCGACAAAGGCTTGACTGGGAGGGTGCCAGCTGAACCGCCCGCCTTCGTGGCGATGTGTGGGTTTATCTGTGATTCAGTCGAAGGCTACGAGACCGCCATCCAACCGCACCGCGCCGAGATTCTGGGCGACATCGCCAACTACACCGACATCGTGCCAGTGGTCCAGGTCAGCGAGGTCATCGCCGAGCGGTTGGATCTTTGAGCGCGTCGGATCGAGCCTGACGACACGCCCAACGCCTGTGCCCCCGGGGGGGGCTGCCGTTAGCGTCGCAGCTAAGCCACATTCAAGTGCGTAATTCGTTCGTGTGCGTCGGTGAGGTGGAATCCGTACTGCTCGATATCGTCCAGGCACGCGTTCACGTCGACGCCGCGGTGCGGCTCGTCCGGGTGCATGTCGAGCACCTTGAACGGGCTCCACGGGCCGTGCCGCTCGGGCAGGTTCGTGCCGCGCTCATCCAACGTGAACCCAAATACGCGACCTTGGCCTCGAAATATGTGTACTTGCATGGTGTTCTCCAGTTGGGCCATTCTCAAAAGGAGAACGCCGCTTTACACTGTGTAAACTAAGTTGGAGTTTACACAGTGTCAAGTCCAGAGCCAACGACGCGCGCCCGGATTCTGCTAGCCACATTGGCGCTCATCGAGGGCGGCGCTACCGGCATCACGATGAGTCAAATTGCCAAGCAGGCAGACTTGTCCCGCCAAGCGCTGTATCTGATCTTTGAGAACAAGGCGGATCTGTTCGTCGCGCTGCTTCGATATGTGGACGGCAAGCGGGGGATTGTTCAAGAGCAGGCGCGAATCAGGGCGGCTGAGAACGGCCTTGCAGCACTGCTGGCTCTTGTGGACAGACAGGCTCGACTGTGCCCCGCGTACAAGCCGCTTGCAGATGCCTTTGAACTTCTGCGGCGGCAAGATCCCGATGCGGAGCAAGCATGGGAAGACCGGCAAAGCGATCGCCTGGAAGGCTGCCGTGTTGTTGCCGCCCGTATCAAAGCAGACGGCAAACTCCGTGATGGGATTTCGGTCACTGCCGCTGCGGATCTTATTTGGTCACTCACCTCATCTGCGACTTGGGATGATCTGGTGGTCAAGCGCGGCTGGACTGCGGCTGCGTATCGGCGGCACGTTAGCGAAGTTTTGCGGCTGTCGCTTGTGAAATGAAAATGCGGGTCTGCCTTTGGCCATAGGTTCGGATTGGCGGAGCTTGCCAATCACCTCTGCGGCGAGCAGTGCGAAAAAAAAGGGCGACTAACCGGCCGCCCGTCTTACTATGTGCCATGAGCTCCATGGCTGCGCGGGCGCGAAGCCCGCTGCGTGTTTCAGCCGTTTTCCGGCAAGCAAACTTACCTGGCTCGAACTGAGCCCAGCAGCGCCGACTCGGCCGCGTTCGCAATCTGATCTGCAAAGGTCGGGCTTCCAACCGCACGTGCGAGTGTCACCGCGCCTACTAAGGAAGCCAAAGCTGAACACGCTGCTTCAAGGTTCCGTGGGACGCGGGGCGACGCGGGGCCATCTACGACAGTCTGTGCAACTTCGCGCAATGCCACTTCGAAGGCGGCGCGCGACTCCTGATCGGAGCGAGCCACTTCAGTCGGCAACGTCTGCAGCGTGCAGCTTTCCGACAGGTCGCAGGTTCGCTTTGCGTTGAGATAGAACCGCACAAACGCTGGCCACCAGGCCCGCCCATGCTCTGATTGGAAGTGAAGGACACCTCTTCGCAAATCGTCCATTCCTTGTCTCAGCGACTCACGGAAAACGTCGCCTTTGGAGTCGAAGTGGACATAGAAGGCGCCAGACGTGACGCCCGCCTCTTTGGCCAGAGCGTCGACTCCCGTTCCCGCGTATCCACCCTTGCGAAACGCACGTCCTGATCCTTCAAGAATGCGCTGACGCGTGAGCGCCTTTTGTTCGGCTCGTGACATTGAAATCCTCTCTTCAGCAAGATCAGATTGTAGTTGACGGAATAACGTTCGTTATCTACATTGGCATCACGTTCGTTATTCGAAATTCGATTGACGGGCGAAATCGCTTCTGACGCCGCAACCCTCTGACTCGAGAAATCTCATGCCGCTCACCCTCACTCTCACCGCAGGCGTTCTCCCCCAGGGCCAGGAACCGCTAGCTTTTTCCCGGCTTTCCGATGCCATGCTCAAGTGGCACGGACTGGCGGGGAACTCGGCCATTACGCCGAACATCGTCGGATCAATCAACGTCGTGCCAAAGGAGCACACGTTTTCCGGATCGAAGGAAGCCGCCGTTGTATTCATTGAGTGGAAAGTTCCGTCGTTTGCATTCAACACCCGTGAGATTCAATTGGGGTATATCGAAGAGGCCACTGAGATCATCCATTTGATGTCGGGCGAGAAGCAGCCCAAGGACCGCATCTGGGTGAACGTGGTTCACGCGGTGGACGGTGCGTGGGGAATTGGCGGTGTGGCGTTGACCAATGCGCAACTCGCGGGCTGACTCGGCGAGCTTGGCCTTCTACGTGGAGTGCTTGATGCTGCTTTCAAATTACCTATTCTTTACCGATGCCTGCGAGGAGGCTCTGCGCTTCTATGAGGCATGCGGGCTGGGCCGGATTGTAGAGATGGTGCGATACGGCGCAGACTCCATGCCGCCCAAGAGCGAGGCAATGCGGGGCAAGGTCATGCACGCCAAGTTCGAAGGGGATGGCATCGCCTTCTATGCTTCGGACAATGATGACGCAGAGCCGATGCGAGGGTCCGCGCACCATCTGGCGATGGACAGTAGGCAATCGACCGATCAGCTGTTCAGTGCGTTGAGTTCAGGAGGCCTCGTGACGACTGCACTCGGCATGCAGCCGTGGGGGGACTACTACGGAAAACTGACGGATCGCTTCGGTGTGCAATGGATGTTGAACTGCCACGAGCCCGCTCGATCGTGACTGCCGAAGGTGCGTGCTAGGCGTTCTCGTCAAGGAGGGGCAGTGCTTGCTGCAAGGTATCACGTCGGTTCCAGTAACCTGAGTGCCCCTTCAGGATCGGAAACAGCTATTCAGAAGTCGGGCGGTCAACATCCGTTTTCGGCCAATAACTGCCAGCCTCAACGACCCGCATCGCTAGGCCAACCCGGCCAGCGATGCGAGCCCCGGCTCAACCCTATACCGCCGCCTCAATCAAAGCCGAAATCTGCACCGATGTGACGGTCTGTCGGATTTGGCCGAAGGTTCCGACGCCGCTGTCCGACCACACCACGCCGAGACCCTGGGCGACATCGCCAACTACACCGACGTCGTGCCGGTGGTCCAGATCAGCGAGGCCATCGTCGAGCGTTCGGACCGCTGCATGTGTTGAGACTATTTCCCGGCCGAGTAGTTGATGGGAATCCAACGGAAGCCATGCTTATCCGCTTGCAAATGCCCGAGTCCCGGAAAAGGCACGTGAGCGGCAGCGAAAAGTATCTTGTCGTTGGCGATGCGGGTGAATTCCTTGATGCGTTCCTGTTCGGCTAACTGGCTGTCGCTATCGAACGAAACGGTGACCGTCGGATCCTCAAATTGAATGGCCGCGACATGCACGATGTCGCCCACGACCATCAAGCGATTCCCCTGGCTCTCGATCATGTAGCCCACGTGCCCAGGTGTATGTCCAGCGCTCTGGTATGCATGGATGCCGGGGCTCAATTCTTGCGCGCCGTCAAACGGACGCATGCGGCCTGCTCTGATGTAGGGCTCCATGATCGTCATCGCACGGCGATAGCTGCCCTTTTGGTCGCCGCGATTGCCCTCTGGCGCCTTGGCCATGTTCGCCTCGCTCAGCCAGTAATCCAGCTCACGACGATTGACGCGGACGATCGCATTGGGAAAGCGCATATCTCCATCCGACGTCAGCCCACCAATATGGTCTGCGTGCATGTGCGTGATGTCGATTTCATCCACCTGGGACGGCGCGTAACCCGATGCCTTCATGTTGGCTGTCAGCCTCCCCAGGTTCGGGCCGAAGATGTTGCCTGCGCCGGTATCGATCAAAATCAGTTTGGCGCCCGTATTGATCAGGAAGGCGTTGTAGGACGTTTCGAGCGGACTTTGCAGGTAATCCTCTGCCAGCGTTTTGTTGACCTTTTGCGCGGTGGTGTTCGTCAGAAACTGGTCAACCGGCAATTCCAGCGTGCCGTCATTGAGTGCGGTGATCTCATAACCACCCAACATGAAACGGTAAAAGCCTGGCGCTGGGGCACGTGCAAAGGGAGCGGCCGCGTGCGCTGCAGACTGCAGTAGCAGGGACATGGCCAGAAGGCTGCAGAAGACAAACAGCTTGGTCATTGGATGTCGATATTTCATGATTGTCTTTTCTGTATCGGTGTCCGCATTGGCGTCAAAAAGGCGCAGCGGAGTGCGGTTTGGGTTGACAGCAATATGGCCACCTACGTCATTTCCCATCCAAGGTGGCTCTGGCCATCGCCGACCAATCCTGGTCGCCGTAGCCGGCATCCACAGCGTCCTGCATGCGCGCATAAACGATGTCGAGCATAGGTAGCTCGCCGTTGGTGTTCCGTGCGGCTTCTCTCGCCAGCCGCAGATCCTTCAGGCCCAGTGTCGCCTTGAAGCCTGGCGGATATTCGTTCTTGATGATGTTGCCGGAGTAGGTCTGGTAGGGGCGAGAGCCAAACAAGGTGCCGAGAATCAGCTCCAGAAAGCGTTCCCGCGGCACACCATGCGCTTCGGTCAGCACCACCGCTTCGGCCATCGCTTCGATCGCGAAGCTGATCATCATGTTGCACGCCAATTTGGCGGCATACGCCATGCGCGGATCGTCGCCCATCTGCCAGATGCGCTTACCGATCACCTCCAGCGCAGGCATGACCTTATCGATCGCAGCCGGGTCACCCGCGGCAAGAATGTTGAGCTCGGCCCGCGCAGCGACATCGGGCCGTCCGAGTACCGGCGCTGCGACAAGGGCGATGCCGCGGGCGCGATGATGATCCGCCAGCTCTTCTGAAAACGCAGCCGAGATCGTGGACGACACCACATGCACCAAGCCAGGCTTTGCCTGCGCCAGAAGATCGCCTTCCATCAGCACGCTGCGAATGGCAGAGTCGTCGGACAACATGGTCAATGCCATGTCGGCTTGCAATGCCTGCATTGGCGTATCCATCATTCGCACGCCTGCGACGCTGCCGCCCGAGCGATTCCATGCGACAACCTTGTGGCCGGCCGCAGCCAGGTTGCGTGCAAATTCCCGGCCCATCGCACCCAGGCCGATGATTCCGATTTCCATTTGCTTTGCTTTCTCCAGAAAGTCAGGCCCAGCTTGAACGGAGCCCACCAGGCCGTTGACTGCAGCCGATCGTTCGGCGGCGATGGAGCGTAGTCTCGCAACGTTCGATACTGTTCATCAACTGAATATAATGAACACCGTCCGTTCAGTTTTGTAAGGGGTGGCATGGAGTGGAGTGATGTGAGGATCTTTCTTGCGGTCGCCCGCACGGGCACGCTCGGTGCCGCTGCGCGGGCTCTGCGCGTGAGCCACCCAACCGCGGGCCGGCGATTGCGCGCTTTGGAAGAGGCCACAGGGCAGGTGCTGTTTCAGCGGACGGCCGACGGTTTCGTTCTGACTGAAGAAGGGATGGGAGTGCTTCCTCTTGCCGAGCAGATAGAAGAGGGCGCGTTGGCGATGGAGCGCAGGCTCGCCGGGAAGCAACAAGCGCTCGACGGCACGCTACGCGTGACTTCCGCCGACTGGTTCGGCGCCTACGTGTTGCCTCCGGTGCTGGCGGCGTATGCGGCCAAATACCCCCAGGTCCAGATTGAGGTGCTCACTGGAACGCGCCTGTTCAACCTGGCGCAACGGGAGGCTGACGTGGCGTTTCGCATTGTGCCGTTCGAGGAGCAGGACATCGTCCAGCGGCGGTTGCTCCAGATGCGCTATGGCGTCTACGTGTCTGCCACCGGGCCCGCGCCGGTCGCTGGCGACGGCAGCGGATATCGGCTGATCACGCCGGATGTATTAAGCGGGTCGTTTCCGGATACGGCGTGGCTGAGGGAAATGTTTCCGAATGCAGGGGTCGCGCTGCATTCGAACAACCGGAACGTCAAAGCGCAGATGTGCGCGATGGGAATGGGCATCGCAGTGCTGCCGCGCCCGCTGGGAGACCAGACCCACGGTATCCGCCGGCTGGAGCTGGACGCGGAACCGCCGCATCGCGAGATCTGGATGGGCTACCACCGTGACTTGAGGCGGCTTAACCGCTTGTCTGCATTCGTTGACTTGATGGTCAGACATCTTGCCAACTCTGCATTTGATGCTTCTGCCAGCTCGCCGTAAACGCCCAACTTTGCGTGCAAGCGCATCCATGGGCCGAATGGTTTCCTTCGGCCAATAGCGGCCAGCCTCACTGGCCCGCATCGCCGCTGCCCAAATCCGAAACCTGCACCGACGCCTGAACAAAGTTGACCAGCGCGCGGCAGCGCTCGTGCCGATAGCTGCCGGCGAAGATGACGACGGGCTCTTTGGCGTCGTCGGCTGTTTCCTCCCAGCTGCATTGACGACCTGCAAGACTGAGCATGCCGATGTAACGGTCTGTCCGGTCGCACCGAACGGAGGTCTTAAGCCTCGTCGACCGCAAGCCGGTATGATCATTGACACTCACGAGAATCGCTGGGCAACGACGTCAATGATGACAAGGAGAATCGCATGATCAAGGTCACCGTGATGTACCCGTACACCGAAGGCGCGCGCTTCGACCACACCTATTACCGCGACCGGCACATGCCGATGGTGAAGGCCAGGTTGGGCAGCGCCTGCGCTTACTACACCGTCGAAAAGGGCTTGGCCGGTGGAGCGCCCGGTACACCGCCTGCCTTCGTGGCGATGTGCGCGTTGATCTGCGATTCGGCCGAGGGCTTCCAGGCCGCCATGCAGGAGCATGGCGCCGAGATCCTAGGCGACATTGCGAACTACACCGACATCGCACCGGTGCTGCAGGTTAGCGAGGTCGTCGTTGAGCGGTCGGATCGTTGAGCGCGTCCGATCGCGAGAGTCATACACTGCCGTGCGGATCAAACGCGGAAGTCCTGGCGAGCGGACACCGATGTCCGCAGTCCAACTCCCGGTTGCGGCCCACGGCTCTAGCTTCGTGCGGCAAGCACTTGCAAAGCCGCTTCCCCATAACAGTCCATCCCAATCACCAGCGGACAGTCCTGCCGCGGTAGTCGAGATACTCGAGGCCGGGACGCCCCAGTTTGTTCAGAATCACGTTCACGACGCCCGGAATACTCTCTTCGATTGACAATCGTCCCTCAGGTCCGCCGAGGTCGGTGCGCACCCAACCGGGGGCGACCAGCAACATGGCTAAGGGCGTGTGCGCCTGGCGTGCAGCGAAGCTGCGCATGAACTGGTTCAGTGCCGCTTTGCTGCCACGATAGAGTTCGCGCTGGCCGGATTCATTGTCGGCAATGCTGCCTTGCCCTGACGACATGATTCCGATCAGCCCAGCCGGCGGAACAAGATGGGCCAGGCTTTCGACTACGCGCATCGGGCTGAGCGCATTGGTCATCATGAGCGCCACGAAATCCTCGGTGGATACCTCGCCGATGGTCTGCGTTGGATCCGGGTTGGTCGTCCCCGCATTGACGAATAGAACATCGAACGTCCGGCCGGACAGGCGCTCGCCCAGGGCCCGAATCTGCTCGGGCCGCGTGATGTCCAGCGTTTCGATGGTGACCCGGTCTGGATGTGCATTGGCAAGATTGTGCAAGAGTGTCCGGTCGTTGCCGGCGCGGACCGTGCCCACGACATTCCATCCCTTCTTGAGAAACTCGGCCGCCATGGCATGACCAAGGCCCCGTGAGGCGCCGATCAGCAACACGGTGGGTATGTGGTTGGGCGCGTTGGACAAGGCATTCTCCGTTGTGCGCAGGGATGCCGTGTATTGTCGGAAGAGCCCGTGTTTTGCACCAGACGCCTGGTCGACAATCCACGATTGCACCAGACGCCATAGCCGGAAGGGTTTTCGATTATTCTGGCCGCATGTCACGTGTCGATCTCAACCTCCTGACTGCGCTGGATGCATTGCTCAGTGAACGTAGCGTCACTGGTGCGGCCCGGCGCCTGAATCTCAGTGTCTCTGCCATGAGCCGCACGCTTTCGCGCCTGCGCATGGCGACGGGCGATCGTCTGTTGTTGCAGGCTGGCCGCGCGCTGGTGCTGACACCGTATGCCGAGCAGCTAAGCCTGCGTATTCCCGCACTGGCCCGTGAAGCGGAGGCGGCGCTCGGCCGTGCTGATCATCGGTTCGACGTCGCTACCCTCGAGCAATGCTTCACCGTGCGCGCGGGTGAAGGCTTCGTCGATTTACTTGGCGCGGCCTTGATGGACCGCATCCATCGTACGGCGCCGGGCGTGCAAGTTCGCTTCACGCCCAAGCCGGACTGGAACGCCCAGCCCCTGCGGGACGGTGCGATTGATCTGGAGATCGGTATTGTCCGAACGGCCGCCCCCGAGGTCCGTACACGGCCGCTTTTCCGCGATCGCTATGTCGGGGTGTGCCGCGTGGGCCATCCGCTCCTGGGCGATGCCCGCATCCGCCTGGAGCAATGGGCCGCATGTGGCCACGTCATGGTTTCGCGTACGGGGCAAACGGAAA
Organism: Ralstonia mojiangensis; assembly: GCF_023955645.1. Taxonomy (NCBI): domain Bacteria; kingdom Pseudomonadati; phylum Pseudomonadota; class Betaproteobacteria; order Burkholderiales; family Burkholderiaceae; genus Ralstonia; species Ralstonia mojiangensis. The sequence goes on along the minus strand of NZ_JAMXHU010000006.1, from coordinate 183,757 downwards.
ATGCGATCGACGTGGCGCTGGAGCCGCCAAACCTTCGGCGGAAGGTGGCAATCGTGGTGCCGTCCTATATGAGCGCGATGCAACTGGCCCGCCATTCGGACTTATTGGCCGCCGTTCCGTATTCCTGCCTGGGTAACGCTTTTGTAACGGATTACGCGGCTGCCAACGGGCTGCAGTATTTTGAGCTGCCGCTGGCCGTACCCGCTTTCACCATTTCAGAGATCTGGCATCCGCGCCTCGATCACGATCCGGCGCAACAATGGTTTCGTGCTGAAGTGCTAGCGCTGTGCCAAGCGGCATATCCGCAGAATCCCCCGCAAGATGCGCGCTGATGGCAGGTAGGCGGTTATCGCTGAATAGCCGGCGTTGGGTACCCGGTCGCACGCTTGACTCTTATATAAGATATAAGACATTTGACCGTGTGGGGTATTGCGATTAGAATCGCGCCCAAGCGGCGCCCGGACCAGCCTCGGGGTGCCTGAAAAGATCCCCTGTAACGTCATCTCAGCAGGTCTCCCATGCTTGAAAACTTTCGCGCTCACGTGGCCGCCCGCGCCGCGCTCGGTATTCCTCCCCTGCCGCTGACGGCTCAGCAGACCGCCGAACTGGTCGAACTGCTGACGAACCCGCCCGCCGGCGAAGAGCAGACGCTGCTCGACCTGATCACCCATCGTGTGCCCGCTGGCGTGGACGAAGCCGCCCGCGTGAAGGCAGGCTTCCTGGCTGCTGTCGCCAAGGGCGAGACCGCTTGCGCGCTGATTTCGCGTGCCCGCGCCACCGAACTGCTCGGCACGATGCTGGGTGGCTACAACATCCAGCCGCTGATCGAGCTGCTGTCCGACGCTGAAGTCGGTGCCACCGCCGCAGAGGCGCTGAAGAAGACGCTGCTGATGTTCGACCAGTTCCATGACGTCAAGGAACTCGCCGACAAGGGTAACGCCAACGCCCGCGCCGTGCTGCAAAGCTGGGCCGACGCCGAATGGTTCACGAGCCGTCCGGAAGTGCCGCAAAGCCTGACCATCACCGTCTTCAAGGTGACGGGCGAAACCAACACCGACGACCTGTCGCCGGCACCGGACGCCACCACCCGCCCGGATATCCCGATGCACGCGCTCGCGATGCTGAAGAACGCGCGCCCCGGCATCACGCCGGAAGAAGACGGCAAGCGCGGCCCGGTCAAATTCATTGAATCCCTGAAGGAAAAGGGCCACCTGGTCGCCTACGTGGGCGACGTGGTCGGCACCGGCTCTTCGCGCAAGTCGGCCACCAACTCGGTGCTGTGGTTCACGGGCGAAGACATTCCCTACGTTCCGAACAAGCGTTTCGGCGGCGTGTGCCTTGGCGGCAAGATCGCTCCGATCTTCTACAACACGATGGAAGATGCCGGCGCACTGCCGATCGAACTCGACGTGTCGCAGATGGAAATGGGCGACGTGGTTGAACTGCGCCCGTACGAAGGCAAGGCGCTGAAGGACGGCAAGGTCATCGCCGAATTCCAGGTCAAGTCCGACGTGCTGTTCGACGAAGTGCGCGCCGGTGGCCGCATTCCGCTGATCATCGGCCGCGGCCTGACCGCCAAGGCGCGTGAAGCGCTGGGCCTCGCACCGTCGACGCTGTTCCGCCTGCCGCATCAGCCGGCCGACAGCGGCAAGGGCTTCTCGCTGGCGCAAAAGATGGTTGGCCGTGCGTGCGGCCTGCCGGAAGGCCAAGGCATCCGCCCGGGCACGTACTGCGAACCGAAGATGACCTCGGTCGGCTCGCAAGACACCACCGGGCCGATGACCCGCGACGAACTGAAGGACTTGGCGTGCCTCGGCTTCTCGGCCGACCTGGTGATGCAGTCGTTCTGCCACACCGCTGCGTATCCGAAGCCGGTGGACGTGAAGACGCACCAGACGCTGCCAAACTTCATCAGCACGCGCGGCGGTATCGCGCTGCGCCCGGGCGATGGCGTGATCCACTCGTGGCTGAACCGCATGCTGCTGCCCGACACCGTCGGCACCGGCGGCGACTCGCACACGCGCTTCCCGATCGGCATCAGCTTCCCGGCAGGTTCGGGCCTGGTCGCGTTCGCGGCCGCCACCGGCACGATGCCGCTGGACATGCCGGAATCGGTGCTGGTTCGCTTCAAGGGCAAGATGCAGCCGGGCGTTACGCTGCGTGACCTTGTGAACGCGATTCCGCTGTACGCGATCAAGCAGGGCATGCTGACGGTCGCCAAGCAAGGCAAGAAGAACATCTTCTCGGGCCGCATCCTCGAAATCGAAGGCCTGCCTGACCTGAAGGTCGAGCAAGCGTTCGAGCTGTCGGATGCATCTGCCGAGCGTTCGGCCGCCGGTTGCACGGTGCACCTGAACAAGGAGCCGATCATCGAATACCTGAACAGCAACATCACGCTGCTCAAGTGGATGATCGCGCAGGGCTACCAAGACCCGCGCAGCCTGCAGCGCCGCATCAAGGCGATGGAGCAGTGGCTGGCCGATCCGGAACTGCTGCAGCCGGATGCCGACGCCGAGTACGCCGCCGTCATCGAGATCGACCTAGCCGACATCCACGAGCCGATCGTGGCCTGCCCGAACGATCCGGACGACGTGAAGACGCTGTCCGACGTTGCCGGTGCCAAGATCGACGAAGTGTTCATCGGCTCGTGCATGACCAACATTGGTCACTTCCGTGCCGCGTCGAAGCTGCTGGAAGGCAAGCGCGACATTCCGGTCAAGCTGTGGGTTGCGCCGCCGACCAAGATGGACCAGAAGCAGCTGACCGAAGAAGGCCACTACGGCGTGTTCGGCACGGCTGGTGCCCGCACCGAAATGCCGGGCTGCTCGCTGTGCATGGGCAACCAGGCACAGGTGCGCGAAGGCGCGACGGTCATGTCGACGTCCACCCGTAACTTCCCGAACCGCCTGGGCAAGAACACGAACGTGTACCTTGGCTCGGCGGAACTGGCGGCGATCTGCTCCCGTCTGGGCAAGATTCCGACCAAGGAAGAGTACATGGCCGACATGGGCGTGCTCACTGCGAACGGCGACAAGATCTACCAGTACATGAACTTCGACCAGATCGAAGACTTCAAGGAAGTGGCCGACACCGTGCAGATGTAAAGGTGTTTCGCGACTGCGGTGGGTCGTTCCCGCCGTAGTCAAATGAAAAGGCGCCGAGGGTTGAATGCCCTCGGCGCCTTTTCATTTTGGTGCTTCTCGAGATTCCAGCACGGGCTGAAACCCAAAGGGAGTACGCTCCCTCAGCCGCGCGTTGTCAGTGGATGATGATCGACACCGTCGAATATGCCGGCACCGTGATCGTCTCGCTGTACGTGCCGGCCTTCGTGCCGCGCGCGACCGGGAACTGGCCGAAGCCCTGCAGCGTGGCTGGCACGGACGTCGGCATGGTGCGCTGGCTGCTGTAGCTCGGGCCATTCAGCGCGGGGATCGAGAACCCGCTGTCCGTGCGAGCCGGATACGCAAAGCCCGACGGGCTGCCCGGCACCGGAAGCAGCGCGACCGCCGTGCCCCAGCGGCCCGTTGCATCGCCCAGGCCTGCACCACCGCCGGCCTGGATGGCGTTGTTCAATACCGCAGTCGAATCCGTCGACGAGAAGTTCTGCAGCAGGTTGGCGTAATACGCAATGCCGTACTGGCGCAGCAGGAAGCCGCCCAGGCTGCCCGAAATCGGATACCCCGGGCACGAGGAAGACAGCGACGGATCAAATGCCGTCAGCGAGCAGTCGTACGCGCTTTGCAGCCAGGCCGGGAAGCGGCTGTCGCGCACGTTGTTGAAGGTCGGATCGATCTGGCTGGAGAGCACGTCTTCCATCGTCATCGCCGTCATCTCTTCCAGCCACGTGCCGTACATGTACTGCGAGCCGTGCAACACGCCACGCTGGTAGAAGTTGGCCATGTGCGTGAACTCATGGCCGAGCGTCGAGATGACGGTGTTCAGCCCATCAGTGCCGCCCAGGTAGATGGTTTCCGAATCCACATACAGCGACAGCGACTGGTTCGACAGCGGCTGCGAGTTAGTGGTGAAGTTGTTGCGTGCCCAGAAGTAGCCCACGCGACCATAGGCCTGGCCGTCGGGCTGGATGTTCAGCACCACGATGTCGAGCGCCTGGTTCGGGTCGATCAGGCTGGCCGAGCTGGAGTAGCTGCCCCACGGCTGGCCGACCAGCGAAGTGGCCAGCGTGTAGACCGACTGCGTGCCTGAAGCGAACTTGCTGATGAGCGTGCTGATGATGCCGTCGCTGATCTTGCTCGTGCCGTATTCGGTGTTTTCCACCCACAGGTTGACGATGCGGCCGTCGGTGGCCGTGGCTTGCTGGCGCAGCGTGGCCGTGCGCACGGTGGCGGTGCCGTCCGGCTGCTGGTGGTTCCACGTTCGCTGCGTGCCGACGCTGGCGACCGACTGCGGACGCAGCACCGTGTCGTTGGAGGCGCCTTGCGTCTTGAGCGGGCCGCCGCCGGTGGCGTAGCCGTCCAGCGCATGCATGTTGAAATCGGAAAGCTGGCGGTCGAACGCCGCGTTGGCGTCATTGCCGGCCACGTCGGCGGCAGGCTTGGCGACCGGCGTGCCGGTGGCATTCAGCAGCCCCAGGCCCGTCAGCGAGACGGACGGCATCGGCTGTGCCGCCGCACTCTGGTTCGTGTAGACGAGCGTCACGCTCTGGCCCGTGAGCCCCGCGATCGACACCGGCACCGAGCCGGCCGCTGCGCCCGCATTGGTCGCTTGCCACACGCCCACGCCGGAGCCGGCGTAGGTGTTGCCCAGTGCGCCGCAATTCGACCCGCTGCACGCCGCCGCCACAGTGATATTGGCGGATGAGCCTTGCGTAGCTGCCGGGGTGGCCCCCGAGCCGCCGCCACCACCGCCACCGCCACATGCGGCCAGGGTGCCTGCTGCTGCCACCATCATCGCGATGGTCCATTGCTTCGTGCCGCGCACGTTGTTGCTGCTGCGTTCCATCCACTTCTCTCCAAATCCGCACATACCGAATGCGTGCGCAAGGGCGGCTCGTGACTGCCTCAAGCGCAACATGCGGACGGATTCTCAAGGCGAAGTGGCGGATTCGATCCGTGGAAATAACGCCTTCACAGGCGCCAATTCCCCCCGATGTGGGGGTGCGCAAAGTTTGCGTTGTCGAAAAGGTTGAAAAAGTCGTAGCCCCCAGATGTAGATGCAGAAAACGGAGGAGGGCGCCTGGCGCCACTTTGGCGACGGTACCGTCCGCTAGAATGGGCCGCCCGCTCATTCACCGCGCCGCAAACGCGCTCAATACGTCACCCATCGATGCTCGTTGCGCAGCTCAAATCGTTCTTCATGGTTGCCCGCCTGGGCAGCATCACGCTGGCAGCCAAGCAGCTTGGCCTGTCGCAGCCGACCGTGACTTCGCAGATCCGCGCCCTGGAAGAGGCCTACGGCGTAGAGCTGTTCTACCGGGGCGGGCGCCGGCTCTCCTTGTCGGACGCGGGCGTGCGGCTGATGCCCCTGGTGGACCAGCTCGTGCGCCAGGAAACCGAGATCGACTTCTTCCTGCGCAACTCTGGCGACATGGGATCGGGTCACCTGCGCATTGGCGCGACGGCGCCGTATTACGTGCTCGACATCGTGGATCGGTTCTGCAAGAGCCATCCCGGCATTGACGTCAGCATCGAAGCCGGCAATTCGGTGCAGATGCTCGAAGCGCTGCAGGAGTACCGCGTCGACGTGGCGTCGTCGTCGCAGCGCGTGGACGATGCGCGCTTTCTGCGTATTGAACTGGCACGCGATCCGCTCGTGCTCGTCGTGCATCGAAGCCACGCGCTCGCCGGCCAGACGAGCGTGCCGGTAAGCGCGCTGTCACAATGCCGGCTGCTGGTGCGCGAGGTGGGATCGACCACGCGCGCCATGACCGAAACGATGATGGCGCAGGCTGGCGTGACGCCGGCTTCCACGGTGGAGATCGGCAGCCGGGAGTCCATCCGGGAGGCCATCACGCGCAACCTGGGTGTCAGCGTGATCGCCCGGCAGGAAGTGCCAAGCCACGCCGATCTGCGTGTGCTGCCCTTTGAAGGTGGCGCGCCGGAGCTGAGCGAGTACCTGTACTGCCTGCAAGATCGGCGCGATGCGCGGTTGATTGCCGCCTTCCTGAGCGAAGTCCGGCCAGTCTCGTCGTAAGCCGAACCAAAATCCGGAAATGCGCGCATTGGCGTTTTTGGGGTAACTGCCACAAGGGGTACATGTCGGCTGGCTACAGTGGCGACCGTTTTTGCCATTGTCTGCGCCCCCGTGCCCATCTCTCAGCCTGTTATCAACCCGACTCTGGGTTCCGCCGCGCCGTTCCTGTCCGTGCGGCAAGTCTCGCGCCGCTTTGGCGCGTTCACGGCACTCGACGGTGTATCGCTGGATGTGGCGCAGGGCGAATTCGTCTGCCTGCTGGGCCCCTCGGGCTGCGGCAAGACGACCTTGCTGCGCATCATTGCCGGGCTGGAGGCGCACGACGGCGGCCAGATCGTCGCCGGTGGCCGCGATATTTCCAACCTGCCGCCGCGCGAGCGTGACTACGGCATCGTCTTCCAGTCGTACGCGCTGTTTCCCAACCTGACGGTTGCGCAGAACGTTGGCTACGGGCTGGACGCCAGCAACGGCAACCGTGCGCGCATGCAGGCGCGTGTCTCGGAGATGCTCGCGCTGGTTGGCCTGGCCGGTAGCGAGGCCAAATACCCGTCGCAGCTGTCGGGCGGTCAGCAGCAGCGTGTGGCACTGGCCCGCGCGCTGGCACCCGCACCGTCGCTGTTGCTGCTGGATGAGCCGATGTCGGCGCTGGACGCCCAGGTGCGCGAACACCTGCGCGTCGAGCTGCGCCGCCTGCAGCGCAAGCTGAACGTCACCACGCTGATGGTCACGCACGACCAGGACGAGGCCATGGCAATGGCCGATCGCATCGCCGTCATGTCCAACGGCTGCATCGAGCAGACCGGCTCCCCGGCGGAGATCTATTCGCGCCCGGCCACCGGGTTTGTCGCCGGGTTTGTTGGCCAAGCCAACTGGCTGCCGCTGGAACGCGCGGAAGATGGCACGCCCACGCTGGCCGGCCAACCGCTGCTGCTCGATCCGGCTTTCGCCGATGGCGGCTCGATGCAGGGCCGCCTGTTCTGCCGCCCCGAAGCCGTCACGCTGCACCCCGATGACGACGCCCCTAACCGCCATCTCGCCCGCGTGGTCGACCAGATCTACCTGGGGAGCCGCACGCGCGTGACGCTGTCGATCGATGGCCTGGCCGATGCACCGCTGGTGGCCGAAGTGGCATCGAGCGCGCTGCAAGTCGGCCGCAGCGGCTTGGGCGACAGCAAGCTGTGGATCGCGCTGGAGCGCGACGGCCTGCGCGTGTATGCCTGAGGCCACGATGTCGATGCTGCCTCCCGAGACGAACGTGGTTGCGGCCACCCAATCCGAGCCGGTTCGCGCTGCGAGCCGGCCATTCTGGCGTACGGATGCTCCGGTGCTCACCGGCATGAAGCTTGGCTGGCTACTGTTGCTCACCATCGGCTTGCTGCTTCCCACGGCGATGATGCTGTTGCAGGCCACGGGCCTCGTCGCCAGCGTGCGCAGCACAGACGAGCACGGCCTCGCGCTGGTAGCCCACGTGGTCCAGGCGCCGAACTTTCTTGCCATGGTTGGCCGTACGCTGGCCGTATCCAGCGCCGTGGCCGCGATTGTGGTGCCGCTGGCGTTTGCCCTTGCCTATGCGGTGCAACGCACGCGCATGCCATTGCGCAGCACGATGCGCACGCTCGCCATGCTGCCGCTGTTTGCACCGTCGCTGCTGCCGGGCATTGCGCTGGTCTACCTGTTTGGCAACCAGGGCCTGTTCAAGGCATGGATGAACGGCAACAACATCTACGGCTTCTGGGGCATCGTGCTGGGCGAGGTGTTCTACACCTTTCCGTATGCGTTGATGCTCTTGCTGGCGACGCTCACGCTGGCAGACGGCCGCCTGTATGACGCAGCACGTGCCATGGGTGCGAGCCCGTGGCGCACGTTCCGAACGGTCACGCTGCCCGGCGCGCGCTACGGTTTGTTCGGCGCCTTCGCGTTGGTCTTCACGCTGGTCGCGACCGACTTTGGCGTGCCGACCGTGGTGGGCGGCAGCTACCAGGTACTGGCCGTGGAAGCCTACAAGGCGGTGGTGGGCCAGCAGCAGTTTGCACGCGGCGCCGTCATCGGCTTAATGCTGTTGCTGCCTGCGCTGCTGACTTTTGCGGTGGAGCGCCTCGTGCAGCGCCGTCAACACGCTGCGCTGGCCAGCCGCGCACAACCCTATCACCCGCAGCCGGATCGCCTACGCGACGGGCTCTTCTTGTTGCTGAGCACCCTGGTGGTCGGCGGGATTCTGCTGATGCTTGCCACCGCCGTTGGCGCATCGCTGGTGAAGCTCTGGCCGTACAACCTCGAACTGTCGCTGCGCAATTACGACTTCGACAACATGGACGGCGGCGGCTGGCTGGCGTATCGCAACAGCCTGAAGCTGGCTGCGCTCACCACCGTGTTTGGCACCGCACTGATCTTCACCGGCGCATGGCTGGTTGAAAAGACACGCGCTGCCGGATGGTTGCAATCCTGGCTGCACTCGGCCATCCGCTTTGCCGTGCTGCTGCCGATGGCAGTGCCCGGCCTCGTGCTCGGTCTGGGCTACGTGTTCTTCTTCAACCATCCGGCCAATCCGCTCAACGGCCTGTATGGCGGCATGGCGCTGATGGTGCTCTGCACGATCATGCACTGCGCCACGGCGGCGCACCTTACGTCGGTGGCGTCGCTCGGGCAGCTCGATCCGGTGTTCGAGGCGGTATCGGCCTCGCTCAAGGTGTCTGCGCTGCGCACGTACTGGCGCGTGACGCTGCCGATGTGCCTGCCTGCCGTGCTGTCCTGCGCGCGTTATCTGTCCGTGTCGGCCATGACCACCGTGTCGGCAGTGATCTTCCTCTACAGCCCCGACACCGTGCTCGCTTCCGTGGCCGTGTTGAACATGGACGACGCCGGCGACATCGGCCCTGCGGCGGCCATGTCCACGCTCATTCTCGTCACGTCGATCGCCGTATCGCTGCTGCTGGAACTGGCCACGCGCGGCATCGTGCGGCGTACGCAGGCTTGGCGCACGGCGGCGCATTGAATTCGTAGTCCGTAACTGAAACAAAGCAGAAAGGAAGCATGAACATGGGTGACTCCTCCCCAATCTCGGCACGCCAGGCAGGCGCAGACCGCCTCAATCCCGGCAGCACGCCGTTGCGGCTGGAAGCCGCTGTGCTCGACTGGGCCGGCACCGTCGTCGACTTTGGCTCGTTTGCGCCCACGCAGATCTTCGTGGAAGCGTTCGCGGAATTTGGCGTCGCCATCACGCTGGACGAAGCGCGCGGCCCGATGGGCCTGGGCAAGTGGGACCACATCCGCACGCTGTGCAACGACGGCGCAATTGCCGCACGTTTCTCGCTCGCGCATGGCCGCATGCCGACCGATGACGATGTCACCGCCATCTACAACCGCTTCATGCCGCTGCAGATCGAAAAGGTCGGAGCGCATTCCGCAATGATTCCGGGCGCGCTGAACACCATCGCCGCACTGCGCGAAGCGGGTCTGAAGATCGGCACGTGCTCGGGTTACCCGCGCGTGGTGATGGACCGCGTGGTCGACCTGGCTGCCGGTGCCGGCTACACGCCCGACTGCGTGGTCGCTTGCGACGAAGTGCCCCGCGCCCGCCCGTGGCCTGCGCAGGCCCTGCGTTGCGCGGTCGATCTTGCGATTGGCGATGTGGCGGCCTGCGTGAAGGTCGACGACACCGTCCCCGGCATCGAAGAGGGCCGCCGCGCCGGCATGTGGACCGTTGCGCTGCTCATGTCGGGCAACGCGCTGGGCCTGCCGTACGCGGAATACGCCGCGCTGTCTGCGGATGAGCGCGCGCGGCATCGCGTTGCCATCTCGGCCGGCTTTGCCGCCTGCCGACCGCACTACGAGATCGACACGATTGCCGATCTGCCTGAAGTCGTGGCCGATATCAACCGCCGCCTCGCGCGCGGTGAGCGCCCGCAGTGCATCTGAGTTTGTTGTCCTGTTTGTTGTCTTTTCCGCTGCATCACACCATACCGAGGAAACCATGACCGCACGTCTTTCCCTGCTGGCCGCCGCAATCACGTCGGCAACGATGGCGTTTGCCACGTCGGCGTTCGCCAAGACCACGCTGACCGTGTACACGGCGCTGGAAGCTGATCAAGTGAAGGCGTACCAGGAGGCTTTCGAGAAGGCCAATCCGGACATCGAGATCAAGTGGGTGCGCGACTCCACCGGCGTCGTCACCGCCAAGCTGCTGGCCGAGAAGAACAACCCGCGCGCTGACGTGGTGTGGGGCCTGGCCGCATCGAGCCTGGCCATCCTGGACAAGGAAGGCATGCTGACGCCGTACGCACCGGCCGATCTGCCGAAGATCGGTGCGACGTATCGCGACAAGGCGAACCCGCCGGCATGGGTTGGCATGGATGCCTGGGGCGCCGCCATCTGCTTCAACACGGTCGAAGCGCAGAAGCAGAACCTGCCGAAGCCGACGTCGTGGGCCGACCTGACCAAGCCCGTGTACGCGGGCAAGATCGTCATGCCGAACCCGGCTTCGTCGGGCACGGGTTACCTCGACGTCAGCGCCTGGCTGCAGATGCTGGGCGAGCAGAAAGGCTGGGCCTACATGGACGCGCTGCACCAGAACATCGGCCAGTACACGCATTCGGGCTCCAAGCCTTGCAAGATGGCCGCTTCGGGGGAATTCCCGATCGGTATCGCGTTTGAATACCGCGCCGTGAAGTCTAAGAAGGAAGGTGCGCCGATCGACATCGTGCTGCCGTCCGAAGGCCTGGGCTGGGACGTGGAAGCCACCGGCATCATGAAGGGCACGAAAAACCTGGACGCCGCCAAGAAGCTGGCCGACTTCTCCGCAAGCCCGGCTGCAATGGCGCTGTACGAGAAGAACTTTGCCGTGGTCGCCACGCCGGGCTTCTCCAAGCCTGATCCGCTGCTGCCGGCCGACTACGAAAAGCGTCTGATCAAGAACGACTTTACGTGGGCCAGCGCCAATCGCGATCGCATCCTCGCTGAGTGGACGAAGCGCTACGACGGCAAGTCGGAGAAGAAGTAAGCGATGCAAGCTCCCGTAACTCAAGGGGGCCTGGATGCCAGCACCGACGTCGCCATCGTCGGGGCTGGCATTTTGGGCTTGGCGCACGCGGCCGCTGCGGTCAAACGCGGCCTGCGCGTGACGATATTCGAGCGCAGCGATATTGCCGTCGGCGCGTCCATTCGCAATTTCGGTCAGATGCTGGTGACCGGCCAGCCGCCCGGCGTCATGCTGGACCTCGCGCGCGAAAGCCGCGCGCTGTATCTCGACTGGGCCGACAAGGCCGGCATCTTTGCGCGCGCCAACGGTGCGCTGCTATTTGCCCGCAATGCCGCAGAAGAAGCCGTACTGGACGAGTTCATGGCGACGCGCGCACCGGCTTTCGGCTACAACGTAAAGCTGTTGCGCAGCGCAGACCTGGCAAACCTCTACGATGGCCGCTTCATGCGCCACCGCGCAGCGCTCCAGGGCTTTGATGATCTGCAGCTTTATTCGCGCGAAGCCATTCCGGCGCTGGCGTCATGGCTTGCCACGCAAGGCGTGCGCTTCCATTTCGGTACGCTGGTGCGCCATGTGGAAGGCGGCCGGCTGGAAACAACTGCCGGCGTGTGCAACGCCCAACGAGTCGTCGTCTGCAGCGGTCACGATTACCAGACGCTGTGTGCTGACCAGCTTCGCGCGCTGCAACCGCAGGTTTGCCGCCTGCAGATGCTGCGTGTCACACCCGAAGACGGTTTCCGCCTGGAACACGCGGTGCTGACCGGTCTGTCATGCACGCACTACGGCGCATTTGCGGATCTGCCGACCGCCCAGACGCTGGCCATGCAGATCGAGCATCAGCGCCCCGAGCTGGCACGCCACGGCATTCATCTGTTGGTCAGCCCAACGCCCTATGGCGACTGGATCATTGGTGATTCGCACGACTACGGCCAGGACGCACGCCCGTTCAACGCCGAGTCGGTCGACAACATCATGCTCGACCTCGCGCGTGACACCTTCGGCAGCAAGCTGCGCGTGGTGGAGCGCTGGCAGGGCGTATATGGCGCCAAGTGCCATGTACCCGGCAGCGGCGCGTTCTCGATCACCCGCGTCGACGATCGCACCACCGTGGCGCTGATGCACAGCGGCATTGGCATGAGCGTCGGACCGGCGCTGGCGCATCGGCATATGGATGCGCTCGTCGACGGCACCGAGGTGCCGCAATGGACACCACCGGCAAGCATGCCCGCAGCGGTGGCTGCCTGACACAGCTTCGTTTAGTGAAGAGACGCCCGCACGGGTCAGGCCGCGCGGGCGTTTTCGTTTTCAGGCAGCAAAGAGTTCGACGATGGGCCAGCCGCGCGATTCGGCCACGGCCCGCAAGGTGGTGTCGGGGCTCACGGCCACCGGATGCGAAACGGCTTCGAGCAGCGGCAGGTCGTTGCGCGAGTCGCTGTAGAACACGGTGCGCGAGAAGTCCGTCATGCGCTGGCCGCGCTGCGCGAGCCACTCCGTCACGCGCACGATCTTGCCTGCGCCAAACGTGGCGGTGCCGAGCGGGTTGCCGGTGAACGCGCCATCGCTCTGACCGTTGAGGGTCTCGCCTTCGACCGCCAGTAGATGCGGCACGTTGAATGCGGCGGCAATCGGCTCAGTCAGGTAGCGGTGCGTGGCGGTGACGATGCAGCAAAGGTCGCCCGCGCGCAGGTGTGTGTCGACCAGTTGCCGCGCGCGCGGCAGCATGGCGGGTGTGATGATGTCGCGCAAGAATGTGGCACGCCAGGCGTCGAGCCGTGTGCGCGGGTGCTGCGCCAGCAAGCCGAGCGAGAAGCGCGCGTGTCGCGCGAAGTCGAGCGTGCCGTCGAGGTATTCCCGCATCCAGCGTTCATTGGCTTGCTCGAAGACGCTTCGATCCACGGCGCCCTGGGCGACCAGGAAGCGGCCCCATTCGTATTCGCTGTCAATGGGCAGCAGGGTGTGGTCCAGGTCGAACAGGGCAAGCGATTGCATACAGCAGGCGGGCGGGGGCGGTTGAAAAACCGCGAGGTTACGGCCCTAGCGCGTCGCGGCTGTGTCCATCGCCATAACTTTGGCGATGAACGCATTGGCGTTTTTCTTCGGTGCCTGCGCAACCTGCGGGTTCAGGCAGTCGAGGAATGCGCGTACCAGCCGTGCGTCCTTGCGCTCCTTCAGGAAGTACAGGTATTCGTGGATGACCGGCGCGTTGTCTGCAAACGGCAGCACGCGCACGTCCGGCCGGCGCGGTGCTTCACGTGCGGGGACGATGCTGCAGCCAAGCCCTAGGCTGATCGCCTCGTAAATGGCTTCGCGGCTGCCGATGATGCTCGTGCTGGCTGGCTCGATACCGGCTGCGGCGAACGCGTCTTCGGTAACCCGACGGGTGACGGAGCCCGGTTCGCGCATCAGTAACTGGCAGCCGGCAACGTCATCCAACGCGATGCCAGGGCGCCGCGCAAGCGCGTGGTCGAGCGGCACGACCAGCACCATGGTGTCTTCCGCCAGCGTGATGCGATGCAGGCGTTCGTCATCCACCGCGTGCGACGAAACGGCCAGGTCGATGCGCACCTCCGACAGCGCCTCGAGCATCTGCTGCGAATTGCCAAATTCGATGGTGATCTCGATGGTCGGATGCCGCGCGCGAAACGCCGCCACGCTGGGCAGGATGTAGTAAGGGCCCGTGGCGCCCACGCGCAGGTTGCCGGTGCGCAGATCGCCGGCATTGCGCAGGAGAAAATCGACGTCGCCTTCCTGCTGCGCAAGGCGCTCGACGATGGGCATGAGGCTTACGCCCAAGTCGGAGAGATCCAGCCGGCTGCCGCGGCGGTGGAACAGTTCTACGCCGTACATCTCTTCCAATTGGCGGATGCGTCCGGTCACGGTCGGCTGCGACAGACGCAGGTGCTTGGCAGCCGAGGTGACGCTGCCCTGGCGCGCCACTTCGAAGAACGACATCAATAGATCGCCCAGCATGCTTGTGTTTCCCTGATATGTCTTTCTGATCGTCAGCCGCACAGTCTAGGCAGCGTTTGTGACGCTACATACTGTGAAACCTTACGGTCAGCCAAGGCTGCGCGTGTGGGCGGTGGTCAAGTGCCACGAGCTTGTCAACGAAAAGTGCGCTGAATGGGAGCAAGTTGCGAGGAGGGCGCCGGGCGCACATCATGCTACCGTGTGAACCTATGCGCGTAACAGAGGAGACACCATGCCGGTGCTGAAGGTCGATGTCGTCACGGCAGAAGAACGGCTGTACGAAGGCAACGCCAAGTTTGTGGTCATCCCCGGCACCGAGGGTGAACTGGGCATCCTGCCCGGCCATGAACGTCTGCTTACGCGCCTGCGTCCTGGCACCGTCCGTGTCACGCAGGAAAACGACGAAGAGGTGATCCTCTTCGTGGCCGGCGGCTTTGTCGATGTGCAACCCGAGCAGGTCATTGTGCTGGCAGACACCGCTGTGCGCGCCCACGACCTGGATGAGGTCAAAGCCGAGCAAGCCCGCAAGGCGGCAGAAGAGCACATGCAGAACAGCAACAGCAAATTCGATTACGCACGTGCGCAGGCTGAACTGGCTGAAGCCGTTGCCCAACTGGCCGCCATTGAACGTTTGCGCAAGCGCCGCCGCTGAGCCTTGGCCGTCACAAATGGCCTGTACTGCCGCTACACCACAACGGCGCTGACGTGTCGCCCCACCCGGGGTGGGGTAAAGAACCGCGCTGGTTCTCCGTTTTAGAGCAGAACTATCGAACTCCCGCTGAACGTCGTTCCATCGACGTGATCGGTTCTGCCGGTTCTGCTGATGTCGCCCCTTGTTGTGATTGCCGGTGCGCTTGCGCTCGGTTGCCGGAAACACCTGAGTGCCGAGCACTCATTTGCGTTGCCTCTGCGCTTGGCGCGAGCGCCGCTCGCCCGAAAGCGATGTACGCAAATGTTTGCGGTAGTCGGTGCGCTGCTTTCCCAGCCCGGGCTGGCACAAACAGATGTCGCAGATCTGACTGCGCTACCCATCGAGCAACTCATGCAGGTGCAGGTCGTCACCGGGGCGTCCAAGTACGCGCAAGCCGCAAATGAGGCACCCGCCAACGTCTCGGTCATCACCGCGGCAGACATCAAAGCCTACGGCTGGCGCACGCTGGCCGACATCCTGGGCAGTCTGCCGGGGCTCTACACCAATTACGACCGCAACTACACCACGCTGGGCGCCCGCGGCTTCTTGCGCGCGGGCGACTACGACACCCGCTTCCTGTTGCTGATTGACGGTCATCGCACCAACGACCCTATCTTCGACCAAGCGTCCGTCGGCACCGAAGCCATCCTGGACGTCGACCTGATCGAGCGGGTGGAGTACGTGCCCGGAGCGGGCTCGGCGGTGTACGGATCGAACGCGCTATTCGGTGTGATCAACATCATCACCAAGCGCGGCCGTGACATTGACGGCGTGCAGGCCAGCGGATCAACGGGCAGCGCCAATGCGCGCGATGCGCGCGTGACCTGGGGCAAGCGGGCAGAGAACGGCGCCGAATGGCTGCTGTCGGCCAGCGTGAACGATGCCCCCGGGCGCGATCTCTACTTTCCCGAGTTCAACCAGCCCGGCGTGAGCGACGGCGTGGCCCGCGGCATGGATTACGACCGCGCCAAGCGCCTGTTTGCCAAGGGAAGTTTTGGCGAGTTCGGGCTGACCTTCGGCTACGTCGATCGTACGAAGGGCGTGCCGACGGCCCCGTACGACCAGAGCTTCAACGACACGCGCTCGCGCACCGTCGATACGCGGCAGATGTTCAACGGCACGTGGCAGCACGCGCTGGACGACACGACCGACGTGACGGCGCGACTGTTCTGGGGCCGCTATGTCTCGCAGGGAGACTATGCATACAGCCCACCGCCGGTCGGCATCAACCGCGATCTATTCGACACTGCGTGGTACGGCACGGAATTCAAGCTCGTGACGCGCCGCATCGAGCGCCACACGCTGGTCATCGGCACGGAGCTGCAACGCGACTACCGTGATGCAATGCGCAATTTCGATACGGTGCCGTACGCCAGTTACCTCGATGACCATCGGAACAACAACCGCGTGGGCGTGTATGTGCAGGATCAATTCCTGCTCCATCGGGATTGGGTGCTGGATACGGGCCTGCGCTACGACCACACGAGTTTTGCGCCGGGCATCTTCAGCCCGCGCGTGGGCCTGATCTGGCATGCCGCCCCAACGACCACCGTCAAGGCGATCTACGGCATGGCCTATCGCGCGCCCAACGATTACGAGCTGAACTACCAGACCAGCGCGCCCGGCGGCCAGCAGGTCACCAATGGGCTGTCGGCCGAACGCATCCGCACGTATGAAACGGTGGTCGAACAACAAGTTGCCGCGGGCGGCAAGGCGACGTTGTCGGTGTTTCAGAACAACGTTTCCAACCTGATCAGCCAGAGCGAAGACCCGAACACTGGGCTGCTCTTTTTCAGCAACGTAGCGCGCGTGCGCACGCGCGGCGCAGAACTCGGCTACGAGCAGAACTGGGCCGGCGGCACGCGCCTGCGCACGAGCTACAGCTTCCAGCGTTCCGAAAATCTTGATACTGGCCAGGCGCTGAGCAACTCGCCGCGTCACATGCTCAAGCTCAACGCCACCACGCCTGTGTGGCGCAGCGACTGGCGTGCTGGGGTGGAGGCGCAGTACATCAGCAATCGGCTGACGACCGCTGGCCAGGTGGGCGGTTACTGGATCGCCAACCTGACCTTGTTGGCAGCACAGTTGGCGCCCAACCTGGAGATGTCGGCCAGCGTCTACAACCTGTTTGATCGGCGCTATGCGGATCCGGCCGGGCCGGAACAACCACAGTCGTCAATCGAGCAGGATGGCCGTGCCTTTCGCCTGAAATTTACCTACACCTTCCGATGAGCACCCCGCACGGCAGCGTCCGACGCGCCCGAAGACCCGGCCCGCGCAGATTCTGCGCGGTGCTGGGTGCCGTGCTGGCGGGCGTGGCATGCATGGGCGCCACACACGCGCAGATGCAGGCCAGCGAGGTGCAGGTCAAGGCGGCTTTCATCTACAACTTCGCACTGTTCACCAACTGGCCGGCCGACGTCATGCAGGCCGACGCCCCGATGGTGGTGTGCGTAACTGCCCAGCATCCATTGCAGGCGGCCTTGGAAAAATTGACAGGAAAACCCGTGCGCGGACACCGCCTGGAAATCCGGAAGATCAACGACGGCACCGTCGCCGGATGCCATGTCCTCGTGTTTGATGCGCGTACCCCGAACGGTGTGCGCGTCGATCCGGCTGCGCCCGTGCTGACAGTGTCCGACAGCCCAAAGAGCCAGCGCGCAGCCGGCAACCCGGAGCCGATGATCGCCTTGGCCCTGCATGACGATCGCGTGGTCTTCGACATCGATGCCGTGGCTGCGCGGCAAGCCCATCTTCAGCTCAGCTCACAACTGCTGCGGCTAGCGAGGACCGTGCAATGAGCGAGTCCATCATGACTCCACGGCCTCGATTGGGGCACTCCATGGTGCGGGCCAACATGGCAGGCGCTGGCGCAGCGCTGACCATCGCCGGCTTCCTGCTCATCGTGTTCCAGTTCATCGCGCTGCATGCGGCGTTGGTGCGCGACGTGCACGTGCAGGCGCGCATCGTGGGCGCCAACAGCGTGGCCGCGCTGCTCTTCAATGACCGTCGCGCGGCGGAAGAAACCCTGGCGGCGCTGGAGGCATCGCCGCCGCTGCGTGCCGCCGGCATTTTCAGCGCACTGCGCAAGCCGCTGGCGTTGTATCAGCACGGCGATGCCGCACCGGTGCGCGCGCCCGATGCCGCCATGCTGCGGGACTCGGATGTGTCCACGCTCACCACCCTGGAGGTGGTGGAACCCGTGGAATCTGAGCGTCGCGTGATCGGCTATGTGGTGGTGCGCTCCAGCCTGACCGAGCTGTACATGCAACTGCTTGGCTACGCCGTGCTCACGGTGTCGGTGGGTATCGGCGCGATGGGCCTCGCGTATCTCGTGATCGCCCGTATGCGCCGCGCTGTGCTGCAGGCAGAGGCGCATCTGGATTACCTCGCCCACATCGATTCGGTCACTGAACTGCCGAACCGGCACGCCTTCAACGAGCGCCTGCAGGTGTCGCTCAAGCGCGCGGGCCAGGCGGGTGCAGTGGGGCTGCTCCTGCTGGATCTCGACAACTTCAAGGTCGTCAACGACACGCTGGGCCACAACAACGGCGACCGACTGCTGCGCCAGGTTGCACGGCGGCTGAACGACGTGATCGACCAAGCCAACTTGCGTGCCGTGTTGTGCCGCATCGGGGGGGATGAGTTTGCGGTGATCGCTGAGCTGTCCGGCCGGGCGCAGATTGCCGACACGGAAGCGGCAACGCTGGCCGACGGATTGGCCAAACGCATTCTTGCCGCGCTGGCGGCGCCGTTTGCACTCGACCTGCATCAGATCTACGTAACGGCGAGCGTGGGCGTGAGCCTCTATCCGCATGACGCACGCGACGTTCAGGTGCTCACGCGCAACGCCGACACGGCGATGTACCACGCCAAAAACCACGGCAAGAATGCCGCGGCCAGCTTCACTTCGGAGATGGACCAGCAGGCGCGCCGCCGCCTGCGCGTGGAAGCCGATCTGCGCCGCGCGCTCGATCGCGAAGAACTGCTGCTGGCCTACCAGCCGCAGGTGCGCCTGCGCACCGAAGACGCGCACGATGCGGTGCTCTGCAAGGCAAACGTCTATGGCGTGGAAGCATTGGTGCGTTGGCGCCATCCGGAGATCGGCCTGATCGGCCCTGGCGAGTTCATCGCTGTGGCGGAAGAAACCGGCCTGATCGTCCCGCTCGGCCTGTGGGTGTTACGCACCGCGTGCGAACAGGCCGTGCGCTGGATGCGCGAAGACGGCATCACGCTGCGGGTGGCCGTCAACCTGTCGGCGCGGCAGACGCGCGATCCGGCCCTCGTGGAGAACGTCATGGACGTGCTGCGCGAAACTGGCATGCCGCCGCATCAGCTCGAACTCGAAATTACGGAAAGCGTGCTGATGGAAGACATCGAGACAAACATCGCGCTGCTCGAATCCCTGCACGCGGCCGGCATCAGCCTGTCGATCGACGATTTCGGCACCGGGTACTCGTCGCTGGCGTATCTGCAGCGTTTCCCCATCCAGAAGCTCAAGATCGACCGCAGCTTCGTACAACGCATGCCCGGCGACGGCGAGGCCATTGCCGGTGCGGTGATCGCCATGGCGCACAGCCTGCGCATGCAGGTCGTGGCCGAAGGCGTGGAAGACCCCGAGCAGCTCGCGTTGCTGCGTGAGGCTGGATGCGACCTGGGACAAGGCTACTTGTTCTCGCGCCCCCAGCAAGCCGACACGTTGATGGCGTGGCTCAACCGCCTGGACAATGCTGCGGACAGCGGCACCGCGTGTGCCGAAGACGAGGCGGCGCCGAGCGCGTCGTTGCCGTCGTCGTTGGCGGGCTAATGGTCATGCAGACGTTCAAGCCACCGCCCGCCGCGCCGCCCGCGTTGCCCCGGCCGTCAGCACCACCACGGCCGCGAGGATGATGCCCGTTGCGCCCAGCGTCTGCGGTGCGACCAATTCATCGGCCAGCCATGCGCCCATCAGCAGCGCGATGGGCGGATTCACATACACATAGCTTGTCGCCATGACGGTGGACACGCGTTCCACCAGCGCCATGTAGGCCGTGAATGCGATGGCCGAGCCGAACACCACCAGGTAGCCCCACGCAAGCGCGGCATGCATGCCGATGTGGCTGGGCCACGTTTCGCCGGTGATCAGACTGAGCAGCACGAGCGCTACACCGCCAAAGGCCATCTCCAGCACGAACGCCATCATGCCCTTGGGCATGTCGATACGTTTGGAGAGCTGCGAGCCGAATGACCACGAAGCAATGGCGGTGGTCAGCGCCAGCACGCCGACCGTGCTGGCCTGAAACTCTGCCCCGCGAAACAGCACCGCAATCCCGATGCTGCCCAGCGCGATGGCGCCAATCTCATATGCACGCAGGCGGCCGCCGGCCAGCAGCGTCCAGAGCGTGGAGAACAGCGGCATTGACGCGATCATCACCGTGGTCGCACCCGACGAGATGGTCTGCTCGGCCACCGCCGTCATGCCCATGCCGCCCACCAGCATGAACGCACCGATGAGCGCGCAGTTGCGGACCTGGCGCAGGGTTGGCCGCTCTTCGGGCTGCCTGCGCTGTCGCAGCACGACCAGCGGGGCGAGCAGCAACGCCGCCGCCAGAAAGCGCGAGCCCATCATCAGAAAGGGCGGCAGATCGGTCAGCGCAAAACGGATGGCGAGATACGTTGTGCCCCACACCACGTAGGTGATGAGCAGGCACAGGGCGATGAAGGGGGACATGACGGAACCTCTGCGAGGAAGTCCCGATGCTACTCAACGCCGGCTTATGCGCAAAACGAGTTTTGTTATCGCTCGTTGTGAGCGGCGTTAGCAAGCAAGTGAGCGGAGGCGTATGTGGAGTTTGAGACGCCAATCACGGGGTTCCAGACCTCACGTTTGGGGTTACGAACCCGGCGTGCGGGGTTTGGAACCCCATGCATGGGGTTCCGAACCTCAATGCCGGCGTTCGGACTACGAGATATCGAGGTTCTGAACGCCCCCGGTCACGTTCCGAACGCCACCGGTGGGGTTCGGAACCTCAAGCGCGGCGTCCGGAACCTCAAGCGTGGGGTGTTGGAACCCCAAGTGTCGAGTTCAGAACGCCAAGCGTGACGTTCCGAACCTTGGCGGCCCCTCAGATAACCCGGAACCCGTGCGTTCCGTCGCGCCGCAGCTGCTCCACCAGCCCGAACTCCCAGTCGAGATAGGCCTGCATGGCGGTGCGCGGCGCGCTCGTGCCTTCATACGGGCGGCGATAGCGGTCGATGCGGGCTGAGGCCAGGTGGGTCTCGCCGGTTTCAACGGGCAGGCCGGCGGCCACCCATGCTGCGGTGCCTCCGTCGAGCACCCACACTTCGGCTTGCGTCAGATCGGCAAGGTCGGCGGCGGCAAAGCGGGCGAGCTGGCTGGTGCCACAGGTCAGCACATAGCGGCGTGCGGCCGGGATGCGCGCGAGCGCCGCCGGCAGGTCCGAGCGCACGGCAAACCACGCGCCCGGAATATGCCGCGCAACGTAGTTGGCGCTGCGTGTGACGTCAATGACGGCGGTGTCGCCCGCTTCCAGCCAGCCGGCCAGGGCGCGGGCGTCAACCGTGCGCACGGCGGGTGGTTGCGGGGCAGGTGTCTGCCCCGCGCCGGTGACGCTGCGCTCGCTGGCGTCGACCGGATCGACGACATAGACCTCCCAGCCCATTTGTGCGAGCCACGAGGCGGACATGTCGGCGCGCACGCCGTCGTCATCGGCCAGGACGATGCGGGCACCGCGGACGGCGGCCGTGTGATCCGTCTCCTGCACAAGCTGCCCGCCGGGCGCGCTGGCAAAACCGGGTAGGTGGCCGGCGGCGTATTCCTCGGGCGTGCGCACGTCGAGCTTGTAGAGCGTGCGGTCCGGCGCCTCCAGTTTGGCAACGTCAGCCAGCGCAATGCGCGGGACGTTGGCGCGTTCGGCCACGGCGCGCGCATCGGCCTGTGCCTGCGCGCGTGTTTCGGCAGACACGTCCTGCGGGTGACGGCGGCTGGCGCCATGGTCCAGCACCTGATCGGCGAGCAGCCAGCCGATGGTGCCATTGCGCAGTGCCGCCACCGGGTTGGGAATGCCGGCATTCACGAGCGATTGCGTGCCGATGATGCTGCGCGTGCGTCCCGCGCAATTGACGATGACCTGCGTGCTCGGGTCCGGCGCCAGCTCGCGGATGCGCAACACCAACTCGGCGCCCGGCACGCTCGTCGCCGTGGGGATGCTCATGGTCTGAAACTCTTCATAGCGGCGGGCATCGACGACGACCACGTCGCGCTTGGCGTCGAGCAGCGCTTTGACTTCCTGCGCGCTGAACGACGGCGTATGGCGGTGCGCCTCCACGTATTCGCCAAAGGCCTTGCTGGGCACGTTCACGTCTTGGAACACCTCGCCGCCGGCTGCGCGCCAGCCATCTAGGCCGCCTTCGAGCAGGTACACGCGCGTATAGCCGAGTTCAGCCAGCTTGGCCGCCGCGCGCGGGGCGAGGTCCACGCCGTCGTGCTCGCCATACAGCACGATCAACGTATCGCGGCGCGGAATGCGCGACCGCGCTTCCAGCTCCAGCCGGGAGAGCGGCAGGTTGGCTGCCCACAGCGGGTGCGCCTGGGCATACGGGTCTTCCTCGCGGACGTCGACCAGCGCGATCTCCTTGCGGGCCAGCAGAGCGGCGCGCACGTCGGCATACGCCAGCGTCGGGACGTGAGTTTCGGCCAGCGGCGCAGCGACTGGCGATTCGATGGCGTCGATGGTGGTGCTCATGATGCATGCGCGTCCTTGGAGCGATCCCAGAGATTGGGCAGATGGGTATTCGAATAGCCGGAGACGAACGGCTTGCGCTCGCCGTCTTCCGTATAGACGGAGCGGTGGATGCCGCCGATGTTGCCGCCGTACACGTGGATGCTGATCGACGTGCGATCGTCAAAGGCGTTGTGCACGCGGTGGATGTCGCCCACGCGCGGCGAGACGTGCTCCACAGCGCCGGGCTCCAGGCGGATGGCGGGGCCCTCGGGTTGGGGTTTGCCTTGCGCGTCGAGCTTGAACGATTGCGAGTATTCAGCGCCGCGGAGCATGCCGATCAGGCCCCACGTGGTGTGGTCGTGAATGGGTGTGCGCTGGCCAGGGCCCCAGACAAAGCTGACGATGGAAAAGCGCTCGCCCGAATCGGCATGCAGCAGGAACTGCTGGAAGTGCTCGGGGTGCGGCTGGGCGTATTCAGCGGGCAACCAGTCGTCGCGGGCGACGAGCGCGCCGAGCAGGGTACCGGCGCGCGAGAGGATCTCGGCTTCGGTCGGCTGCTGATCCAGCAGGCGAGACAGCGCCGTCACGAAATCACGCAGCGGCGCGATGGACTGGGTTGCGGGTGCCGCAGAGGAAACAGCAGCGGAAACGGCAGCGAGGGCAGGTGTGCTCATCGGCGGGTTCCTGATGTGGGGTTTCGGTGCATCTTGCTGGACTTGATGGGCGGCGTCCAGCTAAACCCCGAGGGCAGTGCGGCCGGCTGCCAGCAGGATGGAATCGTTCTGCGGCGTGTGGATGCGGCTGCACAGCACATCGCGATAGTGGCGCTCCAGCGGGTTGTGGCGCGACAGGCCGTGGTTACCGGACAGCTGCAGCGCCAGCTCCACGGCGCGGATCGCGTTGGTGGTGACCGTGTACTTGAGGAGCCCGCTATCCGTGATGGAAAGCGGGGCGCCCGCATCCGCTGCCTCGGCTGCATGATCGAGCAGCACGCGGTTGGTGCGCAGCGCAGCCGTAATCTCGCCCGCCGACTCCTGCATGCGCGGCAGCGTGGCCAGCGGCCCGCCCAGGTTGGCCGGTGCCCGCGTGTTCAGAAACTGGACAAGCCAGTCGCGCGCGGCCTGCGCCACCGCGTCGTACAGGCTGCCGAGCAGCACGGTCATCCACGCCTGCTGGTCGAGTTGCGCACCGGTGTCGGCTTGTGTGGCACCGTGCGCCGCCCATTCCGCAGCGGGGCGGATGTCGACTGCGTGGTCGAGCGGAATCTCCACATCTTCGAGGATGACGTCGTGGCTGCCCGAGGCACGCAGGCCGAGGTGGTTCCAGGTTTCTTCAATGCGGATGCCCGGTGTTTCCGGCAACGGGCGCGGCACGAGAAAGATCCCCACGCGCGGCTCGGCTCCATCGGTGCGGCCCCACACGGCCAGCCAACGCAGGGCAGGGCTGCCGGTGCTGTAGAGCTTGCGGCCCCGGATGCGCCAGTTGTTTCCGACACGCGTTGCCACGGTGGCGGGCAAGCCACCGCGTGCGGGCGTGCCCAGGTCAGGCTCCACGCGCAGCGCGTTGATGAGCGCGCCCGCGTTCAGGGCGCTGGCAAACACCTGTTGCCTGACATGCGCCGGCCAGCGTGTATCGGCACGCGCGATGGCGCGGTGCTGCAGGTACGTCATGGTCAGCACAAGCGCGGTGGCCGCATCGGCATGTGCGATGGACGCAATGATCTGGCGTGCCGTCTGCAAGCCGGCGCCGCCACCGCCATGCGTTTGCGGAATGACTTGCGCGATCAGGCCCGAGGTGTGCAGCAGCGCAAAGTTGTCGTGTGGGAAGCTGCCTTGCAGATCGTGCTCTGCGGCGGACGCGGCCAGCTGCGGAGCAATGGTGGCCAGCACTTCGGCAAGCCGGTCGGGCGGCGTTGGCAGGCGATGCAAGGGAGCAGGCGACATGGCGATGCGATGTGCGAAGCAGGTGACATTGGCGCACAGCGTATCCGGGTTGCCACGCGACGCGAACGACCTATGCCGTATATGCAGCGTTGAAATTATTCGTTAGTGCAATGCTGGTGATGACGTAACTTCATTCGCATTCACGGCGGGGCGTGACGCCTTGCCCGCCTTCTAACGATATGTAGAACGGAGCCAGCATGAGCGTCGATTTCATCGGCATGATCCAAAGCCAGAAGCAGTCTGAAATTCACCCGCCCGAACCGAACGGGCCGGTGATCGACCGCGATTACGTACGTGCCTTTGCGCAGGCGCACGAGCAGGCCGGCTTTGATCGCATTCTCGTGCCGCACCACTCGACGGGGCCGTCGGCCACGCTCACGATCTCGTACGCAGCGGCGCTGACGGAACGCATTCACTTCATGCTCGCGCACCGGCCGGGGTTTACCAATCCGACGCTGGCCGCGCGCCAGATCGCCACGCTGGATCAGTTCACCGGTGGCCGCCTGGGGGTGCACTTCATCTCGGGCGGGTCCGACAGCGAGCAACGCCGCGATGGCGATTACCTCGACCACGACCAGCGCTATGCCCGCACGGACGAATACCT
Organism: Ralstonia mojiangensis; assembly: GCF_023955645.1. Lineage (NCBI taxonomy): Bacteria > Pseudomonadati > Pseudomonadota > Betaproteobacteria > Burkholderiales > Burkholderiaceae > Ralstonia > Ralstonia mojiangensis. Next base: position 158,697 of record NZ_JAMXHU010000006.1, on the reverse strand, counting down.
TGGCATCCTGCGGCGCATCTGGACAGAGTCGAAGCCGTTCGACCACGAGGGCGCGTTCTATCGCTTCGAGCAGGGTTTCTCTGAAGTGAAGCCCACACAGAAGCCCCATGTGCCGATCTACTTCGGTGGTGCTTCGGACGTGGCCGTCGAGGTGGCCGGCAAGCATGCCGACGTGTATGCGCTGTGGGGTGAATCGCTCGACCAGGTGCGCGATCTGACGACGCGCGTGCGGGCCGAAGCCGCCAAGCACGGGCGCAGCATCCGGTTCTCTGTGTCGTTCCGCCCGATCCTGGCGGAAACGGAAGACGCCGCCTGGGCACGGGCAGAGAACATCCTTGAGCGGACCCGCGCGCTGCGTGTGCAGCAGGGCTACAGCCGAGGCGGCCCGCAACAGAGCGAGGGCGCACGCCGCCTGCTCGCGGCAGCCGAACAAGGCGAGCGCGTCGACAAACGTTTGTGGACGGCCATCGCCAAGGAAACCGGCGGACGCTCCAACTCCACTGCGCTGGTCGGCACGCCTGAGCAGGTGGCCGATGCGCTGCTCGACTACTACGACCTGGGCGTCACCACCTTCCTGATCCGCGGTTTTGATCCGCTGGAAGACGTGGTGGATTACGGTCGCACGCTCATCCCGCATGTGCGCGAGCTGGTGGCGCAGCGCGATGCGCAGCGCAAGGCCGCGTGAGGCACGGGCATGAGCGCAGTCCTTTCCATCGAGCGCCCGGCATCGTCCACGCTCAAGCTGAACAGCACGCCGCAGCAGAAATTCTGGTTTGATCCTCCCGCCACGCGGCCCACGCTCGAGGCCGAGCGGCGCCATCGGCAAGAGCGCCTTGCGGGCGCGTTCCGCCTGTTTGCGCGGCACGGCTTCGACCTTGGGCTGGCGGGGCACATCACCGCGCGCGATCCGGAGTTGACGGACCACTTCTGGGTGAACCCGCTGGGGGTGCATTTCTCGCGCATCAAGGTGTCGGACCTGCTGCTCGTGAACGCGCGTGGCGAGACGGTCATCGGCAACCGGCCGCTGAACAAGGCCGCGTTTGCGATTCACGCGGCGATTCACGAAGCGCATCCGCACATCGTGGCTGCAGCGCATACCCATTCGACCTACGGCAAGGCGTGGTCGACGCTGGGTCGGCCGCTGGATCCGCTCACGCAGGATGCATGCTCGTTCTATGAAGACCATGCGCTGTTCGGCGACTTCACCGGCATGGTGGTCGATTCCAGCGAGGGCGAGCGCATTGCGCATGCGCTCACCAAGCCCGACGGCGGCACGCACAAGGGCGTGATCCTGAAGAACCACGGCATTCTCACGGCCGGCCCGACGGTGGAAGCCGCGGCATGGTGGTACATCGCGCTGGACAACGCTGCCCACACGCAACTGCTGGCCGAGGCCGCCGGCACGCCGCAGCCCATCGATGCGGCCACGGCGCGCCACACGCACAGCCAGGTGGGCGGGCAGGAGGGGGCGCTGCACGCATTCGAGAGCCTGTACGCCGGCCTGCTCGCGGCCGAGCCGGACGTGCTCGATTAAGCCGTCGCCTGACAAAACAGATCGAATACATCATCACGGGGAGCATTCAATGAGCGAAGAGACTGCGGGCATCTCGCGCCGCAAGATATTGCACGCAGCAGCCGCCACGGCGCTGGCCGCACCGGCATTGATCCTGGGCCGCAAGGCCTACTCGCAACAGCGCAAGCTGACATTTGCGTGGAACCAGAACTCGTTTTGCCTGACGCCCATCGTGGTGGCGCAGGAGCGCGGCTTCTTCGAAAAGAACGGGCTGCACGTCGACCTGATCAACTACAGCGGCTCGACCGATCAACTGCTCGAATCGATCGCCACCGGCAAGGCCGACGCGGCGGTCGGCATGATCCACCGCTGGCTCAAGCCGCTGGAGGCGGGCTTCGACGTGAAGATCATCGGCAGCTCGCATGGCGGCTGTGTGCGGCTTGTCGGTTCCAAGGCGGCGGGCGTCACGAACCTGGCGGCGCTCAAGGGAAAGACCGTGGGCGTGAGCGATCTTGCCGCGCCGGGCAAGCACTTTTTCACCATCTTGCTGGCCAAGAACGGCATTGACCCGGACAAGGACATCACGTGGCGCCAGTACCCGGCCGACCTGCTGGGCGTGGCGGTGGACAAGGGCGAGATCCAGGCGATTGCCGACGGCGACCCGAACCTCTACCTGCTGGAGAAGCGCACGAACGGCGCCTACGTGGAACTGGCCACGAACCTCTCCGGTGAATACGCGCGCAAGGTCTGCTGCGTGATCGGCGCACGCGGCGAGCTGGTCCGCAATGACCGCCCGACGGCATCTGCACTGGCGCGTTCGATTGTGCAGGCCACGGATTTCGTCAACGAAAACCCGAATGAGGCCGCCAAGGTGTTTGCCAAGTATTCGCCCAAGGTGGCGCTGGACGACTTGCGCAAGCTCTACGCCACGCTCACGTACACGCATCACCCGACCGGCGTCGACCTGCGCGACGAGATCGCCTTCTACGCGGAAGACTTCCGCCGCATCGGCGTCATCAAGAAGACCACCGATCCGCAGCGCCTGGCGCAGCACGTGTACGTGAATGTGCTGGCCTGACGCGCGGCGCGTGAGCACGTGAGCACATGAGGAACACATCGACATGAGCACCATCCCGCAAACACTGGAGGCGCCCGCCGCGCTCTCCAACCCATTTGCCGATGCCGCAGAGCGCGGAGGGGCATGGCGCACCGGCGCTGTGGCCGCATTGGCCTGGGCCGCCTTCGGCCTGCTGACGTGGCGCTGGCCCAACCACGTGGTCGGCTTCAGCGACTGGGCGTTCACGGCGGAGCTGGGCATTGCCGCGTTGATCGTTGGCATTGCGCTGTTCGTGGTGGCGTTGGCGGCGGGCCATGTGGCCCCGTTGCGCCCCGTGCAGGAAGCGCTGCAACCGGCCGGGCCATGGCTGATCGCCGTGCCTGCGGTGCTGGCGTTGTGGGAGGTGCTGACGGCCAAGTCCGGCGCGTTGCCCACACCGTTCTTTGCGCCGCCGCAGGCATTGATCGAGGTCTATTCGGAAGACTGGCCGCGTCTGGGCGACAGTGTGCTCAATACGCTCAAGCTGCTCGGCATCGGCTATCTGCTTGGCGCGTTGACGGGCTTTCTGGTGGGCGTGTCGATCGGCTGGTCGCGGGCGGTGGGCTACTGGGTGCATCCGGTGCTGCGCATTCTCGGGCCGCTGCCGGCGACGGCGCTGTTGCCGATTACGTTCTACTTCTTCCCGTCGAGCTATTCGGCGGCGGCTTTCCTCATCGCCCTGGCTTCCGGCTTTCCGGTGGCGGTGCTCACGTGGTCCGGCGTGGCGGGCGTGAGCAAAAGCTACTACGACGTTGCCCGCACGCTAGGCGCATCCAACGCATTCCTCGTGCTGCGTGTGGCGATTCCGGCTGCTCTGCCGCAGGTGTTTGTGGGGCTGTTCATGGGGCTGGGCGCCTCGTTCACGGTGCTGGTGACGGCGGAGATGATGGGCGTGAAGTCGGGCCTCGGCTGGTACCTGACCTGGGCGCAAGGCTGGGCCTCGTACGTCAACATGTATGCCGCACTGATCGTCATGGCGCTGCTGTTCTCCAGCATCATCACGCTGCTCTTCAAGGTGCGTGACCGCGCGCTGGTCTGGCAGAAGGGGACGCTGAAATGGTAGCCGTGCTGGAACGCGAGGCGCCGCCGCCTGCGGCCAGTGTCGGCGCACGCATCGACGTGCAGGGCGTCAGCCACTGGTTTGGCAGCCGCGCGAATCCGCTGCAGGTGCTCGACGGTGTGAGCCTGACCATACAGCCCGGCGAATTCGTTGCGCTGCTTGGGCCAAGCGGCTGCGGCAAGTCCACGCTGCTGCGCCTGATTGCGGGGCTGGAGCCGCCCACGCGCGGCCGCATCCTGCAGGACGATGCGCCCATCAACGCGCCGGACCCGTCGCGTGTGGTGGTCTTTCAGGACCCAACGCTCTACCCCTGGCGGCGCGTGTGGGACAACGTCGCGCTGGGCCTGCAAGCGCGCGGCGTGCTCAACGCAGAGCGTGACCGCGTGGACGACGCGCTGGAACGCGTGGGCCTGGGCGGCTTTCATCGGGCGTTTCCGCATGAGCTGTCGGGCGGCATGGCGCAACGCGTGGCGCTGGCGCGTGCGCTGGTCAACGATCCGCAGTTGCTGGTGCTGGACGAGCCGCTGGGCAAGCTGGATTCACTCACGCGATTGGCCATGCAGAGCGAGCTGGTGACGCTGTGGCAACGCGCGCGCTTCTCGACCGTGCTGGTGACGCACGATGTGGAGGAGGCGCTGTTCCTGGCGCAGCGGGTGGTCATCTTCAGCCCGCGCCCCGCACGCATTACGGCAGAGCTGACGGTGGATCTGCCTTACCCGCGCCATCGGGGGGATCCGCGCTTGAGCGCGTTGCGGCACGAGGCACTCAGTCATCTCGGCCTCGGCGAGACCTGGTAGATGGCGGCACCATCATGAGCGGACCGGAAGCGACGGTCTGGCTCAACGCGCTGCTTGGCTTTCTGCAATGGGCGCAGCACGGCGTGCTGGTGCTGTTGCACACGTTTGGACTGACCGGCGAGTCTCACGGGCAGCCGGCATGGCCGTGGAACGTGCGCATCGCGGGCGAGACCCTGTTGATCGACCTTGGGCAAGCGCGGCAGCTTGGCCTGACGCTGATTGCCTTGATGCTGGCGTTGCTGGCCGTCGTGATCGCGGTGCTCGTGCGGCGGTGGCGGCCGGTGTTATCCGGCGTCGCGGCGGGCCTGCTTGTGGTGGCGCCCTGGCCGTCGGCGATTGTGGTGGCGCCCGCCGTGCCGACGAGTTTCCATGTGAGTCCAACGGCGTTTTCGGTGGCGTCCATCACGCAGGGCACGCGCATCTACAACGCCGCGTGCGCAAGCTGCCACGGCGCAGACGGCCGGGGCGAAGGCCCCTTGGCCGCCACGCTCACGCGCTGGCCGCCCACGGTGGTCGGCCCATTGCTCGGCCGTCATGCCGATGGCGAGCTGTTCTGGCACATCGCCCACGGCATGCAGGACACGCAAGGTGCGTCGACCATGCCCGCATTTGCCGGTCGACTGAGCGACGCCGATATCTGGGCGGTACTCGACGCCATGAAGGTGCTGGCCGCGCGTGGCGGCGTGCGTGCCGGCGGCTGGCCGCTGCCGGTGGCGCTGCCCGCGTTGTCCGTGCGCTGCGGCGACGCGCTGCCGCAATCCCTGGCGACGTGGCGCAACGGCCAACGCGTGCGGGTGGTGGCGGTAGATGCTGCATCGAGCACCGACATCCCGCTGGAAGATCCGCGTTTCCAGACGTTGCTGATCACGCCGGATGGCACGTTGCCACCGCCAACGCGCGCGTTCCAGGCGCGTTGCGTGGCGACAGGAGCCGACGCCTGGAGCGTCTTCGCCGCCATCGCTGGCGCTGCGCCGCAAGCGTTCTCCAGCACGCAGTTGCTGGCCGATCGCAACGGCTGGTTGCGCGCACGCGGCGCACCTGGCACGTCGTGGTTCGATGCCGACTTCCTCTGCACTTCAGCCGCACGCGGAACCGCCGGCAGCACAAGCGGCCTCGATTTCTTGATCGCCCGCATGGACGCCGAACCCGTGCGCTATGTGAAAGGCGGCTTCATTCACTGACCCTCGACTGCATCGTTCCATCACCATGCCGCAACATCGACGACGTTTTCTGCAATCCACGCTGGCACTTGCTGCCGCGCCTGCCTTGTCCATCGCGCAACCCCGCCTCGTGCTCAAGGCGGGCGACCAGAAGGGTGGCCTGCGCGCGCTGCTGGAAGCTGCCGACGCACTCAAAGGCGTGCCGTACGACATTCAATGGACCGAGTTTCCGGCGGCCGCACCGTTGGCCGAAGCGCTCAACGCGGGCGCGGTCGACCTGGGCCCGATAGGCGATGCACCAGCCATCTTTGCCTTGGCGGCGGGCACGCGCATCAAGTTGATCGGCGCCAGCCGATCGGACCCGTACGGCACGGCGGTGCTGGTGCGGCCCGATTCTCCGTTGAAGACGGCGGCGGATCTGAAGGGCAAATCCATCGGCACCAACCGGGGGTCGATCGGGCATTTCGTGGCGCTCAAGGCGTTGGGGTCTGCGGGGCTGGGTCCGGACGACGCCAACTTCCGCTTCCTGCCGCCGGCGGATGCCAAGCTTGCGCTGGTCAACGGTTCGATCGATGCGTGGTCAACGTGGGAGCCCTACACAGCGATGGCCGAAACGGCCAAACATGCGCGCGTGCTCGTCAACGGACGAGGGTTGTGGTCGGGCCTCAGCTACCTGGCGGCGACCGACGCGGCCCTAGCAGCCAAGCGCGACGCACTGCGCGATTTCCTGCAGCGCGTGGTGCGTGCGCAAGTGTGGTCGTACCAGCATGTCGATAGCTTTTCGGCCACGCTGGCCCGCATCATCGGCATCGCGCCGGAGGCCGCGCGGCTGCAGTTCGCACGTCGACAGACCGTGTGGCGCGCCATTGATCCGCAGCTCATTGCCGAGCAGCAGCGCACGGCCGATTTCTACGTGAAGGTGGGCCTGCTCAAACAGCGGCTGGAGGTCGCCACCACGTTTGACACGGGGTTTCCGCTAATCGCCTAGCGGGCGTTGCCCGAATGGGATTCCGCACTGGGCCGCGAGCCGCCATGCGGGCCGGCAGTACCAGGCGCTTCCGCGACGTTCTTGGGCAGGTTGGTGGCCGGCGTGACGGCGTCTGGCGCGTTATTGCCGCCCTTGCCGAAGCGCGCTGCCAAATGGTCCTGCACTGCGGTCAGTTGGGCCTGCTCCTGCGCCTTCTGAGCGCGCTCCGTCTCGGCCTGCTGGGCAGCGGCGGCTTGCTCAGCCGGCGTGGGCGGCGGCAGTTTGCCGTGGGCGGGATGCGGCAAGGCAACCACCGTCAGGCCGATGGCCGCCGCGGCGAGCCACATGGCGGTGCGTGGAATGTTCTGGGGTGTTTTCGGCATGGCGGTCTCCTGGTCGGGATCGCCATGGCTCAGCAAATGCGGTGCCGCGTGAGTTCAGCGCCCCTCGGCAAGCGCGTTGTGCAGCACCGTCTTGAGCAGGTTGAACACCGGGTTGTCGTTGTCCTTGCGATAGGCCATCCAGAGTTCGACCGGCTTGGCGGGCGTGGTGCGCACGGGGCGATAGACCACGCCCTCGAAGTGCAGCATGGCCGCCGCCGCGGGAATGAGCGCCACGCCAATGCCTGCGCGCACCAGCGCCAGCATCGAGTGGATCTGGCTGACGTATTCGACGATGTCGGGCAGCACCTCTGCGCGTTCCAGCAGGCCGCTCACCATCTGGTGGAAATAGCGCGCCTCATATGGCGAATACATGAGCAGCGGCTGCCCCTCGCAGTCGCGCAGGCTAGGGCGTTGCGGCCAGCTGTCGGCAACCGCCTCGGGCAGCGCGATCACGAGCGCTTCCTGCGAGCACGGCACGGCAATCAGCTCGCCGTGCTCCACCGGCGGGCGCAGCAGGCCGACATCGATTTCGCGCGCGTCCAGCGCCGAGAGCTGCGCGCCGCTCACCATTTCTTTGAGCGTCAATCGCACACCGGGTGAAGCCGCCCGCACGGCGCTCACCAGCGAAGGCAGCTTCCCGTAGCCGACTGATGCGGTAAAGCCGATGGCCAACTGTCCGGCAGCGCCCGTCGCGACACGCCGGGCGGTGGCGGCCGCCTCGTCCGCCAGGCGCAGGATGCGCGATGCGTCGGGCAGAAAACTGCGGCCCGCCGCCGTCAGCTTGACCGAACGGCTGTTGCGCTCCAGCAGCTCTGTCCCGACTTGGTGTTCCAGCAGGCGCACTTGGCGTGACAGCGGCGGCTGCGTCATGTGCAGACGCTCCGCTGCGCGCCCAAAGTGCAGCTCTTCGGCCACGGCAACAAAGCAGCGGAGTTGGCTGAGTTCAAACATCGATTCAAAACCTGTATGGATTGAGTCAGTGCTTATCTTGGATGGGAAAGATCGCCGGTGCAAGAATCGGCTCGCCCCTTCGTCTTGAAGGGCCAATAACAACCATCAGGAGACGAGCATGTCCATGGAAAGCGCGGAAGTCGACCGCCGCAGGTTTCTCAAGAGCGTGGCAGGGGCAGGCCTTGCAGCGGCCAGCGGCTTGGCCGGCGCGCAGAAGATCGAAGGATTCAAGCCGAACGCGCGCTACCCCGACGTTGCGGTGGAAGTGCTCGACCCAAGCTTCCTGAAATACCGGCTCTACAGCAGTTCCGTAGAGCAACTCGCCACCGGCATGCGCTGGGCGGAGGGGCCGGTGTACTTTCCCGCCGGGCGTTACCTGCTGGTGAGCGACATCCCGAACAACCGCATCATGAAGTACGACGAGACGAACGGCGCGTTCAGCGTGTTCCGCGAGCCGTCGAACTACGCCAACGGCAACACGCGCGACCGGCAGGGGCGCCTCGTCACGTGCGAGCACTCCGTGACGCGCCGCATCACGCGCACCGAATTCAACGGCAGCATCACTGTGCTGGCCGATCAATATCAGGGCAAGCGGCTGAATGCGCCCAACGACATCGTGGTCAAGTCCGACGACAGCATCTGGTTCACCGACCCGACGTTCGGCATCAACGGCAACTGGGAGGGCTTCAAGGCGCAGCCGGAGCAGGCCACGACCAACGTCTACCGGATCGACCCGAACGGCAGCGTCCGCGTAATCATCACCGACCTCGTCAACCCGAACGGCCTGGCGTTCTCGCCCGACGAGAAGAAGCTCTACGTGGTCGAGTGGAAGGGCACGCCGTCGCGCAGCATCTGGAGCTACGACATTGCGCCCGACGGCACGGCGTCCAACAAGACCAAGCTGATCGACGCTAACGGCGCGGGCGCGCTGGATGGCTTTCGCGTCGACCGCGATGGCAACCTCTGGTGCGGCTGGGGCTCGGACGGGCGCCTGGGCATCAATTCAGCCGACTACGACGGCGTGAAGATTTTCAACGCGCACGGCAAGCCGATCGGCTTCATCCACCTGCCGGAGCGCTGCCCCAACCTGACCTTCGGCGGGCCGAAGAACAACCGTCTGTACATGGCCAGTTCGCATTCCCTGTACGCCCTTTATGTGGAGGCCGAGGGCGCGGTGTGACGCGCCACTGACCAGACGCGGCCGCGCCGTCACGTGCGGCTGCAGCATCGAGATCGGAGACTTAGGGAAGACCCTGTATCAATACAAGTTTTGTATTAATCGAGACAGCAGTTGGCTTGGACTTGAATCGATGCGGGTGCAAAAATTCGCTCATCAACAACACGCATTCATCGCGAGCGAGACATGTCCCGATACAGCCCCAAAGAATTCGCCCAACAGATCGGCTCTGGTCTGCTGTCCTTCCCGGTCACGCACTTCAAGGCGTCGGACCTGTCGTTCGACGAGGCAGCGTATCGCGCCAACCTGAACTGGCTGTTTAGCCACGATGCCGCTGGCCTGTTTGCCGCTGGCGGCACGGGCGAATTCTTCTCGCTCACCGCGGCAGAAACCGACCGCGTGGTGCGTGCGGCCGTGGCTGAAACCGGCGGCAAGATTCCGGTGATCGCCCCGGCTGGCCGCGGCACGGCCGAATCGATCGAATACTGCAAGGCCGCTGAAGCTGCCGGCGCCGACGGCATCCTGCTGCTGCCGCCGTACCTGACCGAAGCCTCCGCCGACGGCGTGGCCGCGCACGTGGAGCAGGTCTGCAACTCGACCAAGCTGGGCGTGATCGTCTACAACCGCGCCAACCAGATCCTGGACGAAAACCACCTCGAACGCCTGGCAGAGCGCTGCCCGAACCTGGTCGGCTTCAAGGATGGTGTGGGCGACCTGGAACTGATGACGCGCATCTACGCCCGCCTGGGCGACCGCTTTACCTACGTTGGTGGCCTGCCGACCGCCGAGACCTTTGCGCTGCCGTACCTGACGATGGGTGTGTCGACGTATTCGTCGGCCATTTTCAACTTTGTGCCGAAGTTCGCGCTAGAGTTCTACGCCGCCGTGCGAGCGTTCGACAATGCCAAGGTCTACAAGATGCTCAACGAGTTCGTGCTGCCGTACATCCAGCTGCGCAATCGCAAGCGCGGCTATGCGGTGTCGATCGTCAAGGCCGGTATGAAGGTTATCGGCCGTGATGCAGGTCCGGTCCGTGCCCCCTTGACCGACCTGACCGACGCCGAAATGGCAGAACTGTCTGCGTTGGTGTCGCGCATTGCCGAAGTGGAAAAGCTGGCGGCCTGAGCGCAACCAAAAACACAAGGAATCGATATGCAATTGAGCGGCGAACTGTTGTTGGGTGCTGCCCGCGTGGCGGGTGGTGCCGGCAAGGTTCGCGCCATGAACCCCGCCACCGGGGAATGGCTCGAACCCGAATTCACCCTGGCCTCCAAGGCCGATGCCGCACGTGCCGCTGAACTGGCGGCCGCGGCGTTTGACGTTTACCGCGAGACCTCGCCGGAAACCCGTGCTGCCTTCCTGGAAGCCATCGCCAGCCAGATCGAAGCGCTGGGCGATGCGCTGATCGAACGCGCGATGGCCGAATCGGCATTGCCGCGTCCGCGCCTGGAAGGCGAGCGTGGCCGTACGTGCAACCAGCTGCGCCTGTTTGCAAGCGTGGTGCGTGCGGGCGATGCCGTGGGCGCCCGCCTTGATTCGGCCCTGCCGGAGCGCAAGCCGCTGCCGCGCTCGGACCTGCGCATGCGCCGCATTGCGCTGGGCCCGGTGGCTGTGTTCGGCGCGAGCAACTTCCCGCTGGCGTTCTCGGTGGCGGGTGGTGATACCGCATCGGCTCTGGCAGCAGGTTGCCCGGTGGTCGTGAAGGCGCATCCGGCGCACCCGGGTACGTCCGAACTGGTGGGTCGTGCCATTCAAGCTGCGGTTGCCCAGTGTGGGCTGCCGGAGGGCGTGTTCTCGCTCATCCTGGCGGACAACGACGCGGCAGGTGCACTGGTGGCCGATCCGCGTATCCAGGCAGTTGGCTTTACCGGCTCGCGCGCAGGCGGTCAGGCGCTGTTGCGCATCGCTCAGGCCCGTCCGCAGCCGATTCCGGTGTATGGCGAGCTGAGTGCCATCAACCCCGTCTTCCTGCTGCCCGATGCACTGGCCAAGCGCGCTGCTGCGCTGGGCCAGCAGTACGTGGCATCGCTCACGATGGGCGCGGGCCAGTTCTGTACGAACCCCGGCCTGCTGCTCGCCATCGACGGGCCGGAACTGGATGCCTTTGAAGCTGCCGCCGCTGCTGCCATGGGCGACGTGGCTGCGCAGCCGATGCTGACCGCCGGCATCCACACCGCCTACACGCGCGGTGTCGACAAGCTGGCCGCCGAGGCCAACGTGCGCTGCGTCGCACGCGGGCAAGAGAGCGACCAACCCAACCGCGGGCAAGCCGGCCTCTACATCACCGATGCGAAAAGCTTTCAGGCGCAACCGACGCTGCACGACGAGATCTTCGGTGCCACCGGCCTGGTCGTGCGCTGCCGCGATGCAGAAGAGCTGCGCGCGCTGGCTGAATCGCTCGAAGGCCAGTTGACCGCCACGCTGCATCTGGATGCGGGTGATACAGCCATCGCACGCTCGCTGCTGCCGATTCTGGAGCGCAAGGCGGGCCGCATTCTGGCCAACGGCTGGCCGACCGGCGTCGAGGTGTGCCACGCCATGGTGCACGGTGGCCCCTGGCCGGCAACGACGGACGCACGCACGACTTCGGTCGGCACGGCAGCCATCGAGCGCTTCCTGCGCCCGGTGTGCTACCAGGATCTGCCGGCCGAACTGCTGCCTGAGGCGCTGCAGGATGCCAACCCGCTCAAGCTGCGCCGACTGGTAGATGGAAGCTGGGCCTGAAGCCGTAACAGTCAAATAGCAAAAACAACACGCCGGGCCGCACAGGACCCGGCAACCTGAACCGCCGGCACGACGGGTGCCGGCTTAAGGAGGAGACGATGGACATCAAAGCCCCCGCAGTGGGAGCACAGGCCGTGCCGCGCACTGAGCGCATGAGCCGCGTGCGTTTCGTGATCCTCGCGATGCTGTTTATCGTGACGACCATCAACTACGCTGATCGGGCGACCATCTCCATTGCCGGCTCGGCCATGCAGAAGGACCTCGGCATCGATGCCGTGTCGCTTGGCTATATCTTCTCGGCGTTTGGCTGGGCCTATGTGATTGCGCAGATTCCAGGCGGCTGGCTGCTTGACCGCTTTGGCTCCAAGCGCGTGTACACGTTCAGCATTCTGCTGTGGTCGCTGTTCACGTTGGCGCAGGGTGCGATCGGCTTCTTTACCGGCGCCACCGCCATCATGGTGGTGTTCTGCCTGCGCTTCCTGGTAGGGGCGGCAGAGGCGCCGTCCTTCCCGGCGAACAGCCGTATCGTGGCAGCCTGGTTTCCGGCCAACGAGCGCGGCACTGCAGCGGCCATCTTCAACTCTGCCCAATATGCCGCCACGGTGGTGTTTGCCCCGCTGATGGCCTGGCTGGTGCACGCATTCGGCTGGCATCACGTGTTTATCGTGATGGGCGTGATCGGCATCGTCATGGCGGTCGTGTGGAGAGCCTTCGTGCACGAGCCGAAGGACCACCCGGGCGTCAACCGCGCCGAAATCGAGTACATCGAAGCTGGCGGCGGCCTGGTCAACATGGACCGTGCCGGCGTGGCAAAGGCCGAAGGGCCGAAACTCGGCTACGTCAAGCAGCTCCTGCAGAACCGCATGCTGATGGGTGTGTACATCGCGCAGTACTGCATCAATGCGCTAACGTACTTCTTCATCACGTGGTTTCCGGTGTATCTGGTGCAAGCGCGCGGCATGTCGATTCTGAAGGCGGGCTTTGTCGCGTCGATTCCCGCAGTGTGCGGCTTCCTCGGTGGCATTCTGGGCGGGATCATTTCTGACGCGCTGCTTCGCCGTGGTGCTTCACTGTCGGTGGCGCGCAAGGTGCCCATCGTGCTGGGCATGCTCCTCTCCATGACCATGGTGATCTGTAACTACGTCGATGCGCAGGCCATCGTGGTGGCGGTGATGGCGCTGTCGTTCTTCGGCAAGGGCCTTGGTGCGCTGGGCTGGGCGGTGAACTCGGATACGGCGCCCAAGCAGATCGCGGGTTTGTCTGGCGCGCTGATGAACACCTTCGGCAACCTGTCGAGCATCACGACCCCCATCGCCATCGGTTACATCGTCAACACCACGGGTTCGTTCAACGGTGCGCTGGTGTACGTGGGTATCCACGCGGCGGTTGCCATCGTCTGCTACCTGTTCATGGTGGGCGAGATCAAGCGTGTGGAACTCAAGCCGCTGTAAGCCACAGGAGTCTTGGAAGTGACGTTGCAATCGATCGAGTCCGGCGCGCGCACCCACACACCGCGTGTGACGGAGATGCAGGTGATCCCCGTCGCGGGCCGCGACAGCATGCTGCTGAACCTGTGCGGCGCGCATGCTCCGTTCTTTACGCGCAACATCGTCGTCCTGAAGGACAACGCCGGGCGCACCGGCGTGGGCGAGGTGCCGGGCGGGGAGGGCATCCGTCAGGCGCTGGAACGCGTGATTCCGCTGGTGGTTGGTCAATCGATCGGTCGTACCAACGGCGTGTTGAACAGCATCCGGCGAGCGCTGGCCGGTGGCGGCAATGCCGCGCATCAGGCGACGGTGCACCAGGTGACCTCCGCTTCGGAAGCAGCCGTGCTGCGCCAGCCGCACGAGATCAACCTGCGCATGGACAACGTCATCACGGCGGTGGAAGCCGCGTTGCTCGATCTGCTTGGTCAGTTTCTGGAGGTGCCGGTGGCCGAACTTCTCGGTGCCGGCCAGCAGCGCGATAGCGCGCCGATGCTCGCTTATCTGTTCTACGTTGGCGACCGTGGCAAGACCGACCTGCCGTACCTGGATGGCGCAAAGGGCGCCGACGACTGGCTGCGCTTGCGCCACGAAGCCGCGATGACACCCGCCGCCATCGCGCGCTTGGCTGAAGCCGCCACCGCGCGCTACGGCTTTGCCGATTTCAAGCTCAAGGGTGGTGTGATGCCCGGTGCCGATGAGATGGAAGCGATTGCCGCCATCAAGGCGCGCTTCCCGCAGGCCCGTGTGACGCTGGACCCGAATGGCGCATGGTCGCTCAACGAGGCAATTGCCCTGTGCAGGGGGCAGGGACATCTGCTGGCTTATGCCGAAGACCCGTGCGGCCCCGAAGCCGGCTACTCGGGCCGTGAAGTGATGGCCGAGTTCAAGCGCGCCACCGGCATCCCGACGGCTACCAACATGATCGCCACCGATTGGCGTCAGATGGGCCACGCCGTCCAATTGCACGCGGTCGACATTCCGCTGGCCGATCCGCATTTCTGGACCATGCAAGGCTCTGTGCGGGCGGCGCAGTTGTGCGACGAGTGGGGCCTGACGTGGGGCTCGCATTCCAACAACCACTTTGATGTGTCTCTGGCGATGTTCACCCATGTGGCTGCCGCCGCGCCAGGCAACATCACGGCCATCGATACGCACTGGATCTGGCAGGAAGCCGAGGAGCGCCTGACGCGCGAGCCGCTGCGCATCCAGGGCGGCCATGTGGCTGTGCCGGAGCGTCCGGGCCTCGGTATCGAAATCGACATGGAGCGCGTTATGGCGGCCCATGCGCTGTACAAAAACCTGGGCCCCGGCGCGCGTGATGACGCCATGGCCATGCAATACCTCGTGCCGGGCTGGACGTATGACCCGAAACGTCCGAGCCTGGGGCGTTGAAGCCAAACCCGTTTGAATCAATCACGGAGTCTGTGATGTCTGAACCGACGCTGGCCCCTGAAGCCGGCAACGTAACTGAAAAGGCGCTGACGATTCGCGTGCACGACGGTGACAACGTCGCCATCGTCGTCAACGCACGCGGCTTGCCGGCCGGCACGGCATTGGCCGATGGCACCGTGCTCGTGGAGGGCGTGCCGCAAGGCCACAAGGTGGCGCTGGTCGACTTGGCCGAAGGCGACGCCATCGTCCGTTACAACGAGGTGATCGGCTATGCCGTGAAGCCGCTGCCGCGCGGTAGCTGGGTCAACGAGCACGCCGTGAAGCTGCCGTCGGCGCCCGCGCTGGATGAGCTGCCGCTGGCCACGCGCCCGGACCCGAAGCTCGCCAAACTCGAGGGTTACACCTTCGAGGGCTATCGCAACGCAGACGGCACGGTCGGCACGAAGAACGTGCTCGGCATCATGACCAGCGTGCAATGCGTGGCCGGCGTGACGGATTACGTTGTTGGCCGCATCAAGCGCGAGCTGCTGCCGCGCTTCCCGAACGTTGACGATGTGGTGGCGCTCAACCACGTGTACGGCTGCGGCGTCGCCATCAACGCGCCAGCCGCCATCGTGCCGATTCGCACGCTGCAAAACCTGGCGCTCAACCCGAACTTTGGCGGCGAGATCATGGTGATCGGCCTGGGCTGCGAAAAGCTCGTGCCCGAACGCCTCGTGCCGGAAAAGCTTGCGCCGGGTGGCCGCATTCCCATTGAAGTTGCCGGCACGGCGGATTCGCCCGTGCTGCGTCTGCAGGACGAAGCCTTCGACGGCTTCATCGGCATGACCGACGCCATCATGGAGATGGCCGAGCGCCGTCTGGAACATCTGAACAAGCGCCAGCGCGAAACTTGCCCGGCGTCCGACCTCGTGGTCGGGGTGCAGTGCGGCGGCAGCGACGCGTTTTCGGGGGTCACCGCCAACCCGGCGGTAGGCTTTGCGGCGGACCTGATCGTGCGTGCAGGCGGCACCGTGATGTTCTCGGAAGTGACCGAGGTGCGTGATGCCATTCATCTGCTCACGCCGCGCGCCATCGACGAGGACGTCGGTCGTGCGCTGCTGCGCGAGATGGCTTGGTACGACGATTATCTGAGCGGCGGTCAGACTGACCGCAGCGCCAACCCGTCGCCGGGCAACAAGAAAGGTGGCCTGTCCAACGTGGTGGAAAAGGCGCTGGGTTCGATCGTGAAGTCGGGCAGCACGCCCATCGTCGATGTGCTGGGCCCCGGTGAGAAAGTGCGTCGCAAGGGCCTGATCTTTGCCGCGACACCCGCGAGCGATTTCGTCTGCGGCACGTTGCAGCTGGCCTCCGGCATGAACCTGCAGGTCTTCACCACCGGCCGCGGCACGCCGTATGGACTGGCCATGGCGCCCGTCATCAAGGTGTCCACGCGCAAGGCGCTGTCCGAGCGCTGGCATGACCTGATCGACCTCGACGCCGGCCGCATCGCCACGGGCGAAGCGAGCATTGCCGATATCGGCTGGGAGCTGTTCCACCTGATTCTTGACGTGGCGAGCGGCCGCAAGCAAGTTTGCGCCGACAAGCTGGGCCTGCATAATGCGCTGGCTCTGTTCAACCCCGCCCCGGTGACCTGATATGACCACTGAAGTACACGTTCAACCCGACCCGCTCGCGGGTGTGACCACGCGTTGCCACCGCCTGCTGCTGACTGGCGCAGGCGGCAACCTCGGCAAGGTGCTGCGCGAGCGTCTGCCCAAGTACGCCGATTCTTTGCGGTTGGCTGATATATCAAATCTCGGCGAGGCGCGCGCCGGTGAGGAGATCGCCCCGTGTGACCTGGCTGATGCGAAAGCCGTCGATGCGCTGGTCGCCGGCACGGATGCGATCGTGCATCTGGGCGGCGTGTCGGTCGAGCGGCCGTTTGAAGAGATCTTGCCGGCCAATATCGCAGGCACCTACAACCTGTACGAAGCTGCCCGTCGCCACGGCGTGCGGCGCATCGTGTTTGCCAGCTCGAACCACACCATCGGCTTCTACAAGCAGGGCGAGGTGATCGACAGCACCGTGCCCACCAAGCCCGATGGCTACTACGGGCTCAGCAAAGTATTCGGCGAACAGCTCGCCAGCTTCTATTTCGATCGCTATGGCATCGAGACGGTCGCCATCCGCATTGGCTCTTCGTTTGCCGAAGCGAAGGACCGCCGCATGCTCGTCACCTGGCTCGGCTACGACGACTTGGAGCAGCTCATCCGCCGTGCCCTGTTTGTGCCGAGTGTGGGCTTTACCGTGGTCTACGGCATGTCGAACAACCGCGACCGCTGGTGGGACAACCGCCACGCCGCGCACCTCGGCTACACACCTACGGAGACGAGCGAGATCTTCCGCGCGCAGGTCGAAGCACAACCACCGCTGCCCGCAGATGATCCGGCTGCGCAGTATCAGGGCGGGGCGTTTGTCAAAGCCGGCCCGTTCGGAGACTGACGTAATGCAAGTGAACGTAGAGCCGACGGTCGAGCGCATTGGCAGCATGCAATGCGGTGTGGGCGAAAGCCCCATCTGGCACGCCGGTGAGCAAGCGCTGTACTGGACAGACATTCCGGGCCGCAGGCTATGGCGCTGGAACTTCTTCTCCGGCCAGGCCAATAGCTGGGCGTTGCCCGAGATGGCGGGCTGTATTGCCATGACGTCCAACGGCTGGGCGATGGCCATGGAGACGGGCATCTTCCACGCGCCACAGCCCCGCGCCGCCGCCGAGCTTGGCCCGCTGCAGCGTCTCGCCACGGTGGCGCACTCGCGCCCTGACATGCGCTTCAACGACGGCCGCTGCGACCGCCAGGGCCGTTTCTGGGCCGGCACGATGGTGTTCGACACGTCGTTGGGTCTGCCGATCGGCAAGCTGTATCGCTTTGATGCGCAGGCCGCTCACGCCGGGCGTGTAGATGCCGTCATCGACGATCTGATCGTGCCGAACGGCTTGGCTTTCAGCCCCGATGGCAAGACGATGTATCTGTCGGACTCGCATGCAAGCCGCCAGACCATCTGGGCCTTCGACTACGACGTCGACACTGGCACGCCGCACAACCGCCGCGTCTTCATCGACATGAATGCGTACCCGGGCCGCCCCGATGGCGCTGCGGTGGATGCCGACGGCTGCTACTGGATCTGCGGTAACGATGCGGGGTTTGTGCATCGCTTCACGCCGGATGGCCGTCTCGATCGCAGCATTGCCATTCCCACGTCCAAACCTTCCATGTGTGCATTCGGTGGGCCCGGGCTGGACACCCTGTTTGTGACGTCGATCCTGATCGGCGACGACCCGCTCTCGGGCGCCACGTTTGCAGTGCGCCCGGGCGTGACCGGATTGCCGGAACCTGTCTTGCACCTCTGAACCCGCAGCACGCCTCACATACAAGAACACATCGGGGCTTTTAGGAGACAACACATGAAACCCATCAAAGGCTTGCGCTGGTGGATCATCGGCCTCGTACTCAGCGGCCTGATCATGAACTACCTGGCCCGCAATGCGCTGGCGGTGGCGGCGCCTGAAGTCAACAAGGTGCTGAACATCAGCACGCAGCAGTACGGCTACATCGTCGCGGCATTCCAGGCGGCCTACATGGTGATGCAGCCGGTGGCGGGCTACGTGCTTGACGTGCTGGGCACCAAGCTGGGTTTTGCACTGTTTGCGGCGGCTTGGTCGGTGGTCTGCCTGCTGCACAGTACGGCGGGAGGTTGGCTTTCGCTGGCGGCGTTCCGGGCGTTGCTGGGGATGACGGAAGCGGCCGGCTTCCCTTCGGCGCTGCGGGCAACGGCAGAGTGGTTCCCGGCCAAGGAGCGATCGATTGCAACCGGCTGGTTCAACATCGGCTCGTCGGTGGGCGCGGTGGTGGCGCCGCCACTGGTGGTCTGGTGCATCTTGCACGGCAACTGGCGTTTCGCCTTTGCCGTGATCGGCGGGATCGGCCTGGTGTGGAGCGTGCTGTGGTTCCTGCTGTATCGCGTGCCGGCCAAGCACCATCGCCTGTCGGAAGAAGAACGTGACTACATTCGCGCAGGCCAGGAAACCCCGGACGACACCGCGAACATGCCCAAGCCCTCATGGGGCAAGATCGTCAGCGGCCGCCGGTTCTGGGGCATCGCCATCCCGCGCTTTTTGTCTGAGCCGGCGTGGCAGACGTTCAATTATTGGATTCCGCTTTATATGGCCACCGAGCGCCATATGAACCTGAAAGAGATCGCCCTGTTTGCGTGGCTGCCGTTCCTGGCCGCGGACGTGGGCTGCGTGCTGGGCGGCTATTTGGCGCCATGGTTCCAGAAGCGATTCTCGGTATCGCTCGTGACGTCTCGAAAGCTGGTGATGGTGACGGGCTGCCTCTGCATGATCGGCCCGGCTTGCATTGGTCTGGCGACGAGCCCCTACACGGCGATTGCGCTGTTCTGCGTGGGCGGCTTTGCGCACCAGACGCTCTCTGGCGCGCTCTACACGCTCACGTCCGACATGTTCGGCAAGCATGAAGTCGGCACGGCCGTGGGGCTGGCGGGCATGTCGGGCTACATGGGCGGCATGCTCTTCTCGCTGGCGGTCGGCACGCTGGCAACGACCATCGGCTACAACCCGCTGTTCGTGGCGCTGGCCGTGTTCGACATCGTGGCGGCCATCCTCGTGTGGACCATGCTCAACGACAACCAGGCGCGTCCGGTGCCGGTGCAGCCGAGCAGCACGGCAACCAGCACGACTGCCTGAACCGCAACTGCAAAGGCCGTCGGTCAGGCGGCCCGCTGAGCAATCGTCGGGTTGAGCTTGGCCGGGCTGAGTGGGTCGAAGTCGACCCATTCGCCGTTGCGCCAGCGGCCCGCGGCTTCTTCGACATCCATCCCGCCGGTGCTGGACAGAATGCGCGCGGCTTCAGCTTCCCGGTCGGGTGTCACGCGCACTGCAAGCAGCACGCCGGAATGGCGTGTGCGCAATGTGGCGTCGGGTGGCTGCGCGGGATTGGGCTCATCGCGTGTAGCGAGCATCGCACCCGCCAGCGAGCCGATATAGGCGCCCACCCCGGCCGCCACCACCGAGAACAGCACGGCCACGTGCAGCGCAATCAGCACCATCACGCCGGCGACGGCGCCAATTGCGGCGCCAATCGCCATTCCCTTGCCGGCGCCCGCATGCGCGCGAGCAGCACCCGGGTCGGCATTGCGGTCGCCGCCAATCGGAAACGCCGCGTGCTGGCCGGATGGGTTGACGAAGAAGACGTTCACATCGTCCTCGGAAAAGCGCTCGGCAAAAAGCGCGCGTGCGGCGCCTTCGGCGCGTTCAAACGTGTCGAAACGGGCAGCGACGATGAGCGACATGGGGCCTCCTGAGAAACGCATTTCTCATAGCGCAAGCAAGGCGGGGGCCTGCACCCAAAGTGGACCCAAAGTTACCTAGATCAGGTAATTGGCCGGGCAACCACTCGTCTCCATACTTGCCCACCAAGGCCTGATCAGGGCCAGTTTCAGCCACACGATAACGAGAACGTGGCCGCCCAGAAGTCGGGGGCGGCCGGCCGATACCGCCCGGCAATCCGGCGGTCTTTTGGTATTACAACGGGAGGGTGTCTCATGTTCAACGGCTTTTCTGGGGTGCCGGGCGCGATCGTGCCCTATGCATACGACTGGCTGCTGGTGGGGCTGTCGTATCTGATCTCGGTGGCAGGGGCGTACGTGGGCTTGCGATGGTCCAGACGCGTGCGCAACAAGAACGGCACCATCGACATGGACCGGCTGCTCTGCGCCAGCGTGGCGCTCGGCGGCGGAGCCGTCTGGTCGATGCACTTCATCGGCATGGCGGCCTATCGGACACCGGTCCGGATCGAGTTTGATCTCTTCATGACCATGGTGTCGCTGGTGGTGGTGATGGTGTTTGCCGCCGGCGGCCTCGTCATTGCATCGCGCACCACGGGCAACCGCCTGCGCAACATTGCCGAGGGTGGCGTGCTCACCGGCCTGGGCGTGGCGGTGATGCACTACACCGGCATGGCCGCTGTGCACACCAACAGCAACTTCGACTGGGACATCTCCATCATGGGCGTCTCGGCATTGATTGCGGTGGTCGTGTCGATGGTCGCGCTGTGGCTTGCAACAACCGTCAAGACACGCGGCCAGCAGTGGGGCGCGGCGCTCATCATGGGCGTGGCGGTCTGCGGCATGCACTACACGGGCATGACGGCCGGCACGATGATCTGCACGGGACAGAGCTATTCGCCGTCGCTGTTTGCCATTGAAGGCAGCAACATCGGCTATGCGGTCTTTGCGCTGGCGGGCACCATCCTGATGATCATTCTGCTGATCGAGGCCTCGCGCAGCGCAAGCAGCGCACGCGCCACTGCATCGGGCACGCTGCGCTGAAACGTGCCGCCTGAACGCCCGGCCGAGTGCTTTTCGGTCGGGCGATTCTCATGGCGGTGGCGCGCCCCGCTACAATCGCGGCCTGGCATTTGTCGATGGCGTTTGAAATGGTGCTTGGCTGGTTTGGGATTTCCACCGTGTGGCTGCTGCCGCTGGTGTGGCGGTATGTAACGCGCGCGCTGGCGGGGGAGCGGGACTTCCTCAAAGGTCGGGGCACCGTGCGGCTCTGGCTGGTGACGCTCGTCGCGCTGAGCGCTAGCGCCGCGCTTGAAGCGCTGACCTCTGGCGCCGATCCGCAGGATAAGGCGGGAGGTGCTGCCGGGCGCGCAGTGTCGTCGCTGTTCTCGCACATGCTGGGCTGGACAGGGGCGTTCCTCCTGATGCTCGGCGTGCTGCTCTGGGTCGCGCCCATGGTGTTCGGACGATCGTGGGGTCAGGTGTTCAACCGCCGCCGCACGGCTGATGCCGAGACGTCTGCCGAACCAGACACCCGCCACGACGAACCCGTTGACGATGGCTTGAAGCTGACCGCGCTTGGTCTCGGCGGGGCAGGGGAGGCGCGTTGGAGCGGTAATACCGGCCACACGCAGCCGGCCGTGCGCCACCGTGGCATCGAAGCCGTTTCTGCGCGGCGCCAGCCCGCGTGGCAGCCACCCCCGCGAACGCGCCCCTCGCCGCCGCAGCCGGGCGAAATCTGGCCGCTGATCGATGCAAAGAAGGGCGCGCCGGCAGACGCGCCCGCAAGCGCGAAGACGGCGCCGCCTGTCGCAGCGCCCATTCCGCCGCAGGCGCCTCCAGCACGCCCCAAACCGCGCGCCACGATCGTCAGCAGCCCGTTCCATCAACCGCAACTGGGTCTGCAGGTCTCAGCACCTGCGCCAGCGGCATCTGCGGCGCAGGCTATGCCCGCAAGCGAGCCGGTTGTCCTAGCCGAGCCCGCCGTGCCGGAGTTGGTGGAAGCGCAAGCTGCCGTTGCAGAAACTCAGACCGTGGATCTGGACGCGGTACGCCAGGAGGCCGAAGCACTGCTGGCCGAGCTGCGCGGGCTGATGGCGCCCGCCGTAGTGACGATGCCTGAGCCGGAGGTTGCCGAGCCGCTAGTCGAAGCTGACGCTGCTCCGATTGTCGAAGCATTGCCCGAGGCGGCAGCACAGCCCGAGGTGGAAGTGCTGCCCGCCACGCCGTCCATCGAGCCGACCGCGCAGCCGGAAGCCGCGCCTGCATTGCCCACGCCCAAGCCGCGCATCGTCTTGCCTGCCGTGGTGGGGGAGGTGGTGTCACGGGCGGCACCGGCAGTCGCCGCCGTACCTGCGCCGGCACCCGCTCCTACGCCTGTTCCGGCTCCTGTTGCACCGCGCATCGTCGATTACCGCCTACCGGGCGCCGCATTGCTGACCGCCGCATCCACCAGCGCTGAAGCGGTCTCCGCCGAACACCTGGAGGAGACCAGCAACCTGATCGCCCAGCGTTTGGCGGAATTCAAGGTGCCCGTGACGGTCGTTGGCGCCTCAGCCGGCCCGGTCATCACGCGTTTCGAGGTCGACCCGGCGATTGGCGTGCGCGGCGCGCAGGTCGTCGGGCTGATGAAAGACTTGGCGCGCGCGCTCGGCGTGACGTCCATCCGCGTGGTCGAGACGATTCCCGGCAAGACATGCATGGGCCTGGAATTGCCCAACGCCAAGCGCGAAATGATCCGCTTGTCGGAAGTCGTGAACGCGGCGGATTTCCAGTCGCACGCATCGCACCTCGTGCTGGCCATGGGCAAGGACATCACCGGCAACCCCGTGGTGACCGATCTCGCACGCGCACCGCACCTGCTGGTGGCCGGCACGACCGGCTCGGGCAAGTCGGTGGCTGTTAACGCGATGATCCTGTCGATGCTGTACAAGGCCACGCCCGACGACGTGCGCATGATCATGATCGACCCGAAGATGCTGGAACTCTCGGTGTACGAGGGCATTCCGCATCTGCTGGCGCCGGTCGTGACGGACATGAAGCAGGCAGCGCACGCGCTCAATTGGTGCGTGGGCGAAATGGAAAAGCGCTACCGCCTGATGTCGGCGTTGGGCGTGCGCAACCTGGCCGGCTACAACCAGAAGATCCGCGCCGCGGAACAAGCCGGCCGCAAGGTGCCGAATCCGTTCTCGCTCACGCCCGATGCGCCCGAGCCACTCTCAACGCTGCCGCTGATCGTGGTCGTCATCGACGAGCTGGCCGACCTGATGATGGTGGCCGGCAAGAAGATCGAAGAATTGATCGCGCGCCTTGCGCAAAAGGCCCGAGCCGCGGGCATCCACTTGATTCTGGCGACGCAGCGGCCATCGGTGGACGTCATCACCGGCCTGATCAAGGCGAACATTCCGACGCGCGTGGCGTTCCAGGTGTCATCGAAGATCGACTCGCGCACGATTCTCGACCAGATGGGTGCTGAATCGCTGCTTGGCCAGGGCGACATGCTGTTCTTGCCACCGGGCACTGGCTATCCGCAGCGTGTGCACGGTGCGTTCGTCGCCGATGAAGAAGTGCACCGCGTGGTCGAACACTGGAAGCAATTTGGCGAACCCGAATACGACGAAGCCATCCTCGCCGGCGATCCGGCCGAAGCTGCCGCAAGCGGTGATCTGTTCGGTGGCGAAAGCGCAGATGCAGAAGCCGATCCGCTCTACGACGAAGCGGCTGCGTTTGTGCTCAACACGCGCCGCGCGTCGATTTCTTCCGTGCAGCGGCAATTGCGCATCGGCTACAACCGGGCGGCTCGGCTGATTGAACAGATGGAAGCGGCTGGGCTGGTGTCGCCGATGGGCCGCAATGGTCAGCGGGAGGTGCTGGCGCCAGGTGGTGGGGAGTGAGTCGCACTTCAATCCCCCGGGGGAAAGCTCAACTTTCGGCCGTGACCGTCAAGGATTGCATCCACTGCCCAAGCAGCGCCTCGCCCTCCTCCTCCAACTGCCCCGACAGCACGCCATACCACTGAGCGATCTCCTCTGCGGGCAGGTTCGCCTTGAGGATAGGCAGGCTGTTTTCCAGGAAGCTCGGGAAGAACGGGATACCACGCATGTACAGGAAATGCGAATCGGTGATGCGGACGTGGGCATAAACATCGCGCAACCAAACCAGATACGGCAATGCTTCGGCCATGTGTCCGCTCTGCGTGAGCGACGAGATGAACTGCGTGCGGGCCGTGACGCTGGACATTTCGTGCGTCTGCTCATTGATCTCGTCGAATTTCATCAGCCAGGCTTCGCCGCGCTTTAATTCGCCGCACATGACGGACGTCGTCGCCAGCTGCAGCGCGTTGTGCGCGCTGGGTTCCTGTTCGAACAACGCAAGCCAGTAAGGAAACGCCTCGGGATAGCGGCGCATGTCCGAATAGGCGAGCGCGCACAAGCGGTTGGCGTCGGCATGACGAACGGCGTGGGGCGCGGCGGCTGCGATAGCTGCTTCGTGCCGGCCTTGCTGGTAGGCCTCCAGGGCGGGGGCGAGTTCGGGGGCGATGTCGGCGGAAGTGTCGTCGTTTTTCGGCGGTGGAGGCGGGTTGGCGACGCGGTCGTTGGCGTTTCTGCCGAATAGTTTTTTCAGTAGGCCCATGGTGTTTTTCCGTTGTTCGTCGGTTTGACTCCGCACTCTGTAGAGTGAGTAGCCAGCCTAGACATCCGCATACTGCTGGCACACAAACTTGGCGCCGAGCATGTCTGCAATTTCATCGAACGCCGAAGTGAGCGCGTTCACGTGCTGTGCCTCATTGGCGAAGGGCAATTCGTATCGGGCGATGCGTCCCCGAGCATCTGATGAGCGATCGTTACGGGAAGCTCGGAATTCAAATGTGACGTCGTATCCGCCGCCGCCGCGGGCCGGATGAATAATCGTGCATATCACTTTCCCCACAGCGCGATGCCGAAAACGGAAGCTGTCGTTTCCGCATCTGAAGCCGGCCCACGCCTTGTCGTGCGAACGGAATACCACGAGCACATCGTCCGACGGCAACTGTGTCAGGCCGTCCGCCAATTCGCTTGCGGAAACCATTGAGGTGCCGGCATCGCCATGCTCGTGTTCCACGACCTCGTGTTCGGCGACCATCTTTAGCAATAGGTCATAGACGAGCCTCGTTGCGGCTTGGCGGCCCTTCTCTTCGCCGTTCACGATCAGCTGTTGAAAACGTGCTCGCTCGCCTGTCTTCTCGGGCATCGGGACGTTGGCGCTCTCTACAGCGGTCTCAGCCCGTTCATTCTCGGGATTGGCTTTGCTTCGACGATCCAGCACGGCGTTCAACCAGATGAGAAGAGCCGTTTGCGGCACCGGCACGGCGATCATCACGGCGATCAGGGCACCGAGTCCCGCGAGGAGGCCGTGCTTCGGTGCGACGTGCGATGCGGCTTGCACCCCGGCGTAGACGGGCAGGACCAAATAGAGAAGCCAAAACATCGAGCAACGGCTCAGCTTGCTGACGACGAGGTCAATAGCGTGGTTCGCAAGCTATTTGCCATAGGCCATTCGATCGGTTGGATCGGTAGGCTCTTCTTTTCCCGGTCACATAGTCCCAATGAGTCTTGGCCTTACTTCATTGGCTGAATTCAGTCAGTAGATCTCTAATTTCCTGCTTCGAAATGTGGCCGGAGCGCAAAATGGATGCTAGATCTTCTTTCGTGAGTGGGTAATCGCGTAGTAATTTTTGCAGGCTGTCTTTGTCAAAGGGAAATGCCGTTAGAGGGTCAATCCAAAATTTTTCTGTGACTTCCTGCGAGTCTAGTTTTATGCCCTCAATATTTACATAGACTTTGTACCGAACGAAGCCTTCGGGAAACGCTTGGTCATAGTAAAGTGACGTCCCTTTGGGAAGGATTGAAATTGGGCCGCTTTGAGATCCGCCGCTCAATGCCAGAGGAAATTGAAGTTTATGCACGCGAGGCATTTTATTTTCTTCCAGTAGATGTAGGCCAATACCGCCAATCAGGATGCCAAGGAGCAGACAGGCTATTTTCGATGCAATACTCATTTTCCCTGACTTCCGTGATTTATAACATTGGCTGGTTTGACGGCGGGTTTTTGGTCGAGAAATTTCTTGAGGTTTGCGGGTAAGAACACGCGATTTGGCGTGCCTCCGCCAACGGTTTTCATAGCAGCACGCTCTCCCCAGGTCAGAACGTCCTCAGGAGCAATGAACGCACTTGAACCATTCTCGAAACCCGGTAAAGCGGAGCGCATGCCATCTAAGCTCAGTGTTGTGCAATTGTACTTCAGTGCGTGATAGTTTGTGCTGAGCTGGAATACCGTTAGCTCAGGCCGCCCGCGCTGCAAATCCGGACGAGGTTTTCCTTGTTTTTCTACCCCATCAAAAAAAGCCTCAACTGCTTTCGCCTGGGACTCTATAACAGGATATATATACTCAGTTGTTAGGCGACCAAGTGCATTTTCTCCAGAAATGTATTTGGAGAAATTAGACCATACACGAAGAATGCCCTCGCCCTCGGCCCCAAAATCGCCCGTTGTTCGACCGTATCTGCCAAAATCATAGGTGACATCTGAACCTCTTCGGGCAACGCGTATTGCAGTGTGTCCGTATCGATGCTCTTCTCCATCGAGTTTGTAGGGGCCGCCAACCAGAATGTGAACTTCGGCGTCCGCTTTCAGTTTGTCATCAACAACGGATTTTCTGGATTCTACCGTGTTGGTTTGAAGTTGTTTTCCGGCCATTTATGCACTGTAAGGAGGTAGAGCGCCCCAGAACACAGTAATTTTTTCTGGATTTACGGTGGCCAAACGAATTGTTTTACCTTCAATATCCGTCGTTCCATAGTGGATATCTCCGGTCTCAGTGACCAGCTTATAAGGCAGGTGGGCTATAGGATCACCAGTTCGCTCGTCCAAGGCGCGCATTTGCTGATCGAAGAGTTTGATCCGGCTGTCAGGTAGGCCCTCGAGCGGGAAAGCCTGCCCCCCAGGCCCCTCAAACGGATGCCCAGCCCCCTTCACCGACAGCAGCCCCGACGTCTCAAACGTCACCGCGTTCCCTTCCAGCCGGATCAACGAATCCCCACCATGCAGCACGATGTTCTGCTGCGCGAGGATCTCGACCGAATCGGCCGATGAGGTGACGGTAACGGCCTTGTCGGCCAGCACGGCCAGCGCATCGGTATGCGATTGAATAGAGACCGGGCCGCCTTCGGCAATCGCGCGGATGCCATTGCGTTGGGCGAACAGGCTCACGCCCTTTGCAGCCGCCGCGGCGATGACATTGCCTGCGGCGAGGTGCCAGTCGGCCTGTGCGGTGCCGTGCAGATGGCGCCCCGCGTAGACGGTGGTCGTGGCTTGCGAGGTGAGCGCGATGCTCGATGGCGATTCGGTCACCAGCAGCGGCTGCCCGAATTTATCGACGGACTGCTGTGAATCCTGGCCATTGACGTTGCTGGGGTACTTGCCATCCTGCGCAGGGTCGAGCGCCTTGTCGATCGGCTCGAAGGCTTCGTTGGCGGCCAGCGGCAGCGCTTGCTGGCTTGCAGCAGCATCCGACAAGCGCTGTGCGGTCTTCTGCGCGGCGGTGAGCTGCCCGCGCGCTTCATGGGCGTCGAGCAGCGTGCCGACGGCTTGCGCACGCGCGGTGGTCGAGAGCAGCAGGCCTCCGCCGGCGCGGACCACGGCCCAGGCATCAGTGCGCAGTTCGGCGCCGGTGCCGCGCCACGTGCCGCGGTCTCCGCCTGTGGCGCCGTGCGAGGTGACATAGCCGAGATTGAGCTGGCTGTTGGCCGTTGAGCTGGCCAGTCGCGTGCGCAACTGGCCGGGGTGATCGTCAACGACCCACTGGTTGTAGCCGTCGCCGCCAAGACCCTGCGAGTGCCAGCCGGACAGGGCTTGGCCAAGCGGCGCATCGGCAGGCGCCCAGGGCAGGGCGTCCTGCGTGTTGTGCAGCTGCATGGCGATCATCGGACGGTCGATGTCGCCGTCGATGAAGGTCAGCAACACTTGCGTGCCGGCGCGCGGCAGGTGATTGCCGCCCCAGTTCGGGCCTGCACTGGCGCTGGCCACGCGCACCCAGGCGGTGACCTGCGTGCGATCGCTGCTGGACGGGTCGGAAAACGCATTGACTTCCGGCGCGCGCAGCCATGGGAAACGCACGCGCACACGATGGTCGCGGTCGGTTGTGAGCGGCGCACCGTCGTCGGCAATGACCACGGCAGCCTGACCCTCCGGCGCGGTCGGGCGGCGTCGATAGGGCGGCACGATGGGCGCCTCGGCCGGCACGGCGACGAACCGATTGCGGTAGCCGCCCGATTCGATCTCGGTGGTGGAGAGCAATCTTGCGATGTCGGCGCCGAGGTTGTTGGCGGCTTCGTGTTCCACCTGCAGCGTGACGAACTCGCTGTGCTTGCTGTCGAAATGCTGCGTGAGCGTGAAGCGCTGGCCGGCGCCCAACTGGCGCACGCTGCCTTGGCCCTCGTAGCGCAGGTACGCGCCTTCGTGTGCCTGCATGCGCAACTGCGCAGCGCGGCTGGCCTCTTGCGTATTCGAATATTGATACGAGCCCGAAGCTTCAAAGCGTTCCAGCGTGGGCAGCTCGCCGCCAGGGTCGCTGGCGCTGGCTTGGGCGCTGGTGGCGGCCAAGGCCTTGTAGTCCCACGAGGCGAGCGTCACTGCGTTGGTGCCCACGCTGTGCGCGTGCGAAAAACGCTCGATGGCGTCGTCGCTTTCGGTGGCGTCTACGCGGTGGAAGCGGATCTCCGGCTGCGGGCAGGCAGGCCGTTGCGCATCGTTGTCGAAGATGACGACAGTGTGGCGCGACTGGGCGCTGCCTTGCTGCTGATTGTCGTCGCTTTGCTCGTGTTCAATGCGAAACGACAGGCCTTCCTCGGCCAGCAGGCGCATGACGAAGGCGTAGTCGGTTTCGCGGTATTGGCAGCAGATCGAGCGCTTGGCGCACGGCTGCGTGGCCGCAATCTTGTAATGCGCGGTGGGGTATTCGCTGAAGACCTCTTCGATGATCTCCAGCGCGGTCTTGTCCTGGTAGACGAAGCAATCGCTGCGCGTGCGCAGCCGATCGAGCCATGGCACCACCCGCAGGCGGTAGCGCGCGAGGCCGCCATCGCCACCAAGCGATGCGCAATCGGCAACGTAACCGTGCCAGGCGCGCCGCTTGCCGTCGGCTTGCACCAGGCGCAGCGTGATTTCCTGGGATGCCAGCTTGGCCGTATCCAGATGTGCCGACGGGCTGAGGCAATCGATATGCAGGACGAATGAGGCCGACACCGCTTCGGTGGCGGTAAAGCGCTCCACGACGAGGTTGTCGGAAGCAAGCGCCGTCTCAAGCGTGATCTGGCGGGTCTGCTGTCCGAGCAGCGCGCCCAGGACGGTTTGTGGCACGGCGGCCGGCAGGTTGGACAAAGGCTTCATCGGAACAGCGTCGCGCTGGGGTTCGTGTTGCGTTTCAGCAGGAGCATGGGCCCGGGGCCCATCGTGGCCATCACGGCAGCGAAATCGTCAGGTGCGAGAAGCGCGGCCCGAGCTTGATGACCTGCGAATAGCCTTCCAGCGTTTCGTTGGTCTTGGCGCTCAGCGTGTGCGACAGGCCGAGGAAGCCCAGCAGCCCGATCAGCGCAAACACGGCGCCAAAAATCCACAGCGGCGTTTCACGCTTGAGCATGTGCGCGACCTTGTCGGGCAGCAGCCAGTGCGGAGCAAACGCGGCACGCTTGCCCTTGATGGCGGAAATCTCGTCGCCCAGGCGAGCGGTCAGATAAGCCAGCTTCTCGGGCCCTTCGAGGATGTACTTGCCGCGGAAGCCCAGCAGCAGGCACATGTGGAAGACCTCCAGCGCCTGCAGGCGGGGCGCACCGTGAGCACGCAGCTCTTCGAGCTTGACGAAGAAGGTCTCGCCGGCGAGCTGCTCGCCAAACAGCACGAGCTGCAGCGGGCGGCGCTCCCAGGCCGGGCGGATCGCAAAGTTGGACGACAAAATGGTTTCGTCCACCGCCGCGCAAAACGCGTACTTGGCGTCGAACACGTCTTCTGCCGACACGTTGAGGCGCTTGGCACCACGGTCGAAATCATCGAGGAAGGCGCGTACGCGATTCAGAAAATCTTCGGCGCTGGTCGGCTGCTGGGCGTTGCGCAACTGGAACAGCATGAAGAAGCCGTCGTACAGCAAATCAAGCAGCGTGCGAGCGTGCGTGTTGGATTCACGCGCATCCGCTGCAGCAGATGCCGGTGCCGAACCACCAAACAGTGAAGGGGTGGAGGTAGCGCTCATGAAGTCACCGCGATCAGTTCAAGTTTGAGTTCCCGGATACCGGCCGGGGCATAGATGGTGAGGGTCTGGGCCTGAAGCATGCGTTCGTACAGCATGCCCCGCGCTTCAACGGCGAAGTAGCACGCGCCCGGGCGCACCGGAATGGCGGGTGGCACCTGCGGCGTGTAGGTGAGCGGCACGCCGGGCATGGACGACAACACGAGCTTTTCCACATCGTCGGGTGCGCCAACCTTGAAGCGCGCCGGAATGGCTTCCACCAGCTCGGCTGCGGGCATGTCTGCCGACACCGACAGATAGAAGCTGGTCTGGTCGTCGATCTTGCCGGAGTCGATGCGGCCGAGGTGGAACGACGGGCGCGTCTCTTCCAGCGCGATCGCAAAGTAGCGTGTGGAGATGACGGTATCGAGCAACTCGCGCACGATCGTGTCGAGCTTGGCAAACACCGGGCCCGGATTGTCGTGGTCGTAGGCGGGCAGGTCGGCCAGCGTGTAGCTCTTGGTGAACGTCATGAGCGCGCCGGCCAGGCGCAGCATTTCCTGGAACAGGCGCTCAGGGTGCAGGTCCGGGTGGTGATACAGGTGCGACAGCGCTGCAAACGCAGCATTGGCCGTATGCAGCAGCCAGAACGACGCAATGTCGCCGGAGCGGAATTCGATGATGTTCTTGGTCGGCTCGCGGTGGAAACCGTACAGCGCATTGACCTTGGCCTGCAGCGCGTCGAGCAGCCGGCGCAGGCGCTGATACAGCACGGCCGAGGCGTTGATCGCCATGCTGGGCGCGACAAAGCTCTCGTCGAGCTCAAAGCCACCGGTGCCGGTGCGCCGCACGCGCACCACGGGCAGCGAGATGAACTGCTCGCGCGGCTCCGTTTCGGCAATCAGCTTGACCGACTTCTTCAGATACGTGATGGCAGCGGGCTCGGCCTCTGTATACAAGTCGGCCGTTTCCTCTTCCGTGCCGACAAAGCGCGATACCGATGCACCTTCGATCTGCTCGCGGTAGTTGCCGCCATTGTCTTGCAGCGGATACAGCGCGATATGGAAGGTCAGCTCCGACACGCCAGCGGGAATGGCGTCGAGCACCAACGGCGGCGGAAGCGCGTCGGCCTGTGGAGCGAAGTACAACTCGCCATCGGGAAAGAACAGCGACAGCTCAATCACGCGCAACACGCCGCTGGCCAGCGCATCGGTATCGAAGCGCGCATGGCGGATACCCCATCCGTACGGCTGGATGACTTGCGCGGTCGCGTGCAGGCGCGATTCGTGATACGCGTCCTGACGCTGGAAGTGCTGCGGACGCAGGAACAGCCCTTCGCCCCAGAGAATCTTTGCGGAGTAACTCACGTTGGCCCTTGTTGTTCAGCTACCGCACACCGCGGGGGAGAGCAGGTTCAGATCAGTCAGCGGCGTGGTGCCGGCGGGGGTGGTCAGCGTGCCGGACGTGATCGTCATGGCACAGGCGTGCAGCCCGATCACGATGCCCGACTTCTCGTTCTTCTCGGTGTTGAAAGCAAACTTCCAGCGCTGTGACGCGGGGCTGCGGAATAGCGCCACGACGCCCAGCGTGGTTGCTTCGCGCGACACCTTCTCGGTGAAGTCGTAGCGCTGGCCCGGGATCAGCGTCATCTCGCGCACGTTGACCAGATCGGCGCCCAGCGTTTGCTTCTCGCGCGCCGGGTCGATGAAGGTGTCATACGGCGCCTGCAGGAAGCTGGTCGGGTCTTTCAATGAATACAGGCGCACCACTACCGCTACCGGACGGCGGTCGTTGGCGGCGTTCAGGTTATTGCCCGCCGTCATCTTGAGCGGCACTTCGCGCGGCGGCTTCTGTGCATCGGGCAGGTTCGACGATTTGAGCCCCATCGCTTCCAACGCACCGTTGGCGGCGCCGGCCAGCACGCTCGCACCGGTGGAACAGGCGCCCAACGCCACCACGGTGGCGCTTACCAGCATCAGCTTGAGCGCCCCTGCGAGACGGTGCTTCAGAGAGTGCTTCAGAAGGCGGCCGCAGCCCGGCTGCCTTGCCGCTTGCCCCCAAGCAGCATCGAATTTCATCATCTTCATGCCTGATTTCTGAATTACTTAATTCTCTTTGTTTGACTGCTGCTGCGCCCGTTCCACTAATGGGGGCGGCGAATTGTTTCGGTTTCTTAATAAAGTAAATCGAAAGAATGTTTCGGTTTCTTAATAATCGAAGATCGTTGCCGGATGCGGATCTAAGGTACTGAATACAAAGGATGTTTCGGTTCCTTAATAATCCGTTTTTGGTTGTCAACGGCAACGAGCGGAGTGTACTATTTCGCGCCAGTCGAGACCAACATTTAACTCGTCAATTCCGGCGAATTTGATTGGGTATCGACACACCGCTTTGAAACTTTGAAGAGTCTCGCCGTGGCCAAATCCTCGTCTACTTCCGTTCTCCGTTCCTTCATCGTGCTGGCTGCTGCCACCGCGCTCTTTGCGGGTTGTGCGACCAACAACCCCGGACCCCAAACCGACGAGGCCTTCGGCAAGAGCATGTCGGAGGCGGAAGCTGCGGCCAAGGGCGGCCAGCAGGACAAGGCCATTGATCTGTACCAGCAGATCGCCAAGCAGAACCCGACCCGTGACGAGCCGTGGGTGCGCATCGCGCAGATCCAGTTCGGCGCAGAGAAATACCCCCAGGCCATCCTGGCTGCAGAAGAAGCCCTGCAGCGTGATAACGCTGATCGTCAGGCCAAGAGCATCCTGGCGGTGAGCGGCCTGCGCGTGGCGCGCCGTTCGCTGCAGGAGCTGCGAGCCGACAGCGCGCTGGCCGGCGACGTGAAGACCGATGCGCAGGTGCTTGCCAAGATGCTGCGCGACACGCTGGGCGAACAAGTCCTGTTCCCGGGTGAACAGCCGGTCGCCAAGCAGCCGGTGCGCCGCCCCGCGCGTGTTGTCCGCCGCGCAGCGCCGGCCGCCGAGCATGGCACCACTGCTGCGCCTGCAGCAGCCACCGGTGCTGCCAGCGGCAGCGCAGACCCGTTCGGCGCACTGCGTTAAGCACAGCGCTGGTTCGCATTCCTGGAGGAACGTGATGGCCAAGAAAGAAAGCGTACAGAAGCGTCTGCAGAAGGTGCGTCCGCCGCGTGTGCAATTGACGTATGACGTCGAAATCGGCGACGCAATCGAGACGAAAGAGCTGCCGTTCGTGGTGGGCGTGGTAGCTGACCTGTCGGGCCAGTCCGAAGTGCAGCAACCCAAGCTGCGCGATCGCAAGTTCGTCAACATCGACCGCGACAACTTCGACGAAGTGATGAAGGGCGTGGAGCCGCGCGCGGCGTTCCAGGTGCCGAACACGCTGACGGAAGACGGCGGCCGTTTTGGCGTCGACCTGAAGTTCCGCTCGCTCGAAGACTTCAGCCCCGAAGCCGTGGTCGAGCAGGTTGAGCCGCTGCGCAAGCTGCTCGAAGCCCGCTCCAAGCTGGCTGACCTGCGCAACAAGATGGCCGGTAACGACAAGCTGGAAGACCTGCTGTCGGAAGTGTTGAAGAACACCGAAAACGCGAAGAAGCTGGGCGCCAAGCAAAACGGGGGCGAGGATGCTTGAGAACCAATCCGCTGCGCAGGGCGCCTCGGTTGCGGAAGAGGTGAGCCTGCTGGACAGCATCGTCGAGCAAAGCCGCGTCGCCAAGTCCGACTCCGAGCGCGAGCGCGCGAAAGACATCATCGGCGAGCTGGCCAGCCAGGTGCTGAGCGGCACCGTGGTGGTGTCCGACAATCTGTCGGCCACGCTCGATGCACGCGTGGCCGAACTGGATCGCCTGATCTCGCAGCAACTGAGCGCGATCATGCACGCGCCGGAATTCCAGAAGCTGGAATCCACCTGGCGCGGGCTGAACTATCTGGTCAAGGAAACGAGTACCGGCCAGACGATCAAGATCAAGGCGCTCAACGCGACCAAGCGCGATTTGACGAAGGACTTCAAGACCGCCATCGAGTTTGATCAGAGCGCGCTGTTCAAGAAGGTCTACGAAGAAGAATTCGGCACCTTTGGCGGTGCCCCGTTTGGCGCTCTGATTGGTGACTATGAAGTCACGCGTCAGCCCGAAGACATGTACTTCATCGAGCAGATGGCGCACGTGGCAGCGGCTTCGCATGCGCCGTTCATTGCGTCGTCATCGCCTGAGTTGCTGGGCCTGGAATCGTTTGCCGACCTGGGCAAGCCGCGCGACCTGGCCAAGGTGTTCGACACGGTCGAATACGCCAAGTGGAAGTCGTTCCGTGATTCGGAAGATTCCCGCTACGTCGGTCTGACGCTGCCGCGCTTCCTGGGCCGTCTGCCGTACAACCCGAAGGACGGCACCGTGGTCGAGAGCTTCAACTTTGTTGAAGACGTCGACGGCACCGATCACAGCAAGTACCTGTGGTGCAACGCCGCCTGGGCGTTCGGCGCGCGCTTGACCGCGGCGTTTGACGACTTCGGCTGGTGCGCTGCCATCCGCGGTGTGGAAGGCGGTGGCCTGGTCGAAGACCTGCCGACGCACACCTTCAAGACCGACGACGGCGAAATCGCACTGAAGTGCCCGACCGAAATCGCCATCACCGACCGCCGGGAGAAGGAACTGAGCGACCTCGGTTTCATCCCGCTCGTGCATTGCAAGAACACGGATTACGCCGCGTTCTTTGCCGCACAGTCGGCGCAGAAGGCGAAGAAGTACGACTCCGACAGCGCAAACGCCAATGCGGTGCTGTCTGCGCAGCTGCAGTACATCTTCTCGGTATCGCGCGTGGCGCATTACCTGAAGGCGATGATGCGCGACAAGATCGGCAGCTTTGCCTCGGCCAAGAACGTTGAGACGTTCCTGAACCGCTGGATTTCGCAGTACGTGCTGCTGGACGACAACGCCACGCAAGAACAGAAGGCGCAATTCCCGCTGCGCGAGGCGTCGATCCAGGTGGCGGAAGTGCCGGGCAAGCCGGGCACGTACCGCTCGGTGGCGTTCCTGCGGCCGCATTTCCAGCTCGATGAACTGTCGATCTCGCTGCGTTTGGTGGCGGATCTGCCCAAGTCGGCCAACTCGTAATTCCTGACCGGACTCTCCCCGGGGGGGAATGTTCGGGCATAACCACCCGTTACGCTCGTTACCCGTTGCAGTACCAACAACCAATCTATTGAAGAGGGTCTCTGTATGAAGGATATCTACGTCAAGTTCGACAGCCCGGCAATCAAGGGGGAGTCGCAAGACAAGGATCACAAGGACTGGATCGAAATCAACAGCTGGTCGCAGGCAATCAGCCAACCGCGTTCGGCCACGGCTTCGACCGCCGGCGGCCACACGGCTGAGCGTTGCGAGCACCGCGACATGGTTTTCACGAAGGATCTGGACGTCGTCAGCCCGCTGCTGTACCAGCACGCTTCGGGCGGCACGACCTTCGGTGAAGTGACCATCGAGTTCTTCCGCGCAGACGGCGAAGGCAACCGCGTGAAGTACCTCGAAGTCAAGCTGAAGAACGCCATCCTGAGCGAAGTCGATTCGCAAGTGGTCGCCCAGGGCATTCCGACCGACACCTTCAGCCTGCGTTACGCCGCTGTGCAGTGGAAGTACACGCAGCAGAAGAGCGCCGGCGGCCAAGGCGGCAATTCGCAAGGCGCCTGGAGCCTCACCAAGAACGACAAGACCTACTCGGTTTAACGTTTGGTGTTCTCCTGATGACAAGAGCCGCAGCCGCCGTGCTGCGGCATCTTGTTTTCTAGCAGCATATGAAAGGCTTCGAACCCAGCCTGCTCGACAAGCTCTTCGACGACGAGCCGCACGCGCCCATGCCGACGGCATTGCGCCAGCTCTCGCTTGAAGAACTCAAGAGCACCGTGGCACGCGATATTGAATCCTTGCTCAACACGCGCATCGTGTTGGAAGAGGACGATTTGCACGGCTTGCCGGAATGCAAGCGGTCGTTGCTCACGTATGGCCTGAACGATTTTTCCGGCCTGAGCCTGGCCAGTTTCTACGACCGCAACTACATCTGCCAGTCGCTTACCAAGGCGATCGAGCGGCATGAGCCGCGTTTGCAGCATGTGAATGTGTCGCTGGAGATCAACGAGCGCGCGACCAACGCCTTGTGCTTTGGGATCAGCGCGGTGCTGCTGGTGGGGCCCGCTCGCGAGCCCGTGAATTTTGACGCCATGCTGCAACCATCGACGCTGCGGTATTCCGTTTCGCGCGGACGCGGCTGAGATTGCACGGACCTGCACAACGCACCACCCGCAATACGCTGAAGCACCCGCAGGACCGCCACCGGACCGCCACGAAGAATGGAAGAGCTGCTGCCTTATTACGAACGAGAACTGGCCTTCCTGCGCCGGTACTCGCGCGACTTCGCCGAGCGGTATCCGAAGATCGCCGGCCGCCTCGCCATGTCGGGCGACGGCTGCGACGATCCGCATGTCGAGCGGATGATCGAATCGTTCGCCTTCCTGACCGCACGCGTCAGCAAGAAGCTCGATGACGACTACCCAGAATTTACCGAGGCGCTGCTGGAGGTGCTGTATCCGCACTACCTGCGGCCCTTTCCATCGTGCTCGGTGGCGCATTTCGATGTGCGCGGCGTGGCTGCGCAACTGAGCGCGCCGGTCACGATCGCTCGCGGCACGTTCCTCGCCACACGCGTGGTGCGCAAGGTTGAATGCCGTTTCCGCACTGCATACGACGTCACGTTCGCGCCGGTGCGTGTTGCTGCGGCGACGTTCGAGCGCGCGGTGTCTGCGCCGGCTGCTGTGCAACTGCCCAAGGGTGCAACCGGCTCGATTGCCATCACGCTGGAATACTTGGGCGAACGCGGCGGTTTTGAATCGCTGTCGATGGACAAGCTGCGCGTCTACATGGACGGCGAGCCGTCTTTCGTGGCCGCGCTCGGTGACGCGCTGTTCCTGCATACCGCGGCCGGCTATGTTGAAGCTGAACGCGCAGGCGTCTGGAAGCGCCTGATTTCCGTGCCTTTGCACGAAGTCGGGTTTACCGAAGACGAATCCCTGATCGATTGCCCGGCACGCTCGCACCCG
Organism: Ralstonia mojiangensis; assembly: GCF_023955645.1. Classification (NCBI taxonomy): domain Bacteria; kingdom Pseudomonadati; phylum Pseudomonadota; class Betaproteobacteria; order Burkholderiales; family Burkholderiaceae; genus Ralstonia; species Ralstonia mojiangensis. The sequence goes on along the minus strand of NZ_JAMXHU010000006.1, from coordinate 121,339 downwards.
GCATATCGGCTGTTGACCGAGCACTTCAGCTTTGCCGAGAAATTCAACTTCTTCGACATCGACCTGGCTGCATTGCGACGCGGCATGACGCCGGGCGTGCCGGTGCGCCGTCTGACGCTGCATCTGGTGCTGAAAGACGTGCGCAGCGATTCGCACGCCGCTCGCCTGCTCGAGAACTTGCAGCCGGAGCACCTGCGCCTGCATTGCACGCCCGTGGTCAATCTGTTCCAGCAGAAGGCTGACCCGATCCGCATCGAACATACGGCTAGCGCCTACCCAGTGGTGGCCGACAGCCGTCGCGCGCACGGCTTTGACATTTATTCCATCGACAACGTGCAACTGGTGCGCGAGACCGCGGCACACGAAAAGGTCACGGAGTTCCGGCCGTTCTACTCCCTCCATCACGGCGAGGAGCCCGGCCGCGCGGGCCATTACTGGCTGGCACGCCGCAACGAGCTGATCGCGCAGCGCAGCCCGGGTTTCGAAACGGAAATCTCCATCGTCGATACACAGTTCGACCCGGCCAGCCCGCAGACCGACACGCTGAGCCTGACCGTCACCTGCACGAATCGCGACTTGCCTTCGACGCTGGCGTTTGGTCAGCCTGATGGCGATCTGTCGATGGAAGGCAGCTCTATTGCCCGCAACATCACCTTCCTGCGCAAGCCGACGCCTTCCATGCGGTTTGGCGGCGGACGCGCGGCGCAGTGGCGTTTGATCTCGCTGCTGGCGCTCAATCATCTGTCGCTCGTGCAGAACGGTTTGCCGACGTTGAAAGAGATGCTGCGTCTGCACGATCTGCCGCGCAACGCGATCTCGGCGCGGCAAATCGAAGGCATCGTCGCCTTGGACTACCAACCGGCGACGCAGTGGCTGGCGGGCAAGCCATTCGCTACCTTCGTGCGCGGCCTGGAAGTGCGCCTCACGCTGGATGAAGACGCCTTTGTGGGCACCGGCATGCACCGGTTCATCCGTGTGCTGGACCACTTTTTCGGCCTGTACGTCCACATGAACAGCTTTGTGCAGTTGATTGCGGTCTCGCGCCGCAGCGGCAAGGAATTGGTCAAATGCGCACCCCGCAGCGGCGAATCGATCCTGGTGTGATCCGGCGGCTGCTCCAGCAGCCGCACCGGTACCAGTTTTTCCAGGCGGTGCGCCTGCTGGAGCAGCTGTTTGCGCGCGAAGGCGGCATGGCGCCCGAGCAGGCATTGGCCACGCGTCTGAGCTTTCGCAACACGCTCTCGCTGTCGTTTCCGCCCAGCGAACTGCAGCACATCGAGGCCGAGGGCATTACCGCCGAGATGCTCGAAACCGATGCCGCGTTCATCGCTGCACTGGAAGAGGGCGCACTCGATTCGCTGGCGATCACGCCAACGTTCTTCGGCATGCTGGGCGGCCAAGGTGCCTTGCCGCTGCGCTACACCGAAATCGTGGCGGAGCGCGAAAGCCTGTGGCGCGACCGCGCAGCCCGTGCGTTCTTCGACATCTTCTCGAACCGGGCCACGGCGCTGTTCTATCTGGCGTGGAAGAAATACCGCCTGCCGTTCCAATACGAAGTCGACAGCAACAAGCATTACTTGCCGCTGCTGTTGTCGCTGGCGGGGGCGGCTGACAAGACGCTGCGCCGCGATCTTTCGACTACGCCGGGGCCGATTCTCGACGAGGCGCTGGCCGGTTATGCCACGGCGATCCGGCATCGGCCGGTGTCTGCGGCGTATCTGCAGCGCGTGCTGTCGGATTACTTCCAGGCGCCGATACGGGTGGAGCAGTTCGTCGGCGGGTGGTATCGCGTGCCGGCATCGCAGTACACGCGGCTGGGCAGCACTAACAACCTGCTGGGCGCCACGGCGTTGGCCGGCGCGCGGGTGTGGCAGCGCGACTTGCGGGTGCGCCTGTGGGTCGGGCCGCTCAAGCGCGCGCAGTACCGCAATTTCCTGCCCGGTGCGTCTGGCGCGCTGGCACTGCGCAAGATGCTGACCATCCTGTGCGGCACCACGCTGGAGTTTGAGGTCAAGCTGATCCTGCGCCACCAAGACGTGATCGGCAGCTCGCTGGACAACAGCAACGACGGCAGCCTGGGCTGGGACACCTTCCTGTGTTCCCGCCCCGCGCAGCAGGACCGCAGCGATGCGCAGTACACGCTCGCGCCGCTGCATTGATACCGACACATTCATCGATTCTTCCGGAGCGCTGCCGCCATGGCCATCCCACTCAAAACCCTGATCGCCAAGCTGAACGCGACGAGCCGGCAAGCCGCCGAGCGCGCGGCGTCGCTGTGCATGGCGCGCGGCAACTACGAGGTCGATCTCGAACACCTGTTCCTGGCGCTGCTGGAAAACCGCCGCAGCGACTTTGCCGTGGCCGCCCGCGCCAGCGGCATCGACCTGGCCGCGCTGCAACGTGACCTGGAAGCCGAGATCGGCCGCTTCCAGACCGGCAACACGCGCACGCCGGCGTTCTCGCCGTACCTGCCGAAGCTGTTCGAGCACGGCTGGCTGATCGCCTCGCTCGATTCGCAAATCACGCGCATCCGCTCTGGCCATCTGTTGCTCGCACTGCTGACCGAGCCGAGCCTGTCTGCGCTCGCTCAACGCGGTTCGCGCCTGTTCGGCCAGATTGAAGCCGACCGCCTCAAGCACGACTTCGATCGGCTGACCACCGGTTCGGACGAACAAGAGCAGGCCGTGGACATTGCCGACGACAGCGGGGACGCTGCGCAAGGCGGCAAGCCCGCGGCTGCCCTGACGGCCACACCGGCGCTGGATCAGTTCACGGTGGACCTGACCCAATCCGCGCGCGATGGCCGCATCGACCCCGTGATCGGCCGCGATGCGGAGATCCGCCAGGTGATCGACATCCTGATGCGTCGTCGGCAGAACAACCCGATCCTTACCGGCGAAGCCGGCGTAGGCAAGACCGCTGTGGTGGAAGGTCTGGCCTTGCGCGTCGCCGCCAACGATGTGCCGCCGCCGCTGCAGGGCGTGACGCTGCGCACGCTCGACATGGGGCTCTTGCAGGCGGGCGCCAGCGTCAAGGGCGAATTCGAGAACCGCCTGAAGAACGTGATCGACGAGGTGAAGAAGAGCCCGAAGCCGATCATCCTGTTCATCGACGAGGCGCACACCATCATTGGGGCAGGCGGTCAGGCTGGGCAGAACGATGCTGCGAACCTGCTCAAGCCTGCGCTCGCACGCGGCGAGCTGCGCACGATTGCGGCCACCACGTGGAGCGAATACAAGAAGTACTTCGAAAAAGATGCCGCGTTGGCGCGCCGCTTTCAGGTCGTGAAGGTGGAAGAGCCCAGCGAGCCGCTGGCGGCCGCCATGCTGCGTGGCATGGCCGGGCTGATGGAGCGCCACTTTGGTGTGCGGGTGCTGGATGAGGCGATTACGGAAGCTGTGCGGCTGTCGCATCGCTATATCAGCGGCCGCCAACTGCCGGACAAGGCTGTCAGCGTGCTCGATACGGCCTGCGCCAAGGTGGCGTTGGGCCAGAGCGCCACGCCCGGCGCCATTGAAGACGACCAGAAGACGCTGGAACGCCTGCAGGGCGAGATCAACGCGCTGGAGCGCGAGCAAAGCGCCGGTGCGGAGCACGACGCGCGCCTGAAAGCGCTGAACGAGCAGCGCACGGAACTGGAACAACGCGTCGCGCAGAACACCGAACGTCTGGCACAAGAGCGCGCGCTGGTCGCACGCATTCAGGCGCTGCGCGAGGCGCGCGAAAGCGGCGCCGCACAAGTCGGCGAGGAAGACGCACTGCCCGTGGCCGCCAACAGCGACGTGGTGTCGATGCCCAAGCGCAAGCGTGCCGCCGACAAGGCGGACGATCAGGACGAACTGGCCAAACTGCTTGCCGAACTGCGTGCGTTGCAAGGCGAATCGCCCATGGTGCCGCTGCAGGTGGATGGCCATGTTGTGTCGGAAATCGTCTCGGCCTGGACGGGCATTCCGCTGGGCCGCATGGTCAAGAACGAACTGCGCACGGTGCTGAACCTCAAGCCGCTGCTGGCTGCCCGCGTGATCGGGCAGGACCACGCGCTGGATGCAATCGCGCAGCGCGTGCGTACCGCCACCGCCAACCTGGAAGACCCGAACAAGCCACGCGGCGTGTTCCTGTTTGCCGGCCCGTCGGGCGTCGGTAAAACGGAAACCGCGCTGGCACTGGCCGACATTCTCTACGGCGGCGAGCGCAAGCTCATCACCATCAACATGAGCGAGTACCAGGAGGCGCACAGCGTGTCGGGCCTCAAGGGCTCGCCACCGGGCTACGTTGGTTACGGCGAAGGCGGCGTGCTGACCGAAGCCGTGCGTCGCAACCCGTACAGCGTCGTGCTGCTCGATGAAGTGGAGAAGGCTCACCCTGACGTGCTGGAGATGTTCTTCCAGGTATTCGACAAGGGCGAGATGGACGACGCCGAAGGCCGCCCGATCGACTTCCGAAACACCATCATCATCCTCACGTCGAACGTCGGGTCGCAGGCCATCATGCAGGCGTGCCTGAACAAGTCTGCCGAGGAACTGCCCGACACCGATGCGCTGGCCGAGCAGCTGCGCCCGACGCTCTACAAGGCGTTCAAGCCCGCATTCCTGGGGCGCATGAAGGTCGTGCCGTATTACCCGATTTCCGACGACGTGCTGGCCGAGATCATCACGCTCAAGCTGGGCCGCATTCGCGATCGCGTGGCCATCAATCACAAGGCCACGTTCCAGTGGGACAACGCGTTGGTTGAATCCGTGCTCGCACGCTGCACTGAAGTGGATGCCGGCGCCCGCGCGGTTGATCACATCCTCAACGGCACGCTGCTGCCGCAGATTGCCGAGTCGGTGCTGACGCGCATGGCCGAGGGCGGCAGCGTCGAGAAGATCAAAGTCGGCGTCGGCAAGAACGGCGAGTTCAAGTACCGCATCAACTAAGTCGCTTCGCTGGAGCACATCATGGTCTCTCCGACCGAGTTGGCAAACCTGCTACGTGCGTCGTTCTCCCAGGCTGATCGGCTGCTGCGCCTGGAAACGCCGCTGGGGCCGAACGCGCTGCTGCCTGAACAGGTGGACGTTGCCGAGCACATCGACGCAGGCGGCTTCCGACTGGAACTGACGGCGCTGTCCGACAACGCTGACATCGATTCAACCAAGCTGCTCGGCCAGCCCGTGCGGCTGGATTTGCTGACGCAGCAGAGCCGGAGCGCGCTGCGGCCCTTCCATGGCCACGTCACGCGCTTCGAGCAGGTGGGGGCCAACGGTGGCCTGGTGCGCTATCGGCTGGTGATCGAGCCGTGGCTGGCATTCCTGCGCCACCGGCAAGACAGCTTCCTGTTCCAGGACATGTCGGTCATCGAGGTGATCGACAGCCTGTTTGGCGACTACCAGGGCCAAGGCCGCCTGGTGCCCGCCTGGCGCTGGGCGTTGCGTGACAGCTCGGTCTATACGCGCCGCAGCGTCATCACGCAATACGACGAAAGCGACTTCGATTTCGTCACGCGCCTGCTTGCCGAAGAAGGGCTGTTCTATTTCTTCGAGCACGAAGCCAAGGATGGTGACGCGCTAGGCGTACATCGTATGGTCATTGCCGATGCCAACGACGTGTTTGTCGACAAGGCACAGGCGAGCATCCGTTTTGGCCGCGCAGATGCCACCGCCGCCGAAGACGTGATCGACCGCTGGCAAGGCGCGCGCCGCTGGCAAACGAACGCCGTGTCGATTGCAAGCTGGGACTACCGTACCAACGCCAAGCGCACCGCCCAACTCGGCGCGCAGCAGCAAAGCAACGACGGCCCGCAGCTGACGCTGCAAGACACCGATTACCCCGGTCAGTACTGGTTTGAAGACAACAACCAGGCACAGCGCGTCGCACGGCTGATGATGGAAGCGCTAGAGCTGCGGGACAAGCAGTTCGACGGCGAAGGCACCGCGCGCACGTTGGCGACCGGCACGCGCTTCCAGTTGCTCGATCATTTCGATCACGATGATGGCGAGCAGCGCTTTGCCGTGTTGGCTGTGACGCACCAGGCGCGCAACAACTTCAATGACCGCTTCGGCCAGCTGCTGACCGAAACGCTGGGCGCACTGCTTGGCGGCGATGTGCTGGCCGCCGGCAGCAACCACGGCACGGGCGACGAAGCGCCGTTCTATCGCAACCACTTCACCGTCGTGCGCGACAACGTGCCCGTGCGCCCCCAGCAGAGCGACGAGCAAGGCCGTGCGTTGCACCCACGTCCGACCGTCAACGGCAGCCAGACCGCGTTGGTGGTGGGCTCGGAAGGGCCTGTGCATACCGATCGGGACCATCGGATCAAGGTGCAATTCCACTGGCAGCGCGGCGCGCGGTCAGCCAGCCGCCAATCGCATCCGGCTGGCGACGATAACGCGCGTGCCAGCGCAGGTCTTGGCGCATGGGTGCGCGTGACGGCGCCTGTGGCCGGACCGAACTGGGGCGGTGTGGCGCTACCGCGCGTCGGCCAGGAGGTGCTGGTCGAATTCCTGCAAGGCGACATCGATCGGCCCGTCGTGGTGGGTGCGGCCTACAACGGCAGCGGCCAGACCGACGCGCAGTACAACCAGAACCAGGCAGGCGCTGCAGGTGCCACCGGCAATGCCCCAGCGTGGTTTGCCGGTGGCAACAAGAGCCAGGGTGCCTACGCCCACAATGCCGTGCTGTCCGGCATCAAGACACAGGCGCTGGCCGGCAGCCAATCGGGCTCATCGGGTTACAACCAGTTGGTCTTTGATGACTCCGAAGGGCAAGGCCGCACGCAGCTCAGCACCACGCAGGCGGCGACTGGCCTCGTGCTCGGTCATCACAAGGAACAGATCGACAGCGCCCGCCAAACAGACCTCGGCCACGGGGCCGCGCTGGCCACCGACGACAGCGGCAGCGTGCGCGCTGGCGCCGGCCTGCTGCTCACCGCGCACAGTGCCGACGCCGGCGCAGCGCTGCAAGACAGCGAAGCCGCCGCTAGCCAGATCGAAGCTGTGAGCTACCTCGCCGAATCGCTTGCCGACGCAGCGCAGAAGCAGAAGGCAGGTCTGGCCGATGAGCCTGCCGCCAAGGAACTACCCGCGCTCAAGCAGCTGCGCCACACCACCGAAGTGCTGCGTCATGCAGAGAGCGCCGGCGAAGGCGCCGAAGCGGTTGCCTACAGCGAGCCGCATCTGCAAGTCTCAGCGCCCAAGGGCATCGTCAGCACGACACCGGCGGATGCGGTGCTGGTTGCCGGCACGCAGGCCACGCTGATCGCCAAGCAGGACACCAACGTCGCGGCGGGCGGCAATCTCTCAGTCGCAGTCGCCGACGGGCTGAGCCTGTACGCGCACGGTAAATCGCTTGGGAAGGCGGGGGATGCGACACCGGGTATCGCCATGCATGCCGCCAGCGGTAAGGTCGAGCTTTCCAGCCTCAAGGGCGAGAGCCACTTGGTAGCCGAGAAAGCCGTGACGGTAGCGTCCACACAAGCCAGCGTGACGGCGGAGGCGAAGCAGCATGTGCTCGTCAATGCAGCCGGTGCGCAGATCAAGGTGACGAACGGCACGATTGAGCTGCATGCGCCTGGGATGGTGACGTTTAAGGGGGCGGGGCATCGGTTTGTGGGGCCGGGTGGGGCGGGAGCCAGTAATTCGACGAAGCCGGGCCAGCTTGCCGAATGCGAATGGAAATCGTGATGCACGCAGATCAAGCTTTTACGCCTGGAAAGACTGGTGTACTGCAGCGGCTGTACGCCGACTGGTTCGAGGTTCGGGAGGCGCATCCGGCGCACCACATCCACGTCATCCTGGATCCAAACCATCCCGTTGCGCCGTTTGACCTCCTGCATCCGGACCATTTGCTGGAGCGCAAGCCCAAGGCCCGCTGGGCGCGCGTTGACCGCCCGGATTTCCAGCATGACGCCGACATTTGCCCACTGCTTGTCACGGTGTTCAGTCCAGGGGATCACGGTTATCCGGATGAGGCATTGCTCAGCGAGACAATTGATCGTGCAATCGAGCGTAGCGCGAGCGTGAATGGTGCCTACGTATGCGGATGGGTGGCGTGCGCGGCTAGCGCAGATGAACTGGCATCCCAGATCGCGGCGAGGTGCGTTGTTGCCAATCCCCTGACGGGCCGGAGAGTCTTACCGTGGTTCGAGCCGCACCGGTTAGCACTCCTTGCCGACGATGATGCGGACGTCCTGCCGTCGTTGCTTCCCCCGGGGACGCACTGGTGGTTCATCGATGCCGCTGCGACGGTACGTTCGCTCTCGGTGCCGGAGACTGACATCGCAAAACCTGCGTCTGTTCAGCAATTGCATGCCATGTGGGCGCAGCATGACCGTATTTCCGACGCCCGCAGGGTGTTGATGGCGCTCAAGAAGTCTGACCAGAGCATTCCCGAGCGTCCAGAGAAGACGCTTGACGGATTTGTTCGACTCGCAAACGAGCAAGGGCTACGCGGCCAACAGGATGTGATTTTCTTCGTGCTCAATTGCCTCACGCTGAGTCCCTTCTGGTACGAGCACCCTAACGTTCAGACTATCTTGCACGACATGCGAACGGGCAGTGAGGACTCTCTCGCCGAGACTATCGCGGCCCAGCCCGACGTGGTTCTCGACGAAATCGCTTCATACGGCATCGACCCCGTGTCACTTCAGCAATAAGAGTTTGATATGGCGACTACACCAGCAACTGCTGCGAAGACGACCGCTCCCGCTCCCGGCAATGGCGCGCAGGCGATCAAGAAGAACGCTCAGACTGCGCAGAAGTGCGCGCCTAACAACAAGACTGGTAAATGCGGCTTTTGCGAACGTGATGGGTATCCCATTCTGCCGGTTCGCTATGCGGTGTTACCGAATTATGTAGCTGCATCCGGGGTCAAGCCGCTTAGTGCAGTGTCGATGCTTGAGGCGTTCGTCAGTCAGAAACTCAAAGCGAACAAATATGCGCTTCGGATCCTGCGAAAGGGCTTCGTGCACGTCTATCTCGGTAAGGCCGGGATGTGGCAAAGCTACGTTGTGACCGAAGACGGTTATCTGCGTGTTCTGGCGGATCCGGATGATCCGGACTGGAAGACCGAGCGGCCGTTGACGGAAGCGTGTAAGCGTGCCGGCGACAATATCCCGGCGAGTTTCATTACGATTCCGCACGGTTATGAGAAGGTCTGGATCGCCTTTTCAGAGAACGTTTGGAATAGCACAGTGCGTGGGAAATATGAGGGCGACCCTGCCAAGCGCATGCAACTGTGTGAAATCAAAAAAGTGGCGTCGAATCCTGACGCCACCAAGCACTGTTTTGAGATCGGCCCCGATAACACGCGTCTGCACGAGATGGTGTTCGAGTATGTCGCGCAGGACCAAGAGTATCTGGCGCGCCGTGGGTATAGCGGGGGGCTTTGGGATCAGCGGGGCAATCAGGCAACGAAGAAGAACAATGCCTGGCAAAGTCTTCATGGCAACTTCGCTCGGTCAGGGCAGTCGGCTGCCCTGACCAGCTATGCCAAGAACGTTGCCGACAAGCGCAAAGCGATTGGGAAGCCTGGCAAGATTGCAGCCTTTGCCGTCCACGATCCCGTGGGCATCGTAAAAGAGCTGAATGGTCATATTCACGACCGGGTCGAATGGCGGCAGGCGTACAACACTGCCGTGGCTCGGCCGCTGTTTGTATCGCAGGCGATCGTCGGGCTGAAAAAGCAGATCGAGACGGCGACAAAGTCGGCAATTGAGGAAGACGAAGCAAAGCGCAAAGTCCCGGACACGGTCAGCGAGACCTATATCTTTCCCGACGATCTTCCGAGCCAAACTCAAAGGACGACGGTAACGACGACGCGCGCCGAGCGTGTCTCCACCCAGCAGAAGAAGACGTGGAACAAGCTGAAGGATTCGTATAACGAGGGCGAACGCGAGAAGTTCGAACAACGCTATACCAATCAGATGTCCGAGTTCGCCAACCAGATATCGGATTGCGATCAGGATTGGGCCACCTGGGCGCGCACAGCGGAATGGAAAACGTGGCTCGGCGACTACGACACTGAGAAGCTCCGCGAGAACACTAGGCTCATGGCCATGTGTGCTCCGGCATTGGCGGGCGGGCCGCAGGGCGAAGCCGGGATCAAGTTATGGGACGAGTGGCTAAGCAATCATAAGGATGCCGCTAATCCCACGGGTTTCACGATTCCGTATGCTGCTATCGCCGGTGGGCGTAAGGATTTGCTGAATGCCATGCTGCCGTCCGGCTCGGACTTGAACAAGGGCGATAAGCTGCACGATACCTTGAAAGCCATCCTCGCCTCCAAGGAGGTCGACGGCCCGGAGCGCTTCAAGCGCCTGATGGATACGAAAGTGCAGGTGGCAGCCTCACATCTTGTCGCGGCGGTAAATGGGGCAGTCTCACAGCTGGCAGACAAGGCGGCCGATGCAGTCGAAACCAAAGTAAAGATGGCCGTGCAGGCTGCGCTCAGGCTCTATGCCAACGTGAGCCCGGTATTCATCCAGGTGAAAATGACGATCGGCCAGTATGTCGATCTGTTGAACGAATTTTCCCGAAAGGGGGCCGCCGCCGGTAAGAAGTTCGCCGACGTTTCCGGGCGGAAGGTTCGCAGTGTGCTCATCGGTGGCATGCTTTCCATTCCGAATGCCAAGGTCCGGGACACGATCATCGAAGTCACCATATGGACACTGGAGAAGGCGGACGAGCTGAAGAAGGACATTGAGGCCGTTATCGCCAAGGCAAAGCGTGAAGCGGTCGATCTGACTGGGCACGCCGCTAGCGCACTCAAGATTGCGGCAGTCACGTTGAGTCGAGATGCGGTTCAGATACTGCGACCACTAGAGCGGAGTGTGGCTCTGCTGCCAGGTGCGGCAAAGAATCTGGGAAGGTCGCTGCTCACGAAAAGCCTTCGAGGGATTGGCGCAAGCGGTGAACCGCTTCTGGCTCTGAGTTCCCTTGTCCTTCAGGGATGGGCATTTCGCGACGCGCGCAAGCAGATGGACGCGACGCTTGGTGAGCAAGGCGGGTGGGAGGCGAAGCTGCCGGTTGTGTCCGCCACGCTCGGGTTCATTGGTGCTTCCTTCGAACTGACCGGGGCAGCGCTGAAGGCATTTGGTGCAGCTGTAGGCGAGAAACTCATCAAGGCCGGTGCAGCATTGGGGGCGTTATCTCTGCTTGTGGACGGCATACAGGCCGCGTTTTCTGCTGTCAGAGCATTCCGGCAAGGTGAGTCGAAGGCAGGATGGGCGTATGCCGGGGCTGCTGCCACGTTCGTTGCCGGTGCGGCCATCGGTTTCCTGACGGGATTCTCTTCCGCGCTAACTGGGGCGTTCATACTCGGTCCCCTTGGCTGGATTCTCTTGCTGACTGCAATCGGGATCGGGCTGATATGGTATGCAGTCAACGCAGAGCGTACGCCGGTAGAAATCTGGTTGGACCGGTGCTACTGGGGCAAGGGGCAGCGCAAAGAGGGTAAGTGGACCGATGCTCAGGTGAATGATGAGATCGCTGACCTGAACGCCTTGGTATTGGGCCTCGGCGTGGAACTGGGTTTCAATGACGATTGGACAGAAGTGGGAACTGGGTTCGACACGCTGAAAGTGAAGTTGACTTTCCCAACTTACGACTCCAAGCGGTCTGTGTATGAGTGGAAGGTGAAGGCGATCGACGGACGAGGGGCAGCGGAGCTCATCATGGCGGGCGGAGAGGACCCGGATGTGCTGCCCGAATTCAAGGCGATGCCCAGCAAAATCATCGATACGTCGTCGCGCTATCGGAACCGCCAAGGTACGGCGCAACGAGGCGCTGGGTCTTACACCATCGAGGAGAGCATTGAAGTCAACACCAGGATCTTCAAGAAGGCGCAGATCGAGGTGAAGTACTGGCCGGACAAGACCGACCCCGACGGGTGGGCAGAAAAGCTGATGACAGTGAGTGATTGAAATGCAAGAAACTGGGTCGAAGCTGCAGCCGCAGAGCCCCTACTGGTATGAGGACTTGCCCGGCCCCACCGTGCCGCTCAAGTCCAGCGACAAGAATGACCAACCAAACCTCGCACTCGACCTCAATTACGTGAATGAAGACGTGTTTGAGTTGTCCCGAGCCTCGTCCATCCAGCGTGGTTTCGGTCTGATGTTTGGGGTGGGCGTTTCCATCGCGTTTGTGGCCATGCTGCCGTTCATCGGTCAGATGTATCAGGAGGGCCACCCTGAAGAGTCTCCGATCATCGCGTCGGTGCTGGCCTTGATGCTGCTGGGGCTTGCGGTTCTTTTGCTTCACCTCATCAAGAGAGGGGTAAGAACGCCACGAGACCTTCCGGTTCTATTTGATCGAAAAAATCGGAAGGTCTTTGCGTTCGAGTATGTGCCCAAGGCGAACCCATTCGCCAAATGGAAGACCGTGATCAAGGAGTTGGATTGGTCGCGTGTCGAAGCGGAAATTGGAAAGATCGCGGGATACAACGGGAAAACGTACTCGGTGCGCTATGGGCTGATTTTGGCCCAGTGCGAAGCGAATACGACCAGGGTCCGGGATCGGATAATTGTGAAGTCGCAGGTGGCGACTCCACTCGTGCTGCATCAGATGTGGGCGTATATCCGCTGCTTCATGAGTGAAGGGCCAAAGAATCTGCGAGACATCAGACCGTTCCCGCGCGATATCAGTTTCCGGCGGTGCTTGCTGGAGTTTTACCCCCTGTTTGACCGGACACAGGAGGGCGCACGGCTTCGCGCCAATATGCACGTGGTCGAGCTGGTGCTGCTGACGGCGATTGGGATCCCGCTGTTTTGGCTGTTTCTTCCTGCGGGCGTTTTTGAGTACGTCGGGCAACGTCTTGCGCCAGAGCCAAGGTGGCCGGCAGAGATCGTTTCGCAAACCGGGCGACCCTCGCGCGATTGAGTTTCCGTGTGCCGGGATGCACCACCAGTGAAGCTCAGTCGTGCAGATGTGAGTGATGGGCCCGCCCGCACATGAAGATTTAGAAACAATCCCCCCAATCGCCCCAAGCCTGCGTAGCATCTCCACCGTCCGCCCTTGCGCGTGCGGACGTCACATTTCACGCATGCTGATATGAACGCTCTGTCCCGCTTCGCCGCCGCTTCTGCTGTGGCTGCGCTGCTCGTCACGCCCGCATTCGCTCAGGACGACACTCCGCTGCAGGTTTCGTACCGCCAGGTGCTGACCGAGTATTTCAAGGACGCGCCGACGGCGTCGAAGAAGTACGACGGTCGCCGCCTGGTCTTCAAGGGCCAGGTCTATCCGTTGTCCGACGACAGCCTGAACACGCTGGCCCTGACCGAAGAGCTGAAAGTGGGCGCGCCGTTCCAGGACGATCAGCGTGACGCGCTCAAGGCGCTGTTTCCCGATCACAAGCTTGCGGCGTACAAGCCCAGCAAGGACATCACGCTGGATTGCCTGAACCGGCAGTTCGTTGGCCTGACGCTGGCGCTGGCGGATTGCCGCGTCGGCAAGCCCTGATTTTCGTATTGCATTCCGGTTTCGTTTCCGATCATGGCCTCTCTTCCGTTTGACCAATTGCTCGCTCCGCTGCCCGGCGCCCAGCCGTGCGGTGAAGACATGCTTTTCTCCGCAGAATTCGACAGCATCCAGGATGCGCGCCGGTTTGATGACCCGTCACTCGATCAAGGTGAGTGGGTCACGGAGATCAAGGAGGCCGACTGGCGTGCCGTCATCGCCGAGAGCACGTCGCTGCTGCAGAACCGTACGAAGGATCTGCGCCTGGCCGCATGGTTGGCCGAGGCGCTGTCCAAGGAGCGTGGCTTTGCCGGCCTGCGCGAGGGCTACGAATTGATCGCCGGCTTGTGCGAACAGTTCTGGGAGCACCTCTATCCGCTGCCGGAAGCCGACGATCCTGAGGCCCGCATGGGCAGCATGGCGTGGCTTGCGACGCGTTCGAGCCAGCTCATTCGCGAGGTACCGCTGGTGGAAGCGGGCAAGGGCGGCTACAGCCTGATCGATTGGGAAGTCGCGACCAGCCTGGTCGAAGCCATCCGCCGCGATCCGGAACAGGCAGACGAGCTGTCGCGCGGAAAAATCACGCAGGAGCAGTTTGAATCCGCACGGCGCGCCACGCCGCCTGCGTTCTACAAGACGCTGCACGACGATGTGGTCGGCTGTGGCGCCGCGCTGCTGCGGTTGGAATCCGTTCTGGATGCACGAGCGGGGGATCACGCGCCGAGTTTCCGCCCGGCGCGGGAAGCCCTGCAGGCGGTGCGCGCATTGGTGGAGCGCTTTGGTGGCAAGCCAGAACCCAAGCCCACCGCGGTGGAAGCGAAGGGCGCTCAACAACAGGCTGCTCAGTCAGGCGCAGGCGCGGTTGTTGAAACGGTTGCCGTCGGCCCGATCCGCACGCGTGCGCAGGCACTGAACCAATTGCGCGACGTGGCCGAGTTCTTCCGCCAGACCGAGCCGCACAGCCCCGTTGCTTACCTCGCCGCGCGTGCCGCGAAGTGGGGCGACATGCCGCTGCATGCATGGCTGCGTACGGTGGTCAAGGATGATGCGACGCTGTCGCAGATTGAGGAGCTGCTGGGCCTGGGCGATCCGGCGTCGGAAAGCGCCAGCTGAACCGGCTAGCTGCTCGAACAACCGCCGCAGCCGCTGGATCCGCAGCTACTCGAGCTGCAACTGCTAGAGCTACTGCTTGAACTGCAGTTGCTCGACGTGTCGCCTCCGGAGCCGCCGGAACTGGCGCCGGCGGGTGGTCCCATCATCGATCGGTATCCGGCCCATGCTGTGTTGGCCAGCACGCTGGTGCCGCCAAACGCCGCCAGCCACAGTAGATCGTGCGTCGACAAACCGGCACGTGGCGCCTGCTGGCTGCTCTGACGATAAGCATCAAGCGTGGCGTGGGCGCCGGCGGTCGGGCCGGCACGACCTACGCCGATCAGCCGCGCGGTCACGCCCCAGTACACGATCGCGAACAACGCCATCTCGACTAGCAGCCCCATCACCGGGCGCTCTCGGGACAGGCCCACAAAGACCTTTATTACGCCGAGCCAGAGCGTCGCCAGCACAACGGTCCACGCAGCGAGCGTCGTTCCCCGCATCGCGCCGCGGGTCCACAGCCATCCTTCGCTGCGCAGCCGATTTGTCATATCGGATGCTTCGTCGATGAGCCGGTTGCGAAAGTTCGGCCATGGCGAGCGCTGCTGCGTTTGCCGGGCGAGCCATGTCCATGCGTTGACGTGGCGCTCCGGCGTTCGGTCCTGGTTCGCGACCACGTAGGTGTTGCGGTCGCGTTTCCTTTTAGCCGGAGGGACCATGCGGATCGCACCCGCATCAAGCAGCGTCAACGCCGCAACCTGTGCCATTCGTGCGGCGTCGCCGTTGATCAGCGCGGCCTCGGCAGGCGTCAGCTGACGCGGCACGTTGCCCCCGGTGGTTCCCCATGGGTTGCGGCTGTACGAGACTCGATGCAGGCCCCGGATCAGCAGACATGCCATCAGGCACATGCCCAGATAGAACGCGAGAAACCGCGGCCCTGCATAGTTCAGCACATCGAAATCTGACGCGACATTCGTGGTGATCGCGATGAGGCAGCCTCCGATCACGAGCCACACGGATGACATGACCGAGCGCGCGGTGGATGCACGTGGCGGCGTGACAGGGTTGGGCGGATGCCGTGCGGGGCTGGCAGCCTCTGGCGCACTGTCTGGCTGGACAGGTTCCGGCACCGGCCAGACATCGGGAGGTGGCTCCATACCAAACGTGCGCTGGTAGCTTTCGATCGTTTGCTGGTAGTGCTGCGCGTAGGTGTCGTCTTCGTCCGGGGCACCAATACCTGGCGCATGGTGGAGCGGCGCGCCCAGTACCTCCCCGCAGAACACCGTCCAATACTCTTTCGAATATTGCAGATGGAGATGCCATGCAGCATCAATGGCCTCGGAAGGCGTGACGGGGTGCCCCGCAAACACCGCCAGATACGCGAAGCGCTTGTACTCCTCGATGACGGTCAGCGTATATAAGCGCGACCACCCCTCGGTTTCGGCCAAGCGGTGGCTGAACGGCACTGGCGCATCAGGCGCATCGGGCGAATACTGGCTCAGCCGAAGCAGGCAGGCCTGGCGATCTGCTTCGGTCGGCGCTGCCTGATCTTCGTGCGTCACTTACTCGCCCGAAACTCAATCCGCCGATTGCGTGAGCGGCCTTCATCGGTGTTGTTGGCCGCCACCGGCTGATCCGGCCCCACGCCCATCGCGGTGAGCGTGCCTTGCTCGGCGCCCTTGGCGATCAGGTAGTTTTTGACCGTTTCTGCGCGCGCCTGGCTCAGGTTGAGATTCAGCGCGCGGCTGCCGGAGTTGTCGGTGTGGCCGACGATTTCGATCTTGCGGCCGTTCAGGCGTGGCAGCACGGCGGCCATTTCATCCAGAATCGCGCGGCCTTTGGGCGTGAGCGTGGCGCTGCCGGTTTCAAACTCGATGATGCGGTTGGCCAGCGTCTGGTCCAGCAGCCCTTGCTCTGACACCGCCGCCACGCGCAGCCCGTTCTTGATCGTGTAGCTCTGGCCGAGCGCCGTCGCCATGTCGCTTGTGAGCTGCTGGCGCTGTGCCTCGTTACCAACGTCGCCGTGCAGGGAAACCTGCGTACCGTCGATGTTGAGCTGCCCGCGGTTGACCTGTTTGATGGCCGGCGACAGGATCTTCTGCACGTTGGCAGACCAGTTGGGCGGCGACACCACATTGCCCACTTCGATTTGGTCGACCACGTTGGCGCTGCCGTAAAGGTCGCGCAGCTTGGCTAGCACGGTCGCTTTGGTGGCTTCGTCCGGAACCATGCCGCCGGCCACGACCTGACCCGGCACGGGGGCATCGCCAGCGGCGGCATGGGCGGCCAGGGCACTCCCCAGGCACACCAGCATCGCGGCGTTCGCCAGAAGTGTTGCAGGCCGGAAGCCACGCTTGATTGCATCCAGACCCATGTTCATTCTCCGATGAAGACTTCGCGGAAGGTATCGACTGCCACGCGCAGCGAGAGCTGCGGTTGATCCAGGTAACTCACGAACTTGGCCAAGCCGTAATCTCCGCTGACATGCTGGTCGACCCATTCCGGATCGTCGATGTTGATGTTCTGTTCGGCATACGCCAGCGGCGACATGACGCTGTGCAACGTGCGTGACGAGGCGCCGTTGAAGCCGATGACCAGCCGCTCGGCGCCGTTGATGTCGCCCAGGAACAGCGACAGCTCGAAGTCCGCCCGCTGCAGGAAGCGCGACACCAGCTCCAGCCAGAAGCTCGCCACCAGGCTGCGATAGAGCGGGTCTGCCGGCAGCGGCAGCGTGAGGCCTTTCTCAAGCCGTGACGAACCGTTCGCCATCACGGGTTGGAGCAGCGTGCCGAGCGCCAGCAGCGTGCGGCGCAGGCGGATGTTGTGGCCTTCCGAGCGCAGCATCTGCTCAAGGCCGGCTACGGTCTGGAAATCGATGAAATCCGAGAAGCTTGCGTCGTGCGACTGCGTGCTCGTGCCGCCCGTGCCGGTCTCTACGCCGTGCTGACCTTCGGCGAGCAGGCGCAGGCCTTCAGTGGCGTCGGTAGCCGTGCCGAGCGAGATCATCTGCTGGCCGGCGCGTGTCCAAAGGCGCGCCAGTGCAATCGGGCTGCGCGCGATGAAGTTGATCGGGCGATCCACCTCCATGGCTGCCGCCGTCAGGAACGGAAAGCGGCGCGATGACAGATCACTGCTGGCCATGAGCGTGCCCGCGATCGCGAGCTTGCTCTGCGAGCCGAGAAACGCAAACTGCACTGGCTTCCAACTGTCGTAGGTCGTCTTCCAGTCCGGGGCTTCGGCCAGCAATTCCATACCTTGTGCCAGCCAGCGGTCCAGCGTGTCGAGCAACTGGACGTTGTTGGCGCTTTTGACGAAATCGCCGCGCGAAGGAAGCTTGCCGAAGTACGAAAGCTGCAATTGGGTCTGGCTCATTGCGCCGTCCCTCCTTGCTCTTCCGTGATGCTGTGCCGAGCGGCCTGCGTTGACACGGCCGCTTGCGCCGCAGGCGGCGTGCCTGCGGGTGCTGCCGGGGCGGGCGGCGTCAGGGTGTTCTGCGGTGCCGATGCATCGGCAATCGACGTCGGCAGGCGCAGGCCTCGCAGACCCTGGCCTTGCGGCGAATCCGATGCCGTCGTGCCGGCGGTCTGCGGGCTGCTGATGATGCGCAGGCTGATCGATACCGTCAGGTTGTCCTTCGTCCAGGACAGATCGAACGCGCCATCCGGACGACGCTTGCGTTGCGCCGTGGCAATCAGGCGCTCCAGGCCGAAGCGGCCGGGTTCGTTGAGCAGCTCCACCGTGCGGCCGTCAAACGTGGTGGCCGTCACGCGTGCACCCGGGGTGCCTTGCGGATTCGGCCAGACAAAATTAGCCCACTGCGGTGGCGTGTTGCGATAGCGCAGTTGCTGCCCATCGATCTCGATCGTGTACTCGGTCGCGCCTTGCGACGGCACCGGCAGGATCTGGAACACCGTCTGCGGTGCCGCGGCTGCTGCACCGCCTGCGCCGCCGGCCGCACCGCCCGTGAGCGGTGCGATCCAACGCGTGAAGCCCGTGGTGAACTCGGGCACAAATGCGATGCCCAGATCGCCCCACGTGCGGGAGGCGATCATGTCGCCGCGGCGCACCGACAGCGGACCGATCGTCGTGCTGGCGAACTTGGCAATCGCGCCATCCGGGCCGAACACCTGGCCGATCTCAGCCGCACTGGCCTCGATCTTGGCGTTGGGCGCAAACGGATACTTGTCTGCCAGCGTGGTGGCGAACGGCTGATACACCTGCGCGTTCCACACCTTGTTGACTTCGGTCGTGGCCGGGCGAATCGCCACCGCATACGACTGCAGCAGCGGGCGCACCAGCAGCGGACGCAGTGTTGCGCGCTCGCTGTCGGTCATGCCGGTCAGCATCTGTTCATCCACGTACTTGAGCGTGTCGGCCAGTTCCGAGCCGTTGCCGTCCAGTGTTTGCTGCATGAGCTGGCGTGCACCCGGTCCCGGGTCGCCCTGGTTCTTGATCTGGTTGAAGCGCGTGCGCACCTTGGAGAGCGAATCCATGTAGCCGCGCAGCAGCGACTTGTCGTCGCGCATGACAACCACGCGGGCGAGCCCCGAGAACTCCTTGCCCACCGGCCCCATCGGAATGGCACCGGCCTCAGCATTGCCACTCACGTCCAGGTTGACGTTCACCTGCGACGGCGTCTGGCGTGCGAACAGCTGCTTGAACCAGCCCAGCACGCCGGTCTTGGCCTGCTTCAGGCCGGCGTTGAACATCGACGGGTTGTCCCACGACGTCTGCTCATACGCGGTGTCGAGCACCTTGCGGATCGGCGAGTTGGTCGGATCGCCCAGCAGGTTCATCCCGGTGACGGCCTGATCGAAGCTGGAGAAATCCTGGATCGCAACGCCTTGCATGAAGCGTTGCCATTCACGCGCGTATTCGGTCTTGTACATCGTGACCAGCGCCTTCTGGATCTGCTCGGGGCTGCCTTCCAGCGTGAGGTCGTCGCGCGCGGCAACGTTCAGCACCCAGTCTTTGGTCTGCAGTTCCTTGTTGGCGGCGTCCTTGATGGCGGGCTGCACGTAGCCGAGCCACGCTTCCTTGGTGAACGTGCCGGGCACGGCGTAGCTGCCTGCAACCAGCCCGGCACCGGTATCGCCGACGATGCGTGCGACGGTCATCGGGGCGTAGCGCGTGGAGGCGCGGGCCTTGATCTCGGCATAGGCGCGTTCGCGTGCCGGCATGCCGCGCACCACGCGGCGCAGGTTCTCACGCGTCTGGTCGACCAGCGAGAGGTTGCCTTCCAGCAGCGGCCAGTTGTCGTCGTTCACCCGGGCCAGGAAGAACGACAGGTTGCGCTCCGCCGAGCGGATCATCTGCTCGCGCGGCATGTTGCCCCGGTTGTCTTCCAGCCAGCCGCGCCAGAAGCGCGTGATCTGATCGGTCAGGTGCGCGACTTCCACGTGGCGCTTGTCCGACAGCATCAAGTAGGTCTTGAGCGCGTTGTAGCCGTCTTCCACGTTGGTGGGAGAGGCATCGGTGTACCGCTTGGCACCGGTTGACGCCGTGGCCTGGTTTGGCGCGGCAGGTGCATTGGCGGCGGCACCCGAGGCACCCGACGCACCGCCCACGGTGGCGGTGGCTGTCGTCACGGACGTGGTCATCACAGCACCGGTTTCCGGCGGGCGCACCATCGGGGCCAACTGATCCGGATGCGCGTTGACTTCTGCCAGGAAGGTTTCGATTGCGCCGCCCACCGGCTTGAGCATGACTTGGCGCAGGCCGTTGTAGTACTCGTCGAGCAGCTTGTGCTGCAGCGTGTCACCCTGGTACAGGCCCAGCGACAGCGCCAGCGGGTGGTCGTTGCGATACCGGTCGAGCTGCTCGATCCGGTCTTGCAGGATGTCGAGTGCCTCCAGGCGAGCCTGCAGGTCCACCCGGTTCTGCTGCATCTTCACGATCTTGTCGAGGTCGGCCTGCACGTTGGCGGTCAGCGTGCGGTTGCCCATGTACGACCACGTCCAGCCGCCCAGCATCACGCCCAGCGCCAGCACGAGCGCAAAGAACGTAGCGATGCGCAGGCGCGTCTTGGCGGGGCTGGCGAATTGCCGCACGGTTTGCTTGTCGGCAAAGATCACCTTAGAGAACAGGTCGCGCAGGAAGAAGCCGTTCTTGGAGAACACTTCGCGCGTGCGTGCGGCACCGTCGGTCGACAGCCCGAAGCGGCGCGCAATGCGCTCCGCCGACACGCTGTTGGTGGCGCCTTCCTGCAGCGCGCTGGTGAAGTAGAAGCCGCGGAACACCGGCTTGTACTGGAACGGGTTCTCATCGAACAACGTCATCAGGAACGCGCGCAGCGTCGGCTTGATCGATGCAAACTCCAGCGGGAAGCTCAGCAGCCCCGGCGAGAGCTTGTTGTTCCGGTGCAGCGCGATCTGCGCCACGCTGATCTCCTTCAGTCCGTCGCACAGCTCGTCAAAGCGCTGGTCGAACACGGCCGCCACGTCGGGCTTCGAGTCCGGCTCGAAGGGCAGGGTGGCGCCCCAGACGCGGTCGCGCTCCTGCTTCTCGCTGTCGCCAAAGAACTCGGTGAAGCCGGTGATCAGGTCGGCCTTCGTGAACATCACGTACACCGGGGCAAACACTTCCAGGCGTTCGGTCAGTTCCTGCACACGCTGGCGCAGGTTCTTGGCCAGGTTGATGGCGAATTCGGGGCGGTTTTGCGTGAGTTCCGACACGCTCACCGTCACGACGATGCCGTTGATGGGCGCCTTGGGGCGATAGCGTTTGAGCAGGTCGAGGAAGCCGAGCCATTCGCGGCGGTCTTCTTCGTGCACCGAGTAGCGGCCGGCCGTGTCGAGCAGGATGCCTTCGGTGGTGAAGAACCAGTCGCAGTTACGCGTGCCGCCGATGCCCTGGATGACCGCGCCGCCCTTGTCAGCAAACGGAAACTGCAGGCCGGAATTGAGCACGGCCGTGCTTTTGCCTGCCGCCGGGTTGCCGATCACGATGTACCAGGGCAGCTCGTACAGCGCTGCGCTGCCCGACATCTGTCCGAGCTTGGAGCGCTTGATGGTCTTGACGGCTTCTGCCAGGCGCACGCGCAGGGCTTCCACTTCTTCGCGCTTGTCAGGCGTGGCGGCCTTGTCGGCGGCGGCTTGTTCCAGCACGCCCTCCAGCTTGTTGCTGGCCTGACGGGCGCGCCAACGCTTCCAGAGATACGTCAGCAGCCACAGCGCGAGCAGCACGCCTAGCGCGACGCCGACCCACACCAGGCCAACCTCGAAGGTCTGCGCCATCAGCAGCAGGAAGATGGTCAGCACGATCACGCCAAGAATCGATAGCGTGCGCGAGTTGGTCAGGAAGTTCAGGAAGCGTTGCATGTTGCCTTCGGCTCGGGAACAGACAGAATCGGAATCGAAATCAGGAACAAGGTCACGTCAGACTCGGCACCACCGCGATGGCGCCGCGCTGCTGGATGTCGTTGGCGGTAATGGCCAGCACCGGCTTACCGGTCTGCTGGCTCAACTGGTGCGCCACCACGACCGAGAGCAGCGGGCCTGCAGCGCCCACGTAGCCGCAGGGCGTGCCAATCGGCAGCAGATCTGCAGCCAGGTCCAGCGCGGGAAAACGTTCGGAAAACACGCGTGCCACCTCGACGGTGCGCACGGGGTGCATGCCGGTGTCTGAGACGACGCCGGCAACGGTGATGGGGTCGGCAGCCGAATCGCCTTCTGCGCTGCCTGCCTTCTCGGCGGCCGCTGCGTCCTGTTTGGCCTTGACTGGCGCAGCGGCCAAGGTATCGAGGACGTGGCCCACGGCGTCGCCGAGCGCCTGCAGTTGCGGCTGGCCGCGATCAGGCGTCGGCGATTCAAGCCGTGCCACGCCGGCGCGCGTGATCGTGAACGAATCCGTTGCAGCAGCATCGCCCTCCAGTGCTGGCGGCTGCAGGCCCTGCGCCATGGCCGGCGCGCACAGCAGCACGCCCGCAGCGGCTTCGCCCGGCACGCGGCCGTGTTGGCGATTGGCTTCGAACAATTGCTCGTGCTGCATCAGTTGTTCGACAGCGCTGGGGCCGACCAGCGAATCCGCCACCACCACCATGCGCAGCACGCGCTCGTCGCTGGCACGGTTCACGCCTTGCGTGGCGCGATCGAGCAGCAGCAGGGCATCGGCATCGCCCTTGGCGGTGATGGGCTCGAGCGTCAGTCGGTCGGCGGACCAGATCAACGCGATGCGTTGGCGCAGCCAGCCATCGGCGGCGGCTTGATGCTGCGGTGTCCAGTCGCGCGGGAGCAGGGCGGTGATGATCAGGCGCGTGGTTTCCGGCGCGGTCGTTTCCGGAACCGTGGCAACGGCGTGTGCGGCCAGCTCTTCGGCCACCTGGCCGGCAAGTGAGAGGGCGCGCAGGCGTTCGTCCAGCCAGTCGATGTCAGGATGATGCTCGGCGAGTTCGGCGCGCAGGTCTTCAATGTCGACGCCTTCCACTTGCGCGGCAAAGATCGGCTGGCCGAAGCCTTGCACGTCGGTCAGGCCAGGTTGCGTATTGGCTTGCACTGCGTCCACGACCGATGCCGCGTCATTGCCCGCGGGCGCGCGCAGGGCGCTGGCCAGCAGCACGGCGCGCCATTGGCGCGTGGCGTCTTGTGGGTCGGCGGTTTTGGCGTCGGCGCCCCCAGCGGCCGGTGCGGTCGCGGCCAGTTCCCGCCCTGCAGCCACATTGGAGCGGATGCCATCGAGCGCGCGCTTGATGACCCAATAGCCGACGATCATGCCCACCGGCAGCAACAGCAGGTAGGTGAGGATGTCGGCGGTGGTGGGCATGCGGTTGGCGGACTGCCACCACACGATGACGGCAATCCACACCACCACGAAGACAGCGAGCAGCGTCAGCCCGGACCGAAAGAGTCTTGCAACCATGTCGTGCGCGTTCAGATGCTGCCGGTGTTGCCCTGGCTGGACAGGAGCGTGGCGCCGCAAGCGGTCTTGTCGCCGTGGCGCGCCGCCTGCTTGCCGTCGATGATGACGTTGGGGTCGCCCGTCACGATGACGGTTGTGCCGCCGTGGCCGTTCTTCGGGCACGTCACCTTGTCGCCCACGCAGGCGATGCCCTTGCCGCCGGTGCTTGTGTTGCCCGATGCGGTGATCACCACGCCGCCGTGGTCCGTCTTGTCACCCAGCAGGATGAAGGGCCGTGTCATTGCATGCTCCCCATGTGTCCTATCGTCATTGCCTTGGTGCGGGCTGCTTGCCGAGCACGCCTTTGCGGCGCAGCTCGACGTGGCCCAAGTCCATCATCTTCCAGCGGCCGCCCCACACGAGGCCGACCGATTCCGCCGTCTGGCCGTACAGCTCGTAGCCGCGCATCGCCCACGGGTCTTTCTCGCTGATGACCAGCTTGCCGTCGCGGAAGAACGCGTTGTCCGCCGCCAGGCCGTACTGGTGATAGCTCTGGAACGCCGTGGCCTGCGTGACATTGCTGCCCATTGCCGCCAGCTTCACTTGCCGCTCGGGGCTTCGGTAGCCTTCGAGCAGCGCCATTTCGTACCCGTGTTCGTCGCGCATGATCTTGTAGACGAGCAGCAAACGCTGGCGGAAATCCGCATCGAGCAGGTTCCAGTCGCGGCTCGCATCGCGAATGGCCGGGCGGATCTGCTCGACTTCACGCGTGGTGAACACCTCCGGCGGCAAAGGCGGCGGCGGGATCAGCCGTTCGCCATTGAGCAGCGCCGAGATGTGCGGATCCGGTTCGCGCACCTGGTCGTCATCGAACTCGAACGACTGCTGCTCGCGCAGCGCCAGCGCCAGCATGGGTGGCACCGAAAGTACGCCAAGCGCACCGAGCAGCAACATTCGCCGCCGTACCACGAACTGCTTGAACGCCGATACGCCCGACGTCGCGTTGTCCACCGACTCGCGCAACGACCCTGCTGAGCGCGCGCCCACCACCGCAGCCCCCGTGCTCACGCGCCGCCATTGCGCACGCAGCAACGCCGCGCAGCGCTGCCGTACCGACGGCAGCAGCAGCACGGCAGCCACCACCACCATGGCGACGAAGTAGAGAACCAGAGCGAAGAAAACCATACCGACCTGCGGAGCGTGAGCGCCTACGTCAATTCATCCAGATTTATATCTGTATTTAGAACTCTAAATTATTAATAAACGGTAATAATCAAGCGCTCGCCACGTAGAAATATTAAGAAACGATAAAGAAAATACTGCAACGTGCGTCAATAATTTGTCTTTCAGCAAGGCCAGACTTAGAATCAGCAGCCACCACCGGAATCGGCGCTTGTTTGTAATCCATACGTTCGCCGCGCATTCTATTTCAATTCTGGACCCGTGATGAGTAATAACGGCGATTTGAAACAAGAAGGGCCCCCAACGCTCTTCAATTCTGAATCCGAGACCGATGAGGCCGGGCATACGCGCATTCTGGCGAGCCTGGAAGGCCGCGTCGCGGCCAGCGGCAAGGCACCGAAGAAGTCGGGACAGCGCTATGGCGTTGCCGCGGCGGTCGTTGTGCTCGCCGCCGGTATCGGCGCATGGATCATGCTGAACCCAAGCGGCGAACCTGCGCCCGCACAGGTGGCTGAGCAAGCCGCGCCAGCGGCCGCTCAACCGGCCGCAGCCACGCAAGCAGCGGCTGCGGAAGCTAGTCACACGGCCGCTGCGGCGCCTGTTGCTTCCGCGAGCGAACCTGTGGCGGAAGTGCAGGCTGCCACCATCGTCAATGTTCCGGTGGGCGAAGACCACGCTACCGAGAAGAGCGACAAGGCGCCGGTTGCCAGCGTGCCCGCCAAGGAAGCGCATGACGAGGCGACGGCCACGCACACCCTGGCGGCAAAGTCTTCAGGCACCCCGGCCAATACCGACGAAGGCAAGACGGCAACCGCCAAGCTGGTCGCCAAATCGACGAATACACCATTTAAGGCGTTGCAGCAGCCAACAAAGCCCAAGGCGCAATCCACTGCCAAAACCGCCAAGAACCGAAAAGGCACATTGGCGCCCGATGATCCTGACGCCGATCTGCTGGCCGCATTGCTTGCGCCGCAGAATGCGGCCAATAAGGCCGCCAATTCACCCACTTACAAAGGGCAATAGCCGCCCGGCTACCCGGTTGGTTGTTTTTACAATCGGGTAATTGAGCGGGGGCGGGTGCGATGCTCGACATTGCGCTGCCTCGTAAATGCCCGCGCTGGTTTCACGAAATCCCTCCGTGATACGCCACGCGTTGCAGCATCGGACAGCGAATGGACGCCACGACCTTTCTTCAGAACCTCTTCGCACCAACACGCCGCTTGTATTCGCTGGAAGGCGATGGGCCGCTTGCGGACCTTGCGGTGGAAGCCTGGCTCGGTCGGGAGGCGCTGTCCGAGCTGTTCGAATGGCGTGTGGTGGCCGTGAGCGCCAATGCGCGCATTGCACTCAAATCGTTGCTGGGCCAGCGCGTCACGCTGGTCACAACGCTGGCCGATGGCACGCAGACCAAGCGCACAGGCCTGATCCGTTTGGCTGAGAAGCTTGGCGCGGATGGCAGCCTCACGCGCTATCGGCTGACCGTGGTGCCCTGGTTCTGGCTGACCACGCAGCAGCGCCATAGCCAGGTGTTCCAGAACCGGCCCCTGCCCGACATCATTGAACAGATGCTGTCGCCGTACGAGCCATATGCCTCGTGGCGCTACGCGGCCGGTGCTGAAGCACGCATGGCCGACTTCGGTACACGCACGCACATCGCCCAGTTTCGCGAGACCGACTACCACTTCATTACGCGCCTGCTGGCCGAAGCGGGGCTCGGTTTCACCACGGTGGAAGACGACCAGGCGCATGGCGGCCACACGCTGGTGATCTTTGCCGATAGCACGCAACTACAGGAAGACGCGGAATCAGCTGCGGCGGGCGGTATTCGCTTCCACCGCGCGCACAGCCTGGAAGAGCGCGACGCGATTCAGCAACTCGCTTGCCATAGCCGCACAACGGTGAGCGGCGTGGCGGTGGCCGCGTGGGACCCGGAAGGCAAGCAGAACGCCCGCGCCCATGCACCCGCACGCTTCGCCACCAGCGCGGGCAGTCCGGATGCGTATCTGTCGATCAGTCCTTCGCTCGCGCCCGATTCCGCCAATGCCCAGCGCATTGCCGAGCAGGTCATGGAAAGCCTGGAGGCGCGCGCGCTGTTGTTTTCAGGGCGCGGCACGGTGCGCACGCTGCGCAGCGGCACGCGCCTGCAGGTGGTGGATTGTCCGCACCTGCCGCAAGACGTGGAAGGCGCCTATCCGCTGTTGATGGATCTGGTCGAGCACTGCGGCATCAACAACTTGACCGTCGATACGCACAACGCGCTCAGCCAGCGTTTGGGCGGGCTCGACGCCGCGCTGGAATTCGATACGCCGCCCAGCGCACCGGAATCCGGCCCGGGCGTTTTTGGTTTCCAGGAAGCAGAAGGCTCCATTGAGCGCAGCACGCCGACGGACGATCTGCTCAAGGCTGCACGTACGCACGGCTACGCCGGCCTGTTCCGCGCCAGCGACGCACGCCGGCCCTGGCGCCCGGCCGTGACTGAACCCGATTGCGGTCGTCTCTACGCGGCGCCCACCGCGCAAGGCGTACACAGCGCCATCGTGGTCGGCCCCGACGGCCAGACGCAGGCAGGCGGAGACGGCGAGCATCATGCCAGCCCCGCAGGTGAAATCCGCGTGCGCTTTCCCTGGCAACAAGGCGAGCGCGCGGATGACCGCAGCAGCCGCTGGGTACGCGTCGCGCAGCGGCAGGCCGGTTCCGGCATGGGCTGGCAATGGCTGCCGCGCATCGGGCAGGAAGTGCTCGTCAAGTTCAGCGAAGACGACATCGACCAGCCCGTCGTGATCGGTTCGCTGTACAACGGCCAGGGCGAGGCGGGCATCGCGCCCACGCCGGGCGGGCAGGGGGCATCCGACCAAAGCGACGGCACCGCCCTCTACAAGCAAGGCAGCGACAGCGCCGCAAGCGCGCAAGGCAACGTGGCCGGCGGCCACAGCCCCGCCTGGCACGGCATGGGCGCGGAAGCCGAAGGCCACCGCAACGCCGCCGCCCACACCGGCTTCAAGAGCGCGGAACACGGCGGCAGTGGTTACAACCACCTCGTCTTTGACGACAGCGACGGCCAGTTGCGCACGCAGCTCGCCACCACGCAGCAATTCACCCAGCTCAACCTCGGCCATCTCGTCCATCAACAAGACAACCGGCGCGGCAGCTTCCGCGGCCAGGGCTTCGAGCTGCGCACCGATGGCCACGCCGCCGTGCGCGGCCAGGCAGGCCTGCTGCTGACCACCTACCGCGACGCCAGCAACGGCAAAGCCGTGCCCACCGGCGACAACGCGGCAGGCATTGCGCTGATCAAGCAAGCCAAGGAATTGACGTCATCGCTGGGCCAAGGCGCGGTTACGCACCAGACCGCTGCGCTCGACACCGCCAAGAACGACGATGCCCCGCTGGCCAAGCAAGCCAAGGCGGTGGCCGGCATGGTCGACGGCAAGGCGCTCGACGCCGCCAAGCAAGACGCCAGCTCCGGCAACACCGCCACGCAAGGCAAGGTGCCGCATCAGGGCGAAGCCATCGCGCACCTGGCGGGTCGCGCGGGCCTCGTCATGGTGGCGGGGCAAGACTTGCAGCTCGCCAACGGTGAAAGCATCGCGCTGGGCAGCGGCCAGGACACCAACCTCGCCATCGGCAAGCAGGCACGCATGCACGCTGGTCAGGCGATCGGCGTAGCGGCAGGTCTGTCGAAAGCTGGTGACAACAACATTGGTCTGCAACTGACGGCCGGGCAAGACAACATCGACGTGCAAGCCCAGCACGACGTGCTCAAGCTGATGGCCAAGCAGGACCTGAAGCTGGTGTCGGCCAATATGAATGTGGATTTTGCGGCGGCCAAGCGCATTCGCATCGCCACGGCCGGCGGAGCGTCGATCACTCTCGAAGGTGGGAATATCACCGTGGAGTGTGCGGGGCCGATTACGTATAAGGCGGCGCAGCGGGTGTTTCAGGGGCCTGTCAGTGCCGACTATCCGCTGCCTGTATTCCCCGTGTCCGCGATCCCTTACAAGCCCATGGAATTCAGCATGAAGCTTGCAAATACTCCTGGCCTTGGGGGGCACGCCATTGCTCATGCGCCATGGAAGATCGCAACTGGGGATGCGCCTGAAGGGCTCGGGTTGATTGCCGACGAGCATCTCGTTGCACAAGGCGTGACTGATGAGGATGGTCATCTGAATCTGACGAGCGAACAGCACGAGGCCTTGGCACGAGCCTACAGCAGCAACCCCGGCAGCACGTGGCTGGTATATCCGGGGCAAACCGTTCGAATCAACGTGGCGGAGCAGCAGGACGATTGGACAGAGCAAGACGCAGCGCGGCACGCACTGAATGCCGGTGACTTCAGCGCTGAGTTGCCCGCCACGATGACGAGTGATCAGACCCAGCATCACCTGAGCTATGCGCGGCAAGCGTTCGACGCCGATTCTGCCAAGCAGATCTACGAAAAACTCACCAAGTAAGCCAGATGGGCGCACCTGAAAAGCAGATCCACCAGATTGTCGGGAAAGATGGAAAGCCAGCAAAGACGGCTGCCTCGGCTCCCGGTTGCTTCCTTCAAGGGGACGAGTTTTTCTCGAAAGCGAGGAAAGGCAACGCGGTTCACTACTACGCGACAGGCGCAGAGTATTTCGAGCAGGTTGCCAGCGCGATCGAGGGCGCCAAAACCTGCGTTTTCATTGCGGGTTGGCAGGTGAACTTCGACGTGGTGCTCACCGGAAAGAAAACGCTGTGGACGTGCTTACGTGCCGCTGTGCAGGGCGGAGCCAGCGTCTACGTGATGCCGTGGATGTCTCCAAAAGCGGGCGTCGATACCGGCGACTTTGAAACGGCACTGGCCATTCTCCAGCTGAATGCCGGTCTTTCTGCGCCTCGTGCATTTGTGTTGCCTGCGGTTTCGCAGTGCGATCAGGCCGGTGGTCTGGGTATTGCGTTCTCGCATCACCAGAAACAGGTCGTGATCGACAACAAAGTCGCTTTTGTGGGCGGGATTGACCTTGCGTATGGCCGGCGAGACGACGGTCGCTTTCTGCTGAAGTCGGAGGGCCGAAAAGGAAGCGAACTCTATAACAGCTGTGTACCTGCAATCCACTCGCTTTCCAAAGTCGAGCAGGTCGACTATCTGACGCGCGCTGAGCTGGTGGCTGCTTGCTTTGACAACAAGCTTGGGAGTGTTGCTCAGTTCATTCTTTCGGCGCCCATGAAGCAACTGGCGGTACCCATGGATATGTGGAACACCGCGAGTGATCGGGTTAAGGACACGCAGAAAGAAGTCTCTGACTGGTGGGATACCGTCGATCTCGTCCCGGACTTCGTTCATAAAGCCCGGGAGGCTGTTGTCGATGCTGGCCAGAATGCAGTTACCGGAGCCGCTAAATGGGCGTATCACCAACTCGATGCAGGCACACAAGCGAAGATCAGGAAACTGCGCGAGTTCGGTAGTGCCCAAGTACAAGACAAGGCAACAGCGTTGCTGGCTTGGCTGAACGGCGCCAGTCTGGCGAATCTGCCACCGCATCTGTTGGAGGAAACTGCCAACGCGATTCAGGCGTTTGCTATTCGCGTTGTGCTGGCCTTGCAGGCACAGGGCGCTACACGCAAAGCCCCTTACGAAAACTTGGTCAAGCTAGGCAAGCTGTTGCCAGCGGGCGCGAAGAGTGTCGACCCCGAAAAGCAGCCGCGCATGCCGTGGCATGACGTCCATAGCCGCATTGAAGGGCCATCTGTGTACGACCTGAGCCGCAACTTCGTGCGTCGATGGAATGGTGTGGCCAAGCAGTATGAGATGAGCGATCGCGCTACGGTCGAAGTTCTTCTGAAAAAGATGGGCATTAATAAGCCCCTGAAAGCCCCCCGCATTGCAGCTGAGCACCGACCGAAAGCGCCCGTCGAGACTCAGGGGGAATCCTCTGACATGCCGGGAAAGTGCTGGATCCAGCTATTGCGCAGCGCTCCGCTGAAAATGCGAAAGGCGGAAGCTCTGGGTGAAGGTGAGCAAGCGGTACCCACTACGCGCGAAAGCGGATGCCTTAGCGCGATGCTAAAAGCGATTCATGGTGCGGTTCACTTCGTATATATCGAGGGCCAGTTCTTTCAGTCCGAACATGGCGACGAGATCATTGGCGACGATGAGGCGGGGGGGAATGCACAAGGCGGCCGATCGGGCCCAATGCGGGCATTGCTTGATCTACGCGGATCCCCGGGTTATGCGAAGTATGCCAAGCAACTTGGTATTGATGGCGTACCGGCCGCGAAGATATTAGGCCGCTTGCGCTGGAGCCAAATAGACTCGGTGCGCAGCGATCTGAAGGGCGGCGGTGCTGACTTTGTCAACGATCTGATGAAGGTTGCGGGCAACCAAGCCACAATCGCGGGCTTTGCAGCATTGGGGCCGGCACAACAGACGCTGCTGAATCCGATCGGTAAGGCTTTGGGAGATCGTATTGCGCGCGCTATCCGCGACGACCTGCCATTTCACGCGTATCTCTTATTGCCTGTGCACCCAGAGGGAACCCTCGACACGTTGAACATCATGACGCAACTGCATTTGACGATGCAGTCGCTGGTGTTTGGTTCTGACAGTTTGGTCAACCGGGTTCGACGCGCCCTGCTTGCGAAGCAGTATGTGAAGGAGCGGAAGATTTCTTGGAAAGAAGCGGTGGCGGCAGCACAAGATGTCGATCCGTTGGAGCTCGGTCGCCGCATTTCGAACGACAAATGGGCGCGATATCTGACGCTACTGAACCTGCGCAATTGGGACACGATCGGTGGTAGGCCGGTAACAGAGCAGATCTATATCCATAGCAAGTTACTGATCGCTGATGACCGCACCGTGGTACTTGGCAGTGCCAACATCAACGATCGGAGTCAGATGGGCGACCGGGATTCGGAACTGGCCGTCATCATGCACGACGACTTACCCACATCGGTGCCGTTGGACGGCAAGCACAGTCAGAAGGTAGGCGTATCGGCGCACAATTTGCGTAAGGCGCTGTGGCGCAAGCACTTTGGGCTGATGAGCGGCTCGACGGCAGCCACCGAACTCGGGGCGGCCCTGGACAAGCCGGCTGATCCTGAAACGTGGAGAGCGATACAGAAAGTTGCTGCGAGTAATGCTGTAGCTTATAGAAAAGCATTCCCATTTTTACCCGCGCTCGACAAGGCAACGTCCATTTGGACAACGTGGAATAAAGACGAGTCCAAACTGGAAGGCTACATGCCTTTCAATGAGCGTTTTTGGCGCGACCCCGGGCCAAGGGCCGAGTCATTTACGTGGGATGCAAAAAAATTGCTGCCAGAACATGCTCCTGTAGGTGTGCGAGGATTCATTGTGGCTCTACCTATTAAGTGGACGCAGGGCGAAGACAACAATTCCGGAATGAATCTGACGACACTCGCAGACGTCGGTCCTGAGGGCGGCTTGGATATGTCCCAACAGACAGCCGCGCTATCTCCCGAGCAATCCGATCGGATGAGCAGCTAGAAGACTAGGCGAATAGGAAACATATTGATGCAGTATCGAATCTCTCTAGATGGCGTACGACGACTAACACTCTGTGCTGTGACCGTTCTTCTAGCTGCGTGCGGCCGAGGTGGCCATGCGGAGGAGCCGCCCCCCAAAGAGGTGGAGGTCACAAGCCGTTCGGGGGAGCGAGTACGGATACCGAACCCAAGCAACGCAGACCGGCTTGAGGCCACGGCTCCGGGCTATGTCACGCCAGCAGAAAGCCGCTCCGAATGCCTTGGCCGGTTGATGTTTGATGTCCCGCGCAGTTTAGAGTTTGAATGGGCGATCGCGTCCAAATCCACGAAGCAGGGGCCTTACGAGCAACTGTTTCAGTATTTCGACAACGGCACCGGACGAGGTCGGATGGAAATCGAAACGCCCGAGTTGCGAACGACATTTGCTGTGTACGGCCCAGATACGCCAAAGCTTCGCGAGGAATTTCTGGGCTACCGGGCACGCATGAATGCCGCAACATTGCACGGAAAACTGGAGTCGCTACAAAGCCAGAAAGAAGACGAGGACCTATACAAAAGAAGGCCCGAGCTTTTGGGCCCGAACACCAAAGAGAGTTTGGTCGAAAGCCGACAAAAAATCGAAAAAGACATCGCGGATCTCAAGGCAGATCGTTACCAGAAGGCTATTGATCTCGGACGCCCCAATAGTGCCGCTTTTCGCTCTGATGAGCGCATACAGAGTGCATCGTATCTGCGGGGTGCGATCGTGCTGGGTAACCACCTCGTTGCGTTCGAGTCGATGCTTCGTGGCCTCAAGAATGATGACGATCCAACTGAAGCGCAATGGACCGCCGCCGAAAACGCTCTCCGTAAGCTAATCGGCCAGCTTCAAGCACGTGACCTCTACGAAATTCCCAAGGAACGCGGCTTCTGTTTGC
The DNA here is from genome assembly GCF_023955645.1 of Ralstonia mojiangensis. Taxonomy (NCBI): domain Bacteria; kingdom Pseudomonadati; phylum Pseudomonadota; class Betaproteobacteria; order Burkholderiales; family Burkholderiaceae; genus Ralstonia; species Ralstonia mojiangensis. Next base: position 88,416 of record NZ_JAMXHU010000006.1, on the reverse strand, counting down.
CATATGCGTTCCTACGTGACGACGGTACCTATGGGAACGAGATTTCCTCGTCGTTCCGATTTGCTGACAGCCCGGCCGTGACCTACCAGCTTAACTTCGCGGCAATTCCTGCAGGAACGCCATCCCCTACATCGCTGATCAACGGAGCGGGCCGCTCTATGGATGCCTTGGGCGACCGGTCGCCCGCCGGAATGAAAGTGACCCAGCGGCTTGGCCCCCGTCCGGTGAAGATCGGTGCGCTGACTTCGGTGCAAGGCGGGATCGTCGTCGAAGCTCAACGACCCGGGCAAACCGCCCGCGAGGGGTATCACGCCTATGCAGGCAATGCCGGGTGGTCGGGCTCGCAGATTTTGCCAACGATCGAGGTCGTGATGGAGTCTGCCAGCCGCAATGCCCATCCCAGGCTGAATGCCGATGCGCCTCCCTACGCCGAAGCGCGCCCGAGGTTCGACGCGCTACTCAAGAGCATTCGTTTGCGCCCAACGTCCCCGCCGATGCCTGAGTTGGAGCAGGTGGTAAAGCAGTAATCCAGCTGTGGATGTGCAGCGACCCAAAATCAAACTCTCTCTCGGATCAACGATGTACAGGAAATTGGTAGTAGCCCTCCTCACCACCGCCTGGATGAGCGCAGGCATCTGCGCCCAGCACACCTCCACCGTGCCGGCGTCAGGCAATGCCTCGCAAAGCGGAATCAAGAAAGCCGTGCACGCCAAGAAGCACGGTAAGAGAGCCAAGGTCGCCCGTGCGCGCAAGAACACGCCAGTCGCCCGTGATGGCGACGCAGAAGTGCTCGCCCAGGTGCTGGGGTCGGATGGCAAGAATCCGTTGTGGGGAAAGCCGCAGCAGTAATAGCGGTTTGTATTCGGATGAGCGACGCGGTGCCGCCTGAGCCAGAACCTTGACCCCACCGGTCCGCAAAGAAACGCGATGAAAACCTGGAGATGCCTCGGCGCAGCGGCCATTGCCTCAACGGCGTTTTGCGTATTGACTGCCTGCACCACGAAGGCTGCACCAACGGATGACGAGGTAGCGGCTAGCATCACTTCGTACAACCACACTCCCGACTATATCCATCAGTTCTACGTGGATGGAACTTGGGCGGGCAACTCGTTCGCGTACGGCGGTGGAGGCAAAGTTGTCTGTTGCATTGCATACCCAAGAGCCTGGCACCCTGGCCTAACTGCAACGGTGAAGTGGACAACGTCCAGTTCTGACCCAAACGCGACCGGCGATGCAGTGAAGCCGCATTGGCACGAGGCTGTCGTTCCCATTGAGAAATATGTGGAGGCAGGCAAGTTAAACGTGCATTTCCTGCCAGGAGGAAAGGTTCGCCTCATCATTTCAAGCAAGGTGGCTGGCCACCCGGAATATCCTGGGCCAGCCTATCCTGTTAAGCCGGCAGATTTCCATTTTGAGCCAAGCCGACGTGCGGCGCGTGAGGCTGAACAGCGCGCCCGAGCGCAGGCGGCGGGAAGGGCCCGACTTCAAGAGGAGATGCGTGCGTTGAAGGATGCACCGCCACCTCCTCAAGTGCCGGCAGAGCCGATACCACTTTTGCCCGACGAGGTTGCGCCCGGTGTGACGCGAGACGCGACGACACCGCCTGGCTACCACCATATCCAAGGGTGATTCATATACCTCAGTGCACTCGGCCGCAGTCGGAATCGGTCAACCAACATCTCTTGCTGAACGGCCTTCTTTGCGTCTCAACACGACAGGTTGCGTGCGCTGCATAGCGGCAGCGTTAGCGTTTTTCGTTGCGGCCCAGCACCTCGCATCGGCAGCCGACGCCATTGCGATTTCGCTCGATCAAGACATCAAAGCCACGGTTGAAGTCAGAGGCAGCGACGTTCACTACGAGTTGCGAACCGCGAGCGGCGTTCGCAGTGCAACAATCCCCACCGAAACTGAAAAGGCAATCCACCTAGAAACTGCCGACTACGATTTCAGTGGGCGACAGGGCTTCGCGTTCTGGTCGATTGACGAGGGGCTGGGCGTTTACAAAATCTATCGTGTTTTCACCTTCTCACGAAAGCGGAACGATTTCGTTGAGCACCATCCTCATTGTGGCGACGCGTTCCTCAACTTTCGCGTAGACGTGCAACGCAAACAACTGATCAGTACATTCTTCGAGAACACCGTTCCCAAGTCATGCGTAACACGGCTGCATCCGGATTGAAGATGCTTCGGCATGCTTTGTCGCCCTACGTATTTCCCACGTTGTTTCCGGCCTTTGCAGGTGGGCCGTTGGGATCCCCGCAGCGAACAAACCACCGACGGCTATCTGAGTAAGGCATTGTTGCTGTGGCCCGCTCCACCATCGCCACAATCTGCTTCTCGCGGATCCAATCAAAAAGCCCCTGCACGATGATGTTTCAAGTACGCCGCACGGTTTCGTGTCTTCTCGCAACGCTGGCCGCGCTCCTGGTCATGGGGTGCCAGCCTTCCTCCACCAGCAAGTCATCCAGCAAAATAGTGATGCCGCAAAGTATTGAGATTGAGATAGGCGAGTCGCCGCAGGCGCTCATTGGGCGCTATGGCAAGGCCGTGGATGTTGACAACAAGAATGAGCAGGCCTACGGCGTGACCTTCTATGCGGTGGATTGGCCCGACAGCTCGCAAGGTACGGTCGTCATCAAGAACCAAAAGAGCGAGGTGCGTCTGGACACAGCCCTGGGTGTTTCGGGTTCGTTCGACAAGGCCCACGCTGAAGAAGGTATCTATGACTACAGCATCAGCCTCGGCATCCCCCCGCGAAACAACGTTACGCACGATCAGGCACGCCTGCAGTTCTACGAAATGCTCAAGCGTATCCAGCGGGCTGGCTGGAAGCGGTGGATATATCCGGAAAATCCGCGGTTGGCAGGTGCCGAGGCCTTTCGCTATCGGCTCGTAAAAGACCAAGGGGTGGATTCACTGGACCCGGAGTATGTGCCGGGCCTGGAAGACTGGATGAAACTCCCCGACATGACCTCGTGGCGCTTTTATCTCAACGGGGTCTACATGGACGTTCAGATGTCCAGAGACTCGACGCGCATGAAGGTGGATGAGCCGGGCGCGTACTTCGTCAAGATCAAGCTGGAGGGTTACGCCAACTTCTGGCGCAATGCGCTCAATGAGCAGGACCGCCCACACTGGCGTGACCTCTTTCCCGGCCTGCAACGCCAGATGCATGCCGAGCGTGCCAACGCCGAGCAAAAGCTGAAGGCTCAGGGCTACACCATTGACACCAGCTACCGCAACCCGGACGAGACATCCGGTGATCAGCCCATCTCGCCGCCCGGCAAGACCGGCGCGAAATGATGGTCGGGCGCGGATGCTTGCAGGTCGCCCGCGCGAGGTGACACGGTATGCCTCATGCGCTCGCGTTTCCACTTTCTAAGTCAGCCAGCTCTCTCACATGAATCTGCAATACAAACTAGCCGTAGCCCTCCTAACCACCGCCTGGATGAGCGCAGGCATCTGCGCCCAGCATACCTCCACCGTGCCGGCCTCAGGCAATGCCTCGCAAAGCGGAATCAAGAAAGCCGTGCACGCAAAGAAGCACGGTAAGCGAGCCAAGGTCGCCCGTGCGCGCAAGAACACGCCAGTCGCCCGTGATGGCGATGCAGAAGTGCTCGCCCAGGTGCTGGGTTCGGATGGCAAGAATCCGTTGTGGGGAAAGCCGCAGCAGTAACCAGGCAAATGGCCGCCGCGGTTGCGCACTCAAGGTGCAGTCAGCGCGGTCAGCCCCCCGTCCGCTGCTTCTGCAATAGCGCCAACTGCGTCGTCAGGTAGTTGCTGGTGTTCGTCATGCTGGCTACCACCTTCGACAGCGCATTGAACTGCGCGTAATACAGCGCCTGCTTGGCATCGAGCTGCTTCTGCATCCGGTCGATCTGGGTGCCGAGCGAAGTGATCGAATTATTGATGGCGTCGGTGGCGTTCTGCACCATGCCGTTGCTGGACAACAAGTTGCCCGATACGGTGTGCAGTTGCGCCGCGTAGCCGCGCTGCACGGTGACGGTGCCGCGGTCGCCCAACGCACCGCCGGTGACTTGCACCGTCAGGCCGTCCACAGCCGAGCCGCTGGCGCCGTACAGGTTCTGGCCCGAACCCGTGGCGGCAGCGCCGTTGATGGTGCCTTGCACATCGCGCCCGGCCGTGGCCGTCGGGCTGCCGCCGAGCAGCGATGCTGCGCCGTTGCCTGACACAGACACCGTCGATACCGATCCGTATTGCTTGTCGGTCAACGTCAGCACGCCGTTGGCATCGGCGCCGATGGCCACTTCCACCTTCGCCCTCTGCAGGTCAGGCGATGCGTTGATCTGACTCTGGATCTGCGCGGCCAGGCTCGACGGGGTGTAGCTGCCCGCCGGCACCTTGATATTGGTCGTGATGCCGCTGAGCGTGACCGACAGGCTGTCGTTCACGCCGCTCTGGATCGTCGTGTTGGCGGCCGTCGAGCCCTTGAGCGAGCCCTGCGTGGCCAGTTGCGTGACGTTGATGCCATAGCTGCCGGCCTGTGTGGTCGTCGAAAACGCCGAAACCTTCAGCAGTGAATCCGTCGCCGTGCCTGTGCCGGCAAACACGGCCGCCACCTGGCTGGGCGATTTCTTCAGAGCGGCGGTCAGCTTGGGGTCGTCAATCGACAGCGTCCCTTCCTTATCCATCGTCACGCCGATGCTGCCCAGCGACTGGAACGCACCGTTGCCGATGCCCTGGCCCAGCACGTCGGTCAACTGGTTGATCATCATCTTGGTGCTGACGTCGCCGGCCAGCGCGCCGTTGTTGGCGGCGTTGGCGGTGTCGAACTTGGTCAGCGCATTGAGCTGGATGCGCAGCGCGTTGTAGGCCTTCACAAAATTGAGCACCGACTGGCTGGCCTGGCCGGCGTCGCTGCCGACCGTGACGGTCGTGCTACCCGTCTTCGCCAGCGTGAACGAGGTGCCATCCACCACGTCCGTCAGCGTGTTGGTGGCGCTTTGCACGCTGATGCCGTTGACGGTGGCCATGGCGTTGCGGCCCGTGGCGACCTCGGTCATGCTCTGCGTACCGGCCGGGTCGTGGCTCAGCAGGGATTGCAGTGCCGAGTCGCCCGACACGGAAATCTTCATCTCCGAGTTGGCACCGCCTGCGGTGGATGTCAGCACCAGCCGATAGGGCGAATTGCTGCCGTCGTTGACGATGCTCGCCGAGACGCCCACGTTGGCGCTGTTGATGGCGTCGCGGATGCCGGCGAGCGTGTTGTTCGACGGGTCGATGGTGATCGAGCCGCCGGCCTGGTTGCCGTTTTGCGTGAAAGTGGCGCCGGTGTATTTGCCGTCGGCAAAGCTGCCGCCCGAGACGCTACCGAATGAAAAGGTGAGGGTGGTGGGCGTGCCGCCGCCAATGGGCGTCTTGCTGGATGCCTGCCCGTTGGCAGAGAGCACCTGCGCCTGCGCAAGCTGCGTCACGTTGACCTGATACGTGCCGGCGGGTGCCGTGTTGGACAGCGAGGCCGTGAGGATCGACGTGTCGTGCCCGCTGGCCTTGTTGCCGGTAAACGTGTCCGGATTGTTCAGGGCCGCCATCGCGGTCTGGAAGGTCGACAGCGCGCTTTTGAGGGAGCCGACCGCCGACAACTGCGTCTGAAACGCCTTCTGCTGCGTCTGCCGCAGCGTCATGCCCTTGCTCTCCGCCTGCATCAGCTTCGTAACAAGGGTGTTGACGTCGATGTTCGTGCCGATGCCCGGAATGGAAATCGGCGGAATGTAGGTGTTGCTCGTGGATGAAGTGGCCATGGTCGGACGCGCGCAAACGCTTTCTTCACAATCTCCACAATGTGACGGCAGCGCAGCCCGGTTCTTTAGAGCGAACCCTGCCCGGGCAGACGTTCTGCTCAGGTTTGCTCAGGAAAGCGAAAGAATTGCCAGCGCCACACCAAGCGATGCTCCGCGCTGACGGTCTCCACCTGGGCGGAGACCGTCGTCGCGCGGCACGCTAGACCGTTTCGCCTTCCATGCTTGGATCGACCTGCTTGCCGCGCGCCAGCACCGGCACCAAAGCCGCGCCGGTATGGCTGGCCGCTACGCGCGTCAACGCCTCCGGCCCGCAAGCTGCCACGATCATGCCGCCCTCATCGCCGCCTTCGGGGCCGAGATCGAGGATCCAGTCCGCCTCGGCAATCACGTCGAGGTCGTGCTCGATCACGATCACGCTGTGCCCGCCGTCTGCCAGGCGATGCAGCACCCGGATCAGCTTGGCCACGTCAGCCATGTGCAGGCCGACCGTCGGCTCGTCCAGCACGTACAGCGTGTGGGGCGCCTTCTGGCCGCGTCGGGTCAGGTCATCGCGCACCTTGGACAACTCGGTGACGAGCTTGATGCGCTGCGCCTCGCCGCCGGACAGCGTGGGCGAGGGCTGGCCGAGCGTCAGGTAGCCAAGGCCCACGTCCTTCATCAACTGCAGCGGATGGGCGATGCTGTTCATCGCGCCGAAAAACTCGACCGCTTCGTCGATCTCCATGGTCAGCACATCGCCGATGTTCTTGCCGCGCCAGGTGACGGCAAGCGTCTCGGCATTGAAGCGCTGCCCGTGGCAGACGTCGCAGCCGACCTTCACATCAGGCAGGAAGCTCATGGCGATGGTGCGTACGCCCTGGCCTTCGCAGGCGGGGCAGCGGCCGTCGCCGGTGTTGAAGGAGAAGCGCGAGGCGGTATAGCCGCGTGCGCGCGCCTCCAGCGTGTCGGCAAAGAGCTTGCGGATGGTGTCCCACACGCCGATGTACGTCGCCGGGCACGAACGGGGCGTCTTGCCGATCGGCGTCTGGTCGACCTCGAGCACGCGGTCGATGGGTTCCCAGCCGGTGACGCTGTCGCAGCCGTGCCAGTCGTGTTTGACGTCGAGCTTGCGCGGCATCTTGGCGTCAGGCACTTCAGCCTGCGCAGCCTTGCGTGCGCGCCGCGTGGCCGGCGAAGACAGCACCGAACGGCCAACCGCATCGAGCAGGTTTGTCATCAACACATCGCGGGCCAGCGTCGATTTGCCTGAGCCCGATACGCCCGTAATGGCCACCAGGCGCGACAGTGGCATCGTTGCCGTCACGTTGCGCAGGTTGTGCAGCTTGGCGCCGTGCACCGTCAGCCATTGCTCGGGCACCGCCTGAGCGCCGGCGCGCGGTGCGACCACCTGACGGCGCGGCTGCAGCGGATGCTCGATCGGCTGCGACAGGAACCGGCCAGTGAGCGAATCCGGCTGGGCCGCCAGGTCCGCCACGCCGCCTTGTGCCACCAACGTGCCGCCGCGCTTGCCGGCGCCCGGGCCGATATCGATGATGTGGTCGGCGCGACGGATCGTGTCTTCATCGTGCTCAACCACCACCAGCGTGTTGCCCTTGTCGCCCAGCTTGCGCAGCGCGTCGAGCAGGATCCGGTTGTCGCGCGGATGCAGGCCGATGGTCGGCTCATCCAGCACGTAGCAGACGCCTTGCAGGTTGCTGCCGAGTTGCGCAGCCAGCCGAATACGCTGTGCTTCACCGCCCGACAGGCTCGGCGCGGCGCGATCCAGGCTCAGGTAGCCCAGGCCGACTTCCTCCAGGAACGACAGGCGGCTGTGAATCTCGGCCACCACGTCGCGGGCGATGTCGGCATCGCGGCCGGTCAGGTCCAGGCCCTCGACCCAGCGGCGGGTCTGGCTGACCGTCCACTGCGCAATGTCGACGATGGGTTTGGCGGCAAAGGTGACGGCGCGCGCCGTCGGGTTCAGGCGCGTGCCGTGGCAATCCGGGCAGGGCAGATCGGTCATGCCGTCCGGATCAACTTCCTCCGACGGCAGCGTCTGTTCGCGGCCGCGGTCGTCACCACCGAGCACGGTGTCGTCAAACGCGGCACGCTGTTCGCGCGTGAGCGCCAATCCGGTACCGACGCAGCTCGCGCACCAGCCGTGCTTGCTGTTGTACGAGAACATGCGCGGATCCAGCTCGGGGTAGCTGGTGCCGCAGGTGGCGCACGCGCGCTTGGTCGAAAACACCTTCACGTTGCCGACGTGCGCCGTGCCGCCGTTGTGCATGGCGTGTTGCAGGCCATCCAGCGGCGCGAGCACGTGCATGATGCCCTTGCCGTATTCCAGCGCCTGCTCCAGCAGCGCACGCAGCGCGGCTTCGTTTTCCGGCGAGACAACGATGTCGCCCACGGGCAGTTCCAGCGTGTGCTCGCGGAAGCGATCCAGGCGCGGCCATGGGTCGACGCTCAGGAATTCGCCATCCACGCGCAGATGCGTATAGCCGCGCGCCTTGGCCCATTTGGCAAGGTCGGTATAGACGCCCTTGCGGTTCACGACCAGCGGCGCAAGCAGGCCGATGTGCTGGCCGCGATGGTCGCGCATGAGCTGCGCAAAGATCGCCTCAGGGCTTTGCGCGGACACCGGCGTGCCGTCGTGGATGCAATGCTGCACGCCCAGCTTCACATACAGCAGCCGCAGGAAGTGCCAGACCTCGGACGTTGTCGCCACCGTGCTCTTGCGGCCGCCGCGCGACAGGCGCTGCTCAATGGCCACCGTGGGCGGAATGCCATACACGGCATCGACTTCCGGCCGCCCCGCCGGTTGCACGATGGAGCGTGCATAGGCATTGAGCGATTCAAGATAGCGGCGTTGCCCCTCGTGGAACAGGATGTCGAACGCCAGCGTCGACTTGCCCGAGCCCGACACGCCCGTCACCACGTTGAACTTGCCGTGCGGAATGTCGACGTTCAGGCCTTTGAGGTTGTGCTCGTGGGCGTGGACGATACGCACGACGTTTTCGCCCTGGACTTCCGCAAGCGCAGCACGCTTGGCGCGGCGCTCGGCCAGTGCCGTCTGCAGCGGCACGCCTTCGATGGCTTCCGGCTGACCAACGCTGGCTTCGTATTGCTTGAGTGCGGCGCCCGTGTGCGATGCGGCGCAGTCTTTGACCTGTGCAGGCGTGCCGGCGCAGACCAGCAGGCCGCCGGCGTCGCCGCCTTCGGGGCCGAGATCGATGATCCAATCTGCCGCACGCACCACGTCCAGGTTGTGTTCGATCACGATCAGCGAATGCCCGGCGTCGAGCAGCTTGCCGAACGCCCGCATCAGCTTGGCGATGTCGTCAAAGTGCAGGCCCGTGGTCGGCTCGTCGAACATGAATAGCCGGCCGGCGTTGGCGGGCACGTCCTGCTTGACGCGCTTGCGCGCCGCGGCCTGGGCGGCCTGTGCGGCTTCGGCCAGGAAACCGGCCAGCTTCAGGCGTTGCGCCTCGCCGCCGGAGAGCGTCGGCACCGGCTGGCCAAGCTTCACGTACTCCAGGCCCACGTCGACGATCGGTTGCAGCACGCGCAGCACGTCGGCGTCATCGGCGAACACGCTGGCGGCTTCGCTCACGGTCAGTTCCAGCACATCGGCCACCGACAATGCGCGACCGGCGCGCGGCAGCTTCACCTCCAGGATTTCGGCGCGATAACGGGTGCCGTCGCAATCCGGGCAGCGCAGGTAGATGTCGGAGAGGAACTGCATCTCGACGTGCTCGAAGCCCGAGCCGCCGCAGGTGGGGCAACGGCCGTCGCCCGAGTTGAAGCTGAACGTGCCGGCCGTGTAGCCGCGCTGCAGTGCCATCGGCGCCTTGGCGAACAGCTTGCGGATTTCATCGAACGCGCCAACGTAGCTGGCCGGGTTCGAACGCGCGGTCTTGCCGATCGGGGACTGGTCCACAAACACCACGTCGCTGATCTGGTCGGCGCCGCGCAACGCACGGAATGCGCCGGGCGATTCCGTTGCCTTGCCAAAGTGCCGCGCCAGCGCGGGGTGCAGCACGTCCTGGATCAACGTCGATTTGCCCGAGCCGGACACGCCGGTCACGCACACCAGGCGCTGCAGCGGAATCTCGACCGTGACATCGCGCAGGTTGTGTTCCGACGCGCCTTCGAGCACCAGGCGCGGCGTGGCATCGTTGACGGGACGCGCTTGCCAGTCCGTCGCATCGGCCACGCGGCGCTGGCCCGACAGATACGCGCCCGTGAGTGTGTCCGCCTGACGGATCGACGCCGGCGTGCCGTCGAAGACGATGTTGCCGCCGCGCTCGCCGGGGCCGGGGCCCATGTCGATCAGGCGGTCGGCTGCCAGCATCACCGAAGGGTCGTGCTCGACCACCACCAGCGTGTTGCCGGCGTCGCGCAGGCGTTGCATGGCTTGGACAATCCGATCCAGATCGCGCGGGTGCAGGCCGATGCTGGGTTCGTCCAGCACGAACAGCGTGTTGACGAGCGATGTGCCCAGCGCCGTCGTCAGGTTGATCCGTTGCACTTCGCCGCCCGACAGCGTGCGGCTCTGGCGGTCGAGCGTCAGATAGCCAATGCCGACGTCGCACAGATACGCCAGGCGCGTGCGCACTTCGTCCAGCAGCAGCTTGAGCGCGTCGTCGAGCAGGGTGGAGGGCAGCGTCAGTTCGTCAAAGAAGCGGCGGATGCGCTCGATGGGCAGCAGCATCAGGTCGTGCACGGTCAGCCCGGGCAAGGCTTCGAGCTGGGCGCGGCTCCAGGCCACGCCGCGCGGCATGAAGCGATGTTCGGGCGCGAGCACGGCGTCGGCGTTTTCCTTGGTGCCGAGGCGCCATTGCATCGACTCGGTTTTCAGTCGTGCACCGCCGCAGGTCTCACACGTCGTGTAGCTGCGGTACTTGGAGAGCAGCACGCGAATGTGCATCTTGTACGCCTTCGACTCCAGGTAATCGAAGAAGCGGCGCACGCCGTACCACTGCTTGTTCCAGCCACCGCGTTTGAAAGCCGGGTCGCCATTGATGACCCAGTTGCGCTGGGCTTCGGTCATCTCGGCCCACGGCGTGCCGCGCGGGATGTCGGCTGCGGCGGCGTAGCGCATCAGGTCGTCCTGGCATTCCTTCCAGGCTGGCGTCTGCATCGGCTTGATGGCGCCGTCGCGCAGCGTCTTGCGCTCGTCCGGAATCACCAGCCCAAGATCGACGCCGATGACGCGGCCGAAACCGCGGCAGGCATCGCACGCGCCGTAAGCGGAATTGAACGAGAAGAGCGCGGGTTGCGGGTCTGCGTAACGCAGGTCGCTTTCGGGGCAGTGCAGGCCGGTGGAAAAGCGCCAGATCGTGGGCTCCGCACCTTCCTCTGCAGGCAAAACGTAGACGCTGACACGTCCGCCACCGCGCTTGAGCGACGACTCGATGGCCTCCAGCGCGCGGGCACGCTCGGTGCCCTGCAGGCGGAAGCGGTCGGCCACCACGTCCAGCAGCTTGCGCTTGCCCGTGGACGATTCGACCGCACGCTCGGCCTGCACGCGCGTATAGCCGCTGACCGACAGCCACTGCGTGACTTCTTCGGGGCTCGTATTGGCGGGCAGCTCGACGGGAAAGGTCACCACCAGGCGCGGATCGCCCTCGCGCGTGCGCGAAAGCAGCTCGTCGTAGATGGTTTCCGGCGTGTCGTGCCGCACCGGCAGGGCGGTTTCGCGGTCGAACAGCTGGGCGGCGCGCGCAAACAGCAGCTTCAGGTGATCGTTCAGTTCCGTCATCGTGCCGACCGTCGAGCGCGAGCTGCGCACGGGGTTGGTCTGGTCGATGGCGATGGCGGGCGGCACGCCTTCAACGTGCTCGACCTGCGGCCGGTCCATGCGGTCGAGGAACTGGCGCGCGTAGGCGCTGAAGGTCTCGACGTAGCGGCGCTGGCCTTCGGCGTAGAGCGTGTCGAAAACGAGGCTGGACTTACCGGACCCCGACGGGCCGGTCACGACGGTCATTTCGCCCGTGCGCAGGTCCAGATCGAGGTTTTTGAGATTGTGCTGACGGGCTCCGCGCAGGCGAATGACACCGGAGGACATGGAGGGCGTTCCTTGGAGCTTGGAGGTAAGGGGGAATGCCGGCGCGGGTGAACCTATGGCAGCTGCGTCGGCAATCAGAATTCGAGCCGTAAACTGTAGCGGATTATGAAGATCCGGTTCGTCTACGAAACGGGTCGCGGGCGGGAGCGTAACGCACGGCTCCTGACAGCGTTTTGTCAGGAGGCTTCAGCGGAGGGGCAAAAAGGAGCGGGGTGATGCCTATGTCACCCCAGCGGGAGCGCGATCAGCTTGCTTCGCGTCCGTAAGTGGCTTGGTTGGCGGGCAGGTCAAAACCGGTGGGGCCGGGCGTTCGTGGCACAAAACGGTGGTGCTCGACCATACCGCCCTTGACGATGACGACGGTCTCTTCAGGGATCTCCGCCCAGGCGCCGGGCAGGTCGACAAGCGGCTCTGACAGCACAAGAAACGCCCCGTCCCCTGCGTCTTCAATTGCGGCGCTGTCAGGATAGAGCTGGTGCAGGTGCTTGAAAGATGTGCTGTGGAAGAGCGAGCGCGATTCGCCCTCGCTGGAATAGCGCGCTGCCACGATCTGGACGCCGTCCGTTGCACAGACCGTCATGTTCAGCGGGTATTCGACGCCGTGGCGGCGGCCGATGTCTTCGATCAGCCCGACCATCTGTTCGAGCGCGCCGCGCGGGTCGCGGTCAAGCCCGAACGAGAGCGCCAGGAAAAACATGATCTCGGAATCGGTCGAGCCCTCGATCCAGCGAAACAGCTCGGGCGCCACTTCCATCATCAGCGCGCGGCGGAGCAACGGATATTCGCGGATCAGCCCGTTGTGCGCAAAAAGCCACCGGCCGTAGCGGAACGGGTGGCAGTTCGTTTCCTGCGCGGGGGTATCCGTTGCCGCGCGCACGTGGGCGATGAACATGGACGAGCGGATGGCGCGGGCGGCTTCGCGCAGGTTGGTGTCGTTCCACGCGGGGTGCAGGCAACGGTATCGGAAGGGCACTTCAGAGTAGCGGCCGTACCACCCGATGCCGAAACCGTCGCCGTTGGTGGTTGTCTCGCCGCCGAGGCGGGAGCGCAGGCTCTGGTCAATCAACGAGTGCCTCGGCCGGAACAGCACTGTCTCCATCTGAATGGGATTGCCTGAATACGCCAGCCAGCGACACATGATGCGTTTGCCTGTAAGGGATGCCTTGAAAGGTGAGTCTATGCAATGCGTTTGCGAATGCACAAGAAAATCCCGACCCTCATCCAGCCAGGGTCTGGGCAGTTTTGCGGCCTTGGCGGGCAGGCTCGCCCTCTGTTTTTGGAGCGGCGTCTTGCACGATATGGAGCTCGCGAATCCGCATGGGCACGGCGCAGCGGGCCTCTGCGAGGGTGGCGCGGACTTGCTGGGCGAGCGTCCAGCGCATGTCCCAGAAGTGCTCAGTCCTGGCCCAGACGCGCAGATTCAGCACCGCAACACTGTCGTCAAAACGCATCACCATGGCCAACGGTGGCGGGTCGGCCAGCACCATCGGTTCGTTGGCGGCCAGCGTTTTGAGCGCCTCAAGGGCTCGCGGAATATCGTCTTGCAGCGAGACCTCTGTCTCCAGATCCAGCCGGCGGGTCGGGTTGCGCGTGTAGTTGCGCACGGAATGGCTCCACAGCGCGCTGTTCGGTACGTATTCGCAAATGCCGTCAGGCTTGGTCAGGCGCGTCATGAACAGGCTGACTTCTTCCACCGTGCCGGCAACTTCACCGCCGCCCCCATCGATGTAGTCGCCCACCCGGAACGGCCGCAGCGCGAGCAGCATGATGCCCGCCGCAATGTTCTGCAGCGTGCCCTGCAGCGCCAGCCCGATGGCCAGGCCGGCTGCGCCCAGTACGGCAATGATGCTGGCCGTTTCAATGCCCACCCGGGACAGCGCCCCAACGATGGCAAGAATGCGGATGCCCCAGACGGCGATGTCGCACAGGATGGGCGTGAGCGTGGCGTCGACGCGGGTCTGGCCGCCCATCAGCCGGTTGAGCCAATGGCCGATGCGTTTGGAGATCCACCAGCCGAGACACAGGATGAGCAGCGCCGCACACAGGCTGATGGCTAGGCGGCTGGAGGCGTCCCAGAGGAAGTTCAGGCGTTCGGGATGAAGGTGCGAGAGAAAGTTTTCCATGGTCGAGCAGTATGGGTAGGCAGGCTCGGGGCAATTGCCCCCAAGCCGATGCATCGACCATTGGGATGGAGAATTGGCTTCGGTTTGAAACCGAAAGTGACAGTCGCGCCTTGGTCAAATTGACGCAGGGCCTGTCTGGGCAGGGTGGAATGCGGAAAGAGACGAGTGCACTCGAGCGCACAATACGCGCGGTGGCAGGCTCACACGCATGGCGCGGTGGCACCGGAAATTTGGTCGCTCGGCAACGCCATCTGGCGTTCAGACAGACTTCGCCGCCCGTCCGAGGTCCGGGCGGGCGGCGCCGTAGGCCGTGCCTTCCCCTTACTTCTTATTCCTCGACCTCGCTACGCACCATCAACACAGGCTTGTTGGTCTTGCGCACCACGCCCTCGGCCACGCTGCCGAGCACCAGATGCTTGAGCCCACGCCGGCCATGCGTGCCGAGCACGATCAGGTCGGTTGCCGTTTCGTTGGCTTCCGCGACAATCGTGGCGGAGATCTGCCCAGGCGCAATGGACTTTTCAAGCAGTTTGGTCGAATGTTTGACACCCGCCGCGTCCAGCTTTTTCGATACCTCGGCGAGCGTGTCCCGGCCGTAGCTGACCACCTGGTTTGCGTAGGCAATCGAGTCAGCGCCAACCATGTCGAAGGTGATGTCGCTGCTATCGGCTACAAACAGGGCCTCGACTTCAGCGCCCGTCGCCTTGCTGACCACAATGGCCTGGTGCAGCGCGAGATAGGAGGCGTGGCTGCCGTCGACGGCGAGCAGGATTCGCTGATACATGATGGTCTCCAAGGCGTTGCTCAGTAGGGCACCGCGTGTAATCAGCGTAGACAGCGTGGCGCCGAGGCTGTTGATGCGTGTCAAAGGTCTTCCGAAGACACCTGCAGGACGGCAGCGCCCGCCACCCGCCCGGCCCGGAGGTCTTCCAGGGCGGTGTTCGCGTCTTGCAACCGATAGGGCGTGACATGAACTTGCAAGGGGACTTCCGCTGCGATGTGCATGAGCGCGAGCCCATCCGCCCGCGTCAGGTTCGCCACTGAGACCAACCTGCGTTCTTCCCATAGCAATCGGTATGGAAACGCGGGGATGTCGCTCATGTGAATGCCGCCGCAGACGACGGAGCCGCCCTTGACCACCGCCTGCAGCGCCTGCGGCACGAGCGCACCGATGGGCGCGAAGATCAACGCGGCGTCGAGCGGCTCCGGTGCGGGGCCGTCGCTGGCGCCGGCCCACTTGGCGCCGGTGGCCAGCGCAAGTTGTTGCGCCGGGGTGTCGCCGGCCCGGGTGAAGGCAAAGACTTCGCGCTGCTCTGCCACGGCAATCTGCGTGATGAGGTGGGCCGCAGCGCCAAAGCCGTAGATGCCGATGCGGCGTGCATCGCTGGCCATGCGCAGCGTGCGGTAGCCAATCAGGCCGGCGCAGAGCAGGGGGGCCGCGTGGGCATCGTCGTACCGCACCGGAATCGGCAGGCAGTATCGCGCGTCGCAGACGACGTATTGCGCATACCCGCCATCGCGCGTGTATCCGGTGAAGGCCGGGTGGTCGCACAGGTTTTCGCGCCCGTGTACGCAGTACGGGCAGACGCCGCATGTCCACCCGAGCCACGGCACGCCAACGCGCTCGCCTCGCGCAGGCGTCGTCACGCCTTCGCCGCATGACTCGACGATGCCGACGATTTCGTGCCCAGGAATGAGGGAAGGTTTTGGGGCGGTCAGTTCGCCGTCCACGATATGGAGGTCGGTACGGCAGACGCCACACACGGACACCGCGATCCGGACCTCGCCCGGCCCCGGCGTGGGCATGGGCACTTCACGCCAGATCAATGGCTTTCCGGCGCCTTCCATCACCATGGCCTGCATCGATTCAGACATTGCTGTCTCCGTATGGCGTGTCTGGTCAGTATGGATCAGCCCTGCGGAACTACGTCCGGGCAGTCGACATCGACTGCGCCAGATCAATCGGAAAGCGTTGCCGCGCGCAATACTGGATGGGTGCAATGCAACGGCCATCCGGGTCCACTGAATGACTTCACTGCTGTCCTTCTCGGTTGCCCTGGGCGTGGGCCTGGCGATCGGCCTTGAGCGTGAGCGTAGTCACACCGGCAGCGCAGAGCTGCCCGCGGGCATGCGAACGTTTGCGATCGGGGCGCTGGCGGGTGCCATTGCGGCAAGCCTGCCGATACCGTTTGCCGTGCCCGCCGTGTTGTTGACGGTCGCAGTGTTGGCCGCGGTGGCTTATCACCATTCGGCCAATGTGGATCCTGGCGTGACGACGGAGCTCGCCCTGGTGGCGACCACGCTGTTAGGTGCGTATGCCGTGAGCGAGCCGGAAATGACGGCTGGCCTTGGCACGGTGCTTCTTGTTCTGCTCTATGCCAAAGCGGGTTTGCACCGGTTTGCCCGCACGGTCATCACCCAGCGTGAACTCGCCGATTTGCTGATCCTCGCCGTCGCGGCATTGCTGATCTGGCCCGCGGTTCCCGACCGGAACATGGGGCCACTGAACGCATGGAACCCGCATACGCTGTGGCTGGTTGTGCTGCTTGTCATGCTGACCGGCAACACGGGCCACTTTGTGGCGCGATGGTTTGGGGAGCGCATCGGTTTGCCGCTGGCTGGTTTGTTCAGCGGGTTTGCATCGAGTGTGGCAACGATCACAGCGATGGCGTCGCGCGTCCGGAAGGACCATCGGCCCGTTGACGGTGCGGTTGCCGCTGCGCTGCTGTCCAATGTCGCCACGCTGGTGCAGATGCTGCTGCTGATTGCCGCCATCAACATCGACCTGCTGCGCGTGCTGGCGGCGCCGCTGGCGGTGGGCATGACAGCAACCGTGGCATGGTCCGCTCTTTGGATATGGCGCGGTAGCGAGCCGCGTCAGGGGGCGCCGGAGAGTTCAGCGTCATCCATCAACTGGCGCGTCGCAATCGGTTTTGCGCTGTGGACTGCAGCCTTGCTGCTTGCTGCTGCCGCAGCGCGTACATGGTTCGGGACAGCAGCGGTGGTGGGTGTCACCGTGTTTGGCGCGTTTGCCGATGTGCATGCCGCAACCGCATCCATTGCAACGCAGGCGGCTGGCCACATGCTGCAGACCTCGACGGCAGGCGCGCTGGTGATGCTTGCGTTGACAGCCAACACCTTCTCGAAGATTGTCGTGACCCTCAGCGGAGGCCGCGCCTTTGCCGGCAAGGTCACCGCCGGTCTGCTGACCATGCTTCTGTCCAGCTGGGCGGTGTTCTGGTTTGTCGCCTAGTCAATCCCGCCCGATGCCCAGCACCCAATAGAGCGGGCACATGCGGACCAAGCCCGTCACCAGAGGTATCAGCCCCACCCAGCCCACCCATGCGGGCACCTTGCCAAAGAACGCGAGCAAGATCATGGCGATGCCGATCAAGATGCGGACGGCGCGGTCTGCGGTTCCAACATTGGTAAACATGGCTGTGCTCCTGAAGAACGGTGGGTAAAGACTTAGAGAATCAAATCGCACGGCACATGCTGGCGAGACCCGGTAGCTTTGTCGCGGCCGAGAATGCCGGCCAGCAAGGTCCATTCACCGCCCATCGCACGGATGGTGTCGTCCAGGCTGAGCATGCCAACCAGCCGTTGCTGACGATCAACCACGGCCAGACGGTGCAGGCCGTGGCTCAGCATCGAGCGCAGGGCTTCACTGATCACGGCGTCATCGTGGATGGTCAGAAGGCCCCGCGTCATGACCTCCGATACGGCGATCTGGGTGCAATCACTGTGGCTGGCAATGCCGTGCACCACCATGTCCCGGTCTGTCACGATGCCCACCACGCGCGAACCTCCGCCGGTGTGTTCCGTGACGAGCAACGCGCGGGCGCTTTCGTCCCGCATCAACCGGGCAGCTTGCTGCAGCGTCGCCGTTGCCTGAACGTGGACGATGCGGTGGGAGCAAATCTCATCAACCCTCATGCTGAACTCCGATGCGCGTACGTTTTCACTATAAGAACGGGCCGGTGTCAGAGGTTGATCCCGCACAAGGTGCCGTGAGCTTTTCATGACCGCACCGAAGGGGTGCGGATAGCGGAGGAGTCTATCGAGCGTGGGGCCCAAGCTATTGAGGTAGATCAAGTGACATGGCCTGCGCATCGGGTGAGCCAAACGCTGATGTAAATCAATGGGTGATCCGCTTGGTGGTCCAACATGGAATCCAGCAACCCCGTTCGGGGCGGACGACGGATTCGATGGAGGCACATCATGTACGACAGGATTCTGGTAGCGGTGGACGGCAGTCCGACGGCAGATCGCGCGCTGGACGAGGCGATCCAGCTGGCACAAAAGCTCGGCTCTGAGCTGGTCATCGCCCACGTGATCGACAACTCGTATCTGATGTACGACGTTGGCTATATCGATGTCGGCGCCTTTACCGAGGCATTGGTCAAACAAGGCAATCAAATCGTTGCCGACGCGCGTGCCAAGGCCGAAAAGGCCGGCGTGCACGTTCACAGCGTGGTGGTTGACGACCCCATCGGAACCTTCGATATCGGTACTGCCATCGAGCAGGCGGCGAAAAACGTCGGCGCCCAAGCCCTGGTGCTGGGCACGCATGGGCGACGCGGTTTCCGGCGTTTGTTCCTCGGCAGTGTGGCCGAGAGCGTTGTCCGGCTGAGCACACTGCCGGTGCTGCTGGTCCGGGCATTGCCGACCGAGACGCCGCACACGGCCACGGAACCGCTGAGCAATGCCGTCATTGCCTGACCGGGTAGTTCATCCTCTGACACGACATCAGGATCTGACCATGAGCTACGCCAGTGTGATGGTGCATCTGGACCGCAGCGAACGCGCCATGCATCGCCTCAACCTCGCGGCGCAGTACGCACAGGCGCACGGCGCCAAACTCGTCGGTATCTATGCGAGCTTTGCGCCGAGCCTCAGCTGGTTCTACATGATGGAGAACGCTGCGCGCTATCTGGAGGAAGACCGCATCCGCCGCGACGGCATCCGCGATGCCGTACACGCGCGCTTTCGCCAGGCGACGGAAAGCCTTGGGGTAGAAACGGAGTGGCGTGCCGTGGAAGGCGACCCCGTGGCACTCGTGCTGCGTGAAGCGCGGGAGACCGATCTTCTCGTCATTGGGCAACGGAACCACGATGACCCGGATGAATTTATCGCGGGCGACTTTGTGGAAACCCTGATCCTGGAGTCGGGCCGTCCGGTGCTGGTGGTGCCATACGCGGGCAACTTCACGGCGCTGCCCAAGCGTGTGCTCGTCGCCTGGAGCGGCGGTCGCGAATCGGCCCGTGCGCTGCACGACGCCATGCCAATGATGACGGGTGCAACAGTGCACGTGCTGCAGATCACCAGCAAGCAGCCCAAGCACTGGGCCGAAGAAACCACAGTAGGCCAGGTTGCGCGCGCCCTGAACGCGCGCGGCATTCATACAACGGTGGAAGAGGCGGACTGTGCAGATTCCGACACCGCCGTGGGCGAGCTGCTGCTCTCGCGCGCGGCCGACTTCAATGCTGATCTGATCGTGATGGGCGCCTACGGGCACAGCCGCCTGCGCGAACTCGTGCTGGGCGGGGTGACACGCACCCTGCTGAAGACGATGACCGTGCCGGCGCTGATGTCGCACTGAGCTTCGACCTCAATTGAACCTGAGGAATATCACCATGAAGAACGATATCCAGCTCAAGCACGATGTCGAAGAGGAACTGCAATGGGACCCCGCGGTGGATGCCAGCCGCTTTGCGGTGCAGGCCAAGGACGGTGTCGTCACGCTCTCTGGCGGTGTCGACACGTTCGCCGACAAGCACGCCGCGGAAGAAGCGATCCGGCGTGTTGCGGGCGTCACCGCGCTTGTTATCCATGTAGATGTGCGGATGCCGCCAGACATGGAGCGCCCGGATGACGAGATTGCTCAGGCAATCAGCAGTGCGTTGCATTGGAATGCATCGCTGCCGCCGAATGTTATCCAGATCACTGTCGAAGGCGGAGCTGTGACGCTGCGCGGTGAAGTCGACCAGGACTTTCAGCGCCGCGCGGCGCTGGACACGGTGCGCAGAGTGCACGGCGTGAAGTCCGTGGCCAATGCGCTGACATTGCGCGCCGCTGCCGGCCCGGCGGATCTGAGCGATCGCATTGCAAAGGCACTGCAACGCCTGGCTGTGGTCGATGCCTCGCGCCTCAGTGTCTCCGTGGCAGACGGGACGGTGACTTTGTACGGGCCGCTGCGCAACCTCAACGAGTGCCGTGCGGCCCGCGAGGCCGCATGGGATGCGCCAGGCGTGCGCGCCGTTGTCGATCAGACGTGGGTTGGCTCCTAAAAGCAATTTCCCCGTTCCACTGTTTTCGAAATCCCTGGAGTACGAGATGGAAAAGAAGCTGATCGTGTACTACTCGCGCACTGGCACGGCACGTCAGGTGGCCGAGCAGATGGCCGCGCAGAGCGGATGGCAGCTTGCCGAGGTGACGGACGAGCATCCGCGCGCCGGCTTCCTGGGAGATGCGCGCTGTGTCATCGAAACGGTATTCCATGCGCGCGCCAAGTATCGCTATGAAGGTCCGCCCCTTGATGAAATCGAACACGTCATCGTGATCGCACCCATCTGGATGGGCCACCTGGCTTCGCCCATGCGGGACTTCCTGGCTGACCAATTGCTGGGGTCCACGCACCTTTCGGTCATTTGCGTCATGGCGGCGCGCGGGGCATTCCGTGCGGTGGAAGAAATCATGCGCATCACCGCGACCATTCCTGCACCGGTGCTGGCGTTGTTCCAGCGCGATGTGCTCAGCGGGTTATCGCAGGAAGAGATGGCGGGCTTTATCGATCAGGTGAAGACCGCCGGCCGGTGGGAGCAATCGCGGCAGCGCCCGGCTTGGCTCTCGCCCACGGAAGCCTGAAGTCGACACGCCGCGCGACGCTGATTCAACTGAAGGAGACTGGGCATGACCCGCTTTACCGAGGCGCAATGGAAACGGCTGAGGAGCTTGCTCGACGAGCAGGAAGCACGCGTGCAGCGCCAGTTGTCGGCGCTGGGCGCATCGGCTGAGCCGGTGCCGCGTGAAGCGCCGTTCGAAAACGCAGATCTTGCCGATGAAGAGGCTGGCGACCAAACGAACGACGTCATGCTCGCCCGTTACCGAGGCGAGCTTGAGCAATTGAACGCTGCACGCGAGCGTATGCAGCAGCACAGCTACGGCATCTGCGTCGATTGTGGTGAAGCGATTCCGTTTTTACGCCTGCAAGCCCAGCCGACAGCCATGCGCTGTCTGTCTTGCCAAACGGCGCGTGAACGCCACTGGGCATAGCCAGGCGACTCTATCTAGCAGGAGCGAGGTATGAAAAGCGATCTGGGCATCAAGCAGGACGTCAACGACGAACTGCTTTGGGAGCCTGCGGTGGATGCCGCAGGGATTGGTGTGGAAGTGGAGAACGGCGTGGTGACACTGACCGGCCACGTGCGCAGCTACATGGAGAAGCTTGCAGCCGAGCATGCAGCCGAGCGCGTGGGTGGTGTGCGTGGTGTCGTGCAGAAAATCGAAGTTCGCCTGCCGGGTGCACACACCGATGCGGACGTTGCTCAAGCGGCCCGTGACGCGCTTGAATGGCAGGTCAGCCTGCCGTCCAATCGCATCGAGGTGCTGGTCGAAAACGGCTGGGTAACGCTCTCGGGCGAGGTCGACTGGCCATACCAGAGCGAACAGGCGGCGCATGCGGTGGGATCGTTGCGCGGTGTAGCAGGTCTGATCAATCGGTTGCGGATCAAAGCGCGCGTGGTGCCGGCCAATGTTGCCGAGCAGATCGGTGCGGCGCTCAAGCGGCATGCCGCACGCGAGGCCGATCACATTCGCGTCTCCGTTCAGGGCGGGACGGTGACCCTCAGCGGCCACGTCGGTTCCGCATCGGAGCGGCGCGCGGCCAAGGGCGCGGCATGGTCCGCACCTGGCGTAACGGAAGTCATCGATCATCTCCAGATCGCGACGTAAGGCTGGTGATAGAGCAAGCGCAGGAAAGCAAACACGCCGCCCCGCTGGAAAAAGAGCGGGGCGGCGTGTTTCTGCTTTTTGGGGCAGGCCGATCGATTAAGAGTCGCTAACAAAACCTAGCGCAGCGATCCTGGCTAGGCGCGACGACGCAGACAGTACAAAGGTACGGCAAGGAGGAGCAACGACGCCAGGAAGGTTTTGTTAGCGACTCTAAAGCTCCGTCAGCGCCGCCTTGTCAGTGAGCTCGATGTTCTTGCCGCTCACGACGATCCAGCCTTCGCGCTGGAACCTCGACAGCGCGCGGCTGACCGTCTCAAGCTGCATGCCAAGGTAGCTGCCGATTTCTTCGCGGGTCATGCGCAGCGTGAAGCTCAAAGCGGAGTACCCGCGGTCCTGCATGCGCGTGGAGAGATTGAGCAGGAAGGTGGCAACACGCGCTTCCGCGCTCAGCCCGGCGAGCAGAAGCATGAGGCCCGACTCGCGCACGATCTCTTCCGCCATCAATTGGTGAAGGCGACGTTGCAGCGGGCGGATGTCCTGGCACAGGTCTTCAATGCAATGGAAGGGCATGGAGCAGACCGTGCTGTCTTCCAGGGCAATCGCATCGCAGGTGTGGCGATCGGCGGCAATGCCATCGAGCCCAAGCGTTTCGCCCGACAGTTGGAATCCGGTCACGTGATTTGTGCCGTTGGGGTGCGATACCACGGTTTTGAACGATCCGGACCGGATGGCATACAGGGCGTGGAAGTTGTCACCCGCACGGAAGAGTGCTTCGCCCTTGGCGATCTTGCGCCACGTGTGCACCATCTGGTCCAGTTGTTCGCGTTGCGCGGAAGGTACAGCGCTTGCGATGCAAGCCCAGTGCATCATGCAATTTGCGCACTGGCTGCTGGGAATCAGTGGCGTAGTCTGCCGGGCCTGTGTTGCATCGCGCACGAGCCTGAGTTGGGGAAGCGCAGCAGGATGGCGGGTTTCAACGTGGGCGGGGGACTCTATGGTGCGCGGAATCATGGGGCGGCTCCGGAAGGCGTCTGTGGTCTTTGAGCCACACATCCTCGGTGAGGCGGTGGGTATCCGGTCACTGCCCTCCATCAAGGCTCGGTGTCCGTAGGCTGAAGTATCGGAGGCGCGGCGTTTGCGCGAAATCAGGCGGCGCTGAGATGTGCGTCGGGATGCGCCATGCCCCTGTCAGGGTTTCCTGACAGCCACAGCAGGGTTTTCCGGAGGGCTTCTCCGTCACATGGGGAGTATCAGCCGCCCCCGGAATGCGATATGTTGTTTGCTTCTAAGCCCTTTTCCGGTGTCCGGTGGCGGAGCAAGACACTCAATCCTCGAAGGCAACGCACAGGCGCCTGCTGCAACTGCAATCCACCTCAGCCGAATTGGTATTGGGGGTGCTGGCCGTTTTGCTGCTGGCTGCAACGGTGGCTCGGCTGGCTTTCGCCCTGCGGGCCGGGGAGGCTCCGTTCATTCTGTTAGCGTCGGCAAGTATCGCTGCCGTTGTCGCACTGGTGTTCTATTGGCTGCGGCTCCGGAAGTTGCGAGCCGCCGTCGCCCGGGATCTGACATACCTTGAAAAGAGCGAAGCCCGGCTGGCCGGCATCATCCGCTCGTCCATGGAAGCCATCATTTCCGTGGACGACTCCCAGCGCATCGTGCTGTTCAATCCCATGGCGGAAACACTGTTCGGATGCCCGGCGCGCCATGCCATCGGCCGCCCGCTGTCGGACTTTATTCCTGAACGGTTTCGCGGCGCGCACGAGGCACATGTACGGCGTTTCGGGGTGACGGGCGTATCGGAGCGTCAGATGGGGAAGCAGCGCCCGCTATTTGCCCTGCATACCGACGGGCGGGAATTCCCGATCGAAGCGTCGATTTCACAGATCGAAGTGAACGGCGGCAAGCTTTTCACGGTGATGCTGCGCGACACCACGGAGCGTGTCCGTGCGGAAGCGGCGCTGCGGCGCTCCCAGGAAGAATTGCAGCACTTGTCGGACAGCATTCTGGCCACGCGGGAGGAAGAGCGGCACCGCATTGCCCGTGAGCTGCACGACGATCTGGGGCAACGGCTGAGCGCGCTCAAGATGGACATTTCGCTGCTGGCGGCCGATCTGCAGGCCGCACGGAGCGACCAAGTGCTGATCGACCAGACCCAGGCGATGCAACACGTGATCGACGAGACGATTGTTGCCGTGCGGCAGATCTCTGCTGACCTTCGGCCGCCGTTGCTGGATGAGCTAGGGCTTGTGCCGTCCATCGAATGGATGGCCAAGAATTTTCGCCAGCGCTTTGGCCTGATCGTGACTGTGCGCGCTCAAGAGCTGGCAATGAACGAGCGCGCTGCCATCTCGGTCTTTCGGATCGTGCAGGAGGCGCTCAACAATGTCGTGCGCCACGCCGATGCCACACGCGTTGAGATCGAGTTTTCCAAGCAGGACGACCTGTTGGAGTTGTCCATTCAAGACAATGGTCATGGCTGGAGTGGGGCGCCTCCGGGCGCAGGTGAACGCAAGCCGCTGGGGTTGCTTGGCATTCGTGAGCGGGCCCGGTTACTGGGCGGGCAGGCAACGATCACCCACGCGCCCGGCGGCGGCTTTCGCCTGAGCGTGAGCTTTCCCGCCGTTCATGAAGCCACTGAGGAGGCACGGACATGATTCGCGTGATGATCGCCGACGATCATGCCGTGATGCGCGATGGCGTGCGCCATATCCTGGAGCGCGCGGGCGATTTTGAAGTCGCATGCGAAGCGTCCGACGGTACGCAGGTCTTGCAACTGGTGCGCGAGCATCAACCGCAGGTGATCGTGCTGGATCTTTCGATGCCGGGGCGCAGCGGCCTGGAGCTGCTCCGCCAGTTGCACGACGATCACCCCAGGGTGCGCGTGCTGGTGCTGACCATGCACGCTGAAGAACAGTACGTGGCCCGCGCCTTTCGTGCGGGGGCGGCCGGCTACCTGACAAAAGAGAGCGCCGCAACCGAACTGGTCAGCGCGCTGCAGAAGGTGGCGAACGGCGGCACGTATGTCAGTCCGCCCATGGCGGAGAAGCTTGCGCACAGCCTGGGCGAGCCCAGTGAGGAAGCGGCCCACACGCGCCTGTCCGATCGTGAGATGGAAGTCTATCGGCGGCTGGTGCGAGGCGAGCCCTTGACCGAGATCGCCACCAGTCTGTGTGTGAGCGCGAAGACCATCAGCACTTACAAGATGCGATTGATGGACAAGCTGCAGCTCTCCAGCGAGGCCGCCCTCGTGCGTTACGCGATACGTCATCGCTTGTTTTCCGACGACGATACGCTGTAGCGCGTTCTCTGCAGGACTGAGCCCGGCCTTGCGACACATCAAAGGCCGCCGCCCCGGAATCGCTATCGTTGATGCACATGCATCGGCCGGTCGGTATCACCCCGGGGCGCACCCCTGTCTGCCGTGCATGGCCAAGGGGGCCATGTGCAAGCCATTCTCAAACTCGCTTACAAGCTGCTGGTCAATGACAAGGCCAAGTTGAGCGGCTTGCTGGTCGGCATTACGTTTGCGGTGTTTCTGATGATTGAGATGACGTCGCTGTTTGCAGGCGTGCTCAATCGGTCTTCGTCTGCCGTGTACAACATCGGCGCACGCATGTGGGTCATGGACCCGGCTGTCAACACCGTGGCCAACACGATCGGCATGCCGGAGTATGTTCTTGATGCGGCACGCAGCATTCACGGTGTGAAGTTTGCCGTGCCGCTGTATTCAGGTGGTGCGCTTGTGCGCCTGAAGAGCGGGACATATCAGCCGGTGACCGTTGTCGGCATCGACGACACCAGCCTGTTCGGCCGCCCGCGCATGCTCAGCGGCCGTATCCAGGATCTGTACGGCGAGAACGCTTTCGTCGTCATCCAGGACGCCGAGTTCGGAAAGCTGGAAAACCCGCATATCGGCACCGAGTTCGAAGTCAATGACCACCGGGGAGTGATCGTCGGCATTGGCGAGGTGGCGACCAGCGGATTGTTTGGCGTGCCCACCCTGTACACAACGTATCGCCGCGCTGTGCAGTATCTGCCTGGTACACGCTACACGATGTCGTACATCCTGATCGAGCCCAAGACCGAGGCCGACATTGCAGCGATCGAACGCGCGGTAGACCGGCTCGGTTATCGCGCCCTGACCAAGGAAGAGTTCATCAGCCGCATCTCGCACTTCTATACCTTCCAGACCGGGCTTGGCACCAACATCCTGCTGATGACGGTGATCAGCTTCGTGGTTGGGCTGTCCATATCGGGGCAGACGTTCTACACCTTCATCCTCGAAAACCTGGAGCGCTTCGGCGCACTCAAGGCCATCGGAGCCAAGGGGCGCGAGCTGGTCACGATGATCGTCTTTCAGGCCACGTTCGTGGCACTGGTCGGCTACGGGCTGGGCATCGGCCTATGCGCCGCATCGATTGCACTGGTGCGACTTCGCATTCCGGACTATGCGGCCATGATCACGTTCACCAACCTGATGCTGGCGCTGGCCATGGTGATCGTGATTGCCGGTATATCGGGCTACATCGGGGTGCGTAAGGTCCTGCGCATCGAGCCCTTTGACATCTTCCGGGGTTGATCGTGGCCAACGTTGCCATTGCCGCGCAGGCCCTCGATAAATGGTTTGGCGAAGGCGAGGCGCGTACCTGCGCGCTCAAGCAGGTCAGTTTCGAGGCCGAATTCAACGAGATGCTGTTCATCGTCGGGCCCTCGGGCAGCGGCAAGACCACGCTGCTGAGCGTGATCTCCGGCATTCTGCGCCCGGACGGCGGCCGCGCGGTCGTGGACGGGGTCGATATCTGGAGCCTGGGCGCCGACGCACTGGCCGATTTCCGCCTGAGCAAAATCGGCTTCGTGTTTCAGGACTACCACCTGTTCCCCCGCCTCACCACGGTCGAGAACGTCGCCATCCCGCTGATCCTGCGACATGTGCCGTGGGACACAGCGCTCGACCAAGCCATGCATTACCTCGATGTGGTTGGGCTAAAGAACCGCGCGCAGTTGCCGCCGGTCAAGCTCAGTGGTGGAGAGCAGCAGCGCGTGGCGATTGCACGCGCCATCGTCTCGCAGCCCGACATCCTCATCCTGGATGAGCCCACTGCATCGCTGGATGGTGACACCGGCCGCTCCATCATGCAGTTCGTAAAGACGGAAATCCTGAACGCGCACCGCTGCATCGTGATCGTGACGCACGACGCGCGCATCCTCGACATGGCCAGCCGCATCCTCGATATGGAGGATGGGAAGCTGAGCCGCATCGAACACGGAGAGATGCGATGAAGATCCGATGGTTGTTTGTGCTCTCTGTGATCGGCGCGCTGGCTGGGGTGGGGGCGGCCATCTACTACGCACGGCAGAGGCCACCGCTGCCGCCGGTCTTCCAACCGGCAGCCAATCCGTACGCGACGGGAATCTACGCCAACGGCATTGTCGAAAGCGATCAGCCCAGCGGTGCCAACCTGAACCTGTATGCCGAGGTGTCGGGCACTGTTGCACGCATCGCCGTGCAGGAAGGGCAGGTGGTCAAACGCGGCGATGTCCTGATCCAGATCGAGGATTCCGTGCAGCGCGCGTTGACGGCGCAACAGCAATCGCAAGCGGATGCCGTCGACGCTCAGTTGAACGCGCTGCTGGCCCAACCGCGCAAGGAAGCGCTGGAGGTCACCCGTGCACAGGTGAGCGCCGCAGATGCCGGTTTGCGCACCGTGCAGGATCAGTTGGACAAGCTTGAGGCGGCTGCCCGGCTCAACCCCAAGGCAGTCAGTCGTGATGCAATGGACAACGCGGCCAACGCGGTACGGGTGGCGCACGGCAATCTTGCTGTTGCGCAACGTCAGTACGACCTGACGCGCGCCGGTGCCTGGAGCTACGACATCCGTACGCTGCAGAAACAGCGTGATGCCTTGCAGAAGGGTGCGGCAGCGGCAGCGGCGCTGCTGGAGAAATATGCCGTGCGGGCGCCGATGGATGGTGTTGTCATGTCCGTCAACACGGCGATGGGTGGCTACGTATCGCCGCAGGGTACCTATGACGCCTACACGCGCGCCAACGTGCCCCTGGTCACGATGAGCACCGGTCAGAACAAGCTGGCCGTGCGTGTGTATGTGGACGAGATTCTGGTGCACCGCCTTCCGCCGGGCTCGGTACAGGCACGCATGTTCGTGCGCGGCACCGATGTCAGCGTGCCGCTGGAGTTTGTGCGCGTGCAGCCCTACGTGTCGCCCAAGGTCGAGTTATCCGATCAGCGCTCGGAACGCGTGGATGTGCGCGTGCTTCCGCTGCTTTTTCGCTTCAAGCAGCCTGACAAGCTCGCCGTCTATCCCGGCCAGCTGGTCGACGTCTATCTGCAGGGGGCATCGTGAAAGCGGTGGCGTGTGCGATGGCCGTCGCGCTCGTGGTTTCGGGCTGCGCCGTCGGACCGGATTTTCACGCGCCGCCTGCGCCCGGCGTCGATGGCTATCTTCGTGATGGAAATCCTGCACAGCCTGCCTCCGTAGATGGCATTGCGCAGCGCTTCACGGCTGCCACAGTGTCGGCAGACTGGTGGCACGCCCTCGGCAGTCCTGCGCTTGATCAGGCCATGGAGGCCGCCATTACGGCCAACCCGAGCCTGCAGCAGGCAGAAGCAAACCTGCGCGCCGCGCAAGACCTGTTGCGCGCTGGGGCGGGCGTGTTCTACCCGCAGGTGGCTGGATCCGCCGATGTGTCACGTCAGGCAGCGGTGCCCGCCAGGCTCGGGCAGACCGGGGCCCCGAGTCTTTTTACGCTGTGGACACTGGGCGCATCCATCAGCTACGCGGTGGATTTCTTTGGCGGCAACCGGCGTGCGGTGGAAGCTCTGGCGGCGCAGGCGGAAGGGCAAAGGTATGCGGTGGCCGCCGCATACCTCACCCTGACCGGCAATCTGGTGAACGCCGTGATTGCCCATGCCGCCTATCAGGCGCAGATCGACACCACGCGCAGCCTGATTGCCGTGGTGCGCGAGCAGGTGGAGATTGCGCATGCGCAGGTCGAAGCCGGCGTCATGGCACATGCCAGTGAGTTGAGTCTTGCTG
This sequence comes from Ralstonia mojiangensis, assembly GCF_023955645.1. NCBI lineage: Bacteria > Pseudomonadati > Pseudomonadota > Betaproteobacteria > Burkholderiales > Burkholderiaceae > Ralstonia > Ralstonia mojiangensis. The sequence continues at coordinate 59,474 of NZ_JAMXHU010000006.1, read as the reverse complement.
CGCAATTGGCGTCACTGGAGGCATCGCTGCCGCCGCTGGAGCAGAAGCGTGACCAGGCTGCGCATCTGCAGGCGGTGTTGGCCGGCCGATTTCCTTCCGAGGCAGACGCCGTAGACGTTGCGCTCAGCGGGCTGCAGCTGCCGGCGGACCTGCCCAGGCTGGTGCCCTCTGAACTGGTGCGCCAGCGGCCCGACGTTCTGGCCGCACAGGCGCGCCTGCACCAAGCCAGCGCCGAGGTGGGTGTTGCAACGGCGGCGATGCTGCCCAGTTTGACCCTGAGCGCAGACTACGCCCGGATGAGCGGTCGCAGCGCCGATCTGTTCGGCGCAAAAGCCGGCGCATGGAGCGTGGGGGCAAGCCTTGTCGCCCCGCTGTTTGAGGGCGGCACGCTGTATTTCCGCCGTTCCGCATCCCGGCAGGCTTTGCAGGCCGCCGATGCCGGCTATCGGCAGGTGGTGCTCTCTTCGTTCGAACAAGTGGCCGATGTGCTGCGAGCCCTGGAACACGATGCAGCGCAGCTTGACGCACAGTTGCGCGCGCAGGCGGCGGCAAGTGCCGCGCTGGAAGAGATCAACGCCGACTACCGTGCCGGTGTTGCCGGCTATCTGCAGGTGCTGAGTGCCGACCTGCAGTATCAGCAAGCCGTGCTCGGCACGCTGCAGGTGCGTGCACAGCGGCTGCAAGACACCGTGGCGCTGTTCCTTGCGCTGGGCGGCGGCTGGCGTGGCGCCGGCATTGATGCGCCGGTGGCGGGCACGCACGACAGCCGCCCAGGCAACGACGGCCGTTGAGTTGCGTCAAGGCCGGACGCGCGCCCTGCGCTCTAATGGTTTGCACATCCATGCGGTTTGCTCGCAATTTCCCATGCACATCACGTCCGTGCCGTTTCCACACTCGCCCGCCGACGATCTCTCCATGTGGTCGGCGCTTCCGCCGCAGGACGTGCTGGACCGGCTTCAGAGCCAGACGCACGGCCTGACGCAGGACGCCGCTGCACAGCGCCTGCGTGAACACGGGCTGAACCGCGTGGCCAACGGCCACCACGAGGCTGTGCTGATTGAGTTGGCGCGCCGCTCGGTCAATCCGCTGAATCTGCTGCTCATCTCGCTGGCGGGCGTCTCGGCGGTGTTGGGCGATGTGCGGGCGGCCGTGCTGATTGCCGTCATGGTGGTGCTGAGCGTTGTGCTGGGCTTTCTGCAGGAGCATCGCTCGAACCGCGCGGCGGAGGCACTGCGTCGCATGGTGCATACAACGGCAACGGTAAGGCGCATCGGTTCCGACGGCGCCGAAGCAAGCCAGGAAATCCCGATCGAACAACTGGTGCCGGGCGATATCGTCCAGCTTTCCGCCGGCGACATGGTGCCGGCAGACTTGCGGTTGCTCAGCGCGAAGGATGTGTTCGTCAACCAGTCGGCCCTGACTGGCGAAGCCATGCCACAAGAAAAGCATGCGGAGCCCTCCGACGGCCACCTCGCGGCAGATTTCGACCGGCCCAATCTGTGCTTCATGGGCAGCGCCGTGGTGAGCGGCTACGCGACGGGCGTTGTCCTGACCACCGGCCACCGGACCGCCTTTGGTCATGTGGCCAACCTGATTGCCGGGCAGCGCGTGCAGACCAGCTTTGATCGCGGCATTACCCGGTTCACTTGGCTGATGCTGACGCTGATCCTGGTGATGGCGCCCACGGTCTTTCTCATCAATGGATTGACCAAGGGCAACTGGTTTGAAGCGCTGTTGTTTGCGGTGGCCGTAGCCGTTGGCCTGACGCCCGAGATGCTGCCGATGATCGTCACGGTCAATCTGGCCAAGGGCGCCATCGCCATGTCGCGCAAAAAGGTCATCGTCAAGCGGCTCAACGCCATCCAGAACTTTGGTGCCATGGATGTCCTGTGCACCGACAAGACCGGCACGCTCACGCAAGACCGCATCATCCTCAAGCATCACCTGGATTTGCGCGGCGAAGAATCCGACCAGGTGTTGGAGTACGCGTTTTTGAACAGCTTCTACCAGTCGGGCCTGAAGAATCTGCTGGACGTGGCTGTACTCAAGCACGTGGAGCTGGAGCAGCGCCTGGATGTACATGCGCGTTTCCAGAAAATCGATGAGCTGCCGTTTGACTTCGAGCGCCGGCGCATGTCGGTGGTGCTGGCGCAAGACGACGGCACGCACGTGCTGATCTGCAAGGGTGCAGTGGAAGAAGTGCTGGCCGTCAGTGCGCGTTACGTGAGCGGCGACGAGGCTGGCCCGCTGGAGGCAAGCCACCTCCAAGATACGCGGCAACTGGCGGAAAACCTGAGCGCCGACGGCTTCCGTGTCGTGGCGGTTGCGTACAAGGAGATGCCACCTGAGCAAAGCCAGTACGTCGTGGCAGACGAGTCGGGATTGACGTTGCTCGGGTACATCGCCTTTCTCGACCCGCCGCGTGATACGGCCGCCCCCGCCATTGCCGCATTGAAGGACCGCGGCGTGGCGGTCAAGATCCTGACCGGGGACAACGGCATTGTTGCGCGCAAGATCTGTCGCGAGGTCGGGCTGGCCGTGGAACCGGTGGTACTTGGCGCCGAGCTGGCCGCCATGTCACCTGACCAGATGGCTGAGGTAGCCGAGCGCGCGTCGGTGTTCGCCAAGGTGTCGCCGGCGCAAAAGGCGGCCATTGTCGAGGCACTGCATCGCCGGGGCCATGTGGTGGGCTTCATGGGTGACGGCATTAACGATGGGCCGGCGCTCAAGGCTGCGGATGTCGGCATCTCCGTGGATAGCGCGGTCGATATTGCCAAGGAGTCCGCTGACATCATCCTGCTGGAGAAAAGTCTGGCCGTGCTGGGGGAGGGCGTGACAGAAGGGCGCAAGGTGTTCGGCAACATCGTCAAGTACATCAAGATGGGCGCCAGCTCGAACTTCGGAAACATGTTCAGCGTGCTGGGCGCCAGCCTGTTTTTGCCCTTCCTGCCAATGGCGCCTGTGCAGGTGCTGCTCAACAACCTGCTCTACGATTTTTCGCAAACCGCCATCCCGACCGACAACGTAGACGAGGACTACCTCGTCAAACCACGGCGGTGGGAGATCGGCAGCATCTTGAAGTTCATGCTGTACATGGGGCCCGTCAGCTCGCTGTTTGATTTCGCGACCTATGTGCTGCTGCTGGGCGTCTTTCAGGCGTGGGCTGATCCGGCGCTGTTCCAGTCCGGGTGGTTTGTTGAATCGCTCCTCACGCAGACGCTCATCATCCACATCATCCGCACGGCCAAGGTGCCGTTCGTGCAAAGCCGGGCAAGTACCGCTCTGGTGTTGACCAGCATCGCCATTGCTTGCGTGGGCGTCGCCATGCCGTTGACATCGGTCGGGGCGCTGTTTGGATTTGTACCGCTGCCGGCAGCCTTCTGGCCCTGCCTGGCAGCGATCGTAGTGGCCTACGGGTTGTGCGCCTACGTGATGAAAGCCTGGTACGTGCGCAGATACGGTCTGGATTGATCGGGCGTGTCAGCCAGCCTGGCGCTCGGTCTGCGGGGCCGCGTCCAACGCAGCACGCACTTCGGCGTCTTCCACCTGAGGAAAGTCGGCGTAATACAAGCCGACCGCGCGGAAGCCCTGCGGCGCGTAGAGGCAGACGACCTCATCGGCAAGCGGTCGGATTTCGTCCAGGCTGTCCGGTGCCGCCACGGGAACCGCGCAGATGAGGCGTTGCGGATGCCGCTGTCGTATGGCGTGGAGTGCCGCCTTCATGGAGGCCCCGGTTGCCAGCCCATCGTCGACCACGATCACGACGCGTCCTTCTACGTCATACGGACCGCGATTTGGGGTATAGAGCGCACGGCGCCGACGGATGACTTCCACCTGTTCGGCGCTTTCCTGTTCGAGGTATGTCGTGTCCGCACCAATGCGGCTCGCATAGGGTGCGAAGTAGGTCCAGCCGCCTTCTTCGACAGAGCCGACAGCCAGCTCAGGGTTGAACGGCGCGCCGAGTTTGCGAACCAGCACCACATCAAGCTGACCGCCGAGTGCGTGTGCGATGAGTGCGCCCATTGGAACCGCACCCCTTGGGATGGCCAACACCAGCGGGTGCATGTCCCGATACTTTTCCAGCGCCTGCGCCAGCATGCGCGCTGCATCCAATCGATCTTTGAATCGCACGGGGCTACCTCGCGTGTCGTTTGGGTTGGGTGGCTGCGCTCAAATAGCGGACGAACCATGCCCGCGCCAGCTCGGCCACCTGTTCGAGCGCACCCTCTTCTTGAAAAAGGTGTGTTGCGCGCGGCACCGTCTCAAGGGCTTTCTCACAATGCATCTGGCTCAGCGCTTGCCGGTTGAGATCGAGAACGTCCAAATCGGCTGCGCCAACGATCAGCAGGGTCGGGCAGGCGAGTTTGTCCAGTGCGCGTGGGCCCGCAAGATCCGGCCGACCGCCGCGGCTGACGACCACTTCGATCGGGCAGGCGTCGTCCGACTCGGTCGCTGCCAGGATCGCGGCCGCGGCTCCGGTGCTGGCGCCAAAATACCCGAGGCGTAACCCGCGTTCGCGGGCGATGCTGCCGACCGCGCGTGTGGCTGTCTGCAGGCGCCGTGCAAGAAGTTCGATATCGAACCGGCACGACGCATGTGACGCCTCTTCGGCACTCAACAGATCGAACAGCAGCGTGCCCAAACCGGCGGCGTGGAGCTGATCCGCAACGTACCGGTTGCGCGGGCTGAGCCGTGAGCTGCCGCTGCCATGCGCAAAAATCACCAGGCCGGTTGCATTGCCGGGGCAGTCCAACGTACCTTCCAGCACCGCGTTGTCAGCCACGATGTCCATGCTGAGAGAAAGCGGCTCGGGATTCATGGGAAGGTTTTCCTGAAGTGGGGTGGCAGCCGGCTTACACGCTCAGCGGCGGCTGGACGCTGCCGGTTGTTTCGCGCTCGCGCTCGTTATGGACGAGGCGGGCGATCAGGCTCCATTCGGTGGCCAATGCGCCCAGCACATCGTCCAGAGACAGCACGCCGACCAGCGCGCCGTCGGACGTCACACCAACACGCCGCACGCCGTTTGAGAGCATTTCCTGCAACGCGTCGCTCAGGCTTGCATCGAGCGATACATTGAAGATGCCTCGGCTCATCACATCGGCCACACAGGTCTGGGAAGGGCTAACGCCAACCGCAACCGCATCAAGCACGATGTCGCGATCCGTGACGACGCCGATTGCACGGGGTCCGGACGGGGTGTTCTCCGTCACGACCAGCGCACCGACATGCTTCTGGCGCATCTGCTGTGCCGCCTCCTGAAGCGTGCACGAGAGCGGAATATGGACTGCATTGTGTGAATAGACGTCCTGAACTCGCATGATGGACTCCTTGGCGTGTTGATCAGGCGGCCTTTCCGGCTCGTGCCGTTGTGGAACGTGCCAGTCCGTTCTTCTTTGCCTCGGAGTCTGGTGGAGCCATGAGGTTGAAACTGTCAAAGAAGGCCTTCAGCGAATCGGAGGATGCCGCAAACAACTGGGAGGAAGAGGCCTGCCCTTCGGGTTGCTGCATCTGCTGGGTCCACTCGGTCAATCGACGCAAATAGGCCGCTTGCAGCTTGTTCGTGAACTCGGTCCACGTCTTCAGAGCGTTAGCACCGTGGCTTGATTGCATCTTCATGAAGATGCTTTGCGCTGCGGCCAGCGAGGTCCAGTCATGCGTACCGCTCAGTTCATGTTCCAACTCACGCACATCTTCCAGCGCAGCCTCGGCCAGCTTGAGGCGGAAATGGGCGAAGTCGATTTGCGCTTCGAGCATGAAGCTGGCGGTGCGGCTCATATCGCGCATGGCGGCGCATGCCAGGTTGCATGCCATATCAGCGGGTTGTTGCATTGTGATCTCCGGTGGGGTTTTGGCGGACGGGGGAGGAGGGCCGCCGAACGAGGTATCCATATGCAGCGTAGGCACTCTGCAGTTGTGTGCGTTGATATGGCGCAAATGGGCGGCCGTGCGTGAAACACCATCGCTCCGGTGTTTCCTTTCAAGGTACTTGATTGTCCGAGCCAGCGCGCGCGAAATCGTCGCCCCCTTCGCCTCTCATGTAAGGCACAACCGGCGATGTCTCACCTGGGATCACATGTGCCCGCTCTTCCACGTTGAGCGGCTGTTGTGTGGCGATCTGGGCCTCCAATACGTGCAGGTCTGCCTCGGATGCGTCGAGCCCGCCCCGCATGCGATTGCGGATACGCATACGCAGCGTGTCGACATCCGCAACGCAGTCCGCGATGGCTACGGCCACCCCCAGCCGCCGGCCCAGCGAGAAGAACCGTTGGCGATGGTGCTCGGACAGGAACGTGGCATCTGCAATCATCGGGAAACCGGTGCCAGCACCGAGCTTGCAGATCGCGGCCAGACGTCGATAGGTACGTTCGACCGCACGCGGCAGGTAGCGATCGGCTGCTCGGACATGCCATCCACGCTGCCGTTCGACATCGGAGCGCACGCGAATCATTCCTTCTGCTTCGGCAAGCTGTGCAGCGCGGGTGGATTTTCCACTGCCCGAAAGGCCATGCATGAGAAGAATGCAGGCGTCGTTTCGGCACAGCAGCTCCCGAGACAAGTCGAGCATGCGGCGTGCCTCGCCGCTCGGCTTGGCAGCCAGATCGGGGGTTCCGTCCAACTGATGGGCGCGCTCCAGAAGCACACGAGCACGCACGAGCGCGCGCATCGATGCGTAGAAAGGCAGGACCGCCAACCCGCCATAGTCGCCACATCGTTCGAGATAACGGTTGATCATGCGATACGCCATCCCATGCAGACCCGCTGCGAGCAAGTCCATGAACAGAAAGGCGGTGTCGTACATGGTGTCGATCCATCGGAGCGACGGAGAAAATTCCAGGCAGTCGAACGGTGTCGGCTGGCCATCGATCAACACGATGTTGCCCAGGTGAAGGTCGCCATGGCATTCGCGAATGTGACGGCTGCGCCGGCGTGACTCGAATGTCTCTTCGAGGCGGTTTGCGTGCTGACGAAGCAGCGATACCGTGGCCGCCGCACTCAGCGGTTCGGTGCTCAAGGCGATGACCCCGGCTGCGCAGTCCTCGAACGTACGCAGAATGCTCGAGGGTGTTCCTGCGTCGGAACCGGGGCTGGCGACGGGCGCGGTTGCGTGGAAGTCTGCGATCAGGTCGGCCAGCGCGTCGATTTCTGCGGGGCACAGTCGTCCGTCATGAGCCAACGCCGCCAGTACGTCCTGTTGGGCAAACCGGCGCATGCAGACCGCGTACTCACAAGGCGTGCCTTGCCCATTGACGCAGATGGCACCCGTGACCGGATCGTACGAAATGGGCACCACGCCAAGGTATAGCGAGGGGGCTAGGCGGCGGTTGAGGCGGCATTCCTCCTCGCAATCGATTTGCCGCGCACGGAGCGTCGAAAAGTCGACGAAGTCCAGCTTGATCGGCTTGCGGACCTTGTAAGCAAAATCTCCGGCCAGGAAGACCCACGACAGATGGGTTTCGATCATCTGGAGGTCCGCAGCGGGGTGTGGATACGCTGCCGCCTCGAACATGCGAGTCACCAACGCTTCTGGTGGCTGCGAACATGGAACGGTGGTGGCTTGTTCGGCCATATGCGGGCTTCGCTTCCGGATACAGAAGGCCAATATCGCGCGGTTGCCGCCATGCGCCCTGACGTAGATCAACGTCCGCGCAAGGGGGGTGCCTAGCATGGAGTCATCGTCCTCTTTGGTGGCTCCCATGAAAGCGCTCGTCTACGAAGGGCCCGGTAAGATCACCTTGGCCGACAAGCCGAAACCGGAATTGCAGGCGCCTGGGGACGCGGTGGTGCGCGTCACGTTGACGACCATCTGCGGCACCGATCTGCACATCATCAAGGGCGACGTGCCGACCTGCGAGCCGGGGCGCACGCTGGGCCACGAAGGCGTGGGGGTGGTGGAGTCCGTCGGCGCGGCCGTGACATCGCTCAAGCCGGGTGACCACGTGCTGATTTCGTGCATTTCGTCTTGCGGAAAATGCGCGAACTGCCGCCGCGGCATGTACTCGCATTGCGAGACGGGCGGCTGGATCCTGGGCCATCGCATCGACGGTGTGCAGGCCGAATACGTCAGGATTCCGCACGCCGAGACCAGCCTTTACAAACTGCCGCCCGGCGTCGACGAAGAGGCGCTGGTCATGCTGTCGGACATCTTCCCGACTGGATTCGAATGCGGCGTGCTCAATGGCCGCGTCCAGCCGGGCAACAGCGTGGCGATTGTCGGCGCGGGCCCCATCGGGTTGGCCTCGTTGCTGACGGCGCAGTTCTACTCGCCCGCACAGATCATCATGATCGACACGAACGCGGCACGGCTGGAAGTGGCCGGCCGGCTGGGCGCAACGGCTTGCATCGACGTCTCCAGTGAAGACGCAGTTGCCGCCGTGAAGCGGTTGACGGAGGGCGTGGGGGTCGATTGTGCGATCGAGGCGGTGGGTGTGCCTGCGACGTTCGAACTCTGCCAGCAACTGGTTGCGCCGGGCGGGGTGATTGCGAACATTGGCGTGCATGGCGTCAAGGCAGACCTGCATCTGGAAACCTTGTGGAGCCAGAACATCGCCATCACCACGAGGCTGGTGGATACCGTCAGCACACCGATGCTTCTCAAAACTGTGCGCGCTGGGAAGCTGCAGCCGGGGCAGCTGATTACGCACCGGTTCAAGCTCGACGACATCCTTACTGCCTACGACACCTTCCGCAACGCCGCAAAGACCCAGGCGCTCAAGGTGATCATCTCCGCCTAGGTGGCGAGACATATCCGATGGATTCCTAGTTTTGTGAGGTGGATGCCATGAGCGAGGCAATGCTCCTGTCTTATGACCCTGTGCAACATCTACTGCCGCAGCCAAGCTCCCACGCGGCGCCACCAGCAACGATTGCGCTGGTGCCGCCGCTATTGGAAGGTGGCAACACGTTGACTGCAGCGCTTGCCAAGCGGAGGAGCGTGAGGGAATTTGGGCCCACACCGCTGTCGCCGCAGCAACTGAGCGAATTGCTGTGGGCGGCAAACGGCGTCAACCGGCCGGAGATCGGCGGGCGAACGGCACCTTCAGCGCATGGCCTGAACGAGATCGACATCTACGTCGCCTTGCCAGAGGGCGTCTACGAATACGAACCTGTGGCGCACCGCCTGCGCCTCAAGCATGCGGTGGACGCGCGCAACCTGACCGGGTACCAGGACTTTGTCGGCAAGGCGCCGCTGGATCTGGTGTACGTGGTCAACCATGCTCGTGCAGACCAGATGCCAGAAGTCGTGCGCGAAATATTTTCCGGTGTAGCGGCGGGAGCGATCTCACAGAACGTGTCACTTTACTGTGCCTCGGCCGGGCTCGGCTGTGTGGTGCGTGGCTGGCTCAATCAGCGTCTTCTGGCAGAAGCCTTGTCACTCAATGAAGACGAAGTTCCGGTGTTGGCACAGACGGTCGGCCATCCGGCCGCTGAGCGGTGAGGTATGAGATGAATCAGACATGTCGTCTATTGCCACGCTGCCTTCTAGTCGCGTGGGCGTTGGCCGCCAGCGTGCACGCCGGTGCTGCCGGGGCTGATGCGGCGGCGGCTCCTGAAGTCCGCGTTCAGAACGAGATCGCCTATGTGTCGGGTGGCGTTGGCAGCGACGCGCGCGACACCATGCACGCAATGGCAAGCCGTTTCAACGTGCGGCTGAACGTGGTGTCGGCCAGAACCGGCGAGGCGTTGTCGGATGTGGATGTCTCGGTGGCGGACGATCGCGGAACGCTTCGATTGCGCGTGCGCACGGAGGGGCCGCTGCTGTATATGCGCTTGCCCCGCGGGCACTATCAGATAACCGCTGCGTACCGGGGCGTAATGCAGACCCTGAGCGTTCGGGCCGGTACAAAGCCGGTCGATGCCGTTGTGCGCTTGCGTATCGAACCGGAAACAGACCGGTGGCTGCTGTGCAAGCGCGATTGCCCCCGCGCTGGCGTACGTCCGACGACGCGATGAGGCCGTCATGACAATACAGCGCATTGCGCTCATCACCGGTGGGATGGGCGGGTTGGGCGAAGCCATTGCCGTTCGTTTGCACGCGCAAGGGCATCGCGTGGTGGTTACCCATTCGCTGGGCAACGCGCATGTGACCTCATGGGTGGCAGAACAGCATGCCTACGGGCGCCTGTTCCAGACGTTCCCGGTGGATGTGGCCGACTACAACGCTTGCCAACGATGCGCATCTGAGGTGCTTTCGATCGTGGGCCCGGTCGACATTCTGGTGAACAACGCCGGTATTACACAGGACATGACCTTCAAGCGCATGACGCTCGACGCCTGGCGGAACGTGCTGGCTACCGACCTCGACTCCGTCTTCAACATGACCAAGCCGCTGTATGAAGGCATGATCGACCGCGGTTGGGGCCGCATCATCAACATCTCGTCGGTCAACGGATCGCGGGGTGCGTTCGGGCAGACGAACTATGCGGCGGCCAAGGCCGGCATACATGGGTTCACCAAAGCGCTGGCCCTCGAGTGCGCCGCAAAGGGCGTGACCGTTAACACGATCTCGCCCGGCTACCTCGCCACGCGAATGACCCGCGATATTCCCGGCGAGATCATGCAAGAACGGATTCTTCCGCAGATCCCGCTGGGCCGTCTTGGTCGACCAGAAGAGGTGGCGGCACTGGTGGCTTTTCTCTGCGGCGAGGACGCTGCCTACATTACCGGTGCCAACCTGGCCGTGAATGGTGGCCTGCACATGCAGTAGCGCGCATGCACAAGCACGATGCCTCAAGAGTGTGATTCTCGTTTGCCATTGGCTTCCACGAGCATGCGTTCCACGTGCGTGAAGGCCTCGCGGAGCGCGACGTAGGGATCCTCATTGGACGTATTGCTCGAAACATGCGTCTGATGCGGTGTGAACACGTGGACGTGGACGTCGAACGGCTTGCCCTGGTGCTGATGCTTGGCTCCCACGGCCAGGCTGACGCGGCAGCGCATCAGATCGGCACGAATGCGCTTCAAGCGGTCTGCATGGTTGATAACCGCTTCTTCGACGGCCTTCGAATGCGGAATACCCTGGAACGAAATATCGACTGGGACGCTCATGGTTTGGCTCCGGTTGGTCTGCATACTGATGTGGAAATTCATGTGTTCATTCTTGATCGCACGATTTCCGGCACCTTGACTCGGATCAACCCGATGGGCACGGCGTACGACATGTTGCGGTGCAGATACAGAATGCCCGAGGTGGTGTGCGCATGCGCGCGTCACATGGTCCGCTTCAACAACGGCAGCAGCGTGTCGAGCGAGTGCGCATTGAGCACGTCTGCCTGCCCTAGCCATGCGCGGCGGGCTTGCGTGACACCCAGGGGCAGGTTCGTCAGATCAGCCGGGCTGTGCGCGTCGGACGCAATGCTCACGAGGACACCTTCCGCCTTTGCCAGACGACATCCAACGTCGGACAGGTCCAGGCGGGAGGGCTGGGCATTGGCCTCAACGTAGCAGCCGCGCTGTGCAATGGCGGTCAGGACCCGCTTGAGGTCAACGTTGCAGGCGTTGCGCTCGCCGATCAGCCGGCCTAGCGGGTGGGCGAGGATGGTGAAGTGCGGATGATCGAGCGCACGAAGAATGCGTGACGTCTGTTGGTCGGCAGGCAGGCTGAAGTGGCTATGAATTGCGCCAACGACAAGATCCAGGCGCCCCAGCACCGAATCTGGCAGGTCCAGTGATCCGTTCTCCAGAATGTCGACTTCAACCCCCTTGAGCAGCACGGGCCAACCCTCGTGTTCGGCGTTGAAGCGGTCGATGGCATCGGCTTGTGCGGCCAGGCGCTCCGCCGTGAGGCCATGGGTTATGCCAATGCGTGGCGAATGATCGGTCACTGCCAGGTATTGATAGCCCAGCAGGCGCGCCTGCTCCGCCATGGCTTCGAGGCTGGCGGTGCCATCGCTGGCCGATGTGTGGGTATGGAGATCCCCCTTGACGTCGCTCTGTTCAACGAGGGATGGTAGTGCGCCGGACTGCGCGGCCGCGATCTCGCCTTGGTCTTCGCGCAGCTCGGGGCAGATCCAAGGCAAGCCCACTGCACGGTAGACCGACGCCTCCGTCTGGCCGGCGATGCGCGCCTTTCCTCGGAAGACACCGTATTCGTTGATCTTCAGACCCTGGGCCTGTGCAAGCTTGCGCAGTGCGATGTTATGCGGCTTCGAGCCAGTGAAATACACCAGCGCCGCGCCGAAAGCGTCGGAGCGCACCACGCGCAAGTCCACCTGCATGCCGTTTTTCAGGACGACGCTTGCGCGGGTGGGCCCCGCTGAGATTCGGGTAGCGACCTCGTTGTAGTGCACGAAATGCTCAACGATCTGGGCGCGTTTTCTTCCCGTGATGAGCAGATCCAGATCCCCCACGGTGTCTCGGCCCCGCCGGTAGCTGCCGGCAACGACGAGTTGGTCGACCAGGCCGCTCGCCAGCAGGTAATGCGTCAGTGCGTCGGCGCATGGCTTGGCGATTTCCAAACCATAACGGCGATCGCGCGCCAGGCGTGCGTTGAGGGCTTCGAGCAATCGCTCTTCGCTTCGGGGGCCAAAGCCATGCAGCTCGCGAATGCGGTGCGCCGTTGCTGCCCGAGCCAGCTCGTCCAACGAGGTGATGCCCAGCTCGTGCTGCAAAGCACGGGCCCGCTTTGGGCCCAGCCCAGGCAATTGAAGCAGTTGAAGCACGTACGATGGAACCTCCGTACGCACACGTGTGAGCATGGCGCAGGTTCCCGTTTCGACGATCTCGCGCATCTTTGCCGCGAGGTCGACTCCAACACCTGGCAAGGCGGTCAAGTCGGCGCCGCGTGCCAGCATGGCGTCAACGCCTTCCGTCATGCCTTCGACCATGCGGGCAGCATTGCGGTAAGCGCGTACCCGAAACGGGTTGGCCTCCTCAACCTCCAATAAATCAGCGATTTCGTTGAAGATCGCAGCGATGGCCTGGTTCGCGGGGTGCTGATAAGAAGCGGCCAATGGCATGGGTCATCCTCTTGCATGCAAGTCCCTCTATCGTTTCATCTGGCGATGCGGGGGCCTTGCGGCACATCAAACGGAATGCGTGGCTTTGCAGGATCACGACATACTGTCGAACCGTCTTGCGCGAGATCAACCCGGCCAACGCGCGCGGCCGTATCGTGGGCAGAGATCAGGAGTGCCTTCATGATCAAGCTGCTCATCCTCACCAACGTGGCGGTGTTCTGTGCAGAGCTCTTTGCAGGAGACGAACTGCTGCGTACCTTTGCTCTCTGGCCGCTCGGCATATCAGGGGCCGGCCTGCGGAGCGGATTCATGCCGTGGCAACCGCTGACATACGCCTTCCTGCACGCAAACGGCGCGCATCTGGTGCTCAACATGTTCGGGCTCTATATGTTCGGCCGCGACGTGGAGCGCACCGTGGGTACACCGCGGGCCTGGCTGATCTACGTATCCAGCATCCTGAGCGCGGCCTTCGCGCAAATCGCCTTTACGGTCTTGAGCGTTCTGCCGGCGGGGCCGGTCATCGGCGCTTCCGGGGGCGTATTCGGATTGCTTCTCGCGTATGCCGTCCTGTTTCCCAATCGCATGATCGTTCCGTTGATCCCCCCCATCCCGATGCCTGCGTGGGTGTTTGCAACGCTCTATGCGATCGTGGAGCTGACGCTTGGCGTGAGCGGAACCGAAGTCGATGTCGCGCACTTTGCCCACCTGGGCGGCATGGCGGGCAGCGGGGTGCTGCTTTGGCATTGGCTGCACGGCACACCAAGAGAGTCATAAGCGGGGCGGGCCGGGCGATGCGCACCATCTACCTTTCTTCGCAGGCACGGCTGATGAACAGCTGGATCTTCTCGTTGTGTTGTGCACTTCTGATGCTTGCGTATCCGGCTGCCCACGCAGAGATGCCGGCCATGGGGCCACATGTGGTGGTGCTCGTCTATCACCGCTTTGCATCGACGGTGGATAGCACCATGACGGTCCGGATGCAGACGTTCGAAGCACATCTGCAGGCGATCGAGGCGGCTGGTTATCGCATCGTGCCGCTCGCGGACATCCTGCGCTGGCACCAAGGCGAGCAAGATGCACTGCCGGGGAGGGCGGTGGCCATTACGGTGGATGACGGCCACCGGTCTGTGTACGAGACATTGTGGCCTGCGCTACGCGGCCGGCACGTTCCCGTAACGCTGTTTGTGTATCCGTCTGCCATCTCAAATGCCGCCTACGCAATGACCTGGCCCCAGTTGCGAGCGCTGGCCCGCACCGGACAGTTTGACGTGCAGTCCCATACCTACTGGCATCCGAACTTCCGCGTGGAACGGATGCACCGAAGCACCGATGATTTCGTCAAGTTCGCCCGCGATCAGTTGCGCCGCGCAAAGGTGCGCATCGAGACGGAAATCGGCGTCCGCGTGCATTTGCTGGCGTGGCCTTTCGGCATCCACGATCCTGAGCTGGAGCGCATTGCACGAGAGGAAGGCTATACCGCCGCCTTCACGCTGGACGCGCAACCGCTGCGGGCGAGCCAACCCGCTATGGCACTGCCCCGATACCTGATCACCGATGGCTGTGGCGCACGATGCATGACGAACATTCTCAATGCAGCCGAGGGCAATCATGAGTAGGCCTCTGTACTTCTGGCTTGCAGCTGCGTGGCTTTCCTGCGCGCAGTTTGCCGGCGCGGCCGAGATCAGGGTGGTAGACGCACAGACCCACCTTCCTGTGGGAGGCGCAATCACATTTGTTCAGGGCAAGAGCGGAAATACGGATGCGGCTGGCCTGGTCGATATTCCAGCCGCGGCAGTGGATGCACGCGCGGTGGTCAGCGTCCGTGCCCCCGGCTATGCACGCGCCGAGCTGGTGCTTGGCGGCCCGCAGCCTGCAGTCGAGATCGTGCTCAAGCAGATCAAGCCCCGAGCGGTCTATCTGTCGGTACAGGGCGTATCCAACAAATCCTTGCGCGATGCCGCCGTCGCACTCCAGCGCGAGACAGCGATCAATGCGCTGGTGATCGATATCAAGGGCGACCGGGGCGATACACCGTACCCGAGCGCGGCCCGTGTGGCAGTCGGCGCGGCCCGCGAACAGGGGAACGGTGCGGCCCGCATCAACCAGTTCGCCGCAGTGATTCGGCAACTTCGTCTACGTGCCCTCTACCTGATTGCGCGCATCGTCGTCTTCAAGGACGACCCCTTGGCCCGGGCACACCCCGAATGGGCCGTGCGGGACCGCGATGGAGCGGTCTGGCATGATCGTGAAGATCAACAATGGATCGACCCTGGTGTCGAAGCCGCCTGGGCCAGCTCGCTTGACGTGGCGGAAGAGGCTGCAAGACTCGGGTTCGACGAAATCCAGTTCGACTACCTGCGTTTTCCGGACGCCAATGGCTTGCAGTTCCATCAGGCCAACACGCAAGCACACCGGGTTGCCGCCGTGACTGGGTTTCTTGCGCTGGCGAGAGAGCGGCTGCGGCCGTACAACATTTACCTGGCGGCGGATATTTTCGGCTACGTCTGCTGGAACACCGACGACACCGCGATCGGCCAGCAGATCAATACGCTGGGCGCCGTGGTGGACTACATCTCGCCCATGCTCTATCCGTCCGGTTTCACATGGGGCTTGCCGGGTGTCAGGAAACCCACCGAGAAGCCCGGCGAGATCGTCTCGCACTCCCTGGCTGAAGCGAAGCGGCGCACAGGTTTGCCGGGGGTGAGATTCCGGCCATGGCTCCAGGCATTCCGGGACTATGCTTTTGATCGTCGTGAGTTCAATGCCGAGATGATTCGCGCCCAAGTCGACGCTGCTGACGCGGAAGGTACCAACGGGTGGATGCTATGGAACGCGCGCAATCGTTACGATCCCGCCAACTTGCCGCGATAGCCGCGGTGCTGGCTGCGGTGTTGTTGGCGTGCATGCAGAGCGGGCGCGCCGAGCCAACCATCAACACGCCAGGGCCGCTGGGCAAGCCTGTGTCCATGCACGAGCTGGAAGCCGTGGTAGCCGCGCAGATTGTCGATGCCAATGTGGCGGGGGCGGTGGTTGCCATCGGTGATGCCAGCGGGGTGCGTGAACGTGTCGCGCTGGGTCAGCGCACCGTCGGACGCGACGCAGAGCCGATGACTGAAGACACCATCTTCGATCTGGCATCCCTTACCAAGGCAGTGGCCACGTCCACGGCGGTGTTGCAGTTGGCAGAGCGTGGACGTTTGGACCTGGATGCGCCGGCCGGGCGGTACTGGCCAGCCTTCGCGGACGGAGGGAAGTCGCGCATCACGATACGGCAGTTGCTCACGCACACGTCCGGCCTGCCTCCTGGCCTGGCAGCTCGTTCGGAACTGCGGGGCCCCGCCTCGGTGCTTCACGCGGTCGGGATCATGCCGCCGATTTCTGAGCCGGGTCACCGTGTCATTTACAGCGATCTCAACTATGTCGCCTTGGGCGAGATCGTCCAGCGTGTCAGTGGGGTCGGACTTGATGCATGGTGTGCGCAGCATATCTTTCGGCCGCTTGGCATGCGCGACACCGCGTTTCGTCCGAGCCGCAAGGCGATCACGCGCATCGCTCCGACCATCATTCGCAACGGACGATGGCTTCGCGGCAAAGTCCATGATCCGACCGCCGCCGCACTGGGGGGCGTCTCCGGCAACGCGGGCCTGTTCTCCACGGCGGATGACATCGCGCTGTTCGCCAGGATGCTGCTCAACGGGGGCCGCGTTGGCGATCGCCGTATCTTGCAACCGGACAGCGTTGCCCTGCTGTTGACGCCGGACGGTTCGGCTGCGGTGGAGGCGACCCGCACGCTGGGATGGGAAGTCCAGGCGCCGTTGATCCCCAATCGCTATCGCGCGCCGCGCGCCGGACTCCTCCAGCACCTGGGCTATACCGGAACCGGCTTATGGATCGACCTGGTCACGCGCCGATTCGTGATTGTGCTCACGAGCCGGCTGTATCCCGGCGAGCAGGGTAACGCCATGCCCTTGCGTGAAGCCGTGCTGAATCTGGTATCGAACTCTGCGCCGCTGCTCTCGGGCGAACAGATCGCGCTGCGCGCCCCGACCATGGCCGATGCCGTGCTCAGTGCCGGCCGCCGCTTGCCCATGGCGGTCGGGCCCGTGCGATCAGGTATCGATGTACTGGAGGCCAACGGCTTCGCACCGCTCGTCGGGAAGCGGGTCGGCTTGGTCACCAACCACAGTGGCTTTGACGCGCAGGGGCGCCGGACCATTGATGTACTGAATGAGGCACCCGGCGTGCGGTTGAGCGCTATCTTTGCGCCAGAGCATGGCATCGGCACCGATCTCGATGCGCGCTTCGGTGACACGATCGACGCACGCTCCAACGTGGTTGTTCATAGCCTCTATGGCAGCAGCAAGGACATACCACGCAGTGCGCTGGCCGATATCGACGTCGTGGTGTTCGACCTGCAGGACGCCGGCGTACGCTTCTTTACCTACCTTGCGACCCTGGGGGCGACGCTGGAAGCCGCAGCGAAGGCCCGCATTCCAGTGCTGGTTCTGGACCGCCCCAATCCCATAGGAGGCGATCTGGTTGGTGGGCCGGTATCCGATACGGCGGACCGGTCATTGACGAACTACGTGCCTCTGCCGCTTGTGCACGGCATGACGATCGGCGAGCTTGCCCGGCTGCTGAACGACCAGCTGCACATTGGCGCAGCGTTGCATGTGGTGGCCATGGAACAGTACGACCGCGCCATGCGCTTTGCCAACACGGGGCTGGGTTGGGTTCCGCCATCGCCAAACCTGCGGGATTTCGCCGCCTTGGAGCGATATCCGGATGTGGGGCTGATCGAGGGCGCGAGTGTCAGCGTGGGCAGAGGTACGTCGACGCCGTTCGGCATGGTCGGAGCACCGTGGATGGACGGCGCTGCGGTAGCGCGCGAACTCAATGCGCTGAATACGGGCGCTACCTATACGCCCGTCCATTTTGTGCCGTCAGAGGGGCCATACCATGGCCGCTCGTGCTCGGGTGTGGCGATCCACCAGACGTCTGCGCTCACGCACCCCGGTCGCATCGGTTTAGCGCTGGCCCGAGTGCTGTCGCAGCGCTATCCGGAGCATTTCAAGCTGGAGACGATCCGCGTGTCCGTGGGGTCCGAGACGGTCTGGGCAATGCTGCGTGATGGCGTTTCACTGGACGCGATCGAGCACGCCTACATCGCCCAGACCGATGCCTTCCTTTCCCAGCGTGCGACGTATCTGCTGTACTGAAGGTGGCAGCTACGCCGACAGATGGAATACGACAAGGCAATCCCAGATGCCTCTACTTCGTCTGATTGCCGCCATCCGTATGTGGGTCACGTTTGGCTTTTGCGCCTTCCGTGTACGGGTCGAACTTGCCGCTCCTCGATCCTTCCGTGTAGGGGTCACGTTTGCCCTTTGCGCCCTCAGTGTACGGGTCAAACTTGCCGCGTCTTGATCCTTCCGTGTACGGGTCGCGCTTGGCTTGTTTGGCGCCTTCCGTATATGCGTCGCGTTTGCCCTTTGCGCCTTCCGTGTACGGGTCAAACTTGCCGCTCCTCGATCCTTCTGTGTACGGGTCGGGCTTGGCCTGTTTGGCGCCATCCGTATAGGGATCCACCTTGCCGGCCCGTTGTCCGTCGCTGTTCGGTGCTGTGTCGGGCTTGCCTTGTGCGTACGCCGACGTCGAGGCTGCTGCAACGACGAGCAGAGCCATCATGAGTTTTCCGCGCATTTTTTGCTCCTGCAAACAAATCAAGTTCAACCGCTGAATCAACAATCGTTTCCATCCACTGTGTGTTTGCCCGATGGCTACTTCAAGAATAGGTAGCCGCCAAACACCCTCGTTGACAGGAATCAAGCTCTTCTCTTTCGTCGAGGCCGTGCATTGCACATTCCAATCGGCAGTCGCCAGCCATTCGGCCTGAGCGCCGTCACGCGCCTTGCGCGCTCTTGGGCCTCGTGCGCGGTTACGACGGCGTCCGGCCTTGCGTAGCCGATGCGGCTATCGCGTTGAAGGTGTTGACCAATGTTTGCCAAGAGTCCAAGGACGCGATGAACAGTTGTGCAGGAGATGCAGCCGTGCCCGGCCGATGTTGGAACTGGTCGTTCCACTCCGTTGCTTGGCGCAGATAAGAGCGCTGTGCGTCATTGAGGAGGTCGGCCCACTGGCGAGCCGCGTTTGCGCCTTGGTTGGCTTGCAGCTTCATATAGGCGCTCTGTGCCGAGGCCAGGCCACTCCAGTCTTTGATTGCGTCCAACTGGCCCTCCAGCTGGGACAGATTCTGCAGCGCCGTTTCCGCCATCTTGACGCGAAGGCGCGCGAGCTGAAGCTGGCTATCGACGAAGAACTCGGTTGCGCGGCTGGCATCGCGCAGGGTGGCGCAGGCAAGGTTGCAGACTGCATCAGTAGGTTGTGGCATCACGATCTCCGGTTGATATGACTGCAGGGTAGGCACTTCGTCATTGCCAGAGTTGACCTGACGCAAGCCGCCAGATCGGCTTGCCGTACGCCCCTGATTGGGCGGTCATCGTGAAGCTGTTAGCTGCCTGGGCCAAAAGACCTGCGTCGGAGCGCGATGCGTCCCTCATTGCACTTGGTGAGAAGGCGGGCCGGTGCTTAGTCCAAATCCAATTCTGGATGGTCCGACAGGACATCTGCCCGGGAGCGGCACCCGCGCAAAGGGTCGTCCGGTCCAATCCAGGCCGCGCGCACGTTCGCGCAGACATCACGAAAGCGCGCGGTGGTGATGCCCATACGATTGGCCGCCGTGGCCCAGTGTGTGAAGACTTTCGAATGCACTGCCAGATACTTCTGGCGAACATCTGGCTCCCGCGGAAACATGCCATCCGCGGTGGAGAAGTCGGGGCACCTAAGGTAGAGGTTGAACCAGAAGAGCGCAGCATACGCGCGGAGAATATCCTCCACTGACTGCGGACATTTCGGATCGAAGGTGGCGTGGGGGCACGGACAACTGGTCGCGCAGAAGTAAGTCGTATGCATGCTTGCGCGCCCCCGGTTAGCCGACGTGGTGACGTTGCAAGGCCACGTTTTCCGCTCGCAGCGGATCGGTGGTGGCTTCCACCGTAACCGTCATGTCCAGCCCGACGACGCCGGGCAAGCGCAGCAGCGCGATCTTCAGATAGGCTAGCGGGCGGGCATTGCAGACGTGGCCGGCAACGCGAATACGCCCATGCTCCGCGCTGAGATGGATTGCGGTGGCCAACGTTGGGGCAAACCAGGAAGCGGCCGTTCTTGCCAGAACGGCAAGCGCCGGATCAGGGAGCTGACACGCACTGGCATCCGGAAGAAAGGCCGTGGCCAATGCGTCTTCGTTGATGTGCCGGGCGGGCGTCGCTCTGGAGCGCTGATGGTGGACGAAGGCGTGAGCGATCATGGCAAGTCCGGCGTGTCGAAGTGTCTTGTCATCACTGTAGAGGACGGTTTGGAAGCTCCCTTGATCGTGAGCAAAGCTTGATCCGTCGCCAGTGGTCTCAGGAATGCTCGGGATGGCCGGGGCTTTGCTACGCGTATCCGGCGTTGAACATGGCCGGGCTTGAAGCTTCATCCGGCCGGTCAACATAGCCTTCCCGCGCGTCGGCGATCATGCAATCCGTGGTCAACAACAGGGCGGCAATGGAGACGGCGTTCTGCAATGCCGTGCGTACCACTTTGACGGGGTCGACCACACCCAGCTCCAGCATGTCGCCATAGCGATCGGACGCCGCATCGTAGCCGTGCGATCCCTCCCCGGAGAGGACCTGGTGGACGACTGCCTGCGCGTCTGCGCCTGCGTTGGCTGCGATCTGCTGCATCGGCGCGGCCAGGGCGGTATGCACGATACGGGCACCGGCATGCTGCTCGGTGTTGGGTGCGCTCCATGCGTCGATTGCGGAGCGCGCACGGAGCAATGCAACGCCACCGCCGGGAACGATGCCTTCCTCAACGGCTGCACGGGTGGCGTGAAGGGCATCCTGAAAGCGGTTCTTGCGTTCGTGCAACGCGACTTCGGTTGCCGCGCCTACCTTGATGACAGCCACACCACCGCTCAGGCGCGCGATCCGGTGCTGAAGTTGCTCGCGGTCGTAGTCTGTCTTTGCGTCATTGAGTTGAGCCCGCACCTGGCCCACGCGGCGTTCCACCTCAGCCTTTGCCGTATCGCCGGCGATGAGTGTGGTCGAATCCTTGGTGGTTTCCGTTCGGTGTACGCGGCCGAGCTGGTCAAGCGTCGCGTGCTCGAGCGAAACGCCGGTCTGCGATGAGATGACGCTCGCACCAGTCAGCGCAGCAAGATCGGCCAGTTGTTCCGTGCGGGACTCGCCAAAGCCGGGCGAGCGAATCGCGCAACTCTTGAGCGTGCCGCGCAGGTTGTTGACCACGAGCGTGGCCAACGCTTCGCCTTCCACTTCGTTGGCAATGACCAGCAGTGGCTTACCGGTGCCGGACACGGCTTCGAGAACCGGCAGCAATTGGGCAATCGAACTGATCGTGGCATCGCACAATAAGACCCATGGTTCTTCCAGCACGACGGCCCGGCTCTCGGTGGTGGCAAAGAATGGCGATAGAAAGCCCCGGTCAACACGCGCGCCTTTTGCGATCTCCAACTGGTCTTCAAGCTTCGAGCCATCTTCCACACTGATGGCGCCGTCCTTGCCGACCTGCTCAACCGCGCGCGCCACCAGCGTGCCCACGGTTTGGTCTCCGCTGGCGGAAATCGTGGCGATCTGCCGCATTTCGTCAACGGTGGTGCAGAGCCGAGCCATGGCGTGGAGCTGCTGCGCAACCACGGCGCCGGCGGCCTCGATACCGCGCCTGAGCTGCATCGGGTCGTGTCCGGCTTCTACGTACTTCACGCCTTCTGCCACGATGGCGTGCGCCAAGGTGGTGGCCGTGGTGGTGCCGTCACCCGCGACCTCGCTGGTGCGCGCCGCTGCCTCGCACAGCAATCGGGCACCCATATCGGCAAAGGGCTCGCGCAATGAAATGGAACGTGCAACAACCACGCCGGAGTTGGCGACCATAGGCGTCATGCCCGGCCGCTCGATGATCACGTTGCGGCCGCCAGGCCCGAGCGTCACCTTGACAGCTCGGGCCAACAGGTCGATTCCGTTGAGCATCATCCTGCGCGCGGTTTGATGGAAGACGAGGGTGCGTGCTGTCATGGTCAACTCACGTTGGATGGAATGTGCCGCGGCGTGCGGTTTCGCTCACAGCAGCAGCGGGTGCCGCCGCCACGAGTGGTATGCGATGCACGGGCTGCTGCTTTTCAGGTTAGCCATGACGTCATACGCCAGTTTGGGCTGGATCAAAGGTTGCGCCATATCAACGCGCTTCGGCGCGCATGAACCATTGTGGCTCTAGGGAAGCGAATGAACTCTCAAGGAGTCGGTCATGGTTCGGGTACACAGCCTCTTGTGCGCTGCGCTGGCTGCAGCGTCTCTCTTGTCGACAAACGCGGCATTGGCGCAGGCGCCCGCCCCCGAGCAAGTACGCCAGCCGAGCGCCGATTTTTGCGCGCAACTGCGCAATGCTCGGACACCGGCAGAGCGCCGCGCGTTGATGCAGCGCATGCGGGATATTCAAGGCGTGAATGAGCCTGATCGGCTGACGGGCCGGGCACGAGGTGGCAGGCATAGCGCAATGACGAACAGGCGCTCGTGGCGTGCCATGTACGAGATGGGCTGCCTGAATGAAGGTGCTTACGCCGCCCGTCCTATTCAACGTGTGCAAGGGGGCGTGGCGTATGTGTCAGGTGGGGTGGGACAAGACGAGGTGGACGCAATGCGTAGCGTTGCGGCGGACTACAACCTGCGCTTGACGTTCGTTGAGCAAGGGGGCGCGTACGTTTCAGATGTCGACACGCGTATTCGTTCTGCCAGCGGCGCGGTGTCCCTGGCTGTCGTATCGGAAGGCCCACTGCTCTATGTCCGTCTGCCGAGCGGTAAGTATCAAGTCAGCGCGTCTTATAACGGCGTGGTGCGGCAGGGCACGCTTGTCGTGCCGGCGCATGGTGCCGCCATGCGCACCATGACCTGGCCCCGCTGAATCACGTGCCGGCGACACGCGGCAGTTGGAGCAACCTTGAGTGGGCGAGGCACGCCGGCCGTCGACGGACCTTGCCCGGCCGCTTCATTGATACATGTGAGGCGGAGCCGATTCCACACGCGCCGTAAAGCGCGCGGCAAGTTCGCGGCCGAGCAGAATGCCGGCACTGAATGCGAGATCCCGGGACACATAGCCTTCAACGTTGGCCGCTGAAACCCAGGACGAGCATTTTCCATTGGGTGAAACGAACCTGCATTCGCAATCCCAGCGCTTGTCGCTTCGCCGTTTTGTACGAACGTCCACCCAACCCCGCCCGGCATGAACGGTCAAGCTCATATGCCCCCCTTTGCTTCAATGATTGCACTCGATTGCTCGCGGACCATCTCGCTTCGCAATACGAACTCGACGTCTTTGAACGCATCGTGAAGTGCGACAAGAGCGTCGTCGCCGGAGGCATGGCCCGAGAGGTGGCGATGGTGGCGCGTCATCACGTCAATGTGAACCCTGACGGATGGGATAGGTAGCTGCTGGCGCGGCAGTTGAATCAACTTGACGCGGCAACGGGCGATCTCCACCTGAACGCTGCCAAGGCTGTTCGCCTGTTTGATGACAGCATCCTCAATCGCTTTGGAGTACGGAAAGTCCCGAAATGAAATGTCCAATGCCAAAGTCACGCTCGAACTCCTTGACCCAAAAATGGGTGCCGCCACGTCATCATGGGCAGCCGAGAATTTGAAGGTCAGTTCCTGTCAACCGGGCGACGCGGCCGCAGCGAAGCGGCTCGGGCCGCGATTAGAACCAAGGTGGGCGGAGGTACGAGTCGTGCAACGAGTCGCTATTCGTCCTCCGCTGTTCTTGCGGTGCGCCGTCCGCTACATCAGCCCCCGTTTACGGGGATCGTCTTGGGCGTGGCTTGCGCCGCGTCTGTCTTGGGGAGCGTCACCGTCAATACGCCATTCTTGAAGCTGGCCTGGATCTTCTCTGTGTCGACGCCCTCCGGCATACGGAATGACCGCTCGAATGCACCGAAGTGGCGTTCATGCAGGTAGTAGTCCTTTTGCTTCTCTTCCTTCTCTTCCTGCTTCTCGCCTTTGATCGTCAGGCCGCCGTTGGCCAGCTTGACTTCGACGTCCTTTTCTTCCATGCCGGGCAGATCGGCCTTGATCTCATAAGCCGTATCGGTTTCGACAACGTCCACGGCAGGTGCGGACGTCAAAGCCCATTCACGCCGCCAGAACGGCTCGATATCGAGCGCCGCGCGATGAAATGGAAAGAGATGAAATCCACGATCGAAATCATCGAACACACGCGCAACCTCTTGCCGAAGGTTGTCAAAAGCGCGCCAGGGTTGCATGGCGCCAGGCTGCTTGTTCGAAGCTTCCGCGCCGGTCTTCACGGCAAGTTTGGTATCGGATTCAGCCATGATGCTTTCTCCTGTGGGGGGTCTGGGAGAAACCATTCTGGACGCCGATGCGGACAGCATCTTGATGGGCGTCAACCGATCGATGCTGGCGATCCGTCGCCACATGGTCTTTGGTCACATCGTGTTCGGCTGGAGGTCACGCAAACGGTCCAGTCGTTGCCCGAGCAGGGTTGGCGAGCGTTTTGGTTCTCGCCGCGCTCGTCACAAACAGCGCCGTCACGTTCCTGACCTTGATCAGGGAAGCCGGGTGCCAAGCGTTGTAAGGGAATCCCTCCGCCACCTACCATGAAATAGTGGGAGCGCAGCTCTAAGGGATACGCGATGATCAAGGTGCTGATAGCGGACGACCATGCCGTTTTTCGTGAGGGATTGGGCCGGATCCTGAGCGATGCTAGCGATATCGAGGTTGTTGGTGAAGCAGTCGATGGTGCATCCACCATCGATCTGGTGCGCCGTACACCGGCCGACGTCATCGTGCTGGACTTGTCGATGCCCGGACGCAGCGGCATTGACCTGATCGCCCAAGTTCATCGGGACGTTCCGCAGCTCAAGATCTTGGTCCTGACCATGCATGCCGAGGACCAGTACGCGCTACGCGCATTCCGAGCCGGGGCCGTCGGCTATCTGACGAAAGAGGGTGCCGTCAAGGAGCTCGAGAAGGCCATCCGCAAGGCCGCATCGGGCGCTACGTACATGACGCAGGCCGTGGCAGAGCTGCTGATACACAATCTGGGCGACCCTGCAGACAGGCTGCTTCATCAGCGGCTCAGTGACCGCGAGTTCGATATTTTTGTGCGTCTGTCGAGAGGCGATTCACTGGCGACGATTGCGCACGATCTGTGCATCAGCAAGAAAACGGTCAGCACGTATAAGGCGCGCATTCTTGAACGAATGAACTTGCCGAATGATGTCGCGTTGGTGCGATACGCGCTCGCCCACGGGTTGGTATGAGACGGGCCGCAGCGATGCCGAACTAGATTGCCCGTGGTTGGGCGTCGGGCGCTGGAAGCGGTGCTTCCATAGCTGTCGTCATCGTTTGTGGAATGGTCAGTTCGATCAACGTTCCGGCCTCTGGCGACGATTCGATGCTTAAGCTCCCACGCACGAGGTAGGCACGCTCACGCAAGCCAACAAGCCCGAAAGACAAATCTTTTCTCGGATGCGCAGGGTCGAAGCCGATGCCATCGTCCTGCACCGAGAGCTGAACGGTAGGCACGTCATAGACCAGCCTCACCTGTACGGTTGAGGCACCAGCATGGCGCGCCACATTGGCCAGACATTCCTGCAGCACGCGATATACGGTGGACGCAAAAGGCTCGGGAAGCTCAAAGTGCTCGGGCATCATCGTTAGCTCGCACCGAATGCGATGGCGCCGCTGAAACGACTCAACAAGCCATCTGCACGCAGGTACAAGGCCGAGATCGTCGAGCATCGAGGGGCGCAAATCGGAGGCGAGCCTCCGTGTCGCACCGATCATGTCATCCACGGCTTGTTCCATTGAACTCAGGCGGTCGGCAACCGGCTTGTTCGTGGCGTCAAGCTTCTGATCCAGCATCTGCATGTCGACCTTAAGCGCCGCCAGCGATTGGGCGAGTTCATCGTGAAGCTCGCGCGAAAGGCGCCGTCGCTCTTCTTCGCGCGCCCGTGAGCTGATCGTTGCCAATTCACGCAACTCCTCTCTCGAGCGTTCCAGCGCCTGTTCGGCGCGCTTTCGTTCGGCAATTTCCTGTCGAAGTTCGACGTTCGTGACGCTGAGTTGGGCGGTGCGGTCCTTGACACGCTGCTCGAGGTGCTCGTTCGCCTCGTTCAGTTGCTGCGTTTTGTCCAAGGCGCGTGCGCGCGCTGCGCTTTCGTTATCCAGGGCTTTCACCAGCATGGCGTAAAGCCTGGTATGTTCAATGATCAGCGCGACAAGAACAAAGCCGGAAGCGACGAGGCCGTAGGCTCGGCCTGCGTAAAAGCCGAGATCGAACCGCCCATGATTGAACATGGCAGACAGTGCGACCTCAAATACCGAGGTGACGGCGACAACCGCACACCATAGATTCAGCAAGGAGTGGCCACGGTGCCGCCATAGGATTGCTGCGGCCAGCACGTTCAGCATCCACACAATGCCCACTGTCGTTGACATTGCACCGGTATATCCATGCCCGCGCATGATGGCCGGCAAGAGGGACGGGTGGGTGGCCAGCGCAGTCAGTCCGTAAGTCAGAAGCAGTACAACGCAGGCAGCCCATAGAACGGGATAGACGGCACGCCGCAACCTGATATGCCGTGTCCGCGCGTTCTCCTGCAAAAGGGCATAGGCGATCAGAGAGATGGGAAATCCTCCGTGCCAGAACATGTAGAGCCACGCTGTCGTTTGCGGGCCCGCACTCAGAAGCCCCGATGCTGAGAACAGCGCCGGAAAGCTGAGCATGTGCACCGCCGCCACCGTGGCGGTAAAGAAGTAGCCGGATGACAGGGCCAGCAATCCTGGAGAGCGGAGCAAGGTGAACTGCCCGACCAGCATCGCGGCGGTGACCAAGTCGTTGATGACGACCGCGGATTCATAGACAGGAATGAACCCCCAGACCTGCGCCAGTTGCCACTGAGCGAACGGCAATACGGCCACAAAGACGACGACGGATGCCAGCATCACTGCCATGACCAGCCGCTGCTGATTCGGCCGAGGCTGGACGGTCGACAGGAAGATGCGGGGATTGCCCCCTTGGTCGCTCAAGATCACTCTCCAATCTGGAACCTGTGCGGGCAGTACGTGGCCGCTGCAATGTGGGGCTGGACGTCATCTCCGACATGGCACCGAACCTTGTCAGGTTTTCCTGACAAGCGGAGCGCTATCGGGCTGATGCGCATTTCATCCCAGGCCGCTTACTCACGTTGACTCGCCTCTGTAGTGTTCAACCTTAGCTTGCAAGTGAGCGTATCAATCTGAGGCAGCGCAGATATTCGGTTGGTGAGCCCCATGCAAGCAGTGAAATCCAGTTCGCGATCATTGCCTGATCAATCGGCAGATCCACCAGAGCCCCCCCGGCTATGAGCGCGTTTCGGCTGCATGCACAGGAGTCCATTCTTATGTCGAGCGAGATCAAACCAATGCACCAGGCACCCTTCTTACGGCGGTCTGCCCGGTATATCGACGGTGCGCGGAAAGACGAAAACTGCGGCGACGAAACGGCGCATGAGCTGGCAGTACCGCGAAATCGTGCGCGAACTGCGGCGAGGACGTCAGGCCTCGGGGTGCGGGTGATGCGGGCGCTCCTGTGCACGCGCCCGCTTGCATATCCCGGCAGCCTATGCAAACACGTCGATATGTACAGCCACTGGGCGTGATTGGCGTAAACCGGTATTGCGTTGTTGAGGTAGGTCAAAGCGCGCTACGTAGCGCCCAATAGGCTAATAGATCAGTTCGCTTTGGTGCTGCTTCGCTATTGAACTTGGTTTTCATTCCGTTTAGATCATGGACACTCGGCGAGTCGAGATTCAATTCCGTCATCTGCCTCCCTCGGATGCCATCAAGGAAGCCGTGAGGCGATTCTGCACCAGACTCAGTGGCCTTCCATGCAGGGTCGAAAGCTGCAGCGTGAGGTTGGCTTCCGAGAGAGCCGAGCCGCTTTGTGGCGGACCCTATTTCGTCCACGTCGAAGTGCAGATGCAGGGGCGGGAGCTTGCAATAGACCAGGCATCGGATGTGGACGTACATGTCGCGCTTCTCAATGCCCTTCGAGATATGCTTGAAATGATCAGGGCGGCAGGATCGAAACGCGGATGTGCAGCATGACTACCGGCTGCCCGCCATAGCCCCTTGAGGTGTGCAATGCCGGAAATCGTCACGCTCACGGTCAATCCCGCCATCGATATCGCCACGTCGGTCGAGTGCTTGACGGATACACACAAGATGCGCTGCACCTCGGCACGCTTTGACCCTGGAGGCGGCGGAGTCAACGTCGCCCGTGTTGTCCACCGCCTGGGCGGGGATTGCGTGGCCATCTACCTTGCCGGCGGCCCGGTGGCTGAGCGATTGGGCCGTCTTTTGTCGGCAGAGGGCTTACCGTTCGTCGCACTCGGGATCGAAGGAGAGACGCGTGAGAACTTTTCCGTGACGGAACTCCGCAGCCACCGGGAATTCCGGTTCGTGATGCCGGGGCCGACCGTTTCGGAACCGGAGTCGCAGCACTGCCTGGATTACCTCGATGCGCTGCAACCTGCGCCGCGCTACCTCGTCCTAAGCGGAAGCCTGCCGCTCGGGGTGGCAGACGACTTCTACGCGCGGGTCATTGATCAGGCCAAGGTTCATGGCAGCCGTGTCGTGCTGGATGCCTCGGGGCCGGCATTGCGCGCGGCGTTGCCGCATGGGCCATACCTGATCAAGCCAAGCCTGAACGAGCTTCGACAGCTGACCGGGCGCGCGTTGGAAACAGAAGCGGATTGCATGGAGACTGCGCAAGAGATTGTCCGCAATGGGCACGCGCATGCGGTCGCGCTCACACTGGGCGCTGGCGGGGCCATGCTTGTCACGCAGGAAGAAATCGTCCGGGCAGGTGCCGTCGCAACGTCATTCCTCAGCACCATTGGAGCCGGCGACAGCTTCGTGGGGGGGATGGTGTGGGCGCTTAACCGGAATGCAGGCATGCGAGAGGCATTTCGATACGGCATGGCAGCGGCCGCAGCAGCGTTGAGCCATGCCGGTACCGAACTTGGCAGCGCCGCCGAGATCGAGCAGCGCTACGCAGAGGTGTCATTGTCTTGAAGCGTACCTGCTCCGACTAGCTCGACCGCGGTTGACGCGCCGGCCGGCGTGCAACGGCGGCTCAATGATCTGTTGTTTGGACAACCAACCTGTCGGACAGGCGTCTGGGGGGCGTTACGGAACGCCCCGGGGTACTACCGGCTCCATTTCACGTGCAGTTCGGTCTCTGCGTTGCCATAGTCAAACGTCAGGTGTCCGTGGAATGCATGGTGAATTGCATGGCCGATGTCGCGCGCCAGATGAAACCCGGTCGTCAGGATGTCAGTGCCGCTGCCCGTGCTTTCGACAGCCATGATGCGCTCCATTGGATGATCGGCGCGCAGATCAGCTTCGCGGTGGCGGGCGAGTGTCAGGATCTCTTCCCGATGGGCCGCCTCAAAGTCTCCAGACAGGTGGATTCGTGCTGCGGGCATCTGGTCGGCGGCACGCTGGCATGCCGAGCAGACCAGGGAAGTGGCCCCAGGTGGCGGGCTGCGCCACAACCAGCGGCCCTTGAGATAGACAGCACCGCAAACTGGGCAGCAGCTTGCAGCCGGTGCCTTGTCGGGTTCCCGATATCGGTTGTGGATCGGCTCGACGGCAAATGGGCTCCAGCGTGCCGGCCGCACTCGTTCGGATTGAGAGCGTTGTTTCATGTTGACTCCTATGAGGGCGAGTTCCTCCGGCCTGTTGCAGACCAGAACCTGCAACGCAGTCGCGGTGGACACTTCTCAGAGTACCTTCCGCAGCGCGGCGCAATTTGGGCTGAATCAAGTCTGCGTGCAGCGGTACTCATCAAATCAGACTTGAGTGGAGATGCGCTCCGATGGCGCGCATGACGGCCAACATGGCAGGCAGCGTTTCCGGCTGCTTCAGAGTCGGGCGCGCGTTCCATGATGTCGCCATCTTCAGAATTGCCGGCGGTTAGACCACGGCATCACGGCAATGCGGGGCTCCAGCGCTCGTCGGGGTCATACCCGCGCATGTGCCGCGTGATCTGGGCGGTATTCGGGCCGAGGTTCCTTTGGTACACGACGCCATCCTGGTTGACGATAAACGTCATGACACCCGATGCCCCGAAGGTTGCGGGAAATGCGACAAGTGCGAATCCGACTGTCATCTGCCCGTCGTCGACATAGCTCCGCGCGCCGCCCGGCGCGTGCTCTCCCTGCCGAGTCAGGATCCGGAAGACGTAGCCATGAAAGGGGATGACCTTGCCCGCGCCTGACGTGTCCTGGCGTTGGGCATCGGCGAGCGCGATGAGCGGCCCCAGTGGGCTCTCTTCATCTCCGGCGGAAGGCACCCAGAACAGGCCATCATGCTTGCCTGGTGAACTGCCAAGGCGCTGTGCAAACACGGCGCGCCCATCTGCGGTGCGGTGCGAAGTGCCATAAGCCAGTTGCGCTTCGACATACGCCCGGCAGACGCGGATTGCGTGTGCCTCGTGGTGGCCAACGCGTCGATCGATGATCTGCTGTGCGCCGGCTTTCGTGTCAAAGCGCCAGCGCGTGCCCCGCCTTGCCAGCGGGATCGGATAGGGCCATTCGTCTTTGCCCAGGAGGATGACTGCATGGCCATCGGCGTCTCGTTCGATTCGATGCCCTTCGTCGTATGCGGAGGCCAGCTTGCTTCGGGCGATCTGTTCGCCGATGGGGTCACCCGATTTCACCAGCGTTGCCCCTGCGGGCCCGAACAGGGCGAGCAGGGCATCCATGTTTCCCGCGCGCCATGCGGACGCCAGTGCCTCGGCGGCGTTCTCGGGTGAAGAGAACGCCTGCTGTGTAGGCTTGTCGGCCCAAGATGGAAGCGCGCTCGCACATGCAGCTAGCATCACCAGTCGCCCGGCTAGGTGGCGCAGGCGCAGCGTTCTACAGAAAGTGCGCATCATCGTCTCCCGTGCCCACCGCCCGCTGCGCCGTGGGGTGCAAAGCCACCGGAGCGTGGTCCAGTAGGCTGGGGCGCGGCGGGCGACATGCGGCTGGCTTGCCCGCGTTGGGCTTGTCCGCGCACATCGGATCCGCGCCCGAACGACTCGAACGTGGGCGGGTAACCAGGTGACTGGCGCCGGGAGGAGCGTGCACCAGGAGCGGGCGCCGGCCTGGCCGGCGGCGGCCGGATTGTCGGATGCACAGGCGAAACCGGGGAGGGGCGTATTACGGAGCCCGCTGGCGGGGTCGGGGGCGTTGGGTAGCCACGAAACCCGCGCCGTGCGTCCGGCGAGATAGCAGAGCCCGGGCCGAACCGCCCCCGCGATGCTCCCGGATATGGCACGCCATGGCGATGCCCCGGGTCATGGGCCCAGATGCCGCTGGGTGGCGGACGACGGCGGTCGATGTTGCCGAAGCGGCCTCGGTCAATATCGATGTGATGGCCGTGCCAGTTCCAATGGCTCCAGCCCCATAACGGAACGACGACCGAAAAACCCACCCACCCGAACCCGAGCCCGCCGATGATCACTCCGCCCCAGATGTCGGGAAAGATGTATGGCGGGTAAGCGGGATAGGGCCACGGTGCATAGACGAGGTAAGGGTCATAGACCGGAACGTAGACCACGTTCGGGTTGGTGGGCTCGATGATGATGGCGCCATCCTGCGTTGACACAACGGCTTGCGTTGTCGACCCGAGGGTGCCGTTGGCCTGAGCCCGGCTGCGCAAGCGCTGGATCGAGTCCATGACCGCGCCCTCGTCGGCCAGAAAGGCATTGCCTACGCGTTCCGTCCAATCCAGGTTGCTGTTCATCATGCGCAAGAGCCCGGGAAACGGCACCAGAGATTTCACGCTCGGATCCCACGGCTGCGGTGCGAGGGCTTCGGCCAGTTGGTCGCCCCCAAGGGCGGCGTGGGCGGGGTCCCGCACCCAGCGATCAGCCTGCACCACTTCAAGCGGATACGTGGCTGCCATGAGGATCTGCGCGATCAATGCATCCGGATACAGGGCAATGGGTGCCAGCATTTGATCGAGCTGCACCGCAGTGGCGGGTTGTGGATCGTTTTCCGGTGCGTCTTGCTGCGACATTGCCGGGCTGCCAAACAAGAGCAGGAGTGCCAGGGCAATGGCCAACTGTCTTACCCATTGCGCTTTCATTGGCTGCCTCCGCAAGAATGGCGGCCGCACGCGCGAACCGGGCGGGGCCCCGATTCATATTGGACGATTGGTTTGGATGGCGATTGATGAGCGTCAACGCACGGGCAACATCCGCGCCGGAATGCGCGAACGGCGGTACGCCCACCGAGGGCCCGTCGTTTGCGATAGCGCAATCAGCGTGCAGCCGCGCTGTCTAGACTGCAAATACCGTTGCGACATCCGTGGAGTCGATCGCCCATGTCCACACCGCTCACACCTTTCCTTGGTGTACGTGAAGTGGCCAGCCGCCTCACCGGCAGCGCTGGCGATTACGACCGCCTTCTGGAGATGGCCCGCGCAAAGCGCTACGTTCTTCTTGGCGAAGCGACGCACGGAACACGCGAGTTCTATCAGACACGTGCAGACATTACGCGGCAGCTGATCATGCTGGGCGGCTTTGATGCCGTCGCCATCGAGGGAGATTGGCCGGATGTGTGGCGCATCAATCGTTATGTTCAGGGCGAGGGCACAGACACCGCCGCCGAGGCACTGGGCGATTTCCAGCGGTTTCCCGAGTGGATGTGGCGCAATCCGGAGATGCTCGACTTCATCACCTGGCTGCATCAGCACAACACGGCCCTGGTGGCCTCAAAGCGTGTTGGCGTCTATGGGTTGGATCTGTACAGCCTGTACAGGTCAGCCGAGGCTGTCATCGAATACCTGCAGAAGACCGACCCGGAACAGGCGGCGGTGGCGCGGATGCACTACGCGGCGCTGGACCACGTGCGTGAACCCATGACTTACGGCTACGAAGCGGCCGCAGGTTTGAGGTTGCCTGCGCAACGTGAGGTGATCGAGCAACTGCGCCGGCTTCGGGCGAGCGAGGCCAGTTTGATCGAGCAGGACGGCATTGCTGCCATCGACTCGCATTTCTTTGCCGAGCAAAACGCCATCGTCGTCGTCAACGCAGAGGCGTACTACCGTGAATCATTCGGGCACCGCGTCAACACGTGGAACCTGCGCGACGCCCACATGGCACAGACGCTGTTTGGTTTGGCTGCGTATCGGCAGCGCCGTGGCGGTGACGGTCGGATCGTGGTGTGGGCGCACAACTCGCATGTGGGCGACGCACGGGCAACGGAATCCGTCAGCCGGCATGAGTGGAACCTTGGGCAGCTCGTGCGCGAGCAGGTTGGCGGTGCCGCTTTGCTCGTCGGCTTTACGACCTATACCGGCCACGTGTGCGCGGCATCCGAGTGGGGTGGCGAGGCCGAGCGAAAATGGGTGCGGCCAGCGCGGCCAGACAGTTGGGAACACCTGTTCCATAGCGCTGGGCTCGATCGCTTCTTCCTCCCGCTTGGCGATACGGTGGCAGATGTGTTCCGTGAGCCACTGCTGGAACGGGCAATCGGCGTGCTGTACCTCCCCAAGACCGAGTACGCGTCGCACTACTTCGATGCCGCCATTGGCGCCCAATTTGACGCGCTGATCCATCTGGACGAAACCTCCGCCATCGAACCATTGAGCACAGCGCTGCTACCGTGAGAAAACGTGTGCGCCGGATTGCATTGCATGTGTCGTTTGGCTAATGCGGTTTTTGCGCGGGCAGCGTCGCCGGAGCGCTGGCGGCAGAACCCGCCTCGGACTTCGGCGGCGGCATTGGGGTCACGTTGCCAGACAGGATCATGTCCAGGTCGTGGCGGTCAACCACCTCCTTGTCCAGCAACATGCGCGACAGTGCTTCCAGTTTGGCGCGCTGGCCTTCCAACGTGGCGCTTACGCGCGCGCTGGCATCGGACAGCACCTTGCGCACTTCCGCATCGATCAACTGAGCGGTGTCTTCGCTATATTCCTTGCGCTCGCGCTGCATCAGGCCTGTACCGGCAAGGAGCGGGTTGGGCGTTTGCTCGTAGGTGGCCAGACCAAGCTGCTCGCTCATGCCGAACTGGGTGATCATCTGGCGCGCCATGTCGGTTGCGCGTTGCAAGTCGTTCTGCGCACCAGTCGATACGTCGTGGTACACGATCTGCTCGGCAACGTAACCGCCCAGCAGCACGTCGAGCCGGTCCAGCAGTTCGCTGTGCTTGAGCAGATAGCGGTCTTCCGTCGGGGTCTGTTGCGTGTAGCCCAGGGCAGCGATACCTCTAGGAATGATGGAAACCTTCGAAACGCGATCGGCCAGCGGCCGGTGCTCGGCCACGATGGCATGGCCTGCTTCGTGGTAGGCGATCGTCTCCTTTTCTTTGGCGTTCATCACGCGGTTCTTCTTCTCAAGGCCACCTACGATGCGATCAAGTGCTTCGTCGAAGTCGACGGTCTGAACGGCGGATTTACCTTCGCGCGCCGCAAGAAGCGCCGCCTCATTGACCAGGTTGGCCAGGTCGGCACCGGCAAAACCCGGCGTTCGCGCGGCGATCTTTCCCAAGTCAACATCGGCCCCCAGCGTGACGTTCCTGGCGTGGACCTTGAGTATCTGCTCTCGACCCTTGAGGTCAGGCCGGTCCAGGGCAACGTGGCGGTCAAACCGTCCGGGACGTAGCAGGGCAGGGTCGAGTATCTCGGGCCGGTTGGTCGCGGCCATGATGATGACGCCCTTGTTGCTGTCAAAGCCGTCCATCTCGACCAGAAGCTGGTTCAGCGTCTGCTCGCGCTCTTCATTGCCGCCGACGAGGTTGAACGCACGCGTCTTGCCCAAGGCATCGAGTTCATCAATGAAGATGATGCACGGCGCCATGGATTCGGCCTGACTGAACAGATCCCGCACGCGCGCCGCACCGACGCCGACGAACATCTCGACAAACTCCGACCCGCTCATGCTGAAAAATGGCACGGCTGCCTCACCGGCAACTGCCTTGGCAAGCAGCGTCTTGCCCGTGCCGGGCGCACCCACAAGCAACACGCCCTTGGGAATCCTGCCGCCCAGGAGCTGATATCGCAGCGGCTCTTTCAGAAAGCTGACGATTTCCGACAGTTCCTCCTTGGCTTCGTCAATGCCGGCAACGTCGGCAAAGGTCACGCCGGTTTCCTTTTGCATGTAAACCTTTGCCTTGCTCTTGCCGATCTCCATCAACCCACCGGCCGCAGCGCCGCCCATGCGCCGGATCAGGAAGTTCCAGACAGCGAAGAACAGGAGCGCCGGCACGACCCACGACAGGAGCGTGCTCAACCATTTGTTGTCCGGCCGACCGACAAAGCGCACCTTGGCGGCCTCCAGCTCCTGAACCAGGGCCGGGTCATTCACGCGAAGGGTCTGGAAAGGATGGTCGCCCTTGCCCGTGCGGTGAATGGCATCGATCTGCTGCTGCGGCAGCAGCCCCTCGATGCCTTCGGTCGAGAAAGTACCTGTGATGTCCTGGTCACCAATGGCGACTTCCCTGATCTTGCCCGCATGCAGGAGGACCTTGAAGTCGCTATAGGGAAGGGTGTCGACCTGCTCGGACATGAATAGCGTTTGGAGCGCCAGCACGGTCAACGCGACGATGACGGCGTACCAGAGCGAGAACCTTTGCTGCCGTGGCTGCATACTCTCTTTCACTTCGTCACCCTCGCATGGTCGTGCGCCAACCAACGTCCGATCGAACCTTGATGTTCGTGCTTGAGCCGGTTGGGCGGTTGATGCGGATCAACCACCGGCCACGTCCCACCGTCTTGCAGCGGGAAGATTTGCGTTGCGGCTATTGGCGGCGTACGCGCGATGGCGGAAACAGCCTCCAGCAACCGGCCTGGTGACGGAAGAAGACGATGGCAAGTGGGCGGGCGGATGTCGTCAATTCCGCTCGCACGCAGCCACAATCAACGCCCGGGCAATGCAGGCGCGTGATTCGCAGATGCGGTGTGTCACTCAGGCCAAACCATTTGGCGACCAGCTCGCGCAACGAGGTGTCGTATTGGGGCATGGTGTTCTCCGGCGTCACGCGGCCCGAGCCTGTGGCTGTGCAGTCCGCCATTCGGAGGAAAGTGCCACCAGCACCAGCTTGAATAGCGTGCGCGCAGCGCGTATTGGGCTTTTCAGGCACGCCTCCACCTGTGCGCTGCGGCATTCTCCAAACAGACACCACGAACAGAAATGCTCGCAGTTGTTGGTCAACAGCCGATAGTTGCGCTCGCCCAGGCGTGAACCGGCACGGCGGGCGACTTCTTCGCCGTCGTAGCAGGGGCTGGCATCGCGCTGGATTGTCACCGCAAAACCACATGCAAAGCAGCCAATGGAGATGCGCTCGACCGGCCCGCAGCGCTGGCGGCGGGAGAAGCCGGCGTAGTGAATCACCTGCCCGTTGCCGACATAGATGCCGTGGTGTTCGTATCCATCGCGTTCTGCCACGAGGTGCGCGCCAACAGGAAGCACAAGGTCAAAAGCGGCGACGTCGTGCCGGTCGTTCCACTTGGCGATGCGTTCGATGTTCTGGCTCATGGCGCGCTCCGTTTTACTGGCTGGGCGTTGTCGTGTTCCGAGGGCGATTCGACAAGACGCTGCTGCTTGCTGGCGTGTCACCAGTATTGGCAGTGCACGCGCTCGCGTCATGCAGGCTGCGCTGAGAATGCTGTCGGAGCTGCGGATTTCCATGTCAGGAAAGCCTGACACGGTGGCCGGCGGCTCAGAAGCGATGTGCTGGGTACGAATCCCGTGACACCTGTGCGGCGGCCGCTCTGCGCGGCCGTTGATCTGCCGCAAGGCGCTCCGGCGCCGCCGTGCCACGATGAATCTGCTGGCCCGGAGACCCCGGGAGCCGATCATCAGGAGGCAGTCATGAGTCAACTCAAGCGTTATGACCCGTTCGCCATCGAGCCGGTGGGCGATATCTTCCAGGGGCTTTTGCGCTCATTTCGCGGCAGCATGGATGGCGCGCTGCCGTTCAAGGTAGACGTAACCGAGTCGGATAAGGCATACAGCGTTGTTGCTGAAATTCCGGGTGCGAAGAAGGAAGACATCGACGTGACGGTCGATCGCGGCACAGTCATGATCTCGGCCAAGGTGGAACGCAATTCCGAGGAAAAGGAAGGTGAACGCATCATCCGCAGCGAGCGCTACAGCGGATCCATGCAGCGCATGTTCACGCTCGATGCGGCAGTCGATGAAAGCAAGGTCGACGCCACGTACGAGAACGGACTGCTGCGCGTGACGCTGCCCAAGAAGGAAGCGTCACCGCAGCAGCGCGTCACGATTCGCTGAGCAGTAGGGGCGATGGCATGCGGCTGCAATTTCTCGGCGCCACCGACACGGTGACCGGATCGAAGTACGTGCTTGAGACCGGCGGGCGCCGTGTCATGGTCGACTGCGGGCTGTTTCAGGGCTACAAGTCATTGCGACTGCGCAACTGGGACAAGCTCGCCGTCAACCCACACCACATCGATGCAGTGGTGCTCACGCATGCGCATATCGATCACAGCGGCTACCTGCCGCTGCTCGTGCGCAATGGGTTCCACGGCCCTGTCTATTGCACGAAAGGCACCGCAGAACTGTGCAACATCCTGCTGCCTGACAGCGCCCGGCTTGCACAGGAGGATGCCCAGTACGCGAATGCCGAGGGGTTCTCGCGCCATCATCCCGCGTTGCCGCTCTACGATGAAAAGGACGCCGCCAGGGCATTGCGCCGTCTGCATCCCGTTGGTTATGGCGAGCGCTTTCCCGTTGCTGAGGGTGTGGAAGCGGAGTTTCACCGTGCAGGACACATCATTGGTGCGGCCACGGCGACATTGCTGGCCGAGGGCCGTCGCATCGTCTTTTCTGGCGATCTGGGGCGGCAGGTCGATCCTGTCATGCGGCCACCCGAGCCCATTGCGGAGGCCGATACCTTGCTGGTGGAATCCACTTATGGCGATCGCGTGCATCCGGCGGGTGACCCGCTCGATGCGCTCCAGCAGGTTGTGCAGCGGACAATCGGTCAGGGCGGCACGCTGCTGATTCCCGCCTTTGCGGTGGGGCGTACGCAAGAGCTGTTGTATTGCCTCTATACGCTGATCCGCGAACATCGGATCCCGCATGTGCCGATCTACCTTGACAGCCCGATGGCCGAACTGGCGACCGGGGTGTTTGCACATCATGTTGACGATCTGCATATCGGGGCTGCCGATTGCCAGGCCGCCTGTGCGTTGGCCATTCCGGTGCAGAGCCCTGAACAGTCGAGGCATTTGGGAAGCGATCGCGCACCTAAGATCATCCTTGCGGCAAGCGGCATGGCAACGGGCGGCCGTGTGCTGCATCACCTCAAGAGCTTTGGCGGCGGCAAGCGCAACGCCATCCTGATGTCAGGGTTCCAGGCGGCCGGCACACGTGGCGCGGCGCTGCTGGCCGGTCAACGGGCATTGCGGGTGCACGGACGTGAGGTCGCCATCCGGGCCTCGGTTGAACAGATTCAGAATCTGTCCGCCCACGCGGATGTCAATGAACTGATGACTTGGCTAAGGGGCTTCACGCGGGCGCCGCGGCAGACCTTCATCGTGCATGGAGAGCCCGCAGCCAGCGACGCCTTGCGCCAGCGCATCGAGCATGAGCTGCAGTGGTCAGTCCGCATGCCGGAGTATCGCCAGTCCTACGATCTGGAGGGGTCATGACCGAGCCGGTCGTTGGTCTGGATCCGCAGCGTGTGCTGATTGCCATGCCGGGCTGCGAAGCTGCCACCATGCGCCTTGCCACGCCGCTGAGCGCCGAGTTGGGCCATGCGGCCGTGAGCCACTTTCCGGACGGCGAGTCCTACGTTCGGCTTTACACACCCGTGCACGGCGCAGAGGTGGCCATCGTCTGCA
This sequence comes from Ralstonia mojiangensis, assembly GCF_023955645.1. Classification (NCBI taxonomy): domain Bacteria; kingdom Pseudomonadati; phylum Pseudomonadota; class Betaproteobacteria; order Burkholderiales; family Burkholderiaceae; genus Ralstonia; species Ralstonia mojiangensis. The sequence continues at coordinate 20,545 of NZ_JAMXHU010000006.1, read as the reverse complement.
CGCTCGATCATCCCGACGAGAAGCTGTTGCCACTGCTGTGGCTGGCGATTGCCGCACGCCAGGGCGGGGCGCGCCGTGTTGGATTGATCGCGCCGTACTTGGCGTACATGCGGCAGGACGTCATCTTCAAAGCGGGCGAGATTCGCGCAGCAGAGCACTTTGCCGCCTTGCTGAATCCGGTATTTGACTGGCTTGTCACGGTGGATCCGCATTTGCACCGCATTTCACATTTATCGAATGTCTATCGCATGCCGACCGTGGCCGTGGAAGCCGCGCCTGCCATCGCCGCATGGATCCAGACTCACGTAAAGGCACCGTTCCTGATCGGGCCCGACGACGAAAGCAGGCAGTGGGTCGAGCATGTGGCTGGCCTTTGCCAGGCTCCATGGGCGGCATTGACCAAAACGCGACACAGCGCATGGCACGTGGAAATTGCGGATTTGCCAAACATTCCACCGGGGTGTGCGCCCGTGCTGGTCGACGACATCATCTCAACGGGGCGCACGATGCTCGCCGCAGCAAGCTTGCTGCAGCGAGCGGGGAAACCGCAGCCGGTTTGCGTTGGCGTGCACGCTGTGTTTGCCGCCGACGCGTATAGCCAGCTCTGCGCGGTGAGCGCAGAGATCGTGACGTGCGACACCATCCCGCATCCCTCGAACGAGATTGCACTCACAGAACCGTTGGTTGACGCCGTTTCAAGCATGTTCGATTTACCCCTGCCTTCTGGCAGGCAGGTGCTTGTTTGACCAGGGCACTTTCGTATCTGGAGGCCATCATGAAAGAGATCAGGTTCCTGCCTGACGAGCCGACATACTGCGCCGCAGGGCCGCGTCTGCAATGCCGCGCGTCGGTCGATGGCAGCTCCGCAAGCTATGCAATCACGGCCGAGGCACTCGAAGACCACTTTGGCGCGCGCTCCTGCCGGTCGGACGATCTGCTCAGCGCGTTCAAAGGGCATCGGGGCGACATCGAAAACGTCGCACGCATGCTGTTCGAGCAAACCGGCTCCAAGGAGATCACGCTGCACAGCGGGCACTTCCGTTTCGCCGGCTGACGTGGCTGTCATGAGCACCCTCTCCATGCCTCCGGCTGACGCACCCGTCGTGCCGCAGGGATGCCTCAGCTTCAAGGCGCTTGGCATTGACACGTGGCAGGAGCACGTCATCTACATGCACCCGGATAGCGCGATCTGCCGGTCGGAAGGCTTTACAGCGCAGGCTCGTGTGGAAGTCCAGATCGGGCAGCGATCGACGATCGCCACGCTGAACCTGGTCGGGTCGGAGCTGCTAGAGAAGCATGAGGTGAGCCTCTCAGCCGCCGCGGTCGATGCGTTGATGGCGCGTCCAGGGGACGAGGTTTGCGTCAGGCATGCGCCGTCGCTCGAGTCGCTGCGCGCACTGCGCGCCAAGATCTACGGTGGGCATCTGGATGCAAAACAACTGCAGGAGATCATCTCTGACATCTCGCACGAGCGCTATGCCGATGTCCATATCGCCGCTTTCCTGAGCGCTTGTGCAGCCGGCCGCATGACCATCAAGGAGACCATCGACCTCACGCAAGCCATGGTCGACTCGGGCGAGCGCCTGCAGTGGGACCGCGCGGTCGTGGCAGACAAGCACTGCGTGGGCGGTCTTCCGGGCAATCGCACCAGCCCCATCGTCGTTGCCATCTGTGCGGCGGCGGGGCTGCTGCTGCCCAAGACTTCATCGCGTGCGATCACCTCGCCAGCGGGTACCGCCGACATGATGGAAACACTCACCCGCGTCAACTTGACCGCTGCTGAGCTGCGATGCGTAGTGGGGCAGGTTGGGGCATCGCTCGCGTGGGGTGGGGCGTTGAGCCTCAGCCCGGCGGACGACGTCTTGATTCGCGTGGAAAGGGCCCTTGATGTCGACAGCGATGCCCAGCTCGTGGCGTCCATTCTTTCTAAGAAGATCGCGGCCGGGTCCACCCATGTGCTGATCGATGTGCCCGTAGGCCCGACGGCCAAAGTCCGTAGCGTCGAAGATCTCGAACGCCTTGAAATGCTGCTCAAGCGCGTGGCCCAGGCGTTCGGGGTACAGGTGCTGATGGTGCGCACGGATGGCGCGCAACCCGTTGGCCGCGGGATCGGCCCTGCGCTGGAGGCAAGAGACGTTCTGGGCGTACTTGAGCGCTCCCCCACGGCGCCATTCGACTTGCGGGAACGGTCGTTATTGCTTGCCGGCGCATTGCTGGAGTTTTGCGGCGCAGCTGTTGCCGGAGCGGGGCTCGACATGGCAACCGGCTTGTTGGATAGCGGTGCCGCATGGCGGAAGTTCGAAGCGATTTGCGAGGCGCAGGGCGGCTTGCGCATCCCCGGAGAAGCCGTTTTCCGCCGCGACGTCGTCGCCGAGCAAAACGGCATCGTCACCAACATCGACAACCGCCACCTTGCCCGCATCGCAAAACTTGCGGGCGCACCGATGCGTCAAGTCGCGGGGGTGGAAATGCATGTGCGACTGCGCGATCAGGTGAGCGTCGGACAACCGCTGTTCACGATTCACGCGCAAGCCTCGGGCGAGCTGGAGTATTCGTCGGCATATGCGTTGACGCATGCCGTGGTGGGGCTGTCTCCGATGGGTGGTTGACATCAAGCACCAAACGAAAGACACATTGCTTTACAATCCACGCATGCCACGTGCGACCGCAAGCATCTCGCTTCGGGCAATGCTGTTGTTGACCATCGTGTTGATGCAGCTGCTAAGCCCGCTTCTGCACGGCCATCTCGGAACACCGAAACAATTTGGCCTGCACGTGCACACCGCGCTTCCTGCTGCGGTTGATTCTCATTTTCACTTCACATCGTTTGCCCACCGTCCTCCCATTGAGGAGACGGTCGCCATTGACCTTCATGACTGGGCATTGACGAGCCAGGAACCCTTCGAGGTGGATGTCGAGCCTGCCATTGGCCCTGCGGATCTGGGTGCATTTCTTTGGGCAGCGGCGGCGCCAGGGGTATCCGCGCTGACGTTCCTACTGCTCGCGGCGCTTGCTGGCGCCGCGGTATTTCGTCCCGCCTATCGGCCGGCGCCTGTTCGAGCGCGCTGGCGCGATCGCATCAATCGGCCACCTCCGGCCCAAGCGCCTCCGCCGCAGTCCTGATCCGTACCCGGTTGACGGCCGGCGTGCGCGTTGCTCTGCAACTTGTTGACTTGCAACAAGCCTCTCGTGTCTGCATTGGCGATGATGAATGTGCCAGAAGCGTGGTCTTTTGGTGCATTTCGCACGCCTAACGCTACGCGGCGGTAGCAACTCCACGTTCCATTGGCCTCCACCGTAAGAGCTTGTCGTTCGCAATGCATGGAAATGCTGGGCGACGGTTGGTCATTAGGTCGCCCGCGTATGCGCGGCAATCAGAGGCAGCGTCCGTGGCGTTGCCTCCGAGGATTGGAGTCAGGCATGTCTTTCAAACGAATCGTCGCGGCCAGTGCGTGTATTGCGCTGATCGCGTTTCCCCTTGAGCAGGCCGCTGCCCAAGCAGGCGCCCAGATGGTGCCGCTATCGGCTGAGCAGGCGCGCTCCCTCGGCGTGCGCTTCAGCCCGGTCGCCGCGTCTTCAGGGCTGGAGGTCGGCACGCATGCGCGTGTCGTCTTCAAGCCGGATGCGCAATATGTGGTGGCTGCCCCATACGCGGGCATGGTGCCCCGGGTGTTGGTGTCGGTGGGGCAAACCGTCCGGGCGGGCCAGCCGCTGGCCGGTTTTTTGAGCCCGCAGCTCTTCGAAACCAGCCGCGCACTGACGGAAGCCAACTCGCAGGCGCGGCTCGCGCAGCAGTCGCTCGCGCGCGACAAGGCGCTGTACGACGACGGCATCATCGCTGCAAGCCGCTGGCAGGCGACACAGGCGCGGGCCGCTGAGGCCGGTGCCATGCTCAAGGCGCGCAAGGCAGAGCTGGCCTCCGCAGGCATTGCATTCAGTGGCGCGGGTGGAGAGGCGCAATTGGTTGCCAGCCGTGGCGGTGTGGTGTCCGAAGTCAACGCCGTTCCGGGGGCGCGAGTCGACGCGGCGGCACCGCTTTTCAGGATTGTTGATCCGGCGGCGCTGGAGCTGGACCTGCTCGTTGGCCGCGACATACCGGTGCCTGCCACAGGCGACCGCGTCGAGATCGCACAACGCGGCGCGAGCGGCACCGTCATTGGTGTTGCGCCTTCCGGCGATGGCACAGCGGGTGTGCGTGTGCGCGCGTCGCTGGAGCGACGTGGGGACCTGCGTGCCGGAGAGAGCGTCAACGTCACGCTCAAGCTGCGCAGTGCGGCCAATGCAAACGCTCCGGGCTTGCTGCGGGTGCCTGTGGCCGCATTGGTCTACGTGCGAGGCGTGCCCGGCGTATTCGTCGCGACCGATAAGGGCTTCCGCTTCCAGGATGTGGCCGTCGCCAGTACAGACGACGCCATCGCCGTCGTCCGTGCCAACCTGCCAGCGGGTACACGCGTGGCAGTGACAGGTGTCGGCGCGCTCAAGGGCTTGCTGGCGGGAGAACAGTAATGTTGCCCCGCCTCATTGAGTTCTCGTTGCGCCAGCGCGTGCTGGTTCTGATCGCGGCTGGCGTGCTCGCTGTGGCCGGCGTGTGGGCGTATCTGAACCTGCCGATCGACGCGTTTCCCGATATCTCGCCGACGCAGGTCAAGGTCGTGTTGAAGGTGCCGGGCATGACCCCCGAGGAGGTCGAGCAACGGGTCTCCACGCCCATCGAGCAGGAGCTGCTCGGCCTGCCGCACAAGACGATCGTGCGCTCGGTGTCCAAATATGGCATCAGCGACGTGACCGTCGATTTTGAAGAGGGCGTAGACGTCTACTGGGCGCGCCAGCAAGTCTCGGAGCGTCTGGCCGGCTTGGCGCGCGATCTGCCATCGACCGCCGTGGGCGGTCTGGCGCCCATCACCACGCCGTTGGGCGAGATGTTCATGTTCACGGTGGAGGGCGATGGCTATTCCCTGGCCGAGCGGCGCCGCGTGCTGGACTGGGTGATCCGGCCAGCGCTGCGCACCGTGGCAGGCGTGGCCGACGTCAACGCCCTCGGCGGCGAGGTGCGCAGCTACGAGGTGACGCCTGACCCCGCCCGGTTGCGCGCCCGCGCCGTCACCCTGGAGCAACTGCGTCAGGCGCTGGACGCCAACAATCGCAACGACGGGGCAGGGCGGCTGGACCGCGGAGACGAGCACTGGGTCGTGCGCGTGGAAGGTGGGATACGCGGACTGGACGATTTGCGAGCGATTGTCGTCGTGCCGGCGCAGGGCCTGACTTCCGCCCCTGCGGTCACGGTTGGCGATGTTGCGACCGTGCGGCTGGGCGAGGCCACCCGCAACGGCGCTGTCAGCAAAGACGGCAACGGTGAAGCGGTTGAAGGGCTGGTGCTGGGCCTGCGCGGCAGCGATGCCCGCAAGCTGGTCGAGGCGGTGCAGGAGCGGCTGGACGCGCTAGCGCCCCAGTTGCCGAAGGGCATGTCGACTCACGTCTTCTACAACCGTGGCGAGCTGGTAACCCGTGCGGCCAATACCGTGGTTCGCGCCTTGATCGAGGCCAGCGTGCTGGTCGTCATCACCTTGTATCTGTTCCTGGGTGGGGTGCGGTCGGCCCTGGTCGTGGCGGCCACACTGCCGCTGTCGATGCTGGCGACCTTCCTTCTGATGCGCTATGTGGGTCTGACGGCCAACCTGATGAGTCTGGGCGGGCTTGCTATTGCACTGGGCATGCTCGTGGACGCAGCCGTCGTCGTGGTCGAGAACATCGAGACGGCCATGGCGCGCGCGCAAGACCACAAGACAGACCCTGCGCTGCGCGGTGCGGTCATCCGCCATGCAGTGGCAACGGTAGCGGTACCGATGCTGTCGGGCGTTTCGATTATTGCCATCGTGTTTCTGCCGCTGCTGTCACTGCAAGGTCTGGAGGGCAAGCTCTTCGGGCCGGTGGCGCTGACCATCGTGCTGGCGCTGGCCTCGTCCGTGGTGATTGCCTTTACGGTGGTCCCGGCGCTCGCTTCGTTGCTCTTGCTTGCGCATGCAGATGAGCCGCCCTGGCTGATGCGAAAGGTCGCGAGCGGTTTTGCGCGCATTCAAACATGGACGACAACGCATCGCCGCATGGTGTTCGGCCTGGCCGGGGCGGCGTTGGCGCTGGCCGTGGTGTTGTACATGTCGGTCGGCAAGACGTTCATGCCGACGATGGACGAGGGCGATCTGATCGTGCAGTTGCAGAAAGCACCGTCCGTTTCGCTCGCGGCGTCGCTGGACATGGACCAACGTGTCCAGCAAGCGCTGCTCAAGGAGGTGCCGGAAATACGCTCGATCGTTGCGCGCTCAGGCTCCGATGATCTCGGCCTGGACCCGATGGGGCTGAACGAAACCGACACCTTCCTGGTGCTCAAACCCAAGGAACAATGGCGCGGCAGCAAGGAAGACATCGCGATTGCGATCCGGCGTGTGATGGAGCGCTTCCCGGGCGTGATCTACGGCTTCACGCAGCCCATTGAGATGCGTGTCTCGGAGATGCTGACCGGCACACGTGGCGACGTTGCCATCAAGCTGTTTGGCAGCGACCTTGCCGCCATCGACGCAGCCGCGCAGGCCATTGCTGCCAAGGTCCGCACCATCCCGGGCGCGGCAGAGGTGATTGCGCCCAGCAACAGCGGGGTGCAGTACCTGAAAGTGTCGCTGGACCGCGCAGCGGTCGGTCAGGCCGGCTTCTCCGGCGACGCCCTGCAGGCGCAACTGCGCGCCCTGATCGAGGGCGACCGGATTGGCGTGGTGCCTGAGGGCATCGTTCGCACGCCGTTGATCTTGCGTGGCGGAGCAGGCTTGCGGCAGGCACCCGAAAACCTGACCAGCCTTCTCGTAACGGCGCCCGACGGCAAAGCATGGCCGCTCACCTCTCTGGCGCGCATCGAACGTGTGGATGGGCCCGTGCGCATCAACCACGAAGACGGTGCCCGGTTTGCCGTGATCCAGGCCAATGTTGATGGTCGGGACCTGGCGGGTTTCGTGCAGGAAGCCCAGGCGGCAGTCAGCGGTATTGGCACGTTGCCAAAAGGATTGCGGGTGGTGTGGGGCGGCCAGTTCGAGAACCAGCAACGCGCTGCAGCGCGTCTTGCGTTGGTTGTCCCGCTGGCCCTGTGCGCAATCTTTCTCTTGCTGATGTTGACGTTCCGCTCGGTGCGGCAGGCGGTGCTGGTGGTTGCCAACATTCCGTTCGCGCTCGTCGGTGGCATTGCGGCGCTGCGGATATCGGGCGAGTACCTCTCGGTGCCGGCCTCCGTTGGCTTTATCGCGCTGCTCGGTATCGCTGTGCTCAACGGCGTGGTGCTGGTTTCGCACTTCAACACGCTGCTGGAGTCCGGCTTGAGCATGGCGCAAGCCGTGCGCGATGGCGTGCGAGACCGCCTGCGACCCGTCCTGATGACGGCCTGCATTACCGCACTGGGGATGATTCCGCTGCTGCTGGCCAGCGGGCCAGGGTCAGAGATTCAACGGCCGCTGGCGATCGTGGTATCGGGCGGGCTGATTTCTTCGACCGCGCTGACGCTGCTGCTTCTGCCCCTGCTGTTCGAACGTTTTGGGTTGCCTCGGCCGCGTGCGGCCGCTGCGCAGGGAGATTCGCAATGAGGTTGGATCTGTTTCGCATCGTATTGGCGGGAGCGAGCACGATGCTGCTTTGCAGCGCCGCCGCGCAAGCGCAAATCTCGCCGGCCTATCTGCCGGCGGAGAACGCAGTGCGCGAGGCCGTTGCGCAATCGCCCGACGTGCTTGCGGCAGAGGCCCGCCGCGATGCCGTACTGGCTCGGGCTGAAGGCATTCGCGCCGGCACAGCGGAAACCGTGGTGCGCGCAATTGGCCAAGGGCGCCAGGTGCGCGACCCCTCCGAGCGCCATGCCGAAGGGCAGATCGCTGTGGAGCGGCCATTGCGGCTTTGGGGCAAAGCGCAGGCCGATGGGCAGCTTGCAGATGCCGCCGCCGAGGCGGGTCAGCTTGCCGTCAAGGATGCACGCCACGAAGCATCGCGCCAGATTCTGGCCCTCTGGTTTGGTGCCGTGCGCGCAGGACAGGCACGCTACGCAGCGCAGGAGAACGCCAAAGCGGCGGCTGACCTGGCGGCGCTGACTGCCCGGAGGGTGCAACTGGGCGATGCCTCGCGCCTGGAGGCCGAACTGGCCGCGGCCGATCGGGCGCGCACCCAAGCCGCGCTGGCGACAGCCGCTGCAGCGGAACAGACCGCGCAGGCGGAGCTGCAAGCCCGCTTTCCAGGGCTTGGCCATCCCGCGTTTGGCCCCGATCCCGCGCTGCCCGCATTGCCGCAAGATCCGCCAGATCGATTACGCACCCAGTACATCCAGGACAGCCACGAATATCGCCTTGCCATGGCTGAAGAGGCTCAAGCGCAGCATATGGCCAAGCGCGCCGATCTTGATCGCCGGCCTGACCCGACCGTCGGCATGTTTGTTACGGTGGAGCGCGGCGGTGCGGAACGCATCATGGGTGTGAGCGTTGCCATCCCGATCGGCTCGGCGCATCGTCGCTCAGCGGCTGCGGCGGCCGCTGCCGATGCGGAAACGGCCGCACGGCGCAGACTGGGTGCCGAGCGTCGGCTGGGTGCCGAATTCGATGTCCTCTACGGCAACTTGCAAGGAAAACGGACGAGCGCGCAGGCGCAGATGGAAGCGGCTACGCTGCAAAGGAGCGCATCCGACCGGGCAACGCGCGCATATCGTGCAGGTGAGTCGGGCTTGACTGAGCTGCTGGCGGCACGCCGTAGTCTGGCCGAGGCCCAGCTGGCCGAGCGCCTCGCACGCGTCGACCTGCTGGAGGCAGACAGCCGCCTGCAGCTCGATCTGCATCGCATGTGGGACTTTGACGATTGATCTGCCGCGGCTTCAACTTTCACTCAACACACTTTGGATAACGCTATGCAATCCGAACTGAAATACTCCCTCACCATGCGCTCGCTCCATTGGCTCGTGGTTCTGGCGGTGCTGATCGCCGTCGTGGCTATCGAGATCATGGATTTCTTCCCGAAAGGCAGCGCTGAGCGTGCCGCTTTATTCATCATTCACCAGACAGCGGGGCTCTCCGTGTTCGCCCTGATGGTGTTGCGTCTGCTGGCCCGGGTGGGCACGCAGGCACCACCTCCCGTGCCGGGCACACCGCTGGTGCAGCTTGTCGCGCGACTCACGCACGGCGTGCTCTATGTCCTGATGGTCGGCATGCCCGTTTTGGGCTTGCTGGCACTGGCCTTGGCAGGCAAGCCGATTCAACCATTCGGGCTGAATCTGACGCTGGCGTTAGCGCAGGACAAGTCGTTGGCCCACTTGGCCAAGGAAATTCATGAGTCGGGCGCCACGGTCGTCTATATCGTGGTCGGGCTGCATGCTGCCGCGGCGCTCTGGCACGAGTTCATCCTGAAGGATCGGCTGCTGCGCCGCATGATCTAGCCCACATGGAAACCGCGCCGACAAGAGCCTCAGCGATGCACGCCACGCGCTTGCTTGCCAACGTTGCATTGCTTGCCTTGTCGGTGCTGACCTTGGCGGCGGGGCTATGGGCGCGGTATCTCGGTGCCGATGTGCTCGCGCAGCAACTCTGGCTGATTGGCGTCGCTCCGAACTGGCTGGTCTTGGCCGTCTCGATTGTTCGGTCACTGATGCGGCGGCAGGCCGGGGTGGATGTTCTGGCGGTGATGTCGATCACCTTTGCGCTCTTGTCGGGCGAGGTGCTGGTCGCCTCGGTCATTGCGTTGATGCTCGCGACCGGGCGCGCGTTGGAAGACTTTGCCCAGGCGCGTGCGCAGCGCGAGATGACTGCGTTGCTCGGTCATGCGCCCAAGCGAGCCAATCGCTTTGACGGGGGGCAGTGGCGCCAAGTCGGTCTGGAACAGGTTCAAGCGGGTGACCGCCTGCTGGTGCGGCACGGCGAAGTCGTACCTGTGGATGGCACTTTGTCCGAGCCTGCCGATCTCGATGAGTCTACGTTGACAGGGGAATCGCTCACCCGCCATCGGCAGGCAGCCGATGCAATTTGCAGCGGCGTGCTGAATGTCGGCGCCGCTTTCGAAATGATCGCGAGTGCGTCGGCCGAGAAGAGCACGTTTGCGGGCGTTGTCCGGCTGGTCAGTGCGGCGCAGGCGGAGCGCAGTCCTTCCGTCAGGCTGGCTGACCGGTATGCACTTAGCTTTGGGGGCATTGCCGTTCTCCTGGCGGGGGCAAGCTGGATCGTCACGGGTGACCCGGCGCGTTGTCTTGCCGTGCTTGTTGTGGCTACGCCGTGTCCGTTGATCCTGGCCGTGCCAGTCGCCATCGTTTCAGGGCTGTCCCGTTGCGCCAAGCGAGGCGTACTGGTCAAGGGCGGCGGCGCACTGGAGCGGCTAGCGCTGGCCGACACGCTGTTCTTCGACAAAACGGGCACGCTGACCAGCGGATATGCACGACTGGTCGACGTTGAATGTGCACCGCAGTACACGTCCGATGTTGTGCTGGGCTTGGCCGGTTCACTCGCGCAGGCGTCGAATCACGTTACGGCAGAAGCCGTCGCCAAGGCCGCGCGCGAACAGGGCGCGACGCTGCAGTTGCCGAGTGCGGTGGTTGAGAGTCCAGGGGCCGGCGTTTGTGGCCGCGTTGAAGGGCATGTCGTTTCCATCGGCTCGTTGCCCTATGTTTTGGGTTCGTCCAATGTGCCGCGCTGGGTAGAAGCGTTCGTCAAGCGGGTGAGCTATGCCGGCGCGTCGGCTGTCTTTATCGGCGTGGACGGCGAACTGGCGGGCGCATTGCAGTTGATTGATCGCCTTCGTCTGGAGGCGCCCCGCGCCCTGCGACTCTTGCGTCAAGAGGGCATGAAGCGCCAAGCGATGTTGACCGGGGATCGGGAAGATGTTGCCGAATCCGTTGCATCCATGTTGGGGGTGACGGAGGTCTATGCGGCCCTGTCGCCGGCGGCCAAGCTCGCGGCGATTCGGAATGCACGCACCGCGGGTAGGGTGGTCATGGTTGGCGATGGCGTCAACGATGCACCAGCGCTTGCTGCTGCGGACATTGGCGTGGCAATGGGCGCGCGCGGCGCAGCTGCGTCTTCGGAAGCTGCAGACATTGTCTTGTTGGTGGACCGCCTGGATCGGCTCGTTGATGCGGTCCGGATAGCGCACCGCACACGCCGCGTCGCGCTGCAGAGCGTGATGATCGGCATGTCGTTATCGCTGGCCGCAATGGTTGGCGCTGCGCTCGGTTATCTGCCGCCGTTGGCAGGCGCAATGCTGCAGGAAGTCATTGATGTGTTGGCGATCGCCAGCGCGTTGCGAGCGCTACGGCCAACAGAAAACCAGGCAACCGGTTCACTCGTCTCTGCAGACGTCGAGCGCCTCAAGGCCGAACACGCGGAGCTGGAACCCATTCTGAGCCGGATCCGCGTGGTCGCTGACTCGCTTCCCCATATGGAAGGCGGCGCGGCAAAAACCGCGTTGCTATCGCTCAATCAGTCCTTGGCCGAGGTGCTGGTGCCGCATGAGCGCCGAGACGATACCCAGCTCTATCCGGACGTCGCCCGCCTGCTCGGTGGAGATGACCCGATGGCGGCAATGAGCGCGATGCACCGCGAGATATTCCGCATCACGAACCTGCTCGGCCGGATCGTGGCAGATGTTTCCTCCGACGGACCCGATGCCGCAGTGACGCAAGAGCTGCAACGCTTGCTCTACGGGCTGGATGCCGTCGTGCGGCTGCATTGCGCACAAGAAGACGAACTGTTCCATGTGCTCGGTGGAGAGGCTTGAGCGCCATGGCAAACCTGCTCGTATTGTTCGCGACCGTCCTGCTGCTGAATGTGATGCCGGCCTTTGCTCCGCCGACGTGGATGGTGATGTCATGGATCGGTTTCTCACGGCCTGATGCCAACCCGGTGCTCCTTGCGGGCGTTGCCGCTTGCGCAGCAACCCTCGGCCGCCTGATTTTGGCGCGGCTATCCTGCACGCTTGTCCGTAACCGCTGGATGCGCGAGGCGGATCGTCAGAACATCGATGTGGTGCGCGCCTGGCTCGAAGACCGCAAAGGCATGACGGTCGGGCTGATGCTCGCGTACGCCTTCAGCCCGTTCCCGTCCAACTACATCTTCATCGCCTACGGCTTGACTGGGATGCGGCTGTGGTTGATCGGGCTCCCGTTCTTTGTTGGCCGCTGGCTAAGCTACCTGACCTGGACGCACATTGCCCAGTTGGGTGCACGCTATCTGGATGAGGAGACGGAGATCGACGGCGCGTATATGGGGGTGTACTTCATCGTGTCGCAGGTCGTGTTTCTCGCCCTCGTTTATGGGTTCGCCAAACTGGATTGGCGCTACTTTCTGCAGACGAAGCGTCTGCGCTGGCGGCGGCCGGAGTCAATTGCATCGGCCGCCAAAGACACATAGGCAAGCACATAGACAAGGGCAGGGGTGGGTGAGCAGGTCAAACTGTTTTGAGTGACCCTTCCGCACTGGCATCCATACTGATTGAGGTAGGTCAACGTCTGGCGGGCAAATGCAAGTAGCCTGAAAGAACCAGTGCGCCGGCCCTCTCTTCTTCGCCAGGAAAATCCTTCTCAGACATGCGGAGCCAGAGCTTGAAGCGGCTGGCATGCATGACAGCGCCGTGTGCTTTGCAGGAGATCGATATGTCGGCCTGGGCAATTGAACAGTACCGGGGCTGCTCCATTCATATCTTGGCGGTCGTTGGGCGGCGCGATGGATTCAAGTACGCCTACACCGGCTTTATCTGTTCGCCCACGTCAGCCGCACTGGAATATCCGAAACTCGAGCGCTTCCACCTCGTCTCTGCAGACTTTGACTCTGTGGATGGCGCAATTGAAGCCGGCATGCAGGTGGGCCGAGCAATTGCTGAACGCTGGATGTCGCCGTCAGGGCGGGGCCGAACATCTGAGCGGCTCGCTCGCCCGCCTCCCTAGCCAGCCGGTGTGTTGTGGAAACGGTGTTCAACATTCAGGCCGTCAGCAAGGTCTATCCAATGGGAAGCGTGAGCGTGCGCGCCCTGGAACACGTCGACCTGCAACTCGGGTCGGGTGAGATCGTTGTGCTGCTCGGGGCGTCGGGCAGCGGCAAATCCACGTTACTCAACCTAATGGGCGGGCTGGATAGACCAACGACCGGTTCCATCGTGTATCGGGACCACGATCTTTCCCACGCGGGAGACAGAGGGCTTACGCGATTCCGACGGGAGCATGTCGGATTCGTTTTTCAGTTCTACAACCTGATTCCAAGTCTCACCGCTCGCGAGAACGTCGCCCTGGTGACGGACATCGCGGAGCACCCGCTGGACCCCACCGAGGCGCTGAACCGGGTGGGGATCGGTGCGTTGGCGGACAACTTTCCCTCGCAAATGTCGGGGGGTGAGCAGCAACGTGTTGCCATCGCCCGCGCGGTCGCAAAGCGGCCGGATGTCCTCCTATGCGATGAGCCGACAGGTGCATTGGATTTTCGGACGGGGCAGTTGGTGCTAGAGGTGCTCGAGCAGGTGAACCGCGAGTTCGGCACTCTGATTGTCATCGTCACGCACAACGTCGTCATCGCAGACATGGCGGATCGTGTCGTTCGTATGAGCAGCGGCACCATTGTCGAGCAACACCACAACGCACAGCGTGCCCGAGTGGGGGATTTGGCATGGTGACCATGCTTGTCCGGCTACTCTGGCGAGACCTCTGGCAAATGCGGGCGCAGGTGGTGGCGGCCGTCTTGGTTGTCGGATGCGGCGTTGCCACGTTTGTTGCGATGCGCAGCACCTATCTGGCTTTGTTGAACGCCCAGCAGGACTATTACGCGTCATACCGTTTTGCCGATCTTTTCGTGCATCTGAAGCGCGCACCACTGGAGACGGCTTCGCGCATTGCTGCATTACCGGGTGTGTCACATGTGGACGCGCGAGTGGTGTCAGATGTCACGGTCGACATTCCCGGCCTTTCCGAGCCGGCCACAGCGCGCCTTGTTTCGATCCCCGAACTCGGCTGGCCCGCGCTGAACCTGCTGCATCTTCAAAGCGGCCGATACATTTCGCCGGGCCGAGAGGACGAAGTACTGGTCAGCGCGGCCTTCGCAGATGCCAACAGCCTGCGCCCCGGCCAATACTTCAGCGCCATCTTGAACGGCCGCTGGAAGCGCTTGCACATTGTTGGTCTTGCAATCTCGCCGGAGTATGTCTACGAGGCAGGCGCAGGCTCCATCTTCCCCGACAACCGTCACTACGGCGTGGTGTGGATGGGAACGAATGCGGTTTCGGCCGCGTTCCGCATGGATGGCGCCTTCAATGATCTTGTGTTGTCTCTCGATGGCAGCGTGCCGGCGCCGCATGTCATCGCGCAGATCGACCGAATGTTGCTACCGTATGGCGGACTTGGAACCATCGGCCGGGAGAATCAGATATCGAATCGGTTCATTACCGACGAGATCGCACAGAACCGCGTGACTGCCACCTATGTTCCGGCCATCTTTTTCCTCGTCGCGATGTTTCTGCTGCAGAACGTCCTGACCCGCCTGATAGATACTCAACGCTCTCAGATCGGCTTGATGAAGGCGTTTGGATACGGCGACATTTCAGTAGGTGTGCATTACCTTCAACTCGGGTGCGTCGTTGCTGCAGCAGGCACCGTTGTCGGCATTGGGGGCGGATTGGCGTTAGGGACCTATTTGACAGACCTCTACGCCCGGTACTACCGGCTGGCCCACCTCGAGTTTCACGCCGATCTTTCGACGATGACTTTGGCGTTCTTCATTAGCTTCGGAACGGCACTAGGCGGTGCCATCGCGAGCACTGCGAAAGCCATGAGATTGATGCCGGTCGAGGCGCTTCGCGCAGTCGTTCCACCGGCGTTTTCAGTGGGTTGGGTGGAGCGGGCAGGCGTCTATCGGCAACTGAGCGTAGTGTGGCGAATGATCGCGCGCAACATCGCGCGCCAGCCCATCAAGTCGCTCCTTGGCGCTTTGGCCATTGCATGCGCGAGCGCGATTCTCGTCGTCGGCGGGTTCTTCTTCGATTCAATCGATTTCCTTTTCGATACCCAGTTTCAGCAAATCGAGCGCCAGGATGTGACGGTGGCCTTTTCTCAGCCGTTATCCCACCGCGCCGTCTACGCGATCGAGCGTCTGCCCGGCGTGCAGAAGGTCGAGGGGTTTCGTGATGTACCGGTCAAGCTGTCCGCGGGGTATCGGTCTCGGCGCGTCTCGCTGAGCGGAATCGCTCAGAAGGCAGATCTGCACAGGCTGATTGATGATGAGGGCAGACCGCTGCATATGCCGCCGGATGGCTTGGTGGTTTCGGCAAGACTTGCCGCCATGCTCGGCATCAAACCCGGTGATCCGGTCACGATCGAAGTGCTTGAAGGAAAGCGTCAAACCAAACAAGTCACGTTGATGCAGCTGTCCGGAGACCTGGTGGGCATCGCGGCCTACATGGACCAGAATGCGCTGGCGAAGCTGCTGGGGGAGGGCGGAAACTGGTCAGGGGCGAGGCTATCCGTCGATCAGCATGCGGCAGCGCATCTGTATGCGACGCTCAAGCGTCTGCCGGCGGTGAATGCAGTGGCGGTTCGCCAGTCTGTCATCGCCAGCTTCCGTAAGATCATGGACGAAAGCGTTCGTCTGTCCACATCCATCAACTTCGCCTTTGCCTGTGTGATCGCGTTTGGTGTGGCGTTCAACGGCATGCGCATCGCATACTCGGAACGTGTTCAGCAGTTGGCTTCCCTGCGCGTGCTTGGGTTCACCCAGGCCGAAGTCGCGTGGATTCTGTTGGGGGAGCAGTTTGTGCTCACAGCCATTGCGTTGCCAGCCGGACTCCTGCTCGGCTATGCCGTGTGCGGGCTCCTCTCTACCCGGCTGGCGACCGACTTGTACCGCCTTCCGCTCGTAGTCCACGCCGCGACCTTCGCTTACGCACTCCTTGTAGCCGGTGGCGCGGTCGTGTGTTCGGGCCTGCTGGTTGCGGCCAAGATCAGACGATTGGATATCGTCGCCGTGCTTAAGACAAGAGAATCATGAAGCGCGGTGCTCTGCGAAAGTCCCTAACTCTGGCTGGTGCCGCGCTTGCGTTGGCAGTGGCGCTCACGTACGCGCTCTGGCCGGTGCCCGCGGCAGTGGACACAGGGCGCGTCACACGTGGGCCGCTTCAAATCACGATCGACGAAGATGGCGAGATTCGTGCGCATGATCGTTACGTCATCACGGCGCCGATCACAGGTCGACTGCTTCGCGTTGAACTGCATGAAGGCGATCAGATCAAAGGCGGACAGGTGATCGCCGTTCTGGTGCCGGTGCCGATGACGCCGGGGGAGCGAGCTTCGCAACGGGCGCGTGTTGATGCGGCAGAGGCAATTTTCAGAGAAGCCCAGGCGCGAGCCGCTCACGCCCGGGCGGACTACGAACAGGCTCGCAGAAACCTGGATCGTGGCGAAACGCTTCTGAGCAGCGGTGCCATGTCAAGGCAGGAAGTGGAGCAGATGCGGACCATGTCTGCCTCCAGTGCCAGCGATCTGACGGCCGCGCGCGCAAGAGAGACGTCGGCCGCGGCCGACGTTCGCGTCGCGATGGCAAATCTGAAGGCGTTGGAAGCGGGGCAACCTGTTGAAGTGCGTGCGCCCGTCAACTCAGTGTTGTTGCGCATCGAACAACAAAGTGAGCGCGTCGTGCTTGCAGGCGCAGCGCTTATGGTCTTGGCCGACCCCTCACGCTATGAACTTGTCGTTGACGTGTTGTCGACCGATGCGGTCAAGATCAGCCCCGGCATGCGCGTATCGGTAGTGGAGTGGGGTGGTCCACTGGCGGTCAACGCCACAGTACGGACAGTCGGTCCGGGCGCGTTTACCAAGGTGTCAGCGCTCGGGGTCGAAGAACAGCGCGTCCATATTGTCTCGGACCTTGTGAACCCACCGGGAAGATTGAGTGATGGCTTCCGCGTACAAGGCCGCGTCATCATCTGGGACCAGCCTGACGTCCTCAAGCTACCGATCGGCGCGCTGTTCCGCTGCAGCGACCACTGGTGCGCGTTTATCGTCAGAAATGGAAAAGCCGTCCAGCGAATCATTCAGATCGGACAGCGCAACGCGGAAGAAGCCCAGATACTCGACGGGCTTGAGGACCACGACACTGTGGTCACCTATCCTCCAACCACGCTCAGTGACGGCATGAGTGTGCGCCCCCTGAAATAAGCCTTCTGAACGCTCACTGCTTACGAGGGGGGAGGCGTTAGATGCTTACACGGCGCAGGCGCAGCGCATTGGAGACGACAGAAACCGAGCTCAGGCTCATCGCGAGCGCCGCAATCATCGGAGAGAGCAGCAAGCCGGTCGTGCTGTATAGGACGCCGGCCGCAAGCGGCACCCCCAAGGCGTTGTAGACGAACGCAAAGCCGAGGTTCTGCTTCATGTTGCCGATCGTTGCCTCAGACAGCGTGCGTGCGCGTGCGATGCCGCGCAAATCTCCCTTGAGGAGCGTCACTTGCGCGCTGTTCATCGCGACATCCGTGCCCGTGCCCATGGCGATGCCGACATCGGCCTTCGCCAGTGCTGGCGCATCGTTGATCCCGTCGCCGGCCATGGCAACGGTTCTGCCTTCGCTTTGCAGCCTCGTCACGAGGGCCAACTTATCGGCGGGCCGGACTTCGCCATGAAAATCGGTGATGCCGAGCGATTGGGCGACGGCCTTTGCCGTTACCGTGCCGTCGCCGGTGGCCATGACCACGCGGATGCCCTTGTCCTTGAGCTGCGCCAACGCTTCGGCCGTCGTCGGTTTGATTGGATCGGACACGGCAAGCAAACCGGCGAGCGCCCCATCTGCGGCAAGGTACATGACGCTGGCGCCCCGGGCTCTTAGTTCGTCCGCGGCCTGGGCCAGCGGGGCGGCGTCAATGTGCTCTTGCTCCATCAACACGGTGTTGCCAAGTGCCAGCTTTTTGCCGGCGACAGATCCACGCACGCCGATGCCACTGCTGGATTCGAAATTCTGGGCGGCCTGCAATAACGATCCGCGCGCTCTGGCGGCCTCTACAATGGCCGCCGCCAAAGGGTGCTCGCTGCCCTGGTCCAGACTGGCCGCTAAGCGAAGCACTTCCAACTCATCGAAGCCGTTGGCGCCCAAGCAGCGGTCAAACGCGGGCTTGCCTTGCGTGAGTGTTCCCGTCTTGTCGACCACCAGCGTGTCGACCTTGCGCAGATTCTCGATGGCGGCTGCGTCGCGAAACAAGATGCCGTTCGTGGCGCCCTTGCCGCTGGCCACCATGATCGACATTGGCGTTGCGAGGCCCAACGCGCATGGGCACGCGATGATCAGCACAGCAACCGCGTTGATGAGCCCATACACCCAGCTAGGCTGCGGTCCAAAGACCCCCCACGCGAAGAGGGTGAGCAGGGCAATCGCCACCACAGCAACAACGAAAAATCCCGCAACCTGATCCGCCATGCGCTGCATGGGCGCCTTGGAGCGCTGAGCCTGGGCGACCAACTGAACGATCTGCGAGAGGACGGTCTGAGAACCCACTTTCTCCGACTCGATGATCAAGCTTCCTGCGGTGTTCATCGTGGCGCCGATCACATGGTCACCCACTCGCTTGGTCACAGGAATGGGCTCGCCAGTAATCATCGATTCATCGAGGGAGCTTGAGCCTTCGATCACGATACCGTCGGTGGGAACCTTCTCGCCAGGACGCACGCGCAGACGGTCGCCGACGTGTACGTGGTCCAGGGGTACGTCCATTTCGCTGCCGTCCGGGTTGAGGCGTCGTGCGGTTTTGGGGGCAAGGCCGAGCAGCGATTTGATTGCGGCTGATGTCTGGGAGCGCGCCTTCAACTCCAGCAGTTGACCAACCAGCGTCAGCGAAACGATGACCGCCGCCGCTTCAAAGTAGACGCCGATGCGACCATGCTCTGCGAACGTCTGAGGAAACGCGTTCGGAGCGATGGTTGCGATCACGCTGTACAGATACGCGGCGCCCGCACCCAGTCCAATGAGCGTCCACATGTTTGGACTGCGGTGCATGAAGGATTGAACGCATCGCTTGAAGAATGGATAGCCCGCCCACAGCACGACGGGCGTCGAGAGGGCCAGCTCGACCCAGCCTTGCTGCGGGGCGTTCATCCAGCCATATTGGTGTCCGAACATCGCCAGGACGAACGTGGCAACGGTGAGCGGCAGCGTCCACCAGAAGCGCTGCTGGAAGTCTTTAAGTTCGGGGTTCTCTTCGTCATCCAAGTCCGGAACGATCGGTTCCAGAGTCATACCGCAGATCGGACAATTGCCTGGACGGTCTTGCCGGATTTCCGGATGCATGGGGCATGTGTAGACGGTCCCTGCTTGGGACTCGGCGGGAGCGGCCGCAGCCCGGTCTTTGTCAGCATGCCCGGCAGCTGCCGTTACGGCCCGGCCGTGCTGCTCGTGCATTGCACCGTGTCCGTCATGGTGATGGCCGGTGTGGCCACCATGCGAGTGCGTGTGATCGTGCTCAGCAGCGTGGACGTGGCGGTGTTCTTCCATTGACATCGGCTCCTATCAGTTGGACTGCTGCCAGATGCACTTGCTTGAACGGCAACATGCGTTTCTTACGCTCAGGAAACGATAAACCCTCCCATGCAGGGAGGGTCAACGGGAATTGTTGTGCGAAAGAAGCGTTGAACGCACTCCGCCCGAATCTACTTCTGCATCATGCCGCCCACACCAGGACCCATTCCGGGCCCCATTCCGCGGCCCATGCCCATTCCCATGCCCTGGCCATCCTTCATCATTTGCATCATCTCCTGCATCAGGGCCGTGTTCCTTTCCATCATGCTCCGACACGTGGCCATCTGAGTGGCCTGGCCCCTTCTTGCTGCCGGTTGCATGGCGCCCGTCTGTCGCATGCTGGCCATCATGTCTTGCATGACCCTCATGCGCTCGTTCATGAGCGCTTGTCGTTCTTCTGGGGTATTTGCACGTGCCATGCGTTCCCTGATGGCACGCAGATGGGCGATCTGCGCGTCAAAGTCTGCATTGCTTTGCTGCACGGCCGTCGCGGCGGGCGGCGATGTCTTTTTTTCGTTGGATGGATCGGCGGCGAGGGCAACAAAACTCCACGCGAACAGTAACGTGGTCGATGCTGTTGCGATGAGGGTGCGTCGATTGTTTGCCATGATGAGCGGCCTAGAGTGTGATGTGCGGCGGATGCCCGCACTGTCAATGTAGAGGCCAGGCACGATCGGCCATTGATGCATGTCAAGCGCTGCGGCTTGGTCTATGGAGGAGGGGATTGGGGCCAGCGTGAGCGGCGATTGTCGCGCCACACGCGCGCCCGTCGTGATCCCTTTGCGGAAACTAGTGCATCGGCCAACCATCGATCCGTTAGAAGCTGCAGGTCCGAGCAAACATGACTTGTGAACGTCATTGGTTCCGGTCGAGCACTTGCTGGCCCACAGTATTTTGTCCAGCCGGTTTTTAGTTGTCGTGCTCGCAACCAAATTCAAATGTCGGCACGGGCGTGCACTTTGTGCTCGGTTCGATTCTTCCTGGGGGCGGCTCGTAGGGCGGTGGTGCGGGTGGCTGGC
>NZ_JAMXHU010000005.1:0-798956 GCF_023955645.1 Ralstonia mojiangensis | reverse complement strand
ACATGGTGACACTGTCAGACGACGGCACCACGCGCCGCGCCGATGGCTTCCGTCTGGTGGCGTATGACATCCCGCGTGGTTGTCTGGCGGCGTATTACCCTGAGACGAATCCGCTGGTGCCGCTGTCGTATGTCGCGGACGAGGCCGGGACGCCGACATCTAAGTCGATTCCGGTGATGCTGGTGCCAGCCAGGCGCTAAATGCACTGGTCAATTGGACTCCAAGCGATCGGATAATTGTGTCTCTCTTGTTTGTCTGCCGTTAGCTTAATGGCGACTCAATAGCGCGATCGCTTTATTAAATCGCTTGGTGCACTGAATGAACAATGCTTCATGACGGTGAGGCGCGCGTTGTTCAAATAACCTCATCAACGTTCGTTCGCGGGCGATGATCCAATAAACTGATCCGTAGCCATGATTCACGTGCCTCCGTGAAGAGCGGTCAAGAAGCCCCGGGGCGGTTACAAGCGCCCTGGGGCTTTCTTTTTTTCGATAGGGCGAAAGCGAAACAGAATCGGGCGGTGGGTACGCCGTACGTTTACGGGTTGGGTGCGACGCTGCGGATCAGGTTATTTGCTTGGTCGGCGATGTACAGATTGCCGCTTGCGTCGACCGCAATCCCGGAGGGCTGATTGAACATCGCGGTGGTGCCAGCGCCGTCGGCGCTTCCAGGGGTGAGGGAACCCGCCAAGGTGGCAACCACGCCCGCCGGGGTCACCATGCGGACCAAGTTGTTGCCATCGTCAGCGACATAAAGCACGCCGTTGGTACCGATCGCGATTCCCACCGGCAGGGCGAACGTTGCCGCAGTCCCCACTCCGTCGTCACTGCCGGTCGCGCCGGAGCCCGCCAGCGTCGTGACGACGCCCGCCGCGGAAATCTGTCGGATATCGCTGTTGAACCACTCCGTCACATACAGCGTGCCAGACGGAGAAAGCGCGATTCCCGATGGCCCGTTGAAGGTGGCGAGGGCTGCCGCGCCATTGTCGCAGCCCGCCGTAGTTGTGCCGGCCAGTGTGGTCACCACGCCGGCTGGCGTGATCTTGCGGATCATGTTGTTGCTGTAATCCGCCACGTAGACGTTTTCGTTGGCATCCACCGCGATGCCCAGCGGGTTGTTGAATGAGGCGCTTGCGCCGATGCCGTCGGCGCTCCCCGCCGTTGCCGAACCGGCAAGCGTCGTCACGATGCCGCCCGGCGTGATCATTCGAATATCGTTGCCGTAGAACTCCGTCACATAGATGTTGCCGCTGGCCGCCACGGCAATGCCGACAGGCGTCGCGAACTTGGCGCTGCCCGCCATGCCATCGACGTGGCCCGGGCTGCCCGTGCCCGCCAGGGTCGTGACGACGCCGCCCGGTGCGATTTTGCGAATGACGTGGTTGGCGTAATCCGCTACATACAGGTTGCCAGAGGCGTCCCGCGTAATACCGCTGGGCTGCCGGAACGACGCTGCCGATCCCGTGCCGTTGGCATACCCCGCAGTGGTCGAACCAGCGATGGTGGACACCATCGACTGTGCGACTGCACAGTTCACGCTTACGTTATTGACATTACCGTTGGCCAGTCCGCTGCCATTTGCAATGGAGCAGGACTGCCAAAGCGGTTGGGCGTTGACGGAGACAGCGTAGGCTTTGCCCGCCGCTACGGAAACGGAAAAGCTGAAGCTGCCGTCGGCGGCTTGGACGATCGGATCTGCGCCGTTGTTAAGCAGCGTGAGGCTGCCGTAATCGAGCAGGCCCGAGACCATTCCAGCAATCGTGTACGTCGCTGGAGCAATGGGGGCTACCGGCGCGACCGGTGCTCCAATCGGCCCAACGGGCTGCGTTGCGCTGGGCGGCGCGGTGACCGTATCGTCGCCGCCACCGCCGCATGCGGTCAGGATCAGGCAAATCGGAATGGCTTTCAGAAGCGGAGGGCACGCGGAAGGCATGGCTTGGTGCAAGGCAAACGTCGATCAATTGGAATTAGGCCATCCACCCCAGCGGTGGGGCGCGGCATGTGCCTTTTGCGCCCCGTATAGACCCGCCTTAATGTGACGCCAGGCCGAGCCAAGTGATGCAAACGATTGTCGGTTCGTGTGCATGCTCGTTTTGACGCCGCGGTGGAAAGGCAAGGGCCCGATTTAAATCGGCACGTACTCGCGGAGGTGTACCGGCATCCCCAAAGAAAAACGTTTGCGTGCGGGTTTTCACTGCCTGGGCGTCGACTGTAATGGCGCGCCATATAAACGATCCTGCACTTGCTCCTCCATGCCGGACTCAGCAGGCAGCCAGGAGCGCAGCCGTAACGGGCTCACGGCGCGCTCTTCGTGCTACTGAACTCCACGCCCTCGGCGATCTACTGGGGTGACGCAGCTTCCCTATTGCGTTTGGCGCGAGGACCGCGCTCGGTCAGCGGATCCGCGTGATCGTGGAATTGGGTATAGATCGCGGCCAGTGCGGACTGTACCTTGCGCATGCGAATGCGGTAGAACATCAACCCGGCCGATAGCACAGCCAGCAGGACGCCTAAGACTGGACCGATGACGTCGGCGCGCTTCCAGAGCGCTGGATGATCGGCCGGCACCGGGCTACGGCTTTCGACCTCGTCCCCTGACGGTGCCGTCGCGGGGGCTGCGGCAGTCTGTGGAGGCACATTCTTCAACGCCGCAAGCCGCCGCATATCGGCCAGATTCCGCTCAACCTGCGCAAGGCGCGATTCGAGTTCACGGATCGCCTGCCTGGCCGCAACCAACTCCTCGTTGAGCTGCTCCACTTTTGCCTGCGCTTGCGCACCCGTGGCGGAAAGGCGCAGCGTGTCCTTGTCCGATGCGTTGGCTGGCGCCGAACGCGGCCTGCTGCCAGCGACGGCGTTGGCATTTGCCTCGGGAACAGGCGGCGTGCGGTCGGTAGCCACGGCCTGCGTCAGCATGCGGATCTGGCGCTCGGCCTCACTTCTTGCCACCGCGGTTATTTCGTCTGGCGCTGGCACACGCAACGTCGCGCCGACGCGCAGGCCGTTGATGTTTCCGGCAATAAAGGCGTGCGGATTGCTCCGGTAAAGTGCCAGCGCCGCCTGTGCAGCAGAGACATCCGCCCGATTCCGCACAGTGCCGAACGCGATCTGTGAGAGGCTGTCGCCCGCTTTGACGGTATAGGGCGCTGCGGCGCGCTCGTCGTCTTCACCCGCAGACGAGGTGGTTGCCGCCGCCGATGGACGCACGCCGTCCGGCTGACTGCCGGCGGTCGCGTTTGCCGCCGGAGTGGAAGCGCCTGCCGCTGCAGGCGTCTGCACCCGTGGTGCCGACGCACCGCTGGGCGCCGACACTGCGGAAGCAGGCGCCGGTTTGCGTTGCGTCTGCAGGAACGTGGTGGGGGCGCTTGCCGCGCCTGGCGGGCTGAGCAGCACCGTATATGCCGCCAGCGTGTTTCCAGCAGGCCCCGCAAGGCGCACGACGATATCCGCAATGGAATCCACCTGCGGAATGGTCGAGTACACGCGAACGACGTAGCCGCCGTCTTGCCGCTGCACCAGGGTCGTACGCAGCGAAGGCGCGCTTGCACCGTAAGGCACGCCGGCGGCAAGGTAGCTTTCGCGGTTGCCGGGCTGCAGCACCAGCGTTTGGGCTTCGTGGGGCCGCAACCCCGTCAAATCGATTTCCGCATCAAGCGGCTGGCCAATGTTCGAATGCAGATGTAGCACGCCCAGTTCGACTGCATGCCCGGCCGGCATGAATGCCCACAGGGCTGCCGCGGCCGCCGCAGCCAGTGACCTGCGCGCGGGCCGATACGCAATTCCTCCAGGAAATCGCTTTTTCATGTTGAATGCTCCCCTTGTATTGCTGACACCCGATTTATTGTTTGGGGGGTGGTCGGGAAGGATAGAGCGTTTCGTCAGCGGACCGGCATTGCCGACACGCGAGTTGAGAAAAATTCAGAGTTCGAAGATGCGACGCGGTATAGGGGGGTGGTCCGGCCCCGCAATCAAGCGGTGGCGCCCGGACTTACCGGCTGAACCGATCCCGCAGGCTTGCGCTCTGGTTCAGGCTGGTCAGCATGGCATCGAGCCAGTGTTCATCTGCACCTGCCGTCGGCACGTTTGATGCGCGCCCGCCGTGCTCGAGGGGCTGAGCTGCTGCGTGCTTGAGAACGACGGGGCGCATGGGTTTGGCGCCATCCTGCATGGGCTGCGGCGCCGGCTCTTGTGCACGCGTTTGCCCGGCAATCGGCAGCGGCGCGCGTGCTGCCAGCTTGCGGTTGAGAATGCCCTCAACGGCCCGGGCATAGACGCCGTTTTCCCCGGGAGACTCCGAGTGATACGCCCCGATGGCATGCCAGCTGTTGCCGTGCAGTTGCACCTTGCGCGCAAGATGCCACGCAGCCACGTAGGCGCTGACGCACGGGTCATAGAGCATCTGGCGGCCGATACCGTAGCGCGACAGTTCCGGTAGGTGGATGGTGTTGATCTGGAACATGCCAAGGTCTTCACTGCCGTTGCGGTTCCGGTTGTGCGCTTGCGGGTTCAGGTGCGATTCCTGATAGCCGATGGCACGCAGCACCTGGGCATTGACGCCGTGGTATGCGGCGGCATCGTCGATGCAATCGGCCAGGGCTGCAGCAGGCAGGCAGCCCAGCAGTGCAATGGCAAAAACCAGCGCCCGCCGCAGCGCCGCAGCGTACCGGTCACGCCCGCGCATGCTCTTGCCTGCCGGCGCAGGCGCGCGTCATGGGGTGCCGTTGCTGCAGGCGTTGCTGCTGCCGGGTGTGATGCGTTTCGCGACGCGTGGGCGGTACTGCATGGGTGGCTGCGCGACGCTCCCGCGCAGTCATGATGCGAGACGATGGGGCATGCATTGCGGATCTCCGGTAACGAGCATGCGCGCATCATAGAAATGCGTGCCGGGCGTTGCGCACGCACAGTGCGAATTTGCCGGGCTTGCAGCGAAACCGTATCGACAGCGTGCATGGGCACGACGGTTCGCCGCGGGCGCAACGGGTTCGTCCTGCCACAGGTCGTGTTGCGCGGTGGTCCATACGATCAGCAAACAGGCGGAAAGGGCGCGTTGCCCGCCGCCTATTGCCACTTCATCTTCTCTTGGGCCCATCATGCAATCACATTACGGTAGTGCCTCCACGCTGCCCGATACCGTCGCGCAGAGCCATGCCGACCGGGGTGCGGCGGATGCAGGTGTCTCGGTGACAAACAAGCTGTCGCGCGCATTGCGGCGCGTGTTGCAGCGTGTGCGGACCGGGCACGCCGAGGCGTCGCCGGCCGCCAATCGATTTCACATGCCGCTTTCGCATCACGACCGACAGGCAGCGTCGACGTCTTCGCGCGCACAGCATCAGCAGCGTGCAGGCGCGGCGCGCGATGCATTGCGCATCCAGCAAGCCATGCCACAGGGCCACGGCCTACGAGCCCTTGTTCCGCCCACCGATGCCAGCCGCTGGCTGGCCGTATGCGAGGCGGTGGCGGGTTGGCAGCAGGAGATGGCGCGCCGTCTGCACCGCTACAGCGGCCCGTTGCTGACCGACACCGCACGGCCCACGGAGCAAGGCTTGGCCCTGGCGGCCACGCGCATGCTGCTGGCCATGCAGCAGAAGAATCGGCACCTCGTGCTCGACGGTATTCCTGTGATGCGCCTGCCTGCGGCCCTGTGCCTGGCCGAAGAGCTTGAGCGGCTGACCGTCCATGATTGCGATCTTTTCGAGTGGCCGGCGTCTGGTGGATTGCCGGTCAACCTGAGCGCGCTGCATTTCGCGCGCAACCCGCGGTTGTCAGCGTTGCCGGGGCGGATCGGCAAGCTGTTGCAGTTGCAGGAGATTGTCGTGCTCGATTCGCCGCTGCGCGCGCTGCCGTCGTCGTTGTCTCAACTGCCGAAGCTGGAGCGCCTGGTTCTGCAGGGCACGGATCTGCGCATCGTGCCCGTTGAGCTTGGCACGCTGGCCGCATTGCAGACGCTGACGCTGGCATCCAACAAGTTGCTCAGCCAACTGCCGATCAGCCTGGGCCAGCTTGCGCAACTGCGCGAGCTTCACCTGCGCGGCAATCCGCTGCTCTCTGTGTTGCCCGACACGCTGGGCAACCTGGCCGAACTGGAGCGGCTGGACCTGCGCGAGAACACTGCCATGACGACGCTGCCCGGGTCGCTCGGGCGACTGCGCAAGCTGCGTCATCTTGACGTCTCTGGCATGTCGAACCTCGTGGCCGTGCCGGAGGGCATTGGCCATTGCGTGCAACTCCGCACGCTGCGCCTGCGCGATTGCGGATCGCTGCGCAGCTTGCCAGCGTCGGTTGGCGACCTGAAGCAGCTGACGCACTTGGATTTGCGCGGCTGCTACGCCTTGGCAGGCCTGCCTGATACGCTGCGCGATCTGCCGCCAGCGTGCCGTGTCGATGTGCCGGCGCACCTCTCTGCTCGGCTGGCTGAGTTGCGGCCCATAGCCGGCGCCATCGCGACGGCCGGTTCTGCCATCGCACCGGATTGGATTGCGCTGCGCCAGGGCTGGCGCGCACGCCTGCAGCCCTATGACGCCGAATATGGCAGCGATGCCTTGTGCATCTGGATGGAGCGCTATATCAACGCCATCGCACCCGACGCCTTGCGTGCATACCGCGATAGCCGCCGCCTCGGCCTGCTGGTGGATGGCCTGTGCGAACTGGCAGCGCTGCGCAGCGCCGTCTTTCAGCGAGCCCAAGAGCGCTATGCGCTCGGTTGCCTGGACGAAGAGGCGCTGTCGCTTGATGCGCTGATGGCGATGCTGCTGAGCGAGCGCCTGCGCGAGCCCGGGTTGCCGGAAGACGCTGCCGCACGGATGGTGCGTGGCGAGGCCTTTGCAGCGTTGCTCGAATATGGCGCCGCTGGCGGATCGGTTGACGAGGCGGTCCAGAAGTTCGCGGCTTGGCCCCCGCTGCAGAGTTACGTCGCACGCTATGTCAGGGCTGGCGACGGCCTCGCACAGCGGCATGTTGCTGTCGTGCGCGACTGGCTGCACGCTGGCTAGCAGGGCCGTTCAATCGTATTTTCCCATGGGCCGGCTTGATGCCGGCCTTTGTTTTGTCCAACGCAACGCGGCCAAAAACGCTTGGAAGCAGGCAAAAAAAGGCCAGCCCGGGCGCTTCCTGGGCTGGCGTCAAGGGGGGGAGTCTGAGGAGGCTTATGTTTGCGATTGACCTTCGTCGGCGGGGAAAGCGTTGCCAAGCAGCGCTTTGCGGCGCTGAATCTCCTGCTGTGCCTGCTGGCTGATCGGCAGGTTCATGGCAGCGAGCTGCTGCAGATTCGCCAGGTTGGCCTGCTTGATCGACGCTTTGGTCGGTTCCAGGCGCGTGCGCAGTTGGCCGATGGTGCCGGACGGTTGCGGCTTGCCGTGCAGGGCGGCCTGGGTTTGGTCGTTCTCGCGCTGCAGCGCCTTCGGGTTGCGCACCAGCGACTGGATGCCGATGTTGCGCTCCTCGGTATGGAACAGCGCTGCCGAGTTGATGGCGCGCGTGTTGCCAATGATCTTCGAGAACGCATCGAGCAGCGGACGGCCCTGGTTGGAGTCGCACAGATAGTCGGCGCGTTCCTCGATGGTCGCCATGGCTTGCAGGCGTGCACGCATCGCCTCCACGTCGAGGTGGCTTACGTCGATCGGCTTGGCCAGCGGTTCGGCAAGCTTGAATAGCTGTTCGCCATTAGCGGTCGAACCCGGAGCGTGCGCAGCCACCTGCGTCGACACCTGTGCCGCACGTGCGAACGGGGTTGCCGCGTGATAGCGCACGAACTCGTTCTTGATCTGGACGGGGCGGTTCTCGGCGGCCGCGGCGTTGATCTCTTGCGTGGCCGCGGCGTACTTGGCCACCACATCGGCCATCAGGTTCGGATTGGCGAGGTAGCGATCGCGTTGCACCGGATTTGCATCGAACGCTTGCCGTAGCGCGGCGTCTTCGCCATGGGCTTCCGCGTCGACGATCTTGGCGAGGAAGGGATGCTGCATGATGAGGTAGCTCGTGTCGGAGCCCATCACCTCGCCCGCGTAGCTCTGCGTGCTGTCCGTATGCGAGACCGACGGCGTGAACGTGCCGTGCGGCGTCGGCACCGTCAACGACAGGCTCATGCCGCTGTTCTTGTTGCGCAGGACGCGCGCATATTGCAGCTCCATCGGGGCGTTCTCCACGTCAGGCGCCTGGCGCAACTTGACGACCAGGCTGGTGCCGTCGGTCACGTTGAGCAGCAGCCCCTGCGTTTGGCGGATCAACTCGTGCGGATCGAACTTGTCGTCCTGCAGCCGCATGTTCGGCGCGAATTTCTCGACGGCCGCTGCAATTGCCTGGTTGAGTATCACGCCGGTAATGGGCGCACCGCCCTGCGCGGTGAACGTGAATTGCCAGAACTTGCCCGTGCGACTGGGGTTGGCCTGATGATCGGCATTCATCAGGCGCGCCTCGGCGGTGAGCGAGACTTGCCCCGCGCTATTGCCCACCGAGATGGAACCCGTGAATGGGCCCAGTTGCACTTTGCCGGTAGACCGGCCGAAGCGGTTGAGGATCGCGTTGAGCGCACTGCTTTGCGCGCCGCCGGAAACCGTCGCCTTAAGTGCCGTATCCCAGCGCTGCCACAGCGATTTGTCTTTCAACGGACCGTTCTTCTGCACGTCGTAGTTCTTGAGCGGCAGGTACGTCTTGTCCAGCATTCCGCGCGCAGTCTTGTACATCGAATCGGCCGTCAGGATGGCTTCGGCGGCGGCCATGCCGTGCTCCTCACGCTGTGCCATCTGCTGCTTCACGACAGAGATATGCGCACCCACGCAGCCCAGCGCCAAGCTGATCGCGGCATGGCTCTTTGCCACGAACGCCTCGGGGTTGGCGAGTGCATCCTTTTGCGGATAGCGGCCATGCCACACGGTCTGGTTGATCTGTGCGAAGGCCGCTTCGCGATGCTGGTTCAGCGTATCGCGCTCTTTGGCGGGCATGAACCGATCGTTCCTGGCGAGCACGGCGCCGGCGTGATCCGCAAATTGCAGATAGCTGCCGATGAGATGCTCCAGTTGGTCCGTCGCGTGATTAAGCTGCTCGGGGCTGGCGTGTGTGATGGCGTTGCGGAACTGCGCGGGGATGTTGGCTTCCTCGCCGTAGTGCAGGCGCTCGGCTTCGGTGAAGGGCTGCGCGGGGCCCGCATGCAGTTCGTGCGTCAGTGCCTTGCGTGTCTCGTTGTACAGGTGGAGCTGCGCGGGCGGCGGTTCGGCACAGGCTGCATCGAGCTGCTGATGCAGCTTGAACGTGGACTGATAATCCTTGTGATAGCCCGGGTCCAGGAGCGTGTGCGGTGCGGCCGCGCTTTCCGTGAAGAACTGCGCCACGTTGCCGCGCACGTTCACATCAAAGCTGCCGCCGGCTTCCAGATTGGTGCCACCGTGGGTTTCGTTGCCGACGGTGGCATCTACGCTGCCGGTCACCTGGCGGTAGGCTAGGAAGCGGTCGCCATACGCCACGGAATCGGGCACGTCGCGTCGCGGTTGCGCCGGCATGGGCTGCCCGCTGCCAATGCGATCGGTCAGCACGTCGGCGATGGGCGGGTATGCGGCTTTCATCAGCGTGCTGAAGCGGTCTCCGCCCACTTTCTGGTCGATTGCGCCGGCCAGCAGCGTCATCTTCAAGGTGTTGAAACCCTTGGCAATCTTGGCGTCGTTCAGGAAGTAGGGCTTGCCCGGGGCTTCCGTGTAGTTGCGGCCGATGGCGTGAGACACCAGATTGGCCAACGATTCCAACTGCTGCTTCACCTGGCGCGCATGCGGCCCGGCAGACTTGACCCAGGCGCGGTTGGCATCGTGGTTGGCAACGAGCTTGACGAGCTGGCGCAAGTCATCATGCTCGAGGTAGACATTGCCGCCGGACAGGTCCAACCGGCCCGTCAGCTTGGCGGCCCACTCGCCCAGCTTGCCGCCCAGCGCAACTTTGGCGAAGGCCTGTGCCGAGGGCCAGTAGTCGACGTCGCCGTCGTCATCGGCAAAGTACAGCCGGCCCTTGCCGCCACCCGCTTCCACCGACACGTGGGCACCCGCATAGCGGTTGGTGGGAAAGCCTGAGATTGACACGCTGCCCGACGTGCCCGTGCTCACGTTGGAGCCGGGCTTGGCCGTGCTGATACCCGGTGCTTTGGCTTCGAGGTTGGCGGTTTCCTTCTCGGCATAGTGGCTCATGACGTCGTGCGCGCTGCCGCTCAGGTGCGTGCGCTTGAGTTCGTTGAGCAGCGCGGCGATCCCTTTGTAGGCGTCGGCCGGATCATGGTTGCCCAACGATTTGGCAAGCTGGCGCGCGGTCTTGGCCGCCGATGCAAATGCATCACGCACCGCCATGCCAACCTCGTGCGGAGCCTTGCGGGTGTTGTCCGCGGCAATCGTCTGGAGGGTACCTAGCTGATGCTGAAGCTTGGCGCGCAGCCCGTCACTGTGCGGGTGCGAGCGCGTGAGCGCCATCGGCACCGTGGGGAGCGCATCTTTCAGTGCAAGCGCCATCTGGCGCAACTGGGGCTTGTTGAGTGCGCCGGTATCCGGATCGAACACGGGCGCATTCGGCGGCGTGTGGCGGCCTTGCGCGTGCGCGCTGGACGAGGGAGACAGCGACGAGGGCGACAGCGGCCGCAGCACGATGGCCAGGTCCTGCTGCGTGCCGTGTTCTGTGTGTTCTGTGTGTTCAGCGTGGGCCGTACCAGACGATTCGGCGTGGGGCTGCTCGGTCGGCGTGGGCGTCGGGTTCGGATTCGCTTGCGCGTGTGGGGTGTGAAGCGGCGTTTCGCTGGCGCTGGTCGCGTGCTCTTGTGCCCGCGGTGCAGCAGATTGCGGTTGCCCGGGCTGTTGCGGCGGCCACTGCAGCTTGCCGTTGCGAATACGCTTCTGGGCCTCCCGGTGCGCGGCGCGTGTTCCGCGTCCGCTCAATGTGGTGCTCGACAGCGCAACCTTGAGCTGCTCGTTCGTCAGCGAGGCAGCGCTTTTCTTCTGGCGGCTCGCTGTCACCATATCGGCAAGATCGCGCAGGCCACCGGGCAACTGCGACGTCTTGCGCACGCTCGGCATTGACGGCTGCGCGGATTGCGAGGCCGGTGCGTTGGACGACGTCTGCGCCGGAGGCGTCGCGCTGGAGTGTCGGGAGAAGATCTTCATGGTGGGCGAGGGCTCCGAGGTTGGCATGCCGGGGCAACGCGGTTTCGCCCGAGCACAATTGAACCTTGCAAGCGTAGCCAGCCCCTGCCGGCGAACATCACGGCTGCCGAAGTGCTGCGTCGGCATCCGAAGCGACTGCTTGCGGCGGCTCAATACCGCGTGGGCGCGCCGCCGCCGTCCAGCTCTGCGGTGAGTGCAGCGATGGCATCGAGCAGATCGGTCGCTTCGGGGTCGTCGTCCAGCGCGTAGCGGAAGCGATAGATCATCTGGCCGGTCTGCGGGTGTTGCACGACGCTGCCACGTGCGGCACCGTCCACTTCCAGGCAGAGACCGAGCAGCAGATTGAGCGTGAGCGCGACGTCCAGCGTCTCGCGCGGCCCAAGTTCGACGTACGCCGTGAGCATGTCGGGCTCGGCGTAGCTGTCATAAGCCAGCCAGATGTTGCGGGTGCCGATGCGCAGGGCATGCGCAGGCAATGCGTCGTCGTCAAACGGGGGTTGGGGCAATTCTTCGGGGGGCATGGGCGGGCGCCGTGGCGGTTGTCGCTGCAACGAATTGCAGCAACCGGGTTGCACCGCTGAACGATGACAGCAGAGGCATCTGGATGTAGCGGGTCTGCCGAAAAACTGCGATAAAAGCCGAAAAAATGCTCACCTGAAATATCAGCGGTGGTTAGAATCTCGACATCTGGGTGGGGGCTTTCTCAACACCGGATCGGGCCGTTTGCCGGGGAACGGCCAGCACAGATTTTCGCGGAGGATACCGTGACGCAAACCTGCCAGCCAGTTACCGAACTGGCCTCTGACTGGTTCCGACAACACTATGCATGGCTCGCCCGTCGTATGGGCGGCAAGACGGGCTGTCGCTTTGGCGCTGAAGACATTGCGGCGGAGGCGTTTGTGCAATTGCTGCAAAGGCCCGGGTGGCAAGACATCCGCGAGCCGCGCGCCTTGCTGACAACGATTGCGCAGCGTTTGCTCTATGACCTCTGGCGCCGTCGTGATCTGGAAGACGCCTATATGGCGTGGGCCGCCACGCAACCGCAAGCAACGCTGCCATCCCCTGAAGACCGCGCGTTGATCCTCGAGACCCTCACCTCCATCGATCGCATGCTCGATGGGCTTTCCGCCAAGGCGCGCGCCGCTTTTCTCTACAGCCAGCTCGATGGCCTCACATACCCAGAGATTGCCGAGCGCCTGCAGGTCTCCGTTCGCATGGTGCAGAAATACATGACGCAGGCCATGCGCCTGTGCTATCTGGCCGAATCATCGTGAAGCACGCGCTGGATGATCGGATCGCCGAGCAGGCGATCCAGTGGCTGGTCGTACTGCGCTCGGGCACGGCTTCGGAGATGGAGCGCCAGCGCTTTGCCGCCTGGCAGGAAGCCGATCCCGAGCATGCCGCTGCCGTGCAGCGTTTGCAAGGTGCGTTGGGTTCGATGGCACTGCCGCCCGTGGCAGACCCGCACCGTCGCGCCGCGCGGCGGCTTCTCGATACGCCTGCTTCGCCGGCAAGGCATGTGCGCCGCGCGCTCATCTTCAGCGGGCTGGGTCTGGGTGTTGCCGCCCTCGTTGACAGAGAGATCCCGCTATCCGACCTGGTTGCCGACATGCGTACGGTCACCTCGGAGCGCCGCGACTTCGCGCTGGCCGGCGGCTATCAACTACGCCTGAACGCGCGCAGCGCGGTGGATGCCTCTGCGGGTGCGCGCGGTTACGACGTGCGACTGCGCAGCGGCAGCGTGCTGGCCGTGGCAGGGTCGCCGTCGGGCCAGTTGCGGTTGTGGTCTGCGGCGGGCACGGTGGAATGCACGGGTGGCATGATTTGCGCAACGCTGGAGCCCAGTGGCGCGATGACGGTTGCCGTGCTCGAAGGCAGCGCGGGGTTGTCGACGCCGGCCGGTGCCGTTTCCACGGCGCATGCGGGCGAGGTACGGCGTCTTGGCGACGGTGGCATCGAAAAACTGACGTTGATGGCGCGCAACGTGGCCGCCTGGACGCGCGGCATGGTCGAAGTCGAACATCAGCCGCTGGCGGATGTGATCGACGCATTGCGCCCCTACCACCGTAGCCTGATCGAGCTGCACCCCGAGGTGGCCGACCTGCGCGTGACGGGGCGGTTCCCACTGGAGGGACGTCGAGCCCTCCACATGCTGGCCGAAACGCTGCCCATCCAGGTGAAGGAGCTTGGCGGCGTGTGGGTGCGCATCGGCCCACGCTGAGCGCACGTCGGCCGCGAAATTTTTTCTCGATTGGGGTTCCGGTTTTTCTCCCTCGTTGCACAGAGAGAGTAAGAGGCTGTCGCGGAACCCCATCCGCGCGCGCCACTGCATCCAGATGCATAGCTTCCACAAGAGCGAAGGACGACATGAACGCCCGGGCCCAGAACGACGTGCTGCTACACGCAGCCGACAACACGCGAGAAAGCCGGTATTTCTCCCCGCTTCCTGTAGCTGCCGCCTGGCGGGCGCCGGTGGTGCTACCTGTGACGATCACGGTTCGAGAGGTGACTCGCGCATCAAACGGTGTGATCCTGGTCGACCTGACCGAGCTTGCCGAGGCCGCTGGCGAAGACCCGCCTGCCCAGCCGGTCACGCTGGAGCAGGCGTACGCGATGCTCGGGCGGATGCTGGAGTCAAGGCGGAAGGTGCCTGCCGCTTCGTCCGGCAAGGGGGCTGTGCTCTCCGTGCTGACGCCACGGCAGTGCGACATCCTGCGTGAGGCGGCCTCAGGAAAATCCAATGTGGAGATCGCACAGGCGCTGCATATCGGCGTAGAAACCGTGAAATCGCACGTGCGTCAAATCCTGATGCGTTTACAAGCACGCAATCGGACCGAATTGGCAGCGTTATATCAGCAATGTGTGGGTGAAGGTAGATCGCGCGAAAGTCATTAACGCGATAACCATAGCAGGACAGTATGTTTTAAACCGGCACTGAATTTATTAAGCCGGTACTGAAATATACGCCCTGAAGATTTTCATTAAGAAACGCTAAAACAATTCGCTGTAGGCGCGGTCGGCGCCTACGGCGCGCAATCGTTTGCGCAAAAAGGCCGCTTAAGCGGCCAGAACAGTGTGCGCCTGCGGGCCTGCCGGCTCGTTGCTGGCGACTTGCACGGCCAGCTGATAGCCGCGTGCATAGACGGTCTTGAGTTCTACGCCGGTCTCGGGGCCGAACTGAAGTTTCTTGCGTAGCTTGTAGATGTGCTGTTCGATCGAGCGCTCGACGATGCTGGCGTCTGCGCCCCACACGGCGGATGCGATCTGCTGGCGCGAGAGGAACGAACCGGGCGAAGAGAACAGCAACCATGCCGTCGCAAACTCCCGAGCGGTCATACGAATGGGGACGCTGTTGACCGTGGCGGTGCGGGTCAGGCGGCAAAGCCGATACGGCCCCACCACGACATTGATGCCGGCATTCTGGCGCTCCGGCTCAGCACGGCGCAGTGCCCGTTGCACGCGGGCTTGCAGCTCTTCGGCGCTGAAGTGACCGGTCAACACATCGTCCACCCCGGCATCGAAGGCCGACGCCATGTCCCCCCGGTCGACAAACTGCCCGAACACCAGCGTAGGCCAGCACATGTCGGCATTGCACTCCCGCCACGACAGCACGAGCTGCCCGGCCGTACGGAAATGCTGGGCATCGATCATCAACAGATCAAACGTTTCCGTGCGGCGCGCACGTAGCAGCGACAGGGCGTCGTCAAAGCGGACGCACTCCACCTCCGGGGTGGATAGGCAGCTTGCCACATAGGCAAAGCTGGATGGGTTTGAGGTCAATACGGCGAACTTCATGGTGCTCCCCTTCTTTCAAGCCGCTGCACTAAGAATTGAATCGTTGCAGCGGCGCTTCAAACTGGGGCCAAGCATAACGTTCACAATTTGCTCACACATCCCTATAAAGAGTGAAATCGTGTTTAGATCTGATTGAGTTTTTTTTGTTGACTATGCAATTTTTATTTTCAGCATGCGAATGCTGCATTCTGTGTGAACGATTATGCGCATGAACGCATAAAAAACCGGTGAAATGATTAATTCGCCGGGTTATATGACAATTTGATGAATCATCTTCAGCCGAACTTGATGGCGGCGAGTTCGCGCGTGCCTTCCGCTTCGTTGCTGGCACGTAGTTGCAGCGCGCTCGTCAGCCCACGGCTGCGGCTGGTGGATACCTGTTCCACGATGGCCAGCTTTTCCGGCAAGCGCGATGCGGGCGCCTCCAGCAGCGCCTGCGCCAGCGCTTCGGAGGCTTGCGCGTCGGCAGAATTCGGGTCGAGGCTACGGTGCAGGTCCGCCAGGGCAAGGTGGCCCTCGATCTCGCGTGCGGCAGCCGGTCGTAGCCGATGCCGGTGCAGGTAGCGCTGATTAGGACGAGCGTGCTTTTCGACGGTTTCGCAGTAGGCCTCGAACTCGCGTGCGGCTTTTTCCGGCGTGCCGCCGGGCTTGTTGGCGAGCATGTTGATCCACGCATCGCGGTCGCTGCGCACGACAGCCAGGTATTCGCGCACGCTGCGGTATTCGGTGTCGAAGTAGCTGACGCGATCGGCAATCTTGCCGTTCTGGTAAGCCATCTTCACCTTCGTCGTGTGGCCGCCTTCCGAGAGCTTCCAGTTGAACCCCAGCGGCATGCCGCCGGTAAACGACTGTGTGAATTTGCCGCTCTCGCCGGCCTTGGCCGATGCGTTGTCGTCGGGGGCCGCCGTGTAGAAGGTGCGGCCCACCGAGAACGCCAGGCCGGCGCGTGCCGTCACCTTGTGCCCTGTCGCGACGCTGAACTGCTCCATGCGCATCGTGCCGGTCTTCTCTTGCAGGGTGGCTGTGTTGCTGAGTGTCTTCTCGCCGCGCAGCCTTGCAGAGGGGCCGATCCGCACCGGTGTGTGCGGGCTGCTTACGCGTACGTTCATGCCAACGCTGGCATCCATCGACGCGCGCCAGCGCTTCTTGGTCTGGTCGACCCAACTGATGGAAATGCCGCCGCTGCCACCGCTTTCGCCGCAGTGCTGTGCCAGCGTATTCCACAGCGTGTCGGCATTGGGCCGGTGCTCGGGCGCGGCGCTCGCCTGCTCGAACAGCAGGTTGGTGGCCTTGACGATGGCATCGGCCGCGGCCTTGTCGTCGTACTTGATGGGTTCCCAGTCGTCGTGGCCTTCTACGGGGCGCTGTGTGGGCCGTGTGGCCCGGATGACCACGCCGCGCGGCTCACCTGTCTCCAGATCGAATGGCGTGACCTTGACGGCGAGCAGGTTGGCGCGCAGGCGCTTGCCCCACGTTTTGAGGTCGTAGCCAACGGAGGCGCCCACACCGACTGAGGCGCGCATCGTGCGGTCGGTGCCGACGAATACGTCGCGCCCGTGTGAACTGCGGCCGATTTCCACCACGGCCTGGCGGCCCCTGCCGTAATTGGCGTCCAACTGGACGGACACGGGCACCGGCAACGCCTTGCCGACGTGAGACAAGCCTGTCGAGACGCCGGCCGTGCTGCCCCCGATCCATCCGCCGTTGGACAGGCGCACCTTGTTGCCTGATTCCATGGACGTGAGCAGCGTCTCGATGGTCTTTCGGGCGTCTTCAATGGTGGGTGCCCGCATCTTGAGGTCTTCCGGGTGCTCGAGCTTGTCGGCACGTTCAAGCGCACTTCGGAAAGCGGGCGCCTCGGCGGCCTCGCCCGCGTGGGCGCTCCAGTAGCGCAACAGCGTGGCCGATGGCTGTAGTCCCACGAGGTATTCCGGAGGCTCGCCCACCAGGCCCGCATGATCGATGAGCTTGGCCACGTGGGCCTGCGCGGCGCTCACCTGTGGCAGGGTCAGCGTGTCGAGCCGCGTTTGCGCCCACGCCCGGGTGTCTGCATCGTCGGCCAGTCCGGTCAGGGCCACGAATTGCGCGAATTCCTGGTGGGCCGGCGAGCTGCCCGGCGTGCGTGCGACGGCGGTCGGCTCGGCGTTTTCGCGCTGCATGCGGCTGACAGCTGCGCCCACTTCGGGTTGCAGCGCACGCAGCTTCTCTGCCGTAAGCGCGTAGTCGCTCAACGGCGCGTTGGCGGCTGCCAGCTCGGCCCAGTGCGCGAGGATCGTGCTGCGCCAGAGATCGCCCGGGTGCGCGATGGAGTGCATCGACGGCGCATTGTCTGCATGCGCGAGCGCGTCGATCATTGTTCGCAGCGCCGCCGTATAGGCGTCCATTTCCTTGACAAGCCCAGGCCGCTGCGCGCCGTGCATGCCGAGCGCCGCCGATGACAGCGGCGATTTCTTCTTGCCGATCATCTGCCAGAAATGGCTGCTCGTGGTTTGCTTCTCCACTCGCGGGATGCTGCGCCCAACAAACTTGGCCAGGCGCGCCTTGGTGTTGGCCAGATCCGATCCTGGACCGTCTTCACGAAAGCCTTGGTGCCACGCAAAAAGGAACCCGGCCTGTTGCGCGCTGACGGGCTCGCCGCGCAGCTTGAGCGCAGCGGCGTGCATGACGTTGACAGCGAGCGCCTGGGCCTGGGTGCCGCTGCCCGCCGGATGCGCGTGCAACAGGGCGGTGGGGTCGGCTGCCGTGATGGCGGCGGTATGCACATGGTCAGCCGCCTGCAGGAAGGCGCGCGCGGTGTCCGCCTGCTCCGGGGCGGGCGGAGTTTGCATCAGACCGGTCAGCGCTTCAAAGCCGTGGTGGCTGCGCGAGAGCAACTGCGCCGTGCGCCATGCCGCGCTTGCCACGCCGGCATCGCTCATGCCCTGCGGCATTGGCGGGACTGTCAGGCTGCGTGAAGAACCAGCGGAGCCGTCAGAGCCGTACTGAGCCGACAGGCTGGATTGCCGAGAGAGCGAACGCGAGCTTTGCTCGTCACTGGTTCGGCTGGCGCCGGTTTCGCTTCGCTGTGGCGACGTTTCGCCCTCGCCAAACAGATGAGGTAGGCTCAGGTCAGACTCGCTGGAGCGGTGCGACGACGTTGCCGATGCGGTCTCATTGAACAGGCGGCCCATGCCCAACGATGAGCTGCTTGTGGAATGCGTTGAGCCTTCATTGCCTGGCGTCGGTACAGGCGCGGCAAAGGCGGCGGCGTCAAACTGCACCGCATGCGAAACGTGCTGCAGTACCCGCAGCGCATCGGCCGCATTGCCGCCGCTGGTGGCCGCCAGCGCGCGCGCTGCCAACATCGGGCGGATGTAGCTGCCTGCTGCGGACGAGGTGCCCTGCGCCGGAGCCGCCAAGACGCCGAGCCGATCGGCCAGCAGCTCACGTTCGCTCGTGCTGCCCGCCGTGCGGAACAACTGCGCAAGGCTCTGGCGGAACGCTTCAGCGGTGGCAGGCACCGTCAGCGCCGCTGTCGATGCCGGCGCGGGCGGCGTCGGCGGTTTTCCACGTTGGCGTAAGCGCTGCGCGCCTTGTTCGGCGCGCTGCATCATGGTCGATGTTTTGCGCTGGGAACGTGCCGCGCGGCGTGTCTCGTGCTGTTCCTGCACCTGCGGTGTGGCAGGGCGCGGTGTGCCCTCGGCGGCCTGTGGTGTTACCTCGGGTGTGGTTGTCAACGTGCCGCGCGTGGGCGCCTTGTAGTTGTCCACCGTATTGAACGATGCGCCGGAGCGTTTGCGGTCGCTTAACAGCGTGGCCAGTTCTGTCTCGTCGCTCTTGGGCAGCTTTTCGCGCACGCGCGATTTCAGGTTGCTGAGCCAGCCACCCTTCTTGCGGGGCTGCGAAGCATCGCGGCCCTCGGCCGGTGGCGATGGCGTGCGCGTGGCGAAGTCGTGGAGTGTCTCGTACTCCGACGGCGATGTCGGCACGTTGACGGGCAACAGGCGTGAAGGTGGCATGGCTCGGGATGTTCAGGCGCTGGCGTGGTCAATCGGCATACCACTTTGATGCGGCCGAATGACAAACGCGCGTGCAATGCGAATCCGCTGGGACAGTGGCGAAGTTGCGTGTCACCGGCACATGCGCGATCCGTTAGTGCACCGACCACTTCGAGACCGATACGGCAGCCGCGGCAAGCCCGCTCATTGCGTCAACGAGCAGGGCGCCCGTCGGATCGTCGTGAAGCAAATAAGGAAAGCGATAGACCAGCGTACCGGTGTGCGCCTGCTGCGCCACCACGCCCCG
Source organism: Ralstonia mojiangensis (assembly GCF_023955645.1). Lineage (NCBI taxonomy): Bacteria > Pseudomonadati > Pseudomonadota > Betaproteobacteria > Burkholderiales > Burkholderiaceae > Ralstonia > Ralstonia mojiangensis. Next base: position 779,758 of record NZ_JAMXHU010000005.1, on the reverse strand, counting down.
CGACGAAGCCGGCAGGCCGAGGCAGAGCCCCAGGATCACGTGCAGCGCTTCGTCAACATTAATCTCGAGCGGCCTCCCGAGGTCGATACAAACGACGACGGACTCTGGGTCGGCGTCGGCATCACACGTGAACCAGAGCTGATATGCGCCGATGTGGATAGGGTGTGCAGCGAACGGGAAGAACTCATCGGCGCGCAGAAGCGGGATGTCTAGGGTCGGAAGATACGGTGTGCGTGAGGCGGACATGAACGTGGATTGGCGATGCCGCAGCAGCCGACACGTCAGCTTCAACGAGCACCTTCGCATGTAATGCCGCGAGCGTACGGCGTTATATGACAGCGGACGTTCGCGTTCACGAAATCATCACGAGTGCTGCGAAGCCGGTCCGGAGGAAGCGTTGTCGCTTGCCTTACGCGCTGCGCATTACGCGCGAATCCACACGTAGGTACCGTTCGAGAGGTTCTCGAACATGTCGTCGGTCGTCTGCAGGATGTTGTCGCGCCAGTAGCGGCCGTGCTCGGCATAGTGGCCCAGCAGTTCGGCCAGTTGCTCGCCGTCGATGTCGGGGTCGTAGGCCACACGCACGATCAGGATGATGCCGCCCGTATCGCCATCCAACCCGAGCTGGGCATGGTCTTGCGCATAGATGGTGACGTTGGCTTCAAGCATGAGGCGGAACACGCGCAGCGTGCGGCCGCCTGTGACGATGCCGTAGTCGAAGTTCAGGTAGAACGCATCGATGTCTTCCTCGACTGCATCGATGATGACTTCGAACCCCTCCACCGTGAGCCGGCCGGCGGCGATGATGGCATCGGCATCCGGAATCTGCAGATGCATGCACATGTCGCGGATGAGGCTGTCGCGCCGTTCGATGCTCATGCTTTACACCAGCAGATCTTTGGCCGCTTTCGGGCCGGCTTCCATCAGCTTGGCGAATGCCTGTGTGCGGTTCAGCTCATCCTCGAGATGGGCTGTGTTCAGCATGTTTTCCGCGCCGGCGGATACCACGGCATGCAGCGTGCCGGTTGCGTGCGCACCTGTGTGACCGTGCGCACGGTGCGATGCAGACGAATCCTGCGCAGGGGTTGCGGCAGTTGCAGAAACGTTGTGGTGGATGGGGGTCATGTCGGGATCGCGGTAGCGGGTCGGATTCGGTGAATCGGGCTGCGGCGCGATGGGCCGGGGGAGAACAGCAGAAGCGCGCGGGCAATACATCTAAAAAACCGCTCGGGAACGGCGCGGCCCCGTTCCCGAACGTTGGCGGCACAGGATGTGCCGTCCGGAACTGATCATTACGAGATCAGGTCCTTGGCGGCCTTCGGGCCCGCTTCCATCAGCTTGGCGAACATGTTGGTGCGGTTCAGTTCGTTTTGCAGACGGGCCGCGTTCAGCATGTCTGCCTCGCCTTCCTTGGTGATGGCTTCTTGCTGCGCATTGAACGACAGGCGGCTAGCGGTGTCACCGAGGGCAGCGGCTTTGGTTTGGATCGTCATGGAAAACTCCTTTGCGGTGGATAAGTGGTCTCGGGTGAGAGCCGGGTTTTTCAACAACACCCCGGAATGGGATGTCGCTGATTCGGTTTAGCGAACGTGCTGCTGTTGTGTTCGCCGTGAAGTCATCATCGTGGATTTCTTTGCGCTGGACCGGCGAAGAGGCGAAATGTGATGTCGTCTCGCGAAGCCCGTATGTGCGCTGCGCACGTTAGGCCGGGATCAACCCCGAGCACACTTGTGCCGCGCTGGAAAAGCCGTGCGACAGCACGCGAAGCTGCTCGCGGTTGTTGACGTCCGTCGCGCGAATGGCGTGCTGTTCCATGTCCATGGCGGTGTGCTTGAGTGCTTCGATAGCCTTGTTCAGCGGGCCGAAATCCTTCGGACCTTCCTGCTTGGCAAAAGCCTGAATGCCGTCAAACGTTTCGATGATGTCGAGCGAGAAATGGTCAAACATGTGGGTCTCCAGAAAAGGGATTGGCAAGAACGTACAGGCGCCTTAACGCTGCGCAGCGAGAAAATCCTTGGTGCCGTCGGAGCTTTCGATGTAGCTCAGTTCATCCACCGAAAGTGCGGATGTGGCATCGGCTTTGGGGTCACGCACGCGTGCCTGCGTGATGTCCAGGGCGATGTCCTTGATGTTGCCGCCCAGGTCGCTGCGCACATGGTCTGCCGTTGCACGAACACGTTCGGGGTGCATGGCTGGCCCCGTGATAGAGAACCGGTTGCTGCCCAGATAGCTGATGCGCAGCCCCGGTTCCTGCAGCGATTCGCGCAGGTTTTCAATGACCTCCTGCGCGATTGAAAGATCGGTGTGGACGGACGTGGACACCGCGCGCAGATCGCGCAGAGTCGCCAGCTCTTCGGCGGCCGAGGTCACGATGCCGTGCACGATGATTTCGTTGTCGTGCTGCTCGATCTGCAAGCCGTCGATACGGTGCAACGCCAGGCATGTGCGCACCCGGTCCAGCAGCGGTACCTGCGCCGTGACCGCGGAGTGCGCGGCGGACGATGTTTCGCGTGTCGATGCCAGGAGCAGTGCGCACGGCGTCAGCAGCGCGACTGCCGTCACGCCCATCCACCCTTTGCGCGCGCGAGGCCGGGCAGGTGCGGGCGTGTCGGAGGCAGGCGCTTGCACAGCGGCAACGCTCTGGGTGCTGGCCTCGGTAGCTGCAGGCGATAACACGCGCTCCAGCAGCGCAAGGTCGGACGGCCATGCCTCACCGGCCGGGCCGACGCAGAGAATGATCTCGCCAAAGCGGCGGGGCGTCAGGTCGTCCCAGGTGTTGCCGCCATCGTCGGATTCAATCAGGACGCCGTGTTCTGTATCGACGAGCAGCGCGATCGGATCGCCCGCCCAATCAGAGATGCGGATGCTGGCTTGTGCGTCGGGGCCTACCGTCCAGCGGCCCGGCGTCAGGTCGAGGCAGGCGCCGGCATGCGCGCCTGCCAACACGCGAATGTGCTTGTTCATGGTGATTGCGGGGAAGGATCAGGAAGCGGAGGCAGGGCCAGACCTAGCCCCGCCCGGTAAGACCAGAGTTCGGTTGTCCAGCGGCGCGCGACGGCGCTGCTGCGTGCGATGCTCTCGCCGCGCTCGCGGCCAATGCGCGGCCGCGATGGGCTCAGGAGCAAGAGGGGAAACAACAGGTTGAACGTTTTTTCGCGGTCGGTCAGTGCGCCGGCGGCTGCGTGCTGTGGTGTGGCGGCAAGCAGCCGGTCTTTTACGGCGGCCAGCGTGTCTGGCGTGCCTTCAATAGGCGCCTGTTTCAGATAGCTGCGCAGGATGTCGAACGCCATGCGCAGCGGCATCGGGTGGCCCGTATGCATGGCGTGCCGCACGGCAAACAACTCCTGTTCAAGCCGCTGGTAGCTGGACGACTCCAGCTCGGGCAGCAGCATGTCGGTCGGCAACGCGCCAGCCTGGGCGGCCGCGGCTTTCTGCGGCGCGGCGGAGTCGGTCTCGGCGGCTTGTTCCTGCAAGTACTGCAGCAGCAGGGCGCGACGGCCTTGGGCGCTGCGGTGGTCTCGCGACTGTTCGTCATCGCCGTCGCGCTGGCCCTGCCGGGATGACAGCCCAATCACCATGGGCTCGACCTTGCGCGCATGCTCCTCCAGCATCAGGAGCAATTCTTCGAACGTGCTGTCGGTGATCGGCTCTTCGGGCGAGCCCGCACCGCTGCGCTTGCCCGTGCGGGGCCGGCGCACGCGTTTTGCAACCTGCGCGATGTGCTTGTGATGGTGCAGTTGCTCTTCGACCAACTGCTCGGCCGCATGGTGGTGTCCGTGCACGCCATGCCGATGGTGCTTGCGATGGTGCGGAGCAGCCGTGTTCGGCGGTTGTGCCGGTGCCGGATCGGGCAGCGAGAAAACGTTGGGCGTCGAAGCGGAGATACGTGTCATGACATCCCCTACTGGAAGAGCGATTGCAGGATCGTGTTGCCGAACTGCAGGATCGACGCCGCTCCCCAGGGCGCAGCCACCACAATCACCACCGATACGATGATGAGCTTCAGACCGTGCGAGATGCTGCTGTCCTGCAGCGAGGTCACGGCCTGCACAAACGAAATCAGCAGCCCGGCAATGGCGGACACCGCCACGGCGGGCAAAGACACCAGCAGGCACAGCATGAGCGCCGTGCTGGTCAGACGCGTGATGTTGTCGTAGTCCATGGCGGCCCCTTTAACGATACGTGTTGACCAGGCCGTGAATCAGCACAGACCAGCCGTCCATCACCACGAAGAGCAGCAGCTTGAACGGAATGGCGACGTTGCTGGGCGTCACCTGCGACAGCCCCAGCGCCATCAGCAGGTTGGCGATCACCAGGTCGATCACGATGAAGACCAGATACAGCAGGAAGCCGATGCGAAACGCCGCCGTCAGCTCCGTCAGCGTGAAGGCGGGCGCGAGGATGATCAGGTCGTCTTCCTTGAGCTGTGCGGCTTTGGCTGGCGGCCAGAGTTGCTGCGCAGAGCGCATGAAGAACGCTTTTTCGCGTGCGTTGGTGTGCTTGTCCAGGAACTGCCGGAACGGCTCGCGCGCGGCATCGAGCAGCGGCATGACCTGGCTGACGTTCGCGCTGGAATCATTGAGCTGCATGTGGGCGCGCTGCATCGCTTCCATGCCGACCGGGGCCATCACGAAGCACGACACGATCATCGCAATGCCGTTGAGCACCATGCTGGGCGGCACCTGTTGCACGCCCAGCGCGTTGCGCAGCAGGCCGAGCACGACCACGATTTTGGTGTACGACGTGACCACCATGGCGGCAAACGGCAACAGTGCAATGGCAACCGCCGCAATGATGAGCGAGGCGAATTCAATGTTCTGCATGGCGCGCGCTCATGGCGGAGATCTGCAAGCCGAGGTGTTCGCCCACTGCCACGAGCTGGCCGTGGCCCAGCGTCTGGCCATGGCAGACCAGGCGTACCGTGGCATCGCGCAGCAAGACGGGCAGCTGCAAGACATGGTTCGGCGCCAGCGCGGCCAGCTCGGCAAGCGGCAGGCTCATCACGGCCACCTCAAGGTGTACGGGCACCTCCAGTGCTTCTACTGCGATGCCGTCTGAGCTGTCGTGTGTGGTGTCGTGTGCGGCGATCGTGTCGTCGTCAGCGAGCGTAGGAACATCGAGAATCGTCACGGTGCCTTCCTTGTAGTGACCATGGGCAGTGAAGTGGGCGCGTCGGCTGTCGCCGCATGTCAGGCGTACGGCGCCTGCATCGGTGTCGGGGCAATAGGCGTGCTGGCCCCAGCCGAGCAGAACGTCGCCGGCTGCAAGCGAAGAGAGGGTGTGCGTTGCGCACCGACGGCTCGCGATACGCACGCCCACCGGCAGACCGACAACACCAAGTTGCGCAATCACCGCGTTGCGATCGGCCATGGGTGGTGCGGGCGGGGCGGCATGCCAATCCAGCGTGGCGATGCGGCATGGCGTTTCACCATGCGGCCCATCCAGCCGCATCGGCAGTTCAGGCCGATCGCTACGTTGCGCATCGTTGTGTTCGGGCGCGAACGTCGCGAGGGCGGCATCTCCCAAGCCGGCGGCAGACAGCGTGTCGAGCATCGGCGTCAGCCAAAGCCCGGCAAGCGCGGTGCGGCGTTGCGCATCGGCTTCGTGTGCGATGGCGTGGAGCGCAGGGTGGTTGGTGCCTTCCACAACAACGTCGACCGCGCACAGCGATGAGCGAATGCCCAATCGCATGGGCGCCTGCATGGGCGCGGCGTGGTCTATGGCGCGCAGTTGCCAGTGGCGTCCGTCGTCATCTGGGACCGGCGTGCCGATCAGCCGTGTCAACGCGGCCTGGGCCGGCGTGAACGCACGCAGATGCGCATCGAGCGGGGATGGCGTGAGCCCGGTGTCCATAGCGAGTCGGCGGGAGGTGTCGGGTGGGGTGTGGCAACGGTCACCACACTTCGAGTTCGATATCGATGCGCTGCTCCAGCAAAACGTGGATGCGTTGGCGCAGTGCATCGCCATGCTCGGAGAGTAAGTCGCGCGCCCGTGGGTGTGCCGCCAGGAAGCGAAGCCATAGCGTGTGGGGCGAAAGGCGCAGGGTGAGGCGGGTGTCAGGCAGCACGCGGGGGTCGAGGTCGAGCGTGACTTCCCAGCATTCGCTGTTGGCTTTCACAACGCGGGAGCCGCAGAACCTGGAAAGCAGCTGCGCGAGATGCTCCGTCACGGTGCTCCCCACGCTGATCTCGGAGCACGTGCGCACCAGGCGGCTGGCCATGGCCGAGGTGTGCAGCGGCGGGGTCTCGGGCTGCGCTTCATCGGGCTGCGCGTCGGCGTGGTCTTGCGTGGGCGGTTCGTGCTCGGCGGTGTCTTCGCATACAGCGTCGCCGTACGCATCGAGCGGTATCCAGCTGGTGATTTCAACCGCGCAAGGTTCGGCGTGTATGCCGGCGCGCCCGTCTGCGCTGCGTTGCGCCACAGGGCGCCGGACGGGCGTGGTTGGATGGACGATGGGTGGGGCTCGCCACAGGCGTACAGGCGTGGTCATGGCGGCTTACAGCGTGAGCTTGCCCACGGGCTGCAGATCAACGTACGCGCCCAGCTCCTGGAACGAATACACGTTCAGTGCCTGCAAGCGCGGCTCGATCATGCGGCGGACATAGCGGCGGATGTCCATGGACGTGACGATGGCAAGCGCACCCGCCGGCGTTGTTGCCGATTGCGGCGCGCTGCGGCTCATGTGTTCCAGCCGCGTGACGATGGTGTCGACCTGCTGCGGATCGAGCGTCAGGAAGTTGCCTGCCGGCGTGGGTTTGATCGCCTGGCGCACCGCCTGCTCCACCGTCGGGTCCAGCAGGATGGCGGGCATCTTGCGTGAGCCGCACGTGGCCTGGTGCGCGATCTGCCGCCCCAGATCGCCGCGCACGTACTCCACCAGCATCAACGTGTCTTTTTCTTTCGGGCCCCAGATGACAAGGCTTTCCAGGATGGCGCGCATGTTGCGGATGGGCACTTGCTCTTCCAGCAGGCGGCGCAGCACGTCGGCCATGCGCTGCGCGGGCACAGCCTTCTGTGCCTCGGTGACCAGACCCGGGTACTCGGTGGTCACACGTTCCATGATCCACTGCGTTTCCTGCAGGCCGATGAACAGATGCGCGTGCTTGCGCAAAACGTGCACGACGTGGTCCGCAATCACCTGTGCAGCGTGGGGCGCGGTATCCGGGGTGGCGTCCAGTTGTGCGCGCAATGGTTCCGGCAGATCGGATACCGATACCTTGCCGTCGGACACCGCCACCGGCTGGCCCGGGATGTCGTGCACGAGCACTTCATAGGCGTCTTCGGGTTGCGCGGCGCTTTTCCATACGGCAATGCCGGGGAAGGGCAGGCCCAGCTCTTCAGCCAATGCATGCCGCCCGCTTTGGAATGCAGCGTCGAGCTTGGGAATGTCGAGCCCCTCTGCCAGCCGCGTGCCCAGGCGAACGCCCAGGGGCGCCGTGAATGAAGGGGCCTTGTCGGCAATCGTCGGTGCCTTGTCTTTTGACCCTTCGCGCAGCAGTGCGGGCAGGGTATCGCTGTCGGTCGTGCTCCCGGTGTTCAGGCGCTTGCGCAACGTGTAGCCAAAGGCGAAGACCGCACCTGCCAGCGCGACAAACAGAAACGACGGAAACCCCGGCACCAGCGCAAAGCCGGCCAGCAGCGCGCTGGCGGTGAACATGGCCCGTGCGCTGGTCGAAAGCTGCCGCACGATCTCCTTGCCAAGGGAGCTTGGCTTGGCGCCGTGGTCGTCGTCTGACACGCGCGTGATCATCACACCGGCCGCAACCGAGATCAGCAGCGAGGGAATCTGCGACACCATGGCGTCGCCGATCGACAGCACTGCAAAACGGTTGGCAGCTTCGCCGGCCGTCATGCCGTGATACGTGATCCCGATCACGATGCCGGCCAGGATGTTGACCAGCGTGATGACCAGGCCGGCAATCGCATCGCCCTTGACGAACTTCATGGCGCCGTCCATGCCGCCGTGCAACTGGCTCTCCATGGCGAGCAGCGCGCGGCGCTTGCGGGCTTCGTCTGCGCTCAGGTGGCCGGCGCGCAGATCGGCGTCAATGCTCATCTGTTTGCCGGGCATGGCATCGAGCGTGAAACGCGCACCGACTTCGGCCACACGCTCCGAGCCCTTGGCAATCACGATGAACTGCACAGTGGTGATGATCAGGAACACCACCATACCCACCACCAGGTTGCCGCCCACCACGAGCTTGCCGAAGCTCTCGATGATGTGGCCGGCGTCTGCATGCAGCAGGATCGATTTGGTCGACGCGATGTTCAGCGAGAGCCGCAGCAGTGTGGTGAACAGCAGCAACGACGGAAATGCCGACAGCGATGTCGCCGCAGGGATGTACATCGTCACCATCAGCAGCACGACCGATAGCGTGATGTTCAGCCCCAGCAGTGAATCGATCAGGACGGTGGGCAGCGGCAGCACCATCAATGCGATGACGGCAACCACCAACGCGGCGATGCCGATTTCGCCGCTGAATTCAGAGACGGCGGTCTTCTTGGCCATATCGGATGCCTCAGTTCAAGATGGAAGGGCTTGCGCCGGTGTGTCTGGCGCTGGTGTCTTTCGCGCCAATCTCGCCTACCCAGGCCAGCACCTCGGCCACGGTTTCAAACAGCGCTTCGGGCACGGGGTCGTTCAGCTTCACGAGGTACAGGGCACGTGCCAGCGGCGGGTTGCCGATGATCGGAATGCCTAGCGCCTGCGCTTCTTCGCGCAGTTTCAGAGCTTCGTCGTCGACGCCCTTGGCGGTGATGCATGGCAAGCCGCACTCTTCGGGCGCGTAGCGAATGGCCACGGCGTAGTGCGTGGGGTTGACGATCACGGCTTGCGCGCCAGCCACGCTCTGTTTGGGCTTGGCCTCGTCCACCATCTGGCGTGCCAGCTGCTTGCGCTGGCCCTTGATGTGCGGATCGCCTTCGCTGTTCTTGTGCTCGCGCTTGACTTCGTCCTTGCTCATCCGATGGTCACGGATGAAGAGCCAGCGCTGGATGCCAAAGTCCACCGCGCCGAGCACCAGAAACAGCAGGCCGCCCGCGCCCAGCAGCTTCACCAGCATCGACATGCCGATCTGCGCGATATCCATGACTGGCTGATACGGCGTGCCCACGATGGTCGGCAGCAGCATCAGCACCAGCTTCCACAGCGCGGCCCCAACGGCGAGCGCTTTCACCACCATCTTGAGCAGGTCAATCATCGAGCGCATGGAGAAGATGCGCTTGAGACCCGATGCAGGGTTGATGGCGCTCATCTTCAGTTCGAGCGGCTTGGTCGAGAGCACGATGCCCGTCTGCCCCCACGTGGCAATCCATGCGACCAGCGCAAACACCAGGCTCAGCGGCAGCGTCATCAGCGCCAGCTGAAGCGCGACGTGGCCGAGCGTCTGCTTGAGCGTCATCGCAGGGTGTCGACTGTTGTTCACATCGAGCGCAAGGTCGACCAGCGCGCGCCAGCGGTCGCCCAGCAGCGATGCCGTCATGGCAAGCAGCAGGCAGCCCGCCAGCAGCACGACGGCGGCGATCAGGTCGGCGCTCTTGGCGGTCTCGCCGTCTCTGTGCGCGTCTCTGAGTTTCTTGTCTGTGGGCTCTTCGGTTTTTTCGTCCGACATGGCGGTGCCCTGGGTGTCGACGGGGGAGGCCGCGGCGTACGGTGCCGTAGCGATGCGACGCATTGTGCAGACGCGGGCGCTATGCGCTTGGCGCTTGAGCGAAGGCGGATGCGCCGTTCCGAAACCAGGGAAAGGGCAAGGAGGAGGGCAAGGGCGGGGCGAGGCGAAAGTCGGCGGTCTTGCGTTGTGCGCACTGAGGCACAGGGCTTGGCCAACTTCGGGGTCGGGCGCTCTTTTTCGGGGCGGCTGCCCGGCGCGCGGCATGCGGGCGTCTATGGTTCCACCCGAGGTCGGCCGGTCTACCAATGCCGGCATCGACATGACCCGACACGGAGAACCCTGCGATATGGAACCGATTCAATGTAGCAACCGCCTGCTGGGTGGGCTGCTCGAAGTTTTGATGCATGCGACGCGCAGTGGGCAGTTCGACAACGCGCAATCGCTGCTGACTGCATTGCGCACGTTGCGCCCCAACTTTCGCGAACTCGACCTGGTGGAAGGCTGGCTGCTGGTGGGCCGGCATCAATACGCCGATGCCGCGCGCATCCTGCGTGAGCTGCACAACGGTGAGCGTGCCGAGAGCGTGGTGCCGTTTGCCTCGGCCATGATGGCCCTGTGCCTGAACGCCCTGGGCGATCAGGAATGGCACGTGTATGCCAACGAAGTGCTTGCACGCGACGAAGACCTCGATTCCGTCGCGCTGGTGCGCACGCTGATCGGTGTGCAGGAAGAAATGGATGCCGGCACGTTCGGCACCGCCACCGCGGCGCCCGCCGCTGAGAGTGTGGATTTGAGCGCGTATCACAGCGCGCACTACTTCACCCGCGCCTAACCATCCTCCCGGAGTCCACCATGATCCAAGGTCCGACCGCCATTCCGCCGGTGACTGCCGGCACACCGGGTACCGGCATCGCCCCGGCTGAAGCTGCCACGCCAGCGCCCGAGCTTGTCGCTCGCTTCGAATCCATGCTGCAGAACGCCAAGCACGGCCAGCACCACAGCAAGGCGCCTTCGGCCGTTGGCGAACTGGTCAAAAAGGAAGATGCCGCCGTGCAGGCGTCGATGGCGCGTGTGGAGGCCATGACCGAGGCCGAGCGTGGCATGTCGGTGCAGGAAGTGGTGGCCGAAGGCGTGCGCGTGCAAATGGAGTGCGCGGCCACCATGACGAAGATCCATCTGGGCAGCACCATTGCGCATTCCGGCAAGAACGCCGTGCAGACCTTGATGCGGAACCAATGATGCGGACCGCGCTTCCATCCGGCCGCATGCGGCGCGGCGCGCTGGCACTGCTGTTTGTGCTGACTGCGTTGCTGGCGGGCTGCAACAAGCAGCTTTTTGCGCAGCTGAGCGAGGCTGACGCCAACGACATGCTGACCGTGCTGCTGCAGGCCGGCATCGACGCGCAAAAAAATTCGCCAGACGACGGCAAGACCTGGACGGTGATGGTCGACCAGGATGCCTTCGCTCGCGCGATGGAAGTCCTGCACAGCCACGGCTTGCCGCATGAAAAGTACGCGAGCCTGGGCGACATCTTCAAGAAGGACGGGCTCATCTCTACGCCCACGGAAGAGCGGGTGCGCTTCATCTACGGCGTATCACAGCAGCTTTCGCAAACGCTCTCGCGCATTGATGGCGTGGCCGTGGCCAATGTACAGATCGTGCTGCCCAACAACGATCCGCTGGCCACCGTGGTCAAGCCCTCCAGCGCATCGGTGTTCATCAAATACCGCCCGAGCGCCAACGTATCTTCGCTGGTCCCCAGCATCAAGAACCTTGTCGTGCACAGCGTGGAGGGGCTCACCTATGAGAACGTCAGTGTCACGCTGGTGCCTGGCACCGTAGATGCGCCTACCGCCGATGCCGCCAGCCGCGCGCCCGCCGGTGTGTCGTGGGCCACGCTCGCGGCCGTGGCGGGCGCACTGGGCGTGATCGTCCTGCTATGGCGTGCCGCAACCCGGCTGTCTGCTGTACGGACGCGGCTTGACGCAGCGCGCGCGCGCCTGGAAGACAAGTTGCCGGCACGCTGGAAGAAGCGCGCGACAGCATGAACCACACGAGCGCCGCACCCGATCCGGCCGCCGCCATGATCCTGCGCATGTTGCACGCGTATCAAGAGCGGCTGCATGGGCTTGCGCACGTGCGCGATGCATCGGTGCTGGCCGTGCAAGGAGCCGATGTGCCGGCGGCAGCAGCCAAAGACTGGCGCCAGGTGTGCATCGCGCTGGGTGTGGGCCAGGTGGGCTTGCCGACATTGCTTTCGCATGCGCATCGCCTGGCGGTGCTGGAGAAGGACGATCTCCAGCGCGTGCTGGCTGCCCGCATGCTGATCGGCCGGCGCGCCGCGTTGGCGCGATGCATCGACGGTGCTTACCTCGCCGGTCTTGCCGGTCTGTTGGGGGAGGCAGCGCTCGCTGCTTTGACGCAACGCGAGCACTGGGCGCCAGACGCCGGTGGGCCGCTGCCGGCGCTCGACTTGGCGCAGCTTGCCGAGGCCGGCCTGCATGCGCTGATTGCCGACGGTACGGTGTCGGATCCGTCGCTCGCGCAATTGATGCGCCTGACGATCGGCATGCAAGCGCCGGTATCGCCGTGCGCCGGCACGCCAATCGCTGAAACGCAAGCCGAAGCCTTCATGGCGACGTTGCCCGTTCTCTTTCCGGAGTTGTCATGGTTATTTGGTTGAGGCGCGATGCCCCGCTCGGCATCAGCTCGGACGTGATTCGTGCTGAAGACTACGGGCACGTGGTCGAGCTGGATGCTGCGTGGCGCGCCGTGGAAGAGGCGCGCGAGGCCGCTTTGGCGCAGGCTCACGCCCAGGCCGAAGCCGTCGTCGCGCAAGCCCAGGCCAATGCCGACGAGTTGCTCAGGCAAGCCGAGCAGCGCGCGCAGCGCAGCGCCAAGCTTGGCTATGCCGCCGGCCAGCGACGTGCGTTGGAGGATTTTCACGCGTCCATGGCCGCGCGCGCGTACGACGATGACGAGGCCACGCGCCGCGAGGAAGACCGCCTGATCGCCACGGTCATGCAGGCGGTTGAGCACGTGGTGCTGGAATCCGACCGCCAGGCGTTGTTCGCGCGCGTGGCCGCCACGCTTGGCCGCGTGCTGCAAAGCCAGGCGCGTCTGACGGTGCGCGTGTGCGCAGACGAGATCGAACCGGCTCGCGCCGCCTTCGCCAAGGCCGTGCAGACGGGCTCGCTCAATGCTGCCTTCGAGGTGCTGGCCGACGATCGTGCGGAGCCCGGGCATTGCCAATGCGAATGGGACCACGGCGTGGCCGACGCGAGCCTGCGTGTGCAATTGGCGGCGCTGCGACAGGCGCTTTCAGCGCGCAGGCGCAAGCCTCTCGAGCATGTCGATCCGCACGAAGGCTTCGCAGATGACGACGGCGGCTTTGACGAGGATGCGGCATGACCAAGGCCGCGCTGATCGACGCCATGGACGAGGCGATCCGTAGCGTGGCGCCCGTCCAGCGGCTAGGCAAGGTCGTGGAGGTGACGGGCACCCTGCTGCGTGTGGGCGGCGTGGACGTCAAGCTTGGCGAACTGTGCACGTTGACCACACCGGATGGCACGGCGCTTCAGCAAGGCGAGGTGGTCGGCTTTAGCGAGCACTTTGCATTGCTGGCGCCCTTTGGCGGCGTGGTGGGTTTATCGCGCTCGACCCGCGTGGTGCCGAGCGGGCGCACGCTTTCGGTCGGGATCGGGCCCGGCTTGCTCGGCCGCGTGCTGGATGGCCTGGGCCGACCCGCCGACGGCGGGCCGCCACTGGATGTGTACGACTACGTGCCAGTGTTTGCGCAGGCGCCTGACCCGATGTCGCGCCGCTTGGTGGAACAACCGCTGGCCACCGGCGTGCGTGTGATCGACGGATTGGCCACCTTGGCGGAAGGGCAGCGCATGGGCATCTTTGCGCCGGCCGGTGTGGGTAAGAGCACGCTGCTTGGCATGCTGGCGCGCGGCACCGAATGCGACGTCAACGTGATCGTGCTGATTGGTGAACGCGGCCGCGAGGTGCGCGAATTCATCGAGCAGATTCTGGGCGAAGAAGGCATGCGCCGCTCCGTGCTGGTGTGTGCCACGTCGGATCGATCGTCCGTGGAGCGCGCCAAGGCCGCGCACGTCGGCACCGCCATCGCCGAGTATTTCCGTGACCAGGGCCTGCGTGTGCTGCTGATGATGGATTCGCTCACGCGCTTTGCTCGCGCACAGCGCGAGATCGGCCTTGCCGCGGGCGAACCCCCGACACGGCGTGGCTTTCCGCCATCGGTGTTTGCGGAGCTGCCGCGCTTGCTCGAGCGGGCCGGCATGAGCGCCACGGGTTCCATCACCGCGCTGTACACCGTGCTGGCCGAAGACGAATCCGGTAACGACCCCGTGGCCGAAGAAGTGCGGGGCATTCTGGATGGCCACTTGATCCTGTCGCGCGACATTGCCGCGCGCAATCGCTATCCGGCCATCGACATCCTGAACAGCCTGAGCCGTGTGATGACGCAAGTCGCGCCGGCCGACCATTGCGCCTCTGCCGGCCGCATGCGCCAATTGCTCGCCAAGTACAACGAAGTCGAGACCCTGCTGCAAATGGGCGAGTACAAGGAAGGCAGCGATGCCGTAGCCGACACCGCCGTGCAATGGAACGGATGGATGGAAGACTTCCTGCGCCAACGCACCGACGAGTGGTGCAGCCCAGATGAGACATATCGGCTGCTGAGCGAGGTAGGCCAGACATGAAGCGCAAGCGCTCCGCGGTATGGCACACGCTGATCGAAGCCAAAACGCGCCAGCGCCGTCGTGTCGAAGCGGAGATCGCTATCGCACAGCAAGGCGTGGCGGATGCACAGGCCGCCGCGCAAGACAGTGAAGACGCGTGCGAGCGCGCGCATGAGCGGCTGCGCGGGCATATCGACCGCATGGATCAGCTGATTGCCGCCCCCGTGCTGCTGGCCGATGCATACCTGCGCTACGACGCGTTTCGCGGCGAACTGGACGATGCGGTCGTGCAGGCGGAGCACGACGTGGCGGCCGCGCACGCTGCCGTGGCTGAACGCGAAGCCGAACTCAAGGCGCGCCGCCAGGCTCTGGCGCGGCTCGATGCCATGCTCGACCAATGCCGCAAGACTGCAGAGCGGATCGACCAGCAGGAAGCCACCGAGCGCGAGCTTGCCACCGAGGAAGAGGCCGTGGAGGCCATCCTGGCGCGTCCGCGCCCACGCGCAGCGGCTTGATGACGAAACATTCTGACGATATTCACGCCCGCATATGGAAGCCATCGATACCGTTCTGCACGCCTGGTTTGATCTTGATGAAAGCGCGGAGGTCATCCTTGCGTTGCTCGCGCTGTCGTGCGTGCGCATCATGACCATCTTCGCGATCCTGCCGGCCACGAGCGATCAGTCGATACCCGGTACGGCACGCAATGGCGTGGTCTACACGCTCGCCATCATCGTGGCGACGGCGCAGCCACCCGCGGTGGCGGAACATCTGAGCGCGGCCCGGTGGTTCCTGCTGGCGGGCAAGGAGATCTTTCTGGGCGCGTGCCTCGGTTACGCGGCGTCCACGGTGTTCTGGGTCGCGCAGACGGCGGGCACGATCGTCGACAACATGGCCGGCTTTAACAACGTGCAGATGAGCAACCCGTTGCAGGGTGACCAGAACACGCCCATCGGCAACACATTGCTGAATCTGGCCGTGACGCTGTTCTATGCAGCAGGTGGCATGCTGTTTCTGCTGGGCGTGGTGTTCGAGTCGTTCCACTGGTGGCCGCTGGGCGCCACGCTGCCTGACATGAGCGCGGTGGCCGAGAGTTTTCTGCTGCAGCAAACCGATTCCATCTTCTCTACGGCCGTCAAGCTGGCCGCGCCGGTGATGATGACGTTGTTCCTCATCGACGCTGGCATCGGGCTGCTTTCGCGCGCGGCGGACAAGCTCGAGCCCGCGTCGCTGGGCCAGCCCATCAAGGGTGCGGTGGCCATCCTCATGGTCACGGCGCTGGTGGTGGCGATGTCCAGCCAGGTGCGGGACACGCTCACATACAGCCAGTTGCTGCAGCGGGTCAAGAACGGGCTGGTGGGCGACGACACGTCGTCAAAACCGAAAAATCTGCAGTGAGTATTGTTCAGCGCCTGACGAAGCTTTGTTGAGATTGTCGGTGCAGCGATTTCTTAGGATGTCCTTAGGAAATCAACACCAAGCGGCCAGCCCTTCGCCAGCCGCAATCTCTGACACGGGAGCGTCGACATGCTGGGAAACATCTACTTTGCTTTGGCCTCCGGATTGGCAGCACGCGAGCGCCTGCCGGACTATGCGAAGGCCGTCTTCGCAGAGGATTTCGATCGCGCGTATCAACTGGTCGATGATCATGGTGGCCTGCACGGCAAAGAGGCGGGCGAATACGCTGGCGTGCTCGCCATGGCCGATGCATCGATGCTGCTGGAGTGCGATGAAGATGCCGAAGAAGCATTCCGCACCGCGCAGCGTCTGATTCGCCATTCGGACGATCAACTGCGCGTGGTCTCGTGCCGAAACATGGGCTGGCAATCGCTGCTGCGCGATCGTTATTCGGCCGCGGCAGGCTGCTTCTCTCGCATGGCCGAAGATGACGGCGCGACATGGCTGCAGCGCGTCGAAGGCATGTTGGGCCTGGCACTCGTGCACCATCAGCTCGGTCAGCAGGATGCAGCAGACGAGGCGCTGCAATCGGCTCGCGCCATTGCAACGGAGCGCAATGATGCCGGCTGGCTCGCTACGCTGGATCTGGTCGTATACGAGTTTGCGGTGCAGGCTGGCATTCGGTGCTCCAACCGCTTGCTGGAACACGCGTTCTGGCAGTCGGCCGAGGTGGGTGCTGCGATGCTGCATCACCAGGGCGGCCGCGACGGATGGGCCACCAATGGCAAGCACGATGCGAGTGTGCCCGCGATGATCCATCGCCGCGCCGAGTACCTGAGCCTGCTGCGTCGCATGGCCGATGGCGATCGTGCGGCAATCGACCCGCTCATGGCGATCATCGGGCAGTCCCGCCGCATGGGTAGCCGCCTGTTGATGCAGACGAAGGTGGAGGTTGTGCTAGCAGCGCTCAGCGGCGAGCAGCACGACGTGGCCGGCAAGGTGTATGACCAGATCTGCAACCGCGATACGTCTTTCGGCGCGCGCCGCTGGAATTTCGACTATCTCTACTGCCGCGCCAAAATGGCCGCGCAGCGTGGCGACGCAGCCGGTGCGCTCAAGTACTACACCGCCTATATGCAGGACGCCTTGCGCTGCCTGCGCACCGAATCGCCCGGCGTGCGCCGCGTCAGCCAGACCACGCCCGCCGCGT
Source organism: Ralstonia mojiangensis (assembly GCF_023955645.1). Classification (NCBI taxonomy): domain Bacteria; kingdom Pseudomonadati; phylum Pseudomonadota; class Betaproteobacteria; order Burkholderiales; family Burkholderiaceae; genus Ralstonia; species Ralstonia mojiangensis. The sequence continues at coordinate 762,833 of NZ_JAMXHU010000005.1, read as the reverse complement.
CACGTGCGTCCGATGATGTGAGCGCGCGGCTGTCTGCCAAGTACCGCCGCGCTTATCACTACATCCTCGACAACATCGAGCGCAGCGACCTGACCACGCGTGAGGTGGCCGCGCACATCAACGTAACCGAACGCGCGCTGCAACTTGCGTTCAAGAGCGCGGTGGGCATGTCGCCCAGTTCGGTTATCCGGCGCCTGCGTCTGGAGGGCATCCGCTCCGATTTGCTGGACGAGGGGCGCGGGCCATCGAACATCATCGATACGGCATCGCGTTGGGGCATTCGCAGCCGCTCCGCGCTGGTCAAGGGGTATCGCAAGCAGTTCAACGAAGCGCCGTCGGAAACTATCTGGCGTTAAGCCGCGGGCGCTGTATCGCCTGACCGCGCGCCGGTGCGGTCTGTCTTCATCATTCTCACGAGTGCAACCATGCATCTGACTCGAATTGCGGGCCGGAAAGGTCGCGTGCTGGCCGCGTGCCGGTGCTTGATGGCTGCGGCCATCGCGGTGCTGTCGCTGGCCGGAAGTGCCGCTGCGGCGGTGATCCCGTGGCAGTCGCAAAAATTTGAATACGTGGCCGACCGCAAAGACGTGAAGGATGTCTTGCGAGACCTCGGCGCCAGCCAGCACGTCATGACGTGGATATCGCCGCAGGTCGAAGGCAGCGTGACGGGCAACTTCAATGAAACGCCGCAGCGGTTTCTTGATCGCATGGCCGCCACGTTCGGCTTTGCGTGGTACTACGACGGCGCCGTGCTGCGTGTGACGGGCGCCAACGAAGCGCAGAGCGCCACCATCGCGCTGCAGCGCGCATCCACCGCGCAGGTCAAGCGTGCGCTGACGCGCCTGGGGGTAACCGACCCGCGTTTTCCGGTGCTGTACGACGACGAAACCGGCAGCGTGGTCGTATCCGGGCCGCCGCGCCTGGTCGAGCTCGTGCAGGACATCGCACGCCTGATCGATCGTGGCCGCGAGGATGCCAACCGCACCGTCGTACGTTCCTTCCCGCTGCGCTATGCCTGGGCCACGGACCACACCATGATGGTGGACGGCCAGTCCATCACAATCCGCGGTGTCGCGTCCATCCTGAACAGCATGTACGGCAACAACGCACCGAGCACGGAGAACACCCCGCAGCGCGGCAGTGACCGTCGCGTCGACAGCGTCGCCCCCGGCGAGGCGAACGCAGGTCGTGGTGGCACGCGTGCGCTTTCTGGCCTGGGCGGCAACGACCGCAATGGCGGCAAAGCGCCGCTGCCGCCTGGCGTTATCGGGCAATATGCCGGCGGGGGTTCTGTGGCACCGTTGCCCAGCAGCGAGGGCCGCAGCCGCGCAGATGCTTTCCAGGAAGGCGGCGGCAGCGCCCCGATCATCCATGCAGACCCGCGCAGCAATTCGGTGCTCGTGCGAGACCGCGCAGACCGCATGGCGGCCCATCAATCGTTGATCGAGTCGCTGGACACGCGCCCGGCTGTGCTGGAGATCAGCGCCAGCATCATCGAGATCAGTGAGAGCGCATTGGAAGACCTCGGTGTCGACTGGCGTCTGCACAACAGCCACGTCGACATGCAAACCGGTTACGGCACCAACACGCAGTTGTCCAATCCGGGCTCGCTCGATGCGGTATCCACTACGGCCAACGCCGCCGCCGCCATTGCCGCTACGCCAACGGGCGGCGTGTTGACCGCCGTGATCGGTGGGGCATCGCGTTACCTGATGGCGCGTATCAGCGCGCTGCAGCAGACCAACCAGGCGCACATTACCGCGAGCCCCAAGGTGGCCACACTCGACAACACCGAGGCCATCATGGACAGCAAGCAGAATTTCTACGTGCCGGTGGCGGGGTATCAGTCGGCGGATCTGTACAGCATTTCGGCGGGCGTGTCGTTGCGCGTGTTGCCGATGGTGGTCACCGATGGCGGCACCTCGCGCATTCGCATGAACATCCATATTGAGGATGGCCAGATCACCAGTCAGATGGTCGGCAACCTGCCGGTGGTGAACAAGAGCGAGATCGACACCCAGGCACTCATCAACGAAGGCGAAAGCCTGCTGATCGCCGGTTACTCCGTCGACCAGCAGACCAAGGGTGTGGATGCTGTGCCCGGGCTTTCGAAGATCCCGTTGCTGGGGGCGCTGTTCCGGCATGACCAGACGACTGGCCAGCGGTTCCAGCGCTTGTTTTTGCTGACCCCGCGAGTGGTGGCGCTGTAAGGCCACTTGCCAATGCAGCAGAAAGAAAAGCCTCCCGTCGGGAGGCTTTTCTGTTTGTGCTCGCGGCAACGCGGTCAACGGCGGTTTGACGGCCCGGCGGCGCCTTGCTGCGCAAGCGCATTCCAGTGGTGCTGGGCGATGGGAAGCAGTGCCAGCGCAAGGCCTTCCCGGCGTTCGTCTGCAGTGCCGTGTTGATCCTGCCGTGCCAGCCGGTGAAGGGCCTGCGCCTTCGGGTCGTGCGCAATCCGGGTGGCCAATTGCGGCAAAAGACGCCTGAGCGTACTCGTTCCCTTGGCACCCTCGGCCACTTTGCTGAGGTCCAACACGAACTGGCGCCCAGCTTCTGATGCCAGCAGTGGTTTCAGTTCAGTCTGCAACGGCGGTGCAAGCGCCGCGAGTGTGGCCTGGGCCTGTGTGGCGGTCCACAACTGCTGAACAATCGGTACCAGCTGTGCAGCCACTTGGTGCGCAGGGCTGGTTGACAGGGGGCGCCTTGCCTGCTCGCGCAGACTCTGGATCTGCGCGTGGTTGGCAATCTTCTGCGCGAACGCCGGAAGCATCTGTTGCAGCGGGCTGGAGCCTCGCACGCCAAATGCGCCTTCGCCAATGGCGATCACCAGTTGACGCCCCGAGCTGGAGGCCACCAGATCGGCCAGTTCATGCTGCAGGGCGCGCGGCAATGCACGTGCAGCGGTATCCAAACGTGCGAACACCTCGCGATCGGGCTCAACGTTGAACGCGTTGGCCAACGCCTGCCGCATGGCGGCAGACGCATCGGCCTGCACGGCCGTCGGATTGCGCAGGGCCTGGTTCCTCACTTCCGGTAGCCGGTCATGGGCATGCTTCAGTCGAAACGCGACCGAGACCAACTGGCCGTCATTCATATCGCTTGCCGAACCGAAGACGGCGTTTTCCATCTCTTCGTTCTTGCGCTCGATATCGGCTTGCAGCAGTTGAAGGCGCGGCGCATTCTTCATCGCCCATTCTTCACGCACCTTGCCGATTTCGGTGCGCAGATGTTCCGGGAAGTGCACCTTGCGGCCGGGCATCGGGGTGATGAGCGATTTCGGCAGACCCTGCATGGTGAGGCCCGTGCAGCCACGCAGATCAAGGGTCTTGAGCTGGCGTAGGTTTCCGACCGACGCCGGCACGGCACGGAGTTGCGGGCAGTGGGAGAGATCGAGCGCTTTCAGATGACGCAGTTGCCCAATGGAATCGGGTACCGAAGTCAGGCCTACGTTGTGTTGGAGGTTCAGTTCGGTGAGCTTCGACAGATTGCCGATGCTGGCAGGTATTTCGCGCAGATAGGTATGCGCCAGGGACAGTGTTTTCAGCTTGCGTGCGTTGCCAATGTCGCGCGGCAGCCAGGTGAGCGGTGAATGCTGGATGGCAAGGTGCTCCAGGTTCGCCAGACCGTGCATGGCCGGCAACTCGCGCACGCCACTTCCCACGATTTCAAGATGTTTCAGGCTCGACAACTGCCCCAGCGTGTCGGGCACCGCATGCAAGCGTTGGTTGTCGTGCAGCTTGAGCGTCTCCAGCAGGCCAAGGTTGCCCAGATCATGCGGCAACTCGCGCAAGTCGCAATCCGACAGGTGGAGCGTCTTGAGGTGCGCGATTTCGGAGACGAGATCCGGCAGATGGAGCACGGGCGTCGCTTTCAGTTCGATCTTGTCTGCGGGCTCTCGACGCCCTCGCGCTACGTCTTCGATGTGCGTTAGTGCAACGTCGAGCTGTCGTGCCGCATTGAAGTGGGCAGGCGGGTTTGCCGGGCGGTAGTCGGCAATCCGGGTAAGCATCTGCGCGTGCCACGCTTCCAGGGCCTGGCGGACACCGGAACCGGCGATGCGCGCATTCACGGCGGCGGCGCCGTGCAGAGGGCTTTCCAGCGCGGGGGCGTGTACATGGAGTGGGCTGTTTGGCGCCGTGCGCGATGGGCCAGTGGACGTGCCGGCACGGATGTTGGGGCGCGCAGCGGCAGGCCCGGCGGCATTGGTGGGCGAGCGGCGCAGCCCGAACAATCCGGCAATGCCGCTGCGCCGTGGCTGCCGTGCAGGCTCCTGCCGCGGGGGCGTGGCGTAGGCGGGGACGTTGCTGCGCGCTGGCGTGGAATCGGCGGCCGGAGCCTGCGAAGTGCGGCGGAATGGATTGATCGAAGGCATTGAAATTCGCGTCGAGAGGTGCACCGCGGTGGCGTCGCACCGATGATGGAAAGCATCAGCCCCACGCAAACATCGCGTGGGGCCGACGTGAAGCAAACGAAGGCGCTGGCTTACGCGGCCTTCTTATGCGTCGACGTGCTGACGTTGGCGCTAGCGCTCACTTGGCTCGAGCCGGAGGACTGCGGTGCCGAAGAGGGCGCCTTGGAAGTGACGTCGTCGCCGTCGTCATCGTCGTCGTCATTGCCGTTCGACTTGATGCCGTTCAGCATGCTTTGATGCGCAGACTGCTGTTGGAGGAGTTGCAGCTGCAGGCGCGCGTCCTGTCCGGTGGGGTCGGCGCCGTTGGGTTGAGCGTTGTTGCTGCCGTTGCCCGTTTTGCCGGTGCCGTTTCCGGTGCCGTTTCCGTTGCCGTTGCCGTTGCCGGAATCGACTTCGGCCTCGTGCTTCTTCTTGCCCTTGCGGCTTGCGCCTTCGTGGTCGTCCGCGACGGCTTGATGTTGCGTGCCGGTGTGGTGGGCTTCAGGTTGCGTAGCGTGACGGGTCTTGCGCGAGGCATGGAAGTCTCCTGCCATGCCAGCGCCCGCGGCAGCAGCGCCGAGCAGCATGCCGCCGGTGCCATTGCCGCTGCCGCTCACCTTGTCGAACAGGTTCTGTGCCTGTACGCTGGCCTCGGTCTTGGTGCCTTCCTTGGCGGCAAGCTTGACCGCATCCTTCAGGCCGCTGCGGCCGCCGGTCAGCGCGCCTTCCACCACCGAGTCGACCACCGTGCCGCCCAGGTGCGTCTTCTGCAGGGTTGCCACCGCCGCGCTGGCGGCCAGGCCTTCCGGCGTCAGATCCGAGGCCAACTGTGCAGCGTTACCGGCGGCTGAGCCGATATCACCCAGCGCTTCACCAAAGTGGCCATGCGCGGCGGCTTTGCCGGCTGCGATGCTGCTGTCCGCGAAACCGTTGACGCTGTCGCCGATGCCCTTGACGGTGCGGTCGGCGATGTCGTTGACGAAACCGCGGGCCTTGTCGACCTTGCTCAGGGCCTTGTCCAGCCCCTTGCTCAGGTGGGCGTTTTCCAGCGATTTTTCGGCCACGTCAAAGGCGGCGGTATTCAGATCCCGCATGCCCTTGAAGGTCGCTTCGCCAACGCCCACGGCGTCGTGCAGCGCTTTTTGAATGCGCAGATGCACCAGGTCGTTGGTCAAGGCTGCTGTTTGTTTGGCGACGGCTTCCACGTCGTGGGCGAGGTTCTTGCCTACGCTCTCGGCGGCGTGGGCGATGCCCTTGCCAACCTTGGCGATGTCATTGCCCAAGTGCTGAAAGGCGTGCTTGATTTTGCTGAAGATACTCATGGTGAGTCTCCGTGCTTGAGATAGCAAAAATGACGGCCGTTACCCGGCCGTCAGGTTAAATGGCCTGGCGTTACGCGCCTTGCACCTGGGACTGCTGCTGTTGCGCGCCGCCGGCCTTTTGGGCTTGCAGTTGCTCCAGCACCTTGATCATGTCTTTGAGCAGCGTCTCGAGCTGGGCCATGGGGCTGTTGGTGCCGTTGCCGGTGCCGTCTGCGCCGGTTGCGCCATCCGCAGCGGAGGTGTTCGGCGTGCCGGATGCACCGGGCGCACCGTTTGCACCACCGGCTGCCGCGCCGCCCGCTGCGCCACCTGCACCGTTTGCACCACCGGCCGCACCTGCGTTGCCTGCGCCACCCGCGCCAGCGCCGCCGCCTTGCGTCTGGTCACCGCCAAGCGCCTGTTGCTGTTGTTGGGCCAGCATCTTCAGCAGATCGTCCAACACCTTCAGCAGTTGTTCGATCATGGAGTCGTTGCTCTTCTGGCCACTGGCCTCGGCACCGTTGGCGCTGTTCGCGCCCGATGCGCCATCGGCTGCGCTGGAGCCGTCGGCACCGTTTGCACCGCTGGCGTCGCCCGTGCTGTCAGCGCCGCCGGCATCGCTTGTGCCGTTGGAGCTGTCGGCACCGCCGGCTGCCCCAGCGTCGGCGCCGCCATCGGCACTGCCTGCTGCGCCAGCGCCTGCGCCGGCACCGCCATCAGCACCGCCGAACGCGTTCGACATCATCTGCTGCTGCATCAGTTGCAGCGCGTCGTCGAGCATCTGGAGCATGTCGTCCATATTGAGGCCCTTGCCGCCGTTGGCACCGCCTGCACCATCGACGCCCTTGGCGCCTTCGCCGGTGTCGAGCTTGTGCTGCATCTGCTCGCTGAGCGTCATGAACTTCAGCAGGTCTTCCAGCAGCTTCATGAGCGCTTGCATCGGGTCTTGGCTGCTGGAGTCGCCGCCGTTGTCATCGCCAACTTGCTGACCCTTGCTGGCACCCTGAGCGCCTTGCGAACCCTGGGCGCCTTGCGCACCTTGGCTTGCCGACGGGCCATGCGCAGCGCCCGCGCCTGGGGCGCCACCGCCGGCTGCGCCACCCGCGCCGCCGCCAGCGCCTGCATTGGCGCCGCCTTGTGCGGTGGCGTTGCGCAGCATGGCTTCAAGCACCTTCAGGATGTCTTGCACGAGATGCTGCAGCGGGCTTTCGGCCTGGTTCTGTTTGCCGGGCTGATCCAGTTGGAGCTGGGTCGAGATATTCAGTGAAGCGTTGTCTTGGACCTTCATATTCATGTGTCACCTCAGTGGGCAGGCGTGATGCATGGCAGCGCCCAGGCCGCTGACTGGACGCATGCCGATACAAAGAGGAGAGAAACGCCGCACGACCGACGTCTGCAGAGAAACGGCGGTGCGGCAATCGCTTCCGATTCCGGTTCGGGTCGCGGGGCCGGCATGGCCCTGCGCGTTCTGCCCGTGCCGGGCCGCGCAGCCCTGGGCAGCCGCGTGCCGGCACGCCGATCGCAAAGCGAAATGGCATGTCGGGCGACTTTGGTGGAACGTTAGGGAATGTCGGCCATCAGCCGATGCACCGAGGCCGAAGCGCTGATCACCGAGACGAAATTGCAGCCCAGAGGGATGTGTGAGGAGGCAAACTCACGCGCGCGCCGCCGTGTCAGGGCATGCGGCGGACCAATCGACAGTGGGTTTCAGAAGTTGTGCGTGACGCGCAGCGCCAGCGTGCGGCCGGGCAGGATCGGGATGTAGCTGCTGCTGAGCGTGTTGCCGTACGTGCGCACGTTGAAGAGGTTGCGGGCAAAGACGTCGATGCGCCAGCGCTTTTGGTGCCAGAAGAGGCTGCTGTCGACGCGCACGGCGCCGGGCACCCGAAACGAGACGTCACCATGGGCATCGGCTCGGCCTTGCGCGCTGATGCCAAGCCCCACGCCGGCACCTGCGAGCACGCCGCTTTGTATGGTGTACGTCGTCCAGAGCGCGGCGTTCCGGGCTGGCACGCCCGGTACGTAACCGCCCGGTAGCCTTGCCGACATACGAGAGGCCGACAACCACAACGAGGCCTCCCAGCCGCGCGCCACCGTGCCCTGCATCGACAGTTCCACGCCCTGGTTGGTTTGTTCGGCCAGTTGCGTGTAGTAGCCCGGGTGCGATACGTCGGCCAGGCTCACGTTCTTGGCATCGATGCGATAGAGCGCAGCCTGTGCCGTCAGCGTGTGGTGGGCGTTTTCCCACCGCAGGCCGGTTTCGACCTGGCGGCTGTGCTCGGGTTGTGTGCCGGTGCCGTCATAGAAGTAACCGGTGTTGATCTGGAAGCCGCGCATGTAGTCGGCAAACCATGCCGTGCTGGGGGTGAGCTTATAGAGCACGCCGACGGCAGGCGTCCAGGCCACCCCCCGCAATTCCATATGGGGCAGCAGGGCGACGTAGTTGTTTGCGCGGATGGACCCAGACACCTCCCACCTGTCGCCAATGGAGATGTGGTCACGCAGCCGGAAGATCGATTGCCGCAACGTTTGCGACAACCGGTTGCCCGGAACGAACGTTGCCTCCGGCAGGGGTACGGGCGCAAACGGGTCTTGCGTGACTTGTGCAATGAACCCCGGCTTGGTCAGGTTTTGCCGCTCCTGGATCTCTTCCCAGCCGAGGGTGAATGTGTGGCGCACCGCGTTGTGCGACAGGCTGCCCGTCAGCTCGTTCGACATGGCCCAGAGGTGGCTCTCTGTTTGGCGCAACCCGCAGATCGTGTTGTTGGGCGTGGCGTTATACGACGAGGCCGAGCCGAGGTCCCACTGGGCGGATTCCTCTCTTACAGATTCATAGCTCGCCCGCGAATGGATGGCCCAGTCATCGCTCAGGTTGCGCGAGGCCGTGTAGTAGACCCGCGTGCCGCTGCCTTCCACGCGGTCGTCTACGTTGCCGAAGGGAAGCTGCATGGGCACGCGGGAAGGTGCGCCGCCCAGCGCGAACGTGGCGGGCGGCACGGGCTGCCGGCTGGTGAGCGATTCGATGCCGGCGGTAATGCTTGTTGCGCTGTCGTTCCAGCCCAGCGCGGCGTGGACATAGCTGACGCGATGGCCCGCGTATCCGGCGTCGCTGTCGGCCGTCGTGTCCTTGAGCGCGACCATGCGGTAAGCCAATCCGTTGGCCCCGATGGCGCCGGCCAGGTCGGCTACCGCCTTGCGCCCGGTGTGCGAGCTGATCTCCATGGCGACGCTGCGCTGCGCGGCGACGGTCGGCGCCTTCAGGCTGGCATTGATGGCGCCGCCAGCCATGGTGACGCTCGCCACGTCTGCATTCGGCCCTTTGATGACGTCGATCTCTTCCAGTGCGTCTACCGGCCGCAGCGAGGCGAGCTTGTCGGGCAACCCATCCACCGAAATTGTGTTGGTCAAGTAGCCGCGGATGGCGTAGAGCGGCGGTGCTGTCGGGTCAGCCAATACCGATGCCACGCCGGCCTGTGCCAGTGCCGCATTCAAAGAGGTCGGCTGTTGGCTGGCCAGCAGCCCGCGCGTGACCGTATTGACGGCGTGCGTCATGCTCGTCATCGGCATTTCAACGCGGGTGATGGCACTGCTGGAGAGCACCGCGAACCCTGTGTCGCCAACGCCATGGACTTCCGATGGTGGCAGCGCGCCGATGTCGCGCGGCTGCGCGTCTGGGGTGCCAGCGTTGCCAGCCTCCACGACGGTGAGCGTGCCGTCGGGCAGCACGGAGAGCGCGAGCCCGCTGTTTTGCAGCGCCAGCCGGGCAGCGTCTGCTGCTGTCATCGTGCCGTCGATGGGGCCCGCCCAGCGGTCTTTCACGAGACTGGATGCGAATGACACCGGCTGGCCGCTCAACCGCGTGATTTCCATCAGGACATGCTCGAGCGTCGATCGCTCGATATGCAATCGCTGGGGCTCGTCAGTCGCCATGGCATGCGCCTGCTGTGCCATCGACAGTCCGATCAGCACGGCAGCCAGGCCAGGGAGGCGGAACCAGGTAGGAGGCAAGGGCGTCATGAGGGACAGCGCTGTCACCGTGCGGCGCAGGTCTGGAATGACGTGGAACAAAACACGTCTGCGCAAGGCGTTTTGCGGCGTCGCAGAAACGGGTGGACCCGACGGCTAAGCGTGCTCCGGTAAGCAGACGTTTACGGGCAACGCGATGTGCTTGGGGCTCAAAGCGGCACGAGGGATGCACATGCGGTCGAGCAGGCCGCCGCAGCTGTGGTCAAGGCTGTACCGCGATGTGGCTGGAAAGAAGGGGTTGAGCGCGGATGCGCCCCCCGGTTTGCGCGCGGTTTCAGTACAACACCCATGCCGAACTGGCGCTCGCATTTCGCTAGCGCGATCGACGGGATTCGCTTCTCGTTCATACCCCACCCGTATTTTTATTGTCGTGAGACGAGCACTGATTACGCAGGAACCGTGCCACGTTTCCCCTCTGAAGTAGGGGGTGGATTTCTTCCGCGCCACTTGACGCAGTTATTCGGCACAGCTCAACGCTGTGACAGATCGGACGAGCTTTTTCTGTTGCGAAAGGAATTCGATTGGCGAGACCCGCTTCGCCTCGCAACGGCTCGTTTCGCCCTGTGGCACCGCCGTGCAGCGGTCGCCCGCTATGGTTATCGCCGTACGTGACTCGTTCTTCCGCCGTGGTGCTTATGCTGTCCTCAACGTCTTGCTTTGCCGATGCGCTGGTCGATCGTATTCGCTTGTCGCTCCAACGGGCGGCCGAGACGAGCGGACTCGCAGCGCGGCACGAACGCTTTTACGAAGTCGCTCAGGCGCTGCGCTCCGAAATTCTGGAATTGGTGTCCGAAGAACCGGACGACCTCGCCGTCCTGAAGTGCGCTCAGGCTTTTCGAGAAGAGACGCAGGCATTCAAGCAGGCGCATGCCATTGCGCGACTCACGTATTCGCCCGACGTCGATCAGCGCTATCCGTTTCGCGATGAAATGGAGCAGCCCATTCTCATCACCACGCTGGAGCCGACCGGGCGCGCCAGAGACCGCTTCGAGCGTTACCCGGCTGACGCCGTATGGCCGTATCTGCAGGCCGATGTGGCGCCCAGGGTGCGTGGCGCGCTGTACCAACACACGCTTGTGTGCCGGCGGCTGCTACGCGCTGATCTACGCGACATGCGCGAGGAAGCGCTCATTGGCGAGCGCGGCGTATTTGCCGCGCGGGACATAGCCGTGGGCGAATGCCTCGGCGTCTACGGCGGCCGGCTTCTGACGCCCGCCACTTATTACACGTGCCTGGACGATTCGTTCGTGCTGAGCACCAGCACCGGCGGTATCGATTCGTGGGTCGACGGTGAAAACATCCTGGCGATGGCCAATACCCTCTTTACCTACGAGCGTGGAGAAGCCGATCGGCAGGCGGAGTCCGGCTACAACATGGAGGCCGCGGTGTTTGAGGCGACGTCACGTTGCGGACGACGCTTTTCCATTCGCGCCTTCTTTGCGACGGAGCGCGTGGCCGCCGGTGCCGAGTTGCGCTGGAACTATCGGTATGCGCCGGAGCTGATTCGCCAACGGTTTGGCGGCCAGGCTGCGGTTTAGACGCTCCAGGAATGTGTGTCCGAGCTGACGCACGGCCAGGCGTTCGAATTCAACGCGCGCAGCAGATCGCAGCTCGATAACCACGCTGATCCCATCTGCATACGAGACTTAAAATAATTTCAGATCGGAAGTTTTTGCGCCGCCAAGATTCAAAAAAGCTCAAATCTGGTGCGCCTTCATTCGCTTCGTTTTGATCAGATGTGCCGCCACGCCAGTCCTGGCGCCATACGGCTCATGAGCGGCAACGTGTGCACGCGGTCGCATGCACAGGTTTGAAGCGCGCTGCGGCATCTGTGTCGCATTCAAGATTCCTTGTGTGTTGCCGTCATTTTCCGTCGAAGCAGCCTGGGCAATCTTGCAGCGCGACGGCTTTGAAGATCGGTCAACGACAGCCGCACCTGTCTTCAAGATTCTCCTGCTTCAACGCATGCACCTGAGCGCATCGCCAGTTGGCCCCGGCGATGGCGTTGCGCAGGTCATGACGTCTCTCTCTGACGCCGCTGAAACAGGAATGAAGCAAATGAGACTCTCGGATATGAAGATCGGGGTGCGCCTCGGTGCAGCGTTCGCACTTGTCGTGGCGCTGCTGATCGGGACTGCCGCGGTCGGCATCCAACGGCTGGACGACAACAACACGAAGATGGGCCGGATCGTCAGCGAGCGTTATTCGCTCATCGCGCTGAGCAATCAGATCAAGAACAACGGCTACAAGGCCAACGGGATCCTCAGCAATCTGCTGCTGGCAACGTCAGCCGACCAGAAAGCGAAGTACATGAGCGACTACGCGGCCATCCGCCAAGCCAACGGACAAGCGTATGGGCGGCTGGAGAAGATGCTGAAGACCGATGCGGGCAAGGCGCTCTTCAAGGAACAGTTCGACGCGCGATCGGCTTACGGTGCCAGCGTGCGCAAGTTCTTCGAGCTGGTCGATGCCAACAAGCCCGAAGATGCACGCGTTCTGTACCAGGGTGACATGAGCCGCCTGCAAGACCAGTACTACGTGCTGGTCGACAAGATGGTGGACCGCCAGGCCAGCGAGATGGAGCACGACGTCGGCGAAGCCGCCGAGCAAGGCGCCAACGCGAAGATTCAGATGATCGTGCTTGCCGTGCTGGCGACCTTGCTTGCCATTGCCACGGGCGCGTTCATCACCCGCACGATCACCGGCCCGATCAACCGTGCGCTGCACCTGGCCGAAGCCGTGGCGCAGGGCGATCTGACGCATCGTCTGGAGGTCGGCGCGCAAGACGAGATCGGCCGCCTGCTGGCCGCGCTCAAGCGCATGACCGAGAACCTGCATGGCATCGTCGGCCGTGTGCGAGGCGGTACGGACACCATCGCGCGTGCATCGCGCGAGGTGGCCAGCGGCAATATCGATCTCTCCAGCCGGACCGAGCAACAGGCCAGCTCGCTGGAAGAAACGGCGGCGGCCATGGAGCAGCTCACCTCCACCGTCAAGCAGAACGCCGACAACGCGCATGAAGCCAGCCGGCTGGCATCCAATGCATCGCTGGTGGCTAGCAAGGGCGGCGATGCCGTTGGCGAGGCGATCGAAACCATGAGCACCATCAATGCGTCGTCACGCAAGATCGTCGACATCATCGGCGTGATCGACAGCATCGCGTTTCAGACGAACATCCTCGCGCTCAATGCCGCGGTGGAAGCTGCCCGGGCCGGCGAGCAGGGCCGGGGCTTTGCCGTGGTGGCCGGCGAGGTGCGCAGCCTGGCGCAGCGTAGCGCGGCAGCGGCCAAGGAGATCAAGGCGTTGATCGAAGACTCGGTCAGCCATGTCGGCACCGGCACCGCCAAGGTGGAAGAGGCCGGCCAGATCATTCGCGACGTGGTGGCGGGTATCCAGAACGTGACGAACATCGTTTCCGAGATCAGCGCATCGAGCCGCGAGCAGAGCGAAGGCATCGAGCAGATCAACGAGGCCATCACGCAGATGGACAAGGTCACGCAGGAAAACGCGTCGCTGGTGGAGGAAAGCGCGACATCGGCGCAGGCGCTGCAAGACCAGGCCGATCAGCTGGCCGATATGGTCAGCGCCTTCACGCTGCATGGCGACATGCAGGGCCCCGCGCATGGCACGCAGGCCGACGCAGCTCCCCTGGCACACGCTGGCTGGGCGCGAACACAAACACTTTCGTAACTCGTCGTTGTCGTTGTTGTCGCAGTGATGTTGCAGTCAGCAGTCCAACGGAGGAGGCACGGGCCGTCACCAGACGGCTCGTCACAGAAGGAATCGACGTAGCGCCTGCCTTGGCGTTTCGAACGGTCCCGCCATTTGCCGAACAGGTGTCTGCTGCGCAACCGCTGTGCTGGTCGGGGGATTGCGCGCGCGTGCGCCGGAGTGCCGATGGCGGGGTCAACCCACGGTGTCTCTTATCTCCTGAACAACCATGTCTTCGCACGCTCCTCAAATGGCCGCCCCGGATTCGGCCGCAGCGTTTGACCCATCTGACACGCTGCCCGGCACTGCCGCGGCGGCGCCCCCAACCACCCCTGTCACGCAGTTGATCGAAGCCTATCGTGAGCATGGACATCGCCGCGCGCGTCTGGACCCGCTCGCCCGCGTGCCGCTGCCCGAAGTGCCCGAGCTTCGCCTGCGGTTTCACGGCCTGGACGCTGCGCAGAAGCGCGAGCCGGCAAGCACGGTCCTGCCCACAGCGACGACGATGCAGGAGCTCGAATGGCAGCTCAAGCGCGTGTACTGCGGAACGATCGGCCTCGATTGCAGCAGCGTGCGCAAGCGCCAGCGCCGTGCGTGGCTCTACGCGCGCATGGAGGCAGAACTGCTGGCGCCGCCGCTTGCCCCGGACCAGAAGCGTTGGCTGCTGCGCCGGCTGGTGGCGGCAGAGGTGTGGGAACGTCTTGCTGCCGGCACGTTCGCGCATGCCAAGCGCTTCTCTCTTGAGGGCTGCGAGAGCCTGGTGCCGCTGCTCGATACGCTGGTTGAGGCGGGCGCCGGACATGGCGTGCGGCACGTATTTCTCGGCTTGCCGCATCGCGGGCGCTTGAACACGCTCGTCAACGTGATGGGCGTAGATGCGCGGGGCATGCTCGATCGGCTCGATCCGGATTCGGAAGTCGCTTTCAGCCAGCGGGATCTGCCGTATCACCTTGGTGGCGTTGCGCGCCGGATGGTTGCCGACGATGAGGTCACGCTGGTGCTGGCACCCAATCCCTCGCATCTGCAGAGCCTGTACCCGGTCGTCTGCGGCATGGCGCGCGCGCATGTGGACGAGCACCCCGGCACACCGTGCCTGCCGGTGATGGTGCATGGCGATGCCGCGTTCGCGGGGCAAGGCGTTGTCATGGAGACCCTGAACCTGACCCGCCGCAGCGGCTATACGACGGGTGGCGTCGTGCACGTGATCGTCAATAACCAGATCGGCTTTACGACACCCAACGTGATGGACGTGCGTGCCAACGACTACTGCACCGACGTCACGCGCATGGTTGATGCGCCGGTACTCCACGTCAACGCGGACGACCCCGAAGCCGTCTTGCGTGCCGCACGCATTGCCATTGCGTATCGCATGGAGCATGGCGCCGATATCGTCATTGATCTGATTGGTTACCGCCGCCTTGGGCACTCGGAGCACGACACGCCTTCCGTGACGCAGCCCGCGCTGCACGCGGCCATTGCCGCGCACCCGACGGTGACCGAGCTGTATCACGCTGCCAGTGCGGAATCGATGCGCCTGGCGGATCTGCGTGAAGCCGCCGTGCGCGATTTGCAGGCAGCCCCTGGCACGGCGCCGCATGCGGCTGACGTTTCCCCGCTGCACAGCGCTGCGCGCCGCCAGCTTCAGCCGTTGTCGTTGCAGCGCGCACGGGCATTGACGCAGACACTCACCACACCGCCCGACGGCGTGCTCCTGCACGATGTCGTGCGCGGGCTTTGCGAGCGCTGGCGTGCCGCAGTATCGAGCGACGAGAATCCGGTCGACTGGTGTCTGGCTGAAAACCTCGCCCATGCCACGCTGCTGGAAGACGGGCACGGTATCCGGTTGTCCGGCATGGATGTCGGGCGCGGCACGTTCATGCATCGACATGCGGTGTGGCACTCGCAGGCGATGCTGTCCGACGGCGGCGACCGATACGTTCCGCTGCAGCACGTGGCGTCGTGCCAGGGCGCATTCGATATCGTCAACTCACCGTTGTCGGAAGAAGCTGCGTTGGGCTTCGAGTACGGCTACAGCGTACAGGCCCGTACACGGCTCACGCTGTGGGAGGCGCAGTTCGGCGACTTCGTCAACGGCGCCCAGGTCTTTATCGACCAGTACATCGCTTCGGGTGAATACAAGTGGGGTTGCCAGTCTGCATTGGCGATGTTGCTGCCGCACGGCCACGAGGGTGTCGGGCCGGAACATTCCAGCGGATTCCTGGGGCGCTTTCTCCAGCTTTGCGCGGATGACAACATGCGCGTGGTCATGCCGTCGACGTCGGGCCAGTGGTTCCATTTGCTGCGCGACCAAGCCACGCTGGCAACGCCCAAGCCGCTGATCGTTATGTCGCCCAAGACGGAACTGCACGGCAACGGGCGTTCGCATTCGCGCTTGCAGGAGGTGATCGACGGGTGCTTCATGTCGGTGCTGGCCGATGCCTGGGTGACCGACACGCAAACCATCACGCGTGTGGTGCTGTGCAGTGGCAAGTTCTTCTACGAACTGCATGCGCAGCGCGAGCGCGATGCCTGCGCAGATGTGGCGTTGGTGCGCGTTGAGCAGCTCTACCCGTTTCCGCAGGAGCCACTTGTGGCTGCGCTACGGGCATTCCCGAACCTGAAGGAAATCGTCTGGGCGCAGGAGGAGGACGCCAACCAGGGCGCATGGCGCTTCGTGCGCGACGCGCTGGAGGCGTGTCTACCGGAGGGGAGCCGACTGGCCAATGTGTGCCGCAGCGCAACGCCGTCGGGCGCGCATGCGTCGGTGCGCGCGCATCAAGCGGAGCAGCGTCGCCTGGTTGCTGCTGCGTTTGGCGTGCTGAGTTAGTCGGACGCTGATGCAGAAAGCTCGGCCGCGACCGCCGTTTGAGGCATCGGTGGTCGCGGTAAGGGCTTGTGGTTGAAGCGCGGGCCGCGATTAAGGCTCGTGGCGCAGATACCCTTCCTTGCTCGGGTCTGGCATGAAGTACGTCACGACGAAAGACACCGCGCACAGCGCCGTCACGTACCAGTAGAACGTCGATTCGGTGCCAGCCTGCTTGAACCACAGCGCCACGTATTCCGCAGAGCCACCGAACACCGCGTTGGCGATCGCATACGACAGGCCGACGCCCATTGCGCGCACTTCCGGAGGGAACATCTCGGCCTTGATCAGCCCGCTGATCGACGTATAGAAGCTGACGATGGCCAGCGCCAGGGTGATGAGACCAAACGCCGCGAGCGGGGTCGACACCGTGGCGAGTGCCTTCATGAGCGGCACCGTGCCCAGCACAGAAAGGGCCCCGAACAGCAGCATCGAATTACGTCGGCCGATGCGATCGGACAGCGCGCCAAACACCGGCTGCAGCACCATGTAGACGAACAGCGCTCCCGTCATCACGTTGGAGGCAGTCTTGGTGTCCATGTGCGCCGTGTTGACGAGGTACTTCTGCATGTACGTCGTGAACGTGTAGAAGATCAGCGAGCCGCCGGCGGTAAAGCCGAGCACACGCAGGAACGCCCCCTTGTGCTGCCAGGCGCCGCGGATCGTGCCCGCGTGCTCGGCCTTGCGCGCCGAGGTGGTCTGCGTTTCGTGCAGCGATTTACGCAGGTACAGGGCGATCAGCGCAGTCAGCGCGCCCACCACAAATGGAATCCGCCAGCCCCAGGCTTTCAGCTCGGCCGTCGTCAGCAGTTGTTGCAGGATCACCAGCACGAGCACCGCGCACAACTGGCCGCCGATCAGCGTCACATACTGGAACGAGGCAAAGAAGCCGCGCCGACCCTTCAGCGCTACCTCGCTCATGTAGGTTGCGCTGGTGCCGTATTCCCCGCCTACCGACAGGCCCTGGAAGAGCCGTGCCACGAGCAGCAGGAACGGGGCCAGCGCACCGATCTGCGCGTACGTCGGCAGTACCGCGATCAGCAGCGAGCCGCCGCACATCATCAGCACCGAGATCATCATTGCCGTGCGCCGGCCACGCTTGTCGGCAATGCGGCCGAATAGCCAGCCGCCAATCGGTCGCATCAGGAAGCCAGCCGCAAATACGCCTGCCGTGTTCAGCAGTTGCGTCGTGCGGTCGCCGCTGGGGAAGAACGCCGGCGCGAAGTACAGCGAGCTGAACGCGTAGACGTAAAAGTCGAACCATTCGACGAGGTTGCCCGACGACGCGCCGACGATGGCAAAGATGCGGCGGCGTGTGTCGTGCGGGTCAACCGCGTGCGGGGTGGCAGTGCTATCCATGAGGGCGTCTCGGTGTGGTTGTTCTGTGGGCAGCCTAAGCTGACCCTCAGAATTGTAGCGACATGTCGCAGATTGTCGCGCCCCGGAGTTGCCCCGATGGGTGAGATGGTGTGTTGCGGGAGGTGTGGAACCGGCGTGCTGAGGTTACGCAGAAACGGGTACGGTCGACCGTTTATACCGCTACCGCATGCAGGCGGATGCCCAACGCGCGCATCACTTTAAGCACAGTGGCAAAGCTGGGATTGCCTTCTTCGGATAAGGCTTTATACAGTCCCTCGCGCGTCATGCCAGTGTCACGCGCAAGCTGCGTCATGCCGCGCGCACGGGCCACCACGCCGAGAGCGTGCGTGATGAAGGCAGGATCGTCGGCGGCCTCCTCCAGGCAAGCGTCGAGATACGCGACCATGTCCGCTTCTGTCTTGAGATGCTCGGCGGAGTCCCACAGGCGGGTTTTGACGAGTTTGTCGGTAGGCATGGTCACTCCACGTCGAGATAGCGCGACAAGTCAATCGCCCGCCGGATGTCGGCTTCCTGTGTTGACTTGTCGCCGCCGCACAGCAGGATGACAAGCACGGCGCCACGCTGGGCGAAATACACGCGGTAACCGGGGCCGTGGTCGATGCGTAGTTCACTGACACCATCACGGACGAGCTTCACATCACCGGGATTACCGAGCTGCAAGCGGTCGATCCGTACTTGGATGCGGCGCTGCGCAGTCTTGTCACGCAGCTTCGAAAACCAAGTGTCAAACGCGGTGGTGGTGCGGATTGTCAGCATGCGGGCATGCTAGGGACCGCATATCAATCTGTAAACTATAGTTCACAAATGATCACGACGGCAACGTTGCTGGCTCGCTTGTTACTGCGCCCCCTGCCGCGCGTTGAACACCACGCGCAGCCCGAGCGCCACCAGCGCCGCCGCCGTGCAGAACGCCATCAGTCCCGTCCAGCGCGCGCTTGTCCACGCAAGGCTCGCGCCATATGCGCCCAACGACATGCCGATGAACAGCGCCGTCATGAACACCGCGTTGATGCGGCTGCGCGCTTCGGGTGCGAGCGCATAGATGATGGTCTGGTGCGACACGAGCGCTGCCTGCACGCCCACGTCAAAGACGAGCGTGCCGATCACGATGGCGATGAGCGATTGGGGGAACAGCGCCATCGCTGCAAACGTCACCGCCATGAGCAACGCGCCACCCGCTGCGATGTGGCCTGGCGCAACGCGGCCAGACAATCGCCCGGCAATGCTCGCACCCAGCGCGCCTGCTGCGCCGGCCAGACCAAGCAGACCTGCTTGACCCGTCGACAGCCCGAGCGAACCCGTCAGATGCAGTGTCACGGTCGACCAGAAGCCCGAGAACGCAATGCCGATGAACGCCTGCGTGATGGCCGACGCGCGCAGCCGCGGGTGCTGGGCGAACTGCGTGCCAAGAGAGCGCAGCAGCGTGAGGTACGGTTTCCGCATGGTCGCGGGCGGCGCCACACCAAAGTGGGCGGCGCGCACGGCAATCGCCAGGCCAACAATCGCGACCGCCGACACGCCGAATGCCGCGCGCCAGCCGAAGTGGTCCGCGACGATGCCGCTGAACACGCGTGAGCTGACGATGCCGATCAGCAGCCCCGTCATCACCGTGCCGATGTTGCGGTTGCGGTTTTGATCGGTGCTGATGGCGGCCGCGCTGGGCACGAAGTCCTGCGCGATGGTGGCCGACAGCCCCACTGCAAAGCCTGCCGCAGCCAGCACTGGCAGGCTAGGCGCAAGGCAACTGGCGATGAGCGCCAGCGTGAGCAGCACCGCCTTCCACAGGATGACGATGCGGCGGTCGTAACGGTCACCCAGCGGGCCGAAGAAAAAGATGCCGCTGGCGTAGCCCGCCGCCGTGAGCGTGGGCAGGACGCCCAACGCGTGTGGTGCGATGGCGAGGTCGCGGCCGATCAGGCCCAGGAGCGGGTGGTTCAGATAGATGCACGCCACACTGATGCCCGCACCGGCCGTGAGCAGGCGGATCAACCCTTGGGTGTCAGGTCCGGCAGGGGTGGTGGTAGCGGTGGCTGGCGTTGGGGACGCAGGCGAGGTCGACATGGAAACCTCTTGTAGGAAATTGCTGCATCGCAGCGAAGCGGCGATGCTAACAACTTTCATGCGGGCCTGCAGACGGCCAATAACCTTGCCGGCGGTGGTGTCAGGCGCGCTGGCCGGCAGGGGTAGGGGCTGAGGTGGGCGCCTCTTCCACGTCTTCGCTGTGGCCGCCCTGCACGTCATGGCCGGCGTTGTCGATCCACAGGCGAGCGCGGTCTTCGCCCACGCGCGAGAGCTCCATGCGGTATTCGTAGCGGTCGGGTCGATAGAGGCCTTGCAGCAGTTGCACGGGCCGCCCGCTCATCTCGCGCACGATGCGCTGAACGGACAGCAGCGGCGCACCCACCGACACATCCAGATACTGCGCCGTCGCCACATCGGCCAAACGTGCAGACACCACCTGCGACGCCCGATCGATCCGCACGCCCGAGCCCTCGATCAACCGCAGGAGCGACTGGTTCGCCAGGCGGTCCAGCGTGAGCTTGCTTGTCACATCCAGCGGCAGCCACGTGGTGATGAGCGCCATGGGCGTGTCTTCCAGATGGCGCACGCGCACGAGTTTCTTGATCGGCGTGCCGGGTGCGATTTCCAGGCATTTGGCCTCGTCGGGCGGGGCCAGCACGTCTTCAAATTCGACGACGACGGCGGAGGTGCGCTCGCCCACGTCGATGATGTTCTGCAGCAGCGTCTGGGCGCCGCCGCCCATCGTCAACGGGTCATCGGGTTTGACGACAAACGTGCCCATGCCGCGATGGCGGCGCACCAGACCTTCCTTGACGAGGTAGTCGAACACGCGCCGCATCGTGACGCGCGACGCGCCGAACTGGCGGGCCAGCTCGATTTCGCCCGGCATCGGGCCTTCGCTGAACCGGCCCTCAAGAATCTGTTGGCGCAGAACGACGTAGATCTGGTGGTAGAGCGGTACCACGGCATCAGGCATGGCAGTCGTGGTTCCGGGCGTGAGCAGCGAGGTCGAGGGCGAAATCAGGAGGGGCGGCCATCAAGCGATGGGGCAAGGCGCAGGATGCGTTGGAAAGCCGGGCCAAACGCGGCCATTTGCCCATTCATCCGCGACGATAGGGCGTTTTTCCGGGCCTGTAAAGTTGTGTGTTACCCGTTGGCTGGCGGCGTATCGTCGGCCGTGGCGGCAGCACTTTCCCTCTGCCCATAACGGGGATTGCGCTCGCGCATCGAGTTCTTGGGCGCAACCGGCTCGCCCAGCGCATTGACGAGTGCCACGTGGATCGGCGTGCCGCTTTCGCGGTCGCGCAACAGCATGGGGCCCTCACCGTCGGGCGTGAGGTAGCGGTCGCCCCATTGCATCAGCGCGACGATGGCGGGCAGCAGGTCGACGCCCGCCCGCGTGAGCCGGTAGGCGTCGCGCACGCGGTCGCCCGGTTCCTGATACGGCACGCGGCGCAGGATGCCGTACGTCACCAGCGCCTTGAGCCGCGACGACAGGATCGCCGACGAGCACCCCGTGCGGCGCAAAAACTCGTCAAACCGTGTCACGCCCGAGAACGCCTCGCGCAACACGAGCAACGTCCATTTCTCGCCGACGATCGACACGGCGGCCGCGATGGAGCAGGGCTCTTCCATCGACGTCACAAGCTCCGACGCCGCTGGGACGGGGAAGGGTTCCGGAATTCTCATGGCAAAAGCATAGTCAATTCTGACTTTACTTGCAAAAGTCAGGGTTTCTGCTAATCTAGCTTCAAATTAGAAAGTCAGGCGGTGATCCCGTGCTGGCGGTCAATAACAACGATCCATCGCGTGAGGAGATCCCCATGCTTTACACCATCCACCGTTACCCCGCCGAATGGATCGACCGCTGGACCATGCACGACGGCTCCATCGCCACCGTGCGCCCGATTCTGCCGCAAGACGCTCCCCTTGAGGCTGCCCTGGTCGAGGGGCTGTCGTCCGAGTCGCGCTATGCGCGCTTCCTGGTGGGCGGCGGCCGGCTGACCGACGAGATGCTCGCCGCCTACACGCAAATCGATTACGTGAACCACATGGCGCTGGTCGTAAGCGTGGCGCGCCCTGACGGCACCGGAGAAGACCTGATCGCCGATGGCCGCTTCGTCGTGGAAGACGGCGTGGCCGAATTTGCAGTGCTGGTGGCCGATGCGTGGCAGGGCAAGGGCGTCGGGCGACGTTTGTTTGCCACGCTGGTCCGTGCGGCGCGGGTGTCCGGCGCGCGTGAAGTCTTCGGCGAGGTGCTGTCCATCAACCGCCGCATGATCAGCCTGGCGCGCGATGCGGGTTTTCGCGTTGCGAATGTGCCGGGCGATGCCACCGTCTGCACCGTGCGCCTGCCGCTGGCCGATGTTGAAGCGGTCATGACGCCGTTCGTTTTCGCCTGAATCGTCCAAGTTTTGCGTGTCTGCACCCCTGCAGACGCGCCTACCGTGTGTCTCTTTCGCCGCCATTGAGCGGCGTCTTTTTTGGTCAATTCATCGATATTGATGGCGCTCAGCGCAAAAAATCATCGCTTTTGTGGATGAATGGATGCGCATAGACTCATCTGCGTGGCCTGGTGCGTGGGTGCCCCCCACCTGCGTGCCGGTGCTGCCTTGTTCAATCCCTGCCGCCTTTGCCCCCACCATGAGCGACGTCACGCCTGTGCTTGCCCCATTCCACCTCGCCTTTCCCGTGCACGACATTGCCGCGGCGCGCGCCTTTTACGGCGACATCCTCGGTTGCCCGGAGGGGCGCAGTTCGCCGGATTGGGTGGATTTCAATTTCTACGGCCATCAGATCGTTGCCCACCTCGCGCCGGACGAAATCGGCCACCGCAAGACCAGCGCCGTCGACGGCGACAACGTGCCCGTGCGCCACTTCGGCGTGGTGCTTTCCATGCCCGAATGGGAAGCCGCAGCCGACAAGCTGCGTGCCGCCGGCATCGAGTTCATCATCGAGCCGCACATCCGCTTCAAGGGTGAAGTGGGCGAGCAGGCCACGATGTTCTTCCTCGACCCGTCGGGCAACGCGATGGAGATGAAGGCGTTTGCCAATATGGCGTCGCTGTTTGCCAAGTGAGCCGGCGCGGCACGCGTATCCTTGCGCTTCTCCACTGATGCGCGCGCTCCATGCTTCGAGAACTCAAGACCTTCATCGCCGTTGCCCGGCACGGCACCTTTGCGGGCGCGGGCGATCGCATCGGCCTTACGCAGTCGGCGGTGAGCGCGCAGATCCAGCGTCTGGAAGCGTCGCTCGGCTTCGCGCTCTTTGATCGCACGGGCCGCTCGGCCACACTCAATGCCGCCGGGCGCGATGCGCTGGCGCTGGCCGAACACATCGTCACGCTGTATGACCGTCTGGGCGACCAGGCCGGCGGCAACGAGCAGCGCGGCCTGGTGCGCGTCGGGGCGATTGCCTCCGTGCAGACGTCGTTTCTGGTGGATGCGCTGGTGCAGTTTCGCAGCGAATTCCCGCATTGCCGTGCGCGCATCGTGCCGGGCGTCTCGCTGGACCTGCTCGGCCTGGTGGATGCCGGCGAGATCGACCTCGCCGTGCTCATCCGCCCGCCGTTTGCGGTGCCGGCCGATCTGGAATGGCGCACGCTGGTGGTCGAGCCCTTCGTGCTGCTGGTGCCCGCCAGCGTGCCCGGCTACGACTGGCGCGCGCTGCTCGCGCATCAACCGTTCATCCGCTATGACCGCCGCTCGTTCGGCGGCCGCCGCGTCGACCAGTTCCTGCGCGACCAGCGCATCACCACGCACGACGTGATCGAACTCGACGAGCTGCAAGGCATGACGCAACTCGTGGCGCGCGGGCAGGGCGTCGCACTTGCCCCGCAGACCGCCGCGCAAGCCACCTGGCCGCCAGGCACACGTGCCATCAGCCTGGGCGACGACACCTTCTACCGCGAGATCGGCCTGATCGAACGCCCTCGCCACAGCCGCCAGCCCATTGCAGGGCGGCTTGCAGATTGCATTGACGAAGCCGCGCGTCCGCATCAGTGATGCGGTGTGCCGCAGGCACGCGACCGATCAAAAGCTCAGGGCCTGTTCGATTTCCTGAACCTTGCGCCGCGCCAGCGCCAAATTCGATTTGTTCTTGTCGAGCACGACGTAGAGGAACAGTCCGGGCTTGCTCCCGACGGGGCGAATGATGTGGTACTGCTTGCTGAGCGTAATCAGCATGTCGTCAATGACGTCGTCGAGCTTGAGCGCCTGCATGGTCTTGAGCTTGGCGCGTACCACTTCGGTATTGCCTGCTGCGGCGAGTTCGAGGTCGATTCCATCGCCTGCCGATGCGAGGATCATGCCGCTGGCGCTGTCGACCAGCATGGCGCACATCGCACCGTCGAAGGTTGCGAGATGGGTAATGGAACTGTTGAGATTGCTCATGATTTGATTCCCCCGATGGTGTGAGTAGGTTGTGGCGATGAAATCAGTGCGACCGCGGCTGGTGCGGCTAGGCGGGTCGGTGCAGCAAAGACATGGCGGGCAGCGCAGCGAGTTCTTCTGCGATGCGCTTGGCCTCCCATAGGGCGCGCCCGAGCACGGCATCCTGCCGGTTCGCCATGCACACCTGCACGATCGCGGACTGGCGGACGGGCTGGAACACCATGGTCCCCATGTCGGTTTCGAGCACCATCCGGTGGCAGGTGTTGAAGCGCACTTCGCGCCCCAGCGCACGGACCACCGACATGACCGTGCTCGTCATGGCCGAGAGACGCGCCGCGCTATAGCGCGTTGGGTCCAGCGCAGAGGCAATCGTGAAGCCGTCGAGCGTACAGAGCGTCGCGGCGGACAGGTCGGGTAGCGCATCGGCGTACCTGCTCAGCACTGCGGTTGCGGCTTGTGTGAGTTCGGCTGGAACGGGGGACACTGCTGCGTTCATGTTTGCAAGGTGTAGAGCATGATTTCGACGATATCGAGCATCTGTACCCGCTCGCGGACATCGGCCATCACCACCGGAATGGCCCGCCCGAGCATGTGGCTGAGCTGGGCGGAGAACGCATCGACCTGAGCAGGCGTGGCCGGCCGCGCCACAAGCACAAGGGTGGATGGCAGCGTAGGGTCGGAGGCGATACGACGCAGCAGAGGGATGCAACGCTCTCCCGCGTCGGGGGCATTGACGTCAACCATGACGATCGCGCCGGCGATGACCGAGATGAGCCAATCCCGCAGGAAATCGAAACGGTCCTGTCCGGGGCTGCCGTAGATCTGCAGCAGTTCGCCATCACCGAGGTCGACCTCGCCGAAGTCGACACCAACCGTCGTGGTGGCCTTGGCAGATGCGTGGCGATCAAGGTTTGGTACGTCGCAATCGATGGTCACCTCACCGCACAGCGTGCGAATGGCCGTGGTCTTGCCGATGCCCATCGGGCCGAAGATGCCAATGCGATGCATTCAGGGCCGGCCCTGTAGTTGATGGCGAGACGTCCGCAGCCAGCGCCCGACGACGTCGAAGAAGCGGCTGTGGGCAACGCTTGCCTTGTCGGGCGCGGTTGCCAACGGGGCATCGCGGTGTACGTCGATCTGCAGGGCGCCAAGCCGGTTCAGCGTACGCAGCAGCAGGCGGGCCTCTTCGTGTTCGAGTCCGCCATCCGTCGTCAACCAACGCAGGCTGACCGCGCGATTGGTCATGGTCGCCATCGCTCGCCGGAAACGCAGCGCCTGCAGATGCATCTCGAGCGTGACCCAGTGCAGCAGACGGTAGGTCGGCTCGGGGCTCGCCTCAGTGATTTGCGTGGGGAGAGATTCGACGGCAGCGGGGCTCGGACGCGCGGGTTTGTCCATCAGACGCAGCGCGACGCGATCCAGGATCACCCAGAGATCGTGCATGCTGAACGCAGATAGCAAGTGGAACGCGTCGTCGCCGTGGCTGGATTGTGGTGTCTCGTCGAGCCAGATCTTGATGGGGGCTGCAGCGGCAGCATCGACTGACCCGGAAGCGAGCACCACAACATCGGCCTGGTCGGGCAGGACTTCATCCCATTGATAGAGCGAGCGGCCGACAAGTGCGCTGATTCCTGCGCGCAGCCGGCGCTGCAGACCTTCATCAAGATGCTGCAATGAGATGCGGCCACGTCGGTGATCCACGCGCGCGTGGCCCGGTGCGAGCGGCTCCATGCCTGTTCCCCCAATTCAGATATCCCGAACCACGAGAACGGCCGGCGCATTGCGCGGTACTTCTGCGTGGAGACGCGGCATGCATGCCGGGGCTTTGATCAAGCCACTGGTGCGCTGCCTGCTGTTGTTTGTGTCTCGATTCCGGCCCCGTCCTGGCGCCCGTATATCGGTAAGCGAGAGGCTAGCATCGTCATTGCCGCCTTTGCGCAAGCCTGAGGAATCTTGAGTTTTGCTTATGAATCGCCGATGCGTCCGGGGCGGTAGCGAGGTGGCAAGACTCGGTTCGGCATCGGTGATACCGGACATACGTCGTGGCGCATTGACCGAGCGTTATATCGACTCGTATATTACGACCGGTCATTCATCCACTTTTCCCGGGTTCTTCATGCAACGCTTCTCGCGGCGCACGCACGTGCGCGCCATTGGTCTGGTCGCTGCGTTGTCGCTGGGCTTGGCAGCGCCCGCGCATGCGGCGGACCTTGTGGTTTCGGCGGCCGCCAGCCTGACCAACGCCTTCAAGACGATCGCGCAGCAGTACGAAGTGCTGCACCCGGATACCAAGGTCGTGCTCAACTTCGGCGCGTCGGACGTGCTGATGCAGCAGATCGTGAAGGGCGCCCCCGCAGACGTCTTTGCCTCCGCCGATCAGGAGGCCATGAACAAGGCCGTGGCCGAGAAAGTCATCAAGGCCGATACGCGCCACGACTTTGTTGCCAACCAGCTCGTGCTGATCGTGCCCGCCACGGGCACGGTGCCCGTGCATGCGCTGGCCGATCTGATGAGGCCCGAAGTGAAACGTGTGGCGATCGGCAATCCGGCGTCGGTGCCGGTGGGCCGCTATGCCAAGCGTGCGCTGGAAGCGGCCAAACTGTGGGAGCCGGTGGAGGCCAAGGCGGTGCTGGCGCAGAACGTGCGGCAGGCGCTGGACTATGTGTCGCGCGGCGAGGTCGAGGCCGGCCTAGTGTTCTCCACCGATGCCGCCATCGCCGCCGACAAGGTGAAGGTGGCGAGCCCCGTGCCGCTGAATGTACCGCTTACGTACCCGATCGCTGTGACCTCGGGCACGAAGCAGCCGCAATCGGCGGCTGACTTCGTGGCGTATGTGCTGTCGCCTGCCGGCCAGGCGGTGCTGGCCAGGTACGGTTTCCTGAAACCTTGATTACGCGGTAGCTGGCTGGCCCGCGCGCTCGGCATCTTGCTTGGGCGTGCGGTGAATGCGCAGCACCAGGAAGGCGCCAGCCACGCACAGCCCACCCGAAATCATGGAAGCGAGCGTGTAGTTGCCCAGCGAGGCGCGCATCATGCCCGCACCCAGCGTGGCGAATGCCGCGCCCAATTGATGCCCCGCGACGATCCAGCCGAACACGATGGGCGCTGCGGCCTTGCCGAACACGTCGTTGGTCAGGCGCACGGTGGGCGGCACGGTGGCAATCCAATCGAGGCCGTAGAAGATCGCGAACACCGGCAGGCCGAAGAACTCGAAGCCGAACGCATACGGCAGGTAGATCAGCGACAGCCCGCGCAGGCCGTAGTACCAGAACAGCAGAACGCGGCTGTTGTAGCGGTCGGACAGCCAGCCCGATAGCGTGGTGCCCACCAGGTCAAAAATCCCCATCGCGGCGAGCAGGCTCGCGCCCTTTACTTCAGAGAAGCCGTGGTCTGCGCACATGGCGATGAAGTGCGTGCCGATGTAGCCGTTGGTGCTCGCGCCGCAGATGAAGAAGCTGGCAAATAGGAGCCAGAAATCGCGCTTGCGTGCAGCCTGCACGAGCGTTCGCATGGCGAGGACGATGGGGTTGGCGCGGGGGCCTTGATCGACTTCCGGCGCATCGGCGGGTTCGCCATAGGTGCGCAGACCGACGCTCTTGGGCGATTCCGGCAGCAGCAGCCACACGACCGGCAACAGCAGCGCCAGCGCGCCGGCCACGATCAGCACCACCGGGCGCCAGCCGTAGCTCTCGACCACTGCGGCCATCATCGGCAGGAACACAAGCTGCCCTGTGGCCGAACTGGCCGTCAGGATGCCCATGGCCAGGCCGCGATGCGAAGTGAACCAGCGATTGACCACCGTTGCGCCCAGCGTGATAGCGGCCACACCCGTGCCGCCGCCCACCATCACGCCCCACAGCAGCACCATCTGCCACGGCTCATGCATCATCGCCGAGAGCGCCGTGCCGGAAATCAGCACCGCCAGCGCGCCGAGCACCGTCGGGCGGATGCCGAAATACTGCATCGACGCCGCTGCAAACGGCCCCGTCAGCCCATACAGCGCAATACCGATGGAGATGGCCAGCGAGATCGTGCTGCGGCTCCAGCCGAATTCGTGCTCGAGCGGGAGCATCATCACGCTGGGCGTGGCGCGCGTGCCGGCCGCGCACAGCAGGATCAGGAACACCACCGCCAGCGCAAGCCAGCTGTAGTGGAAACGAGGGGCGATGAGGCGGGCAAGTCGCTGCATGGGGTGTCCGATTCTTTCGATTCTTGTTGGGGCGACAATATCGCATTCGTTACCGGTCGGTAACAACGTGGTTGCGATGGTAGGTACCGATCGGTAACATGTCAAGCTGCATTCGAATGACACCGGCGCGGCTGGGGGTTTGTGTCCCACCACGCTTGCAGGAGCATCACCATGGCCACGCTCAACCGTCGCGGACCTCGCGCGCTTTCCACCGTTGATCAACCCAAGCCGACGCCGCGTCGCATCAGCGGCGAGGACGCGCACGCCAGCCTGCTCGAGGCGGCTCGTCAACTGTTTTACTACGAAGGCGTGCGGGCCGTGGGCGTCGAGGCCGTGGTGGAGAAGGCGGGCGTCAACAAGATGAGCCTGTACCGCCAGTTCAAGTCGAAGGACGATCTCGTCATCGCTTACCTGGAGCGCAGCGACGAGAGCTTCTGGGGCTACTTCAACGCGAGCGTGGCCAAGCATCCGGACGACGCGCGCGCGCAACTGCTGCAGTTCTTCATCGATGTCTCCGAACGCGCCTCACGCCCTGGCTACCGGGGCTGCCCGTTTGTGAATGTGGCGGCGGAGTTTCCGGACCTGACGCACCCGGCGCGGCAGTTTGTCCAGCGCAACAAGGCGCTGCTGCTCACCCGCCTGCGTGACCGCGCCCAAGCCGCCGGTGCGACCGATCCCGATGCGCTGGCCGACGATCTGGCCTTCCTGATCGAAGGCGCCTACACCGCCAGCCAGACCTTCGGCACCGATGCACCGCGCCTGATCAAGAGCCTGCCGCGCACGGCACGCGTGTTGCTCGATGCGGCTATTCCCGCGCGCAAACCGGACTGATGTTGTAGCGCACTCACGCACACGAAACATGGGCGCGCGGGTGTCGTGCGATGCCGCTACACTCGCGAGCATTGTTGCCTCGGCCGCACCTTAATGACGCCCAACCAAGTCCCGCTTTCTCCCGTTCGTACGGCGCCCGCCACGCCGCTGACCTTGCCGGCCGCGTTGTCGCAGGCGCAGCGCGCGCTCGACCGCATCGTGCTGGGCAAGCCGCTGCAGATCCGTTTGGCGCTGGCGTGTCTGCTGGCACGCGGGCATCTGCTGCTGGAAGACCTGCCGGGCGTAGGCAAGACCACGCTCGCGCATGCACTGGCCCGCACGCTCGGCCTGCAATATCAGCGCGTGCAGTTCACGAGCGATCTGCTGCCCACCGACCTGATCGGCGTGTCGATCTACGTGAAAGAAAAGGGCGCCTTCGAATTTCACCCCGGCCCGCTGTTTGCGCAGGTGGTGCTGGCCGATGAAATCAACCGCGCCACGCCCAAGGCGCAAAGCGCGCTGCTTGAAGCCATGGCCGAAGGGCAGGTCACGCATGACGGGGCGACGTATCCGCTGCCGGAGCCATTCTTCGTGATCGCCACGCAGAACCCGCTGAACCAGATCGGCACGCATCCGCTGCCGGAATCGCAGCTGGATCGCTTCACGATGCGGCTGTCGCTGGGCTATCCCGATCAAAGCTCCGAACGTGCGTTGTACCTTGGGGGCGGTGCGCCGCAAGACATTGAAGCCGTGCTGACGGCTGCGCAAGTTGTTGCTCTGCAGGCCGCCGCCGATGCCGTGCACGTGGCGCCGGCGCTGGTCGACTACGTGCTCGCGCTGGTGAATGCCACGCGCACAGATGCACAGGTGCAGATGGGCCTGTCGCCGCGCGCCGGGCTGGCGTTGCTGGCCGCGGCGCGTGCCTGGGCGCTCATCGATGCCCGCGATGCCGTGCTGCCCGAAGACGTGCAAGCCGTATTCAAGGCCGTGGCGGCGCACCGGTTGTTGCCCACGGGCGGCACGCTGTCGGCAACCGCGCTGGCGCAGCGGCTGCTCGACACGGTCGCCATTCCCTAAGTAGGCAGCGCCATGGCGCGATTGCGATCCCTGCTGCTCGCGCCGTTGCGTCTGCTCGGTACGGGCCTGGCGATGCTGCCCGGCATACGGTTTGTGCGGGCACGCGTGCAACGCTTTCTGCAGCGACCGCGCAAGCCGCGCGAAGGCCGCATCCGGCTGGACCGCAATCACGTCTACATCCTGCCCACCGCGGCCGGCGGCGGCTTTGCGCTGCTGCTGGTGGTGATGCTGCTCACCTCGCTCAACTACAACGTGAGCCTGGGCTTCCTACTGACGTTCGTGCTGGCTGGCGTGGCGGCGTCGGCCATGTGGCAGACCCATCGCAACCTCGTTGATCTGGAAGTGCGCGGCGCGGCGGGCGATGCCGTGTTTGCCGGGCATGCGTTGAATGTGGGCGTGGCATTGGCCAATGTCACGCCATGGGCGCGTGTGGGGGTGGACGTGAGCGCCGCGCAAGCCGCCGCGGTGGAAACGTCGCTCGACGCGCAGGACGCCGTGGTGGCCGCGTTGTCTTTCGCCGATCAGCCGCGCGGCTGGTTCAAGTTGCCGCGCCTGACGGTGTCGACGCGTTTTCCGCTTGGCCTATTTCGCGCGTGGAGTTATGCCGATGCGCCGCTGACCGTGCTCGTCTATCCCGCGCCCGAACCGTCCGCGCCGCCGTTGCCCGCGAGCTTTGCCCCCGACCCCGGGGATGAAGACGACACGCGCGCCGCCCGCACCCATGTCGAAGAAGCCGCAGACCAACTGCGCACATACCGCCCCGGCGACGCACTGCGCAGCATTGCCTGGAAACACAGCGCGCGGCTCGATACCTGGATGAGCCGCACCGGCCAGCAAGTCCGTCACGCGCAATGCGTGCTTGCGTGGGAGGCATTGCCGCCCTCGATGAACGTGGAGCAACGCCTGTCGCGCCTGTGCGCCTGGGTGCTGGCCGCCGAGCACGCGCCCGCCGGTGATGAGCCCGAATACACGCTGAGCCTGCCGGGCGTTTTCATCGGCCCGGCGCGGGGAGCGGCGCATCGGGATGCATGTTTACGGGCGTTGGCGTTGTGGGGCAAGCCTGCGATGCCGGAAGAGGGGGCGGCATGAGCAGTAAGCAGGGGCCCCGCGCAGCGGGGATGCGCACGTCCGCGAATGCCGCCGGCCGCCGACACCACCCGTCTCGGATGATCGACATGCGAGGGGAGGTGGCTACATGACGACGACCGCCACCATCGGCACCGAAGCGGCCGCCTTCGGCTCCGCCCGCGCATTGACGCACCGCGAGCATGGCTGGCTGATTGCCCAGCTTGCCGTCGTGCTCGCGCCGCTGCTGCGTGCGCTGCCGCTCGTCACGTGTGCCGTGTTCGGCGTGCTGCTGCTCTGGCGCGCGCTGTTGTGGGTGCGGGGGGCGCCATTGCCGGGCAAGTGGGTGCTGGGGCTGACGGGCGTGGCAACGCTGGTCGTAACGCTGGCGCTCGCCATGCGCACCGGCGGCAACATCGGGCGGGACTTGTCGGTGGCGCTGCTTGGCGCGTTTCTCGTGCTCAAGCTGATGGAATCGCACACCGTGCGCAACGGCGTGCTCGTCACGCAGTTGTGCTGCTTCCTGCTGCTCTCGCAGGTGCTGTTTGACCAGCGGCCCTGGCTGGCCGCCACCATGCTGGCGACCGTGGCGCTGCTGTTGCGCAACTGGCTGTTGCTGCTGCATCCGCAGGCGCGCGCGCGCGTGTCGCCTGCGCGTGTGCTGGCGCGCCTGGTGCTCATGGGTTTGCCGTGCGCGGCGGTGCTGTTCCTGTTGTTTCCGAGGCTGGATCATCCGCTGTGGCGCCTGCCGCAAACAGCCGACACCGCAGTCAGTGGCCTGTCTGATCGCATGGCGCCCGGCTCTGTCGGCCAGTTGATCCTGTCCGACGATCTTGCCTTCCGCGTTGACTTTGTCGGCGCGCCGCCACCGCTCGACACGCTCTACTGGCGCGGCATGGTGCTGTGGCGTTTCGATGGCCAGACATGGACGGCTGCATCGATGCGGCAACGTCCCGCGCCTGAAAGCGTACCCAATTCTGCGGACGCAATCAGCGGCGCGCCGGGTGTGTTCGACTACAACATCACGCTCGAGCCGACGCGCCAGCGCTGGCTGTTTGCGCTCGATCGCGGCCAGTCGATCGAGGCGCGCGACGGCACCGGCCGCAGCATCGACGGCGAATTCATCAGCACGCAACTGCTCGACCAGCGCGTGCGCTATCACGCGCGCTCGCAGTTGCCTGGGCGCAATCGCGCGGACGATGCACGGCCGCTGGACCCTCTCACGCAGCAGATGGCGCTTGCGTTGCCGCCGGGCAACCCGCAGGCGCGCGCACTGGCAGCGCAATGGGCACCGCTGCCGCCGGCCGAGCGCGTATCGGCAGCCCTCAAGCTATTCGGCCGCGCACCGTTTGCCTACACGCTTGAACCGGAGCCGCTGCAGAATCAGCAGATTGACGATTTTCTCTTCCGCACGCACCGTGGTTTCTGCGAGCACTATGCGGGCAGCTTCGTCTTTCTGATGCGCGCGGCTGGCGTGCCGGCGCGTGTGGTGGTGGGTTACCTCGGGGGCGAGGTGAATGCCGTGAGCGGCGACATCATCGTGCGCCAGTCCGACGCACATGCCTGGGCCGAGGTGTGGCTCGACGGACGCGGCTGGGTGCGTGTGGACCCGACCGCCGCCGTCGCGCCGCAACGCGTTGAACGCGGCTTGGCCGCCGCCGTGCCGGCGAGTGAATTCCGCTCGCGCCGTGCGGAAGAACCCGGCTGGCTGCGCAGCGTGCGCTGGGGGCTCGATGGCCTCATCAGCGGCTGGAACAGCTGGGTGCTCGGCTACGACCGCAACCGCCAGGCACGCCTGTTTGCGTGGCTGGGGCTCGATGCGGCGGACCCCCGCGCGGTGCTATGGGGCGTGTCGGGCCTCTTCCTGCTCGCCGCGCTGCCGCTTTTGTGGCAGCAACGCAAGCCCAAGCCTGACCCCGTGCAAGCTCAGTGGCAGCGCTTGTGTGACAGGCTGGCGCGGCATGGTTGCACGCGTGGCGTTGCCGAAGGCCCGATGGCCTACGCCGAGCGCGCTGCCACGCAGTTTCCACAAGCGGCACAGGCGTTGCGCGATGCCGCCGCCGGCTACGTCGCCCTACGCTATGGGCGTGACGATGGCGATGCGCAAGCGCGTGCCCGGCGGTTCACGCAATGGCGCGAAGCCGTTGCGCAAGTTCGCCTGGGCTAACGCGCAAGCTGTTGATCGGCTTAGAAGATGTGCCCCAAATGCGGGCACCCGCGCGGTTGATCCAGCGCGCTGGTCATTCACCTGTGATGGAATATTTTCCGATCCAGGGATTAAATATTTCGGATAGATAACTCGGGCAGTGCAATAACTGCACGCAGTTTCCCGATTGCAGATAATCGGTGCGACACAGTCGCGCAGGGCGTGCGCATTATCGGTGCATATTCGATTGGATTGGGCGTCGATACCCTCACTGGCACAGCGGGAACCTTTCTCATACGATGGTTTTCGTAACGTTTCCGCTGCACTGCAATGTTTGCCGAGAATACCCGCCCTACTGGGTTTCCGGGCAGCAGCGGTTTCGCAGATTCCGCAGGAGCCATACCAATGCATCGACCGAAACGCATGCTTGTCGAGAATGTCGCGTGGGCGCACGAAACTGCCGCGCGTGACCCCGGATTTTTTTCGCGTTTGGCCCAAGGCCAACAACCCCAGGTGTTATGGATCGGCTGCGCAGACAGCCGTGTGCCCGCTGAAACCATTACCCATTCCAACCCGGGCGATTTATTCGTCCACCGCAATATCGCCAATCTCGTTTGCCCGGCGGACGACAACACGATGAGCGTGCTGGAATATGCGGTGCGCGTGCTCAAGGTCGCGCACGTGATCGTGTGCGGGCATGACGGCTGCGGCGGCGTCCGTGCATCGCTGCTGCCGCCGCCCGATGGATTGCCACACGTGGCGCGCCGCATTGCGCCGCTGTGCGCGCTGGCCGGCCGTCACCGTACAGAACTTGATTCCGTGTCCGATCTGGATGCACGCGTCAATCGCCTGGCCGAACTGAATGTGCTCGAGCAGGTGCGCTGCCTGCGCGAGAGCCCCATCGTGCGCGAGGCAGAACGCCCGCCGCGCATACACGGCTGGATCTTCGGCCTGGCCGATGGGCATATCCGCGTGCTGGCGTCGGGCGATCCCGATGCGGAACACGCCACCCGCGGCGACATCCTGATGCCCGCCGAGGCCATCGCTTAACCCGATCGGCGGTGGCTTTCGCGGCTGTCGCCCGTTCCCGACGTTTTCTCTCCTCACGCATGCCGGCGGTGCCCCCGCCCGCAGGCAGGCATTCGCGCGTGCGCAGTTCATACAACTCCAACAACCATGCAGACACCAACCTCTCCGGCTTTCTTCCCGCGCGACATGCTCGCCGGGGTCATCGTGTTCTTTGTCGCCCTGCCGCTGTGCCTGGGTATTGCCAACGCATCGGGCGTTGACCCGCTTGCGGGGCTGCTCTCCGGCATGATCGGTGGCCTGGTGGTCGCGCTGCTCAGCGGCTCGCAACTGAGCGTGAGCGGCCCGGCTGCGGGCCTCGTCGTGATTGTCGTGGACGGCATTGCCAAGCTGGGCGGTTTCTCGGCATTTCTGGTGGCCGTGGCGCTGGCGGGCGCGCTGCAGTTTGTGTTCGGCATGCTGCGCGCCGGGCGCTTTGCGGCGTATGTGCCGTCGTCCGTCATCAAGGGCATGCTCGCGGCGATCGGGCTGCTGCTGATCATCAAGCAGGTGCCGCTCGCGCTTGGGATGGCAAGCGGAGATGCCGCTGCCGGCGCCGGCACGCTCGCCACACCGTTTGGCGCGTTCTCGGTCACGGCGATGCTGGTGACGCTGCTCTCCGCCGCCGTGCTCATCGGCTG
Organism: Ralstonia mojiangensis; assembly: GCF_023955645.1. NCBI lineage: Bacteria > Pseudomonadati > Pseudomonadota > Betaproteobacteria > Burkholderiales > Burkholderiaceae > Ralstonia > Ralstonia mojiangensis. The sequence goes on along the minus strand of NZ_JAMXHU010000005.1, from coordinate 727,756 downwards.
GGATACGCCGATGCTGCGACGATTCACGCTGGTCCGCGCGCTGCCTTCGCCGCTTGTTGTGGTGGCACTCGGCATTGGCGTGACCTTGCTGCTTGAAGTGGTGGCACCAGGCATTGCAGTACCGGCTGAGCATCGTGTTGGTCTGCCGTCGCTCGCGTCGTTCGGGGCGTTTCTCGATGCGCTTGAGTCGCCCACGCTTGGGGCATTGGGCAATCCGGATGTCTGGCGCCTAGCGATGGCGCTGGCCATCGTGGCCAGCCTCGAGACGCTGCTGTGCCTGGAAGCCGTCGAACAGATCGACCCAAAGAAACGTGCCGCATCGCCGGATCGCGAGCTGAAGGCACAGGGCATCGGCAACATGGTGGCGGGCGCGCTGGGCGGGCTGCCGATCACGTCCGTCATCGTGCGCAGTTCGGCCAACGTGCACGCCGGCGCGCAGAGCCGCTGGTCGGCCGTCGTGCATGGCGCGCTGCTGCTGGCGAGCGTGTTTGCGCTCACCGCCATCGTCAATCTGATTCCGCTGGCGTGCCTGGCCACCATCCTGATCTTCACCGGCTACAAGCTCGCCAAGCCGTCGCTGTTCGTGGCGGTGGCGCGGCAGGGGTGGGACCGCTTTGCGCCGTTCATTGCAACCATCGTCGGCGTGCTGCTGACGGACTTGCTGATTGGCATCGTGATCGGCATTGCGCTGAGCATCGCGCTGGCGATCCGCGCCAACCTGCGCCGCACGATTGTCATGGCGCGCCATCACGACCACTTCCTGCTGTCGTTCCGCAAGGACGTGTCGTTCATGGGCAAGGTGCCGCTCAAGCGCTATCTGGCGCAGGTGCCGGACCACGCCACGCTCATCGTCGACGGCGCCCGAGCGGATTACATCGACCCGGACGTGCGCGAGATGGTCGAGCACTTCATCGAGGGGGCGCCGGCGCGCGGCATCGTTATCGAGCGCCATCACTTTGATGCCGCCGCTTCGAAACGCCCCGCCGGTTTGCGGCTGCCCCGACTGCCATTCGTTCGTGCGGCAACCCGATAATCCAGTCACCGGTATTTAACTCAATTTGGGTAATTTAGAACGCTGCCTCAAAACACATGCAAGTGCCCGCGTATATCGAGAACGTTTGCGGCCCCCGCTATGCCCGGTTTTACGTGGGTATCCTACGTAAATCCGGCGTCGGGGCGCGGTTTCTCCGCGTTTTACAATGTTTGCAATTGACGCAGAATCGGTGAATAGACTTAATTTGAACGCGCTATCCAGTTAATCCGGGGGCGTACCGATAACGTATCGAATCAGGCAAAAAGTGCGCATTATCAAGCGCATTTTTAAAACGGGAGGCAGACATGAAGACATTGCAACGAGGGACCCTGGTTTCGGCGGCCTTGGTCGGCCTGCTTGCGCTGGGCGGTTGCGCTAGCTCCGGCTCGGGCGACATGAGCGGTACGTCCGGCAGCGACGGCAGCTCCGCCAACAACGGCGGTGGCTCCGGTTCCAACGGCTCGGGCGGCACGACCACCACCGCATCCACCACGCCCACCGGCGAAGTGGCGAACAAGAGCGGCGGCGTGCTGACGGCCACGGGCGGTGCCGTCAGCGGGCTCGGTTCGACCATCGGCGGGAGCAATCTGCCAGGCGCATCGGCGCTGGGCAACGTGGTCGACAACGTAGGCAACACAGTGTCGGCCCTCGGCACGGGCGTGCAGTCCGGCCTGGGCAGCATCGGCACCAACCCGAACCCGATCGGCACCACGGTATCGAGCACCGGCAATGTGGTGACGCAGGTCGGGAACACCGTCGACGCAACAGGTGGCCTTGTGAGCAGTCTGGGCGCAGGACCGCTGCAGCCGCTGTCGCCGGTCACGTCACCGGTGGGCGGCGCGGTCTCGCAGGTTGGGCAGGCGGTGGCGGGCGCGGGCGGCACGCTCGGCACGGCCTTGTCGACCGGGCCGGTGGAGCAGGTCACGCAGCAGGTCAGTTCCGCTGTGGTGCCGCTCACCTCGCAGGTGACCACCGCCACGCAGACGCTGGGTAACACAACAGGCCTGGGCGCTCCGGCAACCAATCTGCTGCAGACCGTGGGCGACGGGGTGGCGAATGTGGGTACGTCGCTGACGGCGACGAACGCGCCAGTCGTGTCCGGCCTGGGTGGTGTGGTGACTGCGACGGGCAACACGGTGGCCGCGTTGGGCGGCGTGACCTCCACGCCGGGCGGGGCGACTTCGGCAAATCCGCTGGCGCCGATTACCGGCGCGCTGGGCGGCGTGGGCGGCGGCAGCAATCCGCTGGGGAGCGTGACGGGCGCCTTGGGCGGTGCAGCCGGCGGCGGCACGACGGCTGGAGGTGTGACTGCGCCGGTCGGCTCGCTTGTCACCACCGTCGGCACTTCGCTTACTTCCACTGGGGCTGCGACGCCGCTTGCGCCCGTCACGGGCGCGGTGGGTGGCGCACTGACCACGGTGGGCGGCGCGTTGCACCACTGAGCGTAGCAGCACGGCGGGCCGGCCTGTGCGCTTGGCCCGTCATCGAGCCGTTCCCGCTGCGTGTGGGGCGGCTCGTACGCGTGTTCGTATGACGCGGCCTGCCGCTTTCGGCATACAGTACGCCTGACCGCGCATGCCCCTTCAGCGCAGTATCAGGAGACCGAAATGATCAAGCACGCATTATTTGCCCGGCTCATTGCCAAACCGGGCAAGGAGCAGGCAGTGGCCGATTTCCTTTCCGCCGGCCTGCAAATGGCCAACCAGGAAGCGACCACACCCATCTGGTTTGCGCTGCGCATTGCGCCCAATGTCTTCGGCATCTTCGATGCCTTTGCCAGCGAGCAGGATCGCCAGGCACATCTCGACGGTCCGATCGCCAAGGCGCTCATGGCGAATGCGGCCGAGCTGCTGGCCTCACCGCCTGAGATTGCGCCGATCGAGGTGCTCGGCATGAAGAACACCGGCACAAACTGAGTTCCGAAAAACAAAAAAACCGCCGCATCCGGCTGAAGCAGGATGCGGCGGTTTTGCTTTGCGTGCGCCGTCGGCGGGTCAGCCCGGCACGCGCACCCAGCCTTCCATCAACACGCGCGCGCTGCGGCTCATGATGGCCTTGGTCACGGTCCATTCGCCGTCAACGAGCTTGGCCTCCGCGCCCACGCGCAGCGTGCCGGACGGATGTCCGAAGCGCACCGCACCACGTTCTCCGCCGCCAGCCGCCAGGTTGACCAGCGTGCCGGGAATCGCCGCTGCCGTGCCGATTGCGACCGCTGCCGTGCCCATCATGGCGTGGTGCAGCTTGCCCATCGACAACGCGCGTGCGAGCAGATCCACATCGCCCGCGCCAACCTTCTTGCCGCTCGATGCCACGTAGTCCTTCGGCGGCGCGACGAACGCCACCTTGGGCGTGTGCTGCCGCGTGGCGGCTTCGTCGATGCTCTTGATCAGACCCATGCGCACCGCGCCGTGCGCGCGAATGGTCTCGAACATCGCCAGCGCTTTCGCATCGCCGTTGATGGCGTCCTGCAGCTCGGTGCCGGTGTAGCCGATGGCCTCTGCGTTGATGAAGATCGTCGGGATGCCCGCGTTGATCATCGTCGCCTTGAGCGTGCCCACGCCGGGCACATCCAGGTCGTCGACGAGGTTGCCGGTGGGGAACATCGCGCCGCCGCCGTCACCGTCTTCCTCGGCTGCGGGGTCGAGGAATTCGAGCTGCACTTCCGCCGCCGGAAACGTCACGCCGTCGAGCTCAAAGTCGCCCGTCTCCTGCACCGCGCCGTTGGTGATGGGCACGTGCGCGATGATGGTCTTGCCGATGTTGGCCTGCCAGATGCGAATGACGGCGACGCCGTTTTGCGGCACTCGGCTCGCATCGACCAACCCGTTGCTGATGGCGAACGGGCCGACCGCTGCGGAGAGGTTGCCGCAGTTGCCCGACCAGTCGACAAACGGCTTGTCGATGGAGACCTGGCCAAACAGGTAGTCCACGTCATGGTCCGGGCGCGTGCTTTTGCTGAGGATCACCGTTTTGCTGGTGCTCGACGTGGCGCCACCCATGCCGTCGATCTGCTTGCCGTACGGGTCGGGGCTGCCGATCACGCGCATCAGCAAGGCGTCACGCGCGGCGCCCGGCTGCTGAGCGGCCTCTGGCAGGTCTTGCAGACGGAAGAACACGCCCTTGCTGGTGCCGCCACGGATGTAGGTGGCGGGAATCTTCACTTGCGCGGGATGGCTCATGCTGCCTCCTTGGAAGACTCAAGGAAGTCCTGTGCGAAACGCTGCAGCACGCCGCCGGCTTCGTAGATCGACACTTCCTCATCGCTGTCCAGGCGGCACGTGACGGGCACTTCCACGCGCTCGCCGTTTTTGCGATGGATGATGAGCGTGAGGTCCGCGCGCGGCTTGCGTTCGCCGACCACGTCAAAGGTTTCGGTGCCGTCAATGCCGAGCGTGAGGCGCGTGGTGCCCGACTTGAACTCCAGCGGCAGCACGCCCATGCCGATCAAATTCGTGCGGTGGATGCGCTCAAAGCCTTCCGCCACGATGACTTCCACGCCGGCCAGGCGCACGCCCTTGGCGGCCCAGTCGCGCGAGCTGCCCTGGCCGTAGTCGGCGCCGGCAATCACGATCAGCGGTTGCTTGCGGTCCATGTAGGTTTCGATGGCTTCCCACATGCGCGTGACCTTGCCTTCGGGCTCGATGCGCGTGAGCGATCCCTTCTTCACGGTGCCATCGACCACGGCCATCTCGTTGATGAGCGTGGGGTTGGCAAACGTCGCACGCTGCGCGGTCAGGTGGTCGCCGCGGTGCGTGGCGTACGAGTTGAAATCCTCTTCCGGCAGGCCCATCTTGGCCAGGTATTCACCTGCGGCGCTGCTCGCCAGGATGGCGTTGGAAGGCGAGAGGTGATCGGTCGTGATGTTGTCTCCCAGCACCGCCAGCGGGCGCAGGCCCTGGAGCGTGCGTTCACCGGCCAGCGCGCCTTCCCAATAGGGCGGGCGGCGGATGTAGGTGCTCTGCGGGCGCCAGTCGTACAGCGGGCTCACATTGGCCACAGAAGCGCTGCGCTGTTCGAACATCGGGATGTACACCTTGCGAAACTGCTCCGGCTTGACCGACGCACGCACGATGGCGTCGATCTCTTCGTCCGTCGGCCACAGGTCTTTGAGCAGGATCGGCTTGCCGTTTGCATCCGTCCCGAAGCTGTCGCGTTCGATATCGAAACGCACCGTGCCCGCAATCGCATAGGCCACCACCAGCGGCGGTGACGCGAGGAACGCCTGCTTGGCGTACGGGTGGATGCGGCCGTCAAAGTTGCGGTTGCCCGACAGCACGGCCGTGGCGTACAGATCGCGGTCAATGATCTCTTGCTGGATCTTTGGGTCCAGCGCGCCGCTCATGCCGTTGCAGGTGGTGCAGGCAAACGCGACGATGCCGAAGCCCAGCTTTTCCAGTTCGTGCTTCAGGCCGGCTTCTTCCAGATACAGCTCAACGGCCTTGGAGCCCGGCGCCAGCGAGCTCTTCACCCACGGCTTGCGCGTCAGGCCCAGGCGGTTGGCATTGCGCGCCAGCAGCGCCGCGGCAATCACGTTGCGCGGGTTGCTGGTGTTGGTGCAGCTCGTGATGGCGGCGATGATGACGGCGCCGTCCGGCATCTGGCCCGGTGTTTCTTCCCATTTGGCGGCGATGCCCTTGGCGGCCAATTCGGTCGTTGCCACACGTGCGTGCGGGTTCGACGGGCCGGCCATGTTGCGCACCACGCTCGACAGGTCGAAGCGCAGCACGCGTTCGTATTCAGCGTTCTTGAGCGTGTCGGACCACAGGCCCGCGGTCTTGGCGTACGTCTCGACCAGCTTGACCTGCTCGTCGGTGCGACCGGTCAGGCGCAGGTAGTCGAGCGTGTTGTCGTCAATCGAGAACATCGCCGCGGTGGCGCCGTACTCGGGGGCCATGTTCGAGATGGTGGCGCGGTCGCCCAGCGTGAGCTTGGAGGCGCCTTCGCCGTAAAACTCAAGGTATGCGCCCACGACCTTCTGCTTGCGCAGGAATTCGGTCAGTGCCAGCACGATGTCGGTGGCGGTAATGCCGGGCTGGCGCTGGCCGGTCAGCTCCACGCCGACGATGTCCGGCAGGCGCATCCACGATGCACGGCCGAGCATCACGTTCTCCGCTTCCAGGCCGCCCACGCCGATGGCGATCACGCCCAGCGCATCCACGTGCGGCGTGTGGCTGTCGGTGCCGACGCAGGTGTCGGGGTAGGCCACGCCGTCGTGCGCCTGGATGACGGGCGACATTTTCTCCAGATTGATCTGGTGCATGATGCCGTTGCCCGCCGGGATCACGTCGACGTTCTTGAACGCGAGCTTGGTCCAGTCGATGAAGTGGAAGCGGTCTTCGTTGCGGCGGTCTTCAATGGCGCGGTTCTTGGCGAAAGCGTCGGGGTCGAAGCCACCGCATTCCACCGCCAGCGAGTGGTCGACGATCAACTGCACGGGCACCACCGGGTTGACCTTGGCGGGGTCGCCGCCCTGGTCGGCAATCGCGTCGCGCAGGCCGGCCAGATCGACCAGCGCGGTCTGGCCCAGGATGTCGTGGCACACCACGCGCGCCGGGAACCAGGGGAAATCCAGATCGCGTTTGCGTTCGATGAGTTGCTTAAGCGAATCGGTGAGCGTGGCCGGGGCGCAGCGGCGTACCAGATTCTCGGCGAGGACTCGGGAGGTGTACGGGAGCTTGTCGTAGGCGCCGGCTTGGATGGCTTCGACGGCTTCTCTCGCATCGAAGTAGTCGAGCTGGGTGCCGGGGAGGGGTTTGCGGTGTGCTGTATTCATGGTGTGGGTGCATCCCTTGTTTCATCCCCTATCGGGGGCGGGCGGTTGTGGTCCATCCCGGGTATCGTCCCCTGCCGGGGCCGACTCACTTTTCTTTGTCTTGCCAAAGAAAAGTAAGCAAAAGAAAGGCGCGCCCGAGATGGCGACTTCCCCTTGAATTTCTGTAACCGGGCGGAGACGGGAAAAACTCGCTTCGCTCAAACAGTTTCCCGTCTTCTTTCCGCCCGCTTACAGAAATTCAAGGCGCCATCTAGGGCAGGAACGTCAACGGCCACACCATCTACGGTCTGGGGTTGACGTTCCTTCTGTTGCGGTCTTACGGACGCTTGCCGATCGGTACAAATTTGAGGTCGTCCGGGCCGGTGTAGTTCGCGCTCGGGCGGATGATCTTGTTGTCGATGCGCTGCTCGATGATGTGCGCTGCCCAGCCCGACGTACGCGCGATCACGAACAGCGGGGTGAACATCGCGGTCGGCACGCCCATCATGTGGTACGACACGGCGCTGAACCAGTCCAGGTTCGGGAACATCTTCTTGATGTCCCACATCACGGTTTCCAGGCGCTCGGCAATGTCGAACATCTTGGTGTTGCTGGCTTCCTTCGACAGCTTGCGCGCCACTTCCTTGATGACCTTGTTGCGCGGGTCCGACACGGTGTACACCGGGTGGCCGAAGCCGATCACGACTTCCTTGGCTTCCACGCGGCGGCGGATGTCGGCTTCGGCCTCGTCCGGGGTGTCGTAGCGCTTCTGGATTTCGAAGGCGACTTCATTGGCGCCGCCGTGCTTCGGGCCGCGCAGCGCGCCGATCGCGCCGGTGATGGCGGAGTAGATGTCCGAGCCCGTGCCGGCAATCACGCGGCCCGTGAATGTCGATGCGTTGAACTCGTGCTCGGCATACAGGTTGAGCGAGACGTGCATGGCATCGACCCACGACTTCGGCGGCTCCACACCGTGCAGCAGGTGCAGGAAGTGGCCGCCGATGGAGTCGTCGTCCGTTTCGACTTCGATGCGCTTGCCGTTGTGGCTGTAGTGGTACCAGTACAGCAGCATCGAGCCGAGCGAGGCCATCAGGCGGTCGGCGATGTCGCGTGCGCCGGGGGTGGCGTGGTCGTCCTTTTCGGGCAGCACCGTGCCCAGCACCGACACGCCGGTGCGCATCACGTCCATTGGGTGCGCGGAGGCGGGCACCCATTCCAGGGCGGCCTTCACGTTGGCGGGCAGGCCGCGCAGCGCCTTCAGCTTGGCCTTGTAGGCCGCCAGTTCAGCCTTGTTCGGCAGCTTTCCGTGCACCAGCAGGTGGGCAACTTCTTCAAACTCGCACGCGCCGGCCAGGTCGAGGATGTCGTAGCCGCGGTAGTGCAGGTCATTGCCAGTGCGGCCAACGGTACACAATGCGGTGTTGCCGGCCGTCACGCCCGACAGGGCCACGGATTTCTTCGGCTTGAAAGCGCCGGCGTTCGGCGTGCTGTTATCGGCTTCGCTCATGGTGTGGTCTCCTTGGATGCGTTGAATTGGTTTGGATGCGGAGGCGTTATTTCTGTGCGGCAAACAGCGCGTCGAGCTTGTCTTCGTACGCGTGGTAGCCGAGATATTGGTACAGATCGGCGCGCGACTGCATGGTTTCCACGGCCGCCTTCTGCGTGCCGTCACGCATCACCGTTTGATAGAAGTTGAGCGCCGCTGCGTTCATTGCGCGATAGGCGCCGCAGCAGTACAGCGCGATATCGACGTTGGCGCTACGCAGCTCGTCGGTGGTAAAGAGCGGCGTGCTGCCGAACTCCGTCAGGTTGGCCAGGATGGGCACCTTCACGGCGGCCTTGAAGCGGCGGTAATCGTCCAGCGTCTTCATCGCCTCTGGAAAGATCATGTCGGCGCCCGCTTCCACGTAGGCGACGGCGCGCTCGATGGCGGCGTCGATACCCTCGGAGGCGGCTGCGTCGGTGCGGGCCATGATGACGAAATCGTCATCGGTGCGGGCGTCCACGGCGGCCTTCACGCGGTCGACCATCTCGTCGGTGGAAACGACTTCCTTGCCTGGGCGATGGCCGCAGCGCTTCTGGCCAACCTGGTCTTCCAGGTGCACGGCGGCCACACCGGCCTTGATGAACGAACGAACGGTGCGTGCGATGTTGAAGGCGCCGCCCCAGCCCGTGTCGATGTCGACCATCAGCGGAATCTGCACGGCATCGGTGATGCGGCGGGCGTCGATCAGCACGTCTTCCATTGTGCTGATGCCCAGATCCGGAATGCCCAGCGAGTTGGCAGCCACGCCGCCGCCCGACAGGTACACAGCCTTGAAGCCGGTCTGCTCTGCCATCTTGGCAGCGTAGGCGGTGATGGCGCCCACCACTTGCAGCGGTTGGGATTCAGCCACGGCGGCACGGAATTTAGCGCCGGCGCTGGCGGGGTGTCGTTGGGTTGTGCTCATGAGGGCTCCAGAAAGAACGGCCTAAGAGAGCAGGAAGCGGGCCACCCGGGCGAGCCACCGTAACCCCTTGATTCTTATGGATGTGACGTTGCCGTCCGCGTGCACTCTGTTTCAGAAATGAAATTTGCAATTTCAATATGGAAACGCTCGGCGCATAATGTCCGGACCGCTGTTTTTTCTGGCCGCACCGCACCATGAGCTCCACTGAAACCGACCTGACCGACCGCCCCCGCATCTGGGCTTGCGGCATCAGCCGCCTGAGCGATCTCTTCCTCGACATTGCCGCCGAATACAACGACCGCGCCGAGCTGCGCGTCATCACACGCGGCTTTGAAGACATCGTGCGCGAGATCGATGCCGCCGGCGCTGACCGCCCCGACGTAGTGGTGGCGGGCGGCTCCAACGGCGCGTATCTGAAGCCGCGTCTGTCGCTGCCCGTGGTCGTCATCAACCCGACAGGTTTTGACGTGATGCACGCGCTGGCGCGGGCACGGCGGGATGCAGAATCGGTAGCGCTCGTCACCCACGGCGAGACGCCCGAGGAAGTGCGCCGCTTTGTCGCCGCCTATGGCATGGACGTGGTGTTTGCCTCGTATACCTCGCGCCAGGGCGCAGAGAGCTGCGTGCTGGACCTGCGCGACCGTGGTGTGGGCGTGGTGGTTGGCCCCGGCTTAGTGACGGACCTGGCGACGCAGGCGGGCATGAACGCCGTGTTCCTGTATTCGCGTGACTCTGTGCGGGCCGCATTCGATACCGCGCTGGAAGTCGTACAGGCCACGCGCCGCGAAACGCTGCGCCGCCAGCGGCTGGACAACCTGCTGCAGCATCTGCGTGACGGTGTGGTTGCGCTGGATGCGCAGGGCCGCGTGGAAGCCATCAACCAGCGGCTAGCCACAGCGCTGGGCATCGAGGCCAAGCAGGCCATCGGGCAACCGCTGCTCAGCATCGCGCCCAACCTGCTTGGCTTGCTGCCCGATGCCGACGGCGACACGCTGGGCACCGTGCGGGGCGTCAACTACGTCATCCACCGTGGCCCGCTGACGAGCACCGGCGCCGGCGCGGCGGAAGGCACGGTCTTCACCTTCCAGGAATCCCGCGCGGTGGAGCGGCTGGACCGCACGCTGCGCTCGCGCCAGCGCCCGCAGCAGTTCAGCGCGCGCTACCGGCTCGAAGACCTCGTGGGCGAGTCGCTGCCGATGGAGCGCGTGCGCACGCTGGTGCGTCGCTATGCAAAATCCGACGCCACCGTGCTCGTGTTGGGCGAATCCGGCACGGGCAAGGAGATGGTCGCGCAGGGTATGCATCAGCTCAGCGCGCGGCGCGATTTTCCATTTGTCGCCATCAACTGCGGCGCATTTCCCGAGGCGCTGCTCGAAAGCGAACTGTTCGGCTACGAGGAGGGCGCTTTCACGGGCGCGCGCAAGGGCGGCAAGACCGGGCTGATTGAAGCCGCGCACCGTGGCACGCTGTTCCTCGATGAAATCGGCGAGATGCCGCTGCCGCTGCAAAGCCGCTTGCTGCGCGTGTTGCAGGAGCGCGAGGTGGTGCGGCTGGGCTCCACCGAGCCCACGCGCGTCGATATCCGCGTGGTGGCCGCCACGCACCGCGCGCTGACGGATGCGGTAGAGGCCGGCACTTTCCGCGCAGATCTTTACTACCGACTCAACATCCTCAGCATTGCGCTGCCCCCGTTGCGCGAAAGGCCCGACGACGTGATGCCCCTGGCCGCCGAACTGCTCGTGCAAGCCGCGCGCCGCGAACCGCGCCTGCTGCTGCGCATTGCCGATACGGAAGAGGCCGCCCGCGTGCTGGCCGGCATTGCCGAGCCGCTGCGGCGCTACGCCTGGGCCGGCAACGTGCGCGAATTGCAGAGCGTGGTCGAACGGATCGCCGTGGAGTTGGCTTATACCGAAGACGCCAGCGCCGTCACGCAAGACGTGCTGCGGCTGATTGCGCCGGAAGTGTTTGCCCACGCCGCGCCGGGCAAATCGGCAGCATTGACGCTGCGCGAGCGCAGCCGGGGCGTGGAAGCCGAAGAGATACGCGTGGCGCTGGCGGCGCACGGCGGCGACCGGGATGCGGTCTGCGCGGCGCTTGGCATCAGCAAGACGACGCTGTGGCGGCGGTTGCAGGAGGCGGCATCGGCGCGGTAAGTCCCTTCCTCCGGCGCGGCACGCCGGTCAACGTGTCGTTTTGCAGGCGATCAAAGGAGGGAGCGTAACAGCGTCAGTCCGCCGATGCCGACGATAACACTAAGCAGTGCGTTTCGCCACATCAGATAGGTCAAGGCAACACCACAAAGCGCAATCAATTCCAGGCCGATCTGACTCGACATCCCGCTACTTCCAAGGGCGTTCGCAACCAGGACGGCCATCACGCAAAGCGGCAATTCCTGATTGAGTTGGGTCACCGGCCGGCTGCGTAGCACCGTGCGGTTGATCATCAACGGGGATGCCCTGAGAAGGACCGTCAGTACGCTCATGATGCCGACGCCGATCCATTGTTCAATGCTGCTCATTCCGTCTCGCTCCTTCAGGACGCTTCCAAGGCGCTACCGCGGACCAGTGCGCGCGCTAGCAACGTGACCAGTCCCAATCCGAGGGCTGTGACCAACAGATAGTCTGTCGCCAGTCGCGTCGCTATAAAGTAAGCCAATACGCCTACCAGTGCCGGGGCCAGTTTTCTTTGCGTTAGGTATTGTTCGATGGCGAGAATGGTGAACAGCGACGGCAGCGCAAAGTCCAGGTTGGGAATCCAATTCGCAACCTGTTGTCCGAACAGCACTCCAAGCGCGGTTCCCGCGATCCAGTAGCCGTGATGAATCAACGTCACGAACATGGCGAACTGCTGCCTCCTATTCGCGGGAAGGGTGGTGAGAACGGAGTAGTTTTCGTCTGTCAGCGCTGCGACGACATAGGCCCGGTGCCAGCGCCGAGCAGGCAGCTGCTCAATCAGCGGGATGGCGTAGAGGACATGGCGCAGGTTGATCAGTAGCGTCGTTATGGCAAATGTGCCAAGCCCTGTGGTCATGCCCAACAACGGCACTGCCGCAAATTGGAGTGCGCCGGCAAAGATGAAGACGCTCATCGCGACCACGATGGCGGGTGACAATCCCGCTTGCATGGCAAGGACGCCAAAGGCAAATCCGGTGGGTAAATAACCCATACCCACTGGGATGGTCAGCCGCAGAAGAGCGGCCCGGTCGGATCCCTTCGTGGTCGCGGGTGCTTCATTCCGTCGGTGCAACACGAGAGATCTCCGATTCCTTGTACAGGGAGAACGACTTGATGAGCGGGCGAATCGCTTCTTCATGGCCAAACAGCGCAACGCAGATCAGCTTGTTCTGCTCGGGAGTCGCAGCCAGGGTTGCTGCCTGCTGATTCTCAGCGCTGGTGCCGATCATGGAGTCAATGAAGGCGTTGTGCGGGATGCCTGTATCGCGCAGCGCGCAAATCAACTTCTCGAGGGAGGATGAGCGTTTCGCTCGCAGCACGATGGCAGGAAACTCGCTGATGCGGCTTTCCGATGAAAAGGCTGGGCTGGGATATGCCAACAGGTTCCATGCATCCCGACGGTTGGATCCAATGAGTCCCAGCACAGAGTGTGCGACGGCATTGATGATCGTGGGGGCGGGGAACTCCGAGTTCACGACGATCACCGTCTTACTTGCGTTGTCTGCGTATGCCATCTTATTCAACTGCGACGAAAAGTCGTTGATCAGCGGCTGTAGCCAGCGCTTTGCCCGCAGAGCTTGAATGGGTGTGCTGTGCGTATTCGAGCCAACGGAACTGATGTTCGATCATGTTTGAGATTCCCCACAATTCCCGCCCGGCGAAACCGGGCCTGTCTCCGCATGCAATAGCGGCCTGACGCAGGTATAGGCTTCGAGGCCAGTCTCGGGAGTTCTGGCCCGCAAGATGCGCGAGGTGATGCCAATCGTGGGCGGGTAAGTCCGAGACAAGACAACCTAGCCGAACAGGTGCATGGATCACTAACATTCGCACGCTCCAAATCGCCACCTGGATCATGTGGCGCGTGGTTCTAATCGGGCCGCCACCGGAACGCTCGGGATAACGCTCTCCGCAAAATCGTCCCCAACAGCGAGCTGCATGCGCGTCCCAGTCGGACGGAGCGGATCCGGTCACATCCCACGCGTGTTCGGTTAGGAACTGGAGCAGGGCGCTGATGTGGTACAGAACCGTCATGGGAATGAACACCGCAATCAGATACGCCTTCAGACCGAGCAGAGCGGCGAACACAAAATGCAGGCCAACCATGACCCATGCCAGCGTGACCTCGTGGCTCTTCCCTCGGACCAGAATCGATCTCAAGCGTGCTTGAAGAAACAGTGCGTGGAAAGCGGGGCTAAAGACGGTGATCCAAAGCGTCTGCCATAACTCCTTTCTCGTTCGACCAGGCATAAATCCAAGCTGCGCTAGAAATGCGGCATCTGCGTCTTGCTTTGTGGTGAAAATGTCTGCGTTATGATGCGCAAGGTGTTTTTTTTATATTCGCTGCCATTTTGCACAAAGATGATCGAAGGAATTAATTTTGTGTAGAATTTATTGAGTGCTGCGCTGCAAAAGAGGCGATTGTGAGTGGCGTGGTGCAAGTGAGTGACCTGCAATTTGCGCAAGACTCCGACTAGAACAATCCATAGCAGAAAGATGAGAGGCCATGCGACCGGTGTATTCGATTCTGAAAGCAGTGCCAAGAGTTGAATGGAAAGAGCGCCAATTAGCGGCGTCATTGCAATATCTACTGTCTTTGGAATTGAATATGGTTTTTCTGAATCATCGAGCGGTTTTCCTGTGAGTCAGGTGAGAACTGGCTGCAATAAAATAGGAAATCTGTTCATTGATTCTCGAACGCCTCGTTCAAACATCCGGCCCCCTATATAAATGGCTCAATTTGATGGGAATATGAGGAGGGGATAATAGTTCTTCATTGGGGTCGCAGATTTTTGTTTGCAAAATTCAACTATTTTATTGCGTACTTTGTGGTGTTATTTTATTTTCGTGGTCAGATTATTTCTTTGTTGCCACTGTCCTTCGACGCAGCAGTAACTGAGCAAGTGGATTGCTGCCGAGCTTTTCGACATCCGTGACACGGTGACGCTAGCTACGTCGCTACGGCAGAGACGCGAACGGGATGCCGTCTGCGCAGCATTGGGCATCAGCAAGACGACGCTGTGGCGACGGTTGCAGATGGGCTAGATCAATAATCAGCGGCGCGGGTGTTGCGGTCGACCGGCGGGGTGACTATCGTGCAATGCTCCATAGAGCCTCACTGCGTACCGACAGGTGCGCGACCAAGAAGGTCAACACCATGGCACAACAAAGCCGCCCCCACATCATCCTCGCCAGCCTGACGCTTGCTGGCGGGTCGCGCTATCCGTCGGCTCTGGGCCATCTGCTCCGGACGGCCGCTGTTGCGGCGTATCTGGCAAACGTTTTGGAGCTCGACGACGCCGAGCAGCGGCACATCTACCTTGTGGCCCCCGTGCACGACATCGGCAAGCTGGGCATTCCGGATGACGTGCTGCTCAAGCCCGCATCCCTGACCGATGCAGAGCACGAGATCATGCAACGGCACTCGGACATCGGTGCCGACCTGCTTGCCGGAACGCCCGATCCGATCCTGCAAATGGCGGCGAGCGTTGCGCGCCATCATCACGAGCACTTTGACGGCAGCGGGTATCCCGCCGGCCTTGCGGGTGAAGACGTCCCGCTTGCCGCACGCATCGTGGCCATCGCAGACGCGTTCGACGCCATGCTGGAGCCGCGCGTCTACCGTCAAGCGATGCCGGAAGACGACGCACTCGATGCGCTGGCAGACCGAAGCGGCCAATACTTTGACCCAACGCTGGTGGAGTGCTTCCTGAACAAGGTGCCAGAGGTTCGGCGCGTTCGTGCTGCTACGGAACGCCTGATACAGCAGTACGGCGACGTGTCGGGCGTCATCCGGTTCTACGGCGCACGAGATAAATCCCCTGCATTCCTGAGGCATATCCAGACGCTTTGATGGCGGCGCGCGGCGCAGGGCATCATTGCTGGCGGCGCACGCCCGGGTGACGAAACGCCGCGCGTGGCGATCCTGCCAAACGGGGTCACGCTCTTCGCGTAGATGATTGCCGCGACACCCAATTTGGCAAGCTTTAGCCGTGCAGCGCAAAGCCCACATAACCCTTTGGACGGCTTTTCGGTCGGGCCGGAACCGTGGAGAATCGCGCTCCAACCCTGCTCGCCAACCTGTAGTTCGGAATGACAGAAAACAATCCCTCGGAGACTGCCCGGCATGCCCTCAGGCTGCTGGCCTCACGCAGGTTGGCGCCCACGCCAGACAACTTTGCCTCGATCTATTACGAGATCGCCGGCAGCAAGCCAAACGGAGACGCCTCGGACGCCGAACGGATGGCGCTGGTACGGGAGTTGTGCGAACAGCTCGCGCGCACGGTGGAATGCTGCCTTCCGGTGCTCGGTGAGGACGATGCCAGCATCGGCCCCGCCGCCTGGGCGCTGATCCGGGCCTGCCGCTCCGAATTCGAAAGCCTGGCCAACCTGACCGCCAAGCTCTCGACGTTTAACCACCGGCTGTCGCTCGCGGCCGAAGACCAGAGCGAGATCCGTCGGGCGTTGCTGGGCCTGCTGCAACTGGTGTTCGAGAACATCGGCGAGCTGTCATTGGACGACCGCTGGCTGCGCGGCCAGATCGAAGCCCTGATGAAAGCCAGCGAAGCCCCCGTGAGCCTGCGCCGGCTGGATGACCTGCGGCGCCGCCTCATGGAGGTGATCCAGAAGCAAAGCTCGCTGAAGTCGAAATCGATCGAAGCCCAGGAAGAGATGAAGCGGCTGCTGGCCGCCTTCATGGAGCGCCTGTCGGCCGCCGCCGAAACCTCGGGCGAGCATCACCGCCAGATGGAAGCCTGCGCCAAGAAGATCGAATCGGCCAACAGCATCGCGGAGATCGCGCCGGCCATTCAGGACGCGCTGTCGGCCACCCGCTGGATGTCGGTGGAGTCGGCCCGCAATCGCGATGTGCTGTCGGCGATGAAGGTGAAGGCCGAAGAGGCCGCCGCCGAGGTGGCGCAACTGCGCAAGGCGCTCGACATGGCATCGGCTTCAGCGCGACACGACCTGCTGACCGGCGCGCTCAACCGCAAAGGTCTGGAAGAGGCGCTGGAGCGCGAAGTTGCCCGGGCGGCGCGCCAGAACACCACACTCTCCATTGCGTTTCTGGACATCGACGACTTCAAGTCGATCAACGACACGCACGGCCACAGCTTTGGCGACGATGCGCTGTCGCACCTGGCCCAGGTGGCCCGCGAGTCGATGCGCCCGCAAGACACGCTCGCCCGCTTTGGTGGCGAGGAGTTCGTGATCCTGATGCCGGACACGCCGCTGGAAGAGGGCGTGCAGACCATCGTCCGTCTGCAGCGGGCGCTCACGCAGCGCTTCTTTGCGGCGGGTGACACGCGGCTGTTCATCACCTTCTCTGCCGGCGTGGCGGAAGTCGGCAAGGACGAACCACCCATGGCGGCCGTCCACCGCGCCGACCGCGGCATGTATCAGGCCAAGCGCGCCGGCAAGAACAAGGTGGTCAGCACCTGAGGCTCGCTAAAAAACGCTGTGATTACTCCAGCAGCGACAACGCATCTGCCAGCGACAGCACCGTCGTGCGCGATTCAAACGCCGTGGCAAAAAGACGGTCGTGCACGATCGGGTCCGGGTCGTAGCAGCAGTCCTTCACGGTGAACAGGCGGTAGTCCGCATCGCTCGCGTGGGCAATGGACGACAGCATCACGCCCGTCGACGCAACCCCCACCATGATCAAGGTATCGATGCCCTGCGCGGAGAGCCGCACCTGCAGATCGGTGCCGTAGAACACGCTGGCGCGGTGCGCAATGATGATCGACTCATCGGGCTGCCGGCCGAGTTCCGGCGAGATGCTGTCTTCAACGAACAGCCCCAGTTGCTTCACGCCTTGTCCGTTCTTGTTCAACGGGCTGACTTCCGGATAGCCGGGGCTGAAGTGGAACTTCGCAAAATAGACGCTGACGCCTTTGGCTCGCGCAGCGTCGCACAGCGTGCGGGTGTTGGAGAGCAGCGTGGGCGCGACCGATGGAAACAACGCCATGATGTCGGTTTGGTAGTGCATGACCAACAACGCCGTTTGCTTGGGGACAAGCGCGAATGTCGACATAGGGCTACACGATCAGGTACGGGATGGCGGTCGACTCTATCACGCCCACCTGTGTGAATTGGCCACAGCCGAGCGCGCCTCCCATTGCTGCCCGCCAGCCGCAGCGCTACATTACGACCTTGTCGAAAAAGGCAGACTTGGTTTGGTAAGCCCAAGTCCTTCCCTGCACTTACATTGCGCGCAGCGGAAGCTCTGGCCGTGCCGCGTGCACTAGTCCCCCGACGAACATCGGACGCCATTCCGGCGCCCATTGTTCGTCCGTGCGGTTCTAGATGGAGACACGACGAGCCGCTCCGGTCGAACGACCACACAGGAGTCGTTCATGCACGACACAACTGTCTACGACGTTGTCATTGCCGGCGCCGGCCCGGTTGGTTTGTTCCTCGCCTGCGAGCTGCGCCTCGCCCGTCTCTCGGTGCTGGTGCTTGAGCAAGCCGAAACCCCGCACTCACCCTTGAAGCAGCTCCCGTTCGGGATGCGCGGGCTGTCATCTCCCTCTATCGAAGCGTTCTACCGTCGCGGTTTGCTGGCCGACATTGCGGCGCAGCCTCGCGCGCAAGATGCACATAGCCGCCGCAACGCGTCGACCGCGCATTGGATGCAACACCAGCGTCGCCCAGGCGGCCACTTTGCGGGCATCCAGTTTTTCCACGACAAGATCGATATCGATAGCGCGCGCTGGCCGTATCGCTTACCAAGTCCGGCCGACACCCATATGGCCAGCGACATGGCACACATCGAATCCGTGCTGGCCACGCGCGCCAACGCAATGGGCGCAGAGATCCGGCGTGGCGCCGGTGTGACCGGCTTCGAGCAGACCGGCGACGCTGTGACCATCCATGCGGGCAGTGAGACCTTCCGCGCACGCTGGCTGGTCGGATGCGATGGCGGCCGCAGCACGGTACGCAAAGCGGGCGGTTTCGAATTTGGCGGTACGGACCCGGAGTTCACCGGTTATTCCGCTGAAGTTGAACTGGCAGCGCCGCATACGCTCGCACCGGGCCGTCACTACACGCCGACCGGCATGTTCACTTACCAACCGCCCGGCACCATCGCCATGGTCGACTTTGATGGCGGCGCGTTTCATCGCACGCAGCCGGTCACGCTGGAACACGTGCAAGCGGTGTTACGGCGGGTTTCCGGCGTGGATGTCACCGTCGCGGCGCTCAAGCTTGTGACCACCTGGACGGACCGCGCGTTTCAAGCGACCACCTACCGCAACGGGCGCGTGCTGCTCGCTGGCGATGCAGCGCACACGCATTCACCGCTGGGTGGCCAGGGGCTGAACCTCGGCCTGGGCGATGCCATGAATCTTGGGTGGAAGCTCGCCGCCACCATTCGTGGCGACGCGCCCGACGGTTTGCTCGACAGCTACACGCTGGAACGGCACCCCGTGGGCGCGCAGATTCTCGATTGGTCGCGCGCGCAGGTTGCGCTCATGCGGCCAAGCCCCAGCACGCGCGCGCTCGCAGCGATCATCCGAGACCTGATCGAGACGCGCGACGGGGCGACCTATTTTGCAAGCCGCGTCTGGGGCCTGTCGCTGCGTTATGACCTGGGCGACGGCCACCCGCTGGCCGGCCGCAGCGCGCCCGACTTTGCGCTTGCCGACGGCACCCGCCTTGGCGAGCGCCTGCGCAATGGCAGAGGCCTGTTGCTGGATTTCACCGCAGGCGCGTCGCTGCAAACGCTGGCAGACGGGTGGAATGATCGCCTCGTCCATGTCACTGGCGATGCGACCGACGCGCAGGGCCTGAGCGCCGTGCTGGTGCGCCCAGACGGCATCGTCGCGTGGGCGGCCGAGGGTGCAGTGAGCCAGGCGGAACTGGTTCAAGCCGCCATGCGCTGGTTTGGCGAGCCTGTCTGACCATGCATCATGAAACGCCTCGATTCAATTCAGAATGATGCGGTGCTTTTAGCCTTTTAATTCAAAGTTTCGACATCAGAATCTCGTAAGAATCGTAAGAAAGCGCTTTAAAAACAGGCCGAATAAGGTGTTCGCAAGGGAAAAGCAACACGCAGGTTAAAGACGAAAACATCATGGTCGATGAGCGGATGGCGACGCCGTGAGGTCGACTCCGAAGTCTTTAACGCAAGCTGGCCGTTCCAACTGGCTGGCCCCCAGAACGGCGGTACAACTTTCCAAGCGAGAACATCATGGGATTCCAACAAGGGCTGAGCGGCCTGAATGCCGCGTCCAAATCGCTAGACACCATCGGCAGCAACATCGCCAATGCCAACACCGTCGGCTACAAGAAAGCGACCACCGTGTTTGGCGACGTGTATGCACGCTCGCTGGTGGGCGCGTCGGACAACCAGATCGGGCAGGGCGTGAACGTGACCCGCGTGTCGCAGTCTTTCACCCAGGGCAATGTCACGCGGACGGGCAATCCGCTGGACATCGCTATCAATGGCACGGGGTTTTACCGCATGGTGGACCCGGGCAGCGGCCAGGTTTCATTCACGCGCAACGGCCAGTTTCATACCGACAAGAACGGCTACATTGTCTCCGCCACGGGCCAGAACCTGACCGGCTACGGCGTGGATGCAACGGGCAAGGTCAACACGGCTGCGCTGGTCAACCTGCAGATTCCCGTGAACGATCTGGCGCCGCTGGCCACCACCAGCACCGTGTTTGGCGTCAATCTGGATGCGGGTGCCAAGGTGCCCGCCACCACGCCGTTCTCGGCCACCAACTCGGCCACGTTCAACCACTCGGTGTCGCAGCAGGTGTACGACGGCACGGGCAAAGCTCATACGCTCACCAATTACTACGTGCGCACCGCCACGGGGTGGGACGTTCACGCCATGGTGGATGGCGCGGCACCCACAGGCGGCAACCCGATCAGTACGCTCACCTTCAACGGCAGCGGGCAGTTGACCTCCACGCCTGCCAAAGTGAACGTGGCCTTTGCCGGTATGAGCATCGGCAGCATCGATATGACCGGCACCACGCAATACGGCGGTGGCTACAACGACACCGCGCCGGGCGTCTCGCAAGACGGCTACGCCACCGGGCGCCTTGCCAGCTATGCCGTGGGCAATGACGGCACGGTGATGGCGCGCTACTCCAACGGCCGCACCGCCGTGCTGGGCCAGTTTGCGATGGCCAACTTCAAGGCGCCGGACGGCCTGCAGAACATCGGCGGTAACCAGTGGGTGGAGACGGTCGATTCGGGCGCGGCCAATCTCGGCACGCCGGGCATGGGGTCATTCGGCTTGTTGCAATCGCAATCTGCGGAGCAGTCGAACGTGGATCTGTCTGCCGAGCTCGTCAACATGATCGTTGCGCAACGCTCGTATCAGGCCAACGCGCAGACCATCAAGACGCAGGACACGATCCTGCAGACGCTGGTCAGCCTGCGTTGATCGCCCACGTTGCTGATTCTGACTCTGACGAGGCCACCAATTGATCCGCTCCCTGTGGATTTCCAAGACCGGGATGGACGCCCAGCAAACACAGCTGGACGTCGTGTCCAACAACCTGGCGAACGTCAACACGACGGGCTTCAAGCGTTCGCGCGCCGTGTTCGAAGATTTGCTGTATCAGAACGCGCGCGAGCCCGGCGCACAGTCATCGCAGCAGACCACGCTGCCCTCCGGCCTGCAGATCGGCACCGGCACACGCGTGGTCACGACCGAGCGTCTGCACACGCAGGGCAACCTGACCAAAACTGGCAATTCCACCGACGTGGCCATCAACGGCAACGGCTTCTTCCAGGTGCAGATGCCCGACGGCACGTTGGCCTACACGCGTGACGGCAATTTCCAGATCAACGCCCAGGGGCAGCTTGTGACCTCCAGCGGCTATGCGGTGCAGCCGGCCGTGACGGTGCCGCAGAACGCCACCAGCCTGACCATCGGCAAGGACGGGGTTGTGACGGTCACCACGCCGGGCACGGTCAACAACACACAGGTGGGCACGTTCCAGCTGGCCAACTTCATCAACCCGGCCGGCCTGCGCAGCCTGGGCGAAAACCTGTATGCGGAAACCGAAGCCTCCGGCACGGCCAACCTGGCCAACCCGGGCTCGAACGGCGTGGGCGCGCTCAATCAGAACTACGTAGAAACGTCCAACGTGAACGTGGTGGAAGAAATGATCCAGATGATCCAGACGCAGCGCGCGTACGAGATCAACAGCAAGGCCGTGCAGACGGCCGACCGCATGCTGGAGAAAGTCGCGCAACTCAAGTAATGAGGTGATGCAGGTGCACATATGAGTTCCTCTCTTCTGAACATTGGCGCATCGGGCTTGCGCACGGCAGGCATTCACCTGCAGGTGACGGGCAACAACATCGCCAACGCCAATACGCCCGGGTACTCGCGCCAGGAAGCAGTGCAGACGCAGAACATTCCGCTGCACACCGGCGTCGGGTTTCTGGGGCAGGGCGCCAACGTGGCCACCGTCAAGCGGATCTATGACCAGTTTCTGACCACGCAGGTGCAGAACGGCCAGGCGGCCACCAGCGCCGCAAGCCAGCTCAGCAGCCTGCTCACGGGCCTGGACAAATACCTGGCAGACCCGAACAGCGGGCTGAGTTCAGCGCTCACCGGTTTCTTCAACGCCGCGGATGGCTTGGCTTCCAAACCGTCGGATACCACCGCGCGGCAGGTCTTTATGAACGCCGTCTCGGGCCTGCAAAGCCGCTTCAATGCGGTGGCGGGGCAGATGACGGCGCTGACGAACCAGGTCAACACGCAGGTGCAGACGCACATCAGCACCGTCAACAGCGCAGCCAAACAGCTCGCCGCACTCAACGAGCAGATCGCCAAGGCAGAAAGCGCCACCGGCCAGCCGGCGAATGACTTGCGTGACCAGCGCGACCAGCTCGTGCAGACGCTCAACAAGTCGATCAAGGCCAGTGCAGTGCAGACGGGCGACGGCCAGTACAACGTCTACGTCGGCAACGGGCAGGCCCTGGTGCAGGGCAACCAGAGTTTCGAATTGACGGCGGTGTCGTCGCCGTATGACCCGACGCAACTGTCGGTGGGCTACAAGAGCCCTGCCGGCACGGTCAGCATGGACGACAGCCAGCTCGGCGGCGGCGCGCTGGGTGGCCTGATGGAGTTTCGCCGCAACACGCTTATCCCTGCGCAGAACAGCCTGGGGCGTCTGGCGGCCGCCGTGTCGGCCAGTGTGAATGCACAGAACAGGCTTGGCATGGACGCCAACGGCAAGCTGGGTGCAGATGTGTTTTCCGTGGCTGGCCCCAGCGTCGCACCCAGCACCAGCAACACCGGCAGCGGCGCGCTCACCGCCAGCATCACCAACGCCAATGCGGGGCAGGGTTACGACTATCAGGTGAAGTTCCAGGGCGGCGCTTATACGGTGTCGCGCTATCCGGATGGCAGCGGCGCGGTCACGGTAACGAGCTGGCCGACCACCGTGGATGGCGTCACGCTCAACCTGAGCGGCACGATGAACAACGGCGATTCGTTCCTTGTGCGCCCGACGGCCGATGCCGCGTCGAGCATGAAGACGCTGACGAGCGATCCGCGCGCCATTGCCGCAGCATCGCCCGTGGTGGCAGACGTGGGCAGCAACAACAAGGGCAGCGGGGCGGTTACGGCCGTGGGCGTGAATGCGGGCTATGCGAGTGCGCCGCTCGCATCCCCCGTCACGCTCAACTACAACGCGGCAGGTGGCGGTTCGCTCTCGGGCTTTCCGGGCAGCGTGACTGTCACCGTCAACGGCACGTCGACTACGTACACCGGCACGGCGCCCTACGCCCAGGGTGCAACGTACGCGTTCAACGGCGTGCAGATGGCGATGACGGGCACACCCGCCAACGGCGACACCTTCAAGCTCTCGCCCAATATTGCCAACAGCACCGACAACGGCAACGCCAGCGCATTTGCCAAAATGCGCAATGCCACGCTGCTCGATGGCGGTACCACATCGATGGGCTCGGCATGGAACAACCTCGTCACGCAGGTGGGCGTGCAGACCCACCAGGCCAGCGGCAACCTCACCTCGCAGACGGCGCTGCTGGCAGGCTCAACGCGGCAGCAGCAATCGGTGTCGGGCGTGAGCCTCGATGAAGAGGCAATGAACCTGATGCGATATCAGCAGGCCTACCAGGCATCAGCCAAGGTGATGCAGGCAGCAAACAGCTTGTTCGACTCGCTGCTGTCGATTGCGGGGCGTTAGCGGTAACCCGCACGGAGGCCGTCTCGCGTCGGGTCCTATAATCTCCGCTTCACGGACCAGCGCCCAAACCACCATGTTTTCTCCTCTCCACATCGCCGATCGGTCAGCGCGTCGGGCCAGGAGACTCTGGGCAAACTACGGCATCTTCTGGCTTGGTGCCGTTCTCGTGGGTCTGGTATCCGTCGCTTACGCCAAGATCATCGATTTAGGGTTCGAGCTTTTTCGAGGCATGGTGTCGCACGCGTTCTGGCTGCCGATCGTCATTACACCGGTTGGTGCGGCGCTTGCCATCTGGCTGACGCGCCAGTTTTTTCGCGGTGCCGAAGGCAGTGGCATTCCGCAGGTCATAGCGACGCTGGAGGATGGGCGGCTGTCGAGTGCGCTGCTCTCCCTGCGCATCATGATCGGCAAGATCGTGGTCTCGTTCCTGGGCATCCTCTGTGGCTTCACGATCGGCCGGGAGGGGCCCACGGTGCAGATCGGGGCATCGCTCATGTACGCCATGCGGCGGGGCTATCGTCGAAGCAGCAAGCACATCGAGCGACAACTCGCGCTGGCGGGCGCAGCGGCCGGGCTTGCGGCTGCGTTCAATACGCCGCTGGCAGGCGTCGTGTTTGCCATTGAAGAACTGACGCGCAGTTTCGTGGCCCGTAACAGCGGCACGCTCATTACGGCCATCATTTTTTCCGGCGTGGTCGCCCTGGGCCTGCAAGGCAACTACCTGTACTTCGGGCGCATCCAGGCCATTGGGCAGTTTCATCTGGCGCTGGTGCCTGTGGTGATTGCCGCGAGCGTCATCTCGGGCGTGGCCGGCGGCGCGTTCTGCTGGCTGCTGCTCAACATACCGCGCTGGATGCCCGCGCGGCTGGTTGATATCCGACAAGCGCAACCGGTGTGGTTCGCTTTTCTGTGCGGTATCGCCATCGCGCTGATCGGCTTGGTTTCAGGCGGCACCACGTTCGGCAGCGGTTACGCAGAAGCTCGGGGCCTGCTGGAGACCCATCAGGCGCTTTCACCGTTTTATGCGGTGCTCAAGTTCTGCGCGCTGATCGCGTCGTACCTGTCCGGTATTCCGGGCGGCATCTTCGCGCCGTCGCTGGCAATTGGGGCGGGGCTGGGCAACGTCATGTCGCTCGTAACATCGGCGATACCGCTGCCCAGTCTTGCCGCGCTCTGTATGGTCGGCTACCTGGCGGCGGTCACGCAGTCGCCCATCACATCGTTTGTGATCGTGATGGAGATGATCGACGGCCACGAGATGGTCTTGCCGCTCATGGCGGTGGCGTTGTTGTCCAGCCAGGTATCCAAGGCGCTGACGCCGTCGTTCTATCACACGCTTGCGCATCGGTTTCGTGCGTCGGTGCCGCGCCCGGCGGCGTAGTGAAGGCGCTCGTCTAACGGCACGAGCACGCACTGCTCAGAACGGTTGTCCAGTTAACCCAATTCGTACGCAATTAAAGCGCGGCACGCCTAGGTATGGGCGTGCCGTTTTTTTATTCTTTGCGCAAAAGTGTTCTTGAAAATGTCATCGATGATATTGGCCCCTATCGGAGTATGGATTTATCAACCGATGCTGTAGGAATATTTCCGTTTGTTAACAATTCCGTGCGTTCGCTATATCTAAATCATTTGGTTTACCAAAATACGCATACTGAGCCTTTTCAATTGTAAAAACCTCGATATTTATAGTCCTAACTATCTAGACACAATTCACAAAGTCGTCTACTTTTGTTCAGAATTTAGAGTTTTCCCTCTGCGCTCGCTCAGCCCCTGCACATCAAGATGGGTGTGTGTTTGAGTTGGCGCTCCTTCGTCAATAAAAAAGCCGCATCTACCGGGGGTACGGTAGCTATGAGTACGACGAGCTACACGGTCTGGGCAAACGTTTGGGCAAATACAAGGCACCTGCGATGTGTCGATTCATGCCCAGCCCACGCCATTCATGTCGCTATCAAATGGCCCTTTGATCCTCCCTGATTTCCTTTGCCCTTCACAGGCCAAGCCGTTGACCGCTAAACGTTAGGCTCGGCGGACCAACATCCAACTCGCGTTGTATTGAAGACGCTCCCAAAGGGGGGCGGCGAGTTGCTGCGTCCTTTTTAAAGCCACGTGGTCATCGGCCATTGATTTTCTGGCAGTTCCAATCAACCGGGAACCCGCAGCCTTTGCGGGTGCCAAGGGCGCGCTCGTCCTTATGGTTTGCGCCGCGCGATGGCCCCTCTTTTTTTCTATTTCTTTTCTTGAGCTCACGGCGAGCACGGTGGAATCAATATGAACAAATCATATAAAACGATTTGGAATGAGGCGCTGGGCGCTTGGGTGGCCGCATCGGAGCTGGACCGGGCAAAAGGAAAGGGCGGCTCGGTTGTGCAGCGCGCTTGCCAGAACACGTCCGGCGGCGCGATGACATTGATTGCAGCCGCTGTGGCGCTCCTGGGTTCTGTTCTTCCTGGGCAGGCATATGCGCAGGCGAACTGCTCTACGGCCCCGTACAATTTTTACAGCGGCAGCACGACGTGCGTCGGTTTCATGTCGATCGCCACGCAAGGCGGGGCCACGGCCGTCGGTTATGGCGCCAACAGTACTGGGCTTAACGCAATAGCAGTCGGCTTCCAATCCATTGCCTCCGGGACCAACTCCATCAACGTGGGGGCACGCACCGCCCCGGGCACGGGTGCAACTGCCGATTCGACGATCGGTATCGGTACGGACGTCACTGCCAGCGGCACGGCGGGCATTGGTATCGGCGTCCAAAGCGTTGCCAGCGGCAACTTGTCGACCGCCGTCGGGGCTTTGGCAAAGGCAACCGCAGACAACGCCGTCGCGCTTGGCGCAAACGCCCAGGCGACGAATTCCGCCGCCACCGCAGTCGGTAACGGCGCAAAAGCCAGCGGCAACACGGCACTCGCAATCGGCGGGCAGGCGCTCGCCATTGGCGACGGCACCGTTGCGGCGGGTCAGGGGGCTGGCGCCGGCTCAACTACCGGCAACACCGGCTCGGTCGCCGTCGGTATCGCCACCGGCACGCTCGTGAGCGGCGCGCAGAACACCGCAGTCGGCGGCGGTATCGCGAGCGCGATGCGCGGCGCGGGGTCTGGCGTCACCGGCACGCGCAACGTCGCGTTCGGCACGGGCGACGGCACGGTCACGTATGACGGTACGCTGGCCGCTTCCGCAGGTAACTTGGTATCCGGCAACGACAACGTCGCGATCGGCACGAACGCGGGCATCGGCGTGACAGCAAACGGCACCACCTCGGTCGGCCTGAACGCCAAAGCATCAGCCACCGGATCGATCGCCATCGGCGTTCAGTCGGCGGCCGCGGGCGGTTTTGGCGTGGCGGTGGGCAACGCGTCGGTGGCTTCACAAAGTGGTGCAACTGCCATGGGCAGCGGTGCAACGGCGTCGGGTGTGTCAGGCACGGCCATCGGAAACAACGCGGTGGCCTCCGGCACGAACGCCGTTGCGATGGGTCTGGGCGCGCGGGCTACGGGCACCAATAGCGTGAGCATTGGCACAAACAACGTCGTCAGTGGGGCGAATTCTGGGGCGATCGGCGATCCCAGCACCATCACGGGCTCGGGTTCGTATTCGCTCGGTAACAACAACACGATCAATGCGAACAACGCGTTCGTCGTGGGCAACGGCGTGACGGTAGCCGGCGGCCTGGATGGCGCAGTCGTCCTCGGCAATGCCTCGACCGTGTCGGCGGCGGTGCAGACGCCGAACGCCACGATCGCAGGGACGAACTATACGTTTGCGGGCGGTGCGCCGGCGGCGGGCGATGTCGTCAGTGTCGGCTCGGCTGCCGCGCCGCGGCAGATCCAGAATGTCGCAGCCGGACGGCTTAGCAGCAGCTCGACCGACGCGGTCAACGGCTCGCAGTTGTTTGCGACCAACCAAGCGGTGAATGGCGTCTCCACCACGGTCAACAACATCCAGAACGGCGCCGGCATCAAGTACTTCCACGCCAACTCCACAGCGGCGGATAGTCAGGCCACCGGCACGGACAGCGTCGCCGTGGGCCCGCTCGCGGTCGCCAGTGGGGCGAACAGCGTTGCGACGGGTAACGGAGCCCAGGCACAGGCCGCGAACGCGCTGGCACTCGGCGCCACTGCACGTGCAACCAATGCAGGAGATGTGGCACTGGGCTCCGGCTCCGTTACCGCCGCATCCAACCCGACAGGGAGCGCGGTGGTTGCCGGTGTCACGCGCAACTTTGCGGGTGCAACCCCGACCAGCGTCGTGAGTGTCGGTGCGCTCGGCGCAGAGCGTCAGATCACCAACGTCGCCGCCGGCCGCCTCAGCAACTCGAGCACCGATGCCGTCAACGGCTCGCAACTCTTTGCGACCAACCAGGCCATCGATGGCGTTTCCACCACGGTCAACAACATCCAGAGCGGCGCGGGCATCAAGTACTTCCACGCCAATTCCACGGCGGCGGATAGCCAAGCCACCGGCACGGACAGCGTCGCCGTGGGGCCGCTCGCGGTCGCCACTGGGGTGAACAGCGTGGCAGCCGGCAACGGTGCGCAAGCGCAAGCCGCCAGCGCGCTTGCACTGGGCGCGACTGCACGGGCCACCAATGCCGGCGACGTTGCACTCGGCTCCGGTTCCGTTACCGCCGCATCCAACCCGACAGCGAGCGCGGTGGTTGCCGGTGCCACGCGCAACTTTGCGGGTACGAACCCGACCAGCGTTGTGAGCGTCGGTGCGCTCGGCGCAGAGCGTCAGATCACCAACGTCGCCGCAGGCCGCCTCAGCAACTCGAGCACCGATGCGGTCAACGGCTCGCAACTCTTCGCGACCAATCAGGCGGTGGACGGCATCTTCACCACCGTCAACAACATCCAGAGCGGCGCGGGCATCAAGTACTTCCACGCCAATTCCACGGCGGCGGATAGCCAAGCCACCGGCACGGATAGCGTCGCCGTCGGCCCGCTCGCGGTCGCAAGTGGGGCGAACAGCGTTGCGACGGGTAACGGAGCCCAGGCACAGGCCACCAACGCGCTGGCACTCGGCGCCACTGCACGTGCAACCAATGCAGGAGATGTGGCACTCGGCTCCGGCTCCGTTACCGCCGCATCCAATCCGACGGGGAGCGCTGTCATCGCCGGTGCCACGCGCAATTTCGCAGGGACCAACCCGACCAGCGTTGTCAGCGTCGGTGCACTCGGCGCAGAGCGTCAGATCACCAATGTCGCTGCCGGGCGCCTGAGCAATTCGAGCACCGATGCCGTCAACGGCTCGCAGTTGTTTGCGACCAATCAGGCGGTGGACGGCATCTTCACCACGGTCAACAACATCCAGAACGGCGGGGGCATCAAGTACTTCCACGCCAATTCCACGGCGGCGGATAGCCAGGCCACCGGCACGGAAAGCGTGGCCGTGGGGCCGCTTGCGGTTGCCAGCGGCGCGAACAGCGTGGCCGTGGGTAACGGCGCGCAGGCCACGGCAGCCAACTCCGTCGCGCTCGGCGCCAATTCCACCACCACCGCCAACCTGGGCGCCGCCGCGTACAACCCCGGCACGGCAGCGCTGGCAGGCACCTCGCCGGTGGGCGAGGTCTCGGTGGGTTCGGCCGGCAACGAGCGCCGCATCACCAACGTGGCTGCAGGCTCGGCGGCAACTGATGCTGTGAACGTGAGCCAGTTGCAGTCGGTGCAAACCGAGCTGACGCAGACGAAGAACGACGCGCTGCTGTGGGACCCGACCGCCAACGGCGGCGCGGGCGCCTTCAGTGCCAACCACGGCGGCACGGGCCCGAACATCATCACCAACGTTGCGCCGGGCGCGTTGAATGCCACCAGCACGGATGCGGTGAATGGCTCGCAGCTCTTCGCCACCAACCAGAACGTCACGAACCTGGGCAACTCGATCACCAACATCCAGAACGGCGGCGGCATCAAGTACTTCCACGCAAACTCAACGGCGGCTGACAGCCAGGCCACCGGCACTGACAGCGTGGCCATTGGGCCGCTGGCGGTTGCAGCCGGCGCCACGAGCCTTGCAGCGGGCAATGGCGCGCAGGCGCAAACGGCCAACGCGCTCGCGCTCGGTTCGCTGTCGACGGTGTCGGTGGCGGGCGGTGTGGCGATCGGCTCTGGCGCGATCTCTGACCGCCCCATTGCTTCTGGTATCGGGTCGATTCCCGCAGGGAGTCAGGCCGTGCCGTTCAACACGTCCGACGGGACGCTGCTGGGCGCCGTGTCATTCGGCAGCGCCGCAGGCAATACGTACCGCCAGTTGACCAACGTGGCCGACGGCACGGGCCAGCACGATGCGGCAACGATCCGCCAGTTGACCGGCGCGCTGCAATCCTTCGCGGTCACGCCCACGCTGTACTTCCATGCCAACTCGACAGCGGCCGATTCGCTCGCGGTCGGCTCGCAGTCGGTGGCCGTTGGGCCGACAACGGTGGTCAACGGTGACAACGGTGTCGGCATCGGCAACGGCGCGATCGTCCAGCAAACCGCGCCTGGCGGTATCGCCATTGGGCAGGCATCGACCTCCGGCCAGGCCGATGCGATTGCATTGGGCAGCGGATCGACGGCAAACGGTGCCCAGTCCATCGCGCAGGGCGCCAACGCAAACGCCGCGTTGGCGGGCGGCATCGCCATTGGCTCGGGTGCCAAGAGCACTGCTGTTGATGCAATGGCGCTGGGCTCTGGCGCCAACGCCACCTTTGCCAACAGCGTTGCGCTGGGCGCCGGTTCGCTCACCTCCGTGGGCGCGTTGACCAACTACATGGCCTTCGGGCTGACGGCGCCGCAAACGTCGTCGGGTGAGCTGAACGTTGGCAACCGCCAGATCACGGGCGTGGCTGCCGGCCGCCTGGGTACGGATGCAGTGAACGTGTCGCAGTTGCAGGCCGTCCAGCAGCAGCTCTCAACGATCATCAGCAACAGCGGGGGCCCGTTCACCTCTACCTCGCCCAACGGCACCACCAACAACACGCCGCCGACCACGCCGGGGCCGAACTCTTCGGCGGGGGGCACGGGTTCGGTGGCATCGGGCAGCAACAGCACGGCGCTGGGCAATAGCTCGCAGGCCACCGGCAACAACACCACCGCCGTTGGTACCGGCGCCGTGGCCACGGGCAGCGGGTCGACCGCCATTGGCGCAGGCAGCAATGACGGCGGCCGCACGGATGTCGTCTCGGTGGGCTCCACTACCTTGTCGCGGCAGGTCATCAA
The DNA here is from genome assembly GCF_023955645.1 of Ralstonia mojiangensis. Taxonomy (NCBI): domain Bacteria; kingdom Pseudomonadati; phylum Pseudomonadota; class Betaproteobacteria; order Burkholderiales; family Burkholderiaceae; genus Ralstonia; species Ralstonia mojiangensis. The sequence goes on along the minus strand of NZ_JAMXHU010000005.1, from coordinate 696,972 downwards.
CGTGGCCGCCGGCACGGCACCCACCGATGCCGTCAACGTGTCACAGCTGAACAACGCCGTCACGCAAGCCAACAACTACACCGACAACCAGGTCGCGGGCTTGCGCAACAGCATCGATTCGTACCGGCGCGATGCTGAAGGCGGTACCGCCATGGCCATGGCAATGGCGGGCTTGCCGCAACCCACGGGCCCCGGCAAGAGCATGGTCGCGGTGGCAGGCAGTGTCTACAACGGCCAATCGGGGCAGGCGCTCGGTATCTCAACGGTGTCGGAAAACAACCGCTGGATCTACAAGGCCGCCGTTTCCACCAACACGCGCGGCACGTATGGCGCCGTGGTCGGTGCCGGGTATCAGTGGTGAGGCCAGCCGCAGCACAGCAACCACCGCAACGTGACACTTTCGGATTCCTGATATGAACAAGCGCTCAATCCCAGCCTGCATCGCAACGCTCTCGTGCATCTTCGCCCTTGCGGCATGCGCGGGCCCTGGCCCTACCGATACCGCGTTCCCCAAACTGGACACGGCGATGACGCCCGAGGGTTCGTTCCCCAACGTTGACCATCTGCGCATGGTCGAGCCCGGCATGACCAAGGGCCAGGTCTATGAGCTGATCGGCGTGCCGCACTTTCATGAGAGCGTGTTTCGCGTGCGCGTGTGGAACTACCTGTTCCACTTCCACAGCGCAGACAAATCCGTCGCGTGTCAGTACCAGATCCAGTTTGACGACGACAACCGCGTGACCAAGACGCGATGGGCCGACCCGCAGTGCGAAACCTTTGCACCGGCAAAGCCCGCACAGTAACCAGACAGATTCGAAGGAGAGTGGTTGATGAAACGTTTTAACGGCGCATTCAAGGTGGTTGCGGCGTGCGCGCTTGCCGCCGCTTCCGTGCTGGCTCACGGCGCAGAAGCGGGCGACTCTGCAGATGAGTTGCTCGGCAACGCTGCGCTCGCGCTCAAGCGCATCGACGCGGGCGACTACACCGCGCTCTGGCAGCAGACGGCGCCTTTCGTACGCGGGTTCTACACGCCGGATCGCTTTGCCAGCGGGCTCACGCAAGCGCGCAAATCTGTAGGGGCTGTCACCCAGCGCGGCTGGGCTTCGGTGACGCGGCTCACCTATACGAAGGTCAAAGACGTTCCCGATGGCCTGTACGCCAACGTCGACTTCGCAACGCGGCTGACCGACGGCCGCATCGTCTACGAGAAGGTGAGTTTCCAGCTAGGAGCAGACGGGCATTGGTACTTCACCGGCTATGACCCGCGCCAAAACCAGGGGGCCGGCACGCAGGCGCAGAAGTGACCGCGCGGCTTTGCCAAACCAGCGCGGCCTGATCAACGCATTGGTCTGCAATGCCGAGTCGCTGGCGCTCGGCAATGCAGATGCGGCAACCGGCGAACTTAGCCGCGCCGCGCCGCCTCAATCTTGGCGATGTCGATCTTGCCCATCGTCATCATCGCGTCAACGGCACGCTTGGCTGCTGCGCGGTCCGGATCAGTAAAAGCCGCGGTGAGCGCACGCGGCGTGATCTGCCACGACAGCCCCCACTTGTCTTTGCACCAGCCGCACGCGCTTTCCTGCCCGCCGTTGCTGACGATGGCGTTCCACAGCCGATCGGTTTCGGCCTGGTCGTCGGTCGCAATCTGGAACGAAAACGCCTCGCTGTGCTTGAACTGCGGGCCGCCGTTCAGCCCCAGGCACGGAATGCCCGCCACGGTGAACTCCACCGTCAGCACATCGCCTTCCTGGCCGGAGGGATAGTTGCCGGGCGCACGGTGCACGGCGGTGACTTTGCTGTCTGGGAAGGTCTTGGCGTAGAAGTTGGCCGCGTCCAGCGCATCGCGGTCGTACCACAGACAGATCGTGTTCTTGCTGACCATGCATGTCTCCTCAAGGGGCGGGCGCCGGCATTTGCGGTCGAGGCATTCCACAGCGTGCGCGTGCCCGTGATGTGACGTGGATGCCATTGCCGTGGCTTGCACTCTCGCACACTCCTACGGCAGCGATATGTACTGTTTCTCGTAGGTTTTTGACGCATTCGTCATGCCGGCTCGGGCAGGCCCACCAAGAAGGGAGGATAAAAACAGCGGCGAAAAGTCAGCATCCAGTGCCCTCCCCCCGGGCAAGTGCCTTGCCCGGCCTACAAGACGATGCCGTGCTCTGCCGCCGGTTCGACCACATCGCTCTTTTCGCCAAGCATGTCCATGAGTTCGCGTTCGATCTTCCTGCAGATCCGAGCCATGGGCACGTCATTCGGGTTGCCTTCGAACGGGTTCTCCGTGCTTTCGCCCACTTGCTCCAGCGCGAGGTACATCCACGAGATCATCGTGCTGAAGGGAATGACGAGCCAGATCATGTGGCCATGCATGACACCTGTCACGCTGGCATTGAGCTTTTCGAACTCAGTCAGAATGCCGAAAGGCAGCAGCAGACAAAAGGTACTGACAAAGAGCTTGTTGATGACCTCATATTGCCTGGGATACGGGTACTCCTTGACGCGCTCCGCCCGCCCTTGCTGTACGAACAGGCTTCGGATCACTCCTCCCAACTCCAGGTAGAAGGCATTGCTGATCTCGCCGGAGGAAAGCAGCCGTTTGATCGCGGCCGCTTGGGTTCCGAGCAGTCGGGTCGTCCTGCTTTCGGCATGCAGAACCGAGTCGAGCTCGGCCTGTGGCAGATATCGCGCGAGCGCTTGTTCCACTGATGTTTCCCACTCGGGCACTTGGTAGTACTTCCGGTACTCCATGTTGGCTGCCTTGCCGGTGTTTTCCCACACTCGCGGGCTTCTCAGTCGATAGCGAAGTGCCGTCAACCATGCGCAATGCCGGAGAATCAGGTCTCGCCCGGCGGCCGGCGCTGCCGGAAAGTCACGCGCCATGACACCCAGGCTTCGGCTGAGGCTCAGGATTTCCGTCCAGATTTGCTGTGCTTCCAAGGCTCTGCCGTAGGTCTGCACATTCCTGAAACCGACGATGAATGACGTGGCCGTGCCCAGCAGCACCACAACCGACACCGGAATCGACAGCCATTTCAACCCGAGGAACTGGTAGAGGAGAACGGGCAGCGAACCACATGCCAGAGAGGCATAGAGCTGCCGTCTCGACCAGAGCGTGAACTCGAACAGTGAGTACGATTTCCCCAGGTGCATGGTGTGCCTCTCTCAACGGTGCGGCAGAGCGCTGTCCGACATATCGGTTCCTGGTGTCAGTGGGCCGCGGCCGCAGTGCTGGATGCGGCCCCTTTGTCGGGCTTCGTGAACCAGATCAGCGGAATGACTGCGGCAAAGATCACGCCTGAAATCCAGAATATGTCGTTCAGTCCAAGCATGATGGCTTGCGTGTTCAGGCCGCGTTCGAAGTAGGCAGCGGCTTGTGCGGGACTGAAGCCCAGGGTCGACTCGATCGACTGAAGCGCCGAGGCATACAGCGGGTTGCCTGGGCTGGCCTGCTCCACCAGACGCGCATGGTGCAGCACGGCCCGGTCGTTCCACACGGTCGTGGCCAACGACGTGCCCACTGCTCCGCAGAAGACTCTGACGAAGTTGGACAGCCCGGCAGCTGCCGGAATCTTCTCCGGTGGCAGACCCGACAGGATGATTGCCGTGAGCGGCACGAAGAACAGCGCCGTCGGAATGCCTTGCAGCAACGTGGGAAGCACCAGCGTGAACATGTCTACGCCGGTGCTGAATTGCGATCGCATGTAGAACACGCCGGCAAAGCCGAGGAAGGACAGCGTGGCAAGCACCCGCAATTCCGACTTGGGCAGGATCTTGCCCACGACCGGCGCCAGCAGCACGGCAAAAATGCCCAACGGCGCCATCGCAAGCCCTGCGTTGACGGCGGGATAGGCCAGGTATTGCTGCATCCACTGCGGCAGCACCACGAGGTTGGCAAAGAAGATGGCAAAGGCCACCGAGATGGCGACCGTGCCAGCCAAGAAATTGCGGCCTTTGAACAGGCGCAAGTCGATGATCGGATTCGGTTCGGTCAGTTCCCAGATCACGAAGAAGAGGAAGCTGAGCAGCGCGACGACGGCCAAGATGACGATGACGGGCGAGCTGAACCAGTCGAGGTCCTTGCCCTTGTCGAGCATGATCTGCAGCGACGCCACCCAGGTGATGAGCGAGGCGAGGCCCACGAGGTCGATGGGCAGCACGCGCGTGGCGGTTTCGCGGTCACGGTAGATGGCCCAGGTGACGGCTGCGGCAAACAAGCCGACCGGCACATTGATGTAGAAGATCCACGACCAGGAATAGCTGTCGGTCATCCAGCCGCCCAGTGCAGGGCCGGCAATCGGCCCGACCGTGGCCGTCATTGCCCACAGCGCAAGCGCGGCGGCACTTTTTTCCTTGGGATAAGAGGACAGCAGGATCGACTGCGATAGCGGAATCAGCGGCCCCGCCACGGCGCCCTGCAGGATGCGCGCGGCCAGCAGCGTGACCAAGTTGGGCGCAATGCCGCACAGCCACGACGACAACACGAACATCAGGATGGCCCCAACAAACAGGCGCACTTGGCCCACGCGCTGAGTCAGCCAGCCCGTCAGCGGGATGGCGACGGCGTTGGCGGCAGCAAACAGCGTGATGACCCACGTACCCTCATCCACCGACACGCCAAGGTTGCCGGAAATGGTCGGGATCGCGACGTTGGCGATGGACGAGTCCAGCACGTTCATGAACGTGGCCAGGGCCACGGCAAAGCTCCCCATCACGAGCTTGGCGCCGGTCAATGGAGGTGGCACGGCTGAGGTCTGGGTTTGGGGCTGCATGATGCGCTCCCTAGGGAGTGGGTCACATGAAAAGCTGATATGGCAGGCAAATGCGAAAAGACAGGCCGCAGGCGCGACGTATCGTCTAGGCCGCCGCCGGCCCCGCGCGATGTGCGGACGCGCCGGGAGCCGCACGCAACCGGTTCTGCTCCGGCTGCGGCACTGCCTTCGGCTTCTGCAGCGCTACGCGTTCGGCCGCCTGTTCCGTGCTGACCGGTGCGTTGTGGTTCTGCGAGATGATCCGGGCGATTTCACGATCGGCCTGCTCGCCGTAGCGCTGAAATACGTCGGTGCGGTAGGTCGTGCGGACCGGTGCTTCGCCACCACTGCGGCGACTGCTGGCAAGGCGCGAACCGTCTTCCCGGCGCGTTTGCACGTCGACCTGCATCGACAGTCCGACCTGCAACGGATGCTCGCGCAACTCCGCTGGATCGAGCTGAACGCGCACGGGCACGCGCTGCACCACTTTGATCCAGTTGCCCGTGGCGTTCTGCGCGGGCAGGGCCGAAAACGCGCTGCCGGTGCCGGCAGAAAAACCCACAACCTTGCCGTGGTAGGTCACCTTGGCGCCATACACATCGGCATGCAGTTCGACCGGCTGACCAATCCGGATGTGCTGGAGCTGGACTTCCTTGAAGTTGGCATCGACCCACACACCGTCGAGCGGCACGATCGCCATCAGCGAGTTGCCGGGTGCCACGCGCTGGCCTACCTGCACGGATCGGCGCGCAACGTAGCCGGTGACTGGCGCGGGAAGCGCATTGCGGGCATCGGCAAGATAGGCTTCGCGCACCTTGGCCGCAGCGGCCAGGACGCTGGGGTGGGCAGTCACGGTGGCCTGGTCGGTCAACGTACGGTTGGAAGCAAGCTGCTGACGCGCAGTGTCGAGCGCGGCTTCGGCGGCGGTGACTGCGTCGCGGGCGTGGGCCAAGTCTTCCGCAGCCACCGCGCCGGATTCGACCACCTCGGCGCGGCGGCGCAGATCGCCTCGTGCGCGAGCAAGGTCGATCTGGCGCTGCTGCACCGTCGCCGCGAGCACATTGTTGTTGGCATAAAGCGCACTGACTTGTCGCACGGTTTGGCCGAGCGCTGCCTCGGCTGCAGCCAGCGCGACCTTTGCATCGGCAGTGTCGAGCGTGACCACGGGTTCGCCGGCCTTGACGATCTGTGTGTCGTCAGCGTTGACGGCGACCACCGTGCCGCTCACCTGCGGCGTGAGCTGGATCAGGTTGCCGTTGACATAAGCGTCATCGGTTTCCTCGTGAAAGCGCGCAACGGTGTAGTAGTACGCGCCATAACCTGCTGCGACGAGCGCGGCGCTCAGGCCAAGCAGGATCAACAGGCGTTTGCGGGACCGCTTGCCGGCCGGCTGGGTGGCGGCGGCGGCTTTGGCGCCGGTCTGTTCGACGGCGGGGGCTGAGTGGGTCGTTTGGTTCATCGCATCACCTTTTCGTGTTCGCTCGCGGCGGGCGCTGTATAGCCACCGCCCAATGCAGCCGCCAGGGCGATCTGCCCGTCGCGGCGCGTCATGCGCAGGTTGGCAAGCGCCTGGCTGCTGACCAGCGCGTTGGTCTGCGCGTTCAACGCCGTCAACTGTGTGGTCAGGCCGGCCTTGTACTGCGCCAGCGCCAGGGCTTGTGCGCGGCGCGCGGCGGTATCGGCGCGCACGGCGTTGTCGATCTGCGCGTCGACGGCGCGGATGTCCGAGAGTTGGCTGGCGACCTCGGTCAAGGCGTTGACCAGCGTCTCGTTGTAGTGCGCTACGGCGAAGTCGAATTCGGCATAGCGGCCCTTGAGCTGGGCGCGCAAGGCGCCACCATCGAAAATCGGCAGGTGGATCGCCGGACCAACCGACGCGGTGCGGCTGGCGGCGCGCAGGAAGCGGCCCCAGCCAAAGGCGTCAAGGCCGATCATGGCGCTCAGGTTGATGTCCGGATAGAACTCCGCCTTGGCTACCTTGATGTCGTGCAAGGTCGCGTCTACGCGCCAGCGCGCGGCGACGATATCCGGGCGGCGTGCAACCAGGTCGGCCGGCAGGTTGTCTGGCAGCCGCACGGCATCGCCAGGGCCAAGGGCGGGGCGTTGGATCGCAAGCCCACGGTCCGGCCCTTGCCCGAGCAGTGCCGCAAGCTGATAGCGCGTGCGCTGGAGACTGCCGTCCAGCGACGAGAGCGCGACTTCGCTGGACGCCAGATTGGCTTCAGCGGTGCGCTTCTCCACCTCGGTATCCAGACCCAGCGTGACGCGTCCGTTGGTCACGCGCAGCACTTCGCGGCGCTGCTTGACCTCATCCTGCGCGATGTCGTGCAGCGCGTAGAGACGCGCCAGTTCGTTATAGGCGCGGGCAATTGCACCGCTGAGCGTCAGCTTGACCTGCTCCGCCTCGGCTTCGCTGGCATGCAGGGCGGACACCGCAGACTTGAGCGCCTCGCGGTTCTTGCCCCACAAGTCCAGCTCGTACGACGCATTGATGAACGCCTTGTTCTCCGATTGCCAGGCGCCTGCAAACGGGGGCGGTACCAGCGCGCTTTCCGAAAAACGCTGGCGCGTCCATGAATATCCGGCCCCCACTTGCGGCAACGTGTTGGCATTGGCGCCTTCGCTGAACGCGGTGGCGGCCGCCACACGGGCACGGGCCATTTCCAGCGAAGGGCTGATCTGCAGTGCCTCGTCAATCAACGCCTTGAGTTGCGCGTCGCCAAACTGCGCCGCCCAATCCGCGGATGGCCAGCGGCCTTGCTCGGCCGGAATGCTCTGCGTGGCGGCGTAGGTGCTGGCATCTGCCATGTGCTTATCGCTGGTGATGCCGGCATAGTTGGCGCAGCCGGCCAACACGGCGGCCACCAGAACGGGAATGGCGCGCGCGGCGGGGCTGACCCGGTGTGCCCGGCGTGCCCGAGCATCGCCCGGCGATTGGCCAATCCGCCGATCGGGGCGCGAGGGTTTCGTTGTCGACGTGCTCATGATCCAGCTCACGTGTTGTGTCGAATGGCAAAGCGGCGCCCTCCGCTTGTGCGCGGATCGGCGGATCAGCTCTCTTAGGGAAGCAAGGTGCGAGGCAAGAACGCTGCGGTGGAGCTCTTCTTGCCCGCCTGCAAGGGCATCGGCGTTGCCGATGCCTGCGTAGAAGACTCGGCTACTTCACCGGCGTCAGGATCGGCGCGCCTTTCTTCTTGATCAGGAACACCACAAACTTGGCCGGCTGCGTGGCACTGGCGTTGCGCCCGACGGTATGGACGTCGTTGGGGCCTTCGTGGAACGTATCGCCAGCCTTGAGTGTGACCTCCTTGCCGCCGTTCAAACTCATGACGATGCTGCCTTCGAGCACATAGACAAAGGCGTGCGCGTCATGGCGATGCACGGGGTCGACCGAGCCGGGCGGATAGTCCACCACGATCATCTGAACCTCTTTGCCTGCGTACTCCGGCAACGATTCCGTGCGCAGCGGCGTCACGCTCGCTTCCGGCGCAGCCTTGACCAACTGCGCCATCAGCAGGCACGAGCACACCACGGCTGCAGCAAAGGACACTGGATTTTTCATGGCATCACTCCAGATGGGCCTTGTCGAGCCCGAATGCCTTGTCGGATGACCCGGGCACCATGCGGAACGCCACGTTCAGGCGGTTCCAGCTGTTGATCGCACCCACAAGGAACGTCAGATCGGCCAGCTCTTTTTCGGAGTACTGGGCACGCACGCTGTCGTAGATTTCGTCTGACACGCCCAAGGCGGGAATCTGGGTCAGCACCTCAGCCCATGCCAGCGCGGCGCGTTCGCGCGGCGAGAACAGCGTCGATTCGCGCCAGATCGCCACGTGGTACAGGCGCAGTTCACGCTCGCCGTGGATCTTCGCCATCTTGACGTGCATGTCGACGCAGAATGCGCAGCCATTGATTTGCGACACGCGCAGCTCGACAAGCTCGCGGATGTGCGTCTCGATGGTCGTTTTCTGAAGCAGCGTGTTGAGCTCCACGAGCTTCTTGCTCAGTTCGGGAGATTGCTGAAAGTAGTTGAGGCGTTGCGTCATGATGCGCTCCTGATGAGATGACCGCTTGGCGGTGCCCGGCAACGGCGTAATGCGCGGCCCCGGACCTGGTGGGATGTGTGAGTCGGTGGTCAGTGGTCAGTGGCTTTTTGCCTGTGCGGCGAGCCACTGGTCGAGACTGATGCGGCCGATCCGTGCGTCGCCCAGCGGTACGAGCGACAGTTCTTCGACCAAGCCGCCGTAGTAGCGCGCGTTGGGGTCCGTCACGACCGGGCGTGTGTCGCCAATGGATTTGAGATAGCGCGCGATGATCTGGGCGAACGGCGCGCGGTCCGGTCCGGCAATGTCGATCGTGCCGTTCAGCGGTGCCGCGACTGCCACCTGCGCGAGGATCGCCGCAATATCGTCGGCCGCGATCGGCTGGAACAAACCGTTACCGACGCGCACCGTGCCTGCGACCGTGCTGAAGTCGGCAATGCCCCCGATGAACTCCATGAACTGCGTCGCACGCACAATCGTGTACGGCACACCGGCCGCCTCGATGGCCTCTTCCTGCGCAACTTTGGCGGTGAAATAGGCGTTGTCCGCCATCCGATCAGTGCCGACGATAGACAGCGCGACGTGATGGCGCACCCCCGCGGCAACCTCTGCCTTGCCAAGATTGCGCGCCGAGCTGCGGAAGAACTCGAGCACTGCTTGCGGCTCCCACGACGGTGCATTCGTCACATCAACAACGACATCCGCGTCGGTGAGTGCATCGCTCAGGCCCTCGCCCGTCACGGAGTTGACGCCGTTGCGCGGCGAAGCGGCAAGCACCGCATGACCGGCCTCGCTAAGCAGCGCGACAACACGTGAGCCGATCAGGCCCGAACCACCGATTACGACAATCTTCATGGCAGATTCTCCGAATGAGAGTCAGTGAATGCACAGGGTGCTGGAGGGGCGCGGCGCCGTCTGAACATGTCGCTGTCGTCGCATCGCTTGAGACCCAGTGTGGAACAATCACGCCCTATAAATAAGGGCCAAGAATTGTCGAAATGACTAGTCCAAGTCGTCTCCGCCTTTCTTGCCGTCGAGGCCGCCATGAACGCTCCCACACCCGCACTCACCATCGAAATCGACCGGCAAGAGTCAGTGCCGATCTACCTGCAGATTTGCGAGCGTTTCCGGACGGCCATCGCGGCCGGGCATCTGCGCCCCGGCGATCGGGTACCTGCATTGCGGGGCCTCGCGGCACAACTGAACACAGCGCGCGGCACCGTGGAGCTGGCCTACACGATCCTGGTGGATGAGGGCTACCTGCAGATGCGCGGGGCGGCAGGCACATTCGTGTCGCCATCGCTGCCGGCGTCGGTGGTGCGTTCGGCAAGGCGGGAAGCGCCTCCGGTGGCGGAGGGCAGGCGGGGCGCAGGAAGACGGCGCGACCACAAGACGCCGGACGCATCACTTCGACTGCCTCCAACCCCCGCGCGCCCGTTGACGATTGCCGTGGCCATGAGCGGCGAGCCACGCCCGCTGCAGCCGGGCCTGCCCGCCCTCGACGCGTTTCCGCGCAAGGTATGGAACCGGCTGGTTTCTCGTCATGCGCGCAGTGCTGAACGCGCGGTGCTTGCGTACCCCGATCCGGCCGGCTACCGGCCGCTGCGCGAACACATCGCCACCTATCTCGGGCTGTCGCGCGGTGTCACCTGCTTGCCCGAGCAGGTGTTCGTAACCGGCGGCTATCGCGCAACGCTGGAACTCGTCTTGCGCAGCCTCGCCCAGCCGAACGACCACGTATGGTTTGAAGACCCGGGCTACCTGCTCGCGCGCAGCTTTCTGGCCGAGACCGGCATGCAGCTCGTACCGGTGCCGGTGGATGAAGAAGGGCTCAACGTCGAGCGCGGTATCGAACTGGATACGCAAGCACGCTTTGCCTTGGTCACGCCGTCTCATCAGAGCCCGTTGGGGCACACACTTTCGCTCGCAAGACGCATGGCGCTTCTGGATTGGGCAGAGAAGGGGTCTCGCTGGATCGTCGAAGACGACTACGACAGCGAGTTCCGCTATCAGGGGCGGCCGTTGCCCGCGTTGAAGAGCCTCGACCGGCATGATCACGTCATCTATTGCGGCACGTTCAGCAAGATGATGTTCCCGGGTTTGCGGCTCGCGTATGCGGTCGTGCCCGAGCGCGCCATCGAGCGCGTCACGCGGGTGGCATGCAGCATGAACGCCGGCTCCCCAACGCTGTTGCAGGCGGCGGTTGCAGACTTCATGGACGAAGGACATTTCGCGCGCCACGTAAAGCGCATGCGCGCGTTGTACGGCCAGCGGCGCATGTTGATCGCGCACGCGCTGGAGCGTGCGTTTGGCGACCGATTGCATGTCGAGTTGCCGCCCGGTGGCGTCCAGTTCGCCGTGCAGTTCACCGAAGGGGCAGACGGCCCTGTCGACGATGTTGCCGTTGCCGCGCGTGCCCGTGAGGCGGGGCTCGCCGTGCTGCCACTTTCGATCTGGTATGCAAATGCCCGAATGTTGCACGCGCCACGCGGCCTTGTGATCGGCTTCGCCAACATTGCGGATGCGAGTGAAGCGGCCCGTCTCGCACGAACGTTGCGCACGTGCTTGCCTGACTGACGCCCGCAGAAGCCAGAAGCGCTCCAATACGCGCCCCAACAAAAAAGCCGCCCCGAAGGCGGCTTTCCTCTTATGTAGCGGCAATCGACGCGTGCATCGCGCTCAGCTCGCGCCGCCCGTTGTCGAACTCGCCGGTTCAGATGCGGGCGCGGTATTCGGCGCTGGTGCCGGGGTCGTCACTGCAGGGGCTGATGCCGGTGCAGCTTCAGCCGGCGCCTTCGAGGCCGGCGCAACCACAGGCGCCGCTGCAGGCGCAGACGCCGGTGCAGCAGCCGGAGCCGATGCCGGCGCCGCCACCGGCACAGGCGGCGCGGCGGGTGTGGGTACCACCGGCGTGGTCATCTTCATCGGCTCGCCCTGCGGCGTGGGGGCGGGCTCGGGCAGCGGGGCCACGTGTTCCCTCTCTGCCGCCTTGGCGATCTTGCGATCTTGGCGGGCGGGGTCGATCTTCAGGAAATGGTCGACCAGGTTGAAGTAGCGCTCGTAGAACACCCCGGCCGGAATCGTCTCGCTTGCCACCTTCACCATCGAATCGTCACCCGAGCCGATGGGCAGCGACACCGAGCCCAGGATGCTCAACCCCACGCTTGCCGACGTGCTCGTCTTCTTGAGCGTGTAGCGGTCTTGCACCGCGTTCACATAGGCCGTGCTCGACGTGCCCTCCGTATTGGCCTCCGCGCACACCACATGGAACGAGATCACCACGTGCGAATCGTTGCTCGGCTGGAAATTCTTGCTGCCGTCGATCGTGTCTGCGCGCGGCGAACTCGACACATACCCCTGGCTCAGCAGCGCCCGGCGCGCGGCCTCGCACGTGGCGTCGGACTTGGCGTGGAAGGTGCGCGCATACGGGCTTGCCGCCGCATCGAACTGCTCCTGCTGATAAAGCGGCGTGGGCGCAGAGCTGCACGCAGCCAAAGCGGCAGCGATGCTGGCAGCAGCGCACAAAACAGACAACGGACGGAAGCGGTAGGGCATGGCGTTGGGCAAAAGGGCTCGGCCGGGTGATGGTGCGGCGGCGGCGCCACTGCGTATGCAGCGCAAGTTTTGTGCGCGGCAGGCGGTGGCGGCGTAGGCGGGTGGCCGGGCGACATTATAAGTTTGTCTGGTGACACGTCACCCGCGGCGTGCACCCATTCTGCGCGCACCAACACGGCGCTCCACCGCCACGCAAAGCCAGCGCCATCAGGCGGTTCAGCCCCAAGTCTCAACAAAACTCACATTGCGTTGACCCACGCACGCGCGCGGTGTCTTATCGCACCCGGTGCGCGACACCCCACTTTAGTAGGGGGTGGCATCCACCGGCAGCCGCCGCGCTCTCAGCCAAACGCACGAGCTACCGCAGCGCTGCAGGGTTCGCCCGTCCGTCTGGCCTATCGATCAATCGAACAATCGAAGTCTAGAGACCCCTGATGAATAGAAATTGCAACGTCCTCATCCCGGCCCTGCTGGCCGCTCTTCTGGCTGGCTGCGGCGGCGACGGAAGCAGCGTCGCCGGTAGCGGCGGCACGGCTACACCGGCCACAACCGCAACCACAGGCACCGTCGTCTCGCCCAGCGGCGGCCAGTCGGGAACCACCTGGACCAGCGTCAAATGGGGCGGCGGCGGGTATGTCACCGGCCTCATCTACCACCCGAGCAACGCGGGCCTGCTGTATGCACGCACCGACGTTGGCGGCGCTTACCGCTGGGACACGGCCAGCTCCACCTGGACGCCCATCACCGATGGCATCGGTTTTGGCGCAGGCGAGGGCGATTTCCACGGCGTTGAAAGCATCGCGCTCGACCCGAACAACGACCAGCTCGTCTACATGATGACGGGCATTACCGTCACGCAGGGTCACAACGGCCGCATCTACATCTCCAGCGACCGCGGCAACACCTGGACGCACTACGACCTGCCATTCCCCGTGGGCGGCAACGACAACGGCCGTGGCACCGGCGAGCGCCTGCAGGTGGACCCGAACAACCCGTCGACGCTGTTCTACGGCTCGCGCACGGCGGGCCTTTGGAAGAGCGCCGATTCGGGCCGCACGTGGACGCAGGTCACGGGCCTGTCTTCCACCACCATCAACGGCGGCAGCTCACCCATTGGCGTTGAGCAGGTGATTTTCGATACGTCGGGCAAGGGCGCCGGCCAGCCGACGTGGATCATGTGGGCCACCGTCGCGCCGGACTACGCCAAGGCGGCGGGCCTGACGTCGACGCTGTACAAGTCCACCAACGGTGGCTACTCGTGGGCGCCGGTGCCGGTTCCGTCCACCGTGTCGGGCTACTACATCCCGCACGTGGTGCGCACGTCTGACGGCACTTTCTACATGGTGTTCAACGCGGGCGTGGGCCAGGGCATTGGCGGCCCGAGCTATCTCTACAAATTTGGCGGCAGTAACAACAGCGACTGGACGCAGCTCAAGAGCTCCACCAGCAACGGCTTTGGCGGCTTGTCTGTCTTCGGCCTCGGCGCGTCTGCGCGCATCGCGCTGGGCATGACGGGCTGGAGCGACACCAGCAAGAGCATCCAGCTATCTGACGACGGCGGCCTCAATTGGCACGAAATCGCGGCTGGCATGCCGCATACCGGAACCGCCGCAGGTGGCTGCGCCGGCTGGGTGGAAAGCGTCGCAATCGACCCCGCCAACCGCGACCACATCATGCACGTGCATGGCGGCGGCATTTGCGAAACCATGAACGCCTCGTCGCCCGCGCCCACCTGGAGCGCCAAGGTCGACAACCTTGAAGAGACCGTCACCCTGGCGCTCGTGACGGCGCCGCCCGGTGCCTCGTACAACTTCATCAACAGCGCAGGCGACATCGGCACGTGGGTCAATACAGACCTCACGACGCGGCCCACCAAAGGCCCGTTGAACACGTGGAGCAGCGGCAATTCTGCCGACATGTCGTGGGCCGACCCGTCGTACATTGCCGCCGCAGGTGTGGATAACGCCAACGGCCATGTCACCAAGGGCTTCTGGTCTGGCGATAGCGGCAATAGCTGGTCGACGTTTGCATCGCTGCCCAATGGCGCCGCCGCAAGCCAGAGCAACGTAGGCAACCTGGTCGTGCCGTCACGCAACAACGTGACCTGGGCACCGCCCGATTCGGTGCCGTCGTACAGCACCAACAATGGCGCGAGCTGGACGGCCACCAACCTGCCGGCGTTCAGCGCCACCTGGAACGGCTACGCCCGTGGCTACCGCCTGGCCGCAGACCGCAAGAACCCCAACAAGGTCTACGCCTACGACTCCGGCGGCGCACCGTGGAGCTGGCAGCGCGGCAAGGTCTACGTCTCGAACGATGGCGGCCACACCTTCACGCTCAGCCAGGGCTCCGTCAACGCAAACATGGCCTGGAACTCGTGGTGGGATACATCCATGGTGGTCAACCCCAACGCCGAGGGCGATATCTGGCTGGCTGACGGCGCTGCCGTGTACCACTCGGTGGATTCCGGCGCCACGTGGACAAAGCTCAACGCCTTTGCATCCGCCAACGGCACGATGGGCGCCACCGTGCTCACCCTGGGCAAGGCACAAGCGGGCGCGCCGTACTCCGCTGCCATCTACGTAGAAGGCACGCTCAACGGCGTCTGGGGCATCTACCACTCTGACGACGGCGGCGCAACGTGGTCGCGCTTCAACGACGACGCACACCAATTTGGCGGCTCCGGCGTGATGGCGGGCGACTGGAACACGTACGGCCGCATCTACGTCAATGGCGCCGCGCGTGGGCTGATCTATAGCAACTGATGTGGGGAGGACTGATCGATCAACGATCCGTCGATCAGTCATTACGTCACCCGAAAGCTGGTTGCCGGCTTTCGGGTTTTTTTATAAGAGATCGAGAATGGGCGGCTTGACGAATCGCTTCGGGATCGTGCCCATACCTTCGCTACGGTTGCCATGCCTGCCCCAGCCGGCGACAACAATGGAGTTCATTGCTAACCAAACACTCCGATCACTATGGGCGGCTGCATCTCTAAAACGGGCGGGGCGCACGGTCCCGTCACATACGGTTCCGATGGATATGAATCGGACGTCGAAACACGAAACAACCGCGCCACGTCGTCACAGGGCTCGCGTCCTGATGCAGCGCTGAGCGGCCTGGTCCCCTTCGCGAGACGTGTGTACGAAGACAGCACGCTTTACCACGGCACCAAGCGCGAGCACGTGCCATCGATCCGCAAAAACGGCTTCCAGAAGGAACGCAAAAGCGACGGAGCGACGGAGGGCGGCGGTGGCAACTTCATGATGCGATTCAGTAGTGGCGGCGTCACCGCTTCCAGCGAACACCACTACCTATCAAGCAGCCGTCAGATGGCGAAAGACTTCGCCATGTATGCCGACCCGGATCGGCCCGCGCTCGTGCGCACGATTGGTGTTGCAAACAACGTTCATCTGGAGCAGGACCCCTACTCCGAGGGGCCTGCGCTGCGCACCAGGGACTCGATTCCCCCGGCGCATGTGCTGGGTTCGAAGCGGAGCCCCGCAGGCGCCAATGCAAAGGTCTTTCGCGATGAAATGCAGAAGGCCGGTCACGACGTCTCAACAAAGCAGGCCGGGCAACTGTTAAGAGAGGTGCAGTCCGATTCCGAGGATGACGCTTACCCTTCGCACGACGAATTCATCATGCGCCATTTGCGTGGCTAAAGACGTCGTTGATTGAGTCAATCGCCCAGGTGCCGGACGTGTTGGGCACCCGGGCATCCACGAACGGTTGTCCTGTCTCGTAGCCAGAGAGTTGCTATCGGTGCGTCCGCGATCCCGAGTTGCGGACGCAACGACGAATACGCTTCGGCAACTGTTTCGGCGTACTTAGCGCGGCCAGTAGCGTTGAAAGTCGCCCACATAACTCAGACACGTCTGAGCAGCGTGATGTCGTCACATCTGTTCACCGCTGCAAAGCCCGACCGCCCTCTTGAGAACAACGGCGTCGGACCCGCCAGCCACCGGGCCAACGGGAAGTCTGTGAAGCCGCCTCGCAATATGTCTTGCAACTGCAAGTCCACGCCCAGTTCAAGCTCCCAGCCTCCAGCAATCACAAACGTGTCTGCCACACGGCTGATGGCTTCAGCCGCGTCCAGAAGGTGCGGCTCCAGTTTGGCGAGCGCCAAACTCAGCGGCACAGGCAAAGACACCACAAAGCTCGCCCGCATGCCGTTGCTTTCCGTATGGATGCTGCTGCGCGTGCCATCGAGTAGCGCCACGCGGTTGCCATACACGAAGAGCAGTTCGTGTTTGCCGGGCTGCTCTTCAAGCAGACGTGGGGCGGCTGACCACGCTTCGCATTCCGACGCCCCGGTCACGTAGTTGATGCGGCAGACCTCCTGCGGCTCGCCAAAGAATCGGGAAAACGCCGTGGCCAGGGCGGAAATGGTCGTCAGTCGATCTGCCGGCGATGTCGTGCGCTCCAGCATGATCGCGATATTCATGTGCTCGGGCATCGTGTTGGAGATTGGGCGCCGTGTGCAGTCGAAATGTGGCGCGGCTAACGCGCGCAAGCATCCAGCAACTTCTTCCTGTAGTCCTCTTTCTCCGTGGTCATGTTTGCCACTGCAGCATTCACCGTAGACATGCACTGCGCGATGGCCTCTTTGGATGCGCTGACCTTCGCCGCTTCGGTCAGATTTTGTGAGGCCACCCCAGTTGAAAACACCTTGCCTGCCAGCAAGGCGACCGATGTAGACGGAGCGGCCTTCCCATCCGTAGCGGCGACGGTTCCACCGCCTGACACGTTGCCATCAAACCGGCCGTACACAGAGAACGCATCCCGCTTCTCTTGTTTCAGGAGGCCGGCTGCTTCTGCCGCTGTCGTACGTTTTTGGTTGGCCTCCGCTTGTGCTGCCTGGAGCTGGTTGGTTGCGGTTTGCAAATCGCCGTTGACGGGATGCAGTGAAGAGAACGTGTCAAACGCCTGCTTGGCCGTCGCCTCGTCCGTGTCAGCTTTTTGCTGGTCTGCTGGATTGGGCGGCGGGTTCTTCTGGCGCAGTGCAGCGCTGGCGTTCTTTGCACTGTTATAGGCATTGTTCAGTCGATCCTTTTCCTTCAGCGCGTCGACCTGAGCGGACAGGATCGCCACGTTGTTCAGTGCCTTCACGTAATCATCGATCTTTTGCGCGTTGACCTCGTTCACCGCGGTGGATGGGTCTTTCTTGCCGTCCAGCGAGCCATACGTGGCCTCAATGGGGATCACCTTTGAGTTGCCGGAACTGCCGTCCGGCGCCTTGGCCGTAACAGCAACCGGTACGTACGCCGCGTCCACGATATCCACCCCCGCGCTGACCGTAATCCCCGAAGAACTCGCCGGGTTTGACGTCAACGAAATCCCTACCGTACTGCGCGATGAGTAAATCAGCGCCGATTGCGGAAGCGCGGTGCATCCGGACAGCGCATAGGCAATGGCTGCCGCCGTTGCGGTTTTCGCGTACATAACCCCTCCCTTGGTCGCCCTATCAATCTGCGGTGCAGATGTTTTTGCCCGCAGAAATGGTTTCTAGTAGTTCTTTCGCTTTCTGCAGGTCGGGTTGGTTTCGGATAACCAACACGATCTTGCAAGGCGCGTCGCCCGCAATGACGATCCGCTCTTCTTTTGCCAAGCCGATCGCCACACCGTCCTGTAGCGGAACGACGCCAATGCCCGCTGTTTTGATAACCAACGTCCCGCGTGCGTCGCCGGGCTCAATGCGCACCGCGCCGGCGTGATACGACACCGCTGTTTGCGCTGGGCCGGACACCTGTACAACCGTGCAGCCGCAAACCGTCAAGCTCACAACCGCAGCAGCCGAAAACGCCAGTATTCGCAAGGGCATACGGATGGCGGTAGGTAATGGGCCGGCGACATTGCCGCGCAATATATGGACTGTCGGCCGCGTTATGTTGTTCTGAGTGGTTTGGGCATCCTACTGCACAGATGCGACATCTCGCCTCCCTCCAGAGGGGTAATCTCAATCGGAATAAATCGCTTGATTTGGGGCTGCCAAGCGGCATTCTGTGGGCTATGCTATTTCCCAACAAAATCCGAACCTCATTACCCAATTCGGATTATTAAAAACCGCCTAGTCCTAAATATCTAAAAAGGCGGTCCCAAGAAAGAAAACCTTCAAGGGTCAGGCAATGGGGCGTAGGAGAAAGAAACAAGCATCCACCAGCGACATGCTGCTGTCGCTGCCATGGTGGATGCTGGCCATTGGCTCGGCGGCCAGTTACCTGATTCTTCACAACATCCTCCCTGCGGCGTTTGGCGCCAACCCGCTATTGAGCGCCGTCGGCATGCTGGCGCGCGGGCTGGCTTGGATGCCCGCGCTGCTGCTCGGCTTCTTTGCCGTGCTGTCGTACCTGCGGGAGCGCAGCCGGCAGGCCGATGCCCGGCTAGGGCCCCCGCGCACGGAACCGACTGGGCGAGCCCGCCCGCCGAAGGCACCGCCCCAGCCCGCCCGCAACGCAGCGGGCAGCAACACGCCCAACCCGCCTAATCCGCCTAACACCACTCGCAACACCACCACACCCACGCAAGCCCCCACGCCGGCAGAACCCGCCACGCCCCAGAGCTGGACGCTGGAGGCCATCCAGTCCCTTGAGTGGAAGCGGTTCGAGCTGCTGTGCGTGCAGTACTACGAGCAGATGGGGTTTGCCGTGAAGACCGTGCCGCACGGCCCGGACGGCGGCATTGACGCCACGCTGTACAAGGCCGGCCTGGATGCGCCCGTGGCGGTGGTCCAGTGCAAGGCGTGGTCCAAGCCCGTAAAGGTGGAACAGGTGCGGGCGCTGGGCGGCTCCATGCTGGCGCACAAGGTCAAGCGGGGCGTGTTCTGGTCTTTGTCCGGTTATGTCGGCAACCCGGTGCAGGAGTTTTCAGAGCTTGCCGGTATCCAGCTATTGGACGGGCCGGCGGTGCTGGAGCGCATCCGCGCGCTGGCCGAAGACAAGCAGGCCGCGCTGCTGGCGAAGGTGTTTGAGGGGGATTACCGGACGCCTTCGTGCCCGGCTTGCGGGGTGAAGCTGGTGGCGCGGAATGGGAAGGGTGGGGCGTTTTGGAGGTGTATTAATCCTTCGACGGGATGCCGGTATTGGTTACGGATACGTGGCGAACACGGTGTTGAAGCGTAGGGTATTTCTTTGCAAATCATCTTGAGGCCTGGCGCACCTAAAAGGGGGAGAGATGGTGAAATGTAATTGGTTTGCCATATAAAAAATGATTACTCTTTCTGATTTGTATTTGGCTTATAGAAAAGCAAAGGCGGAGGCATTCTATGAGAACACTCATTTCCATGCCGTTGCTTTCACCAAGTATGAGCAAGAACTTCACGAGAACTTGGTGCGATTGCAGGAAATATTAAAATATGACGGCGGTGAGTGGGCTGAAGAAAATCAATTTATAGGTGATTACGCATACCTCCCTAAATCCGTAGATACGGCTTGCTGGGAAAATGCGCACGATGGGCATTTTCGTGCATTGGATCCATATGATGATTGGCTCCAGAGGTTTGTTAGCAGTCGCAATCGCATGGCGCCCGCAAGCTTGCGCTTGGTGATGCGTCCTAGTGTGGATTTACAAATTATATCGGCTCTTTGGATTATGCAGGTGGGGCATCTATTTGATGCCGTTCTTGATAGAAATACTTCGTTCGGAAATCGGCTTCGGCGCACGGCCTCACGAAAGAACACGAGCCAAAAGAGCGAGCCTGTTTTGAACATGAACACGCCTGCGTTGTTTTCGCCATATTTCTCGGCGTATCAAGAGTGGCGCGAACGAGGACTCAGAACGATGGAGCAGGCGCTTGAGCAGGAGCGCAGTGTCTTGGCAGTAACGATGGACATCGCCAAGTTCTATCATCGTGTTTCACCGGAATTTATACTCCGCCCCGCTTTTCTAAAAACCATAGGCGTCAATTTGACGGTTGGGCAGAAAAGATTCACCGGCCACCTGCTGAAGGCAATAAATACTTGGTATTCGGGTACACCGGATTACAAAGATCGACCAGAGGGGGCTATTCCGGTAGGTTTGTCTGCATCGAAAATAATTGCGAATGTATTGTTGGCCCAATTTGATAGGGCAGTAATGGAAAAGGTCAATCCGCTTTACTATGGTAGATATGTGGATGATCTCTTTCTTGTTTTAGATGCGGCAGAAGAGGACGATGGGGCTATAAGCGTAGGGCAGAGATTGTCGCGAATCCTTACGCCCCTCCTTAAAGTTCAGAATGAGAGCAACGGTCCACCGTCGTTGAGGTTGAATTTGCCATACGCCAAGGATTCTGACCTAGTATTTACAGGAAACAAGCAAAAGATATTCTCTTTGTCGTCTCGACACGGCGCTGATCTTATCCATTACATTCGCGCCCAGATTCGGGCGCAGTCTAGCGAGTATCGCTTACTGCCAGCGGTGCCATCGACAGCTAGTGAGATGGCGTCTCGGGCTTTACTGGCTACGCCAAATGCGTCTCTCCAAGTTGATGCCCTCCGCAAAGCGGATGTCGTCTCGGTACGTAGACTTGGATTTGCACTGCTTCTAAGTGATATCGAAACATATTCCTTAGATTTGGCACCTGCTTCTTGGCGAGGTTTGCGCGAGCAATTCTACGCACTTGCGCAACGGCATATTGTTACTCCAGTAGGATTTTTTGATTATTTTTCGTACATACCAAGAATATTTGGATTGATGCTGGCATGCGACGATTTCAGCGCAGCAAGGGAGTTGATCGATGGGTTGGTTAAGGTTTCGGATTTGCTTAAGAAGACCACCACCCTTGGAAATAAGAAAAATGAAAAATCATTCCAACTATGCCTTGAACAGTATTGTCATGCATTGCTGGAGGCAGGGTTGGCCGCAGCAAGTGCGCGAGATTCGGTTGTCAATTCAAGCTATCTTGGCGTCATACGGCGATTGAAGAAAATTAGCGCGGATGTTGTGCTGCCCGGCTCGGTAGAGACCTTGCGTCGATTGGTAAAGCAGGTCCTTTTGGCCGACTGGGGACGCAGGCCCTACAAAGATTATTGGATTGCCGAGCAGGATAGAGATGAGCCGGGTCCTCCGGTGCCTGCCCAGTGGGCAATACGTAGACAGATTAGGTTGGGTGCTATTCGAAAATTTAGAAAGCAGGTTTCTTCCTTAAAAACACCATTTTGGCCCGCCCTTGCTTTTCCAACTCGCCCATTAAGAGCCGATGAAATACCGTTAATATCGCCACAGGTTTTAAAAGAGCCGGATCTATTTAGAGAGGCGATAGGCTTTCTTCGTGGTGCGAAAGTGGGGTCGGGGGACGAGTTAGGTTTCCGATTGCCGCCTCCGGGATCGGGCGTGTCCACTTTTGTTGTTCCCCGCCGAAAACGAGAAATTATTCGCATTGCTGTAACCAGTCGTGAGACGACGCACGAACAATGGGTATCTGCTGCAAAAAATAGGCATGATCAATCTATCCAGCGATACGAAGAATTTAATGATCTTGTAAATAGAATTCTGCGCGAGAATAAGCGCCCGGACTATATTGTTATGCCTGAATTGAGCGTGCCACTGCGATGGGCGCTTCGGGCAGCTCGCAAGCTGGCTTCAAACGGAGTGTCGCTGCTGACCGGGGTTGAATACTATAGGGATAAAGTGGCTAAAAAATTGAGGAATGATTGTCTTGTTTCCCTAACTACAAGATGGCCGGGTTATTCTTCCAATATTGTTGTCTTGCAACCCAAATTTGTGCCAGCTCATGCAGAGCGAAAGGAGTTGAGTAGAATCCTAGGTATGAAGAATGCGCTTTTTGAGCCCACCGGTGTTCACAGTATTCCCACGGTATTTCAACATGGAGATTTCTTTTTTTCGATATTGGTTTGCAGTGATTTGACCAATATAAATCATAGGAACTCTTTGAGGGGGGAAATTGATGCCCTTTTCGCTTTGGAATGGAACCAAGATACCAAGACTTTTTCCTCTCTTGTAGAGGCAACCGCAAGCGATCTCCATGCGTATGTGGTCCAGGCCAACAATAGACTCTACGGTGATAGTAGGATTCGCTCCCCTGCTACCAAGGACTACGCTAGGGATGTTGTCCAGGTCAAGGGAGGTATAAGTGATTACTATGTTCTGGGTAGCATCGAGCATCGGGCACTTCGTAAAGCACAGCGTCGAAGAAGTGGAGGAGCGTTATTTAAACCAGTCCCAATCGGCTACAGAATGTCGTTAGCAAGAAGGAAGGCATCTGGCTGAGGCGCCAAATCCTCTTCCTGAAATCGTAGTCTTGCGAATCAACGATCCAACCCGCTAAACTCCCCCCGCTGCGGCAACAACCGCAGCCGGGACTGCAATCCCGAACAAGTATTTCCCGTGAGTGCCGATATAGCCCTCGCGTGTCGTCGTTCGCCCTACGGGCGGGCCTCGGCGGGGAGGGCCTCGGCCCTGCCGGTTCTTGGAAACACTTGTCGGTATTGCAGACCTTGTCGTGTGCCCGCCCACCCTCCCAGGTGGGTGGCTCCTCACTCAACCAGAGGCAAGACAATGGATCAACCGACCCAAGCCGTACCCATCCCACGCGGGCATCGCCCCGCAAATGGCAGCTTCGCCAGCATCGCGCAACGTCCTCCGTCCGGAGGTGCCCGATGAGCCTTGAGACCAACATCCTGTATGCACAAGGCGCCCTGAGCGCGCGGGATTATCTGCGGCGCACGCAGATGAACATGAAGATGCACCGGCAGTTCGAGCCGCATGCGCTGCGCTTTCAACTTCAGTTCCACGTCAAGGACAAGGCCCTCGATTACCAGGCCGGGTTCATGGACGCGATTGGGGCCTACATGCTGACCACGCTCGATGGCGTGACAGTTGACCTGTACCGGTGGGAAGTGCTGCAAGTGCTGGACCGCGTGAACCGCAAGAAGAAATAACTAAAACAGCAGTAAAAGCGAACCCGCGACGGGCGGGGGCGCTAGCGTCGGGCGCAACGCCCAACCCTTTACGTGCCGAGCCCAGCAGGCCGAGCACGACACTCAAAGGCCCGACCGCCACGGTCCGAGGCCCATACGCCGAGCGCCAACACCCAAGCGCCGCTCTCAGACATTCAAAATTTCGAGCTCAAACACTCGCGTGCCGAGGTTAGAGGGGCGACTGCCGAGCTAAAACTGTCGAATGCCGAGCGCAGAGGGCGGAGCGCCACTGTCCAAGGTCCGATACATCGGAGCTTTGAGAGCCGAGCGCCGAGCTCGGAGCCCGGAAGATGGAGTTCAGAGCTCGACACGCCGAGCTCAGAGCTCGGAAGAAGGGGTTCAGAGCTCGACACGCCGAGCTCAGAGCTCGGAACGTGGAGTTCAGAACTCGACACGCCGAGCTCGGAGCTCGGAAGGTGGAGTTCAGAACTCGACACGCCGAGCTCAGAACTCGGAAGGTGGGGTTCAGAGCTCGACATGCCGAGCTCAGAACTCGGAAGGTGGGGTTCAGAGCTCGACATACCGAGCTCGGAGCTCGGAACGTCGAGCCCTGGCGGGGAGTGGGGAGTGCCAAATTTCTGTGTTTAAGGTCGGACGTTTCTACGTCTGCTTGCCCACCTCACGCGCAGGGCGATAACAACACCGGGTCGATGGTCGTGTCCTTATCTGTGATCAGCCCCTTCAGTGCGCCCATGTACGAGAAGTACTGCGCAGCGGCGCTGTCATCCAGTTTGGCCGGCACGGGCAGCAAGGCGGCAATCTTGGAATTGACGAGCCCGTGCGCCGACAGGCTCAGGGTGCCCTGGAACTTGCTGGTGTTGCCGCCGGCCGAGAGAAAGCCAAACAGGTTGGGCAGCGAGATCGCTCCGCTGCTGGAGTGGTAGGTGATGTCCAGCCGGATGGAGATGCCGTATTTGTTACTGCCATCGCTGCGGTACTGCTTGAACGAATAGATCGTCAAAAAATCCTGGCCCTCGGCGCTAGCGCTGTTGGTCAGCACCTTCAGTGTGCCGTCTGCCTTGACTTCGTATGTCGTGAGCGTGGCCTCAAACTCGTTGAGTTGGTCACCGCTGATCAGGAGGTCTTTGGTGGTGGACGTTGACGTCAGGTTTTGCGCTTTGGGCACGAATAGCGCTTTGGCTTCATCCACCTTCATGGATTTATTCTGCAGCGCGGCTTGCGTCGTGCACTGCTGTGCGGGCGCTGCGTTTGCGGCCCACGTCAGTACGGGTGCGCCGGCCAACAACAGCGCGCCAGCCCCGGTATAGAACCTATGCTTGGTCTTCATGGTGCGATCCCTCCCAATGTTTTCTGTACGTTTCTGTACCTATGTGCACTGCGTAAGACGTGATGCCGCCATACAGGCGCCTGGTGTATCGCACTCAGTTTTGCGCCTCGACCGTGGGTGAGCGGAAGGGCCAGCGGGCCTTCAGTTCTTCTGGGCTGCCGTAGAAGACGTTGATGTCCATGTAGCGATCCGTGCCGGGCACGTTGTACAGGCACTTGCCGGTCTGCTTGCAGTTCTGCTCGCTGGAAAACTGCCAGAGCGCATATGTCGTCCAGACCCCTTTGGGGAAGTCGGTGACCTTGCTGAGGTAGCGCGCATACCAGAGCGGTGTTTTTGAGAAAACCGTCGCTTTGCCGCGTGCTTGCTCTGTGATGAGCCGGGTGGTGCTGTGGTTGGTGTAGAAGACCGGATAGCGGCCGGTCTGCTGCGCGACGTAGTCGATAAAGGCCTTCGCATCGGCGAGCGACATGTCGCGCGACGAGGTGCCTTCAATGTCCAGCGCAATCACCTCGTTGTCTGTCGGGCCCGTGAAACCCAGATAGAACTTGGCTTGAGCGATGGGGTCGCCGGGTCTGCCAAGGTGATACGAGCCCCAGAGATAGCCGCGCTTCAGCGCTTCAGCCTTGCGCTCCTGGTACTTGGCGTCGGTCTCCAGCCCTTGGGTTGCGCGGTGGATGATCGCGACAACGCGCTTGTCTTTGGCAATTTCGTCCCAGTCGAGCTTGTCATTTCCTTCATATGGGTCAATGACAATTGCCCGATTGCCGTCATCCCACGGCTTCGTAAATTCACCGTTCTGTGCATGGCCCGCAAGCGGCGCAAGCGCGCACACGCCCCAGAGCGCCAATTTCCTGAGTGTCATGTCCCGCCCCTGTCCCTGATATGTGCGGCTTGGGCGCCGCTTTCATGAGACTGGTGCACAGGTCTTCCATCCGAAATCCCCAAAAAGAGGGGTTAGCTGAAAGGAGGTGGCCTAGCCCTTTATTGGGCTGACTCACGCCACGGTCTGGCTCTTGGGCCTCTCCGTCGCTTATGGGCGCGGAATGTCGCGCCCCCTCCATGCGCCGCTTAACTCACTTGCCGGCTGCGCTGGTAAATCGTCGCCAGCTCTGTGCGGTTGCGCGCACCCAGCCGGGCGAGCAGTTGGCGCATATGGGTTTTGACGGTTTCGATGCTGATGTGCAGCCGTTCCGCAATCTCAGAGTTCGAGCGGCCGCAGACCACTTCTTGAAGAATCTCGCATTGGCGGCGGGTGAGTGGCTTGGGCTCCGCATGGGCAATCAGCGTGTCGGCGCCTCTGCTGGCGGCCGGCCCTTGCGGCTGCAATGCGCCGCTCAGCATCTGCTGCACGTCTTCCAGGGCCATCGGCTGCAGCGTGGGCTGCGAGGGCAGCCAGGTGGAGTCGTTCAGGAGCGAGCTGTCTACGAATATGACGGCCAGCGATGAGGGAGCGGCGTCCCAGCGCGCAACCATGGCGGTCGATGTAAGGCCGGTGCTGTATAAGTCCGGCAGGCTGGTCGACGATAGTAGTGGCGCTGGCATGCGGGTCCCCCCAAAAAAAGCATGATGCAACTTCGGTTAAGGCTGGCGGGGTGCTGGTTCATAGCCACAATGCAGTCCTCCGCAGGCGCACTATCGCAAAATCGGCCGGCCGGCAACCATCGCTATGAATAGCGATAGTCAGTGCGGGGCAGGTGCGTTACGGGGTGGGCCAAATCCTGCTTTGGCCTGGACCCGGCAGCGCGTGGCACCACTTAAGTGCACCACCTATAGCCCTGCGCCGTTATGCCGATAGTCCTGTTTGTATTGGTACTGACACGTGTGACCCGATCACCACAACGAATCCCCAGACTCAACAGCCGGTAGCAAGCCGGCTAAGCCATTGATGGATCTTTCCACAGCAGAATTGCGCGCGCTGCTCGATATCACGGGGCGTCTTCATGAGCCCTCGAGCCGCAGCCTTGCCGAACGCCCCGAGCTGACCCAAAAGCTCGGGTCGCTGCTGCATGTGGATCTCATGGCGCAGTTGTTCTGGTGGCCGGGCGGCGCGCACCATCCGCATTCCAGCGCCTTGTGGGGCAGAGATCAGGGCATGCGCGTGGAGTATCGACACTATTTCCATGCGTTCGATCCGATCTCGGAGCTGCTCCAAGGCAGCTTTGAACCCGTGGTGATCGAGCGGAAGATCGCCCGCGCGGAGTGGGGCCAGTCGGAGTACTTCACCGACTATCTCTGTCGGCATCAGGCGTATCCGGGCATCAGCCTGCGCGTGCCCGACGCCAACGGGATGCTGCTGGACTATCGATTCAGCACCAGTGACCCCAAAAAACGGTTTGGCGATCGCGAGGTATTGCTGCTCAACCTCCTGAAGCCGCATCTGCTGAATGCCCAGCACCTTCGCGTGATTCAGGAGGGGCAGGAAGTCGACGCCGATACCGAGATGCACATGCCCACGTTTGTGCTCGACGGCACGTCGCCACCCCAGCCGAACGCCAAGGCACGCGCCATCATGGCCGGCGTCAGCAGTGAAGAGCGTGACGCGCTCTATAACGAATTGGCCGCGGTGGCCGACGGGTTGAGCGACAGGCAGTGGAACGGCTTCGGGTTTTGCGTGGAGCGACCGAGTGAAGACAGCAGCGCTGCGCCGGTGTATCGGGTTCACCTGATCGCGCGGGTGGTGGGGTCGTCCGCGTGGTTCCAGCAGCGGTTTGGCGTAACCGCGCGCGAAGGCGAGGTCTGCCACCTGATGCTCAAGGGCATGTCAGACAAACAGATCGCACTGGCCCTGAACATCAGTTACTGGACGGTGCGCACGCACGTAGGCCACATCATGAGAAAGGTGGGCGTGGACTCACGCAGCGCCATCGGGCTTGCAGCAATCACAGCTGGCGGACTACCGAAATAATGTATTGGCGGGCATACATGTGTGCCGCGTCGGCAACATTTTGGTTGCCGGAAATTCAATCATTCTCAAATCGTTTTTTAAAACGACGTTGATCTCGGGGGCGCTGCGCCAGTGCAGCTTGCATATCGGCCCGCCTTAGACCTCAGACAATCGGCAATTGCCCGGCCGACTTCCCCCCTCACGAACCGACATGTTCTGGCGGATACCCCGCCGCCGCATCGCTAGTCATAGCGATGGATGAACACATTGTGAACGTTATGCTGTCGCAAAACATAAAAGCGGGGTGGACGTATTGATCGGCCTCGCACCGTCGGGGTCTGCCATGAAGTTCGCCGTACTCACCACCAATCCAGCCAGTTTTACTTATGTAGCGACTTGCCTGTCAGCGCATGACGTGACGTGCGTCCGGTTTGACGACGCAGTAGCCTTTGTGCGCTCCGGGCACACCGATGCCTTCGCGTTGCTGATGATCGATGCGCAGCAGTTCAGCAAGGCCGCACGACTGTTGTTCTCCGGGCGCGAACGCAACGCCAACATGCCCTGGCCAACGCTGGTGTTTGGCCACTTTGCCGAGGGCCACGAGATACGCGGCGCGTTTGACGCCGGCGTCGACGACGTCATTTCCGGCCACTTCACTGCCGAGGAGTTGTGCGCCCGCATTCGCCGCATCCTGCGCGGGGCCCGCAAGTCGACTCAGGACGCCCTCGATACGCAGGTGGTGGTCGGGCCCTACCGTCTGTGTCGGCTGACGCGCACCGTCACATTGCACGACGTACCGGTTCGGCTCACCGCACGCGAATTTGCCACGGCCTGGCTGCTGTTCTCGTCGTCGGGGTCGTTTCTGTCACGCCAGCAGATCGCCTCTGCCGTGTGGGGCACAGATGCGAGCGTGGCAGAGCGCTCGATCGAACAGCACATCTACAAGCTGCGCAAGAAGCTGGGCTTCGGCCCCGACACCGGCGTCGAGCTCAAGACGGTCTACTCGCGCGGCTATCAGTTGGCCGTCGAGCCGGCAGGCGGGCAGTCGCGCAGCGTCGACCCTAAAACGATGCTGGCGGCTTGAGGCCGCACCGGGCAGCTGCAGCTTCAGGTTCCAACCACTTCGGATGCCGCGCCACGTTTTCGGCCGGGCAGCCGCTGCTGACCTTTCCCACTCTTACGCTGGGTTTCCAGGCATCCGCATTGCAATGCGGGGCGCCATTTCGTGCCCGCTCGGCCAGCGGTGTTGTGCTGAGTCGGCGGGCGGTTGAAGGGAAACGCGATCCATACGAGGCATGACGGCATGCGTGATCCGTACTTGATCGCGAAATACCGGCTATGCCACAGGTCGCAACGACACGTTCAAGTGTTCAAGTGGGAGCAGGTATGTCCGTTCATATGTCTTCATCCAATGCAGCCGGCCGCGAAGCCAAGCATGCAAACCGCGGCGATATGGCTGATGCAGCCGTCGATACGCTAACGTCCGTTGCCGGCATGGCCGGTGCGCCAGGCCAGCAAGGCCCATCCGACCAGACGCAGTTGAGCCTTTACCAAGGCATCAGCGCCAAGCTGACTGCGTCGCTCGCTTCTGAAAACAGCGATGACGACGACGATGACGACGACGTCACGCAAAACAGCGGCAATCGGCATGCGGTGACGCAGCCCAATGCCGCGCCCCAGCAGGGCAATGCAGGGTCTTCACAGCAGGCTGGGTCGGCGCAATCCACCGTGACGTGGAATGGCGGCACGCTCAGCCAGCAGGAAGTGCAGATCGTGTCGGTTCTGGATCGGCACAAAGACCAATGCCCGCTCAGCTGGGATGGCCTGCAGGACAAGATCAACGACCCTTCCACGCCGCCTGACCTGAAAGCGGCGCTGCAGGGCTTGGCACAAGACCAGCAACTGTTCACCGCCATCGGCTCGCAAGGTGACGGCCGTTGCGGCGGCAAGATCAAGGCCAAGGACCTGGATGCCTTTACGGCGGAACATGCGCAGGTGAGCGCGTTCAACGAGCAGCAGGCCAAGAGCTTTGAGCAGAACTACATCCCGTCGGATGGCAATGCGAATGGTCAGCCTTCCGTCATGACAGAAAGCGATGCGCTGCGCGAGCTTTACAAGTATTCCGACAACCTCACGAAGAACCTGGGCGAAGACGAGTTCAAGCAGATCGTTGATGGCGACGCCAAGACCGGCAAGACGCCGCCGCAGGTCATTGCAGCGGCGCAGTACTTCCTCGACCACAAGGACGCCTGGAACCGCGTGACCGGCGGGGGCGAGGTCAACAAGGCAGACTTCCTGCAAGCTGCGTCGTCATCCATGAGCCTGACGCAGGCCGAGCTGAACACGCTCAAGACGATGAACGGCAACCAGGCTGCGTTCTTTGGCGACGGAGATCTCACGCGAGACAAGCTGTCGAGCATGGCCAACAACAAGCAGCTCGACCCGAACGTCCGCCAGGCAGCGACGCATCTGCTGCAAGACCCGGTGCTGTTCAGCCTGATGAACAACGCCATCACGGGTTACAAGACGCACCACGGGTTCTTCGATTTCGGCGGTGGCCATACGGTGGATTCCGGCAATATCGCTGGCCGCGATTTCCAGAAGTTCTACGGCAACCTGTCGCAGGCCAACCAGACCGTGCAGAAGCCGCAGACCCACACGCCCAAGACCGACGCAGACAAGATGGCCGTCGCGTGCATGTTGATGGGCACGGCCGACCAGCCCGAGATCAAGTCGCCCAAGCACAACGGCGGTTTCCTGATGCACGCCATCGATACCGCGCTCAAGGTGGAAGGCAAGTTGCTGGACTGGGCATCCATGGCGGTGGGCGCGCTGAGCTTCATTCCCGGCATTGGTGAGCTTGCGGACGCCGCATCCACGGCGTTGGAAGCCGAGTCCCAAGGCTGCAACGTCCTGCATGCCATGGTCAGCGGCGGCAACGTGAAGAAGGCGCTGGAAGAGGCGGGCCTGAATCTGGCGGCTGCTGCCATCGGCAACATTGGCGGCCCCGAGGTTCGGCTGGCAATGAAGGAAGGCATCACCAAGATCGTTGCCGAGAAGGCCATCAACGCGGGCATCAATATGGGCGTGTCAGAAGCGCAGGACCACGCGGAGAACTATCTGGCCGGCCTGAAGGCGCGCTTGGAAGATCCCTCGCAGTCGCCGGCTGGGCAAGATGATTCGCAGGAGGTTGGCGAGGACAGCGCGACGGTGGATGCCTCTGCCACGGAGCAGCCCGAGCCGCCCCAGCAACCCGAAGAGCAGGCCGAAGAAGACAGCGTCGTGTAAGGCCTCCGCGCAACGTGGGCCGCTGCGCTTGTTTGGCGGCCCCCGTCTGCGCTGTTACTTCAGCAAATCGATGGCGTCGAACGCGTAACCGGGGCTGAGGAAACCGTCTCCGGCATTGCCGCTGACGACGTTGATCTTGAGTTCATTCATGCCCGCCACAAAGGCCGACGCTGGAATGTCGAACGCAAAGGTGGCGTTGTTGCCGCGATAGGAGCCGGCTGTGAGGCTGCGCGTGGTCGGCTCAACAGCAGGTTGCGGCGCGGGCGCACTCCACTGGTTGACCGTGATGCTGGGGCGGGCGTGGGCAAAGGCCGTGGTAATGCCGATGCGCAGCCGGTGATCGGCAACGTCGCGCTGGCTGAGGTTGAAGCGCACAACCAGCGTGCCGTTGATGGCTTTCCACTGGTAGGCGGGGAAATCGTTGGCGGGCGTGGAGCGGCCGACGATGTATTCGGGGCCGGTCCACGGCTGCATCCGCACGTCGGATGGATGCATCACCGTGACCTTGTCGCCGTTGCGGAACTCGCGCGGGGTGCCGTCCCAGGTGCCGATGCGCCACAGCGTGGCATCGTGTTGCGGGTCATGGTCGACACCGCCGCATGCACAAGGCGTCGTGCGGCCGGGCTGCACATCCACGTTGAAGCGTTTCACCTCCAGCTCATTGCGGAACAGCGTCGCCTGATATTGGCCGGGCAGCATGCCGCGCACACGGAAGTGGCCGTCTTTTGCAGCGACATCGCCCCAGTACTGCGCATGCGCGTTGCTGAGCGCCAGCGTGTACGGCGCATCTTCAGTCAAGCCGGTGAAGCGGCCTTCGAGTGCGCCGCGATCGCTCTCCGGCACGTAGCCGGGCAGGCCCATGTCTTTGAACCAGTGGGTGTCGACTTCAGTGGGTGGCTCGCCGTCGGTAAAGGCCAGAACGTAGCTGTTGAGAACGCCCATGCGGTAGGGCTCGGTCTGGTTCTCACCGTAGTTGACGATGTAGGTCAGCTCCTGGTCTTCAGCCCCCTGGTCGAGCAGGCTGCGGTAGAACGGTCCGCCTGACCCGCCCTCGTTGTTGTCGCGCACCATCCACATGCCCACGCCGGGGCCCGTCGCGCCAAAGTACTGCCAGTCTTTCAGGCGCATGTTGGAGTAATGCTTGGAGCGGGTTTGGCCGTCGGCCAGCCCAAAGACGTCATGGGCTTCCACACCGCGCACGGCGGTGGTGATGTCTGCGCATGGCGGCCCATCGGGCAGGCGCGCGTGCGGCACCCGAACGACAAATCGCACGAGGTTGGGCTTGGGCTCGGCAGTGAAATACGTCGCCATGTAGATGTTGGGCTGCCCACGGCGCGCCATGTAGACGTGCGTCAATGCCCCCGCGCTGACGGTGATCTTGATGGCGTCATTGCCCACGCGTACCGCGTCTACATTGACGCGGTCATCCCCGTCATACAGGCCGGAAAAACCGGAGTTCACCTGGCTGCCTTTGCGCGGGTCTTGATACTGCACGCCATGCCAGACCATCGAGACGATGTCGCCCTTGCCCCGATCACCACCGTTGGCGCCTCGCGTCCGGACTTTGAAGACCAATCCGGCGCCGGTGTCGACGGTGTAGGCGTTGCCATCAGTGCTGACGCTGAATTGACCGGCCTGCACGGGGTGCCCGCCAGACCGGGCACCGTGATCCGCTTCGATGGCTGCGTCATTGCCGATCCGGCAGGGCGCCGCGCGATTGTGTAGCGGCTCGGCGCTTGCGAGCGGCGGGCACACCAGTGGCAGCGCAAGCGCGAGCGCGCCGAGTAGCTTCAGGCCAAGGCGTTTGGCCCCGTGGGTATCGAGCACAGATCGTGTTGTAGGCATGAGCATGTCGGGCAGCGACGGCCTTTGCGCAACGACGGTGTTCCGGCACAGGCGCATCGGCTGGAAGAGGCTGGATAGTGCCTCCTGAAAAGAAAAAAGCCCCGAGGTGGTCAATCCCCGGGGCTCCCCGACCACTTTCGTCACGTAGGTGCGTGAACTATGGCTACGGGCGAGTCTACCCACGCGACCCCAGACCAGCATGCGCCGCTGAGAATAATTGAGGAAATCGGCGCGCTGCCGCCCTTGAAAGTGAACGCGACCCAGACATCTGGCGGCCGCATCCACGGCGCTTGCGGCCGCGTCGTGTGATGGCTTCCCGCATAGCTCGCAAAGGATTGCGCGCGAACACTCAAAAATCCTCACCGTTTTGGCGATTGCGTTGACGCGCCTTCGCACGCTGACCTACGGTTGCGCCACTACTAAAAAACAGTCGGGTCAATCAAGATGTCCAAAAAGTCGGTGGAGTACGCAAACCTTAACGAGTTACCTAATCCTGTACGTCGCGCGTTGACATTCGGGCTGGGGCTCTTCCCCATGCTGCCGCTGCTGCCGGGGTGCGGCGGTGTCGACGACGCCTCTGCGCAGGGGCAGACGCAGCCGCAGGAGAAAACGGGAGGTGGAGGTCAGGCCACGACCGCTCCGGCACCTGCGACGTCCGCGCCGTCGCCGGCGTCCGAACCGGCCTCAGTGAGCGGTGTCTTTCGCCACCCTGGGCTGCTGGTCACCGAAGACGACGCCACCCGCATCCGCGCGCTCATCAAGGCAGGCCAGGAACCATGGACGAGCTGGTGGAACAAGCTGTGCGCGGAGCCCAACGCCTCCTTGACCGCCAAGCCCAATCCGCAGCCCGCGGTCTACCGGGCCGACAGTACCAAGTACGCTTTGTACGGCGACATCTGGCACGCCTGGACCCTCGTACTGCGCTGGAAGCTGTCCGACCCGCAGGACAACCGCTATGCCGATAAGGCGGTGGAGTTCCTGGACGCGTGGGCGAACACGCTGAAGGAGGTTGGCACGGTGCCGCCCGGCTCGACCGCGCATGACGACCACACCTTCATCATTCTGGCCGGCATACAAGGCCACCAGTTGGCGCAGATTGGCGAGATCCTGCGCACCTACTCCGGCTGGGCGCCGGCGAGCCTGAAGCGCTTTCAGGACATGCTGCTCAACGTGTTCGCCGGCATCTCGCAAAACCGTCTCAACAACGCAGCGCTGGGGTCTCACGCCAACTGGGACATGGCATCGCTGTGCGGTGCGCTGTCGATCGGCGTGTTCTGCGACCGGCCCGACCTCTATCGCCTGGCCTGCGACTACTACGCGGGCAACAACCGCGGCACGCTGAAGATGTTCGGCAACGGCTCCATCGTGCACAGCGTCTATTTCATGCACCCGGGCCATTTCGGGCAATGGGAAGAGAGCGGCCGCGACCAGGGGCACTCGACGCTGGGCATGTCGCTGGGCGGCGACCTGCTGGAGATGGCGTGGAACCAGGGCGACGATCTCTACGGGATGCACAACAACCGCTTCCTCGCCGCCGCCGAATACGTTGCACGCTCGAACCTGCTGGACGAGAACGGCAAGACCTATCCCATGCCCTACGCGCGTGAACAGGATCCGTCGCAGCCGCACACGTCTCTGTGGACGCAGGTGAACCAGTCGTTCCAGCACGGCCGCAACGCCTGGGAGCCGATCTACAACCACTACGTCAACCGCATGGGGCTGGCGGCGCCCAACGTTTCGCGCATCGTGAAGTTGGTCGAGCCGAAGTACGGCGGCAGCAGCGATGACGTCATGTGGCCGACGCTGATCCATCGTCGCGTGGACTATGCGGGCCCTATGAAGCCGCCGTCTGGCCTCACGGCCAACCTGCGCGGCAACCGCGTCGTCCTGTCGTGGTGGGGCAGCGTTGGCGCAACCTCGTATGCGGTCAAGCGCGCAAGCCAGGCCAGCGGCCCCTTCAACCTGCTGGGCACCGTTTCGGCCAGCGAGCTGCTGACCTACAGCGATATCCCGCCCAACGGCGTCTGGTTCTACCAGATCACCGCCCAGGGCGCCGGTGGCGCCAGCGCCGGCTCCAACGTGGCCCGCATCGCCGTTCCTGGCGAGGTGCGCCTGTCGCTGCTGCTGAACGATCCGAACGGTACCGGCACGGTCGGCGCGCTACTCACCCCTGCTGGCACCAGAACTTTGGTGCAGGGCACGCTGCTGGACGGCGCGACCTGGGGTGACGGGCGTGTCAGCGACAAGGCCATCGCGTTCGACGGCCAGAAGGCCGGCCTGCAATTGCCCTCAGGGGTGTTCAGTGACCTCGACGACTTCAGCCTGTCTTTCTGGGCTTACGCGAATGGACTGCACTGGGACAGCTGCATGTTTTTCTCAGGGCAGGATGGATTCAGCTCCATGTTCATCGCCCCACAGTCCGGCAGTAGTGGCGCGCTGCGTTTCGGAATCTTCGGCGCAGGAGGCAACGACGCGCAGGTTGTGGCAGCGCCGTGGGCCATGCCGATTCGTCGCTGGGTCCATGTGGCCGTCACCCTGCAAGGCAACACTTGCCGCCTCTACGTTGATGGCACCGAGGTGGGGAAGACCGACGACATGCTGCTGTCACCGCGCCAGGTTGGCGATCAGGTTACGTTCCTCGGCCGCAACTGGTCGCATCCGTCATTCAACGGCCGCATCCAGGACTTCCGTGTTCAGGCGGGTGCGTTGAGTGCCGCAGAAGTTGCGGCGCTGGCCAAGTGAGGTGATGCGGCAGTGCTCGGCGCTGCCGTCCTCTCAGGGCGGCGGGGCCGGGTCGCTTGATGTCAGGCAGCCAGGCTCAACACGGCACCCGACTCGTCACGCCCTGGCCCGACTGCGTGCACCACCGCTGCACCTGCTCTTGCGGTTGCTGCGCTGGCGGCGTTGCGCCACCGCGCGGATGCAGCGTTGCACCCACGAAGTTGGACTGCTTCTGCCGCTCTTGTGCAAGCGCGGCACTCTGCGACGCTTCGATCTGCTGGGTCATGGCCACCAGCCGCGCGTAGTTCGGGTCGCGAGCGTCCTGGAACGGCGGCAGCGGCGGCGCAACCGGCAGATAGAGCGGAAGCCCGATGTATTGGGGGATCTTCATCTTGGTGGTCTTGCCCCAGGTTGCTGCTTCACCGATGTCCCACATCGCAACGCGCATCTCGAGCGTGTGCTCATAGTCGCGATT
Source organism: Ralstonia mojiangensis (assembly GCF_023955645.1). Lineage (NCBI taxonomy): Bacteria > Pseudomonadati > Pseudomonadota > Betaproteobacteria > Burkholderiales > Burkholderiaceae > Ralstonia > Ralstonia mojiangensis. The sequence continues at coordinate 661,206 of NZ_JAMXHU010000005.1, read as the reverse complement.
GACATCAGCCACCGTGGGCGTGCCCGACGGCGCAGGCAGTGGCTGCAGTGCTGGGGGCAGCGTTTGCAGCGTGGGATAGACCACGCGCACATAGCTCAAAGCCGCCTGCGAGTATTGATACAGAACGCCCTGGTAGCCCTGCAGGATCTGTGCACGGCTGCGGCTGTCGTTCTTGGCGTTCGATACAAGGCCGATAAACGACGTCAGCGTGTTGGCATAGCGGACATTGGCGTCTTTCTGCGCATCGATCACCTCTTGCGATGCGTGAACGGGAACCGGCGCGCGCGCCACTGGAACAACACACCCCGACAACGCACCGACTACGGCGACGAGCCCGCCCACCGTTCGAAACGCAACCCGCATTTGACGCGACATAGAAGCCCCAACTGGAAACATGTGCCCGGTTGGGCTGCGGCAAATGATATAGATCGGTCTACTTTAGTGTCAATCGCGTACGTGATGTTCGAGAGGTCGGGCGAATGCCTCGATTCAACCGATATTCCACTGCGGCGCAATCGCCAGCAGTTGCCGCCGGAGGTTCTCGATCTCGTTGGCAAAACCATCTGCCAGCGCGCTTTCCACGGTGGGCGCGCCGGGCGCGTGGCTCATCTCGGAGGGGTCTGCTGCGCGTGGCCGGGCCAGGCGGGCCACCGTGCCAAACCGCAACGCGCGAGACATGCCGATCAGCGTGTCGCGGATGCGTCGGCTGGCCACGGCCGGCTGCGTGCTTGCATCCGGCACACCCGGCGCACCCAACGTGCCGTGCGTTGCATTGAGCAGTTCCAGCGTGCTGATGCAGATGCGCAGGCTGCGCTGGATGTTCTCTAGCCGCTCCACGGGCACGTCAATCTCTTTGGACACCGACGGCATGAGCGAGCGCAGCTGCACCAGCAGCGTATTGAGCTTGCCGAGGTGTTTGCTGCGCTCGCCCGAGGCTGCATCAGCCTGGCCGAGGTTGGCATAGGCGCGGGCGCATTCACGCAGCGCCTCGGCCAGCCGGTAGCGCCACGAGTACGTGGCATACAGCGGCAGCGCAAACGAGAACAGCAGCGCAATGGCAATTCCCACCAGCACGTTGAGCGTGCGCCAGGCGCCGTCGAGCAGGTTGTTGTCGCCATGCCCCACCACGATGACCAGCGTGATGGCGGCCAGCAGCGCGATATAGCCGCCCTTGCCGATGGCGTGATACGCGCAGATGCCGCATGCAATGGCCGTGAGTGCATACGTGAGTGGCAGGTGCCCGAGCCACGTCTGCTGAACGATGATCAACAGCCCCGCCACCGCGCCGATCAGGGTGCCCCAGGCGCGCTCGGCCGCGCGCTTGCGGATGTTGCCGTGGTGCTGCAGGCCGGCAATGACGATCAGCAGCGAGATGGTGGCCCACTCGCCGTGTGGCCAGCCGAAGCCCGACGTGACGGCAATCGATAGCAGCACGCCCAGGCCGACGCGCGTGGCATGGATGTACCGCGCATGCCGATAGCGCCGGTGCGGGTCTCGCACGAGGCGGAGCAGGGAAAGAAAGGGTGCAGGTAGTTTCACGGTGCGGGGCGCACGAATGGAAATCGACATAAGCAAGATCGTTGCAGATTCTGGGGCGTGCCGTACACAGGTTGGGCGCCACGTTGGTGCCGATGCCTTGTTGTGGTGCGCGCCGGGGCCGGCGACGCATCAAGACTTCGGGTTTCCCCTAGGTATTGCACAAAGCTTGCCATGTGCTGGTGAGCATTTTTGCGTATTGCGTAAGGGGTTCCGCTTCAGGCGCGTGGGATTGTGTCGATTACGATGCATAGCCCGACAAGCAACGCTCCGGGCTGCCCGGGATGTTGCCGATCCACCTCGAACAAGATCCAGTCTTATGACGACGCAGGCGCTATCGCCCCGGCTGAGGTTGTTGAGCGCCGCCGAGCGCTTCGACCGCGGGCCGTATTTCATTGCCGTTAGGCGCGGGCTGGCGCTCTCTTTGCCGCTCATCATGGTGGGCGCGCTGGCGCTGCTCTTGTGCAACCCTCCCACCGCCGGCATGCGCCAAGCACTGGTGAATGCCTTTGGCGCGCGGCTGGAGGTTCTTTGCGACAGCGTGTTGGCCGGCACGATCGGCATCGGCGCGCTGGTCGCGCTCTTTGGGTTTGCCGATGTATTGGCGCAGTTGCACAACCAGCGCGCGGGGCATCGCGTCGTCAACCCGACCGTGGCGGCGGTGGTGGTGGTGTCGTGCTTCTTTACGCTCATCGCGCCGGATACGAATGCGTCTTTGATGGCGTCGCTCTCGCTGGGGCAGGGGCTGTTTGGCGCCTTGCTGGTTGCGTCGCTGGGCGGCAGCCTGTTTCTGAAGCTGTGCAGCATCCGCGGTATGCGCATTCCGTCCCATCACTTGAGCAACGATCTGCTGGTGGGGGATGTGCTGTCGGTCATGCCGGCCGGCATGCTGACGATCCTGACGTTTGCGCTGCTCAAGATCGTCGTGGACTGGGCGGGCGGGCCGCAGCTCATGGCGGCATTCGATGCGCTGCTGGCGGCGCCGCATTCGGAAGTCTCCAACAGTCTGCTGTTTGGTCTGGGCTACGAAACCGCGGCGCAGGTGCTCTGGCTGTTCGGCATCCACGGGCCGAATGCGCTGTACGCCGTCCACCAGCACATCCTGGAGCCCGCCACGCAGGCCAATGCGGCGGCGGTTGCCACTGGCGGCCAGCCGCAGTTCATCTTTACGTACCACTTCTTTGCGGTGTTCGCGCGCATGGGCGGCTCGGGCGGCACGCTCAGCCTGATCCTGGCGCTGCTGATGTCCAGGCGCACGCTGCGCGGGCGCAAGATGGCGCTCGTCGTCATGCTGCCGGCGCTGTTCAACGTGAACGAGCCATTGCTCTTTGGGCTGCCGCTGGTGCTGAACCCGGTCTATGCCATTCCGTTCCTGCTCACGCCGCTGGTGCAGATCCTGATCGCCTATGCAGCCACCGTTGCTGACCTCATGCCCAAAACCGGCTACACCGTGGCGTGGACCACGCCGGCGCTGTTCAGCGGCTACGCGGCCACGGGCTCGGTATCAGGGGTGGTGGTTCAGGTCATTGGCCTGGCGGCGGGGGCGGCAATCTACCTTCCGTTCGTGCGCATGGCGGACGTCCTCTCTGCACGGCGCAGCCAGGACGTACTGGCGTCTCTGCTGCGGATTGCCGAGTCGCCGGAGGTGAGCCTGAAGGGCCGGCGGTGTCTGGACCTGCCCGGCGACGAGGGCCGCATGGCGGTGGCGCTGGCCAGCGATCTGGAAGACGCCATCAAGAAAGAAGGCCAGATCTTTCTGGAGTTTCAGCCGCAGGTGGATTGCACAACGGGGCGCGTGTTCGGCGCAGAGGCGCTGCTGCGCTGGCAGCATCCGGTGCTGGGGCGCGTGGCGCCGCCCATTGTCGTGGCACTGGCCGATGACATTGGCCAGATCGACCAGTTGGGCCTGCGCATCCTGTCGCTGGCGTGTCACCAGCGTGCTGCCTGGCGCGATGTATTGCCGGACGATTTTGTGGTCGCCGTCAATTTGTCACCACGGCAGTTGCTCGACGGTGCGTTCCACCGGAACGTGATCGATATCCTGCACCGCGAAGGGTTGTCGCCCACGCAGCTTGAACTGGAGATCACTGAATCCACGATGCTGCTGCCGGACATCAACGCCATCGGCAACCTGAAACAGTTGCGGGAGGCTGGCGTGAAAGTCGCGCTGGATGATTTCGGGATGGGGCATACGTCGCTGCACTACCTGCGCGAGCTGCCGCTGGACACCGTGAAGATCGATCGTTCTCTGGCCGACGTGAGCGCGGGCGGCATCAACGAACACATCGTGCGCAGCATTGCGAGCCTGAGCCGGACGCTGAACCTGTCGACGGTGGTGGAAGGTGTGGAGACCGAACAGCAGCTCAAGCGCCTGTCGGCCCTGGGGTGCGACCGTTTTCAGGGGTATTTCTTCAGCCGCCCGCTGGCGCCGAGCGTGTGCCAGCAGTTTGTGCTGGATGCCAACCTGCGGCCGTTGGCACATGCGATTTGAAGGCGGGGGCGCGCTGGGCTTACCGGTACTTGCCTACAAAGTTTTCACAACGGCGGACCCGGCCAACCTTCGTGGCCCATCGGTATAAGCCTTCCACCAGGCTCTTGCTGACCGTGACCGGTTGACCATTGATCTGCCCCAGCACTTCCGATTGATTCGGATAGGGCTTCTCAAACAGCAGCTTCATCTCGCTGCTGCCGCCAAGCGCCAGGTAGACGGCCTCGCGAGGCTCGAACTGTAGGACGAACGAGTTGCTGCGCACGTTGGTGCGCTCGATGGATTCCGCAAAGTTGGCGATGAGCGCGGCGTCTTCGGTGCTGTATTCGCAGCCGGCGTCTTTCAGTTGCGCTTCGTCCACTGCCTTGAGCGATGCCATGGCGGGGTCCATCAAATACAACGTGATCGCACGCGCCTTGCGCATCCGGGCGCTCAGGCCTTCGGCTTCCCAATAGCTTTGTTCGACCTTGACGACGGGCGCAGCTCTGGGGGCGGGCTCCGGGGTGGGCGCTTCCGCTTGCGGGGCTTCCGGCATGGGCGCTTCCGCTTGAGGTGTGGCTGCTTGAAGGACTTCCGTCTGGAGCGCTTCGCTTTGCGGCGCGTCTGTCAGGGGCGCTTCCATCGAGATTTGTCCGAAGGCCGCTTGGCCGATGCTGCAAGCGCAGGCCAAGACCAGAGAGATGATCTTTTTCGACAACTCCTACCCCTTTGAAACGTGCGTTGTTGTTGTGTTGCGTGGTGAATGCTAAGCCAGCCTGCCTATTGCGACGAGCGCGGTGCCGGCGGTGCTGGCCATCGCCGCATTGCCCCCGGCGCTTCCGGTACCTGCTGCAGTGGCGTCTTCGTCAACACGTAGTAGTGATGCCGCCCGCTGTTGTCTGCAATGTCGAAGCGATAGCTGCCTTCCGGAACGGCCATCGTCGCGAACGACGCCGGTATGGTGCCGGAGTTCACCGGCTCTGGGTTGGCCTGTCGCAGCAGAGAGAAAAAGTTGACCTCGCCGGTCAGCGCATCGCATTGCATGGCGGTGTAGCGATGGTTCTCGACATACCAGCCCCGGCAGTCGGAACCGGCCAACGTGATGGCGCCGGTGGCGGGGCCCATCAACTGCAGGCTGAGCTGGTCTGAGCCGTCCTGCTTTGTGACGACGGCTTGCGTGTAGCCGCGGCCATCGTCGTTGCGGCTGTCTGTGATGGTGTAGCGGCCGACGAGTTCATTGGCGGCCCGCTGCAGCGCAAGCTTCTGCTGTTCGGGCGTGCGCGGGTCTTGGTAGCTCACGCATGCCGTGAGAGACGTCATGGCGCAGAGCATGGCAATGGTACGAGCGGGCATGGTTGGGCGGGTTGCGTGGCAAGCGGATTCTACGCCGAGCCTCGCATCGCGAGCCCGTGCCGCTGAAGGAAGGGCGGCAACAAAAAACCCGCCTCTGGGGGCGGGTTGTAGCGGCTTGGCTGCCATCAATACTGAGCAGGTCAAGGCGATTGGCTTCCCAACGGGTCTGAAACAGTTCTATCGCCGCGCAGCACATCTCGGATCCATGCCGGTTCGATTGGCTGCACGAAGCCCATGGGTGGATAACCGACGAGCTTGCCCTGGCTTTCCCACTTCTCCATCTTGTCGATGAATTGCTTGGGATAGTCCTTCGCCCGGCAGGCGATGTTGCACCACGGGTCGCAGATATACGTGTCCGGATGCCACAGCTTCATGTTGCTGTGCAGCTGGTGGGGTGCCAGGCCGACGACGGCAACGCAGTGGGCAACGTCAACGTCATTGCCGCCGAGTTCCAGGATCTTTGCGGGCAGCTTGTGCTCCTGGCACAGGTGATACACCGCCAGAAGCGCCAGTTCCTGGCACTGGTGCGCCTTGCCCTCCTGAACAGCGAGCAACGCGTTGGGTTGGCTGCGTATCCGGTTGACTTCATCCGTCGCGAGCTGCTGCCGAAGGCGTTCTGCCTCGGTATCGCCCTTCACCTTGTTGCCCGACTTCAGATTGGGCTTGTAGTAGGTCTCGCGCACATGGGTCAGCACGGAGGCCACGGCCGCTTGCCTCGGGGAAGGATCTTCATGTTGCAAAGATGGCAGGGCTGCGGTGCGCCGCGTTTGCAGCGATGACGTGCCGGCGCCCGAAGCCGCGCGATTGCGGTTGAGGTTGCCCAGTTCGCCTAGGTGCCCGCCAGCCTGGCGGGCATTGCGCGCCCGCTCATGACCGGTGTGCTGAGTTGCGGCCGCCGGTATGGGCTGCGTGTCGTGCGTGCGGTTGACCGAGGCAGTGGTCGGCTTCGAAATGCAGAGCCCCATACTGCGTCTCCAAGCTGAATTTGACGAGGCCGACAGTGTTGCGCGGGGTGCGCGTTGCGCAAATGCGCCGGTGCGAAACGAGAGCCGCGCAGGCGAAGTCAGCGCCGCGTCTGCGCGCGCGCTCTAGCCCCTCAAATCACACGTCATGCCACTGGTGGAAGGTCGCCGCTTGCCCGTGATACACGCCATCGCTGTCGACGAGATTCCACACGGTGCCGCCCTCGATCCAGAACCGCCTGCCGGAGCGCGAGATGCGCACGCCGCGATACCCCGTGGCGAACCCACGCGTGCGGACCGCTTCGAGCAATTGCGCGCGTTCTTCGCGGTTCGGCTGCTCGGCCGAAAAACGCGAGCGCAACGCTGTGATGCCGTCCCAGTCGTATTCAAAGCAGCGCTGCGCGGCGCGGTTTGCATAGATGAAGCGCGGGTCGGCGTCGGTGTTGTGTGCCAGTACGCAGAAGGGCGCGTCTTCGTAGAGCCACCGGGCCGCATCCGCGGGCGCGATGGTGCTGTTGACCAGCGGTGCGCCAACCAGCCGTTGGTGGCTGTCGGCGAGGAGGTTGAAGAACTGCGGGTCCAGGCTCAGGGATACCGTCATCGCGTTGTATTGGTCGTCTTCAGGAAGGGCGGCTCGGGATTCTAGCTACCGCGCGCTACAGCGCCCGCCCCAGGAACAGCGTGCCCGGCACCGGGTTGAACGTGACCGGCGGTGCGGGCGTAAAGCCCAGCGACAGGTAGAGCTGCTGCGCGGCTTTGAACTCGGGCAGTACGTCCAGACACATGCGGGCATAGCCGGCGGCCTTGGCGTCTTGCAGCAGGCGCTCGACAAGGCGGCGGCCGAGTTGCTCGCCGCGTGCAGCGGGGCGGACGTAGACGCGCTTCATCTCGCACGTGGTTGCATCCACCTCACGAAACGCGGCGCAGCCGACCACGGCATCGGCTTTCCAGGCCAGCAGCAATTGCCCGCGCGGCGCGGCATAGTTGCCGGGCAGGGCAGCAAACTCGGCTTCGTAGTCCTGGAAATCCAGGCTGACGCTGGGGCTGGCCACGTATTCACGAAAGATGGCCTGCACGGCGGCCATGTCGGCAGGAAACTGCGCGGGGCGGATCTCGATCATCGGGTTCACGTCCTTCTGGGGATGGGCAGGCAGAAACAAAAAACCCGCCTCGGGAGGCGGGTTCGGCTGGCTTGGCGCCACGCACTACCGTCCCGTTGGCGGGGCGGTGCGAATCATCTGCAGGGTGGTGGCTGGCGCGCGTTGCATGGCGCCATGTTGCCACCGGTGTGCGTTGGGGCACAAGTTGCGCATGGCTTAACCGACCAGGTGGCCGTTGCTGCCGATCATTGTTACGTCCACGTAGTCGAGCCCGGCGTGGTTGCTGCGGTCGTAATGGACGCGCACGCCGCCAAAGTCACGTGTGCCAAAGCCCTCCAGCGCCTGGATGAAGCCGTCGCGCGTGGGGTTGCTGCCGCAGGCCTTCAGGCCCTCCACGATGACGCGGGCGGTGAGGAAGCCCTCCACCGCTTCGTAGGTCTGGTTGCTGTGGTCGCCAAACTTGTCGTTGGCCTCGCGAAACGCGCGCACCAGCGGCTGGGTCCGCGCGTTGGGGCCCGGCATGACCTGCGTGACAGCCACGCCATGGGCCAGCGTGCCGGCCTTCTCGAACACGGTCTTGGGCGTGGTGACGGACAGAATCCACGGCTGCGGCAACGGCACGGGGCCGTGCTTGGCCTGATAGCGCATCAGCATGTCGGCCACCGAGGTGGGCGAGGTGAACAGCAGCGTGGTCTGCGGGTTGGCGGCGGCAATCTTGTCGACCACCATGTCGATGTCGTCGCCCTTGGCGTTGTGCGGGATGAGCGCGACGATCTGCGCGCCGAACTTGCTGGCGGCAGCCTTGGCGGCGTCGGCATTGCCGGAGCCGAAGGGGTTGTCCTGGTAGACCACGGCCACGCGCTTGAGCCCGATGGTGGTGGCGTGCTGGACCATCTTGGTGACTTCGTCGGCGTAGCTGGCGCGCGTGTGGAACAGCGGTGCGCTCGCTTTGCGCGCGGCGGTGGCGCCGGTCATGGCGCCCACCATCGGCAGGCGGTATTGCTCCAGCAGCGGCAACGCGGCGATGGTGTTGCCGGTGCCGCCCATGCACACCAGCCCAAACACGCCTTCCTGCACCAGCGTCTTGACGTTGGCCACGGCCTTGTCCGGCAGGTAGTTGTCTTCCAGCCGCTTGACGACCAGCTTGCGTCCGGCCACGCCGCCCTGGGCATTGACCTGTTCGAAGCCGGCCAGCAGGCCATTGGTGTAGTTCTTGTACAACCCGCCCCATACGCTGTCGAACCCGACCGTCTGCCCAAAGACGATCTTGTCTGCGAACACGCCGGCTTCCGCCGCGCGTGCCATGGGCGACAGCATCATTGCGCCGCCCAGTGCTACTGAACTCCGAACGAATTGCCTCCGGTCCATACCTGTCTCCGCCCCTTGTTTTATTGGTGGTGTGGCAGGAGTGTCGAAAAGGTGAGCGCCGACCGAAATGGCGGATAACCCTGAGGTGAGAATTCTTGAGATACCGGACGCGCCAGCCGCAGGCCGTGGTGTCGTGCGCTAATGGGCTGCGACGGAGCAGCCGCATGGGAGGACGAACGCAGCATCGTTGTTCCCGGCCAACTCGAAGTACACGCTGCCGGGTGGTAGCAGATCGATGATGCGGAACGCGCCTCTGACGTTGAAGATGATGGCGTGAGACACCAGCGACACCACCACCGACCCATCTGCATGGCGCGCATTGGTGGGGTCGGACAGGGCTGGTAACGTCCAGCCGCTCAAGCCGGCGCGCCCCATGGCGGCCAGGATGTCGGCATGGGCGTCTTCGGCACAGGCGGGTGGCGGGTCGATCTTGCCGAGTTCTTTGCGCAAGCGGTGCAGGCGCTGCCGCGTTTCCAGCGTCCGCAAGGCCTTGACCCGGGTTGGCGCAGTGGGTGGGCGTGCAGCGGTGGATTTGGGCAGTTGCGTGAGCCCGGGACTGGGCGCCCGGGGTGCGCAGGCGGGTGGTTGCGCAACGCGCGTCAGCCGCCCGGCGTGGTGGCCGTCAGACGGGTTGTCATGCCGTGGCGGGATACCGTTCGCGCTGCTGATCTTCGACATCGAGGGTGGTTTGCACTGATTGGCGGCCAGAGGTTGACGGTCATGCACGTGGTGTTGCGCATGACCGTCGGGCCCCGCACGGCCGCTTGTAGCGACCAGCCAGGAGGGCGGCATCTTAGGCAACCGCTGCGATTGCGTCACCCCTCAGCCGCGTGTTACGGCGGTGTGTATTCGCCAATGAGGACAGTTTTTCGGGGGCGAGCACAAATCGGATGGGCCTTCGGCTGAACCAAGGAAACCCGCCTTTCCTCTTCTCGTCAGTCAGTACCCTCATCGTGGGCTGAGCGTCGTGGGCGCCATGCGTCTGAGCCACGCATCCAATGTCGCACCTGCTGCTGTGCCGCAAGATCCACGCACGATTGAGCATCGCCACCCACACTTCGCTCCACACCAAACCGTTTCCCGCACGGCCAAAGCCCATCCCCGCTACGATCCTCCTGTATCGAGTCGCGGCCCCCAGCCGCCAAACAGGAGGGCACTCCGTGCCGCACACCGACACGCCCCCATCCAGCCACGCCACCGATCTGGCCCTGCTCCTCACGCTGTCGACCTTGTGGGGCGCGTCTTATACCTTCATCCGGATCGGCGTGGAGACCATTCCGCCGCTCACCTTCATTGCCGCCAGAACGTTGATCGCGGCAACGCTGCTGTTGGCGTGGATGCGCAGCCGCAACATCCGCATGCCGCGAGAGAAACGAGTCTGGATGCGCTTTGGCGTGCAGGCATTGCTCAACAGCGTTGTGCCTTTCACGCTGATCGCGTGGGCTGAGCGCTCGGTGGGGGCGAGTCTGGCGACCATCCTGAACTCGACGTCACCCGTGATGGTGTTTGTGGTGACGGCGTGCATCACGCGGCACGAGCCGGTGTCGTTGCGCAAGCTGATCGGCGTGGTTGCCGGGTTGGTCGGCACGTGTCTGGTGGTTGGTCCGAGCGCGCTCGATGGGCTGGGTGGGCAGCTTGTTCCGCAACTGGCCATCGTGGCGGCCACGGCGTGCTATGCAGGTGCGGCCATCTACGGCCGGTCTTTCAAGGGGCTGCATCCTGCGGCGCCGGCTACCGGCTCGTTGCTGGTGGGGGCGTTGGTGCTCACGCCCGCGAGCCTGCTTGTTGATCACCCTTGGGCGCTTGAGCCTTCTGCGCGTTCGTTGATGGCGTTGGTGGCGCTGGCGGCGTTTTCCACGGCGCTGGCCTTTGCCATCTACTTCCGGCTCATCCAGACGCTGGGTGCGTTCGGAACTACCGCGCAGGCTTATCTGCGTGTGCCGATTGGCGTGGCGATCGGCGTGGTGTTGCTGGGGGAATCGTTGCCCTCTTCGGCGTGGATCGGGCTTGCGTGTGTGGTGGCGGGGGTGGCGGCGATGTCGATGCCGGGCCGGGCCACGCAAGTGCGGCGGGCGTAGCGCGGTGCAACCGCATCACCGCGTCACCGCATCAACCTTCGCGATCCCCCACATTGCTCGCGGCCAGCCGCTTGAGTTCGGCCCGCGCCGCGGCCAGCCGGGAATGCAGCACCGTGTTCTCGATCAACAACAGCAGCAGTACAAAGCTCGCCCCCAGCAGCCCGAACACGCGGCCGGCATAGAAGCCGAGGTCATACCGCCCGCCATTGAATACGGTGCTGAGCGCGACATCGCAGATCCACACGCACAGCACGACCATCAGCCAGATGTCGAGCGTCAGGTGCGGGCGGCTGCGCCAGAGCACGACCAGCGCGACCAAGCAAAAGCACCATGTGCTGCCGGCCACGAACCCCATGACGGGCGTGTAGCGGTTGGCCGCCATGATGGTGGGCAGCAGGTGTTCGCCGGCGGTGGCCAGTGCCACGCACGCGGCCGCTGCGCCCAGCACGGCCGCCACGGTGCCGAGTGCCGTTTGCCGCGTCAGCGTGTGGGCGGGGAAGCGGTCAGGCTCGCGCTCTTCCCGCGCCTTGAGCACGGCGTAAGCAATGACAAACAACGGAAAGCCCGCGTGCCAGAACATGTAGATCCAGGCGGTGCTCTGCGGCCCGGCGCCCAGCAGGCCGCCGGATGCGAACAGCCCCGGAAATGACAGCAGATGCCCCACCGCCGTGGCGGCCGTGAAGAGGTAGCCGCTGGCGAGCGCCAGCATCGCGCGCGACCGTGTGATGGCGAACTGCCCGAAGAGCAGCGCCGCGGTAATCAGGTCATTGAGGATGAGGGCCGACTCGTAAATCGGCACGAACGACGGAAGTTGCGCCAACTGCACCTTGGCGAACGGCACGGCCGACATCAGCACCACAAGCGACAGCAAAGCCACTGCCTGCGCCATCCAATACGTCCGGCGTCCCGGAGAGAGGCTCAGCAACAGGCCTCGCTGCATGTCCAGCGTTTCCGATATCACGTTGGCCCCCTTGCGGTGACTGTGTCACTCGTTCGCTTGTGCTTCTGGTGTGACTTCCGGTGCGACTGCGATCCGATTGTGCTGCCGGCGGCGGCTTGCGGTGGTGCACCCCGCGCATTTTGGTGGGGCTGGCGACCGACGTCTTATAGACGCGTGATAGTCAGCCGCCCGCCCAATGTCAAAGCGGCGAAGGGGTAGGCCGTTCAGGTCTGGCGCCTCAGTTGGTTCCACAGCTTGGCGAGGATGCGCTGGAGCGCGGCGCATTCGGTTTCGTCCAGGCAGGCGACGAGCGCTTCGCAGGTGTCCCAGAACGTCGGCAGGGCCTGGGCGAGCAGGGCTCGGCCCGCATCAGTCAGGGTGAGGGAAAAGCTGCGCCGGTCTTCTGTGCTCAGTGCACGCTGCAGCAGGCCGCGCTTCTCCAGCCAATCCAGCACGCCCGTGACGGTTGAGCGCGTGATGCCGAAGTAGTCCGCCATGGCCGACGGTGTGACTTCCTTGCTGTCGATCAGCCCGCGCTCGGCCAAGCCAAAAAACATCAGCACATCAAGCTTGTTTTCCGACAGGCCCAACGCGGCCAGGGAGGCGTCAACGCGCGGGCCAATGTCGTCGGACAGCCACAGCAACAGCATGCCAATCCCGGCGCGGCCCTGATGGGTGCCGCGCCGCGCAGTCCTCTTCATCAGGGCGAGGTGCGGCTGCATGGCGAGCGCAAGGTCCTGGTCGATGTCGTCTTCGCGGGAGGCGGTGCGATCGGATGCGGCGTTGCGTTGCTTCATGACGAAAGGCCTGGGCAGGCGGTATTGACCGTGTGTGAAGGCGGATTATACGCATCACATAAAATACGGTTTACAGATAGTACGGTTTACGTACTATACTGCGGCCAGTCGGCACCGGATGCCCGGATGCCGCACTTGATCAACGCGGGGCCGCCTGGCCGCGCACAACGCTTAAGGAAGACGCTATGTCAGTCAAAGTCGTGGGGCTGCATCACGTAGGTTTTCGGGTGCCGCAGGGGCAAGCCGATGCCACCCTGGAGTTTTATCGCGACGTGCTGTCGCTGCCGCTGGATGCCACACGCTGGAAGATCCGGGGCATTTATGGGTCGTGGATCGACCTGCCCAATGGCACGCAGGTCCACATCCTCGGCTGCGACGGGGTGTCGGATTACGCCCGCGCGCCGGATGAAGACCCGGTATCGAACCACCTAGCGCTGGCCGTGGAGGATGTGCTGGCCGCCGAGCAGGCCCTGATTGCGCGTGGCGTGCGCTACTTCTCGCTAGACAACGTGGCTTCGCCCGGGCTCAAGCAACTGTTCCTGCGGGACCCGGCGGGCAACATGGTCGAGCTACATCAGGCCAGCGCGCGCCGGCCCGGCGTGGCGGCTGACAGCCAGCACGCAGCTACTGGCAACGCCTGAGTGCGGCGCGCGCGCGGCAGAGATAGACTGGTGCCCACCCGGGCACCAGCCTGCAAAGGAGTGCGCATGCAACCTCACCCCACCACCAATGCCGCCACCGAGGCACTCGTCTTGCGTGACGACCACGAGGGCGTCGTTACCCTGCGGCTGAATCGGCCTCTGCAGTTCAACGCGTTGTCAGAAGCCATGCTCGATGCGCTGCAGCGCGCATTGGACGACATTGCGCAAGATGCGACGGTGCGCTGCGTGGTGCTCGGCGCCGAGGGCAAGGCGTTCTGCGCCGGACACGACTTGCGTGAAATGCGCGGCACGCCCGACCTTGCGTATTACCAGGCGCTGTTTGCGCGGTGCAGCGTGGTGATGCAGGCGATTCAGGCGCTGCCCGTGCCTGTCATCGCGCGCGTGCATGGCGTGGCAACAGCAGCCGGCTGCCAATTGGTCGGCAGTTGCGACCTGGCCATCGCTTCAGACACCGCGCGATTTGCGGTGTCAGGTATCAACGTCGGCCTGTTCTGCTCGACGCCTGCGGTGGCACTGTCGCGCAACGTGCTTGCGAAGCGCGCATTCGACATGCTGGTGACGGGCCGCTTTATCGATGCGGCTACGGCCGCGGACTGGGGCCTCATCAACGAGGCCGTACCCGCGGAGGAACTGGATGCCGCCGTGGCTCGCAAGGTGGCGGACATCGTGTCGAAGAGCCCCACCGCAATCCGCTATGGCAAGGCGATGTTCTATCGGCAACGGCAGATACCGCTTGCCGATGCCTATGCTTACGCGGGCGATGTCATGGCCCGCAACATGATGGAAGAAGACGCCGGCGAGGGCATCGACGCCTTCCTGGAAAAGCGCCCCGCCCGCTGGCGTTCATAAGCGCCGTCGGGGCGGGACTTCTCACGCAGCCTGATCACGCAGGCTTCTGTGGCTTGCGGTCTGCCAGCAGCTTCTGAATGGCGGCTTCCGTCTCGGCGTAGCGGCCTTCGCCGAAGTGCTGATAGACGATGCGCCCCTCGGTATCAATCAGGTACAGCGCCGGCCAGAACTGGTTGTGAAAGGCCGACCACGTTGCGTAGCTGTTGTCCTGCGCGACCGGGTAGCGCACGTCCAGCCGCTTGAGCGCTTCCTGCACGTTGGCGGTCGATTTTTCGAACGCGTATTCCGGCGTGTGCACGCCCACCACGACCAGGCCCTGATCCTTGTACTTGTCGTACCACTGCTTCACGTGCGGCAGCGTGTTGAGGCAGTTGATGCACGAGTACGTCCAGAAATCCACCAGCACGACCTTGCCGCGCAGGTCCTTCATCGACAGCGGCTGCGAATTCAGCCACTGGTTGATGCCTGTGAACTCGGGTGCCGCCGCGCCGGTCGCGGCGGTCTGGCTGAAGGCGGGCACGCCAGTCCCGACAAAGTAGACGGCGCCGATGGCGAGTGCCGCAAGCGCGGCGCGGAGGGTCGTGCGCATGATGTGGAATCCGTGAAAGGTTACTGGTGAGGCCCGCCAGCCGCCGGCAGCGTGCGGCGGGCCATGCGATGCGTCAGATCAGGTTCAGCTCGACGTGGATGTTGCCGCGCGTGGCCTTCGAATACGGGCAGATCTGGTGGGCCGCTTCCACCACGGCTTGCGCCACTTCGCGGTCCAGGCCGGGCAGGCTCACATTCAGGCGTGCCTGCAGGAAGAACGCATCGTCGGTGGTGCCCAGGTCGACTTCGGTGTTCAAGGACAGATCGGCCGGCAGCTTGATCTTCATCTGGCTGGCCGCACGGCCCATCGCGCCGATAAAGCAAGCCGACCAGCCCGCGGCAAACAGTTGCTCGGGGTTCGTGCCGCGGCCGCTGCTGCCCGGGGGCGACAGCTTCAGGTTCAGGCGGTCGTCATCGCTGTGCGCTTGGCCATCGCGGCCCCCGGTGACGTTGACCTTGGCGGTGTACAGAACGTTTTCGATGCGGGTCATGTTGATCTCCTTTTTGATGAAGGGGGAAGACTGAGGGTTGGATTTGCGTCCCGGCGTCAGCGGCTGGTTGTTCGCTGGTTGCCGGGGCCACGAGACGTATTAAAGAAGGCCGACGTATCGCTGAAGTAGCGTGGAAGAGCCGTTTTGTCTGGGTACGTATCTGTGTGGCGGCTGGATACAAACGCGTACAAAAGGGCGGCGTCAGCCGAAGGTGAAGGCGTAGGCATGCGCCCCCTCATCGAGGAAGCGGATCTCGAACGTGTGCTCGCCCACCGTGCCAGCCTGGCGGACCAACTGGTAGAGGCGCGTTTGCGTGATGGCGCCGTTGCCGTGGGCATCCGTATCGGCGCCGTGGCTGTCGCCGGGGGCCTTGCCGTCGATCTTGACGGTGAAGCGCACGGCGCGCCCGTCGGCGGCAGGCCCGAGCACGAGGTGCAGATCGCGCGCGTGGAATCGGTAGACGATGCTCCCGCCAGCGCGGTCGAGCGTGGCTTGCTCGGCATCGATGGTCCATTGGCCAGACAAGCCCCATTCGTTCAGGCCGAGCTTGCCGACGCTGTATGCGTGCGACGTGCCGATCTGTGCACCGCCCGGCGACGCAAAGCGGTCGGCTTGCGCATAGCCCACGTACGTTTCCGGCGAGCGGACGTTGTCCAGGTCCGGCGCGGCCTGGGCCCCCGGGGCATCGGGCGCGACCACGCCGCCCGCCACCTGCCTGTTGCCCGCCTCGGCCAGCAAGGCCTGGATGACGCGTTCGGAGGCGGCGTAATCGCCCTCGCCAAACTGGTGATGCCGGATGTTGCCCTGGGCATCGACAAAGTACGCGGCCGGCCAGTAGCTGTTGTGGAAGGCGTTCCAGATGCGATAGTTGCTGTCGATGGCCACCGGAAAGTTGACGCGGAAGCCGCTGACGGCGCGGGCGACGTTGTCGGGTGACTTTTCGAACGCGAACTCCGGCGTGTGCACGCCCACCACGGTCAGGCCCTGGTCCTTGTACTTGTCGGCCCACGCGCGCAGGTACGGCAGCGTGCGGATGCAGTTGATGCAGGAGTACGTCCAGAAATAGACCAGCGTGACCTTGCCGCGCAGTTGGTCGCTTGTGAGCGGTGCGGAATTGAGCCACTGCACCGCGCCGTCGAATGACGCCACGCGGCCCTCCACGGGCAAGCCGCTGGATTTCGCCACGGGCGCGGCGTCGGCTTCGGAAACCACGTTAAGGCTCGCCTGCGGTGCGGGGCGGCGCACGTTCAGCCCGCCCAGCCCGCCCAGCCCGTTCACCAGCGCCTGCTCAAGCTGCGTGGTGCCGCCGGAAGACAGACGCGCCAGCAGGCCGGTATCCGCCCCCAGCCCGATGAGTGCTACGCCGCCAAGCACGCCTGCGCCCATGATGCGACGCGCCCATTCGCCCAGGCCCATGGAGCGCTTCATGGCTGCGAATACACGCCCGCCCAGCCCCAGCGCTGCCGCCAGCGACGTGGCTGCGCCTGCAGCGTAGGCCGTCAGCGCCAACGCGCTCGACACGCTCGCGCCATTGAGCGCCACGCCGGTCAGCACCAAGCCGAGGATCGGCCCCGCACATGGCGCCCACAGCATCCCCGTGGCCACACCCAGCAGCAGAGAGCCCCCCACCGAAGGCTCGGCCGCCGTGCCCCCCGTCGCTGCTTGCCCGGCCAGCCGGTTGCCCAGCGCCACGGCGGGCCGTGCCATCAGATCGGCCAGCCTGGGCCACAGCAACGACAGCCCGAACACCGCCAGCAGCGCGAGCGCCGCAAACCGGCCGACCTCGTTGGCGCGCACCGCCCACGCACCGCCGGCCGAGAGCAGCGTGGCAAAGCCGGCAAAGGTGAGCGCCATGCCGGCGAGCATCGGCAGCTTGCCGCGCACAAAGGGCTGGCTGGTGCGGCTCAATACAAACGGCAGGACGGGCAGGATGCACGGACTCAGGATGGTCAGCGCGCCGCCCAGGTAGGCAAGTATCAGCAGGCTCATGATCGACATTCCTCGGCAAGGGATCGGGATTGCCTCCATCAGACGCCGCGCGCGTAGCTGGCATGTATCGCCGCAGGGGCGACTTTGTATCGAACTGTACAAACGCATCCGCCAGATGCATTGCGATACAACACGGGCTCGCTGCGTCACACGGACAGGCGCAAAATGGCGCCTTCATTCCACCTTCCATCGTGCCGAGGTCACCTCCCCATGGACGCCCACGTCGACCACATCCTGATCGTCGATGATGACCGCGAGATCCGCGAACTCGTTTCGACCTATCTCACCAAGAACGGCCTGCGTGTGACCGCCTCGCCCGACGGGCGCCACATGCGCGCGTTCCTGGAGGCCAACACCGTCGACCTGATCGTGCTCGACCTGATGCTGCCCGGCGATGACGGCTTGGTGCTTTGCCGCGAACTGCGCGCCGGCAAGCACAAAGCCACGCCCGTATTGATGCTCACCGCGCGCGACGACGAGACCGACCGCATCATCGGCCTGGAAATGGGCGCCGACGATTACGTGGCCAAACCGTTTGCCGCGCGCGAACTGCTCGCCCGCATCAAGGCCGTGCTGCGCCGCACGCGCATGCTGCCGCCCAACCTGCAGATTTCCGAGGCTGGGCAGATGCTGGCCTTTGGCGAGTGGCACCTCGATACCACGGCGCGCCACCTGATCGATGCCGAGGGCACCATCGTCGCCCTGAGCGGCGCGGAATACCGCCTGCTGCGCGTGTTTGTCGACCACCCGATGCGCGTGTTCAACCGCGATCAACTGCTCAACCTCACGCAGGGCCGCGAGGCCGAGATGTTCGAGCGATCCGTCGACCTGCTGGTCAGCCGCCTGCGCCAGCGCCTGAATGACGACGCGCGCGATCCGGCGTACATCAAGACCGTGCGCAGCGAGGGCTACGTCTTTGCCAAGCCGGTGGAGATCAAGGAGGCACGCCAATGAGCGCGGCGACGAGCGCGCGTGCCTGGGCGTGGCCGCGCACGCTGGGCTCACGCCTCTTTGTGATCCTGCTGGCGGGCTTGGTGGTGGCGTATGCGCTGTCCTTTGCGGTGCTGTTTTCCGAGCGCTACATGAGCGCGCGCGAAGTCATGCTGGGCACGCTGGAAACGGATGTGTCCACGGCCGTCGCCATCCTTGACCGCCTGCCTGCGGACGAGCGCCCGCAGTGGCTGCCGCGCCTGAACCGCGGCAACTATCAGTACATCCTCGGCCCTGGCTCGCCCGGCGTGCCCGAGATGACGCAGCGCGGCAAGGACATCGCCGCGCGCATCAGCGAGGCCAGCGGCGGCCGCTTTCCCGTGACGGTCGAGTCGATACCGGGCGACGGCAAGCAACTGCAGGCACACCTCACGCTGAGCGACGGCAGTACGCTCACCATTGACGTGCACCCGCGCATGACGCCCATCGCGCAGTGGCTGCCGTATGTGCTGGTGGTGCAATTGCTGTTGCTGATCGTGTGCTGCTGGTTTGCGGTGCGATTGTCGATCCGCCCGCTGGTGGCATTGGCCGATGCTGCCGATGCACTCAACCCCAACGCGCAGACACCGCCACTGGACGAGAATGGCCCGACCGAACTGGCGCGCGCCGCACACGCGTTCAACGCCATGCGCCAGCGCATTGCCCGCTTTGTTGAAGAGCGCGTGCAGATTCTGGCCGCCATTTCGCATGACTTGCAGACGCCCATCACACGCATGAAGTTGCGCGCTGAAATGGCGGAAGACTCTGAAGAGAAGCGCAAGCTGATGAGCGATCTGGCCGAGATCGAAACGCTGGTGCGGGAGGGCCTGGCCTATGCGCGCAGTGCGCATGGCGATGGTGAAAAGCCGTCGCGCATCGACGTCGGGTCGTTTGTCGAAAGCCTTGCGTACGACTACCAGGACACCGGCAAGCCCGTCACGCTGGAGCAGCAAGCCACCGGCGCCATCGTCACGCGTCCGCACGCATTGCGCCGCGTGTTGACCAACCTGACCGATAACGCCATCAAATTTGGCGGCGCGGCGGAAATGGATGTGCGCCGCGACGGCGACGCCGTGGTGATCGAGGTGCGCGACCGAGGGCCCGGTATTCCCGAAGACAAACTCGATGCCGTGTTGCAGCCGTTTGTACGGTTGGAGAATTCGCGCAGCCGAGAGACGGGGGGCACGGGGCTGGGCTTGGCAATCGCGCAGCAACTGGCGGTGGCCGCAGGCGGCGGGCTTACATTGCGCAACCGCGAGGGCGGGGGGCTGGTGGCCGAGGTCAGGCTTGGTCAGGCGGCTGTGTCAGGGCAGCGCGAGCAAGCGTAGCCTGCTTTTGGGCACAGACTACGCAGTCGCGTCCGCTGCGTTTTTTGCATGTATGCGGCGTTGTAGTCGGCGGATGCTACGCCCTCACGTTTGCGCGAGAAACGTAGCGATACGGTGGGCAATCGCATCGGGCGCATCTTCCAAGCTGTAATGTCCAATGCTGGGCAACCGATGCACCGGCGCATCCGGAAACAGCTCACTGAAGAGCGGCAGAAAATGCTCAGCATGCAAGGTGCGATCTGACATGCCCCATATCGCCATGGCGGGTTTGGTGGCGATGGCACGGTGCGCTGCGCCGTCCGGTATTTCAAAACGATGCGCGCCGGTCGCCACGCCTTTGGCCCAGCCGATGGCGCCAGCGCAGTCAGCCGGCGTCGCAAAGCGCGCGCCGTACGCTTGCAACCACGCATCGTTGATGAGCCGGTGGTCTTCAAAGCCGTTGAGCTTCAAGGTGCTGAGGATATTGAAGCCGAGTTCACCCAGTACGGCTTCAAGACGTCCTTCGGATTCGGCCCGCACGATCCACTGAAACCACGGCGACACCGCCGCATTGGCGGCCAAGCGTTCACCCAGCGTCGCTTGCCCGAATGGCGTGGGCCCATTGACGCTCACGATGCGCCGAATGCGATCCGGATGCCGTGACGCAAGCCCCATCCCGACGGGCCCGCCAAAGTCATGCATGACAAGCGTGATGCCGCGCAGGTCCAGCGCAAGCACGAAGCGCTCAAGGTTGTCGATGTGGTCTTGCAGCCAGTAGCTGCGTGATGGCGGTGTTTCGCTTCTGCCGAAGCCCATGTGGTCGGGCACCACCACGCGGTGGGCGCCGTGCAGTGCCGCGATCAGGCGCCGGAAGAGGAAACCCCATGTGGGTTCGCCATGCAGACACAGTACGACTGCGCCATCGGCGGGGCCCTCGTCCACGAAATGCATTGAGAAGCCCGGTGCATCGGTAAAGCGGGGGGTATAGGGGTACATCCCATTGAACGTATCAACGCGCATGCCGTGTTTCCTCCGTGTTTTGAGTGGTTTCAATATGAAACCGTTGCGTTGTAGCAGTTGAGGTTTTATATTGCAACCACATTGAATGTGAGGGCGCGCCCGCAACGCGCGATACAGATGGTCAAACGTACGAGCCACGCGGATTCTCTTTGCGGCGTCGCCAGGCCGCTGGACGCCATTGGCGACTGGTGGTCGCTATTGATCGTGCGCGATGCGTTTGATGGCGTGCGCCGCTTTGGCGAGTTTCAGCGCAGTCTCGGGCTGTCGAAGAACATCCTGGCGGTGCGGCTGCGCAACCTCGTTGCGCACGACATTCTCGAAACGGTGCCAGCGGCTGACGGGAGTGCGTATCAGGACTACGTGCTGACCGAGAAAGGGCGCGCGCTGTTTCCGCTGCTGGTGGCGCTGCGGCAATGGGGCGAAGCGTTTTGCTTTGCGCCCGATGAGGCGCACGTTGTGCTGGTTGAGAAGGCAACGGGTAAGCCGGTGCCGCGACTTGAACTCCGCGCGCAGGACGGACGCGCGCTGGCTCCGGAAGATACGGCGGTCGTCCACCCCACGGCCGTCAAGGAGACGAAGCGCCAGCGGGCGAAAGCGGGCTGAACGCATTGGCGCTCAGGGGCGCGCCGCAGTCTTACTTGGCAGGACGCAGCCGTTCGAGCAAGCGCCGCGCATCGGAAGGCGCTTCGACCTTTTTATCGTTATCAAAGTAGCAATAGACGTCACGTCCGCTGCGCCGCAGTTTGGCGGGTGCGCCAGCGCGTTGTGCATCGGGCGGCTCGCTGCCTGCAGCCCATTGGCGGATGCGATCGGCCCAGTGATCGAGCGCGGCATCGGCATAGGCGCCGCTGTAGAGCGCATCGGCGCCGTGCAGGCGGAGGTAGACGAAATCGCTCGTCACGTCTTCAAGGTACGGCCAGTCTGCAATGGCATGCGAGACCACCAGCGCGGCCCGATGCCTGCGCAGGAGCGCTGCAAACTCCGGCGTGCAGAAGCTCTCGTGGCGCACTTCCACCGCGTGGCGGAGCGTCTTTTGGTCGCGTGTGGCAAACCATGGCGCCTTGACGCGCGCATCGTGCTGACGGGCCAACGCACGCGCAGCTGTCGTGTCGCGCGGCAGCAGAGACAGGAAGCGCTCGAACCGCTCTGCATCGAACCGGAAGTTGGATGGAAACTGCCACAGGAACGGCCCGAGCTTGCGCCGCAGGGCCAGCACTCCCGAAGCAAAGAAGTTGGCCAGCGCCGGCACCGCCGTCTCGTCACGAAACCGCAGCATGTGGGTCAAGTAGCGCGGCCCCTTGACCGCAAAAACAAAACCGTCGGGCGCGGTGTCATGCCAAGCCTGCCAGCTCGTGATCGATTGCAGCGAGTAGTGCGACCCATTGATCTCGATGGTGTCGAATTGGCGCGACGCATATTCCAGCTCGCGGCGCTGCGCGAGGTCTTCCGGATAGAACACGCCGCGCCACCCTTCGTAGCGCCAACCGGAGATGCCGACATGGATCGTCATCGCTTGGCCCCGTGCCGGCGATGGCCGTGGATGGTCTTGCGCTCGCCCTCGACCGCCGTGCCGAGTGCGCGGACAGCCGCAAGCAGCGCCGGATGGTCTGCCGCCTGCGCCTGATAGCGAAGCACGTGCAGATTGAGCGCGTCTTCCAGCACGGCGGTGGTGACGTCGGAGAACGTGTCGGCGGCGGTCACGAAGTAATGGCGTTCGGCCCCGGGGTGTTCGGCGCCATAGGCTTCGAGCAGCGCGCGCATGTCGGAGTCGTCAATGCCGCAGCCGACAAAGAGAAAGGTGTGCGTGCGCAGCAGTGCCTCGACCAGATCGTAGAAGGCGCGGTAGCGCGCTCGCGCCTGTACGTAGTCGCAGCGCGAGAAGATGAGCGAGGCTGGGTGGCTCATCGAGCCGTGCGTCTTGATGATCAGGTTGCAGTCTTCACGCACGCGCGCCGCCACCGCAGGGTTGCTGTAGTCGCACACCTCCACCGGCGCTCTGCCGTGTGAATGGGCCCGCGATTCATATAGCGTGTCGAAGTTGGGTGTGAGCGTGATGCGGAAATCGAGTGCGAGCAATGCGTCGTGGATGGGTGCCGCTTCAAAGCGCGGCGCGACCAGCTCACGGCGCAACAGCGCGGTCAGCCGACGCTGGCCCAGGACGCGGCGCACGATTTCTGCGGCGGTCAGTACGTCGCCGCGCGCGACAAAGGCGCGAACTTCTTCCGACAGTTGAGGTGCGTTGGGGGCGATGGCGTCGGCGGCCAGGCACAGCAGTTCAGCCCAGGTGGGCGGGTGCCGCGTGCCATCGGCCGAACTGGCGTTGGCCGAAATGCCCGACCCGAAGAAGAGCATCGCACGGCGCCGGGCGATGTCTTCCACCAGACGCGGCGGCCATTCGATCAGGGATGCGGGCCGGCCTTTGCGCGCCATGCGCCTCACTGATGCGGCGCATTCACCTGCGCTTGCACGTGCACCAGGCCGGTTTGCGGTGCCAGCAGGCCCAACGGCTCGTCCGTCAGATCGCGGGCAAGCGAATAGGCTGTGATGACGGCCAGCGTCACCCCGACGACGGCCAACATTTCCCGAGTGTCCATACGCGTCTCCTCCTTCGCTCGTTGCGTTCCGTGTGTCCGATTTGCGCGCCCCTTTTTTGTGGAAGCTGGGCGGCGCCGGAGCTCGGACGCAAAGTTTGGGCCTGAGGAAGGCGAATGGCGCAGTGGCGCGGGTTTAAATGAAATTAGCGTGCGCGCAATGAAGACGGAGGCACGCCCAACAGGCGTTGAAAACTGCGCCGCATGCGTTCGGTATCGCCAAAACCGCACTCGGTGGCCACACGCTGCATGGAGACGGCACCGCTTTCCAGCGCGGCGCGGGCTGCCTCCACGCGCAATTTTTCCACGGCCTTTGCAGGCGTGAGACCCGTTTCGACCTGGAACGCGCGTGCGAAATGGCGGGGGCTCATGCAGGCGTGCTCGGCCAGATCGCCCACGCGATGCGGTGCACTCAGGTTGCGGCGCACATGATCCAGCAGCGGTTTGAAGCGGCCACGTGCCGAATCCATCTCATTCAGCGCTGAAAACTGCGACTGCCCGCCGGGCCGCCGGTAGTACACGACAAGCTGCCGCGCCACGGCGCGGGCCAGGCGGTCGCCCAGGTCTTCTGCGATTAGGGCAAGCGCCAAGTCAATGCCGGCGCTGATGCCGGCGCTGGTCCAGATCGGGCCGTCGTTCACGTAGATATGGTCGGGTTCGAGCTGCACCTGCGGGAAGGTGCGCGCGAACTGCTCGCTGCGGCTCCAGTGGGTGGTGGCGCGCCGGCCGTTCAACAAGCCCGTGGCGGCCAGCAGCAGGCTGCCCGAACACACGCTGGTCACGCGTGCGCCGCGCGCTGCGCAGCGCTGCACAAAGCGGCGCGTGCGCGCATCGGCCATGGCGGCATCCACGCCGTCGCCGCCGGCTATGAGCAACGTGTCGACTTGGTTGGCCGGGGGCAAGGCCTCGGCATCCCAGCGGGCACCGGAGGAGCTGCGGACGAGGCCGGCCTGGGCGGCAATCGTGCGCAGCGCGTAGTGATCGTCCCGGTACCGGCTGGCCACTTCAAATGCCGCCACCGGCCCGGCGGCGTCGAGCAGTTGGAAGTCCGGAAAGATCAGCACAGCGATGCAGTGGGCCATGGCAGAAAAAGTGGGAGACTGGTCATTGCTGCCAACACGATAGAGCGCGATCCTGTGAAGCGTCAACCCACCACCGCATCACTCTCAGGAGAGCCGAGCCATG
The DNA here is from genome assembly GCF_023955645.1 of Ralstonia mojiangensis. Lineage (NCBI taxonomy): Bacteria > Pseudomonadati > Pseudomonadota > Betaproteobacteria > Burkholderiales > Burkholderiaceae > Ralstonia > Ralstonia mojiangensis. The sequence continues at coordinate 636,954 of NZ_JAMXHU010000005.1, read as the reverse complement.
ACGACTTCCCCGTTCATCGTTGTCTTTGCGCTGTACAACCGTGTCACCCAGCTCGATTTCACTGGCCCGCACGAAGTGTTCTGGCGGCTGCCCGGCGCGCAATGCGTGGTCGCCTCGGCGGGCGGTGGAGAGATCCATGCCGATGGCGGCCTCACTATCTCGAACGTGCAGCGGCTGGCGGATATTCCGCATGCTGACCTGATCTGCGTGCCCGGCGGTTTTGGCGTGATTGAAGCCATGGAAGACGCCGAGTTCGTGCGCGAAGTCCGGCGCCTTGCCGACGGCGCGCGCTATGTCACGTCCGTCTGCAGCGGCTCGCTCGTGCTGGGCGCGGCCGGGTTGCTGCAGGGCAAGCGCGCGGGCTGCCACTGGGCCTGGCGCAACCTGCTGCCCGCGTTTGGCGCCACGGTGGACGAGGCCCGCGTGGTGCGTGACGGCAACCTCATCACCGGCGGCGGCGTGACCGCCGGCATCGACATGGCGCTGACGGTCATGGCAGACATTGCCGGTGTCGAGCATGCGCAGGCCGTGCAGCTCGGTATCGAATACGCGCCCGCGCCGCCGTTCGATTGCGGCCGCCCCGAGCGCGCGGCACCGGAGATTCTCGAAGCGGTGACCTCGCGGCTGGATCGTTTGCGAGCCGATCGCCACGACGCCGTGCAACGCGCGGCGCAGCGTCTCTGAGCGACGGTGCCGGCGGGTGCCGGATTGCGGCGACAATGGCGTCTTTCGATGTATCTGCGCCCCAAGCCGGCGCCGCATCCTGCATGAACACTCCGTCTTCCCAGCCCGACGCCCGTGGCCCGATCGGCATCGTCGCTGCCCTGCATGAAGAGATCAACGAACTGCTGACGTGCCTGTCCGGCGCGCAGTGCGTCCACATCGGCAGCCGTGATTTCTGGACGGGCGAGTTGGACGGCCATGCGGTCGTTGTGGTGCTGTCGCGCGTTGGCAAGGTGGCAGCGGCATCCACCACCGCCGTGCTGATCACTCAGTTCAACGTACGCGCCGTGGTGTTTGCCGGTGTGGCCGGCGCCTTGGCACCGGGCGTGGCCGTGGGCGACGTGGTGGTGTCGGAAGAGCTGCTGCAGCACGATGTCGACGCCTCGCCGCTGTTCCCGCGCTGGGAGATTCCGCTGACCGGCATGGCGCGTTTTCCTGCCGATGTGTCGCTCGCCAGCGGGCTGCTGGAAAGCGCTGGCGCCGTGCTGGCCGACCCGCACGCGCTGCTGGGGCCGGATGTCATGCGGGCCTTCGGGATTGCGGCGCCGCAGGTGCATCGCGGCCTCATCGTCAGCGGGGACCGCTTTGTCTGCACTTCGGCAGAAAGCGCGGTGCTGCGTACGGCCTTGCCGGATGCTCTGGCCGTCGAGATGGAAGGCGCCGCGGTGGCGCAGGTGTGCCACGAGTGGGGCGTGCCGTTTGCCGCCATCCGCACGATTTCCGACCGCGCCGATGACGCGGCCAGCGTGGACTTCGCCCAGTTCATCGCGCAGGTGGATTCACGCTACGGCGTGGCCATCCTGCGCACATGGCTGTCGGCGACGCCAGACGCCTGAATGGCTTACTGGCCCTTCGCGGCCACGTACTTGTCGAGTGCGTTGGCGCGCTCGCTCAGGCGGAAGACTTCGTTTTCCAGGCGCTGCAGATCGTCGAGTTTGTCCTTGCCGTAGATGGCGGTCTCAAGGGCTGCAGTCCTGCTGTGGAAGTCCTGCCACGCCTGCTCTGAGCTTGCCAGTGCGTCTTTCGCCTTGCCGTTCAATTTGCTCGAGAGCGTTTGGTAAGCGCGGTTCAGGCGCTCGTCCTGCGCGGTCTTTTCTGCGGAGAGACATGCGCCGATTGCGTCCGGATTGTCCGGTGCCTTGTCGACGCAGGCATAGAGCCTCGTGGAAATGCCCTGCGGTGCGCGGCGCTTGACGCCGTTGGCCAGGCTTTCGGCTGCGAACGCCCCGGTGCTGTGTGCCAGCAGCGCAACGGCAATGGAAAGGGATAGCGTCTTCAGTGTCGTCAGCGTGTTCAAGAAGTGACTCCTGATCGCGTGTCTGCGATGCGTGAAGGGGCCGTCCAGTCTATCGGCTGGCCAACGCACCCGCGATCAGCCAGGCAGGTGAGGCTGCAGGTTGCGCAGGGCGTTTTCCACGTAGGCTTCTTTCTCGCCGACGGGGGCGACGTAGTGCAGCGCTTCGGCAGCGGCCTCCACGCCTTCTGTGCGCGCAATCACCCATGCCGCCAGGTACGGCGAAGCAAAGCACCCGCCCGCCGTCGCCACATTGCCGTTGGCGTAGAACGGCTGGTTCAGCACTTCCACGCCGGCTTCCTGCACCCAGGGCTTGGTGGTCAGGTCTGTGCAGGCTGGCACGTTGCCGAGCAGCCCCAGCTTGGCCAATACCAACGTGCCCGAGCACTGCGCCCCAATCAACTGACGTGATGGGTCGAGCGCCAGCCGCGCCATCAAAGCCGGATCGGCTACCACGTCGCGCGTGCGGATGCCACTGCCGACGAGCACGGCATCTGCGGTGCGTGCGTCTTCCAGCATCGATTGCGCATGCATCGTCACGCCGTTCATCGAAGTGACTTCGGTATGCGGGCAACACAGGCTCACGCGCCAGTCCGGTTTTTTGATGCGGTGAAGCACGCCAAAAGCGATAAGCGAATCCAGTTCGTTGAACCCATCGAAGGTGAGGATGGCGATGTGCATGATCGTGTGCTGTCGCGTTGGGAAAGATCGCATGCTAGGGGCACAGGGCAATACAATCAAAAAATTGTCCTTAGTACACCCAGACATGACCCAAGCCCGCTACCAGCCGCTCGTTGACGAACTGGCCGCGCAGATCAGCAGCGGCCGTCTGCCGCCCGGCACACGCCTGCCCACGCACCGGCAACTGGCCCAGCGCCACGGCGTTGCGCTGGTCACGGCCACGCGCGTGTATGCCGAGCTTGAAGCGATGGGTTTGGTGAGCGGCGAAGTGGGGCGCGGCACCTTCGTGCGCGAGAACACGTTGCCGCGCGGCCTCGGTATCGACCAGCAAGCCGTGGCCGCCGGCGTGGTGGATTTGAACTTCAACTATCCGTCGCTGCCCGGACAGGCCCGGCTGCTGAGCCGTGCGCTGCGCAAGCTGGCCGGCGGCGGCGATCTGGATGCGCTGTTGCGCTACGCGCCGCATGGAGGCCGCGCGCATGAACGCGCTTGCGTGGCGCGCCACCTGGCACAGCGTGGCTTGCCCGTCGCGCCGGACAACGTCCTCGTGGTCGACGGCGCGCAGCACGGCCTGGCCGTGACCGCCATGGCACTGCTCAAGCCCGGCGATGTGGTTGCGGTGGACGCGTTGACGTATCCCGGTTTCAAGGTCATCGCCGAGATGCTGCATCTGGAACTGGCGCCGCTGCCCGCAGCCGGGCTCGGCCTGGATCTGGATGCTTTGGAGCGGCTTTGCGCACGGCGCCGTGTGCGCGCCGTCTACGTCATGCCGACGCTGCACAACCCGCTTGGCTGGGTAAGTGGCATTGGCTGGCGGCGCCAACTGGCGGCCATCGTGCGCCGCCACGGCCTCATCGCCATGGAAGACGCGGCCTACGCCTTTCTCGAAGACAATCCGCCCGTGCCGCTGGCCGCGCTGGCGCCGGAATCGACGGTCTACGTCTCGGGCCTGTCGAAAAGCGTTGCCACCGGCCTGCGTTTCGGCTTCGTTGCCGCGCCGGCTGCGTGGGTGCCGCAACTGGAACGCGCTATTCGCGCCACGACCTGGAATACGCCGGCCATCATCACCAGCCTTGCATGCGCATGGCTGGACGACGGCACGGTCCACCGCCTGGAAGCCGAAAAGCGGCGCGATGCGGCAGCACGCCAGGCGATTGCCCGCAAAGCGCTGGCTGGGTTGACGCTGGTCACGCATCCTGCGTCGTATTTTGTCTGGCTTGCGCTGCCGCCCGAGGTGCGTGCCGACCGCGTGGCCGTGGCGCTGCAGGAGGATGGCATCTCCGTGTCCACCGCAGAGCCGTTTGCGACGTCAAAGCAGGTACCGCATGCGCTGCGGCTGGCGTTGGGCTCCGTCGCGCTTGAGCGGCTCGATGCCGCGTTGCAGACCGTCAGGCATCGAGTGGAAGCACAGTTGTATCGGTAACGAAAACCGTGCCAAACCTCGTGCGCTTGCCTACACTCTCGTCGCAACGAAATGCCCCAATTTGCCCACAGGAGACCTCATGAAGAACTGGCTTGCAACGATGGCCGGATGGGCGCTCTGCGCATGCGCAGCGTTCAGCAGTGGCGCCCATGCGGCTGACGCCCCGGATGACGGCACGACGCTGACCGTCAACATCGGCACGCAGCACCGCACGTTGTCGCGCGATGCATTGCTGCACGATCCGCACGTGACGAGCGTGACCGTGGAAGACCAGAACCTGAAGAGCCGCCTGACCTTCAAGGCAATCCCGGTGACGGAGCTGTTCCGCGGACAGGCGGTCAGCCCGGATGCCAGCGCCACCACCGCCGCCAGCGACGGCTACGTATCACACCTGCCGATGCGCCTGCTGCTGGGCGACCGCGCCGATGGCCCGCGCGCCTGGCTGGCCGTGGAAGACCCCGCCGCACCGTGGCCCACGCTCAAGGGTCAGGACATTGGCCCGTTCCGCCTGATCTGGACCGCGCCGCCGGCCAAGGCATCGGTGGTGAACGAAAGCCTGTGGACTTACAGCATCGTGCGCATCGATATTGCCGCGCTGCCCGGCGAGCGCTTTGCGGCCATCCGCCCTGCGGCGGGGCTGCCGGCTGATGGCCCCGTCATGCGCGGTTTCGCCACGTTCCAGCGCGTCTGCTTTTCGTGCCACACGCTCAACCGCGCGGGAGATGCCAACCTTGGCCCCGACCTGAACGTGCCGTACAGCCCGGTCGAATACCTGGGCGACGAGAAACTGCGCCACCTGATCCGCGATCCGCAATCCCTGCGCTGGTGGCCCAACGCCCGCATGTCGGCCATCGACGAGAAAACGCTGTCCGATGCGCAACTCAACGATCTGCTGGCGTACTTGCACCACATGACCAAGCGCAAGTCGGCGGCGCAATGATCTGCGCTTAGCGCCGCTATTCGGTCGCCCAGTCGACCAGCGTGGCGATGGTGTTCATGTTGCGGGCCGTCCCCGTTTTGGCGGCGGGAATTTTCAGTTTGGAATTGGCCATCCCTTCACCGTAGTGCACGTAGATTTCGCGCGTGCCCAAGGCCATCTCTTCCGTCCGGCAGCCGGTGGCGGCGGCCAAGGCATCGGCGGGCGCCGGCGTATCCAGGAAAATCGCGACCGTCCGGTTGGGCGCAGCCGTCTTGAATGGATTGCCTTCCAGCACCGCTGCCAGCTCCGCGCCCGTGCGCACGAGCACGCCCACGGGTTTGCCGGCGTAGTTCTCCAGGCAGCGTTCCAGCTTCGCCTTGACGGTTGCTTCCGCCAGCCGGCTCTGAAAGACCACATTGCCGCTCGCAATGTAGGTGCGTACGCCGGTCAGGCCGATCGATTCGCACATCGCGCGCAGTTCGGCCATGGGCAGTTTGCCGGTGCCGCCGACGTTTACGGCGCGCAGGAAGGCGATGTAGCTGGGCATGGGTTCTCCTGTTCGGTCTGGCTTATCAATGGCTTAGGGGGATGCTTGGACTAGCAACATTCTGTTACGAGATTGACGAATGTGTTTAACCCGTCCCGTTGCGCGACTTGTATTCTGCGCCCCGAACTCATCGAGCCCGGATCGGCCCTCAGTGCTGATTTGAGTGCCGCATCCTGCATTTGCGCATAAGGAGAACACCATGTTGAAGAAAATTGCACCGGCCCTGATTGTGGCAACGCTTGCCGGCCTGACGGCCTTGCCCGCTGCGGCGGACGACTTGCGCAATGCGCTGGGTGGCGCGCTGGGTGGCGCGGGCGGGGCGGCCGTGGGCGGCGCGCTGGGCGGTCCGACCGGCTCCGTCATCGGCGGTGCTGTGGGCGGCGGTGCCGGCGGCGCATTGACGGCCAACGGCCGCGAGCGCAAGGGCGCCATCGTGGGCGGTGCGCTGGGCGGCGGTGTGGGCGCAGCTGCGGGCAATGCCATGGGCGGCCGTACGGGCGGCATCGTGGGCGCGGGCCTGGGCGGCGGCGCGGGTGCAGCCCTGGGTGGCAACGTACAGCGCAATTCGTATTCCGACCGCGACGACCGCGGCCGCGGCTACCGTCGCCACGGCAAGCACCATCACCACCATTGATCTGATGCGCCGTTGCGCTCGCCACTGAGCGCAACGGCCGCTTTCTTGCTTTCCTTCCGGCGACGACGCTGTCCGCGTGCGTCGCCCGGTGCGTCGGCAAAACCTGCCGCCGGACTCGCCGTTGCCACGTGGGCCGCCTACCATACCGAGACGGCCGCGATTGGCCCGCACACGAAGGAGAGCGCCATGACGCAACGCTTCGACGCCATCATCATCGGCACCGGTCAGGCCGGCCCGCCGCTGGCGGCGCGCCTGTCTGGCGCCGGCATGAAGGTGGCCATCATCGAGCGCGGCCGCTTTGGCGGCACGTGCGTCAACACCGGCTGTATTCCCACGAAAGCGATGGTGGCCAGCGCCTATGCAGCACGCATGGCGCAGCGTGCGGCTGAATACGGCGTCGTGATCAACGGCGGCGTCACCGTTGATATGCAGCGTATGAAGGCCCGCAAGGATGAAATTTCCGGCCGCTCCAACCATGGCGTCGAGCAATGGGTGCGCGGTCTGGAGCACTGCACCGTCTTTCAGGGCCACGCCCGTTTCGAGAGCGCGCACACCGTGCGCGTCGGCAACGAACTGCTTGAAGCCGAACACATCTTCGTCAACGTCGGCGGCCGGGCGTTGGTGCCGCCCATGCCGGGGCTCGATCAAGTGCCATTTCTCACCAACTCCACCATGATGGACGTGGATTTTCTGCCCGAGCACCTCGTCGTGATCGGCGGAAGTTACGTCGGGTTGGAGTTCGGCCAGATGTTTCGTCGCTTCGGTGCGCGCGTGACGATCGTCGAGAAAGGCCCGCGCCTGATCGCCCGCGAAGACGAAGACGTATCGCAGGCGGTGCGCGAGATTCTCGAAGCCGAGGGCATCGACGTGCAGGTCAACGCCGATTGCCTGAACGTGCGGCGCGATGGCGCCAACGTGGTGGTCGGTCTGGACTGCGGCAGCGGCGCGCGCGAGGTGTCGGGCTCGCATCTGCTGATGGCGGTCGGGCGGGTGCCCAATACCGATGATCTTGGACTCGACAAGGCCGGCGTGGAAATCGACAAGCGCGGCAATATCCGCGTTGACGAGCAGTTGCGCACCAACGTGCCTGGAATCTGGGCCATGGGCGATTGCAACGGCCGCGGCGCGTTCACGCACACGGCTTACAACGATTACGAGATCGTCGCGGCCAATCTGCTCGACGATGATCCGCGCAAGGTGTCGGACCGCATCCAGGCGTACGCCATGTACATCGACCCGCCGCTTGCGCGCGTCGGCATGTCGCTCTCGGAAGCGAAGCAATCGGGGCGCAAGCTGCTGGTCGGCAACCGCCCGATGACGCGCGTCGGCCGCGCGGTGGAGAAGGGCGAGAGCCAGGGTTTCATGCGCGTGGTGGTCGATGCGCAGACACACGAGATTCTGGGCGCGTCGATCCTGGGTGTGGGCGGTGACGAGGCGGTGCATTCGATCCTCGACGTGATGTATGCCAAGGCGCCGTACACGACCATCAGCCGCGCCATGCACATTCACCCGACGGTGTCGGAGCTGATTCCTACGTTGCTGCAAGGCATGGAGCCGGTGCAATAACGCCGGACATGGCGCCTAAAAAACAAGGGGCGCCCGGCGGCGCCCCAAACATCAACCCGCTACCGTGCGTGTTGCTCAGGGCACGATCGAGAGAAACAGATACGACGCAAAGATGGCCAGATGCACGACCCCTTGCAGGATGGTCGTGCGGCCCTTGCCGAGCGTGAGCGACGACACGATCAGCGTCAGGAACAGCAGGACCATTTCCTTCGGGCCCAGGCCCAGTTCGAGCGGGCGGCCGATCCAGATGAACACGGCCGCCACCGTCGGGATGGTCAGGCCGATACTCGCCAGCGCCGAGCCCAGTGCGAGGTTCAGGCTCGTCTGGATGCGGTCTGCATTGGCGGCGCGCAGGGCGGCCAGGCATTCCGGCAGCAGCACCAGAGCGGCGATGACGATGCCGACCGTCGCGGGCGGAGCGCCTGCATTCAGGATGGCCGCTTCCACCGAAGGCGACAGCACCTTGGCCAGACCCACGACGGCCACCAGCGATACCATCAGCAATACCGCGCTGAGCGCCGCGACGCGTGCGGGCGGCGGCGGTGCATGCACGTCTTCGTTGGCGCTGTCGACGAGAAAATAATCGCGGTGGCGAATGGTCTGCACGATGACGAAGCAGCCGTACAGCACCAGCGATGTCACCCCGGCGAAGGCCAGCTGCGACGAGGTCATGACAGGCCCCGGCGTGGAACTCGTGTAGTTGGGTAGCACCATGGTCAGCGTGACAAGCGCAGCGAGCACGGCGAGCGCTGCAGTGGCGCCTGGCGCCTGGAAAGCTTGCTCGCGGTGACGCAGGCCACCCACGAACAGGCACACGCCCACGATACCGTTGCAGATGAGCATGACCGCGGCAAACACGGTGTCGCGCGCCAATCCCGCTTTCTCTGGCCCGGAAGAGAGCATCACCGAGACGATCAGCGCGACTTCGATCACCGTCACGGCAATCGCCAGGACGAGCGTGCCGAACGGCTCGCCCACCTTGTGAGCGACGACTTCGGCGTGGTGGACGGCGGCAAAGACGGCGCCGGCCAGTGCAAGGGCCATCAGCGCGATCAGCCAGCCAGGGGGGGTCATGAACGAGCCGCCGACCAGCACCACCCACGCCAGCAGCGGGGCAGCGACGGTCCAGGGGGGCAGCTTGTTGGAAGAAAGGGCCACGGGGTTCTCCTTGTTGTTGCCTCAACGCCGGCGGGCGGCGAAGGGTGGATGCGATGTGGCCCGAATATAAAGCATGTGCGGAGCATCAGCCCGCACATGCGGCGTGCGTCACGCCAGCGCCGTCATGGGGCAATGGCAGTGGCGGACACCTCCTGGCTCCAGTAAGTCGGCAGCGCGCCGTACGGATTCGGCAACGTCTTGTTCGTGATGAATACGGTGGCAGCGCCCTTGCTCGATGCGTTGCGAACGAAAGTTTGCATCTGCGTGGCTGACGCAGCGTAGACGATGTGCGCAAACCGCGCGGTCGGATAGTTGGCCTGCCACGCCAGGGGCGCATAGCTGGCGTAGTGCTTGGCGTTGTCTTCAAATACGACGAGCTGATCCGCCACCGGCAGGCTGGCATAGATCTCCGGCACATTGGTGCCGGGGTTGCCCGTGACCGTGTAGTTGGGCGATAGCCCCTTGATGTAGTTGTAGACCGATTGGTAGAACTGGATGTGCGCGGTTGTGCTGTCGGCGGTCATCTCGTCGATGAAGAAGCCGTCCACCTGATACAGCGCCTGGTAAGTGTTGATGTCCTGTACCACGGCTGACAACGACCGGTTTGTGTACGAGCTGGACACGTACCCGATCACCTTGCCGCCTGCAGCATGCACCTTGGCGACGGCGGCAACGTAGTTGGCATCCTGCGTCGTGCCCGGGCCGCTGTTCGGGTTGAGGATGACCGTGGTCGGTACCGACGTTGCCGCTGTGGCCAGCGCACTCCATTGCGTTGCGCCGGTGCCCGACGGATAGATGTAGGACGGCACCAGCAGCCCTTCAGCGCTGGCGTGCGATGCACCCATCAGCGCGCCCGACACCAAGGCGAAAGCCGCGCATGCGGCGCGTGCAAACCTGCGCTTTGCGTTGCCCATTTGCGATGCCACGGCCAGCGTGGCGAATGCGGGCGAACGCCCCCCCGTTTGTATCGTTTTCATTATGTGCCCCCGACCACGCAATTCGTTGCGTGTGTCATCAGGCCCGCCCCCGTTGCGGGTTGGCGGGCAACTGGCTGACTTCGTTCAGCGAAGTCCCTATAGCTTTGCGTCGCCGGATCACTCCGGTTTTGCCCAGACCTCTGGGTGTGAACCCATTGGGGGAAGACTCTACCGGGGCCGCGCCAGCGCGGCAAACGGAGATTGCGCAAACGCGCCGGCAGCTGCACGAAGCGTTGTCGGGACCCCACGTTGCGCGCTGCCATGGCAATCAACCATCGACGCCAATGAAGCGTGGCCGGCCTCGTCGGCATTCTTCCCATGCCGCGTTTCCCCTGACCTGCGCCAGAACCTCTGGTGCATTCCACCGCCGCAGACCCCGCCCGTATCGTCAGTCCACACAGCGCTACCGGTTGCCGCTGTGTTTTTTGTCCACGTATCTGACTGAGGAGAACCTGCAATGAACATCCGCTCGAATGTGCTTGTCATCCGTATCGTGCTGTTGGCGGTGGTGTCCCTGATCGCGTCGCTGGCGGCCACGGCCGCGTTGGCTGCGCCGCCCGCGACCGTCGCAACATGCGACGGCATCAAGGATGCGTACCCAATTCTCGGCACGCAGTGCGCCAATCAGTACGCCAAGATCAACCACGCGCCCGCCACAGCCGCTGAGCGGCGCGAGACGTACGCTGCACGGATCGCGGTTTTGGAGATATTCCGCAAGGCGCTCCTGTGCAATGGCATGTACAACGCATCGAAATCGGCGCAGCAGCGCTTTTCAAGCGGCGAGGCTGGCCACCTCCAGGCCCTGGCGCTCCTGAATGTGGCAATGACGGGTGCCGGCGACCCGAACGTGCCGGCGCTCTACACCGCCGCTGACCTGAATGACGTGTCGATCAACAAGCAGCAGTGCAAGTAAGGGCAGGGCGGGGTGGCGGCAGAGGTGCCGCCGCTGCCTTGCCACCGGGCCGACGCAGGAATCGTTGGCGTGGCAGAATCGCGGCCTGCATCTCTGAATGTCTGCGCCCACACAAGGAGACTCCTGATGACCGCATCTGCCGCCGTATTTGCCATTCTCGTTGCGCTGTTGCTGGGCGCCATGATTCCCGGGCCGAGTTTTGTGCTGGTGGCGCGCAATGCCATCGGGTTGTCGCGCCGCGACGGCCTGGCCACTGCACTTGGCATGGGCGCTGGCGCCCTGTTCTTCGGTGGCCTGGCCCTGGCAGGGCTTTACACGTTGCTGCAAGCCGTGGAGTGGCTCTACATCGGCCTCAAGGTTGCCGGTGGCGCATATTTGACCTACATGGCGTGGAAGATCTGGCGCGGCGCCAAGCTACCCATGGTGATGGACGATCGCCTGACGCAGCAGGCCGGCAGCGCGCGCAAGTCGTTCTGGACCGGCATCACCACGCAGATGAGCAATCCCAAGACGGCCATCTGGTACGGCAGTATCTTTGCCGCGCTGCTGCCGCAGCATCCGCCGGTGTGGTGCTACTTCGTGCTGCCGCCGCTGGTGTTCCTGGTCGAGTTCGGGTGGTACACCATCGTCGCGCTGTGCTTTTCGAGCCGTGTGCCGCGTGAGATGTACTTGCGTGCCAAGACCTGGGTCGATCGCGTGGCGGCCGTGGCGATCGGTGCGCTCGGACTGCGCCTGATCTTCACCGCGCCAAAGGTCGGGCTGTAGTCTTTTCCGCGATGGTGCTTTGGGGGCGGCTGGCTAGACCGCTCCCGCAATCACGTCTCGCAGCCACTGGTGCCCTGGGTCTCGATGCATGCGTTCATGCCACAGCATCGACATCTCATACCCGGGCACGTCCACCGGCGGTTCAACCACCTGTAGCGCACTGGCCCCACGCACCAGCCGCTCGGGCAGCATGGCGACCATGTCAGTGCTGGCCACCGCCGTCATCACAAAGAGGAAGTGCGGCACCGACAGCACCACGCGTCGCGTGGCACCGGCCGCCTTCAGGACTTCGTCTGTCACGCCGAAGAAGCCACCGCCATCGGGCGACACGATCACGTGATCCAGCGTGCAGAACTGCGCCAGCGTCGGCTTGCGCTTCAGGCGCGGGTGCCCAGCGCGACCGATCAACACATAGCGTTCAGTGAATAGCGCACGGCGGCGCAGGCCGGGTGGCGCGCCGTCTGTGGTGTGGAACGCGAGGTCGATCTCCCCTTGCTCGGCTTGCTTTTCGACGCGCGTGGGCACCAGCTCCAGCATGGCGAGCCGCGTGCCCGGCGCGCTTGTGCGCAGGGTGTTCAGCGCGGGCAGCGCGATGGTGGATTCGCCGTAATCCGTGGCGGCCACGCGCCACGTGTTGGTGGCTTGCTTCGGGGCGAATGGGCTGGCGGGCGCGACAGCCTGCTCCAGCGCTTGCAGCGCCAGCCGCAGCGGCTCGCGCAAGCTTTCCGCGCGGGCGGTTGGGCGCATGCCGCGCGGGCCAGGGAGCAGCAGCGGGTCGCCAAAGATGTCGCGCAACTTGGCCAGATGCACGCTCACGGAAGGCTGTGAGAAGTTCAGCCGCTCCGCTGCACGCGTGACGTTGTGCTCGGTCAGCAGCACATCGAGCGTCACCAGCAGGTTCAGGTCCAACCGCCTGAGATTATTCATGGCTATGCCTGGAATATTGATAATTCATTTCCAATATACCTGGGCGCCCCGCATTCTGGAGCCATTCCTTATTTGGAGTTGTCACCATGAATGTCCTGATCGTCTACGCCCATCCCGAACCCAAGTCGCTCAACGGCGCTCTCAAGGACTTTGCCGTCCAGCGTCTGGAAGGCGCCGGCCACGCCGTGCAGGTATCGGACTTGTACGCCATGCAGTGGAAGGCCTCGCTGGATGCAAACGACAGCGCCGTCGCGCCGGTCGGTCCGCATTTCCACCCGTCGTTGGATTCCAAGCACGCATTCGAGAACGGCCTGCAAGCCGCCGACATTGCTGCCGAACAGGCCAAGCTGCAATGGGCCGACGCCGTGATCCTGCAGTTTCCGCTGTGGTGGTTTTCGATGCCGGCCATCCTCAAGGGCTGGGTCGAGCGCGTCTATGCCTATGGCTTTGCCTATGGCGTTGGCGAGCACTCCGACTCCCACTGGGGTGACCGCTACGGCGAAGGTACGCTCGCGGGCAAGCGCGCCATGCTCATCGTCACCACGGGCGGTTGGGAATCACACTACAGCCCGCGCGGCATCAACGGCCCGATCGACGACATCTTGTTCCCGATCCAGCACGGCATCCTGTACTACCCCGGTTTTGATGTGGTGCCGCCATTCGTGAGCTACCGCACCGGCCGCATGGACGCGGCACGCTTTGCGCAGACCACCCAGGCGTTGGGCGAGCGGCTCGACACCTTGTTCACCTCAGCACCGATCCCGTTCCGCCAGCAGAATGCCGGTGAATACGAGATCCCGGCACTCACGCTGCGGGCCGAGATCGCTCCCGAAAAATCAGGCTTCGCTGCGCATCTCGCCTAGACCTTGCTCGGCACGGCAAGCGCTACAATTTCACATTCACTTCCGGCGGCGCGCTGTAGCAGATACAGCGCGCCGCCGCGTTTCTTTCTGCCCCTTCCATTCTTGTCGGCATGACGTCTCACGCGATTCTTACGGGCCTGATCAATTTGCTGCTCGGGATGGGTCTCGGCGTGGCAGGCGGTTTGCTCGGCATTGGCGGCGGGCTGATCGCCATTCCTGTGCTGGGCTATCTGTACGGGATGGACCAGCACCTGGCGCAGGGCACCGCGCTGGTGATGATTGCGCCCAACGTGCTGATCGGCTTCTGGCGGTATCACCAGCGGCATCCGGTGCATCTGCGTTCCGTCGCGCTGATCTGCGTGTTCTCGATGGCGGCCACCTACGTTTCCGCGCGCTTTGCAGCAGGGCTGGACGCTCACCTGCTGCATACGGCGTTTGCGGTATTTCTGATCGTGCTGGCGGTGTACTTTGCCTCGCAGCTCAAAGAGAAGCCGAATACCGCTGATGCCGCGCATGCTGCTCCACATGCCATGCCGGCCGCCGCGCTGCCGTTGATGGGCATCGCCAGCGGCGCGATGTCGGGCATTTTCACGGTGGGCGGCGGGTTGGTGGTGGTGCCGGCGCTGGTGACGTTCTTCGGCATGCAGCAGACACGCGCCCAGGGCATGGCGCTCGCGCTGGTGGTGCCAGGCTCGCTGATCGCACTTGCCACGTATGCGCATGCCGGCCACGTGGATTGGGGAACGGGTATTCCGCTGGCGGCCGGCGGTATTGTCAGCGTGTCGTGGGGTGTGGCCTTGGCGTATCGGTTTTCAGCGCGGCGTTTGCGGCTGGCGTTCTGCGCGGTGCTGCTGGGTACGGCGCTGATGATGTTCCTGGTCAAGCCAGGCTGATCGACGTGATTTTTCAAAACGGAGGAAGGCATCGTGTCGGAACAAGACAAGCAGGCCGGGCGTGCACGCCGCGCGCAGGTGATGGGCGATGCATTTGTTGAACGTGCGATGAGCGGGTTGGACGCCTTCTCGGCACCGCTGCAGGATTGGCTCAACGAACACGCCTGGGGCAGCACGTGGCAGCGGGACGGCATCGACCTCAAGACGCGCAGCCTGTGCACCTGCGCGATGCTCGCTGCGCTGGGCCGCAGCACTGAACTGAAGGGCCATGTGCGCGGCGCCATCAACAACGGTGCAACGGCGGTGGAGATCCGCGAAGTGCTGCTGCATAGCGCTATCTATGCCGGTGCGCCGGCTGCCATCGAGGCGTTTCGTTCGGCGCGTGAGGTGCTCAACGAACTCGGTATCGAGATCGGAGAGGCGCGCTAGTCCGGGCCGGGTTTGCGGCTAGTGTTAACGGCCTTAACACAAGTTGCGTGGCCGGGGCGGCTTCCCTATTCTCGCGGGATCATGCTGGTGGCGTAATCGCACGGCGCCAGCCAACCCATCCCTCGAAGCTTCCCATGTCTCAAGACCTCAAGACTCGCCTGGGCGGCGTGCTGGTGCTCGTCATTGGCGCGGTGATCGGCTGGTTCTTCATCCTCGCCCCGCTGCACGAGGCGCAGGCGGGCGCGCCCACGGTGCGGTACTCGCTCAAGGCGATGGTGCTGGTGCCGGCTTGCCTGGTTTTCGGGCTGGCGTTTCTGGTCGGCGGCGACAAGCTGGCCTACCGCGATGCCGAACGCAAGCGCCTGACGCCGCTGGGCTGGGTGCTTGTGGCCATCTTTGCCGCCGCCGCGGCGCTCTGCTACTGGTGGTTCAAGCAGCAGTTTGCGGCGCTTGGCTATGCAGGCTGATACCTGATCGACATGGACGCCTTCGACGACGATCTGACACGGTTTGCCGCCCAGGGCGCTGAACCGCTGCCGTCCGCCGTTGAGCACGGCCATGTCGAGCACGACGGTGCCCGCATCTGGTATGCGACCTTCGGTGCCGGCAGGCCTGTGATCCTGCTGCATGGCGGGCTCGGCCACAGCGGCAATTGGTGGTATCAGGTTCCGGCACTGACGAGTGCGGGCTACAGGCCCATCGTCATCGACAGCCGTGGGCACGGCCGCAGCACACGCGACGCACAGCCTTACGCCTACACGCGCATGGCATCCGACGTGCGGGCTGTCATGGATGCGCTGCACATCGACCGCGCGGCGTTCATCGGCTGGAGCGACGGCGCTTGCGTTGCGCTCACCCTGGCCATGCAGACGCCGGAACGCGCTGCGGGCGTGTTCTTCTTCGGTTGCAACATGGACCCAAGCGGCGCCAAGCCCTTTTTGCCTACGCCCGTCATCGATCGCTGTTTTGCGCGCCACCGAAAGGATTACACCGCGCTCTCATCCACGCCCGACGATTTCGATGCATTTGTCGCGGCCGTCACCGAAATGATGCAGACGCAGCCCAACGCAACAGCCGAAGAGCTGGCTGCGACCCGCGTGCCGGTGACGATCGCTCAGAGCGAACACGACGAGTTCATTCGGCCCGAGCACGCGCACTATCTGGCGCAGACCATTCCTGACGCGCAGTTTGTGTTGCTGCCGGGCGTGAGCCATTTCGCGCCATTGCAGCGACCGGCGTTGTTCAACGACGCCGTGCTCGCATTTCTGCACGCGCTTCCTCAGTCATAGGTTGCGTCGAGGCGGGGCGCGTTTGCGCAACACTGGCGCTGCGTTATCCACAGAAACGGTGGGTAAGCCTGTGGATAACGATGCGCGATCGCGATACCACGCGGTTTGCAGTACCTTGCTGACTGCGTAGGCAGGCAGTTCAGCTGCCCGAAGCCGGCGTGCTGTAGGTTGCCTTGATCGCTTTGTGTCGGGCTTCCATTTCCTGACGCAGCGCGCGGCGCTGCTGCGCGGCTTCGAAGCGTTCCTTTTCTTCGGTGTTGGCGGGCGCCAGCGGCGGCACGTCAGCCGGTTTGCCATCGTCGTCCACGGCCACCATCGTGAAATAGCAGCTGTTGGTATGGCGCACGACCTGGTTGCGGATGTTCTCCGTAACGACCTTGATACCGATTTCCATCGATGTGCGGCCGGTGTAGTTGACCGACGCGAGGAACGTCACCAGTTCACCCACGTGAATCGGCTGGCGAAACACCACTTGGTCCACCGACAGCGTCACGACATAGCGGCCGGCGTAGCGGCTCGCGCACGCATACGCAACCTGATCGAGAAACTTGAGGATGTGGCCGCCGTGCACGTTGCCGGAAAAATTGGCCATGTCAGGCGTCATCAGCACGGTCATGCTGAGCTGGTGGGATTGCGTATTCATGGGGGCGTTGAAGCTGGGATGATGGGAAAGCAGGGCGCGCAGAAATGGGTACGCAGCAGGCCGTCATTGTGCCGCGCTCAACTCATCTTGTGCTGCATTGCTCGAAATTTGATGGCATCGCGCTACACTAACGGTTTCTGCCGCAAACGATTTTCAGTCCGTCCTGTTTTCCATGCACCGCTTGCTGACCCGCCTCCTGCTTTGGCTGGTTGTCCTGGCACTGCCCCTGCAAGGGTTTGCCGCGACGACCATGATGGCGCGCGGCGGTGCAATGGACGATGCAATGGTTGCCATGGCAATGCGGGATGATGGCGCCGTCATGTCCGACGCTTGCCATGAGCATGAAGACGCCATGGCTGCCGACACCGAGCCGAAAGCGCCGGCGCAGTCGCACTGCAAGACCTGCCCGATCTGCGCGGCCTGTTCGCTCGGGTCGGTCGTTCCCCTGGTCGCCAGCCTTGGCGTGCCGCTGATCAAGCTGCCGGCCGCTGCGCCGCGTGGCCTTGCTGTTTCCTTCCGCAGCTTCATTCCCGAAGCGCTGCAACGTCCACCCTCGATTCGCGTTTGACGCCACCAGTCCGTCCATAGAGCGGGCTGGCCTCTGGTTCTACGGCTCCGTGCACGACACGCGGCCGTATGTCATCACGCTTGATCGAGGTTTCTCATGCTTTCCACACGATGGTTCGTGGCCGCCGCGCTACTGGCGTTGGCGCCGCCATGGGTTTTGGCGCAGGGCGGGGCGTCTGCGCCGACAGCTTCCCCAACTGATCCACTGAATGCGGACGCGACTGTGCCGGCTGCAGCCGCGCCGCGCACATTCGACAGCTACCGCGCGTATCGCGATACCGGCCCCGCGCCCTGGCGCGAGACCAACGCGGCCGTGAGCCCCAAGTCAGACGCTTCTGCGGATGGCGGCCACGCGGGGCACGTCATGCCAGCGAGCGCACCAGCCGCCACCTCCAACAAGCCGGCCGGCGGGTCCATGCCCGGCATGCATCACCACTAGGAGGCGCCGTGCTCAAATCATCCACACACCGTCTCGCCCTGTGCGCGCTGGCCGGCACGCTACTGCTGGGCGGCTGCGCCACCATCACGCAAGACAGCGGCTTCAAGACCGTTGCCGATGTGGCGCGCGATCGGCTCGGCAAAGACGCCACGTGGCAGCGTTCACCAGAAGCCCGCGACAGCGCCGCGCAACGCACGCGCGAGCTGCTCGCCCAGCCGCTGACGATGGACAGCGCCGTGCAGATCGCGCTGCTGAACAATCGTGGGCTGCAGGCTTCATATGCGGAGTTGGGTTTATCCGAAGCCGCGCTCGTGCAGGCCAGCCGCCTGCCGAATCCCGGCTTCAGTTTCAAACGCACACGCAGCGGCGACGACCTGTCGATCGAGCGCACGTTCTCGCTGTCGTTCCTGAACCTGCTGACGCTGCCGATGGCCACTCGCATCGAGAGCCGATACTTCGAGCAGACCAAGCTGCTGGTCGCCAACCAGATGCTGCAGGTGGCGGCCGATACGCGCCGCGCATACGTCAATGCCGTGGCGGCGGAGCAATCCGCGCGCTATGCGGAGCAGGTTCAGCAAGCCGCCGAAGCCGGTGCCGAGTTCGCCAAGCGTCTGGCGTCTGCCGGCAACTTCAGCAAGCTGGATCGTGCACGCGAACACGCCTTCTATGCGGAAGCCACTGCCACCCTCGCGCGCACGCGTCAGCAGGCGCTGGCCGAGCGCGAAGCATTGATCCGCCTGCTTGGCGTGTGGGGCGCGGACACTGGCTTCAAGCTGCCGGAGCGGCTGCCCGACGTGCCGAAGGATCGCCCTGAACTGCAGCAGATCGAGGCCTACGCGCTACGCAACCGGCTCGACATCCAGGCGGGCAAGTTGCAGGTCGACGGCTTGGCATCGTCGCTGGGGCTCACGCAGGCAACGCGCTTCATCAACGTGCTCGACCTCGGCTACGTGCGCAACAGCAAATCCAATGAGCCACGCGAAACGGGCTACGAGATCGGCATCGAGATCCCGCTCTTCGACTGGGGCGGCGCCCGTGTGGCGCGCGCGCAGTCGATCTACATGCAGGCCGCCGATCAGCTTGCCGACACGGCGGTGCGGGCGCGCTCCGAAGTGCGCGAATCGTATGTGCGCTATCAGACGGCATATGACCTTACCCGCCACTATCGCGACGAGGTGGTGCCCGTGCGCAAGAGCATCTCCGACGAGATGCTGCTGCGCTACAACGGCATGCTCGTGAGCGTGTTCGAGCTGTTGGCCGATGCGCGCGAGCAGGTGAATGCGGTGAACGGCTACATCGACGCGCTGCGCGGTTACTGGATTGCCCAGACCGATTTGCAGATGGCGCTGGGCGGCAAGTTGCCGCCGGCCGAAGCGAACGCGGCCGCTCCTGCGCCGATCTCTCCTCAAGGACATTGAACATGGTTTCCCGACGTCAATTTCTCGGCGGCACGGGCGCGGCCATGCTGGGCGCAGCGATGGTCTCGCGCGTCGGCGCTGCCTCGCTGCCTGAAGCACCGCTCCAATCAAAGCCCACCACACAGCCCCCCCTCGCGCCGCCCAACGGCCGGCCGTACAACCCCGTCGTCACGCTCAATGGCTGGACGCTGCCGTGGCGCATGCGCGGCGGCTGGAAGGAGTTCCACCTCGTCGCCGAGCCGGTCGAGCGCGAATTTGCACCCGGCATGACGGGCCACCTGTGGGGCTACAACGGCCAGAGCCCCGGCCCGACGATCGAATGCGTGGAAGGCGATCGCGTGCGCATCTTCGTCACCAACAAGCTGCCCGAGCACACCACGGTGCACTGGCACGGCATGATCCTGCCCGCCGGCATGGACGGTGTGGGCGGCCTGTCGCAGCCGCACATTCCACCGGGCAAGACCTTCGTCTACGAGTTCGAGATGAAGAAGTCCGGCACCTTCATGTATCACCCGCATTCCGACGAGATGGTGCAGATGGCGATGGGCATGATGGGCTTTATCGTCGTGCATCCGAAAGACCCGGCGCAGCACCGTGTCGACCGCGACTTTGTCTTCCTGCTCGCCGCGTACGACATCGACCCGGGGTCATACACGCCGCGCGTGGCTCAGATGACCGACTTCAACATGTGGACGTGGAACAGCCGCGTCTTCCCCGGCATCGATCCGCTGCCCGTACGCCTTGGCGATCGCGTGCGCATCCGCATGGGCAACCTCACCATGACGAACCACCCGATGCACCTGCATGGCCACACCTTCGAAGTGGCCGGCACCGACGGCGGCTGGGTCCAGCCCAGCGCGCGCTGGCCGGAGGTGACGACGGACATTGCCGTGGGCCAGATGCGCGCGATCGAGTTCATTGCCGACAACCCCGGCGACTGGGCCTTCCACTGCCACAAGTCGCACCACACGATGAACGCCATGGGGCACAACGTGCCGACCATGATCGGCGTGCAGCAGAAAGACCTCGCCAAGAAGATGAACGCGCTGGTGCCCGACTACATGGGCATGGGCCAGGCCGGCATGGCCGACATGGGCGAGATGGAAATGCCGCTGCCCGACAACACGCTGCCGATGATGACGGGGCAGGGCCCGTTCGGCGCCATTGAAATGGGCGGCATGTTCACGGTGATGAAGGTGCGCCGCGATCTGCCGCGCAACAGCTATGCCGACCCCGGTTGGTACAGGCACCCGAAGGGCACCGTCGCCTACGAATACACCGGCACCGGCATCGACGACTGATCGATCCTGAATCCACATCCATACGAAACGTAGACCGAGACCAAACATGCAACGCAATCTGATCCGTTCCACCTTCCTGGCCGCGCTGATGTCGATGGCCGCCATCGCGCACGCATCCGGCGATCACGCCGGCGGGCATGACCATGGCGATGCCGCCATCGGTGAACCCGGCGACGCCGCCCGCATCACGCGCACGGTGCGCGTCGACATGACCGACACCATGCGCTTTACGCCCGCGCAGATCAGCGTTCAGCGCGGCGAGACCATCCGCTTCGAAGTCGTCAACAGCGGCCAGGTACGGCACGAGATGACGCTGGGCACGCCGGCCGACCTCGCAGCGCATGCCGAGCAGATGCGCAAGCACCCCGAGATGGAGCACGCCGACGGCAACGCCGTCACCGTTGACCCAGGCCAGCGCGGCGAGATCGTCTGGCACTTCACGCGCACCGGCTCCGTCGATTTTGCGTGTCTGCAGCCCGGACATTTCGAAGCCGGCATGCGCGGCGCCGTGCAGGTGCGCGGCAACAAATCCTGATTTCTTCCCGACCCCGTCTTTGAACAAGGAGCCCAACATGTTTCGTTACGCCCTGATGCTGACCGTGCTGCTGGCCGGTGCACCGTTTGTTCACGCGGCTGAAGATGCCGCTTCCGCCCCTGCGGCTACCGCTGCCGCCCCGATGTCAGAAGGTGAGATCAAGAAGATCGACACCGCTGCGGGCAAGCTGACCATCAAGCACGGCCCGCTTGAGAACCTCGGTATGGAACCCATGACGATGGTGTTTCGAGTCCAGGATCCGGCAATGCTCGCCAAAGTGCAGGTTGGCAGCAAAGTGCGCTTTGTCGCCGAGAAGGTGAATGGTGCGTTGACCGTGACCGCATTGGACGTGCAATAACGCGAAGGCGGGCGCCTATCGGCAGCCCCCTCGGTCAATGCCGTGGCCGAGGCTGACACGGCGCGTTCAGCCTCGGACGGCAGCAAAGTGTTACGCCGGGACAACAGCCGAGCGACGGGAACCGGGGCGACTGCCGAAGCGGGCGGCTCGGCCCCAAGAAACACAATGAGCCGCAGGGTACTTACGGTAAAGTGAGGGCCGCCGCGAATGCGAGTGGCAAACGGGGTCGATGTGCTGTCGGGTGGCAGATGCACGATCGGCCGCACCGTGCGTCAGCGGCGGGCAGAAAGTGGTTCATGCGCTACTTTATCTGCGTATTGGGGGCTGGAACATTTCGCTCGAAAAGCGACGCCCTGGGTTCAATTTCCGCGGCAACTTTTGGTTCATGCGTCATCTCAAATACCGCTTGAGCAGATTCTCTGCAAGAAAATTCTGGTATTACTTTTCGAATGCTTCAAGCCATTTCCTGGCGCGCGCTACAAAAAATGGAAGAGCCGAGACTCTTCTGAAAAGAAAAGGCGCTCACAGTGGCATGCAAGATGTCATCGATCGATTGAGTTATTACAACTCGATTTCGGAGTCATTCGACCCAAGCCGCAATGCCGTCGAGTATTCAAGGTTCTTGTTGAAATCTTCAACCAGCACTATTGAGAACAAGGGCCGTGAAATAGGCAGCACCTATTTCTATGATCTTGTCGATCTGATGGACTATTTTGGCCCGGGCTACAGCTTCGACTACGACTGCGGCGACGTGACGGCCGAGCCGACTCACCCGGCGTTTGTGAAAAGCCGCCCCATCAAGAGCAGCTCCCATAATGGGATTCTCTTGAAGCTGGACGCCATCCGGCATTTTTCACTGGCACGCGACACGATCGATTTCCACGACAAGAAGCCCATGGCGGTTTTTCGTGGTCCTTGCCACCAGGAACATCGCAAAGCGTTTGTCGAGCGTTGTCACGACTTGGCAAACGTTGACATTGGCGATACTCGAAAATCAGAGCTTGGGAAGGCGACTTATAAAGCTCCCATGACGATTGCCGAGCAATTGCAATATAAGTTCATTGTGAGCGTCGAGGGGAACGACGTTGCCACCAATCTCAAATGGATCATGTCGTCCAATTCGCTTTGCTTCATGCGGCGGCCCCGGTATGAGACGTGGTTCATGGAGGGGAGGCTGATTCCGGACGTGCATTATGTTCTGCTGAAGGATGATTATTCGGACTTCCAGGAGAAAATGGAGCATTACCGGAAGCACCCTGGCGATGCACTGGCGATCGTGCGCAACGCCAATCGTTGGGTGGCGCAATTCATGAACCGAGACCAGGAACGCCTGCTTGGCCTGATGGTGATCGCCAAATATTTCCGGATGTCGGGCCAGCAGGCGTTTTGGTAAAGCGCGACCCCGACAACGCGCATTGCGTTTGATCCTGAGCAGGCCAGTCGTGGGGCGGGCCTGCAACGCATACGGCGGCGCGTTACACTCGTTGTCTTTCGCCGTCTCCGTACGCTTTTTCCACCATGTCCGCGTCTGCCCCCACCGCCACCCACGCCCACCCGCTTTCCGACGAGCAACAAGCCTTCTTCAAGGAGCACGGCTACGTGGTGTTGCGCGGCTTCGTCAGCCAGCAGGTGAGCGCCGCGTTGCTTGCGGCCGCGCAGGACGGGCTGGCCCGCGCTGAAGCGCCGGTGGAGCTGGAAACCGACGTCGGCTATGCCGGGGCGCCCCTCTCGCGCGAAGCCGAAGGGGGCCAGACGGTGCGCCGCCTGCTCGACGCAGATTCACGCGGCACGCCTTATACGGAGTGGGCGCGCGACCCACGCGTGGCCGGCGCAATTGCGCAACTGATTGGTAGCCCCGTGCATCTCTCGCTCGCGCACCACAACTGCGTGATGACGAAGCACCCTGCGTTTGGCACCGCCACGCATTGGCACCGCGACAGCCGCTACTGGTCGTTCGCACGCAACGAGCTGGTGTCATCGTGGCTGGCCTTGGTGGAAGAGACGGTCGACAACGGCTGCCTGTGGGTGATTCCCGGCAGTCATACGCTTGAACTTCCTGCGGATCGGTTCGATGCAAAGCTGTTCCTGCGCCAGGAGCTGCCAGAGAATCGCGCGCTGATCGACACCGCGCGCCCCGTGCCGCTGCTGCCCGGCGACGTGCTGCTCTTCCACTGCAACACCTTCCATGCCGCACGCGCCAACCAGACGGGCGCCGTCAAGTTCTCGGCTGTGTTTACGTATTACGGCCCCAATAATCATCCGCTGCCTGGCACGCGCTCGTCAGCCCGGCCCGATCCGCTAGTCGGTTGAGGTGCGCCCTCCCCCATTTGTAGGTGGGCGGCGGACAGATTTGTGTCATGTGCCTTTGCTAAGGTGGTGTCCCAACGATCACGAACGGGGGAACCACAATGGCGATTCAGGAAGTGACCCATGGAGCGCATGTCATCGTCGTTGATCCGCTGCAACGCGACGATCATCGATGGACAGCCCGTTTCCAGGTCTGTTGCGCCGGCAACATCGTGTGTGACTGGGAAGACATTGAGATGCCGGAAGGCTTCATCTCCGCCCAGCTTGCCCTGAGTGCGAGCGTGTTGCTGGCCGAGCACCGCTTGTCTAGCTTGCCGCATTAGCGTCACCCTACAAAGCGCCCGCCGACCCAGCGGGCGTTTTAGTCAGTACCTCTGGCGTGCTCCCCTCAAGCTGCAGTGATGCGCTCATCTCTCGCAAGCGACCGTTTGCGCCGTGGCATCTGCACTTCGTCGCATCTGCGCTGACTGCCCCGAAGTCTCTGTCTACATTGCCTCCTGATCGCCGGCCTGCAAACGCATGCCGGGCCCACAGGAGACGTTCATGACTGCCATGTTGTCTTTGCCGCGCCTTGCGTTGGCCCTGATGCTGACAGCACTTGCAGCAAGTGCATCCGCCGCGACGCTGACTGTGGTGGTGGAAGGCGCACAAGGGCGGCAGGGCGCCGTGCGCGCGGCGATGTTCCGCGACGCCGCGGGCTGGCTCAAGCCCGATTCGGCCATCCGGGCTGACATTGCTGCGCTCGATAGCGTGTCGGGCGCAAGCGTCACCTTCGTATATCCGGACTTGCCGGCGGGGCGCTACGCGTTGTCGGTCTTCCATGACGCCAACAATGACGCCAGGCTCAGCACCAACCCGGCCGGCATTCCCGTCGAGCCCTACGGTTTCAGCCGCGATGCACGCGGCCGCTTCGGCCCGCCCGCATTTGACGATGCCGCCATCGACGTGCAGGGCGACCAGCGCGTGACGATTCACTTGCATTGATCTTGAGCGAGGTCCCGTCATGCAACGCCGATCCTTCATTGCGGCCTTGGGCGCCGCACCGTTTGGCTTGACCCTGACCGACGTGATGGCCGCCACCCCGGACCCGTGGGCTGCGGGGTTTGCAGCGGCACGCGCGCAGTACCCGTGGCTGGCGGGTTACCAGGGCGTCAGCGCCGATATGCCGACTCGCCCGCTGAGGGTGGAAGGCAGGTTCCCGCCCGCGTTGCACGGCGCGTTCTACCGCAACGGCCCCGCGCGGCAGGAGATCGGCGGCGTGCGTTACCACCACCTGTTTGATGGCGACGGCATGATCCAGCGCTACGACATCAGCGAGCAGGGTGTGACCCACCGCGGCGTGTTTGTGCGCACCGACAAGTTTGTCGCCGACACCGCCGCCGGCCGGCCGTTGCGCGCGACGTTCGGCACCGCCAACCCCGACATGGAGCCGGTCGCATCGCCTGACAGCATCAACGTGGCCAACACCAGCCTGGTGATGCACGGCGACGAGATGCTCGCGCTGTGGGAAGGTGGCTCGGCCACGCGTGTCGATCCCGATTCACTGCGCACGCTAGGTGTGCAGACCTGGCGCGATGACTACAAGGGCATGCCGTTTTCCGCCCATCCCAAGGTCGAAGCCGACGGCACGCTATGGAATTTTGGCGTGAGCAGCGCGGCCGGTTTGCTGACCGTCTACTGCGTGGGCGCGGACGGTGCGCTCAAGCGTGTGGAAACGCTCAAGGTGCCGGACGTGGCGATGGTGCACGACTTTGCAGTAACGCAGCGCCACTTGGTGTTCCTGCTGCCTCCCTTCGTATACGACGTGGAACGCTCGCGCGCAGGCATGTCGTTTCTGGATTCCCATGTCTGGCGGCCGGAGCTGGGCATGCGTGTGCTCGTGCTCGATAAGGACGACGTTACGCGCATGCGTTGGCTGCAGTTGCCGGCAGGCTTCGTCTTCCATCTGGGCAACGCGTGGTCTTCACCGGATGGGCAGGAGATCCATCTCGATTACATCCGCTCGGACGATGCCTCGGTCGTCACCACGTCGCTGCGTGAATTGATGCGCGGGCAGATTCGCCCATCGCCCGGTGCTCGCCTTACGCAAGTGCAGTTGAACCTGCGCACCGGCCGCGCCGAGCAGTTTAGCACCGAGCATGTGGCCGAATTCCCCAAGATCGACACACGCCACACCGCGCAGCGTCATCACGCGCTGTTCATGGTGGCTCACACGGCGCCGTCGTCCAGCAGCAGCTCTCAGTCGCTGAATGGATTCGACACCGTCATGCGCGTCGATACGAATTCGGGGCAGGTGCAACAGTACCGCTTCGGGCACCGCACGCTGGTGGAAGAACACGTGTTCGTGCCGGCATCTGCCAGCGCGCGTGAAGGCGAGGGCTGGCTGATCGGCACGGTGTTCGATGTAGACGCCGGCTGCACCAGATTGACGGCGTTCGATGCACAGAGTGTTTCTGCGGGGCCCGTCGCCATGGCTAGCCTGAACGGCGTGGCGCCGCTCGGGCTGCATGGGCTGTTTCGCGCGGCATAACCGTCGTGGCGTGTCAGAGCGGGTGAGTCATCAGGCCGTAGATCGTGCGCACGCCGCTCACGTAGTTGCCCATCCGGAGGTTCTCGTTGGCAGCGTGCTGATTGTTATCGGCATTGACCAGCGGAATGATCGCGAAGGGCACCTGCAGCACACCAACGATCTCTGCGGTGGGCACCGTCCCACCCATCATGCGGATGCGAACCGGCGCCGGGTTGGCACCAAACGTGTCGGTCAGCGATTTGTAGGCCCATGTGCCCACTGCCGAGTCGATCGGTGAGCCGGCAGCGTCTGCACCTTCGCTCTGATACGTGAAGGTGGCCAGTTTGTCGTAACGGCTGCGCTCTTCATCCGTCGGGGCGTTCTTGACGAGGTGGTAGCCCTGGCGCTCGACGTGCTGCTCGATCAGCTTGCCGAGGTAGGCTGCAGTGGAGTCTGGCGTGGTGCGCAGGTCGAGTTCGGCGACGGCCTTGTCGGGCACGATGTTCGCCACCTTGTCGCCCACGGCTGCAGACGCCATGCCGCGCACGTTCAACGATGGGTACTGCATCGCTTCCTGGTAATTGGCGCCGACGTTGTCGGCATGCGCAATGCCCAGGCGCTTGTTGAGCGCCGCCTGGTCGTCGGGCACGGCCGCCATGATCTTGCGGTCGGCCGCACTGATCTTCACGTGGTCGTAATAGCCCGGCACCGTCACCCGACCCTCGTCGTTCTTCATCGACGCCAGCAGGTTGGCCAACTGCTGGGCAGGGTTGCGGGCGTAGTTGCCGTAGTGCCCGCTGTGCAGCGGCACCTTGCCGCCATAGACGGTCAGCCGCGCTTCGGCCGCGCCGCGGTTGCCAAAGACCAGCGTTGGCCGGTTGCTCGCGTGCATGGGGCCGTCGTGAATGACGATGGCGTCGCAGCGCAGCAGCTCGCGGTTTGCCTCCATCACCTTGCTGATCGACGGCGAGCCTTTCTCTTCCTCGCTGTCGAGAATGATCTTGACGTTGACGGCGGGCTGGCCGCCGCCGGCCTTCAGTGCGTCAAGGGCGGCCAGCATCATCATGATCGGGCCCTTGTCGTCGGCGGATGAACGGCCGAAGACACGCCATTCCGGATCGAGCGGGCCGCTGAACAACTGCGCCGAGTCGATCTCTTCCCAGTTGCCCTGAGCGGTCTTGTGCTTGAGCACGGGTGTCCACGGGCTCTTCTGTGCCCACTGCGCGGGAATCACGGGCTGGCCGTCGAGGTGCATGTAGAACAGCACCGTTTTGCGGGCAGCGTCCGGGTTCGGCATTTCCGCATAGAGCATCGGCTTGCCGTTGTTGGCGAATTGCTTTGTCGTGAAGCCGCGCTTGCGGAACGCCTGCTCCAGCCAGTCGGCATTCTTGCGAACATCCTCTGGCGCGATGGCGTCGTTAGGCAGGGAAAGCAGCTCGAAGTATTCGCGATAGGTTGCCTGGGCATGGCGTTCGGCGTCTGCCGTAGACAGCTCGGCGGCGCCGGCCAGGCCAGCGGCACCGAGCATGAGGGCCGGCACCAGGGCCCGGAGCCGATGGGAAGCGCGGTGCGCGGTCGTTTGACGGGCTGCTTGCTGAAAGGGCATCAGGACACTCCGCTGGTCGAACAGTTCCGGGTGAGTCTGCGCATACCACACCCTTTTGACCATTAGAATTTTCTTGGGATATCTTTGCGTTTTCTGCAAAGCAAAAGGGCCCGCGCCTACGTCGCTTATGTCATCTCATCGCCTGCAGGAAACGTCCCTCCGCTATTTTCTCGAGGTTGTGCGCACTGGCTCGTTGACGGAGGCGGCCGCGCGCCTGCACGTCAGCGCATCGGCCATCAGCCGGCAAGTGGCCATGCTTGAAGAGCTTCTGGGCGTGCCGCTGTTCGAGCGGCAACCGCGCGGTATGCGGCCCAGCGCAGCGGGCGAGCTGCTCGCCGCGCATGCGCTGCGCGGGGCCCTGGAGGCCGAGCGCGTGGTCTCGGATATTCAGCGCCTGCAAGGGTTGCAGCGAGGCCGCGTGCGCATCGCGTGCTCCGATGGCTTTGCGATCGAGTTTGCGCCACGCGCCATCGTTGCGTTTCGGGAGCGGCATCCGGGCATTCAGTTCGACCTGCGCGCCGAAGAGCCGATGCGCGTGACAGAGGCCGTCTTGCGTGGCGATGTGGATATCGGCCTGACCTACAGCCGCGCTGCCGTGCACGGCATTCGCGTGGCGTATCAGCAGCGTGGCTCGGTGTTTGCCATCATGCGGCCCGACCACCCGCTGGCGAAGTTCAGCAGCGTGACGCTGGCGCAGATGCACCCATTTCCAATTGCGCTTTCGGGGCCGGACAACACGGTGCGCCAGCTGTTCGACATGGGCTGCAGTCAACGCGGGCTGGTGTTCGAGCCGGTGCTGGTCAGCAACCGCTTCGATGGGCTGTTGAGTTTCGTGCTGCAAGGCGGCGGCTTGGGCATCGCTGGGGAAATCACGGTGCGCGAGCGCGTGCAGCGCGGTGAGCTGCATGCCGCGGAGATCCGCGAGCGCGGCATGCGCGGGCGGACGGTGGAACTGCAGACCCTGGCGGGCCGAACTTTGCCTGAGGTGGTGCGGGTGTTTCTCGACTTCCTGCGCGAGGCGCTGCCGGAGCAGCCCCCGCGCTGACCTGCGCTACCGGAACGCGGGCTCGTCAAAGCTGCGCAGCTTGCGTGAGTGCAGCGCTTCAACGCCGCTTTCGCGCAACAGGCGCACGGCCTCCATGCCGATGTCTAAGTGCTGGCTCACGCGCTGGCGATAGAACAGGTTGGCCATGCCGCGCAGCTTCAGTTCGCCGTGCAGCGGCTTGTCCGACACGCACAGCAGGGTGCCGTAGGGCACGCGCAGACGGAAGCCGTTGGCGGCAATGGTTGCGCTTTCCATATCGATGGCAATCGCGCGCGACTGGTTGAAGCGGCTGTACAGCGCCTGGTACTTCAGCTCCCAGTTGCGGTCGTCGGTGGAGACCACCGTGCCGGTGCGCATGCGCGATTTCATGTCGGCGCCAGACAGCCCCGTGATGCGCGCCACAGCCTCCTGCAGCGCCACCTGGATTTCGGCGATGGGCGGCACAGGCACCCAGGGCGGCAGGTCCTGGTCGAGCACGTGGTCGTCGCGCACATAGGCGTGCGCGAGCACGTAATCGCCCAGCTGCTGCGAACGGCGCAAGCCGCCGCAGTGGCCGATCATCATCCAGCAATGCGGACGCAGCACGGCCAGATGGTCGGTGATGGTCTTCGCGTTGGAAGGGCCCACGCCGATGTTCACCAGCGTCACGCCCAGGCGGTCTTCGCGCACCAAGTGGTAAGCGGGCATCTGCGGGAGGCCCTTGATGCGGTGGGAGTCGTCTGGGGCGGGCGTGCCGAGTTCGTGTTCGGTGTCGCCGGGCTCGACAAAGCGGATGTAGCCCTCGTCGTTGCCGTCTTCCATCAGCTTGCGCCCGAGCGCGGCAAACTCATCGACGTAGCGTTGGTAGTTGGTGAACAGCACGAAGCGCTGGAAGTGCTTCGGGTGCGTGGCGGTGTAGTGGTATAGGCGCTGCAGGGCGAGGTCGACCCGCTCGGCGGTGAACATTGACAGCGGCTGCGGTTCGTCGCCAATCGGGCGGTACGTGCCGTTGGCAATGGAGTCGTCAATCTGTGCGAGGTCGGGCAGCGTAAACGCACCGCCCAGCGCGCGCGCCTGTTCGGGCGTGATATCCACGGTGGACGCTTCCACCACGAACGGCAGCGGGATCGGTCGGTTGCTCACGCCCACCACGACGGGGCTGTTGTGATAGTGCAGCAGCCGTTCGATCTGCACGCGGTAGTAATCCCGGAACAGGTCCGGCCGCGTGAGCGTCGTCCCGTACACACCCGGATACGCCACCGTGCCCCACGCCGGCCGCGCGTCGCTCACCAGCGTTTTCGGGTCGACGGT
Source organism: Ralstonia mojiangensis (assembly GCF_023955645.1). Taxonomy (NCBI): domain Bacteria; kingdom Pseudomonadati; phylum Pseudomonadota; class Betaproteobacteria; order Burkholderiales; family Burkholderiaceae; genus Ralstonia; species Ralstonia mojiangensis. The sequence continues at coordinate 606,935 of NZ_JAMXHU010000005.1, read as the reverse complement.
GATGCCGAGGTAGGGGTAGCAGGCGGAGAGGTCTTCGCTGCAATCCTCGCCACGCGCAAAGGCGTGGAAACGATCGCGGATCGCTTGCGCGGAGCGCTCGTAAATGGCGGTGATGCGCTCGACAGCGGTGTTGGCGTCGGTGCAGATCGCCAGGTCGTGCGCGGGATAGAGATGGGTAGTAGCGCGGGTATCGGTCATGTTCTTGATGATACCGACGTTTTGTGAAGCCAAGATAGCGGTGTCGCTCAAGTCACGGCATCTGAAACGGGACGTTCGCGCCAGCGCAAAAACGTTGCCCGGTCGGCCTGTGGCGGGGGCGTCCGGAGGGCTTGACGGCCCCCATTTTGGCGACGCCCCACCTCTTGTATAGCGGGAAAACGCAGCACGGCCCACGCGCCCCAATAGCCAAAAAACACGGGTGCGCATGACACCCTGGAGTTTTTTGGTAGCCAAGCGTTGGAGGTGATTTCTACGCCGCGCAAACGAATTCGTCTGTAGCCTGATATGCGCCTGTCCACACGCGCAGGCCTCGCCATGCGCCGCAAAGCCGCGCTGGCCTTCAGTTTTTACATTTCCTGCCGATGGGAGGGGGAGGTGATCGGGTGTGCACCACGCAGTCATCCACCCGACAACGGTGCCCGATACACTGCAAGAACAACAACCAAACGGGGAATACACGTGGACCAACCGGCTGGCGTCGTTATTCGCCGGCATCGCCATGCGCGCGGGGCGTGCCGATCATGCTGATCGCTGCACTGGCTTGCGCTGCCCTCGTTTCGATCGCGCTGATCGGCCTCTCATGGCCGCGCCGCGATGACGCGGAAGTCTCCGCCTTCATGCTGCTTGCGCTCGGCACCGCGCTGTGGAGCGGCGCACGCCTCATGGAGGTCGTGACCTTCGACATGCCCGCGCGCGTGGGCTGGGCCAAGGTCGCCTATCTCGGGATCATGATGGTGCCGGCAGCGTGGCTGCGCATGGTCGTTGGCCTCATCCGGCCCGAATTCAACGCGTTGCCGCTGGTGCGCGCGGGCTGGGTGCTGGCGCTGCTGGTGGCCGCCGGCTTCATCGGGCTGGTCGCCACCAATGAGTTGCACCACCTGGTATGGCTCGATTCGCGCTTCGTCGTGATTGATGGGACTAAGCGTGCGGTGTTCGACCACGGGAGCATGTTCTGGGTGGGCACCGCCTACAACTACGTGCTGCTGGCCATCAGCCTTGTGCTGTTGGTATTGCCCATCGACGAAGTTGCCTCCGGGCTCTACGTGTCATCGCGCACGCAGGTGCGGCTGGCGCTGGTCATTGGGCAACTGCTGCCGCTGGTGGCGCATCTGGCTTATCTGCAGCACTGGACGACGGCGCTCGGCGGCGACCTCACCCCCGCCACGTTTGCTGTCAGCACCGCGTTGCTCGGCTGGATCGTCTTGCGGCCGCGCCTTCGCGACACCGCCGCTTATGCCCGCGGCAAGATCATCGAAGCCATGCGTGACGGCTGCATCGTGCTGGCCCGCGATGGTTCCATCGCAAGCATCAACGCCGCCGCGAGGTACCTGTTGCCGACTGCACAGGTGCATGCAATGCCGCCCGCCGTGCTGAACGTGGCCGGTATCGTGCGCGAGTTTGAGCGTACGCGCCTGCCCAACCGCCACCAGGTCTGGCTGCCCGACACGGGCCGCACACTGGAAGTGACGCTCGAAGGCCTGAGCGACGCGCGCGGCCGGCATGCCGGCGTTTTCCTCTTGTTGCGGGACGTGACGGTCGAGCAGTTGCAACGTGCCGGCATGGCCAGCGCCCAGGATGCACTGCGCGGCGAGCTGCAGCGTACGCAGGCCAAGCTCAGCGTGCTCGAGAACGATGTCAATCGCGACGCGCTCACGCAGCTGTTCAACCGCCGCTTTTTTGAGACGCAGGCCCCGCGCCTGTTCGACCATGCCCGCCGTGACAATCGCCCCGTCACGCTGGCGCTGTTCGACATTGATTGCTTCAAGCAATACAACGACTCCTACGGCCACCTGCGCGGCGACGATTGCCTGCGCATGGTGGCCGACACGCTGGGCATGGCATGCCGGCACCCCGACGACTTCATTGCGCGGGTGGGCGGGGAAGAATTCGTCGCCATGCTGTTTGACCTGAACCGTGATGATGCCCGCCAGGCCGTGGCGCGTGCCGTGGCCATGGTGGCTGAACGTGCTGAACCGCACGCGGCATCCGTTGCCGCGCCATACGTCACGCTGTCAGCCGGTGCGGTCACGCTCACGCCTGCCGACGAACGCCTGGACGTTCTGTTCGAATGGGCCGATGCGGCGCTCTACGATGCCAAGCGCAGCGGGCGCAATACGTTCCGCTTTCATCAGAGTCCGCCGGGGCTGCGGAGTGTTGCGGGCGGGGAGTAGACCGCCCTTTCGTAGGGCTACGCTATTGGCTTGTTACGCAACGGCAAGTGCATCGGAAGAATGGATACATGCGCGGGACCACCGCGCATGCGCGGCTGCCGCCAGCAGCCAATTCCATTCTTGGAGTATGCGATGCCGACAGGCCAATCCATTGCCACAGTCGTCAACCACTATCTGCGCAATGCCGAGCTGCCCGAAGCCATTTCTGCGCAGCAGACGTTCCAGCACGCCTTCGATGTCTATCTGAAGGATTCCAACGCCTACGCCAACACGTATTTCGCCCGGTATTTCGAGTGGCAGGGCGTGGTGCGCGAGCGCTGGTTTCACGAATGCATTGACGCAGACCTGCTCATGAGCGGGCGCGTGATTTTCGTGACCAAGCTCGCGCATCAGGAATTCGTTGAAGAGACATTCCCGTTTCAGCGCGTGGAATGTCACCTGAACACCTTCCGCGTGCAGCCATGCTCGTTCTACATGGTGTTCCGATTTGTTTCGGGCGGGCGACTGGTGTCGCTGGGGTATCAGCAGGTGGTGTGCGCCAACGCGGAGCGCGTGATTCAGCGGTTGCCGGAACACGTGCGCCTGCGTGTGAAGGCGTACGAGCTGGACACGCTGCCGGAGCTGGCACACGTGTCCTGACGCACTTTGAAGATGTGAGCGTCAGATAGCAGGAGGTTGGGGAAACCGCATGGAGAACAGCGTGTATTCCCCAACCACCGATTCGCACTGGATGCGCCCGCCAAATGCCTGCATGACACGGCGGCAGAATGTCAGCCCTACGCCCGAGCCCTTGCCGACATGCTTGGTGGAGAAAAATGGGTCGAAGATGCGACGCTGCACGCTGGGCGGAATGCCGGTGGCGCTGTCGCGCACCACGAGCACATAGGCGTCTCCATCCTGGCGGGCGGAAATTTCGATATGGCCCTTGCGCGCGATCTGGATGGCATGCAGCGCATTCTTCAGCAGGTTGAAGAGCACATACACAAGCAGCGTGTCGGAGCCCACGAAACGCCAGTCGGCGTTGAACGGCTGCACTTGCACGCGTTCGCGCTCACCGGCCTGGAACGGATACTGCGCCACGGCCGTCTCGACGCATTCGTGCAGCGAATGTGCCGCGAAGGTGCGCCGGTCCAGGCGCTCCAGCGTGACGGAGGCCAGGGCCATCTCGATCACGCTGTGTGCGGACGCGACTTCCGAAGTGATGGCTCCCGCCAGTTTGGACAGTCGGTCCAGCATCGCCGGATGCTGCGGCGGCTGGCACAGGCCGTTGTCGATGGCAAGCTGATAACCGCGGTAGACGTCGGGCCAGGCGCGGGCGATTTCAGCGGCCTGCAAGCGGATGGTGGTCAGCGGCGTGCGCACCTCGTGCGCAACGGTGGCCGCCAGTGCGTAAGGGCGCATCAAGTCAAACTTGACCACGCCCACGGCGATGATGCCCAGCGCAATGGCCAACGGCAGCACACCCGGCGGGTAGAACGCAATGCCATAGTTGACTGCGTAATCAGCCGCCGCCAACGAAATCAGCCCAACGCCGAACAGGCACGTCAGCAACCGTTTGCGCTTTTCGGCGGTGGCATGTCGCTGCTCGCGGTAGAGCACCCACATGCCGCGCGTGACGAGCGCAACTGTCTGCGCGATATGCACGGCTTCCAGCACGCCCGCCCTCGGATAGAAACCGAAGTGGAACTGATGCACGCCATCGATGACGAGGTTGGTGGTCAACAGCAACGCGATCAGCGCAGTGTCCAGCGCATAGGCGGCCAGGAGCCAGTGCCGCTCGCCCGGTGCTTCGGCCACCTCCACGGCAAAGTGATAGAGCATGGTCGGCATGACCAGGATGGCGATCCAACCGAGTTTGGCGAGCACCTGGGCGGTGCCAAGGTCTTGGGTCTGGAACAGAAACGCCCAGATGCCTTGCCACAGGCATGTGAGCGTCGTCATGCCGAGAAACGCCAGGCTCGCGCGCGTGCGGCCGCGCGTGGTCACGACGTAGACGCCGTAGAACAGGAAGAGCGACGAGACGAAGGCGGGGAACAGGGCGTACATGGAAATCGGAAGTCGGCGCAGTGGCCGCGCCAATGCCGACCAGGATCGACGGTAACCCGGAAGGCTACCGGCAACGCCACGTTCGTACACGTGTTCCGATATCACATTTTTTTCATTCAGGATTAAGCGAAACCCTGAAAATGGCGCCGTATCAGGGCACCCCTCCAACGGGTGTGGCAAAAAGGATGAGAGGGGATGAGGGTGCCCAAGCCGCTTACGTCGCTCAGGCGGCCTCGATCAGCATCGCGTCGATGGCAAATGAATGGTCGGGTGCCACGGCAAAGTACGTGCGTGCTTCGTCGGCTGCACGGTCGAACAGATCGCGGATGGCATCTGCGCGCACTTGCGGCGTGCGAATGCGGGCGATCCAGCTGTCGAAAGCCATCGTCAGTTTCCACGTGCGCGGCGTGCCGGGCTGGAAACCGGCCTCGGCCAGCATGGCCTGCCATTCGGAAACACGGTAGTCGCGCACGTGCGACGCATCGCGCAGCACCTCGGCGGTTTGCAACAGCGTGTCGAGCAGCGGCACCTCCGGCGCGACGATATCCACGATGACGAGCTTGCCGCCCGGTTTGAGCACACGGCGCGCTTCCGCCAGGCCCTTGCGCACGTCGTACCAATGGTGAGCGGAAAAGCGCGTGGCAACGATGTCGAACGCGGCATCGTCAAAGGGCAGGCTCTCGGCATGGCCGGCTTGCGTGTGCAATTGCGCAAGGCCACGGCGCGCGGCTTCGGCGGCCACCACGCTCAGCATGTCTTCCGACAGGTCGTACGCCACCATGGCCGCCACATGCGGCGCCATCGCAAAGCTCACGTGGCCGCCGCCGCAACCGAGATCGAGCACCTTGGCGTGCGGCACCGATTGCGCCAACGCGGCCAGCGCGTCCAGATCGGCGCCCTGCGCGTGCACTGCGCTGGTCAGGTAGGCCTGGGCGACCTGGCCGAATTGCTGGTCGACGAGTCGATGCTGCTGCATGGCTGCTCCTTGCGGCTTGTGGGGATGAGGAGCGGCCAGTGTAGGAGCGCGGCCCGCGCGGCGAAATTCGTGATTCGCGAAATGGGGTATCGCGCGGGGGCGCCGCAGCTATCGCGCGTTCAGACGAAGCGGAACAACTGCGCGGGCGTGTCGACCAGTACTTGCTTGCGGTCCGCTGCGCTGGGCAGCAGCACGCCGGCGAAGGCCCACATCTTGTCGTAGTTGATCTGCGATTCGAACTGCGTGTGCGGCCAGTCGCTGCCCCAGACGAGGCGGTCCAGGCCGAGCGCATCTTTCAGGCGCGGCATGGCGGCCTGCGCGATGGCTTCGCCGCGTCCGTTGGCGCCGTTCCGGTATGCGCCGGAAATCTTTACCCACACGCGACGGGAGCGGCCCGCGGCAAGCAATGCGGCAAAGCCCGGGTCGTCCACACCGAGCGCGGGATCGGGGCGGCCGAAATGGTCGACCACCACGTTCACTTGCGCTTCCAGCAGGGCCTGCAGCAGCGCGGGAAGGCGGCGTGCCTCGACGTGTAATTCCACATGCCAGCCGAGCGCATGCAGGCGTGCCAACGCGGCCTGCCATACGGGCGATTTCAACTGCGGATCTGCCGCGCCGATCAGGTTCAGGCGAATGCCGACGATGCCCTCGGCGTTCATCTGCGTGAGCAAGGTCTCGGGCGCAGCCGGGTCGATCACGGCCACACCGCGCAGGCGCTGGGGCGCTTGCTTGAGCGCGGCCAGCAGGTAGCTGTTGTCGACCCCCAGGAAGCTCGGCTGGATCAGCACCCCGTGCGACACGCCATGCGCGTCGAGCTGCGCGAGGTAGGCCGACAGCGGTGCGTCATAGGTGGGCGCATAGCGGCGCGCACCTGCCAGCGGCAGGCCGCGTTCGAACACATGCGCATGCGTGTCGATGGCCGTGATGCGCGCGGACGCCCCGCGCGAGACGTCGCTGCTGCCGGTGGCGGCGCAGCCGGCAAGGGCGGTGGAACCTAGCATGGCAAGCAACCCGGTGTTGAAGGCGCGGCGAGTGGGCATGGGGTCTCCTGGCGGCGACGGATCAAGGGCGTCGTCATGATGTGGTGATGGGTGTTCAGACGGTGACGGCAGCGAGGTCGCGGCCCTTCGTCTCGGGCAGCATCAGCACTGCCACCGCGACGATCGAATACGCGATGGCCGCGTCGATGCCGATGGCCGTGCCGAGCGACATCGATGCGCTCATCTTGCCCACCAGCACCGGGAAGGCGGCAGACACCACGCGGCCGAAGTTGTAGCAAAAGCCCACACCCGTGCCGCGCACGCCCTGCGGATACAACTCATTGAACAGCGCGCCCATGCTGGCCGGAATGCCCGCCGCGAAGAAGCCCAGCGGAAAGCCCAGCACCAGCATCGCGCCATCCGACAACGGCACCAGCAGATACACCAGCACCGTCACCACGCAGCAGCACGAGAACAGCAGGATGTTGCCGCGGCGGCCGAGCACGTCCAGCAGCCACGCGCTGGCCACGCAGCCGCACCAGAAGGCGAAGATGATCACCGCCAGGTAGCCGCCCGTGCCGAGCACCGACAGGTGGCGCTCCGTCTTGAGATACGTCGGCAGCCAAGTCATCAGCGCGTAGTAACCGCCGTGCGCGCCCACCCCCAGCAGCCCGCCGATCAGCGTCATGCGCAGCACCTGCGGGCGGAAGATGTCGAGCAGCGGAAAGCGCGAAATTGGCATCGCATCGGTTTTCGCGTCTGGCTTGGCGGCCGGCACGGGCTCCTGTACGCCACGGCGGATGTAGATGATGAGCAGCGCCGGCAGCAACCCCGCAGCAAACATCACGCGCCAGGCGAGGTCGGGCTCGATGAAGGAATAGGTGAGCGCATACAGCAACACCGCCGCGCCCCAGCCGACGGCCCACGCGCTCTGCACGGTGCCCATCGCCTTGCCGCGGTGGCTGGCGCGAATACTCTCGGCCATCAGCACGGCGCCCGCCGCCCATTCACCGCCGAAGCCGAAGCCTTGAATGGCCTTGAGCACCAGGAACTGCTCGAAGTTCTGCGCAAAGGCCGAGGCGAATGTGGCCAGCGAAAACCACAGCACCGTGAATTGCAGCGTGCGCACGCGGCCGAAGCGGTCGGTCAGCGCGCCGGCAATCCAGCCGCCCAGGGCCGACGCCACCAGCGTGACGCCCGACACCAGCCCGGCCTCGGTCTTGCCGATGTGCCACGCCGCGATGATGGTCGGGATGACGAGGCTGAACATCTGCACGTCCAGCGCGTCGAGCGCCCAGCCGCCAAAGCAGGCCCAGAACGTGCGCTTTTCCCCTTTTGAAATCTCTTTGAACCAGCCGAACATGCGGTCTCCTCCGGGTGACGTGAGCGACGTGTTCATCACGCATTGCTCTAGTCATCTATATGAATAGAGGAATTCTAGGGCTGGCAAGGGAGAGGCGCAGTCGGTGTTAACCCGTGCGAATGCGTGACGGGGTGATCAGGTGTGCAGCAGGGCGACTGGCAAGTGGGCCAGCACCTGACCCAACGCCAGGCGGGGGGTGTGCAGCGTCTGGCCGTCGAAAGCGCTATGCAGCGGAGCGTGTGACAGCGCTGACGGCAGACAGACCGTGGTGTCCCGCCATGCGCCATCCGCAAACGTTGGTGTGGCGGCATGGCCCAGCAGGGCGGAGGCATGCAGCGGCACGATCGCGACGACCGCCTGGGCGCCATGCACGCGCGCAAACGCCAACACGTGCTGCGCGCCGCTGCCGGTCACGGCCAGCGGTTGGTAGTCGCCGGATTCGAACACGGCTGGCATGGCGGCGCGCAGGGCCAGTGCACGTGCCAGTACGGCTTGCTTGATACGGCCGTCGGTCCAATGCGCGAGCAGCGACGCGAGGCTGTGCCCGGCATGCACGTGCAATGCCCGCAATGCGCGATGCCGCGCGGCGTAGTCGACGGGGCGGCGGTTGTCGGGATCAACGAGGCTGGTGTCCCAGAAATCCGCGCCCTGGTAGAGGTCGGGCACGCCGGGCAGCGTGGTGCGCAGCAAGGTCTGGGCGAGGCCGTTGACGGCGGCGGCCGGCGCCACGCTTTGCACGAAGGCGGAGAGCGAAGGCAGGAAGGTCGAGGCCGCCTCGCCCGTCAGCAGCGTAAAGACGAAATCGCGGCAGGCAGCTTCGTAGTCCGCATCGGGCGCGAACCAGTCGGTGCGCAGCTTGGCTTCGCGCTGCGCTTTTTCTTGCCACTGCGCGACGCGCTCGGCCAGCTCGCGCACGGCGTGGGCGTCATGCCAGTCGAGATCCGCGGGCCAGATCCCCACCAGCGTCTGATACAGCATCCACTGCGCGGCGGATGAGGGGGCTGGGCCGGTGGGCAATTGGCGCACCCATGCAGCGTGTTCTGTGCGCCATTGGTGTGCGGCGGCCAGCCACTGCGTGGGGCGCTCCGACAGCACGGCCAACCGCGCACGCACATCTTCGCCGCGCTTGTGGTCGTGCGTGGCGGTGGTGAGCATCGCGTGCGGCCAGGTGTGGGCGCGCGCTTGCATGGCGTGATGGAACGCGTTGGCGCTCATGGAAAACGTACCCGGATCCGCGCCGACCTCGTTGCGCGACAGCAGCCGGCCGTAGCGGTAGCACGCTGTGTCTTCCACCGCCTTGGCCGCCACCGGCGACGACAACTGCTGGCACCGGCGCAATGCCAGTTGGCGCAGCTTGTCCTGCCCGGCCGGTTGGCCGCCAAGCCACGCATCGAGCCAGCGGAGCACAGGCGCGTCGACGCGCCGCAGGCAGGTCGCCGCGCCGGACATGGCGGTTTGCAAGATCGCCGAATCCTGCGCATCGCGTTGCTGCGCATTCACATAGGTTCGATACACCGGAAAGTGGACGATCACCTCGGCCAGCGCGCGGCGGATGGCGTGCCATGTCACGTCGTGGCTGCTGCGGTCCTGTTGTGCCACCGCGTGCAGCGCTGACGTGGCTGCATCGAGCTCTGCAGCAAAGTGCGCGTGCAGGATCTGACGACGTGCGGGCACCGCCGTGGCAGAGAACGGCGCCTCAGCCACCGGTGCGCCAATCCATTCAAGCCAGCCCTGGGTGAGGGCGGTCTCGCCGTGCGCATCGTGCAACAGCGCACCTACCTGGTTCATGAAATCGTAGCCGCTGGTGCCGTCCACGGCCCAGTCGGTGCGCATGGCTTCATCGCCGGCGAGGATCTTTTCGACGACGATCCACGGGTGGCTCGTGAGCCGGTCAGCGGGGCGAGCGGCGTGTTCGGCTTGCAGGCGGCGGCGTAGCTGGCGGCAATAGGCGGCCGGGTCGGCCAGGCCATCAACGTGGTCGATGCGCACGCCGTCAATCCAACCCAGGCGATAGAGCCGGAACAGCAGCGCATGCGTGGCTTCAAACACCTCGGCGCGCTCCATGCGCAGGCCAGCCAGCGAGCCGATATCGAAGAAGCGGCGCCAGTTGATCTCATCGTTGGCGGTGCGCCAGTGGGCAAGGCGCCAATGCTGTCGGGCCATCAACACATCAAGCTGATCGGGCTGCGCGTTGAGCATGCGCACGGCTTCGGCGATGTGCGCGGCGCCCGCTTGCGTGGTGGCGAGGTTGCGAAGCGCGTCGCGTGCTTCGTCTGCACGTTCGCGGCGTGTGCGCAGTGAGCGGATCGTACCGAGCGCGGCAAAACGGTCGGCTACCGCGTGGGTGGCGGTGTCTGCGTTGCCGGTGCGAAGCAGTGCGGCATAGTCGGCCAGCGCAATCGGGAACCGGTGGTCGTAGTACGCAATGGCCAGCCGGGCGGCTGTGTCGTCGTAGGTCAGCTGCAGTCGGCCGCCGGCCAGCGCGTCAGCGTAGTTTTCGCCCAGGAAGGGCGCGAGCACCTTGTTGCGCAGCGCCGGGTTGGGCGGCTGCCAGTCGATATCGAAGAAGTTGGCGTAGGCGCTGTCGGGGCCGGATTCGAGCACGTCCAGCCACCACCCGTTGTGTGCGCCGCCCACGCCCATGTGGTTCGGCACGATATCGACGATGAGCCCCATGCCGCGCGCATGCAGCGCATCCACCAACTGTTCTAGCGCGCGTTCGCCCCCCAGCTCGGGGTTCACGTGAGTGGGGTCGACTACGTCATAGCCATGTGTGGAGCCTGGCTGCGCCGTGGTGATGGGCGACGTGTAGAGATGCGAGATGCCGAGTGCGGCGAAGTCATCCACCAACGCGCGCGCATGGTCGAACGTAAAGTCGCGGTGCAATTGCAGCCGCACCGTAGCGCGCGGTACACGCTGGAGGGCGACGGGTGTGAGGGGTGTGGTCGGTTCACTCATGGCGTGCTGATGCGCGCGTTGGCTAGTGCGGACAGACGCGCCTGCACCGTGGGCGCGTCGAGCAGCATGCCGGACGGCCCTGGCAGGCGACGCCGCCAGTTCGGGTGGGTGTCGATGGTGCTTGGCAGGTTCGGCTGCTCGACAAGGCCCAACAGGTCTTCCAGCGGCACCAGCGCCAGCGGCGTGTTGGCCGCGCCCGTAAACACGGTAGCCGCCGTGGCAAAGTCCTGCGCGCTGGCTTGCAAAATGACGTCGGCTTGCGCCGCAGTGGCCATGCGTGCCTGTTCCAATGCCGCCAGCAAGGGCGCCACGCCGATCATCGGCACACCGCCATCGGCCAGCACCAGGCGGTTGTGCTCTGCAAAGGCCGCCACTAGCGCGGCGCGATCGTCCATGCGGCGCGCATGCGCCTCGCTCTCGCTCATGCCGGCCGGTAGCAAGCCGAGCTCGGCTTGCCAGCGCAGATCGTTGCCGATCCACCAGCCGACAAGCGTGGGCAGATCGTGCGTGCTCGTCATCGCGACGGACGCCGGCGCCCACGTGCGCGGGGCCTTGAAGGGCGCATCGTCGCGCGTGTATTCGCGTTCAAACCAGAGGATGCGCATGCCAAGCAGGCCGTCGTCGGCGAGCTTGTCCCGCAGGCCCGGCGGCACGGTGCCAAGGTCTTCGCCAATGACGATGCAGCGGTTGCGCCACGATTCCAGCGCCACCAGCCGCAGCAGATCCTGCATCGGGTAGCGCAGGTACACGCCGTCCAGCGGTCGTGCTCCATCTGGGATCACCCATAGCCGCATCAGCCCGAGCACGTGGTCGATGCGCACGCCGCCGGGCACGGCCATCACCGCGCGCAGCATCTCGATAAATGCCGAAAAGCCTTGCGTGCGCATGGCGCGCGGGCTGAAGGTCGTCAGCCCCCACCCCTGGCCCTGCGCGTTGAACACATCGGGCGGCGCCCCCACCGTCACGCCGATCAGCAAGTCGCGCTGCCGCGCCCACGCATGGCTGCCCGCGCTGTCGGTGCCCACAGCCAGATCGGCGATGAGGCCGATGGCCATGCCGGCGTTCTCGGCAGTGCGCTGCGCAAGGGCCCATTGGCGTGCCGCCGCCCATTGCAGGAAGAGGTGGAAATTCACTGCATCTTCATGCTCGCGAGCGAAAGCCTGCACGCCCAGATAGCTCGGATGTTGATACTGCTCGGGCCACTGCTTCCAATGCGCGGGCCCAAGGTGCGCATTCAGCGCTTCAAAGTGCGCGTGATCCCGCAGGCTCGTGCCGCCATCAATGCAGTACGCGCGAAAATCGTCCAGCAGCATCTGCGCGACGGTGTCCCCAAGCGGCGCCTGCAGCAGGCGGCGATGCAGCGCGCGCAGCACCGTCATGCGGGCGTTGCCGCTGGCGGGCCAGTCGATGAGCTGTGCGGCTTCCAGGCGGGCATAGTCGTCGACGAGGTTGCAGTCGACCACAGTCTGTCGCACGGCTTCGTCCCCAAAGAGCGCGGCGGGGTCGATCATCCACGCGTTCAGGAACAGACGGCTCGATGGCGAGTACGGCGAATAGCGGCGCGCGTCGGCCGTGAACATGGCATGCACGGGGCTGAGCGCCAATGCATCTGCACCGCGCTGCGCGAGATGCCGCGCCAGCGTGCCCGCCGCGGTGTAGTCGCCCAGGCCGGCGCTGCTGGCAGCGCGGTCGGCATCGCATCGCAAGCCGTAGAGCTGGGCGGACCCGCCCCACAGGCGTGTATCGGCCGGGCGATCGTGCCGGCGCAGGGCATCGGCCACGCCATAGCAACGCGCTGGGGCAATGGCGAGCGTGGCTTCGATCACGGTGCCCGGCCCGGCGTCAATGGTCAGGCGGTGGTAGCCCACGGCCTGCACTGGCGCCATGCGCAGCGTTGCGTGGTGCTCGCTTGCGCTGACGCTGATCTTGCCCTCGGTGCTGCCATCGGACTCAAAGTCGACGCGATAGGTTTGTCCGCCCAGCAACGCGGCTTGGGGCGCCGAGGTCTGCAGCACGATCGGCTGCCCAACCACGCCGGTGACGAGCGGCGGTATGGCCACCGCTTCGGCTTCTGCGCGCAGGCGGGCCTGGCTTTCCGACACCTGGGCGGGCGTGCCGGCCGGCAGACCCAGCGTAAAGAGCACCGCGCGCAGCACTTCGTCGGCCACGCGCATGGGGCGGCTGGCTGCGTCTTCCCAGTCGACGAGTAGCCCGGCATCCGTGGCCAGTTGCTGGAGTGGCGTGCGCTGCGTGCCTGAGGAGTGAGTCGTGCGGTCCATGGTGCGTTGGTACGTTGCGGTTGTCGTCAGGCGGGCGACGGCATGTGCAGCAATGCCACACACGCGCGCTCCGGCAGGCGATGAGCGATGAGCGCTGCCGCCGCACCTTCACGCGATTCGTGCAGCAGATCGGCAGGGTTACCCGCCAGCACCGTGGGCACCGCCACGGGTTGATCGGCCAGATTGAGCATCAGCGTGAGCACGCTGCCATCGCCCATGCGCCAGCGGGCAATGGCGCCGGCGTGGCCCAGCGCGACAGCGTCAAGTGCGCGCGCATTGGGCAGGCGCGGGATGATTTCTGCATGACGCAGCGCCAGCAGGCGGTGCGTGCGGTTCAGGGTGTTGAGCGGCCCGGGTTCGGTCAGGTTCGCCTCGCCGGGGCAGGAGGCGAGGTAGGTGCGCTCGTCGTTCGGGTCGGGGATGCGCTCGCGCTGGTGTGGATCGGCAAACGCCTCGAACTTCGCAAACTCCCGGCGCCGGCCTTCCCGCACGGCTTCGGCCAGCATGCCGTGGTGGCTGGTGAAGTACTGGAACGGGCACGTGCTGCCCCATTCTTCACCCATGAAGAGCATTGGAATCTGCGGGCTCAGCAGCAACAGCACTTGCGCGGCGTGCAACGCATCGGGGTGCGCAAGCTGCGTCAGTCGTTCGCCAAAGGCGCGGTTGCCAATCTGATCGTGGTTTTGCAGGAACAGCACGAATGCGGTGGGCGGCAGGTGCGCGCTCGGTTCGCCGCGCGGTGCGTTTTCATGGATGGGCGACGGCTCGCCCTGGTAACAGAACCCGTCCTGAAGTACGCGCGCCAGGCGCTCTGCCGGCGCATCTGCGTAGGCTGCGTAATAGGCTTCGCGCTCGCCGGTCAGCAGCACGTGCAGGACGTTGTGGCCGTCGTCGTTCCACTGCGCTTCGAAGTCGCCATGGGTGCCGCCATCGCGCAGCAGCGATGCCGCGTTGTGCTCGTTCTCCAGCACGAGGTGCACATGCCTGCCGGGTTCGACCGACAGCCGCACCCGAGCGGCGAGTTCGCCCAGCCAGTCGCGCTCGGTGATGGCGTGCACGGCGTCGAGCCGCAGGCCGTCAAAGCGATATTCCATCAGCCACATCAACGCGTTCTGGATGAAGAACTCACGCACCTGCGGTATGCGGAAATCGATCGCCGCACCCCAGGGCGTATGCACATCGTCGCGGAAGAAGCTGCGCGCGTAGTGGTGCAGGTAATTGCCGTCGGGCCCGAAATGGTTGTAGACGACATCGAGAAACACCATCATGCCCAGCCCGTGCGCGGTGTCGATCAACGCCTTGAGATCGTCCGGCGTGCCATAACTGGCGTCGGGCGCAAAGGGCAGGACGCCGTCGTAGCCCCAGTTGCGCGCGCCCGGAAACTCCGCCACCGGCATCAACTCGACGGCCGTGATGCCCAGCCGTGCCAGTTCGGGCAGCCGCCCGCGCACACCCTTGAAGCCGCCCAGCGTGCCGACGTGCAGTTCGTATAGCACCGTCTCGTGCCAGGGCCGCCCCTGCCAGTTGGCGTGCTGCCAGCGGTAGCGCTGCGGATCGACGACGAGGCTCGGGCCGGGGATGTCCTGCCACTGTGCGCGAGCGGCCGGGTCGGGCACAGACAGCGTCACGCCGTCCCGATTGGCGATGCGGTACCGATAGCACGTGCCGGCAGCCACGGGGGCCACCGCTGCGTACCAACCATCGGGCTCGGTATCCATGCGGATGGCCTCGTCGCCTCGCGCGTCGTCGATCTCGACCCACGCGGCGGTCGCGTCAGGCGCCCACAGGCGGAAGCGGGTGTTGCCGTCTGCCAGGACGGTGGCGCCAAACGGCATGTCGTGCGCGAACCGGGGGGCGGGTGCGGTCATCGCGAGGCGTCTCCATTGTCGTCGTTGGCTGCCTGACCGGCAGTGGGTGCGGTGCGCTCGTCGTCGGTGATGGGTTGCTCGGGCCGGTCGTTCTGCGGTGCGTTGTGCGTTTCGGGAACGTGCCCGAGGGTTTCACCACTGACGTCCGCATCAGGCTGCCCGGCAATGTGGGCGATCGTGGCGAGCTGCGTGGCGAACAGCAGCACGACGCTGCGTCCTGCCACTTTCAGGGTGCCGCTGCCGTGCGGGTGGGCCTCCTGCTCTGGCGCTGCGCTATCGATGGCGATTTGCCAATCCATGGCTGGCTCAGGCAGCGTGAAGGTCAGGTCCGTTGCGGCGCCGTTGATGAGCAGCAGCGCCACGTGCGGGCGCGCTTCCCCGTCGATGGTCTCGACGCATGCGCGGCGTAGCGCCAACGCGCGAGCCTCGCTGTCGTTCCACGCGTCGGGCGAAAGCACCTGGCCGCGCTCATCAAACCAGGCGATGTCCTGCACGCCGGGCAGGATCTCGGTGTTGCCGTGCACGTAGTGCGGCCAGCGCAGCGCCGGGCTTTCCTTGCGAAGTGCGATCAGCCGTGCCGTATAGCGCGCGAGCGCCTGCCCCGGGTCTTTCTCCAGCAACGACCAATCGAGCCATGAGAGCGCGTTGTCCTGGCAGTAGGCATTGTTGTTGCCGTCTTGCGTGCGGCCGAACTCGTCGCCCGCCAGCAGCATCGGCGTGCCGTTGGAGAAAAACACCGTGGCCAGCAGCGCGCGTGTCACGCGTTCACGCAGGGCCAGGATGGCGGTGTCCTCGGTTGGGCCTTCCGTGCCCCAGTTGGTGCTGCAGTTGTCGTTGTGCCCGTCGCGGTTGTCTTCGCCGTTGGCATCGTTGTGCTTGTCGGCGTAGCTCACGAGGTCGTGCAGCGTGAAGCCGTCGTGTGAGGCCACGTAGTTGACCGACGCCCATGGCCTGCGGTGGCGGCGGTCGAACAGGTCGCCACTGCCGGTCAGGCGCGCGGCAAGGTCTGGGCGCTGTCCGGAATCGCCACGCCAGAAGCGGCGGATGCCATCGCGAAATCGATCGTTCCATTCGGCAAAGCCGGGCGGGTGGTTGCCGACCTGATAACCGTCGGGGCCCACGTCCCAAGGCTCTGCGATGAGCTTGACGGTGGAGAGCACCGGGTCCTGGCGTATGGCATCGAAGAAGCCCGAGCCTGGATCGAAACCGTTGCCCTCGCGCCCGAGCGTAACGCCCAGGTCAAAGCGGAAACCATCCACATGGAAGGCGTTGACCCAGTAGCGCAGCGAATCCATCACCATCTGCAGCACACGTGGGTGCGACAGGTTGAGCGTGTTACCGCAGCCCGTATCGTTGATGTAATAACGCTCCTGGCCCGGCACGAGGCGGTAATAGCTCGCGTTGTCCAACCCGCGGAACGACAGCGTCGGCCCCAGTTCGCTGCCTTCACACGTGTGGTTGTAGACCACATCGAGCAGCACTTCGATACCCGCCGCATGCAGCCGCCGGATCGCCACCTTCAGCTCATGCAGCGACGGCGCCGACAGGTACGACGGCTCCGGCGCAAAGAAGCACAGCGTGTTGTAGCCCCAGTAATTGCGCAGGCCGCGCTCTACCAGGAACTGGTCTTGCAGGAAGGCGTGAATGGGCAGCAGTTCGATGGCGGTGATGCCCAGCCGCTGCAGGCGCTCGATGAAGACGCTGTCGCCGAGCGCGCTGAATGTCCCACGCTCAGGGGGCAGCAGGTCTTGGCGAAGCATCGAGAATCCGCGCACGTGCCCTTCATAGATGACCGTGCGCGACCACGGCGTGTTCGGGCGGATGTCGTTGCCCCAGTTGAACGACTCGTCGGTGACCACGGCCTTGGGCATGGCGGGGGCGCTGTCGCGGCGGTCGAATGAAAGGTCGCCACGGTTGGAGTTCAGCCGATAGCCGAACAGTGCATCGGACCAGCGCAGCGCGCCCACCAGCCGGCGGGCGTAGGGGTCGAGCAGCAGCTTGTGGGGGTTGAAGCGATGGCCATGCTGCGGCTCCCACGGGCCGTAGGCGCGGTAGCCGTAGACAAGGCCGGCTTCCACGCCGGGCAGGTAGCCGTGCCAGACCTCGTCGGTGCATTCGGGCAGGGCGAAGCGGGTCAGTTCCTTGCGGCCGGTCGGGTCGAAGATGCAGAGTTCGATCTTGCTGGCGTTGGCGGAGAAGACAGCGAAGTTGATGCCTAGGCCGTCCCATTGGGCGCCAAGGGGGAAGGGCTTGCCGGGGGCGAGGGAGCTTGGGAGACGGAGCATTGGTTGAGGCGTTTTGCGTCTTTTTGCCTTGGTGGTTCATCCCTGTTTCGTACCCTGTCGGGCACGACTCACTTTTCTTTGTCTTGCCAAAGAAAAGTAAGCAAAAGAAAGGCGCGCCCGAGATGGCGACCCCCTCCTTGAATTTTCGTAACCGGGCGGAGAACGGGAAAACTCGCTTCGCTCAGACAGTTCCCGTTCTTGTTTCCGCCCGCTTACGAAAATTCAAGGCGCCATCTAGGGCAGGTACGGCCAAACCGGCTGGGCACCGCCCGTGGCGCTGTGCGCCTGCTCCTGTCGAAGCTCAAAGCCCCGGAGTTTGGAGTTCCGAACGCCAGCGTTGGAGTTCGGAACCTCAACGTTGAAGTTCGAATACTTCAAAGTCGCCGTTCAGAACCTCAAAGCTGGCGTTCAAAACCTCGATGTCGAAGTTTCAGAACCGCAAAGCTGAGGTTCAGAACCTCAAAGTCCGAGTTCAGAACCTCAAAGTCCGAGTTCAGAACCTCAAACTCGAAGTTCAGAACCTCAAACTCGAAGTCCCAGAACTCCAAAGCGCGAGTTCGGAACCTCGAAGTAGGGGTTCAGAGCTCCGAAACTGAAGCGCGGATCCCCAACCCACCGCAAGAGCGTGGCGTGCGAAGCGGTCTGCTCCAACGCAAACGCCAGCGCCACGACGGTGTGGCCGTACCCTGCCCTAGATGGCGCCTTTGAATTTCTGTTGCAGAGAGGAAAAAGGAAGGGAAACTGTCTGAGCGAAGCGAGTTTTTCCCTTCCCCTCTCTGCGACATAAATTCAAGGAGTCTTTCGCCATCTCGGGCGCGCCTTTCTTTGCTTACTTTCTTTGGCAAGACAAAGAAAGTGAGTCAGCCCCGGCAGGGGATGAAAGGAAGGCAAACCACCAACGCCAAAATCAAACCTTCAAAACCACAACCCCCAACGGCGGCAGCCTCAACACCAACGACTGCCCCTGCCCATGCGCCGCCACGTGGTCCACATCCACCGCGCCACCGTTGCCGAGATCGCTGCCGCCATACACGGCGGCGTCTGTGTTCAGTACCTCCTGCCAATGCGTGGCGCCATCGGCGGGCGGCACGCCAATGCGATATCCCTCTCGCGGCACCGGCGTCATATTTGCCACCACCAGCATCGGCCGTCCGTCGCCGTCGAGCCGCAGGAACGCAAACACGCTGTTGGTGCGGTCGTCGCCAATCACCCAGTTGAACCCTTCCGGCGCGGTGTCTCGCGCATGCAATGACGGTTCATTCCGGTACAGCGCATTGAGGTCATGCACGAGCCGCTGCACGCCACGGTGCCGCGGGTCATCCAGCAGATGCCATTCGGGCGATGCGTCGTGGTTCCATTCGCCCACTTGCCCAAACTCGCAGCCCATGAACAGCAGCTTCTTGCCCGGATGCGTCCACATGAACGCCAGATAGGCGCGCAGGTTCGCCAGTCGTTGCCATTCATCGCCGGGCATCTTGCCCAGCAGCGAGCCCTTGCCGTGCACGACCTCGTCGTGCGAGATCGGCAGGATGAAATGCTCGGAGAACGCGTACACCAGGCCGAACGTCATGCCGTCGTGATGGTGCTGGCGGTACACCGGGTCGCGCTGCATGTAGTGCAGCGTGTCGTGCATCCAGCCCATGTTCCACTTGTAGTCGAAGCCCAGGCCGTTGAACTCGACCGGCGCAGTCACGCCAGGCCACGCGGTCGATTCTTCGGCGATGGTGATGGCGCCGGGGCAGCGTTCGTGCACGACCGTATTCATCTGCTGGATGAACGCCACGGCTTCGAGGTTTTCGCGGCCGCCGTAGCGGTTGGGCACCCATTCGCCGGCGCGGCGCGAGTAGTCGCGATAGAGCATCGAGGCCACGGCGTCCACGCGCAGGCCATCGATATGGAAACGCTCCAGCCATTCCAGTCCGCTGGCGATCAGGAAACCGCGCACTTCATTGCGGCCGAAGTTGTAGATGAGCGTGTTCCAGTCCTGATGGAAGCCTTCGCGCGGGTCTTGGTGTTCGTACAGCGCGGTGCCGTCAAACTGCGCCAGCCCGTGCGCGTCGGTTGGGAAGTGCGCGGGCACCCAGTCGACGATGACGCCCAGGCCTGCCTGATGACAGCGATCAACAAAG
This sequence comes from Ralstonia mojiangensis, assembly GCF_023955645.1. Taxonomy (NCBI): domain Bacteria; kingdom Pseudomonadati; phylum Pseudomonadota; class Betaproteobacteria; order Burkholderiales; family Burkholderiaceae; genus Ralstonia; species Ralstonia mojiangensis. The sequence goes on along the minus strand of NZ_JAMXHU010000005.1, from coordinate 587,661 downwards.
CGTGCAAACGCCTCGGGCGAGCCAAAGCGCGCGGACGGTGCGAACAGCCCGAGTGGTTGATATCCCCAACTGCCGCCGAACGGATGTTCCGCCACCGGCAGCAGTTCAATGTGCGTGAAGCCGAGCGCCGTCACGTAGGGGATCAGACGGTCGGCCAGCTCATCCCAATGCAGGTTGCGGCCGCCGTCTTCCAGATCGCGCAACCACGAGCCGGCATGCACCTCATAGATGCTGATGGGCGCGTCAGGTTTGTGGCGTTCAGCGCGCGTTTGCATCCAGTCGTCATCGCTCCAGCGCAGCGGGGCCGGGTCGGCCACCACCGATGCGGTGGCGGGCGGCGGTTCGGTCTGGCGGGCAGCAGGGTCGGCCTTGACCATCAGGTGTCCGTCAGCGCCAATCAGCTCGAACTTGTAGCGCGCGCCGGGGCCGACGCCCAAGCCACTGGGCAGGAACAGTTCCCACACGCCAGCCTGATGGCGCAGGCGCATGGGGTGCCGGCGTCCGTCCCATTGGTTGAAGTCGCCCACCACCGACACGCGCTGCGCATTCGGCGCCCATACCGCAAAGCGCACGCCGCTGATGCCGTCGATGCGGATGGCCTGCGCGCCCAGGCAGCTCGCCAGCGCCCAATGCGTGCCTTCGTTCAGCAAATGCAGGTCCAGATCGCCGAGCAGCAGGCCGAAGGCGTATGGGTCTTCGGTTTCCTGCACGGCTTCATGGCCGGTGCCTGCAGGCCAGATGATGCGCAGGCGATAAAGGTCGGGGTGGCCGTACACGTCTTGCGCATCGGCGCGCAGCGGGCCATGGAACAGTCCCGTGCGGCCCACCGGCGTCATCTCGGTGATGATCTGGCCGCGGGCGTCGATGGCCTGCACACGGCGCGCACCGGGATAGAAGGCACGCACCGCCCAGCGCGTGCCGTCGTCGGTGTCCACGCGATGCGGCCCGAGCACGGCAAACGGGTCGCCCAGGCGGCCATGCGTGAGCGCGTCGACGCGCATCTGGTCGACACCGGGCGGTAGCACGATCGGCGCCTCAGGGGCGGCGGCGGTTTTGGTTGGAGAGGCAAAGTCGAGTGCGGTCACGGTGGGCCTCCCGTCGAGTCTTCTGCAGCAGGTGAGGGTGGCTCTGCATGCAGCAGGCGGCGTGCCACGCGCGTGAAGCCTTCCAACGGAATCGGCAGCCAGGTCGGGCGGTTGGACGCTTCGTAGTTGACTTCGTATGCGGCCTTTTCCAGCAGGAAAAGATCCAGCAGGTGAAAGTCGACCACGGGCTGATCCAGCGCGTTCAGATCGGGCCCCCGAATGGCAGCGGCATACGCCTCCAGGAAGCGTTCGGTGGACGCAGCGCGGAACCGCTCCAGCAGGACGTTGCGGCGCTCCTGCGCTGGGCCGGCCACGTGTTCGGGGCCTTGGCGCATGGCGCCCACCACGTAGTCGAGCGAGCGCATCAGCCCTGCCACGTCGCGCAACGGGCTGGTCTTGCGCCGGCGCTCTTCCACGGGGCGCGAGGGCTCGCCTTCAAAGTCGATCAGAAAGGCATCGCCCTGCGCCACCAGCACCTGGCCGAGGTGGAAATCGCCATGGATGCGCGAGAGCGTGGCACCCAGGCCGTCTTCGGCATGCGTGCGCGCAGCGTCGAGCAGCGCCTGGTGTTGCGACAGCAGCCATTGCACGTCGGGTTGCCGGGGGCTGTCGGCGTTTTGCTGTTGCCATGCCGTCAGGTTGTCATGCGCGCGGGTGAGCTGTTCGCTCACGCGGGCAGTCCAGTAGGCAGCATCGTCGGCATCGGCAATGCGGGCACCGAAGTTTGCGTCTTCGGTGGGCGCGGCCAGCGCCGCATGCAGTTCGCCCAGCCGTGTGCCAATCACGCCGATGAAGTTGACGTAGCCCGCCAATGCTTCGTCGGTATCCACGCGCGCTTCCGAGACGGCCACAGGGGACGATTCACCATCGCCGGAAGTCACGCCTTCCATCTGCACGGCCAGTTCGTCGATGGTGCGTCGCAGGTAGTCCAGCGCCCAGGTCCACGCATCGCCCTGGTTGGGAACGAAGCTCTGCATGACGGCCAGCGTCGAGCGTTCGCCGTCGGCAGCGTGATGAGAGACCTCCCCGATCAGCGCCGCCGTATTGGCATAGCCCACGCGCGTGAGGTGGCGCGTCATCTCAACCTCGGGGTGGATGCCCGCGGCGATACGGCGAATGAGCTTGACGATGACGGACTCACCAATCACCAGCGAACTGTTCGACTGCTCCGCCGCCAGCCATTGGATGGGCGTGTCGGGCGCCAGCGGTAGCGGTGCGGGCCGTGTGCTGCCCGTTTCAGGCGACACGGCAGGTTCTGCCAGCTCTGCGATGTTCGGCTCGGGCTCGAACCGCACGGTGCCGTCATTGGCTTCCAGCGTGGTGCCGCGCACGAGGTTGGTGAGCAGCGCGCGGGCGAACGTCTCGGTGGTGAAGGCGTCGGTCAGGTAGCCGACATGGCGGCCGCGCCGCACGCGCGCCAGGGCGAGCTGAATCGGCAGTGCCGGCAGTGTGGACGATTCCCATGCGATGGACAGCGGCAGCAGGTAGCGCTCGACGCGTTCGCTGCCGTCGGGGCTGCCCAGCGTGACGGCCACTTCGTTGAAGAACACCTCGGGCCGCGTTGCCCCAGCCAGCGGGCGATTGGTGGATGCGGCATCCACGGGCACGGTCGCGCCCCAGGCAAACTTCGCGCCGCGCAGCACGCTGTCCTTGGCGGCAAACCAGCGGCGCTTGGGCAGATAGGTTGGCAGGATCTCGCGTTCGATCAACTGGCGATGTGCCTCGCGTTGTCGCGTGTCGGCCAAGGCATCGAGCCCCGCGCGCAGCACCAGCGTCGTGAACTCGGGCAACTGCTCGGCGGCCGGCTGCGACCAGCTTGGGCCGGGCTCGTTCTCGCGCAGCTCCAGCCAATAGAACGCGTAGGGTGGCAGCGTGAGCAGATACGACAACTGGCCGATCGGCGGAAACGCCGTCCCGCCAATCAGCTCCACCGGCACGCGCTGTGCAAAGGCGGATAGGTCCAGCTCCACGGCCTGTGAGGCACGGGAGAGGTTGGCCACGCACAGGATGGGCGCCTCGCCTTCCAGCGCGCGGATATACGCCAGCACCTTGCGGTTGGACGGCTGCAGAAACTGGATGGAACCACGCCCGAACACGCGATGGCGCTTGCGTGTGGCAAGCAGCCGGCGCGTCCAGTTCAGCAGCGAGTGCGCGTCGCGGCTTTGCGCTTCGACGTTCACCGATTCATAGCCGTACAGCGAGCCCATGATGGCGGGCAGCACGAGCTGTTCAGGGTCGGCGCGAGAGAATCCTCCATTGCGGTCCGGTGACCACTGCATGGGCGTGCGCACGCCGTCGCGGTCGCCCAGGTGGATGTTGTCGCCCATGCCGATTTCGTCGCCGTAATACATGACGGGCGTGCCGGGCATCGAAAACAGCAGGCTGTTCATCAGCTCGACGCGGCGGCGGTCGCGTTCCAGCAGCGGTGCCAGCCGGCGGCGGATGCCGAGGTTCAGGCGCGCACGGCGGTCGCTCGCGTAGACCTCCCAGAGGTAATCGCGCTCGGCGTCGGTCACCATTTCGAGCGTCAGTTCGTCGTGGTTGCGCAGGAAGATCGCCCATTGGCAGCCGCTGGGCACCTCCGGCGTCTGACGCATGATGTCGGTGATCGGGAAGCGGTCTTCACGCGCAATCGCCATGTACATGCGTGGCATCAGCGGGAAGTGGAATGCCATGTGGCATTCGTCGCCGGCGCCAAAGTATTCCTGGGTGTCTTCGGGCCACTGGTTGGCTTCTGCCAGCAGCAGGCGGTTCTTGAATTCCCCATCCATGGCCGCGCGAATCTTGCGCAGCACGTCGTGCGTCTCGGGCAGGTTCTCGTTCGAGGTGCCTTCGCGTTCGACGAGGTAAGGCACGGCATCCAGCCGCAGGCCATCTACCCCCAGGTTCAGCCAGAACTTCATCACGCCGATCACGGCCTTGAGCACGCGCGGGTTGTCGAAATTGAGGTCGGGCTGGTGCGAATAGAAGCGGTGCCAGTAATACGCCTTGGCCACCGGGTCCCACGTCCAGTTGGACGGCTCGGTATCGATAAAGATGATGCGCGTTCCGGCGTACTTCTTGTCGTTGTCGGACCACACGTAGAAGTCGCGCAGCGCAGAACCCGGCTTGGCGCGCCGCGCACGCTGAAACCACGGGTGCTGGTCCGACGTGTGGTTGATGACGAGTTCCGTGATCACGCGCAGGCCCCGCGCATGCGCTTCGGCAATGAAGCGGCGCACGTCGGCCATGTTGCCGTAATCGGGGTGGACGCCGCGGTATTCGGCGATGTCGTAACCGTCGTCGCGGCGCGGCGACGGATAGAACGGCAGCAGCCAGATGACGTCCACCCCCAGCTCGGCGATGTAGTCGAGCTTGGAGATCAAACCGGGGAAGTCTCCGACACCGTCGTTGTCGGAATCGCAGAACGATTTGACGTGCAACTGATAGATGACGGCGTCCTTGTACCAGAGCGCGTCGTCCACCAGCAGCGCGGTCGGATTGCGCGTCATGACGGTTGTTCCTCCGAAGGCAGGGCCGGGCGCACGCGCCAGATGGCAAACGGCTGCTCGGGTTCAAGACGGATGTGCTGCCATTTGCCGCGCCACACGGTGCGCTGGCCGTTGACCAGGTTCTCAGCCATCAGCGCGCCGTGGTCGGGCAGGCCCCATTGCCACAGTGGCAGTTCGATATCGGATTCGTGCGCGGAGCGCGGGTCGAGGTTGATGGCCACGAACACCGTGTTGTCGCCAAAGCGGTCTGGCGGCAGGGCGTTGGCCAATTCGGCCGGCGAGGTTCCCAACTGCGCCGGCACCACGGGCGGCGTCGATTTGCTGAAGAACAGGATCTGCTCGCCCGAGGCGGGCTGGAACGTCACGCCCAGGTGCGAGTGCAGCGCCGGATTGGCCCGGCGGATGCGATTGAGCAGCGCAATTTCTTTGACGATGTTGCCGGGGCGGTTGTGGTCCCATGCGCGCAGTTGGTACTTCTCGGAGTCGAGGTACTCCTCCTTGCCCGGCACCGCAGCGCCTTCGCACAGCTCGAACCCGTTATAGACGCCCCACAGGCCAGACAGCGTGGCCGCCAGCGCGGCACGAATCAAAAAGCCCGGCCGGCCCGACGACTGCAGGAACACCGGGTTGATGTCTGGCGTGTTGACGAAGAAGTGCGGGCGGAAATACTCGCGCACCGGCGTGCGCGTCAGCTCGGTCAGGTAATCGATGAATTCCTGCTTGGTGTGCCGCCACGTGAAGTACGTGTACGACTGCGAAAACCCCACCTTCGCCAGCCGGTACATCACCTTGGGCCGCGTGAAGGCTTCGGACAGGAACATCGTATCCGGATAACGCGCACGGACCTCGCCAATCATCCATTCCCAGAACGGCAGCGGCTTGGTGTGCGGATTGTCGACGCGGAACAGGCGCACACCCTCGTCGGCCCAGAACATCACCACATCGCGCAGGGCGGTCCACAGGCCGGGCTTGGCATCGCTGGCATAGAAGTCGATGTTGACGATGTCTTCGTACTTCTTGGGCGGGTTCTCGGCGTATTTGATGCTGCCGTCGGGCCGCCATGCAAACCAGCCGGGGTGCTCGCGCAGCCAGGGGTGGTCGGGCGAGCATTGAATGGCAAAGTCCAGCGCCAGCTCCAGGCCTTTCTCACGCGCGGCGCGCACCAGGCGGCGGAAATCTTCCAGCGTGCCGAGCTGCGGATGGATGGCGTCGTGCCCGCCTTCGGCAGCGCCAATGGCGTATGGGCTGCCGGGGTCGTCGGCCTCCGCACGCAGGCTGTTGTTGCGGCCTTTGCGGTTGGTGCGGCCGATGGGGTGGATGGGCGGGAAGTACAGCACGTCGAAGCCCATGCCGCGGATGGCGCCCAGCCGGCGGATCACGTCATCAAACGTGCCGTGCCGCTGTTCGTCATCCGATGCCGAGCGAGGGAACAGCTCGTACCAGCTCGCGAACGCCGCGCCATCGCGTTCCACGTCCAGCGGATACGCCACGCTTTCCACGTAGAACGGCCGGTAGTGCGAAGCCTGCGCCATCACGTGGGCGGTCACGGGGTCCAACAGCAGCGTGAGACGGTGCGCGTGGTCCGCCTCGGCCAACAGGTGGGCCAGCTTGTGCAAGGCGTCGACCGGTGCGTCCTTCGGCGCATGTTCTGCTGCCTGTGCGACGAGCTGCGCGCCTTCTTCCAGCTCCAGCGTTACGTCCACGCCGGCGGTGTGCTTCTTCTCCAGTTCAGACCGATAGGTGCCGAACGCATCGCGCCACGCGGCCACGGCATAGGCGTGCCGCCCCAGCCGTTCGGGCCGGAACGCGCCACGCCAGCGGTCGTTGCCGAGCGGCATCATCGGTACGTGCTGCCACGTGTCTTCATCTTGCGCGCGCCACAGCAGGTGCACGGCCAACTTGTCGTGCCCGTCCATCAGCACATCGGCCTCGACGATGATGTCATCGCCCACCAGGCGCTTCACGGCAAAGCGGCCGTCTTCAACGGAGGGCTGCACCTGTTCGATGCCGATGCGCGGCGACGCAATGGCCGCGTTGACAGGGTCTTTCGCTTCGCCGGCCTTGGTGCGCGGGCTCTTGGCGGCTTTGGCTGTCGCGGGATAGTGCACCGGAGCATTGCGGAACACGCGCCAGACCTGCACGTCGCCGGGCAGCAAATCGATCTCGGCCAAGGGCCGTGCATTGGCACGCAGCGTGTCGTCGCAACTGCCCACCGGTTCGGTCAGCAGGTCGAGCGCTACGCCGCGCGTAAAGCCGCCAGCCACGCCGGGCAGAAAGTGGTCGGCATGCACCGACACGCCCATGTGCAGATCAGGGTTGATGACGGTCAGCGTGGCGGCATCGCCTGCACGCAGGTCGGGGCCGTCGGCGCGTAGCAGGGCGGTGGCGGGCGCGTCGGGGCCGGTCAGCATGCGCAGTTCGGCGTGCGGTGCGACGGTGTTCGTCTCGCGTGCGGCGCGGATGGTGGCGTTCACATCGCGCACGGCATCGCTCAGGTCAAACGCAGCATGGGCGTCGATCCATTGCTGGTCGGATGGGTCACCGCGCTCGGCCAGCATCGGCAGCAGGGCGCCGCGTTCGAAGCCCAGCGGCATCAGCCAGCCGGCATCGAGCGTGTCGGCCACGTGCAGGAGGCGGCGATAGGCGCGTTCACGGACCATCGCGTCGCCAAACGCCTGTCCGTAGCGCGTGCCGAACGGTGCTTCCACGGTGGCGATGGGCGGTGCCACAGCGGCCAGGCGCGCGTGCTCTTCCACCATCCAGCCGGCACGGAAATCCCACCAGCGCAGCGACGAAAATGTTGCGTCAAAGCCGACACCGGCCAGCGCATCGACCGCAGCGCCATCCATGCCGGGCGTCCACGCCAGGAAGCGTACGGCGCTGGCGTCCTTGCGCACGTCGGCAATCAACGTGCGCCAGCGGTCTGCAGGCAGGCGGGCGGGCGCTTCGCAGCGGAACCCGCCAATGCCCAATGCGGCCCAGACGCGCAGTTGCTGAGCCCACCACGTGAGGATGGCATCTGCGTTGCGCGGGTCGTCGTGGCGGAAGGACGCCACCTCAAGGTGCGATGGCGGCAGGCGCGGGTCCAGCGCGTTGCCGTCTTCGGCATGGCTGGCGAACCAGTCCGGGTGGTCGGCACGCAGGGGCGCATCAACGGCCACGCGGTCGATCACCAAGTCGAGCAGCAACGTAAGCCCGCGCGAGCGGCAGTCTTCCGCCAGCTTGGCGAGTGCGGCGTCGGCCGGCCCTGCGCCCAGCGCCGCATGCAGTTGTGCATGGTCACGGGTGACGAAGACGTTGCCGGACGCACCCACCGCAAACGGCGGCGCCATCAACACATGATCGAAACCCAACGAGGCGATGTGATCGAGCACGCCGTCCCATCGGTCGAGCCTGCCCAGTTGCAGCGGATGCACGTAGCAGATGGCCGGAGCGTATGGGGGCTCCGCCGCGGTGGGCGGGGCGGTGCTCGGCATTGCTGCCGGCCGGGTCACGGATTTGGCATTGCTGCCGGGTGGCTTGGCCGCCTTGAGTGCGGCCGTGGTTTTACGTGGAGTAGCGGGCTTGGGCGACTTGGTCTCGGGCATGCGTGAAAGCGGGGCAGAGCGTCAGGCGCGGTCAGGCACGGATCTTCTCGGCACTGGCGGCGCGCGCCACCGCGTGCGCTCGGATCTCGTCGGACAGTGCCGTCGAGCGTCGCCGCGCCGGCGTACGCACAGGTTGGTCGGGTCGGGGCGAGTGCAGCGCGTCAGGTGTAGCGGGCGTCTGCGCAAGCGCCACGGCGGGCATTGGCGTGGCGGCTGGCACGAGGGTGCGGTACAGCGCGATGTATTCGCGTGCGGGCTGCGACCAGCCGAAGTCGGTCGTCATGCCGTTGTATTGCAGGATGCGCCACGCCTGCGGCTGGGCGAAGACGCGCAGGGCGCGCTCCACCGCGGCCACCATGGCGTCGGCGGTGTCGCCGTCGAACAGGAAGCCCGTCGCGCCATGCAACGCTGCTTCGGGCGAGCCGCGGTCGGTGATGGTGTCCATCAGGCCGCCCACGCGCGACGCGACCGGCACCGTGCCGTAGCGCATCGAATAGAGCGGCGTCAGGCCGCACGGCTCAAAGCGGCTGCCATGCAGCAGGATGTCGGCGCCGGCGTGCAGCAGGTGGGCATAGGCCTCGGTGTAGCCGATCTTCGCGGCCACCTGGCGCGGATACCGCGCTGCCAGCTCGGCCATGCCGGTCTCGTAGGCGTGTTCACCGCAGCCGAGCACGGCCACCTGCAATTGCGGGTTGGACTCCAGCAACTGGGGCAGCGCCTGCAACGTCACGTCGGCCATCTTTTGATGCGTCAGGCGGCTGCCCACGGCCAGCAGCGGCGCCTTGGCGTCTTCCGGCAGCCCGAAGCGCTGCTGCAGTACGCGCTTGGCGGTGTGCTTGCCGCTCAGGTTGGCGGCAACAAACTGCTGCGGCAGCAGCGGGTCTTTCGATGGGTTCCAGACGTCATTGTCGATGCCGTTGAGGATCGCGACGAGGTCTTGCTGGCGTGCGCGCAGCAGATCCTGCATGCCGCAACCCGCCGTGTCGGTCAGGATTTCGCGCGCATACGCATGACTCACGGTGGTGATGCGGTCCGCCCACAGCAGGCCGGCCTTCAGGAAACTGAACTGACCCCAGAACTCGGCTTCGTGCGCCGCATCGGGCGGCACGCCAATGTCCGGCACCATGTGCATCGGGAAATTGCCCTGGAACGCGAGGTTATGGATCGTGAAGACGGTCTTCGTCGGCACCTGCGCACGCTTGACGAACAGCGGCACCAGCCCCGCATGCCAGTCATGCGCCTGCACGATATCAAAGCGATGCACGCCCGGCACGCCGCCGGCAACGCGCGCCGCGGCCTGGCTGAACGCCGCAAAGCGCAGCGCGTTGTCTTCATACGGCTCGCCGTGGTCGTCGAGGTAAGGGTTGCCGGGCCGCGCGAACAGCGCCGGCGCGTCGAACAGGAGCACCGGGATGCCCTGTGCGCCCATGCGGCCACTCAGCAGGCGGGCGCGGCCGCCGGGCAGGTCAGTCCATTCACACAGGGTGCGCGTGTGCTGCAACTGCGTGATGGCGTCGGGATAGCCCGGCAGCATCACCGTCACTTTCATGCCGGCGCGCCGCAGTGCGTTCGCGCAGGCCCCGACCATATCTCCAAGCCCGCCGGTCTTGGCCAGCGGCACAGCTTCAGAAGCGACAAAGAGAACGTTCAGCGACAAGGTCATGCTCCCGGGGGAATTCGCCTGCCGGGCCGTCAGCCAACTGCATGAGCAGTGGACGGCGCCGATGCGCGGCGGAGGTTTGCGATCGACCTCTTCGCGCAAGACCTATGCCAGTCGGACAGACGCTGACAAGGCTATGAGCCTTTGCCCACGCCGCCTTGGCTGTACGTCATGTGCGCGCTGCGGGACCACGTGCGGGGTGTGCAACCTGCGGGTGCGCTGTGTAATTTCGTCTATGCACGCAGGCGCACGTTTGGGATAGATGGCGCTTCAGGCCGTAGACGCTCGATTGCCCGGGCAATAGAAAAAAACAATCGGTAAAATCATATCAATCAACTTGTGCAATGCATCGATCGACGATACGATCCACTCCGTTGTCAACCAAGCAACCCAACCGAAAACCACTATGTCGCTGATCAATACTCAAGTCCAACCGTTCAAGGCCCAAGCGTTCCACAACGGCAAGTTCATCGAAGTCACGGATGAGTCGCTCAAGGGCAAGTGGTCCGTGCTGATCTTCATGCCGGCCGCGTTCACCTTCAACTGCCCGACCGAAGTGGAAGACGCAGCGGACAACTACGCTGAATTCCAGAAGGCTGGCGCTGAGGTCTACATCGTCACGACCGACACGCATTTCTCGCACAAGGTGTGGCACGAAACGTCGCCGGCCGTGGGCAAGGCACAGTTCCCGCTGGTGGGTGACCCGACGCACCAACTGACCAACGCCTTCGGCGTGCACATTCCGGAAGAAGGCCTGGCACTGCGCGGCACGTTCGTGATCGACCCGCAAGGCGTGATCAAGACGATGGAAGTGCACGACAACGCCATCGCCCGTGACGTGAAGGAAACCCTGCGCAAGCTCAAGGCTGCCCAGTTCGTCGCCAACAACCCGGGCAACGTGTGCCCGGCCAAGTGGAACGAAGGCGCCAAGACGATCAAGCCGTCGCTCGACCTGGTCGGCAAGATCTAAGTTGTAAAGGCTGTTGCTGCAGAAATGCAGCGTGAAAAACGGCCGGCTCTGCCGGCCGTTTGCTTAAGGGCGCAGGCATGTGCCGCGCCCTGTCACTGAATCAAAACGAATAAAGGAAGTCGTCATGCTGGATGCTGATGTCAAGGCCCAACTGAAGGCCTACCTCGAACGCCTCGTGCAGCCCATTGAGCTGGTCGCCAACGTCGATGACAGCGAGGGCTCCCGCGACATGATGGACTTGCTGCGCGACGTGGCCGAGCAGTCCAGCATGATCGTGCTGACCGAACAACGCGACGCCGCCGAGCGCGCGCCGTCGTTCCTGATCCGCCGCACCGGCGCGGATGTGAGCGTGCGTTTTGCCGCCATCCCGACCGGTCACGAGTTCACCTCGCTCGTGCTGGCGCTGCTGCAAGTGGGCGGCTATGCGCCCAAGCTCGAAGCCGACGTCATCGAACAGATTCGCAATATCGAAGGGGATTTCCGCTTCGAGACCTACATGTCGCTCACGTGCCAGAACTGCCCGGACGTGGTCCAGGCGCTGAACGTGATGTCCGTGATCAACCCGCGCATCCAGCACGTCGCCATTGACGGCGCGCTGTATCAGGGCGAAATCGAAGCACGCCAGATCATGGCTGTGCCGACCGTGTTCCTGAACGGTGAGACCTTCGGCACGGGCCGCATGGGCGTGGAAGAGATCCTCGCCAAGATCGACACCGGCGCTGCTGCGCGTGACGCTGAAAAGCTTGCCGCCAAGGAAGCGTTTGACGTGCTTATCGTCGGCGGTGGCCCGGCGGGTGCGGCAGCTGCGGTGTACGCGGCGCGCAAGGGCGTGCGCACGGGCGTGGTGGCCGAGCGTTTTGGCGGTCAGGTGCTCGACACGCTGGGCATTGAAAACTTCATCTCCGTGCAGGAGACCGAAGGGCCGAAGTTTGCCGCCGCGCTGGAGCAGCACGTGCGCCAGTACGACGTCGACATCATGAACACGCAGCGCGCGGTCAAGCTCACGCCGGCAGACAAGCCGGGCGGCTTTGCCGAGGTGACGCTGGCCAACGGCGCGGTGCTCAAGGGCCGCTCCGTCATCCTGTCGACTGGCGCGCGCTGGCGCAACGTCAACGTGCCGGGTGAGCAGGAATACAAGAACAAGGGCGTGGCGTACTGCCCGCACTGCGATGGCCCGCTGTTCAAGGGCAAGCGCGTGGCCGTCATCGGCGGCGGCAACTCGGGTGTGGAAGCGGCCATCGACCTGGCCGGCCTGGTAAGCCACGTCACGTTGCTGGAATTCGCCAGCGAGCTGAAGGCCGATGCCGTTCTGGTGCGCAAGCTGCAAAGCCTGCCGAACGCGACCATCGTGACCAATGCGCAGACCACCGAGATCACCGGTGACGGCCAGAAGGTCAACGGCCTGCGCTACAAGAGCCGCGTGGATGGCGTCGAGCACACGGTCGCGCTGGAAGGTGTGTTCGTGCAGATTGGCCTGGTGCCCAACACCGAATGGCTGGACGGCGCGCTCGAGCGCAACCGCTTTGGCGAGATCGTCGTCGATGCGCGCGGCCAGACCAGTGCAGAAGGTGTGTTTGCCGCAGGCGATGCGACCACGACGCCGTACAAGCAGATCATCATCGCCACCGGCGATGGCGCGAAGGCCGCACTGTCGGCGTTTGATCATCTGATCCGCGTGCCGCTGGCCGAAGCTGCCTGAAGCAGAAACAGGCTGAACCCAGCCGTACAAAGCCGGACTTCGCGATCAGCGGGTCCGGCTTTTTTCTTTGGCGCTTTGGTGCTCAGCCGGCGGCGGACTGCAGCGCCTTCGCGCGCGCAGAGCACATGTCGACAAGGCGATCGCGCAACGCCCGCCCAGCGCTGTCGAGGTCGGGTCGCGCAAAAAGCGCCAGCTCGAGCCCGCCGATCTCCGGAAAACCATCCGCAGCGCCGAGCACGCGATGTCCGGCCTGCACGGTGCTGGCGGGCAGCAGGCTCACGCCCAACCCCGCGCTGACGGCCGCACACAGGCTTGCCAGGCTCGGGCTTGAATACGTGATGCGCCACGGCTGGCCGATCGATTCCAGCGCGTGCAGCATCTCCTGCCGATACAGCGCGCCCACCGGAAACACCACCAGCGGCAAGGAAGGTTGCGATGGCCCGAGCGGCAGCGTGTGCGGCCGCTCGGCGCTGTCGATCCAGCACACCGGCTCGGCCCAGCGCGCATGGCAGTCGCTATCGGTACCCCATTGCTTGACGAGCAGCATGTCGAGATCGCCGTTGCGGTACAGGCGCAGCAGGTGGTGGGAGAGGCCGCTTTCCACCTCCAGACGCAGGCGCGGGCGCTCGCGCGCGAAGCTGGCGATGAGTGGCATCAGCGCGCCGCTGCCGAGGTCTTCCGGCACACCCAGGCGCAGCACACCGCCAGTGTGTTCGGGGCTGAGCGCCTCGCTGGCTTCGTTGGCCAGCCGTAGCAGACGGCGGGCGTAGCCAAGCAGGCGATCGCCTTCTTCCGTCGGTAGCACCTGGCGCTGGCTGCGGTCGAGCAGGCGGCAGTCCAACTGCTGCTCGAGCCGGAGGATCTGCTGGCTGACGGTCGATTGCGTCAGGTGCAGATGCTCGGCCGCGCGGGTGAAGTTGCCCGTATCGACCACCGTGACAAAGCTGCGCAGCAAGACAAGATCAATCATTTGAAAACCCACTGAACATCATTCCACTATTTAATTTGAACATGTTTAGGGGCGCAACCATAATCGACCCGCAATTTCGTCTGCGGAGAATCCGATGTCCGATGAGCAGTACATGCGTGAGGCGGTAGAGCTTGCGCGCGGTAACGTCAACGCTGGTGGCCTGCCGTTTGGCGCGGTGCTGGCGCGCGACGGCAAGATCGTTGCGCGTGCCGTCAACGAGGTGCACACCACCAACGATCCCACCGCGCACGCTGAAATGCAGGCCATCCGCCAGGCAAGCCAGACGCTGGCCACGCCCGACCTGCGCGGCGCGGTGATGTACGCCAGCGGCCATCCGTGCCCGATGTGTTTCGCGGCGATGCACCGCAGCGGTATTCGCGCGGTGTACTTCGCGTATTCGAACGAAGACGGCGAGCCGTTCGGTATGTCCACCGCCGCCCTGTATGCCGAGATGCGCGGAGCACCGGAGCGTGGCGAGTTGCAACTGCGCTCGTGCCGACCGACGGGCGAGCAGGGCCTCTACGACGCATGGCAGGCACGTCAATCGTGAGCGACGTCGCCGCTCAGGGTGCCGCAGCCGCTTCCGCGCGTATCGATGCCGGTCGGATCGGCGTGGCGGTCGTGATTGCGCTTGGGCTGAACCTGCGGCCGATTCTCACGACCATCGGGCCGCTGCTGGCGGAAATCCGTGCGGGCACGGGCCTCAGCTTGCAGGGCGCATCGTTGCTCACGGTGATTCCCGTGCTCTGCATGGGCAGCGTGGCGCTGTTCCTGCCGTGGCTTGCGCGCTGGTTGCCGGAGCATCGTGGCGTGGCTTGCAGTCTGCTCGCCATTGCGGGCGCGTGCCTGTGGAGGCTGTGGGCCGGGCAGGGCGCCGCGCTGATCGCAAGCGCCGCGCTGGCCGGCACGGGCGTGGCGATTGTTCAGGCGCTGGTGCCGGGCATCGTCAAGCGGTGGTTTCCGCAGCGTGTGCCGATGGCGCTGGGTCTGTATTCCGCCTCGCTGATGGCCGGCGGCGGTATCGCGGCGACGCTGAGTCCGCGTATTGCACACGTCGCCGATTGGCATGTCGGTCTCGGCGTGTGGGCGCTGCCTGCGCTGGCAGCTCTCGGCTTGTGGGCGACCGCGCGACCGCGTGAAGCCTCCGCACCCGCGCGGCGCGGGCCGGTGCTCAATTTCTTCGGCAACCGGCGCGCATGGCTGCTGGCCATCTACTTTGGCGCGGCAAACGGCGGCTACACCAGCATGATCGCGTGGCTACCGATGTTCTACCGCCAGCTCGGCTGGAGCGCACAGGACGCGGGCAGTCTGATCGGCCTGATGACGATCTTCCAGGTGATCGGGGCATTGGCAGCGCCGCTGCTCGCACGCCGCTCGCCCGATCGCCGCCCATGGTTGGTGGTGGTGCTCGTCTTGCAACTCATGGGCATGGTCGGTTTGATGCTCGCACCGCAAGCGGGGACCACGCTGTGGGTCGCGCTGATCGGCGGCGGCCTGGGGTCGATGTTCTCGTTGTGCCTGACGCTCACGCTGGATCACCTGCCCGATGCACGCGCTGCCGGTTATCTGGCGGCCTTCGTACAAGGCATCGGCTTCATCATCACGGGGATCATTCCCTACGCAGTTGGCTGGCTGCGCGAGGTGACCGGCGGTTTCCAATTGCCTTGGCTGCTGCTGATTGCCATCGTGATCGCGTCGATGGTGACCACGTTGCGCTTTGCCCCCAGCGGCTACGCCTGCGCGATCGGGCCGGTGTAGTGCCAGCCTGCGCGGGTGACCACGCCTGAGGTGGGGCCTTCCACGGTTTGCAAAGAAAACGCTTGTAATGCGAATCATTCGCATTTATAGTGTGTCCATCGACGGCGCTGCAGCCGATGGATCCGCCCCATAGGGCACTTCCTCCACGGCACGGCGCATCGAACTGAATTCCGCTGCGTGCGCTCGCTGTTTCTTGGGCCGGCGCCCGGCAACCGATCTTTTGTGGGGACCGCTCTGACACACAGAGCGTTTGGCAGTAGCAAGCCGCCCGACAGTCGGGAAAGCACTCAGACCCCGCTTTCCCGACTGCGACTTTTCCGGGCCGCCAGCCATGCCGCTTTTTTTTTCGGAACGCATCGACCCGGCTTGCACGCTTGCTGCCCGGTCGTTTCTGGTTCTCGCCCGCTGTAGTGCCCCGCCTGCTGTACCCAAATCTCGCCCCAACGAACGCCATGCCAAACTCGACCGACCTGCGCCGGGCCGGGCTTAAAGCCACCTCGCCGCGCGTCAAGATTCTGGAAATCCTCACCGCCGGTACGGAACACGGCCGTCACCTGAGCGCAGAAGATGTGTACCGCCAGTTGCTCACGTCGGAACTCGACATCGGTATCTCAACGGTCTATCGCGTGCTCAATCAGTTGGTGGATGCCGGCGTGCTGTTGCGCCATACGTTCGAGGCCGGCCATGCGGTGTATGAGCTAGACGACGGTGCACACCACGATCACCTGATCTGCTTGTCGTGCGGCCGCGTGGAGGAGTTTCACGACGACGCCATTGAGTCGCGGCAGGAGCGTGTCGCCAACGAGCGCGGCTTTGTGCTGCGCGATCACGCGCTGGCGCTCTACGGCGTTTGCCCCGCGTGTCAGGCAAGTGCGGGTGCAGCCGGCGCGATTGGGTTGAACGCGTGATGTGACCCGGTAACTTGCTGAAACAGTATCGGCGCAATCATGGCGAAACTCACTGCGCGCTCGGGGTTCCAACTCCCTGTTATTCAGGAGATGCCGATGCAACGCCGTCTGAAGTCCGAACATGAACTCAAGACCTTGCTGGCCCGCTGCGTCCAGCAACATCCGGAATGCGCCCAGTGCGAACTGCGAGCGATGTGCATTCACCGCCCGGATCACACCGGCTGCAACTGGAGCGCCGAGTTTGATTTTCCGGTCGACGACGATGACGCCGCCATTCGGGGCCTGTCCGTCGCCAAGCGCCTGCTGACGCGGGCCCGCACGCAGTACAACGTGGTGCCGGCCCAATAAGCTGCGCCGCTTAGCCCTTCGCCTGGCGAGAAATCCGCTCCAGCAGCGCGCGTGCGCTTTCACCGTGCCCCTGCTGTGCCAGCAGGCGCGCATTCAGCACAAGATTTTCGAGGACCAGCTTGGCGATGCTCGCGGTGAGCGAGACGATCACCTCGTCCTGGCTGAAGTGGGCATTTTCCATTTGCGTCAGCTGGCGTGATACCAGCTTGCAGACCAGGTCGCGCAACATCTGCTCGTCGAAGGGCAGGTTGGCAAAATCCACCGGGTCTTCCTTCTCGACTTCCGCAATCAACTGGACCAGCAACTCTTCGGTCATGATGCGTCCCCCGTTCAGGTTTGGACCAGTCTACGCCTGCGTTGCGCAAAAACAAAACGGGCCCGCGTGATGCGAGCCCGTGAGTGTTGTGACGTTGCGTCGTCCGTTATTTGCGCCGCACGAAGTGGATCGGCTGTTCAGCCGCCGCGGCGGATGCCGAGTCGCCCGAGGCGCAGCCGCTGCAACCGCTGCCGCATGCGCTGCCCGAAAGCGGATCGGAGTGGCACGAGGGCGACTCGCCCGGCGTGAGCAACCGCTGCCCAAAGGCGCGCATCCAGCCTGGCCGCGACGGTCGATCACACCAGCCTGCCACGCGCGCCATCGTGCGAGCGCGCGTGGCAGGCGCATAGCGGCCGGTCAGCGACAAGGCGCTCAGCGCCACCACCGTGGCGACAACGCCCGTTTCAACAACCTGGTACATGCTCATGTCAGCACCCGTGCGATCTGGTAGGTGGCGAACGCGGCCAGGTAGGCCAGCGCGAAGAGGTAGCCGGCGGTGCCCGCCATGACCTTCCACGAGTTGGTTTCGCGGCGGATGGTGGCCAGCGTCGAGATGCATTGCGGCGCGTAGACGTACCACGCCAGGAAGGCCAGCGCCGTGGCCAGCGACCATTGCTGGGAGATGATCGGCGCCAGCTGCGCAGCCGCGTCTTCATGCGTGGCCGACAGCGAGTACACCGTCGCCAGCGCGCCCACGGCCACTTCACGTGCAGCCATGCCGGGAATCAGCGCAATACACATCTGCCACGTGAAGCCGATCGGCGCAAACACGACTTCCAGCGCGCGGCCGATCATCCCTGCAAAGCTGTAATCGATGGCCGGCAGTGTGGCGTTGGCCGGCGGCGAGGGGAACGTCGAGAGGAACCACAGCACCACCATCATCTTCAAGATGACCGTGCCGATGCGGCGCAGGAAAATGCGTGCGCGTTCGACGAGGCCGACGATCAGGTTGCGCACGCTGGGCAGGCGATACGACGGCAGTTCGAGGATGAGCGGGTGCTCGTTGCGATCGCGCTTCAGGTACTTGAGCACGTACGCCACGACCAGCGCCGACACGATGCCCGCCATGTACAGCCCGAACAGCACCAGCCCCTGCAAATTGAAGAAGCCCCACACCTGGCGCACCGGGATGAACGCACCGATCAGCAGCGCGTACACCGGCAGCCGCGCCGAGCACGTCATCAGCGGCGCTACAAGAATCGTCACCAGCCGGTCGCGCGGGTCCTGAATCGTGCGCGTGGCCATCACGCCGGGGATCGCGCACGCAAAACTCGACAGCAGCGGAATGAACGAGCGGCCCGACAGCCCGGCGCCCGCCATCAACCTGTCGAGCAGGAAGGCCGCGCGCGGCAGATAGCCGGATTCTTCCAGCGAAAGGATGAAGAGGAACAGGATCAGGATCTGCGGCAGGAACACCAGCACGCTGCCCGTGCCGGCGATGATGCCGTTCACCAACAGGCTTTTGAGCATGCCGTCGGGCATGACGTTGCCGACCCACACGCCCACGGCTTCCACGCCGCCCTGGATGCCGTCCATGAGCGGCTGCGCCCAGGAGAACACCGCCTGGAACATGAAGAACATCAGCACGGCCAGCAGCAGCAGGCCCAATACCGGGTGCAGCACGATGCGGTCGAGCCGGTCGTCCAGCTCGGCCGTGCTGCGCGGCATGGTCACGGCGGAATCGAGCAGGCGCTTCACTTCAACGTGCGGATCGGCGTCGGCCGGCAGCCCAACCGGCACGGCCGGGAGTCGTTCGTGATCGATATGCGCCACGAGCTCGGCTGCGCCGTTGCGTTTGATGGCCACGGTTTGCACCACCGGCACGCCCAGGGCGGCTTCCAGCTTGGCGCGATCGATGCGGATGCCGCGCCGCTCGGCCGCATCCACCATGTTCAGCGCCAGCACCATCGGCAAGCCCAGGCGCTGCAGCTCCAGAACGAAGCGCAGGTGCAGCCGCAGGTTGGTGGCGTCGACCACGCAGATCAGCAGGTCGGGGCGTGACTCACCGCGGAACGTGCCAAGGCAGATATCGCGCGTGATGGCTTCGTCCGGGCTGGTGGCGATCAGGCTGTAGGCGCCGGGCAGATCAAGAATCTGCACATGCCGGCCCGACGGCGCGGTAAAGCGACCTTCCTTGCGCTCGACTGTCACGCCCGCATAGTTGGCGACCTTCTGGCGGCTGCCCGTCAGCAGGTTGAACAGCGCGGTCTTGCCGCAGTTGGGATTGCCGACCAGGGCAACGCGCAATGCGGGTGTGGAAGCGGAGGAGGAAGAAGCGTGCATCTGCATGAAGCCGGATAAGCGGAACCGAAGGCGGCAATGGGAGGCGGGCTACGCCGCCTCGCGTACCTTGGCGGGCGGGGCCGTTTCGGGGGTGGCGATGGCGGCTGCGGGTTGCGTGGCCGATTCGGCGCGCACGCGCACGCGGGCAGCCTCCTGGCGACGCAGTGCAAAGCGGGTAAAGCCCACCTGCACGACCAGCGGATCGCCGCCGAACGGGCCGACGGCCACCACGCGCACCTCTTCGCCCATCACGAACCCGAGTTCGCGCAGGCGTTGGCTGATGGGATCGGCGGGTTCACGGTCTTCAACGTGATCCACCACCGCCGTCGCCCGGCGGGAAAGCTCGGAAAGCCGCATCGTGCGTGATCGTTAACGTAGCGTGGTACAAGCAAGGAAGCTAAATGCGAATCGTTTTCATTATAACGCAACATCCCGTGTGACGGGCTGCGGCACCCGGTCGCCAGGATGGATATTTCGGAGGACGGGTTGTTACGGGGTCAGGCGTTGCGCAGAAGGCACACGCGAAGGCGCGGGGCGGACAAAACCGCTGCCCATGCAGGGTTTTTCCCAAATTACCCTATCCTGGGTATTGGCCTGAACGGGGACCATTGCCTATCCTTCAACTGCGCTGAACTTCCCCGTTCAAAGCGTATTCTTGAAGCCACCGGATACCGCTATCCGGTGGCTTTTTCTATGGGCGCGTGCCGCGCACTGGCGTCCCCCCGCCAGACGCAGCCGACACCGTAACCAACAGCTCGCGTTACCGTTGAGCAGCATCGCGGCAACGGCGGTTCGGGCACCGCTTCCCCAACGCCGCTACCACCCCTCATGCCGCCTGCCACGCCGATTTGCGGCCGGGTCGACTACAGACTATCCACAAGTTGCGTGCGATAGGAATTGCAAGCAAAATGCTTGCGCACTGCGTCAGCCGTCAGCCGGCACGATGCCGCAACTGCATCGTGCGCCGAGGGGATGGTCCTTGAGCCGCGCATCGTGCAACCGCAGAGTGCACCCGCTCTCCACATAAGGCTCTACCGGTCATTCAAGTGCCGAAGCACGCTCTCTTTCCCACCACGCTGCGCGGCCGCTTGCTTGCTCTGGCCGCGGTGGCCGCCTTGCCGGCCATTGTCGTGGCGATTGCTGGTGTGGCGCTTTACCGTGACCGGCTCAATGATCATCTTGCTCAGCACCTGACCCACGAAACCGAGGCCGCTGCTGCCCGCGTCGGCATGGTGCTTTCCAACGCCAATACGCTCCTCTCGGTGCTGCTCGCCGACGATTCGGCGCTGCACATGGAGCAGCAAGAGTGCAGCAGTTTCGTCAACCGCGTCTTCCATAACCAGACCGAACTCGCGAATCTCGGCATCATCGATGCGCATCGCAAGCTGGTATGCACCCCCGACACGGCGAAGCTTGGCGTCGATCTGTCAGACCGGCCGTACATCAACGCGATCATGGCGACTGGGCGGCCCTCCCTCTCGACGTTCGTGATCGGACGCGCCTCCGGGCAGGCGGTGTTGATTTCGGCGCGGCCGATGGCAGGCAGCGACGGCGCCGTCCGTGGCGTGGCGTACGCGGCCGTGCGGCAGAGCGCGTTGATTGCGGCGGCCGTTGACGGCATGCCGGAAGCGCCGGTCTACCTGGTGGATGCAGTCGGCAACGTGTTGTCGACCCACGGTGTTCTGGAGTCCGCCCAGGTGCCGGCTATCGTGCACGGGCAGTTGGTCGCTGCCGCGGCCCAGCAGCCGGGAGAGCCTCTTCTGGTGGACGACACAGACGGCGTGCGCCGCGCCTATGCCGCCATGGTGGTGCCGCATGCGGCCGGCGGGCACTTGCGAATCGTGCGCGGTGTGGATGCAACCGACATCGTTCGCCAGCAGCGCAACGTGACGCTGGCTGGCGGCGGCGCCATCCTGCTCATGGTCGTGATGCTGCTGGCGCTGATCCAGTTGGCGCTTCGGCGGATGGTGATGCCGCGCATCGATGCCCTCGTGGATGCAGCGCGCCATTACGCCACGGGTGACTTTTCTGCCCGCGTGCCCGAGCACGGCGGCTCGCGCGATGAGCTCTCGCTGCTTGAGCGCACCTTCAACGAAATGCGTGCCGCGATCCAGCGCCACGACGCCACCGTCCACCGCCTGACCGAACGCTTTCAGCGCGTGGCGCGCGCCACCAACGACTGGATCTTCGACTGGGATATCGCCACCGGCGAATCCTGGGCCAACGCCAGCTTGCATCGGCTGCTTGGTAGCGATGCACTGCTGAGTCAGGGCGACGACGACGGCACAGGTGGGGGCTCCTCGCGCACGCTGACGTTCCATCAGTTTGTGCATCCGGACGACGTCGACGCCTTCGCCAAGGAACTGCGCGCCGTACTGAATTCAGATCGCGACAGCTGGCAGCACGTCTGCCGGGTGATCGACGCCAACCGTGCCACGCGCACGGTGGAAATTCGCGCGAGCCTGTATCGGGATCAGAACGGCCGCGCCGTGCGCGTGGTCGGCGGGGTGACCGACATTTCGCAGCGCTCGGCGATTGAGCAGGAGCTGCGCAGCAGTGAAGCGAACCTGCGCGTCGCCGAGCAGATTGCGCTCCTGGGGAGTTGGCGTTGGGACGTGCTGCGCGATTCGACTACATGGTCGTCAGGCATGTACGTGTTGACTGGCATGCCGATGGGCGCGCCTCCTGCCTTTGCACAGCAGGCGCAGTTCTTTACCGCCGACAGCTATAACCGCCTGCGTGAAGCCGCTAGCCGCGCCGTGACCGAAGGTGAACCATACGCGCTGGACCTGGAGATGATCCGTCGTGACGGGGAGCACCGCTGGGTGCTTTCGCGCGGCAACATCGAGCGCAACGATCGTGATGAGGTCGTCGCCCTGTTCGGCACCATGCAGGACATCACCGAGCGGCGCGAATCCGACGAGCAACTGCGCTTGCTGCGTCGCGTGGTCGAGTCGGTGCCGTCCGGCATTACCGTGGCCGACGCGCAGCAGCCTGACCTTCCGGTCGTGTACGTGAACCCGGGCTTCGAGCGCATGACGGGCTATCGCGCAGAAGAAGTGCTGGGCCGCAACGCGCGCTTCCTGCATTCGTCCGAACCGGGGCAGCCTGCGCTCAACGAAGTGCGTGCCGCCCTGCGCGACGAGAGCGAGATCCGCGTGCTGCTGCGCAACTTCCGCAAGGACGGCCACGCGTTCCTGAACAACTTCCTGCTCTCGCCGGTGCGCGATGCCAAAGGTGCGGTCACGCATTACGTCGGCATTCAGGACGACGTGACCGAGCAAGAGATGACGCGCGCTCGCCTGGCACAGCACGCCACCATCGATTCGCTAACGGGCCTGCCCAACCGAACGCTGCTGGCCGATCGCGTGCAGCAATCGGTGGAGATGGCTGCACGCCAGCGCAGTCGCTTCTATGTGGCGCTGGTCAACATTGACCGTTTCAAGGTCGTCAACGACAGCCTTGGCCACCTGCTGGGCGACGAGGTGCTGCGCCGTGTGGCCGAGCGCCTGCGCGATGCAGCCGATACGGTGGATACCGTGGCGCGTTTTGGCGGCGACGTGTTTGCACTGGTGATCTCGCACGCAGGTTCGCGTGGTGTCGATTTCGGTTTTGACCTCTTTGCTGAGCCGGTGCGCGTGGAGGGGCACGAGGTATTCGTGACCGCAAGCATTGGCGTGGCCGAATATCCAGCGCACGGTGCCGATGCCGATAGCCTCATCCGCCATGCCGAAATGGCGATGTACTACGCGAAGCAGAACGGCCGCAATCGGCTTGAATTTTTCGCGCCCGAGATGGACATCGGCGTGTCGTACCGGCTGAACCTGGAGCACCAGATTCGGGCAGCGCTCGAGCAGGGCCAGTTCCGCTTGCTGTATCAGCCGCAGATCGACACCAAGACGGGCCGCGTGTGCGGGCTGGAAGCGCTGATCCGCTGGATTCATCCGACGCGGGGGTTGCTGCCGCCGGCTGCGTTCATTCCGGTGGCCGAAGAAAGCGGGCTGATTGTCGAGATCGGCAACTGGGTCTTGACCGAGGCCGCGCAGCAGCGCGCCGAGTGGCACAAACGTGGCCTGGCCGAGGATCTTACGCTGGCAGTAAATGTCTCGCCGCTGCAGTTCAAGCGCGGCACCGTGCTGCCGACGCTGCTCAAGCTCCAGCGCCAATACGGCCTCGGCTCAGGCTTTCTTGAACTGGAAGTGACTGAGTCGATGCTGATGGAGGGCACCGAGCGCACGATCGAAGACCTCACGGCCATACGCCAGCTTGGGGTGCGCATTGCCATCGACGATTTCGGCACGGGCTATTCGAGCCTGGCCTATCTGAAGCGCCTGCCGATTGATCTCATCAAGATCGACCGCGCGTTCGTCAAGGATATCGACCGCGATTCCAACGATGCCGCCATCTGCACGACGGTCGTGGTGCTTGCGCACAACCTGGGCGTGAAGGTGTGCGCAGAAGGCGTGGAAGATGCCGCGCAGTCTGCCTTCCTGGCCTCGCACCAATGCGACGTGCTGCAGGGTTATTACTTCAGCGAGCCGCTGTTGCCGGATGCGGTGACGGCGCTCCTGGAACGCGACACGCGCTTCACGCTGTAAGGCCCCACACCCGCTGCGGCGCTACGCGCGGAACACCGCGATGGCGTGCTTCAGATCTTCCGATTGGCGCGCCAGTACCGACGTGGCCGCCGCAGCTTCTTCCACCAGCGTGGCGTTCTGCTGCGTGACCCCATCGAGCTGCGAAACCGACGCGTTGATCTGCGCAATGCCGCTGCTCTGCTCGCGCGAGCTGGCCGAGATTTCCGACATGAGCTGCGTGACGGTCTGCACTGACTGCACGATCTGCGTCATGGTCGCGCCGGCCTTGTGAACGAGGTCCACGCCATCGCGCACGGACTGATCAGATGCGCGAATGATCTCCTTGCTCTGCGCTGCGGCCTGGGCGCTGCGTTGCGCGAGGCTGCGCACCTCGCCCGCGACAACCGCAAAGCCGCGGCCTTCTTCGCCCGCGCGGGCAGCTTCCACAGCCGCGTTGAGCGCAAGGATGTTGGTCTGGAACGCGATGCTCTCGATGGTGGCGATGATCTCGGTCACACGCTGGCTGTCGGCGCGGATGGCGTCCATGGTGTGCACGACGCGCTGCACGACCTGGCCGCCGTCGGCCGCGATCGTGGAGGCCTCCTCGGCAAGTGCACTGGCCGCACGGGCGTGGTCGGCATTCTGCGAAACCATCGATGTCAGCTCTTCCATGCTCGAAGCGGTTTCTTCCAGCGCGGCGGCCTGCTGTTCTGTGCGGGCAGAGAGGTCATGGTTGCCGGCCGAAATCTGCAGCGTGCTGTGTGCGACGCTGGCGGCACCGTCCTGGATGTCGCGCACGATGGACGACAGGCTCGCGCGCATGGTCGCCATGGCGCGCATGACTTCGCCCAGCTCGTCGTGGGAGCGGGCTTCGACCACGGTGGTCAGATCGCCGGCTGCCAGGCGTGTGGCCAGCATGGCGGCTTCCTCCAGCGGACGGATGAGCGTGCGCGCAAGCAGCACGCCAGACATCGTCGCCAGCCCCGCGCAACCCACGCCGGTGAGCCACAGCCAGTCGCGGCTGAAAACGAGCCACGCTGCGCCATGCAGATCGGCGGCTTCCAGCGCGATGTGCGCCCACAGCGTACCGACCAGGATGGCCGACGCAATCAGCGTTTGCAGACCGATCACCTTGAAGCGCAGGCTCTCGAGCTGGAGCAGGTTTGCGGCGCGCCGCCAGCCCGTGCGCAGAATGCGGCCGGCGCGCACGGTGTACGACGTGTCGCCTTCGTTGATGGCGGTGTAGGCACGTTGCGCGCGCGCGATCTGCGCAGGCGTGGCCATCGACCGCACCGATGTATAGCCGACCACCGCGTTGTTCTGAAACACCGGCGTCACGTTGGCCAGCACCCAATAGAAGCCGCCATCCTTGCGGCGGTTCTTGACGAAGCCACGCCACGGCTTGCCGGCTTGCAGCGTTGCCCACAAGTCGGCGAAGGCGGCTTCGGGCATGTCTGGATGGCGCACGAGGTTGTGCGGGGCACCCACCAGTTCCTCCTGCGAATAGCCGCTGATGCGCACGAACGCCGGGTTGGCGAAAACGATGCGGCCTTTGAGGTCGGTCCGGGAGATGAGGTAGTCCGTCGGGTTGAGGGCGGTTTCGGCTTGGGTGACCGGCAGATTCTTGCGCATGGTTGTGCCGCGCTTCGTGGGCGCAGATGGACGGAAGGAGGGGCGCGCGCGAGAGACGCGCTGTCCTTCTTTGCATCGGCACACTGGCGGCGGGCTAAAGGTGATGCGTGCGCCCGCAGTTGATCTCGATCAAATCACACGGTCCTGCCCCGATGGGCATGGCCGTTGCTACCTTGCTGGCAATGCGCCGTTCAGGCGCTGCAGATGGAGGAACGAGGTGCACAAGATCTGTGGAGACGTTGAGATCGTCCCGCGTGTGGTGCCCGCTGGCGGGCGGGGCTGGGAGGCGCGTGTCGAGGTGGTGTTCCGCGGCGCGGAAGGGCAATCGTTGTCTGGCTCGCAACCGGTGCGGCCCGGATGCACGTTTGGCTCCCCGCGCGAAGCGATGGACGCGGCGCTGCTTTACGGGCAGCGCCTGCTGCGAGATTGGGTGCGGGGTGCCACGCCTAGTGCGGAGATCGCCACCTGAGGCGACTCCAAGATCAACGCGCCTCGGCCGCCTTGCGTTCTTCGCGCGAGAGCCCTGCCGTCCAGTAGCCCTTGGCATCGATGGCGTCGCGGGGCACCGCCCAGGCACCTTCAAGCAGTGTCCGGACCTGCTTGAGCAATGACGCCTCGCCGGCCAGGAACACCTGTGGCGTGCCAGTCGGCATGGGTTGGGCGCTGAGTGCGCCGACCATCATTGCGCCGGCGTGCGCCGTATCGCTCTCTACCCAATGGATATTGCGGCTGCGCGGGTGGCCGGCCAGGGCGCACTCCAGGGGCAGTCTGGCGCGAGCGTCGCCGATGGCGATATAAGTCAGCACCTGCGCGTGCTCGGGCAATGTTTCCAGAATCGCGAAGATGGCGGGCAACGCAGTTTCATCGCCAATGAGCAGCGTCCACGGTGCGGCTGGGTCGGCGCGGAAGCCGCGCTTGGGGCCCGCAAATTCGACTTCGTCGCCGGGGGCGGCGTGTTCGAGCCAGCGTGCGGCGGGGCCGTGCTGCGCGGCGGGGGTTTCGTCGTGCACGACAAAATCGATTTCGAGTTCATCGCGCTCCGCGTGATAGCGGCGGATGGTGTAAGCGCGCCCCAGCGTGCGACCGGTGCCTGCGGCATCGTGCGGAAACATCAGCTTGATGGCCGCGCCGGGCGCAGCGCTGGCCAGATCGGCCAGATCCGCAGCGGCTACGCCGGTAAACACTACGCGGCGCATGCGCGGCGACAGGGTATGGACTGCGCGCACACGCATGCGGCGTGTGGCGGGTTTGACAGAACTGAGCAGCTGCGACATGAGACCTTGTGTGCGATTGAAGGCAAACATAGATGGCTGCGAAATGGACCGAGACTGCGACCCGGGGACCGAGGCGGTGGCCCGGGCGATGAAACATCCCCCGGGCGGCTGGACGGATGCTGCTGCTTGCCGCTTACCGCTCGCCGGTAATTTCTTTCAAAGCACGTAGCAGGATGTCTGCCACGCGCTGCTGTTCTTCGCGCGAGGCGAAGCGTTTTTCCATGAGCGCGAACTTCAGACGCCAGCGCGCGGTGCGCAGCGGGTCGTGTCCCGTGTCCGTCCATTCGGCGGCGTTGTCGGTTTCGCGGTCGAAGGCCATGGCTTCGTTCATGCGTTTCACGCGCTCGCCCATGGCGCGCAGTTGCGCGAGGATGGCATCGGCGCTGTGCTGGCGTTCGGCCAGCCATGTTTCGCCTTCGGGCGTGATGCCGTAGCGCTTCTTGTTGCCTTCGACCGTGACAGAAGCAAAACCGTGGTCTTCCAGATACGACAGCGCCGGGTACACCATGCCTGGGCTTGGCGTGTAGAAGCCGAGCGAATGCTCTTCCACCGCCTTGATCAATTCATAGCCGTGGCGGGGCGTGCCCTTGAGCAGCGCTAGCAGCACGAGCTGCAAGTCGGCCGAGCTGAGCCGGCGGCCGCGCCACGGGCTGCCGCCTTCGTCATCACCTTCGCCGTAGCCGCCGGGGCCGCCAAAGCCGCCCATGCCACGCCCGAAACCGTGGCCGCCATGGCCGTGGCGGCCCATCATGAAGTGCTTTTCGATCCACATTTTGTGGTGGTGTCCGAACCAACCGCGCATTGCCATTCTCCTGAAGAACATCATCAGATATATCGTAAGATACATCGCATGATAGTGGCGGCGGTCCAGAAGTCAAGGACAGCGGAGGAAAAATGGTGCGAGGGTTACGGAGAGGTTTTGTTGCTACCAAGCTTGGCGACATGCACAAGCCAGCGCCGCACGACCTCTTCCTCCTCGGATGAAAACCCCTCCAGCAAGTCCTGCTCAATGCCGCCCGAGCGTTCCCGGCACGCGGAAAGCAGGGTGGCCCCCTCCGCAGTGACGTCGATATGCTGGATTCGGCCGTGCACCGCGTGGGGCCGGCGGGTGATGGCGCCGCTGCGCTCCAGGTTGGTGACGATCACGCTCACCGTCTGGGGCGTCAGCAGGGTCAGCCGGGCGAGGTCGGCGTTCGAGATACCGGGGTAGGCGCGGAGCATCGTGAGCACGAGGAATTGCGGCAGCGTGACGCCTACGTCGGCCATGGCGCGCTCCATGCGCAACCGCTGGGCGGCGTTGGCCTGGCGCAGCAGGTAGCCGAGATAACCCTCTTCACCGCGCTTGCCCTGGCCGGGCTCGGGAATGGAGGGCGAGTTGCGTGTCGTGTCGTTTTCCTTGCCGGCGGCTGGGGTGCGCTTGCTCATAATGTCAGAGTTCGAATATTATGTTCGAACACTGATATTACCATTCCTCCAACCCGGACCTTCAGCAGGAGTCAGACATGGAAGATCTCTCCCCTCGCATGGATTACTCGGAATTTGTCGACACCGCCGTCGGCGTGGCGCCCGCGCTCCAGGCGCTCGGCAAGGCGGTGGATGCCTCAGGGCTGGAAAAGCCGCTGACCGAACTCGTCAAGCTGCGCGCGTCGCAAATCAACGGCTGCGCGTTCTGCGTGCAGTTCCATCTGAACCTGGCGCGCAAGCTGCGCGTGGCGCCGGCCAAGCTCGATCTGGTGGCGGTCTGGCGCGACACACCGGCGGTTTTCTCGCCGCGCGAGCGTGCCGCGCTGGCCTGGACGGAAGCGCTGACCACCCTGGCCCGCGCCGCCGACCACGGCGTGGAAGATCACGAATGCAACGCCGTGCTGGAGCATTTCTCCAGGACGGAAGTCGCCTTCCTCACGGCCGCTATCGCCAACATCCAGGCGTGGAACCGGATTGCCGTTGCGATGCGCTTTGCGCCGCAGGTGCCGGCCGCCCTGGCACCGGAGGGCGCATGACCATGGACGCCATCCGCCCCATCGAAGACGAGGCCGCGTTGCGTGCGTGCTTTCCCGTCATGCACCAACTGCGGCCGCATCTTGCCGACGCCGACGAGCTGGCTGCGCGCTGGCGCCGACAGGTCGAAGACGGCTATCGCCTCATCGCCGTCTGGCGCGAGGGCGTGCCGGTCGCGCTGGCGGGGTATCGGCAGCAGGAGAACCTCGTCTACGGGCCGTTCCTGTATGTCGACGATCTGGTGACCGATGCCAACCTGCGCAGCAGCGGCCTCGGCAACGTGCTGATGGACCACCTCAAGGCTGAAGCCGAGCGTCTGGGCTGTGCAAGGCTGGTGCTCGACACGCCGCTGTCCAACGTGCTCGGCCACCGCTTCTACTATCGCAACGGGCTGCTTGCAGGCGCCTTGCGCTTTGGCATGAACACGCGACCTGGAGGTGCCCGATGACAACACTGCTGCACGTGGCCGTGAGCCCGCGCGACGATCGTTCGCACAGTCGGCGTGGCGCGCAATTGGTCATTGCACAATTGGCCGAAGCCGTGGGTCGCCTGCAAATCATTGAGCGCGACTTGGCGGCCACGCCGCTGCCGCATCCCGATGCCGGCTTTGTCGAGGCCAGCCTCATGCCTGATGCCGACCGCACCGCGGCGCACCGCGCTCAGCTTGCACTGTCGGAAACGCTGATCGGCGAACTGGAAGCGGCGGATGCCGTGTTGATCTCCACGCCGGTGCACAACTACACAGTGCCGTCGGCGTTGAAGGCGTGGATCGACTTGGTGGTGCGGCCCGAGCGCACGTTCCGGCGCACGCCGACGGGCAAGGTGGGCATGCTGACCGATCGCTCGGTGCTGGTGGTGTCTGCTTCCGGCGGCAATTTTGATGGCGCACACGCGCAGACCGATTTTCTGATGCCGTATCTGCGTTATGTGTTTGCCACGGTGGGCATCCATCAGGTGGAAGGCATCCGTTTGCAGAACACCGCGCGCAGTGCCGATTCCGCCATGCACGCCCTCGAAGGTTTCCGGCAGGAACTGGCCGCGCGGATGTTGCTCGTGCCGCTGGTGGCGTGAGGTTTGGCGCAGGCGAGGTGGGGCTTAAGGCGCCGCTTCTGCCGTGTGCGTAAGCTGCTTCAGCGCCTGGACGAAGTACGCGCGATCGTGTGGCGCCAGGTCTTGCATGGTTTGGGTGAGACGGTCCATGGTCGTGCGGGCGGTGGCGTGATCGCCGTCGGCGTGGGCAAACCATGCCAGCTCCAACAGCAACCCGCTCACTTGCACGTGGCCGTAGCGATGTCGGCCGCTGTCGTGTTCGCGCAGGCGCAGTGCCGCCACGTCGGTCCAACGCTGCGGCCAGTAGCGCGCGTCAAAGGCTTCGGCAAATGGTCCGGCCCGCGTGCGGAGGTCGGTCAACGTAAGTGCAGCGCGGCGCGTGTCGGCGCGTGCAATCCGCATCAGGGCGATGGCATTCCACGCCGATTGCAGCGGCCCGCCGTTGCGCAGCGCCTGCCATTCGCTCATGGCCAGCCAGCGGACGGCATCGACCGTGCCGTCGGCATGCGCTGCGTTGCCGAGCACATCGCGCAGCAGCCAGCACGTCATGCCGAGATTGGCGGCAACCTGCTGCACAGCGTCGGAGGCCTGACTTTCCAGTGCGGCAGCCAGCGCGGTTTCGAATTGCGCGAGGATGCGCTGTGCGGCCTGGGCGCGTACGTCCAATGCAATGCCGTCGGCATCAGCGTAGAGCAGGCGGGCGCGCTCGATGAGGGCGCTGAGGTTGTTCCACTCGAAGCGGATCTGCGGGTGATAGCGCAGCAGGCTGCGGCCGGGCTCGGCATCGGCCAGGCGGGCGAGCAGGCCGGCAGCGAGGTCGAGGTCGCGGCGGTCATACGCACACCATGCCGTGACGATGCGCTCCATGGCGGCGAGGTAATCGTTGCCGAGCACGTGTCGCTGCCGGCGGTGCGCGCGCAGTTGCGAGAGCAGGGCACTGGCGCGTGTGGAATCGCCCAGGCGGCGCGCGGCCATCGCCTCACCAAGGGTGACGAGGGCGCGCTGGAAGTCGTTGTCGGCTGCGTCGCTGGCGTTGCGCAGCGCGAGCAGGGCGCCGCCCCGCTCGGTGTCAGACGCGCCGGTGCTGGCGCCCAGTGCATGCAATAGGCGGCCTTCGCGCATGGCGTGGCGCGCGGTCAGAAAGGCGTGCCAGAACGCGGGGTTGGGCGTGCCAGGCGCCGGGCCGGACAGCGCGCTGGCATTAACTTCGGTGCTGTTGTCCGTGCTGCCATCCGGCGCGGCAATCCCGAGGAAGGCGCGCACATCGGCGTCATCGGCAATCCGTCCTTCAACCACACAGACCACGCGCGCCGCGTCTTCAGGTGTGAGCCAGAACGGCCCCTGGCTGCGCTTGTCTGCGTTGAGGAAGCGCGGCTCGCGGTCGCGCTGTTCGCCCCAGCCGGCCTGCACGCCCCAGTTCTGCCAGTCGCGAAACGCGCGACTGATCATCATGCGCTGCGTGCTGGCGTCCGACACGGCGCCGCGCAGGTCGGCCAGGCGCACCAGCGGTTGCTCCGGCGACAGACGATGCGCGTATGCCAGCCGCACCAGCAGCCACAAGCTCTGGAAAGGCGCGCGCCGGCCATCCACGGTTTGCGGGGTGGTCAGCTCGACATGGAGGGCGGGCAGGGCAGGCGGCGTCATGCAGGCAATCAGGCGAAGCGAAACGAAACGTGGCGCCATTGTGCGCCAAGCCCTTTGTTACAGGCGTTACGCGCGTGACGTGAGGCCTGCCGCGCACGCTGGCGGCGGCATGCCGCGCTCCCTACGATGCGCAGCGCCGGCTCATCTGCGCATCGACGGTTGCCGGCAGCCATCCACCCCATTTCAAGGAGCGTTTCATGTTCTCTCGCTGGTCGAAGACCTTCGCGCTTGCCCTCACGGCCTGCGCCTTTGCCATGAGCACCGCCACTGCCCACGCCGAGCTGGTCGTGCGCAATGACCTCAAGCGCGTGTTCGACGCAGCCGGCGTCTCCGGCACCTTTGTCCTGATGGACATCAGTGCTGATCGCACCTATGTCGTTGACCCGGCGCGGGCCGCGCGGCGCATCAATCCGGCCTCTACGTTCAAGATTCCGAACAGCCTGATCGCCTTCGACACCGGAGCCGTGCGCGACGATCAGGAGGTGCTGCCTTACGGCGGCAAGCCGCAGCCTTACAAGCAGTGGGAGCACGACATGGCGTTGCCCGAGGCGATCCGGCTGTCGGCCGTGCCGATTTACCAGGAGGTGGCGCGCCGCGTGGGCTTTGAGCGCATGCAGGCCTACGTCGATGCGTTCGACTATGGCAATCGCCAACTTGGCAGCGTGATCGATCAATTCTGGCTACGCGGCCCGCTGGAGATTTCCGCATTCGAAGAAGCGCGCTTTACGAGCCGCATGGCGCTCAAGCAGTTGCCGGTGAAGCCGCGCACGTGGGATATGGTCCACCGCATGCTGTTGATCGAGCAGCAGGGCGATGCCGCGCTGTATGCCAAAACGGGCGTTGCCACGGAGTATCAGCCGGAGATCGGCTGGTGGGTCGGCTGGGTGGAACGTGCCGGGCGCGTGTATGCCTTCGCACTGAACATCGATATGCCGCGCGAGGGCGACATGGCCAAGCGTATTCCGCTGGGCAAGCAGTTGATGCAGGCGCTGGAGGTGTGGCCGGCGCCGTGAGAGGCGCATCTGCAAGCTTCGCCGTCTGAGTCGCAATCGGGGATGCCCGCAATCCACAATGAGATCGATCCTGAGGACGATGAAAATCGTAAAAAACTATTGCGCCGGCGCGTCTGAAGGCGGCCGGATGCAACAACACCTCGGGGGTCCTCATGTTGAAGGTCTACAAGGCGATGGCTGCCGCGGTGGCGGCGGTCATCGGAGCCAGTGGCGCGCTGGCGGGAGGCAGCCAGGGCGGCGTGATCTATTTCACTGGCGCGATTGTCCAGGCTGGGTTTCGCGTGCAGCAGTCACTCGGCGCGGAAAATGCGTTGCAGGCGCGCGCGTCCGCGTCCGGCGATCAGGTGGTGTTGGACTTTCGCTCGGCTGCGGTGCGGGTGGTGCCGGTGGATGTGTCGGTGGAGGCACGCGCGGCGTCATCGCTCAAGCCCCTGCAGGTGGGTGATTCGCGGGGCAAACCGGACGTGCTCGTCAAGTACGCCGGCTTCAAAACCCACTTGCTCGCGGCAAACAACGGCACGCTGACCTTGTCGCGCGCGGCGGGGGTGGAACCGGCCCTGGCGGTGGTGACGCTCAGCTACCAGTAATGAAAAAGGCGGGAATTTCCCGCCCTTGTCTGCCAGCCGCCGCGATGGCGGTTACGACGCCACCGGCCCCACCGGGGATTGGAACGGGTGGTACTGGTACAGCCACGTCTCAGACAGCGGCTTGCCATCCACCCGCAGGAACAACCGCATATCCACCGGCTCCTTCCCGTCAACCGTCAGATCGAATTGCGCGCGCCAGTGGCCCGGCACGCCGTTCGGCACGGCTTCGGTAAACACGTACGAGAACCTGCCGCGCGAGGTGCTGAGCACTGCCTCCGGCTTGGTGCCGAAGGGCAGCTTCTCCAGCGGGCCGCCCTTGAACTCGACCATGAACTTGCGCACGCCGTGCGGACGCGGCTGGCCCGGCTGGCCGCCGTTGCCCATGCGCGTGGCCACGCAGCGCGCCAGTTGCGTCGGATATGGCTCATCGGCCAGCCAGTGCAGGCGATAGCGCAGACGATACTGGCTGCCTGCGCGCGCCGGCGCCTTCGGCACCCACATGGCGACGATGTTGTCGTGGATCTCGTCGTCGGTCGGGATCTCGATGAGCTGCACGGCGCCTTCGCCCCAGCCCTCCAGCGGCTCGACCCACAGGCTCGGGCGGCGCTCGTAATGCACGCCGTCCTGGTAGTTGTTGAAATCGCGATCGCGCTGCAGCAGGCCGAAGCCGCGCGGGTTGTTGTCGCCAAAGGCAGACGCCATCGTGCGCGGCGGATCGTTCAGCGGGCGCCAGATGCGCTCGCCGCTGCCGGTCCAGAGCGCCAAGCCGTCGGAGTCGTGCACCTCGGGGCGCCAGTCGGTGGCGGTGCCCTTGGCGGTTTCCGAGAACCAGTACATCGACGTGGCAGGCGCGATGCCGAAGCGCTCCACGTCCTTGCGCAGGAAGATGGCCGTGTCGATATCCATCACCACGCCCTTCGTGCGGTGCATGACAAAGCGGTATGCACCCGTGATGCTCGGGCCGTCGAGCAGCGTGTAGATCGTCACGGAATCGGCGCGGTTGTCTGCCGGCGTGTCGAACCATACGTGCGTGAAATTGGGGAACTCTTCCGGCTTGCCGGCCTGCGCCACGTCGAGCGCAATGCCCCTTGCGGAAAGCCCGTATTGATATAGCTCGCCGATGGCGCGGAAGTACGACGCGCCCAGGAAGGCCACCCAATCGTTCTTTTTCCAGTCGAGTTTTTTCTGATCGCCCAGACGGCTTTCCTGAAAGCGGAAGCCGGAAAAGCCGCTGCCGCGCGGCAGCTTTCGCGCCGGGCTGTCGGCGGGCATGTCGAAGTAGGACTCGTCGTAGACGATTTCGCGTGCGGCGCCTTTTTCCACCACGTGCATGCGCACCGGCGCGCGGAAGAACGTGCCCAGGTGGAAGAACGTTACCGGAAACTGGCCCGGGCCGTCAGCAAAGAGCGCATGGGCGGTGTCGAACTTGATCTTGCCGTGCGCTTCGTAGTCGATCTTGGCCAGGATGTCGGCCGGCGCTGTGGCGGGCGGCGTGTACGGCTTGGCGGCCATCGTGCGGGCGCGTTCGATCAGCGCATCGAAAGAAAACGGCGCGGCATCGCCGAGCTTGACGCGATTGGCGGCCAGCGCCTCGGGCGTGATGCCGAGCGCCGCCAGCGTGGCGGTAACGGAGGCGGAGGCAAGAAGGGTTCGACGTGTGACCATAGGTGCCTGTGATGTGACTGATGAATAAGAAGGGTCCGACATGGTAACGCGGGCCCGGGTTCCGACGCCGGCTGAACACTCCCCCGGATGGCCGATCCGCTGCCGTTTGGTTGCCCAGATCGACCATTCGTCGCAGAGCGTTTGAACTTGCAAGTGCCGGTTACGATACTTGGTGACACATTAACGGGGGCTGGGATGACGCTACGACTGCGCAGCATCGGCATCGCTTTGGCATTGGTTTGCGCGGCATGCAGCGCCTGGGCGGCATCCTGCGACGCGCCCGCGCAGTTGAACGATGGCTGGCAGACTGAAGCCGACCCCGCTGTGGCCGGTTTCGATTCCGGCCGCCTTTGCACAGTCTTGCGCAATTTCGCCGAAGCCAATATCAACTTCCACAGCCTGCTCGTGGTACGCCATGGCCGTCTGGTGGCGGAGGTCTATCACGCCGGCAAAGATGAGCGCGTGAAGGATCTATTCCGCACCACGCGCACGTTCGACGCCAGCACGCTTCACGACATCCGCTCGATCAGCAAATCGGTGACAAGCCTGCTGTGGGGCATTGCGCAAGGGCGGGGGAAGATGCCGCCGCTGGATACGCCGGCGCTGTCGCTGTTTCCCGGGCTGGCCGACCTGAATCGCGATGGCCGCGAGGCGATTACGCTCTCACAGATGCTATCGATGTCGAGCGGCCTTGCCTGGAACGAATGGCGTGCGACGAGCTTCCTAAACAACGACGAGTTTGGACTGTTCTGGCACACGTCTCAGGCGCATTACGTGTTCAACCGCCCGATGGCGGCGCCGGCTGGCACGCAGTTCAATTACAACGGCGGCAACACGGCGGTGCTGGCGCAGCTGCTGGCCGAGCGCGTCGGCATGTCGTTGCCGGAGTACGCGCGCAAGCAACTGTTCGAACCGCTGGGCATCACCGACTGGGAATGGGTGGACGATTACCGTGGCCGCCCGCTGGCGTTTGCCGGCGTACGCCTGCGCCCCCGAGACCTCGCGCGTATCGGCCAACTCGTGCTGCAGCACGGCCAGTGGAATGGGCGGCAGATTGTGCCCGCCGAGTGGATTGCCGAATCAACGCGCCCACACATCGATACCGGCAT
Source organism: Ralstonia mojiangensis (assembly GCF_023955645.1). Lineage (NCBI taxonomy): Bacteria > Pseudomonadati > Pseudomonadota > Betaproteobacteria > Burkholderiales > Burkholderiaceae > Ralstonia > Ralstonia mojiangensis. The sequence continues at coordinate 552,037 of NZ_JAMXHU010000005.1, read as the reverse complement.
GGGCTTGCAGTACGGCTATCAGTGGTGGCTCGGCAAGGTGGCGGCTGGCGGCACCGAACAGGCGTGGCTCGGGGGCATCGGCAACGGCGGCCAGCGTCTGTGGATCGTGCCCGGGCTCGACATGGTGATCGTCACCACGGCGGGCGATTACAACCAGCCTGCCTCCTGGAAGCAGGCTGAAACCCTGCTCGACCAAGTGATGACTGCCGTGCAGCCGATTCCCCGCTAGCGGCGGCGCGGCGGCGCGGTTGCGGGGCTACGCGGGCTTAAAGGAACCGGTCGAGAATCTTGCGGCTGTGCTTGTCCAGCGCAAGCAGATCGCGGATCAGGTAGTGGATGCCGTGGCTGTCGGAAATGAGCAGCGTGGTGCCGGTCAGGCGCCGGATGTCTTCTTCGCCGCGCAGCACGAGGTCGGTCTGGCCGCGGTCGGTCTGCACCGTCCACGTGCTGGGCGTAGCGTAGGTCGATACGCCGACGATCTTTCGGATCTCGGGCATGAATTCACGCGCGCCGAGTTCGGCTTCGATCAGCACACGCACTGGCGCGGGTAGCGCATCGGGCTGCGTGATCCATGCCAGCTCGTGGCCGTCGGTGCTCATCAGGCTCAAGCCCTCGCCCGCGGCGGAGATCGGAAACGCGCGCACGGGCACCACGCCTTCATGCACGGTGCCATCGGCCAGGGTCATCACAAGCTTGCCGAAGCCGTTGCGGCTCAGGGTGAAATCGGGCGTTTGCATCGCAGTCATTTCAGATAAAGGATCACTGCGCGTAAGCCGGCGCGGCGGCGTCCACGCGCTCGCCGTCGCTGGTCAGATCGGTGTCGGCATCGACATTGCGGGCCTGCGCCTGATAGAGCTTGTAGTACGCCCCCTCGCGCGCGAGCAGCTCATCGTGATTGCCCACTTCGACGATCTGGCCGCGGTCCATGACGACCAGGCGATCCGCCTTGCGCAGCGTCGACAACCGGTGCGCGATGGCGATGGTCGTGCGGCCCTGCACCAGATTGTCGAGCGCCTTCTGGATTTCCTTCTCGGTGGTCGTATCCACGGAAGACGTGGCCTCGTCCATGATCAGGATGCGCGGGTTGATGAGCAGCGCGCGCGCAATCGAAATACGCTGGCGTTCGCCGCCCGACAGCGCCTGGCCACGTTCACCTACCAGGGAGTCGTAGCCGTGCGGCAGGCGCAGGATGAACTCGTGGGCGTGGGCGGCACGCGCGGCGGCAACGATCTCTTCACGCGTGGCGTCGGGTTTGCCGTAGGCAATGTTGTCGGCAATCGTGCCGAAGAACAGGAACGGCTCCTGCAGCACCAGGCCGATATTGCGGCGGAATTCCGAGACGGGCAGCGAGCGGATATCGGTGCCATCCAGGCGGATCGCGCCTTCCGACACATCGTAGAAGCGGCAGATCAGGTTCACGAGCGTGCTCTTGCCCGAGCCGCTGTGCCCCACCAGCCCGATCATCTCGCCCGGCTGGATCGACAGGTTTAGGCCGCGGATCACCGCCCGGTTGCCGTAGCGGAAGCCCAGGTCGCGCAGCTCGATCGCGCCGTTCACCTTCTCGATGTGCACGGGCTTTGTTGGCTCAGGCACGCTCGACACGTGGTCGAGAATGTCGAAGATGCGCTTGGCGCCGGCCGCCGCCTTCTGCGTAACGGACACGATGCGGCTCATGGAATCCAGGCGCGTGTAGAAGCGGCTGATATACGTCAGGAACGCCACCAGCACACCGACGGTGATGGCGTCGTGGCTCACCTGCCAGATGCCGAAGATCCACACCACCAGCAGCCCGACTTCGGTCAGCAGCGTGACGGTCGGGGTAAACAGCGACCACACGGCGTTGACGCGATCGTTGATTGCCAGGTTGTGCTTGTTGGCCTCGGCAAAGCGTGTCACCTCGCGCTTTTCCTGGGCAAAGGCCTTGACCACGCGGATGCCCGGGATCGTATCGGCCAGCACGTTCGTGATTTCCGACCAGATCCGGTCGATCTTCTCAAAGCCGTGGCGCAGGCGGTCGCGCACCAGATGGATCATCCACGCGATGAACGGCAGCGGCACCAGCGTGACAAGCGCAAGCCAGGGGTCGATCGAGACCAGGATGACGGCCGTCATCGCAATCATCAGCACGTCGGTCGCGAAATCGAGCAGGTGCAACGACAGGAACACGCTGATCCGGTCGCTTTCCGAACCGATGCGCGCCATCAGGTCGCCCGTGCGCTTGCCGCCAAAGTATTCGAGCGACAGCTTGAGCAGGTGCTCGTAGGTGGTCGTGCGCAGGTCGGCGCTGATGCGCTCGGACACGCGCGCCAGCAGATAAGTGCGCGCCCAACCCAGCACCCAGGCCACCAGCGCGGCGCCAAACAGGCCCGACAGGTAGAGCGTGACCAGGCGGTAATCGACCGGTTGCCCGTTCTGGTAGGGGATCAGCACCTTGTCCATCAAGGGCATCGTCAGGTACGGCGGCACCAGGGTGGCTGCCGTGCCGATCAGCAGCAGGGCGAAACCGGCCAGCAATTCCCACCGATACGGCTGGGCGAAGCGCCACAGGCGCAGCAGTGCCCAGGTCGAGGGCGGCTGCTCCAGTTCGCGGCTGCATTGCGGGCAGTTGTCTTCACCGGGCGGCAGGGGCGCCTTGCAGGTCGGGCAGATGTCCGCGTCGGGCTGTGCGGCCTGGGCGCCGGTGGCCAGGGCGTTGCGCTGGGCATCGAAGGCGTCGGCCAGCCGCAGGGCGTCGGTATTGTGGCCCAGCGTGTACCGCCAGCTTGCCAGCCTGCGCTGGCCGTCCGCCAGCTCCAGCGTGCCGACGCCGGCGTGGTCGCTGTGGGCAAGCGTCATGCCAGGGGCGATGTCCCAGCTTTGGAAATCCTTTTCGCCGGGGGCTTGGCCGATCAGGTGACGGTTCGTAACAACCAGCCACCCTTGGGTAAAATGCAACCTTGCGTCCAAATCCAGCTGCAGCCCGGCCAGGACGGTTTCTTCTGGAGCGAGGCTTGAGCCGAGCACGACACTCCAGGGTTCCTGAGCGCGGGCGACGGTGGGGGCGGACGATGGGGAGGACTGGGTCATCAGTGGCGCAAAGAATTCAAAAAGCGCGTCCAAATGGCCAAAAAACAGCCCAAAACGGGAAAAGGACGAACATAAATCGAGGCAAGAGTGCGGCGTCGCAATTGTTGCGGCCTGCAAATTTTGCTCGCAAGTATACATAGCCACGCCAGCACGGCATTTGGTGCGTTGCACAATGCACTTCGGGCTCAAGACGTCAACGCCGACGCCGTTGTAACGTTATTGAAAGGTAACGGTTCGATTCCACGGACCAACTTCACGGGTACATCGCCCCCTGCCTCAAGCAAATTCAATGAAGAAGAAGGACATTGAGATTCTCGATGTCATGTCGCTGCGCGGCCCGAATATGTGGACATATCGGCCAGTGCTCGAGGCATGGGTCGACATTGGTGAACTGGAGGATTTTCCTTCCAACACGATTCCGGGGTTCTACGAGCGCCTGTCGACATGGCTCCCAACGCTGATCGAGCACCGCTGCAGCCCCGGCGTGCGCGGCGGCTTCCTGATGCGCTTGAAGGAAGGCACCTGGCCCGGCCACATCCTGGAACACGTCACCCTGGAATTGCAGAACCTGGCCGGCATGCCCGGCGGTTTCGGCAAGGCGCGCGAGACCCCGGTGCGCGGCGTGTACAAGGTGATCGTCCGTGCCTGGCACGAAGACGTGACCCGCGCTGCCCTGCTGGCCGCCCGTGATCTGGTCATGGCGGCCATTGAAGACCGCCCGTTCGACGTGGATGCGGCCGTCGAAACGCTGCGCGACCTGGTGGACGAGCACTGCCTCGGCCCCAGCACCGCCTGCATCGTCGATGCCGCCGATGACCGCAATATCCCGTCCATCCGCCTGTCGGACGGCAACCTCGTGCAGCTCGGCTACGGTGCACGCCAGCGCCGCATCTGGACGGCCGAGACCGACCGTACCAGCGCCATTGCAGAATCGATCTCACGCGACAAGGATCTGACCAAGAGCCTGCTGCAATCGTGCGGCGTGCCCGTGCCGGAAGGCCGCATGGTCGACAGCGCCGAAGACGCCTGGGACGCCGCCGAAGACATCGGCGTGCCGGTGGTGGTCAAGCCGTACGACGGCAACCACGGCCGCGGCGTGTTCACGAACCTGATGACGCGCGAAGAGGTGGAAACCGCTTATGCCGTGGCCATCGAGGAAGGCAACGGCGTGATCGTCGAGCGCTTCGTCTCCGGTAACGAACACCGCCTGCTGGTCGTGGGCGGTCGCGTGGCGGCGGCGGCGATGGGCGAAACCGCGTCGGTCATCGGCGATGGCACTTCGACCATCGAAGAACTGATCGAATCGCAGATCAACTCCGACCCGCGCCGCGGCAGCACCGAAGAACACCCGCTGAACTGCGTGCGCCTGGACTCTGCCGCACATCTCGAACTCAAGCGCCAGGGCTATGCCGACGGCAGCGCCGTACCGCCCGCGGGCCGCAGCGTGCTGATCCAGCGCAACGGCAACGTCGCCTTTGACGTGACCGATCGCGTGCACCCGAGCGTGGCCGCGCACGCATCCCTGGCGGCGCGGGTGGTCGGGCTCGATATTGCCGGTGTGGACCTGGTGGCCGATGACATCTCTCGCCCGCTCGATGAGCAGCGTGGCGCCATTGTGGAAGTCAACGCCGGGCCGGGCCTGCTGATGCACATTCGGCCAGCCCAGGGCCAGCCCCGCCCTGTGGGCCGCGCGATTGTGGATCACCTGTTTTCCGACAAGGACGGCGTGCAGGACGACGGCCGCATTCCCATCGTCGGCATCACGGGTACCAACGGCAAGACCGTCGTCGCGAAGCTGGTTGCGCAGTTGCTGCAGCTCTCGGGCAAGCACACGGGTCTGGGCTGCAGCGATGGCCTGTTCCTGGACCGCCGCCAGGTCGAGACGAGCAACAACCGCGGCGGTCACGGCGACCGCGCTGCGTGGGACGCCTGTCACCGCATCCTGATGAATCGCGCGGTGGAAGCCGCTGTGTTCGAGAGCGACAGCGGCATGATCCTCTCGCAAGGATTGCCGTATGACCGTTGCCAGGTCGGCGTGGTCACCAACTTCGGCAAGCCCGACCACCTGGGCGACTTCTACGTCGAAGACGAAGACCGGATGTACAGCGTTCTGCGCACGCAGATTGACGTTGTGCTGAAGTCTGGCGTGGGCGTGCTCAATGCCGCCGATGCGCGCCTCGTTGAGATGGCCGACCTGTGCGATGGCGAAGTGATCTTCTTCGCGTTGTCGGGCGATCTGGAAGCCATTGCCGCGCATCGTGCCGCAGGCAAACGGGCCGTGTTCGTGCGTGACGGCAAGGTGGTGCTCGCCACCGGCGCGAGCGAACTGACACTGGCCGATGTGTCGGCCATTCCGCTGACCTACGCCGGCCGCGTGCCGTTCCAGCTTGAGAACGTGCTGGCCGCCGTGGCCACCGGCTGGGCGCTGGGCATTTCCAGCGACCTGATGCGCGCCGGCATCGTCACCTTCGATGTGGGCCAGGTAGATGTGCCGGGCCGCTTCACGCTGTTCCAGCACCACGGCGCCACCATCGTGGTGGATGACGCGCACAACGCCTCGGCGCTGGAAGCTTTGGCCACTGCGCTGGACAACTTCGCGGCCGAGCGCCGCACGCTCGTCTTCGGTGCCGGCCTGCAACGCCGCGACGAAGACCTGATTGCGCAAGGCACCGTCATCGGCCAGACGTTCGATCGCGTGCTGCTATGCGAAGACGCCAGCGTCAAGCGCACCGATGCCGAGTTCGATCGCCAAGCACGCGCGCTGCTCAAGCAAGGGTTGCAAGCGGGCGGTCGCGTGGCTGAAGTCGTCGTCGAAGGGGCCAAGCGCCGGGATGTCGTCGATGCGGCGCTCTCGCAGCTCACGGCAGGCGACCTGCTGGTCCTGCAATGCGACGAGTGCGCCATCGAGGGCACCGTCGAGCAGGTACACCAGTGGATGGGCCGCGCCGAATCCCAGAACTGACGATCGGGCCTGAATCCCAAAGAACGCCCAAAGCACAACGGAAAGCTGATTGCATGGAAGTCTCTCGTATCCGGGCCTTGCGCGGCCCAAATCTCTGGTGCCGCCATACGGCCATCGAAGCCATCGTGGCCTGCTCGGATCAATCCCAACTGCTGGCCGAACTGCCGGGCTTTGAAGACCGCCTGCGCGCGCGGTTTCCGGCGATTGGCCCGTTGCGCCCAGATGACGAAGCCGACGCGCCATCGATTGCGCACGCATTGGAAGCCGCGGCGCTGGGCCTGCAAGCTGCCGCCGGTTGCCCGGTGACGTTCAGCCATACCGAGCCGACGCTCGAACCCGGCACATACCAAGTCGTCGTCGAATACAGCGAAGAGGAAGTGGGCCGACTGGCATTTGAGCTGGCCGGCCAACTTTGCCTGGCCGCACGCGACGACCAGCCGTTTGATCTTGACGACGCGCTGCACCGCCTGCGCGAGCTGGACGAAGACGTGCGCCTGGGCCCCAGCACCGGCTCCATCGTCTACGCCGCCGTGGCGCGCGGGATTCCGTACCGCCGCCTCACGCAGGGCTCGATGGTGCAGTTTGGCTGGGGCAGCAAGCAGCGCCGTATCCAGGCCGCCGAAACCGACTTGACCAGCGCCGTGGCCGAATCCATTGCGCAGGACAAGGATCTGACGAAGACCCTGCTGCACGCGGCCGGCGTGCCGGTACCGCTGGGCCGTTCGGTGCGCAGCGCAGAGGAAGCGTGGGAAGCCGCGCAGGAAATCCACGGCCCGGTCGTGGTCAAGCCGCGCGACGGCAACCAGGGCAAAGGCGTGGCCGTGCGCATCCGCACGCGCGAAGAAGTGATGACGGCCTATGAGGTCGCGGCCGACATTTCGTCCGACGTGATCGTCGAGCGCTACATCCCCGGCCACGATTTCCGTCTGCTCGTGGTGGGCAAGCACCTGGTGGCGGCTGCACGCCGCGATCCGCCGCAAGTTATTGGCGACGGCAAGCACACCGTGCGTGAGCTGGTCGACGAAGTAAACCGCGACCCGCGACGCGGCGAAGGGCATGCCACCTCGCTCACGAAAATCCGCTTTGACGACATTGCGCTGGCCACGCTCGCCAAACAGGGCCTGAGCGCCGACGCCGTGCCGCCCAAGGGCACGCGCGTGGTGTTGCGCAATAACGCGAATCTCTCCACGGGCGGCACCGCCACCGACGTGACCGATGACGTGCACCCGGCCATCGCGGCGCGTGCCGTGGCGGCGGCACAGATGGTCGGCCTCGATATCTGTGGCGTGGATGCCGTGTGCGAAACGATGCTCAAGCCGTTCGAGGACCAGGCCGGCGGCATTGTGGAAGTCAACGCCGCACCAGGTTTGCGTATGCACCTGCAGCCGTCGTACGGCAAGGGCCGCGCCGTGGGCGAGGCGATCGTCTCCACGATGTTTGCCGACGGCGACGACGGTCGTATTCCCGTGGTGGCGGTGTCCGGCACCAACGGCAAGACGACGACGGTGCGCCTGATCACGCATCTGCTTGCCACCAGCGGCCTGCGCATGGGCATGACCGGCACCGACGGCGTGTACATCCAGGCCCAGCGCATCGACACCGGCGATTGCAGCGGGCCGCGCAGCGCGCGCAACGTGCTGCTGCATCCGGACGTCGACGCCGCCGTCTTCGAAACCGCGCGTGGCGGCCTGCTGCGCGAAGGTCTCGCGTTCGACCGCTGCGACGTGGCGGTCGTGACAAACGTGGGCGAAGGCGACCATCTGGGCCTCAACTACATCAGCACGGTGGAAGACCTGGCCGTGCTCAAGAGCGTGATCGTGCAGAACGTGGCGCCGCGCGGCATGGCGGTGCTCAATGCCGCCGACCCGATGGTCGCGCGCATGGCCGACGGCTGCCCCGGCTCAGTTACCTTCTTCGCGCACGACGCCAGCCTGCCGACCATGGCCCTGCACCGCGCGCAGGGCAAGCGCGTGGTGTTTGTCGATGGCGCCGAGATTGTGGCCACCGAAGGTGCGAACGAAACGCGCATCGCACTGGCTGATATTCCGCTCACGCGCAACGGCACGATTGGCTTCCAGGTTGAAAACGCAATGTCGTCGATTGCTGCTGCATGGGCACTTGGCATCGACTGGACGATCATCCGCCGCGGCCTCGCCACCTTTGTGAACGACGCCGCCACTGCGCCCGGCCGCTTCAACGTATTCGATTACAAGGGCGCCACGCTCATCGCCGACTACGGCCACAATCCCGACGCCATCCAGGCGCTATGCAACGCGGTTGCCACCATGCCGGCCCAGCGCCGCTCGGTGGTGATCAGCGGGGCGGGCGACCGCCGCGACGAGGATATCCGCCGCCAGACGCAGATTCTGGGTGGCGTGTTTGACGACGTTGTGCTGTATGAAGACCAATGCCAGCGTGGGCGTGAGGATGGCGAGGTGCTCGCGCTGCTGCGTGAAGGGCTGCAGGGTGCGTCGCGCACGAGCCGCGTTGATGAAATCCGTGGTGAATTCCTGGCGATCGACACGGCGCTGGGGCGGTTGCAGCCAGGTGATCTCTGCCTGATTTTGATTGATCAGGTGGAGGAGGCGCTGGAGCATATTGCCAAGCGGGTTGGGGAGTAAGTTTTGGCCCGGTTGATGGGGTTCGCAGAGGCTTGTTTTTTGTGGTGCATCCCTTGTTTCATCCCCTGCCGGGGCTGACTCACTTTCTTTGGTCTTGCCCAAAGAAAGTAAGCAAAGAAATGCGCGCCCGAGATGGCGAAAGATTCCTTGAATTTATGTCGCAGGGAGGGGAAGGGAAAAACTCGCTTCGCTCAGACAGTTTCCCTTCCTCTTTCCTCTCTGCAACAGAAATTCAAGGCGCCATCTAGGGCAGGAAAGTCAAAGGACAAAGCCAAACCATCTCAGCGCCAGCCCAAACGACAAGGCCAACCTCGCGACGGGTTGGCCTTTTTCTGTTGACGTTGAGCCCTTGATGGCGCCTTGAATTTTTGTGAGCGGGCGGATCAAGGAAGGAGGCTGTCTGAGCGCAGCGAGTTTGCCTCCTTCCCCGCACGGTCACACAAATTCAAGGGGAAGTCGCCATCTCGGGCGCGCCTTTCTTTTGCTTACTTTTCTTTGGCAAGACAAAGAAAAGTGAGTCGGTCCCGGCAGGGAACGAAAGGGAGGTGGACCACCAACAAAAAAACATCAAGAAACCACCCCCAACACATCCACCCCCAGTGACCTATGATGACGCCTCCCCCTAGTCCCCTCGCCATCATGCCTAATCCCCCCACACTGGCCCCAGTAGAACTGGCAAAGTCCTACCGTCTCCTGAACCACGGCCCGACCACGCTGGTCACCAGCGCCCACAACGGCGTGCGCAACGTCATGGCCGCCGCCTGGGCGATGCCACTCGACTTTGCCCCGCCCAAGGTCCTCGTCGTGGTCGACAGCCGCACCCTCACTCGCGAGCTGATCGAGGCTTCCGGTGTCTTTGCACTGAACATCCCCACCCGGGCCATCGCTGAGACCACGCTCGCGGTGGGCACGCTGTCGGGCCGCGACGGCGACAAGTTCGATGCGCTTGGCCTTGCCACCATGCCTGCCCGCACGATCGATGTGCCGCTGGTGGCCGGCTGCGCAGGGTGGCTGGAATGCCGCGTCATTCCCGAGCCGCACAACGAGAAACGCTACGACCTTTTCATCGCCGAGGTGACCGCCGCCTGGGCGGACCCAGCGCTGTTCAGCAACGGCCGCTGGCACTTCACCGATGCGGGCAGCAAGACCGTGCATTACCTCGCAGGCGGTGCATTCTTTGAGACTGGCGATGCATTCACCGTGGAGGCCAAACAGCCATGAGCGACGTCGCCATTCGCCCGTTGATCGACGAGGACGCCGAGGCCTTCAAGGCGCTGCGTCTGAAGGCCATTCAAGACGCGCCCACCGCCATCTGGCCGACGCACGATGAAGAGTCGGGGCGCACGCTGGAGGAAACCCGCAACCGCATCCGGGCGACTGAGCATCAGATCGTGTTTGGTGCCTTTGCGGGGCGCGAACTGATCGGCATTGCCGGGTTGCGGCGTGAAGCGCTTGCGCAAGTCGCGCACAAGGCTGTGCTGTGGGGCGTATTTGTTGACCCGGCGCATCGGCGGGGCGGTATTGCCGGCCGGCTGCTCAACGCGGCCATTGCGCATGCGCGTGCCGCACGGGTGCTGCAGATTCATCTCTGCGTGAACGCCGAAAACCCGCGTGCGCAAGCGCTGTATCGCAACGCGGGTTTCGAGACCTTCGGCATCGAGCGCCGCGCCATGCGTGTCGGTGATCGCTTCTACGACGAAGAGCACATGGCGCTGCGACTCGACGTCTGAACCGTCAGGCGCATGCCATCAAGTCCGCCACACCTTGGCGGGCTTCAGCGCGGATGCGTGCCACATCCAGCCCGCACACCACACCTTCGTCCACCACGACACGGCCGCCGATGATGCTGATGCGCACGGCAATGGGCTCGCCGGCCACCACGGGCGCGAGCGCCGGATTGTGGAAGCCGTAGAAGCGCGGATGGTTGATGTCGTAGAGCACCAGATCGGCCGCTTGCCCGACCTGCAGCGTGCCGACTTCACTCAAGCCGAGCACGCGTGCGCCGCCTGCGGTGGCCCAGTGAATGACATCTTCAGCGGTGGTGGCACTGGCGCCTTGCGCGGCACGGTGAATGAGCCACGCGGTGTTGACCTCGCCGGTCATGCTGCCCGATTCGTTGGACGCCACGCCATCCACGCCCAAAGACACCGGCACACCAGCCGCCGCCAGTTGCGGCACCGGCGCGATGCCGCTGCCCAGCCGGCTGTTGCTGACGGGGCAGTGCGCGATGCCGCTGCCCGTCTGCGCCAGCATGCGGATCTCCGACGGCTGCAGGTGCACGAGGTGCGCAAACCAGACGTCCGGGCCCAGCCACTCGTGCTCGGCCACGAACTCCACGGGCAGACAGTTGTATTTCTCGCGGCAGAAGCGCACGTAGTTGTCGGTCTCCGACAAATGCGTATGCATGCGCAGATGCATGCCGCGCGCCACATGGGCCAGCTCGACCAGCAATGCCGGTGGCAACGAGAACGTGGGTGTGGTCGGCGCCACCACCACGCGGCGCATCGCGTCGGGGGCGTCGTCGTGATAGCGGTGCTTGAGCCGCTCGATGTCGGCCAGCATCTGGTCGAGCGTTTCAGGCTGCAGCGCCGTCTTCGAGAAGCCCGGGTGGCTGCTGGCCGACTCGATGGCGCCGCCGCGGCAGAGCACGAAGCGCATGCCGAATTCGTCGGCCACGTCGAACAGCATGTCGCCCGATTCGGTGCCGCCGCCTGCGTGATAGAGGTAATGGTGGTCGGCGCAGGTGGTGGCGCCCGACAGCAGCAGCTCCGCCATGCCCAGGCGCGCAGCCGTGCGCATCAGCTCGGGTGTGAACAGCGGCAGGCGCGGATACGGCACGCTGGCCAGCCACCCCTGCAGGTCCTGGTTCATGCCTTCCGGCACGGCCTTGAGCAGGTTCTGGAACAGGTGATGGTGCGTATTGATCCAGCCCGGGTAGACGATGCAATCGCTCGCGTCGATGACGCGCTCGCCGGGGCGGGGCATGAGGTCGGGGCCCATCTCGGCGATGCGGCCCCCGGCGATGCGGATATCGACCGCACCGGCGCGTGCGGCGTCACCGCGCAGACCGGTCATGACGGCCAAGGGGCGGCGGATGAGGATGTCTTGAGGCGTGTTGTGCATGGAGTTGTCCATTGAATGATCAGGCGCGGCCCGCCGTGCGCACCACAGACGCTGGAACGTGCGCTTCTTCGGTACCGTTGAGCAGCAGGTTCAGCGCCACCGACACCAGGCAGGCGATGACCACGCCGCTGTGCAGGAACGGTTGCGTCCAGTCGGGCAGGGCCTTGAACAGCGTGGGCGCGAGCACCGGGACCAGCGCGGCAGCAATCGTGAAGCCCACGATGAGCACGTTGTAGCGGTTGTGTTCGTAGTCGACGCGTGCCAGGGTCTGGATGCCCGCAGCGGCCACCACGCCGAACATGGCGATGCCGGCGCCGCCCAATGCGGCCGATGGCGTGGCCGCAATTACTGCGCCGGCCTTCGGCACGAGTGCTACGAGACACATCAGCACGCCGCTCACAGCCACCACCCAGCGGCTGCGCACACCGGTCAGCACCACCAGCCCGACGTTCTCCATGAACGCTATGAACGGGAAGGCCGCGAACATGCCCGCAATGGCGCTGGCCAGGCCGTTGGCGCGCAGGCCGTTGATGGCTTCCTCTTCTTCGATGGGCTTTTCGACAATGTCGCCGATGGCCAGGAACAGGCCCATCGATTCCACCATTTGCACGATCATCACCACGATCATGGTCAGGGCCGGCACCACCGCAAACACAGGCACCCCAAAGTGGAACGGCACCGGTAGCGTGACCCACGGCGCTTCAGCCACCCCGTGAAAGTTGCCCATGCCCATGGCGCAGCCGAGCAACGTGCCGACGATCATGCCCACCAGCACGGCAAGGTTGCGCAGCAGCGGGCTGCCGAAGCGGTTGATGAGCAGGATGGTGGCAACCACGACCACGGCCACCAGCAGAAACGACGGCGCACCGAAGTTGGCGGCGTTGCGTCCTCCGCCCACCCAGTCATACGCGACGGGAAAGAGCTGCAGGCCGATGACGGTCACGATGCAGCCCGTGACCACCGGTGGAAAAAATCGCCGCAGCCGCCCCACCAGCGGTGCGGCGAGCAGCGTAAACAGCCCGGCCGCAATGACCGCACCGCACACGCCCGCGAAACCTACGGCAGGGTTGGTGCCGATGGCGATCACCGGCCCCACGCTGCTGAACGCCACCCCCTGCAGGATCGGCAGCCGCACCCCGAACTTCCAGAACCCGATGGTCTGTAACAGCGTGGCGATGCCCGAGCAGAACAACGTGGTGCTGATGAGCACAATGGTGTCCGCCTGCGACATCTTGAGCGCCGACGCGATGATCATCGGCACCGCGATGGCGCCGATGTACGACACCGCCATATGCTGCAAGCCCAACGTCAACATCTGTCGGGTCGACAGAATCTGGTCGACCGGGTGTACGGCTGTTGTCATGGTTGTCTCCTATCGTTGTCATGCCCGGGGCGTGCCAGGAGCCGCCCTCGGGTCAGGGGGATGTCATGTCATGGCATGCTCACGCCGCCAGACACGCGTTGAAACCGTCCTGCAGGGCCGAGCGATCGAGGTCGCGGCCGATGAAGACGATCTTGCTGCTGCGCGCTTCGCTGCCCCACGGCTGCGTTGCGCGAAAGTCGATGAGGCTGTGCACGCCCTGCAGCACGTAGCGCTGCGCCTGGCCCTTCACGGCCAGGATGCCTTTCATGCGGAACAGCGTTTCCGCCTGCTCGGTGCGCAGGGTGTCGATCCACGTGTGGAAGCGCACGAGATCCACGTCGGCCGGTACGTCAAAGCCCACGGACGAGACGCTCGGATCGTGCTGGTGGTCGTGCTCATGTTCGTGCTCATGGTCATGCTCGTGAGCGTCGGCGTGAACATGTTCATGTTCGTGGTCATGGTCATGTTCATGGTCGTGCGCGTCATGCTCGCCGTGGCCGGCGTCTGCGCCGATCTCCAGCAGCTTCTGCGTGGCCTCGAACGCGCCGACACCGATGATCTTGTTCAGATCGACCTCGGCATAACTGGAGGTGACGATGTCGGCCGTGGCGTTCAAGCCGCGGATGCGCCCGCGCAGCGCGTCGATGTCGTCGCGGCCCACAAGGTCCACCTTGTTGATGACGATGCGGTCAGCGCAGACGATCTGGTCGACGGCCTGGTTGTCGACACCGTCCAGCTGCAGGTCGTCCAGATGCGCGGCGATGTGCTTGGCGTCGACCATGGTGACGATGGCGTCAAGCTCGACATGTTCGGCAATCGGGTCGTCGATGAAGAACGACTGCGCTACCGGATACGGATCGGCCAGGCCGCTGGTTTCCACCAGGATGTGGTCGAGCCGTTCGGGCCGCGCGACAAGCTGGCGCACGATGCGCACGAGGTCTTCGCGCACCTCGGCCGTGCAGCACACGCAGCCGTTGACCATCTCGTAGATCTCTTCGTTTTCCGAGGCCATGACGAGGCCGCCGTCGATGCCGACTTCACCAAACTCGTTTTCGATCACGGCGATCTTGCGGCCGTGGTTTTCGCGCAGAATGAAGTTCAGCAGCGTGGTTTTGCCGGCGCCAAGAAAGCCGGTGAGGATGGTGACCGGAATCTTGGTGTTCGGGCCAGGAAGCGTGGCGTGGGCCGTGGCTTGGGGTTTCATGTTGTCTCCTTGTCGAGCGTGGGTGGGGTACGGACTAAGGCAGGTAAGGCTTCTTCGCCCCAGCGCAGGGCGGTGCCGGCATCGAGCCCGAAGAGGTCGAGCACGCGGCCGAGGGTGTGGTCGATCATGTCGTCCAACGTATTGGGCCGCGCATAGAAGGCCGGCACGGGCGGTGCGACGATGGCGCCCATCACCGTGACGGCCTGCATGTTGCGCAGGTGTGCGAGCGTGAATGGCGTCTCGCGCGCCATCAGTACAAGCGGACGGCGCTCCTTGAGCGTGACGTCGGCCGCGCGTGTCAGCAGCGTCGACGAGACGCCGGTGGCAATCTCCGCCAGAGACTTCATCGAGCATGGCGCCACGATCATGCCCAGCGCGCGGAACGATCCGCTGGCAATGCCGGCGGCCATGTCGTCCGCGCGGTGGTAATGCGTAGCGCGATCGATCACGTCGGCGAGCTTGTACGGCGTTTCGTGCGCCATCGTCAGCAGCGCAGAACGTGTGACGACCAGGTGCGTCTCCACATCGAGCGCGTGCAGCAGTTCGAGCAGCCGCACGCCATAGACGAAGCCCGATGCACCGCTGATGCCGACCACCATGCGCGGCCGGGTTGGAGCGCGAGGGTGGCGCGCGCTCATGGACGCACTCCGGCCCGGCGGAGGATGTCGCCCGCGCGGGCAATGGCCTGCGGATCGATGCGTGCGCGGATGCCTTCGAAACCGGCACCGCGTGTTGCGTCGATGCCCATGCGCGAAGTCGTGCCGTGCACGGACGATGACGGGTCAAGCGGGCTGCCGGGCAGGCCATCGACCATGAACACATCCTGGTGCGGCTGGAAGTGCGTGGCCATGGCCCACAGCACCTGCTCGTCCTGCTGCAGATCGATATCCGAATCCACGGCAATCACGGTCTTGAGGTATGGGTCCCATCCGAGCAGCGCGAGCATGACCTGGCGGGCCTCGCCGTCGCGCGTTGGGTTGAGCGCCACGTAGCAATGAAAGTGCGTGCCGGAGTTCGGGTAGTGCAGCGCCGTCACCGATGGGAAGCGCGCCTTGAGCTTCTCGCTCATCTCGGCCTCACGCGGCAGGCGGGCGAGCGTGAGGTGCTCCGCATATGGGCCGCCCACCACGTCGACCAGCCAGGCATCGCGCCGGCGCATCAGCGTGTCGATGCGCAGCACGTTGTTGGTGGAACGGTCCGACGAATAGCCGGTGAACTCGCCGAACGGGCCTTCCTCGGCATAGGCGGCAGGGTCGATGGTGCCTTCGAGCACGAACTCCGCCGCCGCCGGCACGCCAATGCCGTAGCGCGGCGTGCGGACGATATCGAGCGGTGCGCCAAGCAGGCCGCCAGCCACAGCGCGTTCATCGGCACCAAATGGCAGGCGGGCGGCGGCGGCCAGCATGAACAGCGGATGCGCGCCCACGACCATCGCTACGCGCAGCACGTCGCCGCGTTCGCGCGCGGTCTGCAGCATGCGCCAGAGGTGGCCGCGCGAGTGCAGGCTCGTCGCCAGGGCGTTGCGTGCGTGGCGCATCGAGCGGTGATAGCTCATGTTGGCCACGCCCGTCACCGGGTCCTCGGCCACGATGATGGCGTTGGTGATGTAGGGCGCGCGGTCGCTCTCGAAGTGCTTGATCATCGGCAGCAGCGCAACGTCGACCGCGTCGCCTTCGATCACCTCGTCGGTGATGGGGCCGTGCGAGACGACACGCGGTGCGATGGACGCATTGGCGCGTGCCTGGAAGGCATCGTGCAGTTGATGCGGCAACACGTCGAACAACCGTGCCAGCCGTGACCGCGAGGCAAAGACGTTGGTGACCAGCGGTACCTGCAGGCCGCTGACCTGCTCGCAGACCAGCATGGGGGTCTGGTTGCGCGCAGCGAGCTGATCGATGACGGCGGTGACGTCCTGGTCGGCGGAGATGCCGTGGCGCACCGTCAGCACATCTTCGGGATACAACTCGCGATAGAGATTGGCGAAGACGTGGAAATCCTGGCCTTCGCCAAGCCGGGTCATGCTCATGGCACACCTCGCTAGAGGCGGGCGCCGAACACCACAGTGGCGCGGCGCCCGCGGGATCGGCGCTCAGGCCGCTTCTGCTGTCTGGACGTAGGTCGACTTCAGGCGAAGCTCCGCCTCGGCCAGGTCCTTGGGCGGTTTGGTGGGCTCGATGCCGACCAGCCGCGCAATGTTGTTGCCCAGATAGTCTTCAAGGTGGTCTTCATCGATGCCCAACCCCTGCGGCGGCGCCGAGCACAGCACCTCCAGCTCCCGCAGCCACATGCCGGGTTCGTTGGGCGGCGA
Organism: Ralstonia mojiangensis; assembly: GCF_023955645.1. NCBI lineage: Bacteria > Pseudomonadati > Pseudomonadota > Betaproteobacteria > Burkholderiales > Burkholderiaceae > Ralstonia > Ralstonia mojiangensis. The sequence continues at coordinate 535,390 of NZ_JAMXHU010000005.1, read as the reverse complement.
ATCGGTGCCGAAGACGATCTTGTCGCGCGGCAGCTGCTTCGCAAACTCGACGATGCGCGACTGGAAGCACCAGCCCGATTCGCAGTACACATTGGGCGTGTCCATCGCCATCCAGAACGCTTCGAACGAGTAGTTGCCGCCGGTCTGGATACCGAAGTGGCCGATGATGAAGTTCACCATCGGGAACTCGCGGATGATCGGGTAGAACATCGTCGGGATGGTGTACGGGCCGTCGCCGGTGTGGATCAACACCACGATGTTGTACTTGGCGCAGACCTTCATGGCAGGGCGCAGCCAGTCCAGCGCGCGGTCAGGCCGGTAGCCGTGCATGTTGGCGTGCAGCTTGACCATCTTGAAGCCGTATTCCTTGATGTGGAATTCCAGCTCTGCCGCGCCGTTCTCCGGGCCCCAGCGCGGGTTGTAGGTGAAGTTGCCGATGAAGCGGTCCGGATACTTCTGCGTGAGTTCGGCGATGTACGCCATGTAGTCGCGAATGCCTTCGCGGCCACGGCGGTTGCCGTCGCGGTAGCCGGTGTTGCCCGGTGGCGGCTGGATGAAGCCCATGTCGATGCGGCGCGGCTTGCCGTTGATCATGTACGGGCCGTCCATCAGCTCGATCATGCGTTCGCCGTTGAACGGCGTGCCGGTGTGGCGCCAGGCCTCGTCGACGAGGTTGGTCGGGTGCAGATGGGTATCGATAATCATGTGTGCGCTCCGTGCGGTCTGCGGTGGCTCAGGCGGCAGCCAGCGCGAGCTGCGCTTCGGCTTCGGCCACGGTCTTGGGCGGACGGGTCGGCTCCAGGCCGATCATGCGGGCGATGTTGTTGCCCAGGTAATCCTCGAGCGTGTCTTCATCGAGGTTCAGGCCCTGCGGCGGGTCCATGCACAGCACTTCCAGCAGGCGCAGCCACATGCCGGGCTCGTTGGGCGGCGTGTCGGTGCCGAACAGGATCTTGTGCTTGGGCAGCACCTTGGCAAATTCGACGATGCGCGACTGCAGGCACCAGCCCGATTCGCAATACACGTTGGGCAGCTCCATCGCCCACTGCATCGGCTCGAACACGTAGACGCCGCCGGTCTGCACGCCGAAGTGCGCCATGATGAAATCGACGTTCGGGAAGCGCTTGATCATCGGGATCCATTCCGACGGAATGCTGTAGGGGCCGTCGCCCGTATGCAGCTTGACGGGCACGCCCAGCTCGGCGCATTTCTCGAACGCGGGCATCACCCAGTCCAGCGCGCGGTCCGGACGGTAGGCGTGCATGTTGGCCTGCATCTGGACCATCTTGAAACCGTGTTCCTTGACGTAGCGCTCGATGGCCTCCACGCCGTTCTGCACGCCGCAGCGCGGGTTGTAGACGAAGCACCCGATGAAACGGTCGGGGTACGTCTGCACCATCTTGAGCGTGTATGCCATGTAGGCGTCGATGGATTCGCGGCCCGAAAGCTCGCCGTCCGTCCACGTGTAGATGGTGTTGCCCTGGGGCGGCTGGATGAAGGCCTTGTCGATACGGCGCGGCTTGCCGTTGATCATGTAAGGGCCATCCATCATTTCGAGCAGGCGCTCGCCGGTAAAGGGGTCGCCGTCGTGCCACCACGCGAGGTCCACCAGGTCGGTGGGGTAGCAGCTGATGTCGATGATCATCGTTGGATCTCCTGATGACTGGGAGGAAGCGTGAGATGGCTTCCCGGTGAGGGCAGGCACGTGCGGCAGCGTGGCGCTTTGCTAGGCGTGTGCCTTCCCCTCGCCGGATCGCGTGATGCCGGATGCGTGCTGCTTGGGGCGCAGTATCGGAGTCGGGGCCGGGGGCCGGCCAATACTATTTGGCGGCGGTCTTGATACGTTGCCGATATCGGCAAGCGGCCGGAGGGAGAAGCGGCCTCAGCCGCCCAGCGTGTCGCGCGCGAGTTGTTGCACCGCGCTCACCACGGCCTGCGCACGTTGCCCCTGTCCGCGCTGCCAGACGGCATACAGGTTGTAGTGCGCGGGGATGGCGACGTCCGTCAGCGGGACGAGGCGCCGATGCTGCAGTGCATCGGCCGCCAGCAGCCCCCGCACGAGCGCCACGCCAATGCCGGCCTCAGCCGCGGCGACCATGTTCGCGGCGTTGTCGAATGCCGCCACCACGGCGGGTTCCAGCGGCTCCAGGCCGGCGGCGTCAAGCCATGGAATCCACGAGCGCCGCGTGTAGCCCAGCAGCGGCAGCGTCATCGCAGCCGACGGCGCCAGCGGCGCCTGCACGCCATGCCGCTCCAGCAGCGCGGGCGCCGCCACGGCGGTGACGAGGTCGCCACAGATCAGCGCCATCTCGCAGTCATCCCATTCGCCATAGCCGTAGCGCAGCGAGACATCCACGCGCTCGAACGACGGCCGCTCGCCGCGCGTGGTGGACAGGAACATGACCTGGAATCCGGGCAGCGCCGCCAGCAACTGCGGCAGCCGCGCATTGAGCCAACCCTGCGCCAGTTCGCTGTCGACATCGACGATGAGCGTTTGCGGCACGTGCCGGTTGCGCACCGAAGACAGCGCCCGGTCCACCTGCCCGAAGCCGTCGGTGAGCATGCTGGCAAAGAGCTGGCCCGCATCGGTCAGCACGATGCCGCCCGCCTCGCGCACAAACAGCGGCTGGCCGATGAACTCCTCGAGCGAGCGGATCTGCTGGCTGATCGCGCTGTGCGTCAGGTCCAGCTGCTGCGCGGCCTTGGTAAAGCTGCCGGTGCGCGCCGCCTGCAGGAAGGCATGCATCGACTGGATCGACGGATAACGCTTGTACATGGCGGCGGTGGGTGAGCTGTTAGTTCGACTTACACGGGCTAGCAGAAATCGTCGCTGGCGGGGTGCCCGTGCGCGGCTTCATATTGCAGCCAGGCGCGGCCGCATGAGACGGCCCGATTCTGGAGGAGACAATGATGACCGAGATTATGGTCAATGGCGCGCCCCACGCGCTTGACGCCGCCGATGCCGACATGCCCCTGCTCTGGGTGCTGCGCGATCGGCTCAAACTGACGGGCACCAAGTTCGGCTGCGGTGGCGGCTTCTGCGGGGCCTGCACGGTCCATCTGGATGGCGCACCGATCCGCGCATGCATCACGCCCGCATCGGCGGCGGCCGGCCACAGCGTCACCACCATCGAAGGGCTGTCAAAAGACGGCACGCACCCGCTGCAACGCGCCTGGGTGGCGGAAGACGTACCGCAGTGCGGCTACTGCCAGTCCGGGCAGATCATGTCTGCAGCCGCGTTGCTGGCGGCAGGCACGCCCGTTAACGACGAGGCCATTACGAATGCCATGGCGGGCAACGTCTGCCGCTGCGGCACCTACGGGCGCATCCGCCAGGCCATCAAGCGCGCCGCCGACGAGCGAGGCAAGGCATGAGCGCGCCGCGTGATTTGCATGCACCTTCGCGCCGCCGCTTCCTGCAACAGAGCGCGCTGCTGACGGCGGGGCTGGCCGTCGGCTGCCGCTTGCCCGATGCACTGGCCGCCGGCAAGGATGGCGCCGCGGGGGAATTCGAACCGAACGCCTGGGTGCGGGTGCTGGCCGACAACACCGTCAAGATCGTCGTCCACAAGCACGATTCCGGCACCGGCACGCAAACTGCGCTGGCCGCCTGCGTGGCCGAAGAGCTGGATGTGGACCCGATGCGTATTGCCGTCGTCACGCCGGAAGATCCGTTCTTCCAGGACTACATCCATCCAATCTGGAAGGTGTATTCCACAGGCGGCAGCACCAGCGTGTCGCTCGAATATGTGCGTCTGCGGCAAGCCGGCGCCACAGCGCGCGCGGTGCTTGTGAGCGCGGCGGCGCAACGCTGGGGCGTGGCCGCCGCCAACTGCAGCACGGCCGGCGGCACCGTCATCTGCAACGACGGCCGCAAGGCCACCTACGGCGAATTGGCCGATGCGGCGGGCCGTCTGCCTGCGCCTGCCAACGTGACGTTGAAGGATTCGGCGGACTTCAAGTACATCGGCAAGCTGCGGCACAAACGCGATGCGCTGGCCAAGGCCACAGGCCGGTTCCAATACGGCATCGATGTGTCGTTGCCGGGCATGCTGGTGGCGGTGGTGCAGCGTGCGCCAATGCCGGGTGCACGCGTGCGCCGCATCGACAGCGCCGAGGCGTTGAAGGTGCGCGGCGTGCGTCAGGTCATCACGATTCCGATGCGGCCCGATGTGCTCGGCGGTAACCAGGAAGGCGTGGCCGTGCTGGGGGATGACTACTGGGCCGCCAACAAAGGACGCGCCGCCCTCAAGGTGGAATGGGACGACAGCGCCTTCGCCGATTTCGACAGCGGCCATGTTGCCCAGCACCAGGCCGCCTGGCTCGCCAGTGGCAAGGCGCGCGTTGTGCACACCGTGCAGACCGGCAACACGGACGTGGCGATGGCCCACGGCGCCAAGCGCATCGATGCGGCATATCGCATGCCGTACAAGCAGCAGAATCCGCTGGAACCGGTCAACATCACTGCGTGGTTTAAGGACGGCGCCATTCAATACTGGGGCGGCATCCAGGTGCCATCCACCGCGATGGAAGCTGCCGAGGTGATCTGCGGCGTGCCGCGCGACAAGGTGGTGCTGCACGAGATGGTGTCGGGCGGCAGCTTTGGTGCGCGCGAGAGCAAATACTGGCTGTTCGAGGCGAGCTACCTTGCCAAGAGGACCGGCGTGCCGATCAAGCTGATGAACAGCCGCGAAGACGAGATGCGCGCGCTGTACGGCCACCCCGCCACGTATCACCGCCTCGAAGGCGCGCTTGATGCGCAGGGCCGGCTCGATGCGCTGCGTATTCGCGCTGTGTCCCCCGCCTCGCCCGAACAATGGGAGCCGGGCTACTTCGACCGCCCCGACCGCATGGATTACAGCACCACCGAGGCCATCTCGAAGTGGGATTTTCCATATCGCGCCAACCACATGGACATTGGCTGGGTGCGGCACGAAACGGGCATCCCGACGGGCTGGTACCGCGCCGTCAGCTTCATCCCCAACGTCTTCGCCACCGAGAGCTTTATGGACGAGATGGCTGCGGCGGCCCGACGTGATCCAGTTGATTTCCGCGTCGCTCACATGGTCGATCGGCCCCGGCATGTCGACGTGCTGCGCACTGCCGCCCAGCGTGCCGGGTGGGGGAAGGTTGCTCACGCACACGCACTCGGCGTCGCCACGCATCAGGCGTATGACAGCTACATCGCCGTGGTGGCGCAGGTGGCGCGCAAGGACGGCCGCGTCGTTGTCGAAAAGCTCACCTGCGTGGCCGACGTTGGCCTTGCGGTCTCGCGCACCGGCGTGGAGGAGCAGCTGTACGGCGGCCTGATGTGGGGCCTCGGCCATGCCCTGTTCGATCGCGTCGACATCCAGGGCGGCGCGGTTCAGCAAAGCAATTTCCATGATTACCCGGTGATGCGCATGTCGGACATGCCCGCCATCGATATCGTCATCATCGATGGCAACCGCGACAAGCCGGGTGGCGTGGGCGAGCTGGCCAACCCGCCGGTGGCACCGGCCATCGCCAATGCCATCTTCCGGCTGACCGGCAAGCGCCAGCGCGAGACGCCGTTCAACTTCGACCTGAAGGCGTAGCGCATACCGTGGACATCCGCCTGCTGCGCTACTTCTCGGTGCTGGCCGACGAGCTGCACTTCGGGCGGGCGGCAGCGCGCCTGTTCATGTCGCAGCCGCCGCTGAGCCAGCAGATCCGGCTGCTGGAAGACGAGATCGGCACGCCGCTGTTTGTGCGCAGCCACCACCGCGTAGAACTGACGGCGGCCGGCCGCACGCTCAAGGAGCAGGCGCCGCTGGTGTTTGCGCAGCTCAACCGCGCGCTGGATCTCACGCGACAGGCGGGGCGTGGCCAGGTGGGCGAGCTGGAAATCGGCATGATCAGCTCGGTGATGGTGGGGCTGTTACCGGAGGCGCTGCGCCAGTTTCGCGAGCGCTACCCCGGCGTTGAGTGGCGCCTGCAAGAGATGACGCCCGCCGCGCAGGTGGCTGCGCTCAAGGAGCGCCGCATCGACGCATGCATCTTCCGGCTGGGCCACGAAGACCCCGCCGTGCGCAGCGAGCTGCTGCAGCACGAGCCGATCGTGATGGCGTTGCCCGCCACGCACCGCCTGGCCGGGCACACCAGCCTGGCCCTCGGCGACTTTGCCGGCGAGCCGTTTGTTGCGTTTGAATCCAAGCGATCGCGCTTTGCCGATCACTTGCTGCATCTGTGCATCCAGGCCGGCTTTGCGCCGCTCGTGCGCCAACAGGTGACCGAAGTGCAGACGCTGTTGGCGCTGGTGAGCGCGGGCTTTGGTGTGGCGCTGCTGCCGGGCTCGACGGCGAACCTGGCGCCGCCCGGTGTGGTCTTCCGCCCGCTGGAGCCGGCGCTGCCTGCTGTGCCGCTGTACGTTCACTATCGTGTGGACGATCACTCGCCGGTGCTCAAGGCCTTTCTGGAGACGCTGCGGGAAGTGAGCGGCACGAGCGAAGGCGCCGTCGCTGCGCAGCCTCAGTCTGCGCCGGCCAGCCGATAGTCCGTCGGCCGCATGCCCGTCCATTTGCGGAAGGCGCGGTGGAAGGCGCTCGGTTCCGCAAAGCCCACAGCGATGGCAATGTCGGCGATCGTGCGGCGCGTGTCCTGCAACTGGCCGATGGCAATGTCACGCCGCAAGTCGTCTTTGATGGACTGATACGTGTGGCCTTCCAGCTTCAGGCGCCGGCGCATCGTCGCTTCGGCCACGTTCAGTTTGAGCGCCATCGCGTCAGACGCGGGCCAACTCGCAACCGGCAGGTTGCGCAGCGTCTTGCGCACGCGCGCTGCAAATGAATCCGGGTTGCGGTACTTGACGATGAAGTTGCCCGGCGCATCGCGCAGGAAGGTCTTGATGGACGCTGCCGTCTGGATGACGGGCAGCTCCAGGAAAGCAGGCGAAAGATCGACGAACGACGCATCGTGCTTGAACGCCATGTCGTCGCAGAACATCAGGCGATATTCCTGCGCGTCTTGCGGCGCCGCACAACGGAAGCGCGCGGCAATGAACGGAATGCGCCGTCCCACCAGCCAGCACACCAAGCCGTAGACCATGATGAGCCACGTGGCGTAGGTGAACATCGGCGGCACCCGCGTGCCCTTGCGGTGCACAAAGACGAGACGCACACGCTGATCGTCTTCTTCAACGCGCACATGCAGGTCATCCAGCACCAGCCGCAGAAAACCGACGGCCCGCGCCAGCGCCTGCCGGCCGGTGCGCGCAGTGAGCGCGGCCTGCGTCATCGCTACGAAGCTGCCCCAGCGCATGGGGTGCGCATCCTGCCCGAAGAACTCATCGTCCATGGCTTGCGCAATGCCGGCCCACAGCGCGCCGTACTGCGCGGACGACACACGGCTGCGCGGTTGCGCCAGCATCTGCGGCGTGATGCCCGCAGCCGCCATGATGGGTTGCATGTCTACGCCGTGCGCGCGCGCACGTGTCACGGCCTCGTTGACGAGGCTGACAGAGACCGTTCCTTTCTCGTTGTTTTTCATCGGTATGGCAAATCCGCTCACGCAAGTTGATCGTGACGGGCATCGAAGCCGCCCAGCCGCGTGCCTACACTTTTCCCCACCGAACCCAAGCGCCGCGGGCTGCACAGTGTAAGGCGCCTGCACAGGCAGCGTCACGCGGCCCCGGTCAGCAAACAAGCAAGAGCCAAGCGATGGACGACTTCTATACCGAAGAGCAGCGGATGATCCACGACGCTGCACGCGACTTTGCCACCGAGCGCCTGGCGCCCAACGCCGCGCAGTGGGACCGCGATGCTGCACTGCCGGATGACGTGGTGCGCGAGATGGGCGAGCTGGGCCTGCTGGGCATGATTGTGCCGGCGGAGTGGGGTGGTTCGTACACCGATTACGTGGCCTATGCGCTTGCATTGGAAGAGGTGGCCGCCGGGTGCGCTGCCAGCGCGACGATGATGAGCGTGCACAACTCGGTCGGCTGCGGCCCCATCCTGAAGTTCGGCACCGAGGCGCAGAAAGCGCGTTACCTGCCGGATCTGGCCACCGGCCGCGCGATCGGCGCGTTCTGCCTCACCGAGCCGCACGCCGGCTCCGAAGCCAACAACCTGCGCACCCGCGCCGTGCTGCGCGATGGCAAGTGGGTGCTCAACGGCAACAAGCAATTCGTGACCAACGGCGCGCGGGCGGACATCGCCATCGTGTTTGCCGTGACCGATCCGGAAGCCGGCAAGCGCGGCATTTCGGCCTTCATCGTGCCGACCGACACGCCAGGCTTTCATGTTGGGCGGCCCGAACACAAGCTCGGCATTCGCGCGTCGGACACCTGCCCGATCACGCTCGAAGACTGCGCCGTGCCCGAAGAGAATCTGCTGGGCGAGCGCGGCGAAGGCCTGAAGATCGCGCTGTCGAACCTGGAAGGCGGGCGCATCGGCATTGCCGCGCAAGCGGTGGGCATTGCCCGCGCCGCGTTCGATGCCGCGCGCAACTACGCCAATGAGCGCATCCAGTTCGGCAAGGCGCTGCGCGAGCACCAGACCATCGCCAACATGCTGGCCGACATGGCCACGCGCTTGAATGCGGCGCGCTTGCTCGTTCACCATGCGGCGCGCCTGCGCAGCGCAGACAAGCCATGCCTGTCGGAGGCCTCGCAGGCCAAGCTCTATGCGTCAGAACTGGCCGAGGAGATTTGCTCCAACGCCATCCAGATCCACGGCGGCTACGGCTACCTGGCCGACTACGCCGTCGAGCGTCACTACCGCGATGCACGCATTACCCAGATCTACGAAGGCACCAGCGAAGTCCAGCGGATGGTGATCGCGCGGCACGTCTAGCACGCACCGCGCACATCGACCGAACACGAAAGAGCGCAAACGCGCCGACCAGGAGACGACGATGAACGAAGCGGTATCTGCAGCACAGGGTTTTGTGGAAGCGCGCGATTTTCTGCTGCGCCATCGCACCGACTACGACCGCGCGTATCGCGAGTTTGCGTGGCCGAAGCTGGATACGTTCAACTGGGCGCTCGATTACTTCGATGTGATGGCGCGCGGCAACGACAACCCGGCGCTGTGGATCGTCGATGACCCGCAAAGCGGCGGGTTGAAGCTTTCGTTTGCGCAGATGTCGGAGCGCTCGTCGCGCATGGCGAATTTCCTGCGCGGGCTGGGCATCGTGCGTGGTGACCGTCTGCTGCTGATGCTGCCGAACCGCGTCGAACTGTGGGACGTGATGCTCGCGGCGATGAAGCTGGGTGCGGTGGTGCTGCCGGCCACGACGCAGCTTTCACCGGATGACGTGCGCGACCGCGTGGAACTCGGTGGCGCGAACTGCGTGGTCGTCGACGCGGCGGAGTTGCACAAGTTCGACAGTGTCGATGCGAGCGTCAAGCGCATCGCCGTGGGTGCGCAGCGCGAAGGGTGGATCGACCTGGCAGCAGGCTACGACGCACCTGCGCAGTTCACCCCCGACGGCCCGACCAAGGCGACCGACCCGTTGCTGCTGTACTTCACCTCGGGCACCACGTCCAAGCCGAAGCTGGTGGAACACACGCACCAGAGCTATCCGGTCGGCCACTTGTCGACCATGTACTGGATCGGCCTGCAACCCGGAGGCATCCACTGGAACATCAGTTCGCCCGGCTGGGCCAAGCATGCCTGGAGCTGCTTCTTCGCCCCGTGGAATGCCCAGGCTTGCGTGTTCGTTTACAACTACGCGCGCTTCGTGCCCAAGGACACGCTGGACGTGCTGGTGCGCTTTAACGTGACCACGCTGTGCGCGCCGCCCACCGTGTGGCGCATGCTGGTGCAGGAGCCGCTGGCGGAGTACGCCGTCAAGCTGCGCGAGATCGTCGGTGCGGGCGAGCCGCTGAACCCCGAGATCATCGAGCGCGTGCGCAGCGCCTGGGGCGTGACCATTCGCGACGGCTTTGGCCAGACCGAGACCACCTGCCAGATCGGCAACACGCCGGGGCAGCCGGTCGTGCCCGGTTCGGTCGGGCGCCCGCTGCCGGGCTACCGCGTGGAGCTGGTCGACCACGACGATCAGCCGGCCAGCGAAGGCGAAATCGTGCTGCCGCTCTCACACCGCCCGCTCGGCCTGATGCAGGGTTACGCCAACAACGCAAAGGCCACCGCCGAGGCAATGCGCAATGGCTATTACCACACCTCCGACGTGGCGATGCGCCGCGACGACGGCTACTTCGTCTACGTGGGCCGCACCGATGACGTGTTCAAGTCATCCGACTATCGGCTGAGCCCCTTCGAGCTGGAAAGCGTGCTGATCGAGCACGAGGCCATTGCCGAGGCCGCCGTGGTGCCAAGTTCCGATCCGCTGCGCCTCTCCGTGCCAAAGGCGTTCGTGACCGTGCGGCAGGGCTACGAAGCCGGCCCTGAACTCGCACGCGCCGTGTTCCTCTTCTCCCGCGAAAAGCTCGCGCCGTACAAGCGCATCCGCCGACTGCAGTTCAGCGAGCTGCCCAAGACCATCTCGGGAAAGATCCGCCGCGTCGAACTGCGGCGGCTGGAGCTTGAACGCACGCCGCAACCGGCTCGCCTGCCCGGCGAGTACTGGGAAGAAGACTTCGCCTGATTTGCCCATTCCGCATTGAACCCGTTACCGCTACCGCAACCGATACCGATTCGCCAGGAGACCCCCATGAGCGCCGTTGCTTCCCTCGCTTCCGCCAAGCCTGCCGCACAGCAGGACACCCCGCCCACCGTCAAGCTGCTGATTGGCGGCGAGTTTGTCGAATCGCAGTCGAAGGAATGGCGCGACATCGTCAACCCGGCCACGCAGGAAGTGCTGGCACGCGTGCCGTTTGCCACGGCGGACGAAGTGGACGCGGCCATCCGCTCGGCGCACGCCGCGTTTGCCACGTGGAAGAACACGCCGGTCGGTGCGCGCATGCGCATCATGCTGAAGTTCCAGGCGCTGATTCGCGAGCACTCGCCGCGCATCGCCCGCACGCTCACGGCCGAGCAGGGCAAGACGCTGCCCGACGCCGAAGGCGACATCTTCCGCGGGCTGGAAGTGGTGGAGCACGCGTGTTCGGTGGGCTCGCTGCAGCAGGGCGAGTTTCTGGAGAACGTGGCCAGCGCGGTCGATACTTACACGCTGCGCCAGCCGATTGGCGTGTGTGCCGGCATTACGCCGTTCAACTTCCCGGCGATGATTCCGCTGTGGATGTTCCCGATGGCCATCGTGTGCGGCAACACGTTCGTGCTCAAGCCTTCGGAGCAGGACCCGCTGTCGACCATGCAACTGGTGGAGCTGGCGCTCGAAGCCGGCGTGCCGCCCGGCGTGCTGAATGTCGTGCACGGCGGCAAGGACGTGGTGGATGCACTGTGCACGCACGAACACGTAAAGGCGATTTCGTTTGTTGGCTCTACCGCAGTGGGCACCCATGTGTACCGCCTGGGCAGCGAGCACGGTAAGCGCGTGCAATCGATGATGGGCGCGAAGAACCACGCTGTGGTGCTGCCGGATGCCAACCGCGAGCAGGCGATCAATGCGCTGGTGGGCGCGGGCTTTGGCGCGGCTGGGCAGCGATGCATGGCGACGTCTGTGGTTGTGCTGGTGGGCGCGGCGCAGCAGTGGCTGCCGGACCTGGTGCAGAAAGCGAAGGCGCTCAAGGTGAACGCCGGTGTAGAGCCGGGAACCGACGTCGGCCCAGTCGTCTCGCGCGCGGCCAAGCAGCGCATCCTTGGTTTGATCGAGTCGGGCGTGCAGCAGGGCGCCACGCTGGCGCTCGACGGCCGCAATGTGCGTGTGGCCGGTTACGAAGACGGCAACTTCATCGGCCCGACGATCTTCACCGATGTGAAGACCGACATGGACATCTACACCAATGAGATCTTCGGCCCCGTGCTGCTGGTGCTGACTGTGCCCACGCTGGACGACGCCATCGCGCTGGTCAACGCCAACCCGTTCGGCAACGGTGTGGGACTGTTCACGCAGAGCGGCGCATCGGCACGCAAGTTCCAGAGCGAGATCGATGTCGGGCAGGTGGGTATCAACATTCCCATTCCGGTGCCCGTGCCGTACTTCAGCTTTACCGGCTCGCGCGGCTCCAAGCTGGGTGACCTGGGCCCGTACGGTAAGCAGGTCGTGCAGTTCTACACGCAAACGAAGACGGTAACGGCGCGCTGGTTTGACGACGCGGTCGATGCCGGCGGCGTGAATACCACCATCAGCCTGCGCTGATCGCACCCGGAGTGTTGTCATGAAAATCGCATTCATCGGCCTGGGTAACATGGGCGCCCCGATGGCGCACAACCTGCTCAAGGCGGGCCACGCGCTGACCGTCTTTGATCTGAACACGCAAGCAGTGGGTGCGCTGGTGGAAGCCGGTGCCATGGCCGCCGCGTCTCCCAAGGACGCCGCGACGGGCGCGGAAACCGTGATCACCATGCTGCCCGCCGCTGCGCACGTGCGCCACGTGCTGACGGCGGAAGACGGCGTGCTGGCGGGCATTGCCAAGGGCGTGCCCATCATCGATTCGAGCACCATCGACCCTGCGAGTGCGAAGGCCCTTGCAGCGCTGGCAGCCGAGCACGGCAACCCCTTCGTCGATGCGCCAGTCTCGGGTGGAACGGGCGGTGCCGCGGCAGGCACGTTGACCTTCATGGTGGGCGGCAGCGCGGCGGCGTTTGAGCAGGTGCGCCCTGTGCTTTCCGCCATGGGCAAGAACCTCGTGCATTGCGGCGACACCGGCGCGGGGCAAGGCGCGAAGATCTGCAACAACCTCGTGCTCGGCATCACGATGGCTGGCGTGGCCGAAGCCATGTCGCTGGGCGAGGCGCTCGGCATCGACCCGAAGGTGCTCGGCGGCATCATCAACACGTCGACGGGACGCTGCTGGAGTTCGGACACCTACAACCCGTTCCCGGGCGTGATCGAGACCGCGCCATCCTCGCGCGGCTACACGGGCGGCTTTGGCACCGACCTGATGCTCAAGGACCTGGGCCTGGCCGGTGATGCGGCAAAGTCGGTCCGCCAACCCCTCTACTTGGGTGCGCTGGCACAGCAGCTCTATCAAACCGCGAGCAGCAAGGGCGATGGCAAGCTGGATTTCTCCGCCGTCATCAAGCTGTATCGGAAAGACGGAGCGGCGTGATGATCGAACTGGAAACGCTGCATGAGGGCACCGTCGCGGTGCTGACGCTCAAGCGTCCGCCCGCCAATGCGTTCACGCCGGAAAGTCTGCTGCAACTGCAAGGCACCGTCGAGCGATTGAACGCCGATGCACGCGTGCGCGCCATCGTCGTCACCGGCGATGGGCCGAAGTTCTTCAGCGCGGGCGCCGACCTCAACACCTTTGCCGATGGCGACCGCGATGTGGCGCGCGAGGCCGCTGCACGTTTCGGTGCCGCATTCGAGGCGCTGCAGAACGCGCGCCCGGTGGTGATTGCGGCCATCAACGGTTTTGCGATGGGCGGCGGCCTGGAGTGCGCGCTTGCATGCGACATCCGCATCGCCGAAGCGCACGCCAAGCTGGCCGTGCCAGAGACGGCCGTCGGCCTGCTGTGCTGCGGTTGCGGCACACAGACGCTGCCATGGCTCGTGGGTGAGGGCTGGGCCAAGCGCATGATCCTGACGGGCGAGCGCGTCGATGCGCAGACCGCTTTGCGCATCGGCCTGGTGGAAGAGGTTGTGGAAACGGGGGCCGCGCGCGAAGCCGCCATCGCCATGGCGCTGCGTGTGACGACGTTGAGCCCGCAGGCCGTTACTTTCAGCAAGCAACTCATCCACCAGGCGCGCAATGGCGTGCCGCGCGGTGCAGCGCTGGCTGTGGAGCGCGAGCGCTTTGTCGATCTGTTTGACCACCCGGATCAGCGCGAAGGCGTGAACGCCTTCCTTGAGAAACGCCCGCCGCGCTGGCATTCCGCACACGAATCGGAGACGCTGCAATGAGTGCCGTCCAACGTCAGGCAACGCTGCCCGAGGCTGGCGCTGCCGAACCCGAGGTGTTGATGCGCGTGGTGAACCGCGTGGCCGTCATCACCTTGAACCGGCCGGCTGCCCTGAATGCGCTGTCGCACGGCATGGTGCGCCAGCTGGCGACGCTGCTGGAGCAATGTCGACACGACGATGGCATCGTCGCGCTGGTGCTGCGCGGTGCAGGCCAGAAAGGCTTCTGCGCTGGCGGCGATGTGCGCTCGCTCTATCAGCTTGCGCAGCAGGGCCGCATGGATGGCGACGACGGCTGGCTGCAGTTCTTCGTCGACGAATACCGGCTCGACTACGCGCTGCACCAGTTTCCGAAGCCCATCGTTGCGCTGATGGACGGCATCACCATGGGCGGCGGCATGGGCCTCGGGCAGGCCGCACGGCTGCGCGTCGTGACCGAGCGCACGAAGATGGCGATGCCCGAGACGCGAATCGGCTTTCTGCCCGACGTGGGCGCCACGCGCTTTTTGAGCGCGATGTCGCCCGAGCTTGAGCTGTATGTCGGGCTGACGGGCGTGACGCTGACGGGCGCCGACGCGCTGCATTGCCACCTCGCCGATGTGTGCGTGCCCGCCGAATGGCTGGCCTCGTTCGAAGACCGCCTGCAGCGCATGCCGCACGATGGCGACCTCATGCAGGCACTGCGCCGCGTGTTCGAACCGCCATGCAACGTCGTGCCGCACGCGCCGCTTGCACAGGCGACGCCGTGGGTGCTGCGCTATTTCGATCGCCGTTCGTCGGTCGATCGCGTTGTCGCCACGCTGCGCGAGAGCCTCGAGCGCGAGCAGGCCCGCGAGCCACGCCAATGGCTGCAGGCCACGCTTGACGCAATGACGTCACACTCGCCGACGATGCTGCACGTGACACGCGAAGCGCTGCTGCGTGGTCGGCAGCTGTCACTGGCCGAGTGCTTTCGGATGGAGTTGGGAATCGTGGCGCGCGGAATCCAGGACGGCGATTTCTGTGAAGGCGTGCGCGCGCATCTCGTAGACAAGGATCACCGGCCCGGCTGGGCGCCGGCAACGCTGCCGCAGGTGCGGCCGGAGCGGGTGCGGCATTTTCTGACGTCGCCTTGGCGGACGGAGGCGCATCCGTTGGCGGAGCTTGGTTGAGCCTGGCGATTGAAGAGGCGCATGGGCGACATGCGCCGCGCTGGAGTCGACGCAGCCTGTTGCAGGCGCCTACGCAGATCGGATTGAAGCCGGGTTGAATTCTCTGCCTGCCAACTCGCATGGCAGCTAGGCTTTGGTGCCTTGCGTCAGATGGTTGTCACAACATCAAGTTCACGGAGCGCACGCTGTTCGCCAAGTCGGGCACGGCGCAGGAGGTGGTTGCTGTGTGACCGATGCCGGCAGCGGTTCGTGCGCCGTCATACGCGCCGCTGCCGGTCGCCCCACCATGCATCGCGCAGGCGGCGCTTGGCGATCTTGCCGTTGTCGTCGCGCGGCAGTGCTGTGGTGAATTCAATCTGGCGCGGGATCTTGAAGCCTGCAATCTGGCCGCGGAGCCACTCGATCACGGGTTCGGCCTGCGGGGCTTGGCGCTCGGTCTGGATCACAGCGACAAGGCGCTCGCCGTACTCGTCGTCGGGCACGCCGAAGACAGCGCAGTCGACCACATCGGGGTGGCGCAGTAGCGCATGTTCGATCTCGGCCGGGTAGATGTTCACGCCGCCCGAGATGACCATGTCCGATGCGCGGTCGCACACATACAGATAGCCGTCCGCATCGAGGTAGCCCATGTCGCCGAGCGTGACGAGGCCGTCGCGCTCGATCTTGCCGCGTGCTTCGTCATTGCCGCGGTAGGTGAAATCGGGATAGGCGGGTTGGTGGCTGTAGATCAGGCCGATCTCGCCGGTGAGGCAGGGCGTACCGTCTTCACGCAGGATGCGCACGCGTGCGTCGCACACCGGGCGGCCGGCGCTGCCCGGGCGGGCGGCGGCGTCGCGCGGGTCCATCACGGTGATCATGCCGGTCTCGCTCGACGCATACGTTTCGTAGATGACGGGGCCGAGCCAATCGATCATCTTGCGTTTGATTTCCGGCGCGCAGGGTGCCCCGGTGGAGGCTACGAAGCGCAGCGAAGACAGGTCGTAGCGGCTGCGTTCTTCGTCCGTCAACTTGAGCAGGCGCACATACATGATCGGCACGAGGTAGACGGTGTCGATGCGGTAGCGTTCGATCTGCTCAAGCACGCGCAGCGCATCAAAGCGCGCGTTCACCACCAGCAGCTCCGCCATCTGCGCAGCTTGCTGCGCGAAGAGGCTCGGCGCGCTGTGATACAGCGGCGCCGGCACCAGCGCACGGCAGCCCGGCACGATCCCGAACGTGGCTGCCACCACGGCACGCGCCTTCTGCAGATGCGCGTCGAGCTGATCGAGCGGCACGGCCTGGCGCACGACGCCCTTGGGCCGGCCCGTGGTGCCCGAGGTATAGGCCATGTGCCCGCGCGGCGATACCAGCGGCCCGTCGTACGGCGTCTGCAGCGCGAGCCAGTTGGCATAGCCGTCGGCGCGGTCGGTGCCTTCGGCATCCACGCGCAGCAGTTGCACGTGGGCCGGCAGCAGCGGTTCCGCCGCGTCGACGAGATCGCGATGGCCGATCAGTACCTTGGCACCCGAATCGCGCACGAGAAACTCCACCTCGGCCGGCGTGAAGTGCCAGTTGATCGGGCAGAAGTAGCACCCTGCGATGCGGCAGGCATGCATCACGTCGATGTAGGCCGGTGCATTGCGCAGCAGCACGCCGATTACGTCGCCCTCCTGCACGCCCATGCGGCGCAAACCGCCGGCAAGGGCGGCGCCCCGCGCGAGCAGCGTATCGGCATCGGTCGGGCGATCATCGAAGATCAGGCTGGCGGTCATGCGTGTCTCCTGCGCGAGGTCTCTGGTGGACGGCTGCTGAATCCATGCAGCATGCCGGATCGAACAGCCTTGAACAATCCATGGCCAATTGCGCACACTGGTGAATGGGATTGGACAACGTGTGCCCGGCGGCGCGAGCGGCGATGCTGAAATGCTGCATATGCACAAGAACGTGCCAAGGCAGATAACGTGCGGCAAATAAGCGGTATTCGTCACCTCGCCTTGTTTTGCGGCAACGTGCGCACCAAAATCGAAAGAGGCGCAGCCGCTTGCATCACCCGCACCTGGCCCGCCTCTCTTTCCCCACATCATCCTCCCCTCGAGGAAGAATTCATGCCGCTTACCCATCCGTCACGCCGCGCTTTTCTCAAAGCGACCGTCGTGGCCGGCGTCTCGGTGGTCATCGCACCGCTGGGCGGCCGCGCATTTGCGGCCCTGTTTGAAGAAAAGATCCTCACGCCTGTCCAGTGGGACCCGAAGACCGGTACGCCAAAATTCCGCATCGACGGCATTGCCAAGGTCACGGGCGACAAGGTCTTCGCACGTGACATCCGCTCGCGCGACATGCCGCACTGGCCGCAGCAGCAATCGCATGCGTTCATCCTGCGCACCACGCTGGCCGATCGCACGTACGAAGGGTTCGACCTGGGCCTGCTGGGCGACGAGCTCAAGCCCGATCGCGTGGTGACGGCAGACGACCTGGCGCGTGATGGCGTCGCCTTCCCCGCCTTCTATGGTGACGACATGCTGCTGCCCACGGGCAAGACGCCTGCCTACCTGGGCCACGCCGTCGCCATCCTGATCTATCACGACTTCGCGCGCTTCCGTTTTGCGAAAGACAAGCTCAAGTTCCAGGACAAGATCATCCGCTACGGCGCGCAGACCGGCCCGCTGGAGCGCGACCCCTGGGGCACCTTCCGCTTTGTGCGGGTGGGTGGGGCAGGGCCGTATGACGACGATGTGTTCTCCAGCCTGAAGAACGCGCCGATCTTTCCGAGCATGATGCGCAAGCACGAGCCCGTGTGGCCCGACGGCGTTGACCACGGCAAGCTCGGCGAGCAGGGCATCTTTTACGCCAACCAGATCGCCGCAGAACTCGACAAGCCACCGGCGGACTGGCTGGTGCTCGAACGCGAGTACAACACGCAATCGGTCGATACCGCCGCGCTGGAAAACGACAACGCCAACTGCTGGTACGACAGCACCACGCAGACGTTGCACATGGTCGTGCCCACGCAAAGCCCTGTGGAGGTGGGCGAGAGCGCGGCCGAGATGATCGCCAAGGCCCGCGGCGCGTTCCCGGTAAAGCAGGTGATCGTGCACCCGTGCTACACGGTCGGCTACGGCTCGAAAGACCACTACAACTTCCCGTTCTATGGCCTGGTGACGGCGCTCTATGCCGACGGCAAACCGGTGCGCCTGGCCAATGACCGCTACGAGCAGCTCCAGACTTCCATCAAGCGGCACGCATTCAAGATGCGGTACCGCATCGCCGTGGACAAGAAGACTGGCCTGTTCCAATCGTTCCAGGGCCACTTCGAGGCCAACGGCGGCGGGCGTGCCAATTTCTCGCCATCCGTGGCGATGGTGGGCGCGACGGCTGCACAGTCGATCTACTACTTCCCGAAGAACGACCTGACTGCCGTGGCGATTGCCTCGCGCGCCATCGACGCGGGCTCGGCACGTGGCTACGGCACGCTGCAGAGCATGGCCGCCACCGAGGTGATGGTCGACGAATTTGCCGAGCAACTGAAGCTCGACCCGATCGAGTTCCGCCTGAAGAACGCGCTGCGTTCGGGCATGAAGAACACGCAAGGCGCGATTCCTGCCGGCGCCATCCGCGTGGATGAAGTGCTACAGGCGGCCAAGGTGCACCCGCTGTGGGTGAATCGCGCGAAGAAGAAAACCGAGTTTGAAGCCGCCCACCCGGGCAAGCGCTACGGCGTGGGTTTTGCCTGCGTGCAGAAGGACTTCGGCACGGGCGCCGAGGCGTCGTTCGCCAAGGTGGAAATCCGCGCCGATGGGCAGATCACGCTGCACCACGTGGCAGCGGAAATCGGCACCGGCATGTCGACCTCGCAAGCCGTGGCCGTGGCACGCTGGCTGGGCCGCCCCGCAGCGGAAGTGCGCGTGGCGGTGACGGACTGGGCGGACCTGCCCGTTGTCACCAGCGGCGACCCGTACCTCATGAGCCAGGCCGATCAGGACAAGGCATCGGCCAACCCGCGCTGGTCTCCGGCGTATGCGTCGCCGTCGAGCGCGACCAACTCGGCGTATTACTTCACGCACAGCACGCGTGAGGCGGCGCGCATCGTCTTCATGCATGGCCTGTGGCCGGCTGCCATGGCGATCTGGAGCCAGGGTATCGGCGGCGGCCAGGCGGCTTCGCTGGTGGTGCGCGTGGAAGACGCGCGCTGGGTCGACGGCAAGCTCACGGCCGGCGGCCTGGAGGCGCTGCCCTATGAACAGATCGTCAAGAAGGCGCACGAGCTGGGCCTGGTGACGGGCGCGGTGGTGCACGTGTTCAACCGCTGGCAATGGTCGGAGGCCGATTTCGAAGTCAACGGCGCAGCCACGCGCGTGCCGATCGACGGCTTGTCCGTGCGCTACGGCGACGGTGCCGACGCCGCGCGCAAGGCCAGGATGACAACCCCCGGCGGGTATCACGTGCTGGATCGCAAGAAGGTCTACATCGCGCCGACGCAGCGCAACAACGCGTCGGTCACGTACTACAGCGCGGTCGGCACGCTGGTCGAACTGTCGGTGCATGAAGCCAGCGGCAAGGTCGATCTGCTGTCGCACCACACGATCATGGAGTGCGGCACGCAGATATCACCGCAGCTTGTGTCGGGGCAATTGCAGGGCGGGCTCGCCATGGGCATCGGCCACGCGCTGCACGAAGCGCTGCCGCTGTATGAAGACGGCCCCGGCAACGGCACGTGGAACTTCAACCGCTACCACCTGCCGCGCGCCAAGGACGTGGCGGTGTGGACGCAGACCGGCACGGTGCTGCCGCCCGTGTCGGAAACCGATCCGCCCAAGGGCATTGCCGAAGTGGTGATGATTCCGGTGGTGGGCGCCATTGTGAACGGCATTGCGCATGCCATCGGACACCGCTTCACCAGCCTGCCAGTGACCGCGGAAAAGATTCAGGAGGTACTGGCATGAGCAACACGACCATCACGACACAACCGCTCACCGTCCATATCAACGGCAAGGACGTTGGCCCCACGCAAGTGCCCGAGGGGCTGATGATGATCGACTTCCTGCACGAATACGCCGGCCTGACCGGCTCAAGGCTCGGCTGCGGGCAGGGCGTGTGCCGCGCGTGCACGGTCATCCTCGACAAGCCCGACGGCACCAGCGAAGAAGTGCGCACGTGCATTACCGGCGCGCATTTCTTCCAGAACAAGAAGGTCCGCACGGTGGAAGGGCACGCCAAGCGCGATGAGAAGGGCGAAGTGGTGTCGCTCACGCTCGTGCAGCAAAAGTTCCTGGAGCACTTCAGCTTCCAGTGCGGCTATTGCACGCCGGGCTTCGTCAACGGGGCGACGGTGCTGGTGGAGCGCCTCAAGCGCGAACCGGTAGCACGCGACAAGTTGGACGAGACGATTACCGAAGCGCTGAACGACCACATCTGCCGCTGCACCGGTTACGTGCGCTACTTCGAGGCCGTGAAGGACGTCGTTCTCAGCACGCCCGGACTTGTGAAGGACGGCAAGTGATGGCCATAGCTGAACTGACGCAATTCACTCAATGGACGCGAAAGGCGCTGCTGTCGCTGCTGGCCGCTGCGGCGTTGTCCGCCTGCGGTGACCGCTCCACCGATATCCCGCCCGCCGCCGACCAGCCGCCCCCAGCCAAGCTGACCGGCGCCGACCTGATCAACCGCGGCCGCGCCCTCGTGCGCGCAGCGGACTGCGCGGCCTGCCACACGGCCAAGGACGGTGCGCCGTTTGCCGGCGGCGTGGCGCTGGCCTCGCCGTTCGGCACTTTCTACGGCACGAACATCACGCCCGACAAGGAGCAGGGCATCGGCAAGTGGAGCGCGGACGATTTCTACAAGGCCCTGCACGACGGCGTCACGCCCGACAAGCACCTGTATCCGGCGATGCCGTACACGTCGTATCGCGGTCTGTCGCGCGGCGATACCGATGCGATGTACGCCTACCTGACACAGCAGGTGAAGCCGGCGGCCGTCGCCAACCGCGAGCATGCGCTGCGCTTTCCGTACAACATCCGCATCGCCATGGCGGGCTGGAACGTGTTCTTCCTGAAGAACGCGCTGCCCGACGCATCCGTCGGCAACACGGCGGCCTGGCAGCGTGGCCGGTATCTGGCCAACGCGTTGGGCCACTGCGCCGAATGCCACAGCCCGCGCGGGTTTTCCGGTCAGCTCGATAGCAGCAAGCCGCTTGCCGGCGCTGCACTGGGCCGCGTGGTCGCGCCGGACATTACGCCAGCCGGCCTAGCGACTCGTGGCTGGACGCTGGGCGCTCTGCAGACGTTCTTCAGCGTGGGCATCGCGCCGCAGGGCTCCGCGTTTGGTGAGATGTACCCGGTTGTCCACCTGAGTACGCAATACCTCAGCCAGGCGGATGTGGCGGCACTGACGACGTATCTGCTGGGCGATAAGGCGCCTGCGCCGCAACCGCTCAAGCCGGTGGCTGCCACGCCTGAGAATGTCGATCAGCTCAAGGCCGGCCGCAGGCATTACCTCGCCGTCTGCGCCGGTTGCCATGGCCGCGATGGCGAGGGCAAGCCCCACGTCGCTGTGCCGATGCTGGGCAACGCCACCGTGCGCAATGCCGACGCGCATAACCTGATCGTCTCGATGCTCGACGGCATTGAAGCGCAGCGCTTCCCGGGCACGGAAGCCATGCAGGAAATGCCCAGTTTTGCGCAGATGAACGATGCGGAGCTGGCCGATTTGGCCAACTACTTGCGGACCAGCTTTGGCGGGCAACCGGCCGATATCACCGCAGACCGCGTGAAGGGTTTGCGGCAGTAAGCGTTACCTCTGAAGCCAGAAAAGCCCGCCCGGGCGCGATGCCCGGGCGGGCTTTGTTCATGTGCGTCCCGCGGTGAGTGTTCCCGGTTGTGACAGCAGCTGCCTTCGGGCACAATCCTGAGCCTTGCGGAGATGGCATGCCTCCCTTAACCGCCGGGCTGCGAGTGACGCGTCCGGCTGATGATGCCTACAAGTTCCTGATCGAAGGAAGTTGTAGGCACACGCCCAAACGACGTTCTGTCGCTCAGGTTTGAGTTCTTCGAATCTGGTCATCATGAAGAAAATGGTTACACGTTCCGAGCCGCTGCTCATGTTCGGCTATCTGCTGCGCTGGCTCTCATTGGGGGCGCTTGTCGGCATGCTTGCGGGCTTGGGCTCCGCGGTATTGCTGCTGGCGCTGGACTGGGCCACCAACACGCGCACCGCCCATCCTTGGTTGCTGTGGTTCCTGCCCGTCGCGGGCCTTGCCGTCGGTTTGCTCTATCACTACACGGGGCGCTCGGTGGAAGGCGGCAACAACCTGCTGATCGACGAGATCCACGATCCGAAGCGGGTCGTGCCCAGGCGCATGGCACCGCTCATCCTGCTGGGTACCGTTGTCACGCACCTCTTTGGCGGGTCGGCCGGGCGTGAAGGCACGGCTGTCCAGATGGGCGGCAGCTTTGCGGACTACCTGACGCGGTTGTTCTCGCTGGCGCCGGCGGACCGGCGCATCTTGTTGATGGCGGGCATCAGCGCGGGTTTCGCATCGGTGTTCGGCACGCCGCTGGCCGGCGCCGTGTTCGGGCTGGAGGTGCTGGCGATCGGGCGTCTGCGTTATGACGCGATCCTGCCGTGCTTCATCGCGGCCATCGTGGGCGATCTGGTACCGCCGTTGCTGGGCGTGCACCACACGCCGTACGCGATTCCTTTTGTGCCGCATCTCACGCCGGTCGCGATCGGCTTGGTGGTGGTGGCCGGCATCGTTTTCGGTCTGGCGGGGATGACATTCGCGGCGCTCACGCACCGGCTCAGCCGCCTGTTGAAGCATCACATCGCCTTCGGGCCGCTGCGCCCGGTGCTGGGCGGCAGCGTGGTCGTGGCTGCGACCTTGGCGCTCGGTACAGACAAATACCTGGGCCTCGGCATTCCCGTCATCGTGGATGCGTTCCACAACCCGCTTCCGGCCTACGACTTTGCCGGCAAGGCGGCCTTCACGATCGTGACGCTGGCCTCGGGTTTCAAGGGTGGCGAAGTCACGCCGCTGTTCTACATCGGCGCCACGCTGGGCAATGCGTTGGGTTACGTGCTGCCGTTGCCCTTCCCGCTGCTGGCGGGCCTTGGGTTCGTGGCGGTGTTTGCGGGCGCCGCCAATACGCCCATCGCGTCGACGCTCATGGCGATGGAACTCTTCGGCCCCGAAGTCGGCACGTTTGCCGGCATTGCGTGCGTGGTGAGCTATCTCTTCTCGGGCCACACCGGCATCTATCACGCGCAGCGCATTGGACATGCGAAGCGCCCCGCCGACGCCGCGCCGGCTGGGCAAGCTCCGGCCGAATCTGCCGAGCGCTCTTAGCCCGCGGGCGCGAGCTTGGCTGCAAGCAGCGCCTTCACATCAAACACCGTAGACGCGTTCGCACAGCGCCGCACTTGCGCCGAGCTTGCGCGACAGGTCGGAAGCCGCCTGCAACTGCTTCGTGACGAAATCGCCAGTGGTGCGCGCCGCTTCGAGCCGAGAGGCCGCGCCCGATAGCGTGAGCGCGGCCATGAACTTGTCGCCGGAACCGAAGATGGGCGTGGCAAATGCCGCCGTGTGTTGATCGCGCGCGCCGGAGGTGAACAGCGGCAACTCCGGTGTCTCGTCATACAGCGCTTCACCCAGGCCCCAGTAGCGCAGCACATGGCTGATGGCCGTGTCGTCTAACGGAAGAGACGTACCGGGCAGGCGCGTCTCGCGCAGGCCTTCCGACGGTTCAGCGCGAAACAGGCACAGCCGCCGGCCGTGATCAATCACGTAGTACGATGCGCTCTCTCGCGTGGCTGCCGCCAGCGCGTGCAGCACCGGTTCCACCACGGAAGACAAGTGGAACGACTGCTCATAGAGCTTGCCGAGGTACAGCAGGCGCGGCCCGAGCGAGTACGCGCCCGACTCGGAGCGAATGACATAGCTCATGCGCTCCAGCGAGTTCATCAGCCGATACACCGTGGTCTTGTGCATGCCAGACGCCTGCGCCAGGGCCGCGAGTGAAAAGGCTTCCGCCCCCGGCTTGAAGCAATCCAGCAAGGCCAGCGCCTTTTCCACTGCGGCAACGCCGTCATTCCCCATTTCCAACCCCCCGAACGCATGAACGGCAGGATTGTACTACGTACAACGCTGTTGTATCTGGCGGAAGGGTAAACGCTACTGGATCGCCTCGCTTGCCCTGGCTATAGTGATTTCACTGAGTACACCATGGTTGTACAGAGTGCAACATCACAGACTGAGGCTAGCTTTTCATGAGTACCCCTTCACACACTACTTCCGCCATCGTTCGCGATATCGAGCGGGTCTCGCCCGCGCTGGTCGAGGCGGCTGCCCGCTTTCAGGCAGCCATCCTGGCCGACGTTGCCGGCCGCCGCGGCACCCTGAATGGCCGCGTCAAACCGCTCGCTCCGACGATGAAAGTGGTCGGCCCCGCCGTGACGGTTGAAGTCCGCCCCGGCGACAACCTTGCCATCCACGCCGCGCTCGCGGTCGCCAAGCCCGGTGATGTGATCGTGGTGGACGGCAAAGGCGACCAGAGCTGCGCGCTGATCGGCGAGATCATGGCCACGCAGGCACATGCCACGGGCATCGCCGGGTTTGTCATCGATGGCGCGGTACGCGATTCACACGAACTGGCGCACGGCACGTTTCCGATCTTTTCTGCCGGCTTGAACCCGTGCGGGCCGACCAAAAGCGTCGCCGGCCGCGTGAACCTGCCCGTGTCGGCTGCCGGCGCGACGGTGCACCCCGGTGACCTGGTGGTTGGTGATGCAGATGGCGTGGTCGTGATTCCGCGTGCCGACGTTGAGCGCATTCTCGTGCTCGCACAGAAAAAGGTGGACGCCGAAGCTGCCCGCATTGCGGCAATCCGCAAGGGCGATACGCGCCCCGGCTGGCTCGAGAAAGAACTGCGCGCCGCGGGCATGCTGGCTGAAGGCGAGGCACTGTAATGGGCACGACTGCAACCAAGCCTGTCCTGCTCGTCACGGCGGCTGACCTGGCACCGCAAGCATTGGAGATGCTGGGCGATTTCGAAGTCGTGTTTGCCGGCAAGCAGCCCACCGAAGACGACATCGTCGCGCTCTGCGCGCGGCACAAGCCGGTGGCGATCATCGTGCGCTACGGCAAGATCAACGCCCGCATCATGGATGCGGCCGGCAATCTGCAGGTGATCTCCAAGCATGGCAGCGGTATCGACGTCATCGATCAGGACGCCGCCGCGGCGCGTGGTATTGCGGTGCGTGCAGCAGTGGGGGCCAATGCCGCCGCCGTGGCCGAACATGCGTGGGCACTGATCCTGGCGTGTGCGAAGTCTGTCCCGCATCTCGACGCGCGCATGCATGCCGGGCATTGGGATAAGGCGACGCACAAGTCGGTCGAGCTGGATGGCCGCACGCTTGGCTTGGTCGGCTTGGGCGCGATCGGGCGCCGGGCTGCCGCGATTGGGCTGGCGTTCGGTATGCACGTTGTCGCATTCGACCCGTACGCCAAGGAGGCGCCTGCAGGCGTCAAGCTGGTGAGCCTGGGCGAGTTGTACGCACAGTCCGATGTGGTGTCGCTGCACTGCCCGTTGACCGCCGAGAACCGCAAGATGCTGAACCGCGACGCGTTCACCTGCTTCAAGCCCGGCGCGATTCTGGTCAACACGGCGCGCGGCGGCCTCATCGACGAACCGGCGTTGGTGGAAGCGCTGGCCAGCGGCCAACTCCGTGCAGCAGGGCTTGACAGTTTCGACGTGGAGCCGATGACCACGCCGCACCCGTTCCAGGGCGTTGCGAACATCATCCTGTCGCCGCACATCGGCGGCGTGAGCGACGCGGCCTACGTAAACATGGGCAAGGGCGCCGCGGCCAATGTGCTCGCAGTGATAGAGGAACGTGCCCGCACGGCGGCGTGATGTCCATGTTCCTGCTCTCGCCACCGGCGGTGCGTGAAGCTGAAGTCTTCACGCGCATGCCCGCGAAGTTTCGCAAGCCCGATGTCCAGACGGAATGGGCGCGCGCCAATCGCGGCGGGCAAGCCACCGATTCGTTCCTCGAAGGGCCGGTGTGGTGTCCGGACGGCCACGGCCACGGCCATCTGTACGTGACGGATATTCCGCACGGTCGCGTCTTCCGCATCTCGCCGGCGGGCGATTGGGAACTGGTGACCGAATACGACGGCGAGCCTAACGGCATGAAGTTCGTCGACGATGCGCACCTGCTCATCACCGATTACCGCAACGGGCTGATGCTGCTCGATATCAAGCGCGGCGAAGTCACGCCGTATCTGGAGCGCCGCAATTCGGAGCGCTTCAAGGGCGTGAATGATCTGACGTTCGACTCGCGCGGCAACCTGTACTTCACCGACCAGGGCCAGACGGGGCTGCAAGACCCGACGGGTCGCGTCTATCGCCTCTCGCCGGAAGGCAGGCTTGACATGCTGCTCGGCAATTGCCCCAGCCCCAACGGGCTTGTGCTGTCGCCGGACGAGAAGCTGCTGTACGTCGCCATGACGCGCGGCAACTGCGTGTGGCGTGTGCCGTTACAGGCCGATGGCTCCGTCAGCAAGGTCGGACAGTTCTTCACGTCGTACGGCCCGAGCGGCCCCGATGGTTTGACGATCGACACGGCGGGGCGGCTGTTCGTGGCCAACCCCGGACTCGGCCGCGCCTGGGTGCTGAACCACCGAGCGGAGCCAGACGTGATCGTGGCCAGCCCAGAAGGTGCGTCGCTCACGAACCTGTGCTTCGGTGGTCCCGAAATGAAGACACTGTTCATGACCGAATCGGTGTCCGGCACGGTGCTCAAGACCGAGATGGACATCGCCGGCCCGCTGCCGCATCGGGCAAAGCAGACAAAAGCCACGCCCTAGCCACAGATCATCGATACACAACCCCTAGCGCTCATAGAAGCGCGATGGAGGAGACCATGCAAATGTCCCAGACCTTGAGTGCCACCACGCCAGCGCATGGCGCGGATGTGCGCGCCGCCGCCACGCTGCCCGATGCGGACTACCAGGCGAGCGAACGCACGCTGGCCAAGGCATTCCGCCGCATCCTGCCGTTCATCTTCGCCTGCTATGTGATCAGCTATCTCGATCGCACCAACGTGGGGTTTGCCGCGCTCACCATGAACAAGGACATTGGCCTCACGGCCGAGCAGTTCGGGTTCGGGGCGGGACTGTTCTTCATCGGCTATTTCCTGTTCGAGATCCCGAGCAACCTCATCATGCAGAAGGTGGGCGCGCGCATCTGGATCGCGCGGATCATGATTACGTGGGGCATCTTCTCGATGGCCACGGCGTTCGTGGTCGGGCCCAAGAGTTTTGCGGCGGCGCGCTTTCTGCTGGGTCTTGCCGAAGCGGGCTTCACGCCTGGCATCTACCTGTACTTCACGCACTGGTTTCCGGGCAAGTGGCGCGCCAAGGTGACGGCTGCCTTCCTGGTCGGCATTCCGGTGGCGAACATGATCGGCTCCCCGATATCGGGTGCGCTACTCGAGCTCGGTGGCCTGCACGGGCTGCGCAGCTGGCAATGGCTGTTGCTGATCGAAGGGCTGCCGGCGGTTCTGCTTGGTATTGCGTGCCTGTTTGTTCTGGCAGACCGGCCGGAAAAGGCCACGTGGCTCAGGGACGATGAAAAGGCCGTGCTCGCGCGCCGCCTCGCCATGGAGCAACGCGACATCGCCAGCAAACACGGCTCGACCCTGCGTGATGCAATGACCAACTGGCGCGTCTTCGTGCTGGCGTTCATCAACTTCTGCGGCATCGTCGGCTCCATCGGCGTGGGCCTCTGGATGCCGCAGATCATCAAGCAGTTTGGTGTCGAGCACGCGGTGGTCGGCTGGCTGACGGCCATTCCGTACGCGATTGGGGCGGTGATCATGCTGTGGTGGGCTCGCGTGGCGAACCGCGCGCAGAACCGTATCCCCTATGTGGCCGGTGCACTGGTGGTTGCAGCGGCCGCGCTGGCGGCCAGCACCGCCGTTGATGCTCCGCCACTCAAGCTGACGGCGCTGTGCCTGACGGTGAGCGGCATCCTGGCGTTCCAGGCCACGTATTGGGCGAT
This sequence comes from Ralstonia mojiangensis, assembly GCF_023955645.1. NCBI lineage: Bacteria > Pseudomonadati > Pseudomonadota > Betaproteobacteria > Burkholderiales > Burkholderiaceae > Ralstonia > Ralstonia mojiangensis. Next base: position 507,318 of record NZ_JAMXHU010000005.1, on the reverse strand, counting down.
TCCCTCCACCTTCCTCACGGGCCGCGCGGCCGCGGGCGGCCTGGCGCTGATCGTTTCCGTCGGCAATCTCGGCGGCTTTGTCGGCCCGTCGATGATCGGTGCCATCAAGCAGTTCTCGCATGGTTTCACAGCCCCGCTGCTGGCGGTGTCGGCCGTGCTGCTCATCGGTGCGCTGTCCATCGCCTGGCTGGGCGACCCCGGCGCTGATGCCGGTGAAGCCACCCGCTGATCGCGCGATCGCAGTACCTTTCTTCCTAGACGTTCAAACAGCGCCGCGCAGCACACGACGGCGCCAGGAGACAAACATGCAAGTGACGGGCAGTACCGATGTCACCGAGATCGAGCAGCGGACCCTGCGCAAGGTGGTCTGGCGGCTCGTGCCATTTCTCATGCTCTGCTACCTGCTGGCTTTCATCGATCGCGGCAACGTAGGCATGGCCTCGCTGCAGATGAATCATGACCTCGGGCTGACGGCCCGCGTGTTCGGGTTTGGCAGCAGCCTCTTCTTTGTGTCGTATTTCTTCTTCGAGGTACCGAGCAATCTTGCGCTGCAACGCTACGGCGCGCGCATCTGGATTGCGCGGATCATGATCACGTGGGGCCTGATCTCGGCCGCGACGGCACTGGTGCAAGGCCCGGCATCGTTCTATGCGCTGCGCTTCCTGCTGGGTGCGGCGGAGGCCGGGTTCTTTCCCGGCGTGCTGCTGTATCTGTCGTATTGGATTCCGGCAACACACCGCGCCCGTATTGTGGCGACGTTCATGGTCGCGATTCCGGCGGCAAGCTTCATCGGCTCGCCCATCTCGGCTGCGCTGCTGCAGATGGACGGGTTTGCCGGCCTGCGAGGTTGGCATTGGCTGTTCATCCTGGAAGGCATTCCGACGGTGCTGCTCGGCATCGCCTGCCTGCGCCTGCTGACCAATCGACCGGAAGAAGCCAAGTGGCTGTCGAATGACGAGCGCCAGTGGCTCACGAATACGTTGGCCGGTGAAGCGCGCGGGCCGAAGAAAGTCGCGCAGATGCCGCTGGCGAAGCTGTTCTGCAATCGCTACGTGCTGTGCCTCGCCCTGGTGGACGTGTGCGCGTCGGCCGCCGGCAGCACGCTGTCGGTATGGCAGCCGCAACTCCTCAAATCGTTTGGGTTGACCGTCATGCAGACGGGGCTGCTCAACTCGGTGCCGTATGCGGTGGCTTCGGTGCTGATGGTGTTCTGGGGGCGCCGGTCCGACCGTCTGAAGGAGCGCCGCTGGCACACCGCCATTCCGATGCTGCTGATCGGCCTCGGCCTTTTTGGCACATCGCTGAGCGGGTCTCTTGTGCCAACCATGGTGATGCTGTGCGCGGTGCTGGTGGGTGCGTATTCGTTCAAGGGGCCATTCTGGGCGCTGGCTTCCGGCATGCTATCGAACAGCGCGGCCGCAGCGGGCCTTGCCACCATCAACGCGATTGCCAACCTCATTGGCGGCGGCCTGATGGTGAACGTGTACGGTTGGGTCAAGCAGGCCACCGGCAGCTACGCGTTGGCGCTGATGCCGTTGGCGCTGCTGACGCTGGTGAGCGTGATGACGCTGCTGCTGTTGAGCCGCTCGAAGCCCGAGCCGCAGGTGCTGAACAAGACGGAGACCGCCTGACGATGCACGCGCTCAATAGAAGACGGTTCCTGCAGATGGCAGGCGCCGGCGCCGTGGCGGCGGCCGTTCCCGCGCTCTCCGGGGCGGCGGAAGAGTTGTGGTCCAGCGGCAGCAACCCGCCGACCTTCAACTTGCCGGCCGGCGCCGTGGATTGCCACATGCACATCTACGATGACCGATTCCCCAGCGCCCCAGGCACCACGCTGCGACCGCCCAACGCGAGTATCGAGCAGTACCGCAAGGTGCAGGCGCGCTTGGGCGTGCAGCGCAACGTGGTTGTCACGCCGTCGACATACGGAACGGACAACCGCTGCACGTTGGATGCGCTGAAGCGTTTTGGGCCCAATGCGCGCGGCGTCGCGGTGGTCGATACCTCCGTGACCGATGCTCAGCTTGCGGAAATGCACGCAGCAGGTGTGCGGGCCATCCGCTTCAACCTCAGCTATCCGGGGGCCACCACCGTCGACATGCTTGCGCCGCTGGCGTCTCGCATCGGCGCACTTGGGTGGCATATCGAGCTTGTCGTGCAGGGCGCGAAGCTGCCCGCGCTGGAGCCGCATCTGCTTGCGCTGCCGTGTCCGCTGGTCATCGACCACATTGCACATGTTCCGCAGCCGGGCGGCATGCAGTCCGACGCCATGCGCACAGCCCAACGCCTGATCGACAAGGGAAACACGTGGATCACGCTGTCCGGTCCATACGTCGATACCAAGACAGGTGCTCCAGCCTATGCGGACGTAGAGCCCGTGGCCAAGGCATTCATCAACATGGCGCCCGAGCGCATGCTCTGGGGCACTGACTGGCCGCATCCGACCGAGAAGACGCAGAAGCCCGACGATGCTGCGCTGGTCGACACGATTGCCATGTGGATCGGGCGTGCGGATTGGCAACAGATGATCTTTGTCGCCAATCCGGTGAAGCTTTACGGCTTCGGTTGACCGATCCCTTTTCGGCTCTGCGGCCTCGGTTCGGTCAAATCGCCCGGGCCGCCGTCACCGCGCGCGGCTGGGCCAGCATGTCCGGCTGCAGAATCTCATCCAACGCCTCGCGGCTGAGCAGGCGTTTGTCCAGCACGAGCTGATACACGCTGGTGCCGCTGATGAGCGCCTCCTGCGCAATCGCCGTCGCATTCGCATATCCAATGTGCGGATTGAGCGCGGTAACGATGCCGATCGAGTGCTCCACATTGGCGCGCAGGTGCGCCTCGTTGGCGGTAATGCCGTCGACGCACTTTTCCGCCAGCGTCAGGCACCCGTTGCGCAGGTGCGAGACGCTCTTGAACAGGCTGTGCGCAATGATGGGCTCGAAGGCGTTGAGCTGAAGCTGCCCGGCCTCAGCGGCGAAGGTGACGGTCAGGTCATTGCCGATCACCTCGAACGCAATCTGATTGACGACTTCCGGAATCACCGGGTTCACCTTGCCGGGCATGATGCTCGACCCCGCCTGCATGGGCGGCAGGTTGATCTCGCCCAGCCCCGCGCGCGGGCCGCTGGAGAGCAGCCGCAGGTCGTTGCAGGTCTTCGACAGCTTGACCGCCGTCCGCTTGAGCACGCCCGAGAGCTGAACGAACGCGCCCACATCCTGTGTGGCCTCCACCAGGTTGTGCGACGTCACCAGCGGAATGCCCGTGATTCGCGCCAGATGCCGGCAGACCGCGGCCGCATAGTCCGGATGCGTGTTGATGCCCGTGCCGATCGCCGTGGCACCCAGGTTGATCTCGCGCATCAATGCCGCGGCTTCGGCCAGGCGCTCCTGGTCTTCGCCCAGCATGACGGCATAGGCGCTGAACTCCTGGCCGAGTGTCATCGGCACGGCGTCCTGGAGCTGCGTGCGGCCCATCTTGAGCACGCCGCGGAATGCCTCGGCTTTGCGCTCGAATGCTTGCCGCAATACGCCCATGGCCTCGATCAGGGCCAGGACGCCCTCGTGCGCGGCAATCCGCAGCGCGGTCGGATAGACGTCGTTCGTGCTCTGGCTCAGGTTGACGTGTTCGTTCGGGTGCAGGTGCTGGTAGTCGCCGCGCGCGTGGCCAAGAGACTCCAGCGCCAGGTTGGCAATGACCTCGTTGGCGTTCATGTTGGTGGACGTGCCTGCGCCACCCTGGATGACATCGACGACGAAATGCGCGTGTGCTTCGCCCGCCCGCACACGCTCGCATGCGTGCACGATCGCGTTGGCATGCAGGCTGTCCAGCAGCCCCAGCTCATGGTTGGCCAGCGCTGCTGCAGCCTTCACGCTGGCCAGTGCGTTGAGCAATTGCGGGTAGACAGAAATGGGGGTGCCGGTAATCGGAAAGTTCTCCAGCGCGCGCAGCGTGTGGACGCCGTAATAGGCATCGCTGGGGATTTCGCGGTCGCCGAGCAGGTCGTGTTCGATACGGTGGGTCATGTCGTTTGTAATGAAGCGTTGGAATGCGATGGAGAAGGGTGGGCGAGGGCGCGCGCAACGCAGTGCTGCGCCAGAACATCGGTCGGGTCGATCAGCGTGACGAGCCGGCCTTCAGATGTGTTGACGCTAGCGTGCGGCAGCAGCAGCGGCAGTTCCGTACAGCCGAGAATCACGGCCTCGACGCCGCGCGCTGCCAACTCGTCAATGGCAGCCATCAGATCGTCAACGCAGGCGCCTGCGGTGAAGCCCGCTTTCACGCCCTGCGGCCCGTAGATGGCGTTCATCACACGGGCTTGCCGCTCGGTGCTGGGCACCACTTGCTCAAGGCCCGCCGCCTCCAGCGCCTTGCTGTACACGCCGCTGGCCACCGTGCCGGAGGTCGCCAGCAGGCCGACCTTGCGCAAGGCCGGAAGCGTTCGGCGGATATGCTCGGCCGTCACGGTCAGCATGTTGACGATCGGGATGCTGAGATACGGCTGTACGCGCTCAACGTATGCATGTGCCGTGTTGCACGGAATGGCGATGATGTCGGCGTCGCCCGCCTCCAGCTTGCGGCAGGTGGCGTACAGCGAGATGGTCGGGTCCGGACCTTCGCCGATGAGGTTTTCGGTGCGGTCGGGAATCTGCGGGTTTTGCTCGACCAGCAGCTTGATGTGGTCCTGATCGCGCGTGGCCGGCGTGTTACGCACGATCTTCTGCATGAAGTCGACCGTGGCTGCGGGCCCCACGCCGCCCACCACACCCACCTTGAACAGCTTGCCAGGCGCATCGTGTTGCCCCGACACCACGTACTGCGCGTAGGCCAGGTTGGAATCGACGATGGGCATGCCAAGGGGCCCAAGCTCGTCGAGCACCAGGGCGATCTCGGTCAGTCCCGGCAGGATCAGGTCGACACCCTGGTCAACAAGGTCCGCGCAGGCGTCGCGCAACAGCCCGATGGGGCGCCCGCGCAGGTTGCCGCTTTTGATCCCGTCGGGGGCGTACACCGCTTCGGTCACGCGATCGATGCCGTCAACGCGCGGGTGGACGACGTCGAACTCGGGCGCATTGAAGTAGCGCTCGAACAAACGCTTGCTGCGCGTGGTGTCCGAAGCGAGTACCCCGATGCGGTGCGCGGCCGGAAACTTGCGCCGCACGTGGCTGCGTAGTCCCGCCATCATGTCGACGATCGGCAACGGCGAATTGGCGGTCAGCTCGTCGATGAAGGTGTGGCTCAAAAAGCAGGGCAGCACCACCGCCCCGATGCCGCGCCGCTGGAAGTCGCGGATCAGATCGAAGATGTAGAGCTTGCGCTCCGTGGTGGCTGCCGTCGTGTGGCCCGCCTGAGAAAACGGATGCTGCTCGAACACGATGTCGAGATGCTCGGCATCGGTGCTGGCCGGGGTGGACTGGATCAGCTTGAAGAACACGTCTGCGCTGGCCAGCGCCCCCAGCCCACCAATCACGCCCAGCGAGCGACGCGCATGCGGTGTTGTCATTTCACTTCGCCCGGAATGCCAGAAACGCCCGAAACGTTGGAGATGCCGGCGAAATCCTGCGTCTGCTCACGTGCGGCGCGGCGCGCTTCCCACTTGGCGATGGCCGTGGTGGCGATGCTGTTGCCGACCACGTTGGTGGCGGTGCGGCCCATGTCCAGGATCTGGTCGATGGCCAGGATCAGCACCACGCCCGAGGGCGGCAGATGGAACATCGGCGCCACCGCTGCCACCACCACCACCGAACCGCGCGCCACGCCAGCCATGCCCTTGCTGCTGATCATCAGCACCAGCAGCATCAGGATCTGCTGCGACAGCGGCATCTCGATGCCGAACGCCTGTGCGATGAAGAGCGCCGCGAACGCCTGGTACATCATCGAGCCATCCAGGTTGAACGCGTAGCCCAGCGGCAGCGTGAAACCGACGACCTTCTTGTCGACGCCAAAGGCCTCGAGCTTTTCGGTCAGACGCGGGTAGGCGGCTTCGCTGCTGGCGGTGGAGAACGCCAGCATGGCCGGCTCGCGAATCGCCTTGAGCAACGCCCACGTTTGGCGCCCCAGGAAGATGTGGCCGATGCCGATCAGGATGGACAGCAGCAGCGCCAAGCCCAGATAGAAGCTGCCGACCAGCTTGCCGTACGTCGTCAGCACATCGAGCCCATGCAGCGTAATAGCCGAGGCAATGGCGCCGAACACGCCGATGGGCGCCAGCGCCATGACGTAGTCGGTCAGCTTGAGCATGGCCGGCACGAGGGCATCGATGGTGCGCGACAGCGGCGCGATACGTTCATCGCCCTTGAGCACGCCCAGCACCACGCCAAAAAACACCGAGAACACCAAGATCTGCAGGATGTCGTTGCGTGCCATGGCATCCAGCACGCTGGTGGGGAACGCGTGGGTGATGAAGTCCTTGAAGTTCAGGCCGGCGGTGTTCAGGCCGGTGGCAACATCAGCGGCGTTGGGTGTCATGTTCAGACCCGCTCCCGGCTGCAGCACGTTGGCCAGCACAAGCCCCAGCGCCAGCGAGATCAACGACGCGCAAACGAACCACGTGACCGAACGCAAACCAATTCGGCGTACGGCCTGCGTGCCCTCCATGCCAGCCAGGCCCGAGACCAGCGTGGCGAATACCAGCGGCGCGATGATCATCTTGATCAGCCGCAGGAAGATGTCCGTGATGATGGAGAAATAGCCGGCGATGGCTTTGGCGGCATTGGCGTCGGGTGCGAGCTTGTGGCACGCATAGCCCACGGCGATACCCAGCAGCATGCCTGCCAGGATGGTTGCGGTAAGGCGATTCTTTTTCATGGTGCTCCGTCCAGTGAGGTCTCTTGCCGGAATCGGAGAACACCGAATCCGTGGCCTTTCGCATGACGCCGGCCGGTGATTCGGCTCGGCTTTCATTGCGTGGACGGAGTGTAGGAACGGTAGCGTGCGTTGTGATGCGGCTCCCGCAAGGGCTCATGCGAGCGCCGCATAGTTCGGGTAAACGAGCAAACGGCCCGCCGATGCAGGTTCAGGACAGGCTCAGATGGCGCCAGAGTTTTTCCAGCAGCTCGTTGCGCGTGAACTGGTTGCGATACACACGCAGGTCCAGATCAAGCGACCACGTCGACCCGCCGGCCGGCACCAATACGCCGGCGGCAAGCTCCGCCTCGATCGAACTCTTTGGCAGCCAAGCAATGCCTTCACCGGCGAGAAGCATCTTTTTGAGCATTTCGGCCATGTCAGACTCATAGTCGAGCCGCAGGAACGGTTGCGCATCGGCCTGGCTCAACAGCAGCGCCAGGCAACGGCCGAAATAGCTCGTGGGGGTGTAAGAGATGAGCGGCAGCGGCCGGTTGGCCGTGCCGGGCAGGCGGTGCATCGGCCCTAGCCGCGCATTGGGCTTGCTGACCGGCATGAAGGTGTCGCGGCCGACCGTCAGGCTGGGGTACTTGATCGGGTCAAGATGCAGCGGCAGGTTGGGGTGGTCGTACGCGAACATCAGGTCGCAGGTGCCGTTGACGAGCATGAGCACCGAGTCGTGCACATTGCCCGGAATAATGCGCGCGCGCAGGTTGCCGATGTGCTTGCCGACCGTCGCCAGCCAGGTGGGCAGGCAATTCAATGAGATGGTGTGGCCCGCCGCAATCTGCAGCCCCGGCCCGGGCATGCGGTGCTCCGAGCGAATGATGGCGCGTGTGTCGATCAGCTTGCTCAGCACGTCATCCGCGGCCTCTTCAAACAGGCGCCCGGCTGCTGTCAATGTGGGCGGATAGGTGCTGCGATCCACCAGCTCCGCGCCCACCCACTGCTCCAGCGCCTGGATACGCCGGCTGAAGCCGGACTGGGTGACATTGCGGATTTCCGCCGCCCGCGAAAAGCTCTGGTGCTGCGTGAGGGCAATAAAGTCCTCGATCCATTTGACTTCCATGTCCCCCTCCGGCGCCGTGCGTTCAATGCTGTGGAGGCTATCCGTTCGGCTCACGCGAGGTGGCACGTGTTTACCCTAGGTATGCGATATCCGCATGACCGCATGCGGCCTCCGCATCGTGCCGCTTCACGCATAACCAAAGATAAAAACGGTCGTTCCCTCAACCGCAGGGCTGCCCATATGCTCGCCGGACCAACCTTCCGGAGACGCACCATGACGCAGCCGTCCTTGAGCACCGCCCCCGCCTGGAAACCCGACACCGTGGCTGTCCATGGCGGCTACAGCGCAGACCCGACCACTCGCGCGGTGGCGGTACCGATCTACCAGACCGTTGCATTTGCGTTTGACGACACACAGCACGGCGCCGATCTGTTCGACCTGAAGGTGCCGGGCAACATCTACTCGCGCATCATGAACCCGACCAACGATGTGCTGGAGAAGCGCATTGCCGCGCTTGAAGGCGGCATCGGGGCGCTGGCGCTGGCGTCGGGGCAGGCGGCGGTCACGTACGCGATCCAGACGATTGCGGAAGCGGGCGACAACATCGTCTCGGCCAGCACGCTGTACGGCGGCACCTACAACCTGTTTGCGCACACGCTGCCGCAGTCGGGCATCACCACGCGGTTTGCCGACCCGCGTGACCCTGCATCGTTCGAAGCGCTGATCGACGACCGCACCAAGGCCATCTTTGCCGAGACGGTCGGCAACCCGCTGGGCAACATCACCGACATTGCCGCGCTGGCCGAGATCGCGCACCGCCACGGCGTGCCGCTCATTGTCGATAACACCGTGCCGACACCGTATCTGACACGGCCCTTTGAGCACGGCGCCGACATCGTTGTGCATTCGCTGACGAAGTATCTGGGCGGCCACGGCACGAGCCTGGGCGGAGCGATCGTCGATTCCGGCAAGTTTCCGTGGGCGAAGCACAAGGCGCGCTTCAAGCGGCTGAACGAACCGGACGTGAGCTACCACGGCGTCGTCTATACGGAAGCCCTGGGCGACGCGGCGTACATCGGCCGCGCTCGCGTGGTGCCGCTGCGCAATACCGGCGCGGCGCTGTCGCCGTTCAACGCGTTCCTGATCCTGCAAGGCATCGAAACGCTGGGCCTGCGCATCGACCGCATCACGCAGAACGCCGCGCACATCGCCCGGCATCTGCGCGGCCACGCCAAGGTGGAGTGGGTCAACCATGCAAGCCTGGACGACCATCCCGACCACGTGCTCGTGCGCAAGTACCTTTCAGGCAAGGCGCCGGGGCTGCTTACGTTTGGCGTGAAGGGCGGCTTTGCCGCTGGCGCGCGCTTCCAGGATGCACTGCAGTTGTTCACGCGGCTGGTGAACATTGGCGACGCGAAGTCACTGGCCACGCATCCGGCATCGACCACGCATCGGCAGCTTTCTGAGGCTGAACTCGCCAAGGCTGGCGTGCGGCAGGAGACGATCCGGCTATCCATCGGCATCGAGCATATCGATGATCTGCTGGCCGATCTGGATCAGGCGCTGGCGTTAGCCTGATCGGGCACAGAACCGCGCGGGTTCACGGCTGCGCCGGCTGCTCCGGATAGGCTTGCTGCAACGCCTGTGCCAGCGCGTCATACAAGCGCGCGCCGAGCGCTGTCAGAACGTGGCGGTCCCGCGTGAGCAGGGAGATCACGCGCTCGGGCATTGGTTGATCGGTCTCGATGAACTCGATCGTCTGACGGATTGTGGGCGAGCGCGTCGATTCGCTCGACAGCAGGAGCAGGGCGTCCGATTTCCAGCACAGCTCGAGCAGCAGCGTCATGGAATTGCATTCGACCACGCGCTCGGGCGGGGCGAGACCGGCATCGGCAAACAGTCGGTACAGCGGCGAGTGCTCGTCAGCAAGCGAATCGGGGGCAAGCCACTCTTCTTGCTGCAAGGCATGCAGGGGCTGATGGCCTCGCAGTGGGTGGCCCTTGCGTACGCCGATCAGCGTCTGCGCGCGGCAGACCACGGTGTGGTCGAAACCGCGCTCGCCCGGCTGCAACTGAGACGTCAGGGCAAAATCGATGGCGCCCTCGCGCAGCAGTTCCAGCAATTGGCCCGGACGTGCCTCCAGGATGCGCAACCGCGCATTGGGAAACTCGCGCCGGAAAGTCACCAGGCAGTCGGCCACCGGCCCGATGAGCGCGGTGACGGGGGTAACGCCCACCGTCAATTCGCTCGTCACCGCCCCTTTCATGTCTTCCAGGTCTTCTCGTGCGCGCTTGACGCTTTCGTTGATCAAGCGTGCATGCCCGACCAGGCGCTGGCCATACGGCGTAAGCCGGATGCCCTTGCTGGAGCGTACGAACAGCGTTGCGCCCACGCTGGTTTCCAACTCCTTGATGGTCTTGCTGAGCGCGGGCTGCGTGACGTGAAGCAGGCGCGAGGCCTCCTGGATGCTGCCCGTCTCGGCAACGGTGACCAGTGCGCGTAGCTGGTTGAGCTTCATAGGTGTCCTTGATACACGGCGCAGCGAAGGGTTGGCATGCCACGCCGTCAGCCAGCAACTGTACTGTGGAATCCTCCTCGGGCGGCCGTTGGGCTAGCCGGGCAGGCTGGGATGAGCCTCCCCGCCATAGCCAACAGCTATAGCCATGAAAAAAAGCGAGAGGCGGAATCGGCCCGACAGCTCCTACTATTGCCCTTCAATCCAGCGCATTGCGGGACGCTCATAGAAGCCCGCTCGACTGGAGGAGACATCAAGATGGATGCCCAGATCGCCGTGCCCGCTGGCGCCCCGCGCCAAGGCACCACCACCGTGCCCCCACATTCCAGCCGCGCTGTCGTTGCCGCCGCCATCGGCAACGGGCTCGAAATGTACGACTTCACGGTCTATAGCTTTTTTGCCGCCACCATCGGGCGATTGTTTTTTCCGTCGAGCAGCCCGCTGGCCTCGTTACTGTTGTCATTCGCCACGTTTGGCGCGGGCTTTGTCATGCGGCCGCTGGGCGCTGTGCTGATCGGCAACATGGCCGATCGGCGTGGCCGCAAGGCAGCACTCACACTGACGATTGCATTGATGACGGCCGGCACCGCGCTGATCGCCTTCACACCGAGCCACGCGACGATTGGCGTGACGGCAACGGTGCTGGTGGTGCTCGGGCGCTTGCTACAGGGGCTGTCGGCCGGCGGGGAAATCGGCGCGGCGTCGGCCCTGCTGCTGGAATCGGCCAGCAAGGGCCGGCGTTGCTTCCTGGTGAGCTGGCAGGCAGCCACGCAGGGCGCGGCGGCGCTGCTCGGCGCATTGAGTGCGGCCGGTGTGAGCGCCGTACTCAGCCCGGAGGCTTTACAGAGCTGGGGCTGGCGGCTGCCGTTCTTGGTGGGCTTGCTGATCGCGCCGGTCGGCATGTATATCCGCCGGCATCTGAAGGAGACGCACGAGGCCGCCCCGCACGGAAGCGTGGTCGATGTGCTTCGCCAGCATGCGCGCACGCTGGTGCTGGGCATGCTGCTGATGACGGGGGCTACTGCGTCCATGTACATCCTGATCTTCTACATGCCCACGTACCTCATCCACTCGTTGCACATGCCGGCTGTCACGGCATTTCTAACGGCGTGCGTGGCGGGGTTAACCATGCTGGTCATGTCGCCGCTGTTTGGTCTGATTGCCGACCGCCTGCCGACGCGCAAGCCGATGCTGTATGTCGCGTCTGCGGTCAGCCTGTCGTGCACGTACCCAGGCTTCGTGCTGCTGTCTTCCGGTGCGGGGTTAGCTCTCACCATGGGGTTGATCGCGCTGGGCGTGACGTTCATGTCGGTCAGCAATGGCGCGGGCGCGGCGCTGCTGATGGAAGCCTTCCCGCGCCAGCATCGCGCAACCGGCATGTCGGTGATGTACAGCCTCGGGGTGACCGTGTTCGGCGGCTTTGCGCCGCTCGTCGTTACGTGGTTGCTGGGCGTAACCGGCAACCCGATGGCACCGGCCTGGTATCTGCTGGCCAGCAGTGCAATCAGCCTGGGCGCGCTCACGCTGTTCCCGACGTATCCCGGCCGCGATTGAGATTGATACCGCGCCATCGTTGCTTTTACCCAGTTCGCCTCTGACCTAGCACCATGTACCTCGATCCGAATTCACCCAGCATCCCCCAGGCCCTGCACGTGGGCGCTGACCGCTTTGCCGAACTGCGTCATCGCATCCATGCCAATCCGGAATTGGGTGCCGACGTGCCGCACACCTCCCAGCTCGTCGCCGGTCTGCTGCGTGAATGGGGCTATGACGTGCACAGCGTCGGTGGCCACGGCCTGGTGGGGCAATTGAAGGTTGGCAACGGCAAGCGCACGATCGGCCTGCGCGCCGACATGGATGCGTTGCCCATGCAGGAGCGCACAGGCTTGCCCTACGCCAGCCAGGTGGACGGTCGCATGCATGCGTGTGGCCACGATGGCCATACCGCCACGTTGCTTGCCGCCGCCGAGCACCTGGCGGCCACGCGCAACTTCAACGGCACCCTGAACCTCATCTTCCAGCCCGATGAAGAGGGCCTGTCCGGCGCCGTGGCCATGATGGAGGATGGTCTGTTCGAGCGCTTCCCCTGCGATGGCATCTACGCTTTCCACAACGCGCCCGGCTTGCCGCTGGGCGTGGCCGTCGTGCAGAGCGGCCCGCTGGGCGGTTCGTCAGATCGTGTGACGGTGACTTTCAGCGGGCGCGGTGGCCATGGCGCCATGCCTAACCTGGCTGTGGACCCGACGCTGGCTTTGGCGGCAACGGTCGTGGCGTTGCAGGGTATCGTCTCGCGCAACGTCGCGCCTGTGGATGCGGCCGTCATCAGCGTTGGGCAGATGCAGGCCGGGACAACCCACAACATCATCCCCGAAACGGCCATGCTCAAGTTGAGCGTGCGCGCCACCAAGCCGGAGGTGCGCGAGCTGCTGGAGACGCGCATCCGCGAGGTCATTACGCACCAGGCCACATCCTATGGAGTGCGCGCAGAGATCGTCTACGAGCGGTTGGTGCCAGCCATCTGCAATACGCCCGAGCAGACCGCCTTCGCGCGCCGTGCCGTGGCGAGCGTGCTGGGCGAGGAGCGCGTCATCCAGGTGCCACCGTCCTCGCAGATGGGCAGTGAAGATTTTGCCTGGATGCTGGAGAAGCGCCCTGGCTGCTACTTCGCGCTGGGCAACGGTTTGGGCGGCCAGTGGGTCGGCTGCTCGTTGCACAACGACGGCTACGATTTCAACGACAAGCTGATTCCGATCGGGGCAGCGTGCTGGGTAGCGCTGGTGGAGGATCAGTTGCGCGCAGACGGCTGACGCGCAGTCGACTCCCCCAGCCTCGCCTGCCGGAATACCAGGGTCATCACCAGCAGGAACGGCACACCCACGACCAACGTCATGCGGAAATCCGCCATCCACGCCGTACTGACGATGATGGCCGCCATTGCGACGGCCCCGATGACGGTCAGCACCGGAAAACCCCACATGCGAAATCGCAGCGTGCGCCCTTCGCGTTCGGCTGCGCGGCGAAAGCGTAGGTGCGTGATGAAGATGACGAGCCACGTAAAGAGCGCGCCGAACATCGCCAGCGCCATCATCAGAAGAAACGAGTGCCCCGGCAGCACCACACTTAGCACGGCCGCCAGCGCAGCCCCGGAACTGGACACGGCCAGCGCGCGCAGCGGCACGCCCCGTTGGCTCACCACACCGAGTGCCCTGGGGGCCTGCCCGCCACGTGCCAGGCTGAACAGCATGCGCGTCGACACATACAACTGCGCGTTCATCGACGACAGCGCCGCCGTGAGCACCACAAAGTTCATCACGCCCGCTCCGCCGGCAATGCCGAGGATTTCCATCACGCGCACGAACGGGCTCTTGCCTGTGCCGGCCTGCTGCCACGGCACCACGGCCAGCATCAGCGCGAGCGTGCAGAGATAGAAGAACACCAGCCGGAACAGCGTGGAGCGGAATGCGCGGGTGGCGGCTGCTTCCGGCTCGCGTGCCTCACCGGCGGCCACGGCAATCAACTCGATACCGAAGAAGCTGAAGATGCTGACCACCGCGCCGAACCACACGCCATTCCAGCCGTGTGGCACAAAGCCGCCCGCGCTCACGTAGTTGTGAAAGCCGATCGGCCCGCCTTCGGGTGCGCGATGGATGGCATAGCTCGCCACCGCCAGAAACGCGACGATCGCCACCACCTTGATCATCGAGCACCAGTATTCGGCCGCGCCGAATACCTCGACGCTGCTGGCGTTGATCCACACGAGCACGGCAGAGAAGCCCACGATCCATACCCAGGCCGGCACGCCCGGAAACCAGTACGCCATGTACACCGCCACCGCCGTCACCTCCGCGCCGATCACGAAGACGACCGCCGCCCAATACGCGTAGCGCACCAGGAAGCCGGCAAGCGGGCTCACGTAATGCTCGGCATACGCGCCGAAAGAGCCGGTGGTCGGGTGGGCCACGACCATCTCGGCCAGGCAGCCCATGAGCAGCAGGGCGATGAGCGCCCCGATGGCGTAGCTTGCAATCACGCCCGGGCCGGCCAACTGGATGGCTGCGCCACTACCTAGGAACAAGCCGGTGCCGATCGCGCTGCCGATGGCGATCATGGCGAGTTGTGCAGAAGAGAGACGGTGCTGCAGGCCGCCTTCGCGTGCGGCCAGCGCTTCGAAGCTGCCGGTGGCCTTGGTCATGGTGTTGTCCTGACGGGGAAAAGGCCGGGATGATACGCCGCTCCATGCAAAACGCCCCGCGCGGCGGCGGGGCGTCTTGTGCAACTTGCGTTAGAGAATCAGCGCGCCACGGGCTTGGCGTACTGGATCGGAACGTCCACGCGCGCCTGCGGCAGTGTCTTCTTGAGCTGCGTGCGCGCGTTCACAGCGTCCTGGAACGAAGCGAAGCGCAGGGTGCTGATGTTCAGGTGCCCGTAATACTCCGCCGACACGGGCGTTGCCGGCAGGCTGCTCACTGCCTGGCGCACGCTGTCGACCGGCACCTGCGAGACGACCACCTCGTTGCGGCTCTCGCCCACCACACCACGCTCATTGGCCACTTGCGTGACGGCTGAGGATGACGCGCCCGCAGCCTTGGTGCGCGTGCCGCTGGAGAGCACCTTGAACGACTGCGATTCGATCTGCACCGTCGGTGCGCTCGCGTACTGGGCCAGCTCTTGCGTGCTCAGGTGCTTGCCCACCATCACGTCGGCCGCCTGGCACGCCGAAGCCATCGAGAGGAGCGCCGCCAGCGCCACGGTCTTCATCAGGGTTGTATTGATCATGTTGATTGGTCTCCGAACGGGCTCACTTGGCAGCAATCACGCGGTACTCCACGGCCAGCGGCGTGGCGAGCGTCACGGTGTGGGTGCCGCCCTGGGGCTGGTACGTCGAGCAGGTGTTGCTCGGCACGCCGCTGACGGCGTAGACCTCCCATGTGCCGGCCGCGTTCTCACCATAGAAGGCGTAGCTGCCCAGGCCGTACTTGTTCACGGTATCGACGCCGTTGTTGTAATAGCCGTTGTACGGCAGGGACAACGCCGACACCGTGCCCGAGGGCGATTTCACAAAGAAGCCGACACTGCCCACGCACACCGAGCCCGATACGCGCAGCTGCAGCGCGTCGACCTTGTCTGTGCCCGACACGTTGAACTGGCCGAGCTTCTGCACCGCGCCGTAGTTGAACTGGTTCACGTTGGCAAAGGCCGCCGCGAAGTCCGGCACCGACAATGCTGCCGGCTTGTAGGCGACATTGGCCTTGGCCATTTTCACCGCCGCTGATGCATCGACCAGACCGAAGCCGTACCACGTGGAATATGCATAGCCGGCGGCATTGGTCTGCCAGCCGTAGTCCAGCCGCGCGGTGGTCGCGCCGTCAGTCAGTGCGGCGCTGGTATCGCCAGTGGCGGCGCCCGTAAGCAGGTCGATTCGCGCGTTACGGCCGTCACGGCTGCCGTAATCGGTGTCGATCTTGCGAGCCGTCGCGCGCAGGATTTCGCGAACATCGCGCCACGTCAGGTTCGGGTTGGCTGCCAGCATCAGCGCGACCACGCCGGACAGCGTGGGCGTGGCTGCCGATGTGCCGTTCATGCTCGAGTAGTCGCACTTTGCGTTGTCTTTCAGGTTGGTGGCGGTGCCTGGAATCGCAAAGTCATTGGTGTCGTCCGGATTGGCTCGGCTGTAGCCGCGTGCACAGCCGGTGAGGTCGGTCGAGAAGATCTTTGGCCCGCTACCCACCTCACCGTATTTGCCGCCGTTGCCGTATTCGCCGCCCAAGCCTGTGATCCAGTTGACCGATCCGGCGTTGGAGTAGCTCGACTTGATGCCTTGCGCATTTGCCGCCCCGACAACGATTACGCCAGGCTCCAGCGCTTCCGGATCATTGGCGGGATTCTCGCAGCCGATCATGCCGGCGGTGCCGCCCACGGTCGGGCACGTGCGCGGCGGAAGGTTGATGTCGTCGTTGATGGATTCATATTCATTGCCCGACGCCTTGAGCATGACCAGACCGCGGCCGTTGCGCAGGTTCGGGAAGGCGCGTACCGCGGCCTGTGTCGAGGTGGACGTGTCGTACTCCAGCGGCGCCTGCGGGTTTGCGCCGTACGACGCATTGATGAGGTGGCCGTTTTTCGACCAGGCTGCGCCGCCATAGGCTGCGGTGATGTCGGGGTTCGCCGCGCCAATAAAGCGCGCTCCGCCCAGCGTCGCGCGTGGCGCAATCCCCATGACGCCCTTGCCGTTCTGCGCCGCGGCGATGATGCCGGCTACGTTGGTGCCATGCGCCTCCTTGATGTTCGCAGGAATGTCTGCCGGTGTCGGATCGTTCGAGCCATCGTCGAAGTTGTGCGTCATGTCCGAGTTGGCATTGGCGAACAGATCTTCGTTGTGCACGTCGATGCCGTCGTCCAGCACGAGCACGTTCACGCCCTGGCCCTTGATGCCGGCCTTGTGCGCGTCTTCCACGTCGATGTCGGTCGTGCCGTTGGCCACCAGGCCGAACGCCGCGAAGAAGCTGGTCGCTTGCTTGAGCGCCCATTGGTAGGCGTACAGCGGCTCGGTGCTGCCGGTCTGGCAGGCGTACTTGGCATCGACGCCGGTTTCTGCGCACGTGGATGCGGGCGGCGTATTGCCACCCGTGTTGCCGCCGTTGTTGGCGGTATTGCTACCTGAGTCTCCGCCGCCGCACGCGGCCAGGGCCACGGTGGCGAACAGCGTCAAGGCAAGCGTTTTTCCCGTAATGTCTTTCACGAGACCCCCGTTTTGTCGTTGTGTGTTGTGCAAAGCGCGGGATGTCCGCACCGCTTTGACCTGTTCGACGAAGAGAGGGCACGTCGCGCGTGCCCGCCGCGAGCGCATGGGCGCTCATCAGGTCGGGCCGGATGCTCGCATGCACGTCAGCTGGGATTCAACGACGAAAGGGGCTGCGCGCGCGAACCGGTTCGGCCGTCGCGCGAACCTGTCAGCGCGTCTCAGTCTTGGAGGCGGCAGGGCGCGGGAGGTGGGAGAAAAAAGGGAGCGCGGGGAAGGGAGGCGCGCGCCTCAGCGCATCTGCATGACCCAGGTGCGCCAGTCCTTGTGTTGCACGAAAGGCATGGCAGCGGCGCGGCCTTCGATGGCCAGCATGCGCGTCTCACGTGGCGACATGCCAGAGGCGCGGCGGTATGCGCGTGTAAAGTTCGATGCGTCGGAAAAACCGTAGGTCTGCGCGATCTCGGCCACCGAGCGGTGCGTCTGCGATCGATCGGCCAGGATCGCGTGGCACTGGCGCAGGCGCTGCGTGCGCAGGTAATTGAAGAAGCCGCCCTCGCGCTCGAACAGCCGGTACAGCGTGGCGCGCGAGATACCGAATTGCACGGCCACGCCTTCGGGCGAAAGCGCGAGATCGGACAGGTTGTGCTGCACGTGCCGGCAGATCGACGCAAACAGGCTTTCCCTCACGGCCGGCGCATTGGCTTCGGTCACCTGGCAGTTGATGGCGGCCGCAGCCAGTTGCAGCGTGCCCGGGATGACGGCCTGCGCCTCGGCATCACTCAACTTCCCGACCGATTGATAGAGCGAACAGAGGTGATCGCGCAGCAGCCCAACCATCGGGGCATCGCCGCGCAGCACGCGCATGCTCAGTTCGTCCGGTGCGCGCAGCAGCGGCGCCAGCAGGCGTCGTGGCACGGCCAGGCTCAGGAAGCGGCTGTTGGTCGTGCTTGTGGCGAGCGGCTGGGCAGCGTCGACGATGAACAGATCGCCGGGGCGTGTGGCGGTGCCGGTGGCGCAGTCGCGCTGTCCGCAACTGCCTTCCAGGTAATACTGGAGCACGTAGACATCCATGCCGTCGCGCCCCAGCTTGGAGCGGGACCGGTCATAGTGCTGTGCGTGCGCGCTGATCATGCCCACACCCGTCTCGCCGCAAAGATAAGCGTCGACGCTGGCCTGAAAGCCATGCGACTGCGGCGCGGCGGAGCGCGTATCGAACAGCACGTTGATGGCATCTCGCCACGCCGCAAATTGATGCTCGCGCGGCAGCGCAGACGTATCGAAGTGGGAGTGCGGAGGTTTGCTCACAGCGTTTTCCTGAAAGTCATGCGCATTGTGCAGAAGCGATGGCCGATGATGGCATGCCCCCAAAGTGGGGTGCCTGACGGGGCTGGACTAGACCACCGCCAGCTTCGGCCGCTCCTGTCTGGGCATGACCACGTTGCGGCCCGCCGCCTTGGCCTCATACAGGCGCCCGTCGGCGAGGTGGATGAGGTCTTGAACGGTATCGTCCGCCGCGGCGATGCCCGAGTGGGAAGCCACCCCGATGCTGACCGTCAGCTTGCCGTACGCGCTTCCCACGTTGGGCTCGTCGGCGCCTAGCACGGCGGTGCGGATGCTTTCGGCCACGCGCATGGCGCCGTTGAGGTCCGTATTGGGCAACACAGCACAGAACTCTTCGCCGCCGTAGCGGCCGGCAAAATCGCCGGGGCGCTTGATGCTGTCGTTGATGCAGCGTGCCACCGTGCGCAGCGCGGTATCGCCGGCGGCGTGGCCGTACTTGTCGTTGTAGGGTTTGAAGTTGTCCACGTCGATCATCAGCACCGACATCGGGGTGTGATGGCGATTGGCGCGACGCCATTCAACGTCCAATGCCGAGTCCAGCGCGCGGCGCGTGCCGAGTCCGGTCAGGCTGTCGGTATTGGCCAGCAGGTGCAATTGCTGCTCCATATCGAGCCGCTTGCGCAGTTGCTGCGCAAAAAGGAACGACAGCACCATGAATACCGCGTCGAGCATCAGCACGATGCCGCTGATCACCCATGCGCGCTGCCGCCACTCCGCGTAGATGTCTTCGGTAGCCAGACCGACCGTGACCATCAGCGGGTGGTCGCCGATATGGCGGAAGCTGAACAGGCGCTCGATGCCATCGATGCCGGCGACGTCTACGTAGGAGCCTTCCGGTGCGAGCAGCCGCTTCTGGAAGGCGGGGGCATCGGCCAGGCTGCGGCCGATGAGTTTTTCGCTGTACGGGCGCCGCATGAGCAGCGTGCCGTCGGTGCGTACCAGCGTCACGGTTGCGTGGGGGCCGAGGTTGATGCCGTCGAATAGCCGACGGAAGTAATTCAGGCGCAGCGTGCCGACCACGATGCCGTTGAATTCGCCATGCGGGCCGTTCAGCCGCCGGCTGAGTCCGAGCGACGTATCCAGGCCACTCACGCGCGGGGTAAACGGCTCGCTGATATACAGCCCGACGTTCGCGGATCCCTGATGCACCTGGAAGTAGTCGCGGTCGCCCAGGTGAATATGCCGCGGCGGTACCGAACGGGAATCGAGGATCACGTCGCCGACCTTGTCAGTCACCAGCAGGGAGCCCAGGTCCTGCGCGTTGGTCGACCGGTCGAACAGCACCAGTTGGCGCACGGCGGGCGGCAACGCCAGCATGGCAGGGTCGCGCACACCGTCGATTACGGCCTGCAGCGACAGGTCGTACACCTCGATGTTGCGCGCGATGTCACGTTGCAGGATCAGCGACAGGTTGTCAGCGGCATCACGGGCGCGGGCCAGCGCGTCCGTGCGCATTTCCCAGAGCGAGAGCGCGGTGAGCGCGGCCAGCACCGCCGACAGCACCGACGCGCCGATGATCAGCAGGGAAGGCCGCCGTAGGAAGGCACCCGTGGCGCGCTGTAAAGGCATGCGCAGAATTGTGAAAATATTGAAAACGTTAGCCTCGATTGTGTACCGGACACCACCTTTCTACGCAATACTATGTAAGACATTTTCTGCAATAAAAACGTTTGCGGCGGTCGATTTCATCCTGGCTACGCAACGTTTTTGGCGGCAGGTGTGCAGCTTGCTGATCCTCGACTGATTGCCGCACCCGCGGCGCTGGGCATGTTGCCCACCCGACAGATGTGCATTCCGCCCCCCATGCCATCGTGTCAGGCCAGCTTTGCCTATTCTGGGTAAGCATTCTTGGAGAACGCCATGCCAGAGCCAGACGATCGCGCCTCACCCACTCCGGCGCCCGCCAACCCCCATCCGCCCGTGGCCGATACGCATGAAGAAGCCCTGCTCGACGAGGGCATTGAGGAAACCTTTCCTGCCAGTGACCCGGTTTCCGTCGATGCCGGCAAGCCCGATGTGCCCCCTAAGGCGCCGGAGAGCGCGCCCAAACCGTAAAATGCGGACTGCGCGTCAACGCATCGGCTGCTTCAGCCGTATTACGTAGGCCGCAAACAACGTGCGAATCCAGCACACGCGCCGCCTGAAGCGCGCGTCGAGAGGAAACCGGCGTCTGCGACAAGCCTGTGCCGGTAGGTCGGGGTGCCATCAAGACGTCGATACCGTGCCGAGGGTGGGCTCCGGCGGTTTGGCGTGCCGCGCTCTCTCGTCTCTGCGTGTCCGGATTTGCGTATCGCTTCGACCCGGCACTCCGCCAAGCCAGCAGGATTTCGTTTTTCACCATGCCTGACGCCGCGTCCAACGACGCCAGTCCAACATCACGCCGATCCTCGGCCCGCACCGCGCCTGACGCGCCCGCCACGCCTGCGCCCGCTGATTCCGGCTTTGGCGTTGCCGGCTGGATCGTGGTCGGCGTGGTGCTCGTGCTTGGTGCGCTGGTGTTCGACAGCCTGTATGCGCTGCTCGACCATGTGCACTACGCCGACATGGTCGCCGCGCTGCAGGCCACGCCGCGCTCGCACCTGATGCTGGCCATGCTGGCCACGGCGCTCAGCTACGTCGCCCTGACCGGCTACGACGCGTCCGGCCTGCGCTATGCCGGCGCGCATGTGGCGCCCGCTACGGTGGCCACCACCTCCTTCATTGCTTATGCGCTGGGCAACACCGTCGGCCTCGGTTCGTTGACGGCCGGGGCGGTGCGCACGCGCTTGTACACGGCGGCCGGGGTCGATGCCGCGCGCGTGACGGAGGCGGTCGCGTTTGATGCAGGGGCGCTCGGCGTGTCCACCACGGCCTTTGGCGCGGTCGGGCTCCTGTGGGGCGCGCCGCACATCGCCGCGATTACGCATCTGCCCGCAGCGCTGCTCGAAGTCGTGGCACTGCTGGTGCTGGCCGGCGTCGTGGCGTTGTTGATCCTCTGTATGCGACAGCGCCATGTGACGCTGTTCGGCCGGTGGGAGATCCGCCTGCCGCCGCCAGGATTGGCCGCGCGTCAGTTTGCGATTTCAGCGGCGGACATGAGTGCGGCTGCGGCGGCGCTGTGGGTGCTGATGCCAGCAGGCGCTGTCGATCTGCCCACTTTTGTGGCGTTTTACGCGCTGGCGGTCACGCTGGGTGTGCTGAGCCAGAGCCCGGGCGGCCTTGGCGTGTTCGAGGCGGTCATCCTGCTGGGCTGCAGCGGCCAGGCGCCGCCGGCCGAGGTGCTCGCCGCCCTGCTGTTCTACCGCGTCATCTATTTCCTGCTGCCGCTGGTCGTGGCTGCTGCCATGCTCGGTGCGTTCGAGTTGCGCTCCGGCGCCGGGGCGCCGTTCGGCCGCGCTGCGGTCAAGCTGTCGCCGGGGCTGCTGGCAGCGCTGACGATGGTGGCGGGCGTGATGCTGCTCGTCTCGGGCGTTACCCCCGCCAGTGACGAAGCCGAAGACCTTCTGCGCATGCATGTGCCGCTGTTCGTGGTGGAAGCCTCGCACATGATCGGCAGCGTGGCGGGGCTGATCATGCTGTTTGTCGCGCGCGGGCTGCTGCACCGGCTGGACGCCGCGTGGTGGGCGGCGCTGGTGCTGTCGCTGCTCACCGGCGTGTTGGCGTTGCCCAAGGGCATTGCCGTGTCGGAGATGGCGGTGCTGGTGACGCTGGCGGTGCTGCTCGTCATCTCGCGCCGGCAGTTCGACCGGCCGTCGTCGCTGTTCTCTCAGCGGCTGGAGGCGGGGTGGCTGCTTGCCATGGTCTGCGTGTTTGCGGCGTGCGTGTGGATCCTCTTCTTCGCCTACCGCGAGGTCGCTTACGCCAACCAGCTCTGGTGGCAATTCACGTTCGACGGCGATGCGCCGCGTTCCATCCGCGCGCTGATGGCCGTGGCCGTAACGGGACTCGGCTTCGGCATGTGGCAGCTCTTTCGCAAGGAGCCCGGCGTTACGACCTTCCCGAGCGACGAAGAACTCGCCCGCGCGGCCGAGATCGTCCGCAAGCAGCCCGCCGCCGATGCCACGCTCGCGCTGATGGGCGACAAGAGCCTGCTTTTCTCGCCGTCGGGCAACGCGTTCATCATGTACGCCAAGCAGGGGCGCTCGTGGGTGGCGCTGTCCGACCCGGTGGGCGCGCAGCAGGAATGGCCCGAGTTGATCTGGCGCTTTATCGAAATGGCCGACGCGCATGGCGGCCGCGCCGCGTTCTACAAGACGCGGCCCCAGACGCTGTCGCTGTATCTCGATGCGGGGCTGCGCGCCTACAAGCTGGGCGAAGAGGCGTATGTGTCGCTGCCCGAGTTCAGCCTGAAGGGCTCACGCCGCGCCAACCTGCGCCATGGTGTCACGCGCGGGGAGCGCGAAGGCCTGTCATTCGAGATCATCCCGACGGCAGACGTGCCGACCGTCCTGGACGAATTGCGCGCCATCTCCGATGAATGGCTACGCAACCAGAATGCGCGCGAAAAAGGCTTTTCGCTGGGCGCGTTTGACGACCGTTACATCTGCAGCCAGCCCGTGGCCGTGGTGCGCCGCGAGGGCGTCATCCTGGCGTTTGCCACGCTGATGTGCCCCGATGTGCTGCGCATCGAGGCGAGTGTCGACCTCATGCGCTATCGCAGCGACGTGCCGCCGGGCACGATGGATTTCCTGTTCGGCAAGGTCATCCTCCACTTCCAGGCGCAGGGGTACCAGCGTTTCGGGCTGGGGATGGCACCGATGTCGGGCATGGTTGAGCATCAGCTTGCGCCGCGCTGGCACCGCTTCGGACGGATGATGTTCCGACACGGCGCGCGCTTCTACAATTTCAGAGGGCTGCGCAATTTCAAAGACAAGTTCGAGCCGGTGTGGGAAGCCCGCTACCTGCTCGCACGTGGCGGTATTGCGCCGCTGTTCACATTGACGGACGTCGCCGCGTTGATCGGCGGCGGCTTGAAGGGAGTGATCTCCAAATGAGTTGGCAAGTACCGCGCACGCAAGAGGCGCGGCATCGGGGAGTGCTACGCAAAGGCTTGCGTTGGGCTGGGCATTTAAGTGCGGTCGGCATGGTGCTGGCAGCATCCTGGGCCATCGCTGCCGATGCTCCGGCTGCCGTCAAGCCCACACCTGCGCAAGGTCCGGTGCTGGTGCCGCCTGTGGGCATGACGGGCGCCAGCGGTGTTGTGGCGGTGCCGCCGCGCGGCGACATGCCGCCTCGCCTGCAAATGAGCGCCGCCGCCGTTACCGCCAACAAGGCTGCCAATGGTGGCGTGCTGTCGCTGCCGGTGGTGGCGCCCGCTACGCCCGCTGCTGCACCGGGTGCCGTCGAGTTCGTCACGCACGGGCGCTTTCGCGATGTGCCGGTCTACAAGCCCAAGGGTGAAATCCGCTCCGTCGTGCTGATGCTCTCGGGTGACCTGGGCTGGACGCCCGCCGCATCGCGCATGGCAGAGAGCCTCGCGCAGCAGGGCGCCCTGGTGGCAGGTTTGTCGACGCCTGCGCTGTTCGCCAGTCTGGAGGCTGACCTGGGCGATTGCGCCTTCCCGGACGGTGACCTCGAAAACTTCAGCCGCTTCCTGCAGGCCTACGAGAAAGTGCCGGGCTACTACCCGCCCATCCTCGTCGGCGACAACGAGGGCGGTGCGCTGGCTTACGCCATGATTGCCCAGGCGCGCCCGAATATCTTTGCCGCGGCCATGTCGATGGAATTCTGCCCGGTGCTGGAGCTGCGCAAGCCGCTGTGCAAGGGCGAGGGCGTGCACTTCAGCCGCCGCATGAGCGAGAGTCGCACCACCGCCAAGCGCGTCAAGCCGCCTGAAAATGCCGGCGTGGTCCTGCTGCCCGCCACGAAATTGTCTGCGCCGTGGGTGGCGCTGCAATCGGCCACGCCCACGTCGTTTGCGCGGCGCTCCGGTCCGCTGTGCGAAGCGCGTGCCACGCAAGCCTTCATCGATACGATTTCGGGAGCGCAGTCGGTGGCATTGCCGGCCACCGTGTCGGCTGCCAACGCACCGCCCGTGACCGCCTCCGACCCATTCAAGACCGCTTTCGCCAAGCTTGTCGCGCAGCGCAAACCGCCGCCCCCGCCGCCGCCCGCAGCGGTGTCCGACCTGCCGATCATCGAAGTGCCCGCGCAGCCCGGTACATCGTCGGAGTTGTTTGCCGTACTGCTCTCGGGTGACGGCGGCTGGGCGGGGCTCGACAAGGAGGTGGCCGCTGCGCTTTCCAAGTCAGGCGTGCCCGTGGTCGGCATCGATTCGCTGCGCTACTTCTGGACGCCGCGCACGCCAGCCTCTGCCGCCGCCGATATGGATCGGCTCGTGCGCTTTTACGCCGCGCGCTGGAAGAAACAGAAGGCTTTGCTGATTGGCTATTCGCAGGGCGCAGACGTGCTGCCCTTCATCGTCAACCGGATGCCGGCGGCGTCGCGCGAGCATGTTGCGCTGGCCGTGATGATGGGCCTGGGCAAGCGTGCTGATTTCGAGTTCCACATGACCAACTGGGTGTCGAGCAGCGCGTCCGGCCTGCCGATCCTGCCGGAGGTGCAGAGGCTGCCGGCGGGCCTGGGCATGTGCATCTACGGCAAGGAAGAGAAAGACACCAATTGCCCGGGCCTGGACCCGAAGCAGGTGCAGCTGGTGAAGCTGCCTGGCGGCCATCACTTTGATGGTGATTACGCCAAGCTGGCGCGCATCATTCTCGAAGGCGCGCGTGCAGCAGGCAACGCCCCGCGCTAATCCGCCAACGCCGGGGCTGGCGCGTGTCGCGCAGCCCCGGGAAGACCGGCGTGTTTGGAACGAGGCGGCGTTGTCGCGCTAGGCCGGTGCCGGTGTGCCGCCCGTTGAGGCCAGCGACTGCACACACTCGTCCACGCTCAGCTCGTGCAGCATCTCGGTGCGCAGCGTGTTGTCGGTGGCGCGCTGCAGGACGGTCAGCGCGCGCGGCTTGAGTCGCACGAGCATCAGTTGCAGGCCGCGCGCCGCACATTCGGCGGCAAAGATGCGCAGCGCTTCGATGGCCGAGCCGTCCACGTCCGGTGTTTCTTCCAGGCTGAGCATGATGACGCGCAGCGCGGGCTCGTGCGGCTGTTGCAGCATCGCACGCACCGTGCCGAGCACGCGCTCGGTGTTGGCGAAGAACAGCGGGACTTCGGGCCGGACGATCAGCACGCCAGGCACCGGCTTGGCTTCGGGGTGCAGTGACACATCGACGAAATCGTGGCTCTCCCGCAGGCGACCGAGCACGCTCACGTTGGGCTCGGAAAGCTGGCGCAGCGTCAAAAGCAGGCTCACGCCAATCGCGGCCAGCAGCCCGTGCAGCACGCCCAGCACCAGCACGGCCAGCAACGCGGCAATCACCACCAGCCGATCGCGGCGCCAGGTCCAGTAAGGCTTGAACACGGCGGGATGCAGTGAATGGCTTACCGCAAAGATCACGATGGCCGCCAGCACCGGCTCGGGAATGCGCGCGAGTTGCGGCAGGAACAACCAGACGATCAGCGCCACCACGGCCGCCGCGCAGAGCCCCGAAAAACGCGATTGCGCGCCCGCCGCTTCGTTGGCAGACGTGGCCGAATACCCGGCGCCGACGGGCATGCCATGCAGCAGGCCAGAGAGCAGATTCGCGCAGCCCAGCGCAACGAGGTCACGGTTGGCGGAGATGCCATCTCCGTGCTTGAGCGCGAAGTTGCGGATCGAGCCGTAGGACTCGGCATAAAGGATCAGCATGAGCGCAAAACCGAGTTCGGCGCTTTCCATCCATTGCACCCGGTTCAGCGCAGGCACACCGAAACTGATGTTCTGCAGGTCGATATGGCCGACCACGGCAATGCCGTAGCTGTGCCAGTCGATCCAGTAGCCGGCCGCGATGGCCAGCACGATGACGACCAGCGTGGCCGGAATGCGCCCCCAGCGCCCAAGGCCGAAGAGCAGCGCGAGTGCGACGGCGCCCAATGTCGTGCTGTACCGGTTGGCACTGGCCGCACTGGTGATGAGGTCGAGCGCGATGCGTGGCGTGTCGCTGTGGTGCACCGTCACGTCGAGGATCTTAGGCAACTGCTTGACGGCAATCGTCAGTGCCAGCCCAAACGTGAAACCGCGCAATACCGGTCGCGCGATGAAATCCGACATGCCGCCCAGGCGTGCCGCGCCCGCCAGGATGAACAGCACGCCCGTTGCGATGATGAGCGCCGCCGCCATCGTGAGCGCCGTTGCGCCGTTACCGCTAGGTTCGGATAGCACCGTCGCAAACAGAACGGCGGCAGAAGACGATGTGGCCGAGACAATGGCAAAGCGGCTCGTGCCGATCAGCGAATAGACCACCAGGCCGCACAGCAATGCGATGAGCCCGGCCTGTGGCGGCAGGCTGGCAATGCCTGCGTAAGCAACGGCTTCGGGCAGCAACAGGCCCGCAATCGAGAACCCGGCGATGACGTCGCGCACCACCCGCTGCTGTGGCGGCTGGGGCGGCGCAGCCAACGGGGCGAAGCCCTCTGGGTGTTGCAGGGCGGCGGCGGGATGTTCGTTGCTGGGGGGCATGCGATGCGGTGATCAGGCTGAAATGGACGACGCCGCGACCCGGGTGGGCCGCGGCGTGCGGGTTTGCGTCAGGCGTGTCTTACTTGGTGCAGGCCTTGTTGCGGCTGGGGCGCATGCCGGCAGCCTTGGCGTCAGCTTCGGTCATGTATTCGCCCTGCTTGGTCTTGCCGTAATAGCGATCGCCCGGGCAGTGGTAGACCTTGGTGCTGGCATTGGCCCAGACCTTGTCGGGGCCGCCGCCGGGGGCAACGGTGCCTGCAGCGGCCGCGGCCGGTTTGGCAGGCGCTGCGGCTGCGGGCTTGGCCGCTGCTGCCGGAGCTGGAGCTGGAGCGGCGGCACGCGCAGCGGGAGCGGCTGCGGCAGGTTTGGCCGGAGCCGGGGCGGCAGGTGCAGCGGCCGGCGCGGCAGCAGGGGCACCGCCTGCGCTGGCTTTCTTGTCGACACCGCCATGGCCGCGGCAAGCGCCCTTGAGCGTCGCGCCGCTATACGGGGTGCCATCCTTGCAGACCGCGTGGACGGCCGCCGGGGCCGCTGCTGGTGCGGTGGCGGGCGCGGCGGTGCCCTGCGCAAACGCCGAGCCCATCACCAGCGCACCCATCGAAAACATCAACGCAGACAGTTTCATAACGAGACCCTCAACGAGGCACGGAGATACGTGCGTGACCGATTAACGCTGGCCGACAGCGCGCGTTGACCCACCCGAGGGTTTGTCAGAAGACAAACGCTGCAACATTGATCATTCCGCAACAGTCGGCGTCGCTTGTGTTGCGCCGACGGGCGAATGCGGCGTCGGCGTCATCCCAGCATAGGCAAGATCACGTGGCCCGGTGAAGTTTCAGGCGAATGCGTCGACGCCCTGCACAAGCCGCTTGGCCAGACGGGGCTGCCGTAGTTGTTCGAGCCACCATTGGAGTGCGCGGCCTTCACCGTCGCCATCGCCGCTGCGCCAGCCGACGTAGAGCAGGTTCGGCTCGCGCGGATCGGTGGTGCGCTTTTCCACCAGCTCGCCGCGCGCAAGCAGGGACGCCACGCGGTGCCGCGGCAGCCAGCCGACGCCCAGGCCGTCGCGCTGCGCAAGCGTCTTGGCACGCATGCTGGGCACGGCCAGCGTCGGTTGCCCGCTGAGCATGCCGTAGGCGCGGCCGGCGGTGGTTCGCGCGGAATCGGCCACCACCACGGCGCGATGTCGGGCGATTTCCTCGCGCGTGAGCGGCGCTTCAACGGCGGCTAGCGGATGCCGTGGCGACACGGCAAACACCCACTCCACCACGCCCAGTTCGAACCACCCGAGGTTCGGGATGGACGGCGGCTCGTTCGTCGCCCCGATGACGAGATCGGCGCGGCCGTCGCGCAGCGCCTCCCAGGTGCCGGCCAGTACCTCGTGCGTCACGCGCAGCGCCACGCCCGATTGCAGCGCATCGAACGCGTGCATCACGGGCATGAGCGATTCGAACTCCAGCAGTTCATCCGTCACGATCCACAGGCGGTCTTCCCAGCCGTTGGCCACCTGGCGCACACGCTGCGTCACGCGCGAGACATCCTGCGCCAGTCGCGCGGCTTCTTCCGTAAGCAACTGCCCGGCGCGCGTGAGCTGCAGCCGGTAGCGGCGCCGATCAAACAGCAGGGCGTCGAAGCGCTGCTCCAGTTGCCGCGCGGCATACGACACGGTCGATGGCGCCTTGCCCAGTTGTGCCGCCGCGCGCGACAGGCTGCCCGTCTGCCGGATGGCCTCCAGCAGGGCCAATTCTTCATCCGTCAACATGTGCAATTCCTTCGAACGTGTTCATCGTCCGGATCGTATGGCAAACCGCTTGCCCGCGTCCACACTGCAGTCACGCGATTGTTCAAGTTCAACTTTCCTACTGGAGGACATCATGAATCGCTTCGAAGGCAAGACCGTTCTGGTCACTGGCGGCAACAGCGGTATTGGCCTGGCAGCCGCCCAGGCATTTGTGCGCGAAGGCGCCCGCGTGGTCATCACTGGCCGTGACGCCGCAGCGCTGGAAACGGCGCGCGCCGCGCTCGGTCACAACGCCATCGCCATCCGCAATGAAACCGGCAGCGTGGCGGCCGCACGCGAGCTGACCCGTCAACTGCAGGAGGCCGGCGTGCGTCTGGACGCCGTGTTCATCAACGCCGGCATGGCCCGCTTTGCCGCCGTCCCGGACGTTGACGAGGCGCTGTGGGATGCCACCTTCAACGCCAACGTGAAGGGCGCGTTCTTTCAGATCCAGGCACTGTTGCCCATCCTCAACAAGGGCACGTCGATCGTGCTGAACGGCTCCATCAACGCACACATCGGCATGCCGAATTCTTCGGTCTATGCAGCGAGCAAGGCTGCGCTGATCTCGCTGGCGAAGACGCTGTCGGGTGAACTGATCGGTTCGGGCATCCGCGTGAATGTGGTCAGTCCCGGCCCGGTGACAACGCCGCTGTACGGCAAGCTCGGCCTGGATGCCGACACGCTGGCTGCCACCGCTGCGCAGATCCAGAGCCAGGTGCCGCTGGGCCGCTTTGGCCAGCCGGAGGAGATTGCTTCGACCGTGCTGCATCTGTCGGCGCCGGAATCGGCCTTCATTGTTGGCACGGAAATCATTGCCGACGGCGGCATGAGCCAGCTTTAAGCCCGTCCCTTGGCGCGTGTGCCCGATTCGGCTGGGCCGGCCAACGTCAGAAGTTGTGGGTCACGCGCAGTGTCAGCGTGCGGCCCGGCTGAACGGGGATGAAGTTTCCAGACTGTGCGTTGCCGTAAGCCCGGATATTGAAGAGATTGCGTGCGAAGAGATCGACGCTCCAGGATCTCTGGTGCCAGAAGAGACTGGCGTCGGCGCGCATGAAGCCGGGCATGCGAAACGGGGTGTCGCCGTAGCATGGCGCGCCGCGTTGCCCCGTGATGCCAATCCCGGCGCCCGCGCCTTTCAATGGGCCCGCCTGCATGGTGTACGTCGTCCAAACCGCGCCGCTCAGGAATGGCGCCTGCGGCAGGTATCCCGTGATCAGCGTGCCGGATACGCGAGCCAGTGCCACCCACAACGAGGTGTCCAAGCCTTTGGTTACCGCGCCTTGCATCGAGACTTCCAGTCCTTCGCTGCTTTGGTGCGCGATTTGTGTGTCGTAGCCGGCGGGCGCCACATCCACCAGCCTTACGTGGTGCGCGTCGATGCGATACAACGCCGCCTGCATCGTCAGCGCGCGGTTGGCATCTGCCCAGCGCAGCCCGGTTTCCAGCTGGCGACTCCGTTCAGGCAACAAGGCTTGGCACGGATCGAAGTAGCTGGTGTTGAGACGGAAACCGCGTGAGTAATCGGCAAACCATGCGGTATGCGGCGTCAGCTTGTAGAGCACGCCCAGCGACGGTGTCCAGGCGGAGCCCTGAAGCTGCCCGAGCGGCAGTTTGGCGATGTAGTCATTCACGTACATGGCGCCGGACAGCTCCCAATGCTCGCCAATGGCGACTTGGTCACGCACGCGAAACTCCGACTGCCGTACCGATTGCGAAACCTGAATGCCCGGCACGAACGTGGCCGGCGGCAGTTGAACAGGGGCAAACGGATTCTGCGGCATCAGAAAAGGCGCTGCCGCAAAGACCATGTCCTGCCGCTCCTGAAACTCATCCCAGCCGAGCGTGAGCACGTGCTGGAACGGCCCATGTGCGAACCTGCCCGTGAGCTCGTTCGAGATGGCCCACGAGGTGTCGTTGCTGCGATCGCCAAAGTTCAGCGTCGACGTGGGTGCCATGTTGTTGACCACGAGCGCCGTATGCCAGAGCGCAGATTGTTCGGTGAGCGCTTCGTACGTGCCGCGTGAGTGCAAGGACCAATCGTCCGACAGGTTGCGCGAGACCTTGTAATAGGCGCGGCTCGCGCGGGACTGCACGTTGTCGTCGGCATTGCCCAGCGGGCTTTGCATGGCCAATCGGACAGGCGCGCCGTTCAATGCGAACGTGGCGGGCGGCATGGGCTGGCGGCTGGTGACGGACTCGAGTCCGACTGTGACCTCCGTAGCGGCATCCTGCCACCCGAGCGCTGCGAGCCCGTAGCTTTTGCGGCGACCGGCGTATCCGGAATCGCTGTTGGCCGTCGTGTCCTGCAACGCCACCGTCCGGTAAGACAGGTCGGTCGATCCGATCGGGCCGGCTAGATCCACCAGGGCTTTGCGCTCGGCGTGCGAGCCGATTTCCACGGACACCGTCCGTTGCGGCGCTACCGTGGGTGCCCTGAGATTGGCATTGATGCCGCCCACGGCGGTGGGGGCACCCCCGATGTCAGCATGCGTTCCCTTGATCACCGAAACATCTTCTACCGCCTCGAGGGGGCGCAGCGCAGCCATCTTGTCAGGCTGACCATCGACGGAGATTTGTCCCGTCATGAAACCCCGCGTGGCGTACCGTGGCGTGGCGCTGGGGTCGAGCGACATCGACGAGACACCGGCAAGTGCCAGGGCATCTGCCATCGACGGGGCATTCTGGCTGGTGAGCAACTCTCTTGTGAGGGTGCTGACGGCGTGGGGCTCGCTCGTAATGGGCGTCTCGATATGCGTGATGGAGCCTGTTGTGAAGACGGCAAAGTCGCTGTCTGTCTTTGCCCGTACTTCAGCTGGGGGAAGGGTCCCGATGTCGCGCGGCTGCTCTGAGGCCCGCACGATGGTCAACGTGTTGTCGGGCAGCGTGGTCAGTTGCAGACCGCTGTCCTTGAGGGCCTGTTCCGCAGCCTGCTGGGCCGACATGGCACCGCGAACCGGACCAGCCAACAGGTCTTTGGCAAGACCGGAGGGGAACGACATGGGCTGTCCGCTCACGTTGGCGATTTCCATCAACACCCGCTCCAAAGGCGCCCGCTCGATGGAAAAATCCCAGGTGCCCAGCGGGGCAGCGTGGGCGTACTGCGCAGCGAACAGCGCTGCAAGCCCGAACAGTCGCACGCCGTGCAATGTGCGGCCCGTGCGCGGCAGGCAAGCCTGCGCCGTTGCGCATGCGATGGCTTTAGACGGCCGCATGGTGATGATGCACGCGGCGCAGCGGCACTTCGAGCACATCCTGACAAGCGATCAGGCGGCGGGGTCTGCGGTCACCCTGGCGTGCGGGGCTCCGTCTCCATGGTGGGTCCGGAAAACACAACGCCGCCGCTTACAGTGCTGCGTAGCGTGAGCCCCTGTGCACATTTCTCTTGTTCGGCGAATTCCCCTTTTGTGCTGCCCCTTCATCACGTAAGTCCCCCGACATTTTTTTGGTGGTACGGCGCATTACGGCGTGCAGGAACCATGCCATGCGGGGCTTTGACGGCAGACGCACGCTTTGCCGCCACGCCTGACAGGATGCGTCGTCAAGCTTCCAGGGAGGGGCAGATTTGATGAGGTTTTTTCAAGATGTTTTCTGGCGGCACGTCCGAGGTTTCGGACTTCCAATGAACATTGTTGAGCTTTCGCGCGGGGCGTGAACGCGCTTGCGACAACGCGCTCAAGAGAGGCCGAATGTCTTCCTCAGGCTCGCGTCAACGGGGCCTGCCGGCATGAACCGGCGCAGCTTGCTGAGAAGGGACGCCTCGCCTTTGGGTGTGCGGCGCATCTTCCAGGCCCCCAGTGCAGCATCGACGATGGTGCTGGCGACCCCATCAGGGTCCGGCGCATTCTGGACACTCTTTTGAATGGCCTGAGAAACGATGCCGCGCTCCGCGTCGTAGGCAGAGACCTTGGAAACCGCTTGAGGCGCGTTTGCATCCAGGCTGGTCTTGGTGAATGACGGCTCGACAAGCACCACACGGATTCCGAACTTGCGCACCTCATGATCCAAGGTCTCGGACATTCCCTCCACCGCGTGCTTGGATGCCGAATACAGGCCCATGTACGGCGCCGGCAGAAAGCCGACCACCGAGCTGATGTTGACAATGCGTCCGGAGCGTTGCGCACGCATGTGCGGCAAGACGGCCTGGGTGGTGCGCAAGATGCCGAACACGTTGGTGTCGAACAGCGTCTGGGCTTCGGCAACCGACGTTTCTTCTG
Organism: Ralstonia mojiangensis; assembly: GCF_023955645.1. Lineage (NCBI taxonomy): Bacteria > Pseudomonadati > Pseudomonadota > Betaproteobacteria > Burkholderiales > Burkholderiaceae > Ralstonia > Ralstonia mojiangensis. Next base: position 474,341 of record NZ_JAMXHU010000005.1, on the reverse strand, counting down.
TCGCGCCGAGCAGGGCCACGCCGGCGCTGTTGACCAGCACATCGATGCGCTTGGCCTGCGCGATGATCGCCTCGAATCCACGCTGGACAGAGGCTTCATCACGGACATCCATCTGGATCAGTTCAACACCGGCAATCGGTTGAGTGCGTGCGAGGTTGCGCACGGTGCCGAATACACGGCACCCGCGCTGGGCAAACTTTGCGGCGGTGGCACGGCCGATGCCGGAGGACACGCCGGTAATCACAACAACTTTTGAATTCGACATGGCAGTTTCTTTCTGTATGGGTGAATGGGAGTAGCGGTCAATCGGTTTTGTCAGCGGTCTATTTGCTGGCGACGGCGGTCGGGGTATCGGGCTGCCAGCCGCCGCCCAGCGCTTTGAATGCCGCGACCGCGGCGCGCGCGGATTCCGTTTGGGCCTGGGCGCGAGCGTCCGATGCACGCAACAGGCTCTCGTCTGCCTGCAGGACTTCGATCAGGCTGACGACGCCTTTTTGGTACGCCGCAAATGAAGCATTCCGCGCGCGGCTCAGTGAATCCACGCCCTGCGCGAGCACCGTGGCCTGCTCCTCGCGCTTGACCAGGGCGGAGAACGCGTCTTCCACATCTTCTGTGGCGCGCAGCACGGCAAGCCGGTACGCAGCCAGCATCTCCGCCTCTTGCCCCTTTGCTTGATCGATCTGCGCGTTGATGCGGCCGAAGTCGAACAGGCGCCAGCGCAGGCCGAGCACGCCGGCAAATTGGCTGGCGCCGCTGCCGAACAGGCTTCCGGCGCCCACCGATGTGGCGCTGCCGAGCAGCCCGCTGAGCGAGAACTTCGGGTAGTACTCCGCGATGGCGACGCCGATGCGCGCGTTGGAAGCAGCGAGGCGGCGCTCGGCGACGATGAGGTCGGGGCGGCGCCTCAGCAAATCGCCGGGCGATCCGCTGATGGCAATCTGCGGCGCGGCGGGGATATCACTGTCTTGCGCAAGCTCGTCCCGGTGCGTGCCCGGTAGCGAGCCGAGCATCACGTCCAGCGCGTTCATCGCTGCTTCAAGCCCCGCCTCAAGTTGCGGGATCGAGGCGCGTACCTGAGCGAGCGCGCCCTCTGCCTGCCTGACTTGAAGCTCGGCGGCCAACCCCTTGCCGTACAGCAGGTTGATGGTGGAGAGCAATTCCTCCTGCGTTTGCACCTGGTGACGGGCCACCTTCAGGCGCGTTTGCAAGCCGCGGATGGTGATGTAGATGTCGGCGGTCTGCGCTGCCACTGCCAGCCGTGTGGCCACGGCGCCTGCTTGGGAGGCTTGGTAGTCCGCCAGTGCAGCCTCGCGGCCACGGCGCAGGCCGCCAAATACGTCCAGCTCCCAACTAGCGTTCACGTCAGCCTCAAACGCGTTGCCGTAGCGGTCAAAGCCGGGCCTCGAGTTCAGCACGCGGCCCAATGGGGTTTCGACAGACTGGTATGCACGCGCAGCCTGACCCGTGACATTGCCGGAGGGCAGCAGCGCGGCATTGGCGGCTCCCAAACCTGCACGTGCCTGGGTAACGCGTGCGAACGCCTGGGCAAGGTCCAGGTTCTGTTCCAGTGCAAGTCGCACCAATTTGGTGAGTTTCGGATCGCCAAAACCCGCCCACCACGTGGATAGATCCGCCGCAGCATTGGCCGTGCGTTGCTCGACCGCTGTCTGGCCTTGGAATCGTTCCGGAAACGGTGCATCAGGTTTCACATAATCGGGGCCGACTGCACAGCCGGCCGCCAAGCTTGCGAGGAGAAGGGCTGCGGAGGCGTGTTTGGGCAACATGGTGACGTCCATCGAAATTTTGAGTGACTATAGTACAAATTGGTCACAAGTTGTTCAACTATTGCGACTCGCGTAAGCTGAGGCCCATGAAGACCCCTTCCTACCCCGTCTCCGCCCGCGGCCCGGCGGATCACGATGTGCGAGACCAGATCGTCGCGGCCGCTACCGAGCACTTCAGCCGCTACGGCTATGAGAAGACCGCCGTGTCCGACCTGGCCAAGGCCATCGGTTTTTCCAAGGCCTACATTTACAAGTTCTTCGAGTCCAAGCAGGCCATTGGCGAGATGATTTGCGCCAACTGCCTGCGCGAGATCGAGGCCGACGTGAATGCAGCCCTGGCGGACGCAGACTCTCCGCCCGAGAAGCTGCGCCGCATGTTCAAAGCCTTGACGGAGTCCAGCCTTCGGCTGTTTTCCCATGACCGCAAGCTGTATGAAATTGCCGCCTCGGCAGCGACTGAGCGCTGGCAGTCTGTGATCGCCTACGAAGGCCGTATCCAGACGTTGCTGCGCGATGTGCTGCAGGAGGGCCGCGAGACCGGAGACTTCGAGCGCAAGACGCCGCTGGACGAGGCCACAGCTGCCATCTCCCTGGTCATGCGCCCCTACATGAATCCGTTGCTTCTGCAGTACAGCTTTGACTACACGGACACGGCGCCCGGATTGCTTTCGAGCCTCGTGCTCCGGAGTCTTTCCCCCTGACGTGCAGTTTTTTTCTTTGTGACCATTGACTAAAGTGGTCACAAGAACAAGAATGAAAGCCCAGTTCATCCTGTCGGTGGGGCTTTCATGCTTTCGCGTCGCCTTATTACTTCTTCCGTTGTTCTTGCGTTGCCGCTCGCGCTGAGCGCTTGCGGTGACAAAGCCCCCGCTGACCCACGCACCCAGGCGCCTCTGGTGCGCGCCGCGTTTGTTCGGCCCGTGACGTCCGCATCGCGCTCGTTCACCGGCGTGGTGGCTGCGAGGGTGCAGAGCGACCTCGGGTTCCGCGTGCCTGGCAAGGTGCTGGAACGGCTGGTGGACGCGGGGCAAACCGTCAAGCGCGGGCAGCCGCTCATGCGCATCGATCCTGCGGATCTGAAGCTCGCTGCGCACGCACAGCGAGAAGCCGTGAGCGCCGCGCGGGCACGCGCGCAACAGACCTCGGAAGACGAAGCGCGCTACCGCGACTTGCGTGGCACGGGCGCGATTTCCGCCTCCGCCTATGACCAGGCCAAGGCCGCGGCGGATGCGGCCAAAGCGCAACTGAGCGCTGCTGAAGCGCAGGCAGACGTAGCGCGCAACGCCAGCCGCTATGCAGAACTCGTTGCCGATGGCGACGGCGTGGTCATGGAAACGCTGGCCGAGCCGGGCCAAGTGGTGAATGCCGGGCAGGCGGTGGTGCGCTTGGCCCATGCCGGGCGCCGTGAAGCGGTGGTGCAGTTGCCGGAAACGTTGCGGCCTGCGATCGGCTCAGTCGCCCAGGCCACGTTGTTCGGCAAGGAAAGCGATGGCACGCCTGCCAAGCTGCGGCAACTGTCGGATGCTGCCGATCGGCTTACCCGCACGTATGAAGCGCGCTATGTTCTGGATGGCGAACTGGCCAATGCGCCGCTTGGCGCGACTGTCACGATCCAGATTCCTGAGCGGCTGGCCACAGCGCAAGGCGATCTACAGGTACCGCTGGGTGCGGTATTTGATGCCGGCAAGGGTCCCGGTGTTTGGGTCATTCAGGGGGACCCTGCCAAGGTGTCGTGGCGTTCCATCACCATCGTGCGTGTTGGTGACGAAGGGGCAAGCGTTGCCGGCCAGATCAAACAAGGCGAACGGATCGTCGCGTTAGGCGCACAACTGCTGCGCGAGGGCCAGCAAGTCCGCGTGGCCGGGCAGGGCACCGGCACCGGCACCGCCATCGCGGGAGTGCGACTGTGAGCCCGGGCCGCTTCAACCTATCGGCGCTTGCCGTGCGCGAGCGTGCGGTCACGCTGTTCCTCATCTGCCTGATCTCGCTGGCAGGGCTGATTTCCTTCTTCAAGCTGGGCCGCGCGGAAGACCCCGCGTTTACGGTCAAGGTGATGAACATCGTCACCGTGTGGCCGGGTGCTACCGCGCAGGAAATGCAGGACCAGGTGGCTGAGAAGATCGAAAAGCGCATGCAGGAGCTGCGCTGGTACGACCGCACCGAAACCTACACGCGCCCCGGCCTGGCGTTCACCACGCTGACGTTGCTCGACAGCACGCCGCCATCGCAAGTGCAGGAGGAGTTTTACCAAGCGCGCAAGAAGGTTGGCGACGAGGTGGGCAACCTGCCGTCAGGCGTGATCGGGCCAATCGTCAATGACGAATATTCGGACGTGACCTTTGCCCTGTTTGCGCTCAAGGCGCAGGGCGAGCCGCAACGTGCGCTCGTGCGCGATGCGGAGACGCAGCGCCAGCGCTTGCTGCACGTGCCCGGCGTGAAGAAGGTCAACATCATCGGCGAACAGTCCGAGCGCATCTACGTCGAGTTCTCACATGACCGACTGGCAACGCTGGGCGTGAGCCCGCAAGACGTGTTTGCTGCGCTCAACAACCAGAATGCGCTGACGGCCGCCGGCTCGGTGGAAACAAAAGGGCCGCAGGTGTTCGTCCGCCTGGATGGCGCATTTGATGAGTTGCAGAAGATTCGCGATACGCCGGTGGTGTCGCAAGGCCGCACGTTAAAGCTCTCCGACATCGCCACCGTCAAGCGCGGTTATGAAGACCCGGCCACGTTCATGGTGCGCAATGGCGGGCAGCCGGCCTTGTTGCTGGGCATCGTCATGCGCGAGGGTTGGAACGGGCTCGATCTCGGCAAGGCGCTCGACAAGGAAGTCGGCGCAATCAATGCGGACATGCCGCTTGGCATGAGCTTGACCAAGGTGACGGATCAGGCGGTCAACATCGCCGCGTCCGTTGATGAGTTCATGCTGAAGTTCTTTGCGGCATTGCTGGTCGTGATGCTGGTGAGCTTCATCAGCATGGGCTGGCGCGCAGGCCTTGTGGTGGCCGCAGCCGTGCCGCTGACGCTCGCCGTGGTGTTTGTGGTGATGGCCGCGACAGGCAAGAACTTTGATCGCATCACCCTCGGCTCTTTGATTTTGGCGCTGGGTTTGTTGGTGGACGACGCGATCATCGCCATCGAAATGATGGTGGTGAAGATGGAAGAGGGCTACAGCCGCGTGGCCGCTTCGGCCTATGCGTGGAGTCACACCGCCGCGCCAATGCTGTCGGGCACGCTGGTCACGGCCGTCGGTTTCATGCCCAACGGCTTTGCACGTTCCACCGCGGGTGAATACACCAGCAACATGTTCTGGATCGTCGGCATTGCGCTGATCGCATCCTGGGTGGTTGCGGTCGTGTTCACGCCTTACCTGGGCGTGAAGATGCTGCCCGACTTCAAGAAGGTCGAAGGTGGTCACGCTGCCATTTACGACACGCCGCGCTACAACCGCTTCCGCACGCTGCTCGGGCGCGTGATTGCGCGCAAATGGCTGGTGGCGGGTGCGGTGGTTGGGCTCTTCGCGCTGGCCATTGCGGGCATGGCTGTGGTCAAGAAGCAGTTCTTTCCAATTTCGGATCGCCCGGAAGTGCTGGTCGAGGTGCAGATGCCTTATGGCACATCAATCAACCAGACCGACGCGGCGACCGCAAAAATCGAAAGCTGGCTCGCCAAGCAGAAGGAAGCCAGAATCGTGACGGCTTATATCGGCCAGGGGGCGCCGCGCTTCTTTCTGGCAATGGGGCCGGAGCTGCCCGATCCGTCGTTCGCCAAGATCGTGATCCGCACCAATAGCCAGGAAGAGCGTGACGCGTTGGAGCAGCGTCTGCGTCAGGCCGTTGCGGAAGGTATCGCTCCCGAGGCACGCGTGCGTGTGACGCAGCTCGTGTTCGGTCCGTATTCGCCGTTCCCGGTGGCCTACCGCGTGACCGGCCCGGATGCGGAGACACTGCGCCGCATAGCGGCCGATGTGCGGCAGGTCATGGACGCCAGCCCGATGATGCGCACGGTCAATACGGATTGGGGCATGCGCGTGCCGACGCTGCATTTCACCTTGCAGCAAGACCGTCTCCAGGCTGTGGGCCTGACTTCCAGCGCTGTCGCGCAGCAACTGCAATTCCTGCTTAACGGCGTTCCGGTGACGGCGGTGCGAGAAGACATCCGCACCGTGCAAGTGACCGCGCGCTCGGCTGGCAACGTGCGGCTCGACCCGGCCAAGATCGCAGACTTCACGCTGGCTGGCGCCAACGGGCAGCGCATTCCGCTCTCGCAGATCGGCAAGATCGATGTGCGCATGGAAGAGCCCATCATGCGCCGTCGCGACCGCATGCCGACCATCACGGTGCGTGGTGACATTGCTGATGGCCTGCAACCGCCCGATGTGTCGACCGCCATCAGCAAGCAGCTTCAGCCCATCATCGAGAAACTGCCGAGCGGATACCGCATTGAGCAGGCGGGCTCCATCGAAGAGTCGGGCAAGGCGACGAAGGCCATGCTGCCGCTGTTCCCGATCATGCTGGCGGTGACCCTGCTGATTCTCATCTTCCAGGTGCGATCGATTCCGGCAATGGTCATGGTGTTCCTGACCAGTCCGCTGGGGTTGATTGGCGTGGTCCCGACCTTGATCCTGTTTGGGCAGCCATTTGGCATCAACGCGCTGGTTGGCCTGATTGCGTTGTCGGGCATCTTGATGCGCAACACGTTGATCCTGATCGGGCAGATTCAGCACAACAAAGACGAGGGGTTGGACCCGTTCCGGGCCGTGGTGGAAGCGACGGTCCAACGCGCCCGCCCCGTGATTCTCACGGCGCTGGCCGCCATCCTTGCCTTCATCCCGCTGACGCATTCGGTGTTCTGGGGTGCGCTCGCTTACACGCTGATCGGGGGAACGTTCGCCGGCACGATCCTGACCCTGGTGTTCCTGCCGGCGATGTACTCGATCTGGTTCAGGATCCGGCCTGGCAACGCGGCCGAGGCGAAGCACGCATCTCACGAAGCGGCGCAGCCCCCAGGCCAACTGGTGCCTGAGTAATCTTTCTTCGCCTGCCCCAGTTACCTCTGTTCTCTCTCGACCTTCGGGCAGGCGTTTTTTCTCGCCGGGAGCCGCACGCCGTCATGGCGGCTCCCACGGTGTTGACGAAATGTCAGGAATTGACGTATCGTCAGCACCCATGAAGTCCATCGAAGAAAACCGCCTTCTGCTGCGCGAAGGCCGCAAGATCGTCGAGGCGCTAGGCAACACGCTGGCGCCGCTGGTGGAAGTCGTCCTGCACGACCTGACCGATCCCGATCATTCCGTCGTCGCCATCGCCAATAACCTGTCCGGCCGCCAAGTGGGCGACGCCGTGACGGAGCTGGGACTCGCGCGCCTGGCCGATCCGGACTTTCCGGAAGTCATCGAAAATTACGCCAACCGGTTTCCCGATGGGCGCCCGGCCAAGAGCACGTCGATCGGCCTGAAGAACAGCCGTGGCCAATATGTCGCGGCCATCTGCCTGAACATGGACGTCTCCATGTTGAACGCGGTGACAACCGGCCTTACGCAACTGATGCGCGTTGATGTGGCCGCGCCGCCGGTGCCCGAATCGTTGGCGCCTCGCCGTGTGGAAGACGTGCGCGTCGCGCTGGAACAGTTTGCCGCCGCACGCAACACCACACCCATGGCCATGACGCTCGACCAGCGCCGCGAAGCCATGCGAGAACTGGCCGCCAGCGGCCTATTGAACTTGCGCCGCGCGCTGACCGAAGTCGCGCAGACGCTCGGCGTGGCGCGCTCCACCGTCTACACCTACCTTCCCGAGAACCTCGCATGAGCCTGCCCATTTCCTACGACGACGTTGTTGCCGCCCACGCGCGCCTGCAAGGCGTTGCCCACAAGACTCCCGTGCTGACTTCGGCCACCGCCAATGCCATGACCGGCGCCGAGCTGTTCTTCAAGGCCGAGAGCTTCCAGCGCATGGGCGCATTCAAGTTTCGCGGGGCGTACAACGCGCTGTCGCAGTTCACGCCGGAGCAGCGCAAGGCGGGCGTGATCACGTTTTCGTCCGGTAACCACGCGCAGGCGATTGCGCTGTCGGCCAGGCTGCTGGGCATGCGTGCTGTCATCGTCATGCCCAAGGACGCGCCCGTCGTGAAGGTGGAAGCCACGCGCGGCTACGGCGGCGAGGTGGTGTTCTTCGACCGCTACACCGAAGACCGCGAAGCCATCGGCCGCAAACTGGCCGAAGAGCATGGCTTGACGCTGATCCCGCCGTACGACCATCCGCACGTGATGGCCGGGCAGGGCACCGCGGCCAAAGAACTGATCGAAGAGGTTGGCCCGCTGGATGTGCTGCTGGCCCCGCTGGGCGGTGGCGGCCTGCTCTCGGGCTGCGCCACGGCGGCGCGCGCACTGAACCCCGCGTGCAAGATCTTTGGCGTGGAGCCCGAGGCTGGCAACGACGGCCAGCAGAGCTTTCGCAAGGGCGAGATCGTCCATATCGATACGCCCAAGACGCTGGCCGATGGCGCGCAGACCCAGCACCTGGGCAACTATACGTTTGCCGTGATTCGCGAGTTGGTCGACGACATCGTGACCGTGAGCGATGCGGAACTGGTGAGCGCCATGCAATTCTTCGCCAGCCGAATGAAGGCGGTGGTTGAGCCCACCGGCTGTCTGGCTGCCGCGGCCGCACTCACCGGCAAGGTCGACGTGCGCGGCAAGCGCGTCGGCGTGATTCTGTCGGGCGGCAATGTCGACTTGCAGCACTTCGCTAAGCTGGTGCTGGGGGCGGAGGCGGCCAAATGAGCGATGCGCGCTACCTGAACGCGCCGGCGTTGCGTCCGCCTGCGGGGCACTACTCGCACGCAGTCTGCGCCAATGGTTTCGTGTTCGTGGCAGGGCAGATTCCAGTCACGCCGGCAGGCGAAAAGCTCGTTGATGCGCCATTCGAGACGCAGGTGCGCCAGGTGTTGTCCAACCTTGACGCCGTGCTTGCCGCGGCCGGCAGCGACCGCTCGCGCCTCGTGCAGGTGCGCGTGTATGTGACCGACATGGAAACGCACTGGCCGGCGTTCGACGCGCTGTATCGGGCGTGGATCGGCGAACTGCGGCCCGCGCGCGCCGTGGTGCCCGTGCCCACGCTGCATTACGGTCTGGCAGTTGAAATCGAGGCGACGGCACTGGCGGTGTGATGCAAACGCTTGTCGTTGATGTGCGTCAGGCAGGCAGGGTTCGCGCGAGTTGATCTCCGGCCGTTTGCCCGCCATTGTTGCAAAATGGCCGGTATGCCTGCCGGGGCATATGCCCGGCCCAGACGCACAGATCCATCGCCCCCTCATGACCCAACCAAAAACGCGGCAGCTTACCCAGGAAGACGTGCCGGTCGGCCAGCCACTGCCGTTCCCGCTGGCCGACAGCGTAGGCCACCTGCTGCTGCCCGCCGGCGCCGTGGTGCCGGATGCCGAAGACGTCCGCTTGCTGTTTCATCATGGTCCCGTGCTGGCGTTGGACGAAAGCAGTGGCGTTGCTCCCCCCGCGCCCGCCGCCCCAGCTGAGACGAAGCCCCGCCTTGGGGCAACGGGCCTGGGCGTCGGCACCGTTCTGCAGGTGCAGGAGAAATCTGCCCCGCTGCGGGGGCTGCTGCCGTGTCGACTGATCGGCTATATCGAAGGCGAGGCGGTGTTCGTCACGCAGCCGGCCGACGGCAAGCGCACGCTGCGTCCGGAGGTACGGGACATTCTCTTGTTGCGCGGGTTCTCGGGCCGCGCCGTGGTCACCATGATGTGCAGCGTGGTATCGGTGGGGCAGTTTCCCACACCGTATCTGGTGCTGTCTGCGCCGATCAAGATGCAGAAGATGCCGTTGCGCCGTGCCAAGCGCGTGCAAGTACGGATCGGTGCCCGCTTGCGCCCCGAAGGGCAGGCGGCATCAGCGGCAGATCGTGTGGCGGTGATCCGCGACATCTGCCTGAATGGCGCACTTGTGCAAAGTGCCAGCGCGGCGTTTCAGCCCGGCGACCGGCTGGCTCTCGATTTCAGTGCTTACGTCGATGGACAGTTGGAGACGTTCTCCCTCACGGGCCGCGTGGCGAGCGGGTCGCCCGCGCTGGGGGCGCCTACTTCTGCGTTTCCGTCGTTTGGCATGGAGTTCTCGCTGTCGAAGGAGCAGACGGCGCAGCTTTCGCACCTGATCATCGACCGGCTGGACGAATAGCGATCACGCCCGGCGACGGGCTCAGGCCTTGACCGTACCGGCCAGCATCGTCTCCAGCAGCCAGGCGCCGGCGTGGCCCAGCGTGCGCTTGCGCGACCACACTGCGTCTACGGGCACATGGCGCGGCCATCCGCGTGCGTGCACTTCGTGCAGCCGATCTGCCGCGAAATGGTCAACCAGCCAGCGCGGCAGTTCCGTCCAACCGAAACCCAGCACGGCCATTTCCAGCAGCATCAGATAGCTCGGCGCAGACCACCTGCGCAGGCCGCGCACGGGCGTTGTTTCCGCCCGCGGCCCGATCGGGTCAACGAACGTGTTCAGCCGCAGCTCCCGCGTGTCGCGCAGTACCGTGTGCGGTACTTCTTCGTCCCCATATTGCGCGAGCGGGTGCTGGCGCCCGACGAACAGACCGATCTCCGATTGCTCGGCGATGGTTGCGGCGCCAATGTCGGGCGGATACGCAGGCTGCGTAGCCACCAGGCCCAACTGCGCGCGGCCCTGCTGGATGATGTCGAGCACGTCTTCGTACTCAGCAATCAGGCATTCGAGTTCCAGCTCCGGAAAGCGCTGTTCGAGCAGCGCGAGCGTCTGTTCGTAGCGATCGGACTGGTATGTATCGGACACCACCAGCGTCAAGCGCGCCTCCAGGCCACCGGCCATCTGCGCGGCCAGCCGGTCCATCCGCTCGCTGGCTTCGAGCACGCGGCGCACCTGAGTGAGCATCGCCCGGCCCGCTTCGGTCAGCGTCGGCTGTCGCGTGCTTCGATCGAACAGCGTCAGGCCCAGGTCGATCTCCAGATTGCCGATCGCCTCGCTCACCGTCGATTGCCGCTTGCCCAGCTTGCGCGCCGCCGCCGAGAACGAGCCCAGCGTGGCGGCTTCGGCAAAGGCATGCAGAGCTTCAGGAGAGTGGCGCATAGATCGCTCCAGGGCAGATGGATCCGCTCAATATATCGGAAAAGCCGATGCTATCGAACTGGAAAAACTGGTTTCCACCGATGAAAATGACGCCCATTCATCGGAGTCACTGCCATGCAAGTCCCAGCCAAAACCCCTGTCGAGCGTGTGTTTCACGCGCTGAGCTTTGAGTTGCTCGCCACCATCATCTGCGCACCGCTGTTCAGTTGGATCATGGACGTGCCGCTTGCCCACATGGGCGCATTGACCCTCATGTTTGCCGGCGTGGCGATGGCATGGAACATGGTCTTCAACGCGATCTTCGAGCGGGTGGAGCACCGCTACAAGTTGTCGCGCACGTTGATGGTGCGGGTGGTGCATGCATGCTTGTTCGAGGGCGGGCTGGTCGTGATGCTGGTGCCCCTGGGCGCGTGGTGGCTGAACGTCAGCCTGTGGGAGGCCTTCGTCATCGACATCGGCATCATGCTGTTCTTCTTGCCGTACACGTTTTTCTTCAACCTCGCGTACGACCATCTGCGCGCACGCTGGATGTCGCGTCGCGCGCTGGCCTGAGGCGCGGGCTGGCCTAGGGCAAAAGGAGCAGTGCAGGAGGTGACGCGCTTCCTATAATGAAGTCCCTTTCCAGACGGGCGCAGCGGTCGCAAGCCGCTGCGCCCGTATTGCCTTATGCCGCGTCTTCTGACCACGTCACCTCATGCCTCGGCAACCGTGCTGCGCCACTGCTACGTAGCGGCCTGCGCAGGCGATGCCGTGGGCGTGATGAACGTGCTGCGCGACGCGTGCGGCGCAGACCATGCTGCGGCAATGATCCGGTGGCGCGTCGATAGAAGGTGGCACTGGGTGGCATCGCGTGGCGCACGCGCGGCTGACATGCTGCTGCATGCAGTGCGCGGTGATGGCGTCGATTCGTGGTCTGTGGCCGATGCCGAAGTGCGCGGCGCGGTGTGGCTCGATTACTGCAAGTCGGGCGTGCCGCAACCCATGCGGCACGGTGCGGCACCACAAGCCTTGCTGCCGCACTTTGCGCAAGCGCTGCCGTTGTGCTGGCAACGCGTTGCCGCGCGCGCGGGCATCTCGCCCGCGCAGCCGGCCAGCCTGTGGTTGACCGATGCATTCCACCTGACGCGCCGCGAAGCCGATGTGGCCGATCTGCTCGCAAGCGGCTCCGACCCAGCCTGTATTGCCCGCACGCTGGGCATTTCACTCGACACGGTGCGCACGCACCTCAAGCACGTCTATCGCAAGACCAACACGCACAGCCAGTGCGATGTGGTGCGGCTGATGCTGGCACTGTCGGCGCGTCGGTAGGAGCGGCCGCATTTTGATCAGGCAGCGGCCATCTTTGGTGGCGCCACGGCAGGGGTGCCGTCCTGGAAAAGGGTCTGCAGTTGCGCCCGCAACTCGGGGGAATCGGTGTGCTTGTGCACGGAAACGGCATGCTGCACAGCCGCCTCCAGCAGTTCGGCATCGCTGTCGGCGCTGATGGCGACCGAGCAGTTGGTCTCGCTGGGGAAGGCGCGGCAATCGATGTAGCGGCGGCCCATGGTGGTGCTCCTGGAATGACGAATGACGACGGCGCGACGCGGTGAACCACCGGTCGCGCGTCTCTTCGTTATAGGGTCGCCAAGGAAGCGCGTCGTCCCCCGTATGGGGTAGGGGCACCAACCGCTGGCAGCGGCGCGTCAGTCGAGGAAGACGTATTGCGCAAGGTACGGGCTGCGGCCTTCCTGGCCTTCTTCCGTACAAGGTTGTGCGGGTGCGATGCCGCCGTGGGTCTGCAGCCGCTGCACGTAGCGCACACTGCTCAACAAGCCCGCGCCGCCAACATTGGTGGCTTGCAACAGCAGCAGCGGAATGGCACCGGCTTCCGAGGTGTTTGGCGCTTGCTGCAAGACTTTTCCTGTGATCTTGCTGCCGTCTGGGGCTTCCCAGCTTGGGCCCGCACCGTGTTTGATGACGAGCTTGCCGCTGGCATCGTAAAGCTCCGCCAGTGGCGCCTTGAAGGCCCACGCCAGGGGCTTGTCGCCGTCGCGCTTGCAAACGTAGATTTGCACCCCCGTGGCCGATAGCGTGGCGACGATGTGGTGTGCATCGGCTGGCTGGAGCACGGCGGGCGCAGTTTGCGCCATGACTGTCTGCGCGCTGGTCATTGCCAGTGCGAGCAGAAGGGCTGATGCGGTGCGGTGACGAAGCGTTCGGGGCAGGCTGGTCATGGTCTTCCTTGTATAAGTGGCGTGCTTGTTCACGGAGCCACCTTTGCCCCACGTTCCCTCAACAACTCGCGCAGCACTGACCGATGGCAATGCGCCTCGTCCTCGCAATAGCAGCCGACCGACAGGTTGGTCTGGTGCGATAGCGCGGCCAGCATGTCGAGCAATCGTGCCGCATCGCCGTCGCGCATTTCGGTGCGGAAGTTGCGCACGAAGGTTTGCCAGCCCTTGTTTTGCTGATCCTTGTCGTGCGCGGTCTGTGCGGCCTGCGCCTGCTTGACGAGTTCGGGCGTGGGAGAGAGCAGCGGCATCCAGACGTCGTAGAAATCGCGGCTGGCGAATTCTTCCTTGGGCACGCCGCGTGGCGGGCGCCGCACGGTGCCGATGCGCAAGCCTTCGTCGGGGTGGCGCGGCTCGCCGAGCCGGACGATGCGTAGTGCCATGAAATGCCTCCGTGCGGATGCTGCGTGCTGCTCGTTGTGCTCAGGCGTTTTGCGTTACGAACCCTGCCGGTTCTGCACCGTCGGGAAGAAAACATCCTTCCACGACGCGGGCTTGTTCTTGAGCGTGCCCACGCGCTGCATGAATTCAGCATAGTGTGCGACGCCCACGGGCGTGGTCGTGAAGCGCGAATCCGGATCGTCCAGGATCTTCTTCACTTCTTCCGGCGAACTCTTCACCTTCGATTGCGCAATGTAGATCTGCGCAGCTTTGGTCTTGTCCTTGGCGATGAGGGCGTTGGCTTCATCCAGCGCCGCCACGAAGGCCGCCGACAGCTTCGGGTTGGCCTCGTAGAACTTCTTGCTGGTGTAGGTCATGTCCAGCGTGATGTTGCCCAGCACATCGACCGTGTTGAACACGCGGTGCAGGCCGGGCGCGGCGGCCTCGGTGTACGAGAAGGGTGGCGAGGCCATGTGGCTGTTGATCTGGCTGCCGCCGGCCAGCATGACGGCGGTGGCGTCAGGGTGCGGCAGCGGCACGGTGATCGGGTCAAGCTTGTTGAACTGCTTGTCGCCAAACGTCTTGGCGGCGGCCATCTGCAGCACCACCGCCGGCAGCGAGGTCTTGATACCCGGCACGGCAATGCGGTCCTTGTCGGAGAAATCCGCCAGCGTCTTCACGTTCGGGTTACGCGTCATCAGGTACATCGACGAGGAGCTTAGCGACGAGAGCCCGCGCACTTCCATCGCGCTGCCGCGCGTCTTGTCCCACAGCGTGAGGAAGCCCGGGACGCCCAGCGAGGCGATGTCCAACGCGCCCGAAAGCATCGCGTCGTTGATGACGTTGCCGCCGTCCAGGATGCGATAGCTGACTTTGACGTCGCCCAGTCCTGCGGCCTTGGCTTGCTTCTCCAGCAGGTGTTCGCTGGCCATCACCATGATGGGCAGGTAGAGGATGCCGTAGCCGTGGGAGATACGGACTTCGCTGGCTTCAGCATGCGCGGTGCTGACAGCGCCGCCGAAGAGGGATGTGGCCAGCGTGGCGGCCATGGTGAAACGGAGGATGTTGCGGCGGGGTTGCTGCATCTTGTGTCTCCTTGTTGCTGTCGATTTTTATGTCTGTTGGTGGTGCATCTGGTGTTTCGTCCCCTGCTGGGGCCGACTCACTTTCTTTGTCTTGCCAAAGAAAGTAAGCAAAGAAAGGCGCGCCCGATGCGACGAAAGACTCCTTGAATTTCCGTGACCGTCGTGCGGAGAAGGAGGCAAACTCGCATCGCTCAAACAGGCCTCCTTCTTTTTTCCGCCCGCTCACAAAAATTCAAGGCGCCGCATAGGGCAGAGTACGGCCAAACCGTCTGGGCGCTTGCGTTGCGCCCATGTTCAGTTCTGCATGCCCCAGCGTTTGACGGTGCGTGCCTCCAGCGTGCGGAACACCAAGTTCTCTACCAGCAGACCGATGATGATCACCGTCAGCAGGCCGGCGAACACTTCGGGAATCTGCAGTTGGTTCTTGTTCTCGTAGATGTACCAGCCGAGACCGCCCTGGCCGGAACTCACGCCAAATACGAGTTCGGATGCAATCAACGTGCGCCATGCAAATGCCCAGCCGATCTTCAGGCCCGTGAGGATGGATGGGAACGCCGCCGGGATCAGGATCTTGGTCAGATACCCCATGCCCGAAAGCCCGTAGTTGCGGCCTACCATGCGCAGCGTGTTCGATACCGACAGGAAACCGGCATGCGTGTTGAGCGACACCGCCCACACCACCGAATGCACGATCACGAAGATCAGGCTGCCGTTGCCCAGGCCGAACCACACCAGCGCGATTGGCAGCAGGGCGATGGCCGGCAGCGGGTTGAACATGGCGGTGAGCGTTTCCAGAAAGTCCTGCCCGAGCCGATTGCTGATGCCGAGCACGACCAGCGCGCAAGACAACGCCAAGCCGAGCACGTAGCCTGCCAGCAGTGTTTGCATCGACGTGCCGATGCGAGCAAACAGTGTGCCGCTGGCCAACCCTGCCCACAGTGCCTGCACGGTATCGGAGAAGGTCGGCAGCAGCAGCGGGTTGTCGAGCCAGCGCGCACCGCCTTCCCACACGAGTGCGAGCACGACGAGGATGACGAGCTTGCGCAGCCACGCCTGCTCGTACAGGCGTTCAGCAATGGAGAGCGGTTTTTCCACCACGCCGATGCGCTCGAACGCCACGGGCGTGCTGTAGACGGGCGCGCGGTTGCTGATGTCGGTGGTAGCCGGCATGGAAAGGGTTTCAGTCTGCATGGGTTTCCTCCACCGTGCGGGCGAACAGCATGTCGTGGATCTCGGCTTCGAGGGCCTTAAAGCGCTCAGGGTCATCATCACCGCGCGCGAGGCTCGGTAGTTCGGCACGCACCTGGCCGGGATGCGGCGAGAGAATCAGGATGCGGCTGCCGCAGCGGATCGCCTCCGGAATCGAGTGCGTGACAAACAGCACGGTGAAGCGCGTTTCATCCCACAGCTGCAGCAACTCGTCTTGCATCTTGCGGCGCGTAAGTGCGTCGAGCGCGGCGAAGGGCTCGTCCATCAGCAGCACGTCGGGCTCCATCGCCATGCCGCGCGCAATGGCCACGCGTTGCTTCATCCCGCCCGACAGCATGTGCGGGTGATGGTCGGCAAACTTGGTGAGGTTGACTTTGTTGATGTAGTGCAGCGCGCGTTCTTCGGCTTCACGCGCGCCCAGCTTGCCCGTGGAGAGCAGCGGGAACAGCACGTTCTCTTTCACGGTCTTCCACGGCAGGAGCTGGTCGAACTCCTGGAACACCATCATGCGATCCGGGCCAGGCTTGGTCACGGGCTGGCCCTTCAGGCGGATCTCGCCCTCGGTGGGCGTGAGGTAGCCGCCGATGGCTTTGAGCAAGGTCGATTTACCGCAGCCCGATGGGCCCAGCAGGATGTAGCGCTCGCCGGGGTAGACCTGAAAGTCGACGCGGTAGGTGGCCGTCACCAGATGCTGGCGTGTCTTGTACTGCAGCGTGACGCCGCGCACGTCCAGCAGCGGTGGGGCCGTCGATGAGTTGGCCTGCATGATGTTGTCTCCTGTGTGTGTTTTGTCGGTATGGGTGGCAGCGTGTGGGGCGTTACCGAATATCCACGTGGTACCGGAAGTGCGCCGCCGCGCCGCGCGAGCGCCGCCATTCGAGCGGCACCCGGTCGTAGCCGCGCGCAACGCGTTCGATCACCATCACCGGATCGCCGGGCTGGATGCGCAAGAGCCGCGCATACGTTGCGTTGACGGCCTCGGCGGTGAGCGTTTCTTCGGCGCTCGCAATGATCTGGCCGCAGTGGGATTCGTACAGCGGATACAGCAGGTCGCCAAACGCGTCGAGTTCCAGCGTGGCGAGCGGCGCAAAACGGTCGTACGGCAACCAGATTTCTTCAGCGAGCATTGGCGCGCCATCCAGCAGGCGCAGCCGAGTCAGTCGAATGACCGGTGAGCCGGTTTCTATCTGCAGGCCCGCAGCCGGTGCCGACGGCGCATCGAGCACGTCGCGCTTGAGGATGCGGCTCTCAGGAATGCGTCGCTCGCCGCTTTCACTCTGGAAGCGGAAAAAGCGAAACAAGGAACTGGCAAAGCTGGCACGCCGCACGAAGGTGCCACGGCCCTGGAAGCGTTCGAGCAGCCCTTCGGCCACCAATACGTCGACCGCTTTGCGGACGGTGCCGACTGCCACGTTGTACGTCTTGGCAAGCTCGGCTTCGGTCGGGATGGCGTCGCCCGGGCGCCAATGCTGCTGGGCGATCTGCGCGGCCAGATCGTCGCGCAATTGCTGATAGCGGGGCAGGCGGAGATCGGCGGGCATGGGGTATCGGAAGTGGTCAACTATTCATCTATATGACTCGTCATTGTAGGGAGCTTGGGAGCGGCCGGCATTACAGGAAAACCCGCAGGGCCCGGTCGAATCGACACGGGCCCTGCGGGTTTTTGAGAGAACTGCTGGGTTAAGAATTAACGCGTGGCGCGAGCCGAAGCCGGCAGCGGCTCGGTCTGTTGTGCCTTCGGACGGCGCAGCAGCCGCAGCGCATACCAAGCCAGCACAAGCGCACCGATAGCAAACACGATGTCACCCGGCACACGCAGCCAGACCAGCGTTTCCATCACTTTCGAGTGCACCACCTCCGGCGAACGGGCGTACCACATGCCCTTGGTGACGCTGGCCCAGGCCTGGTAGATACCGGCCGGCAGCAGCGACATGAACACCATCATTGCCAAGCCGATGTTCAGGCCCCAGAACGCGGGCTTGAGCAGGCGATCGGCATGCAGGCTGCGCGCATACAGGCCGCGCAGGCAGAACAGCATCAGGCCGATACCGAGCATGCCGTACACCCCGAACAGCGCAGCGTGCCCGTGGGCGGCCGTCATGTTCAGACCCTGCACGTAGTACAGCGAAGCCGGCGGGTTGATGGCGAAGCCGAGCAGACCCGCGCCGACGGTGTTCCAGAAGCCCACGGCCACGAAGCACAGCACGGGCCACTTGTAGGCGTTGAGCCAGGGCGTGCCTTGCGTGCGGCGATAGTTCTGCAGCGCTTCCAGCCCGATCAGCGTAAGCGGCACCACTTCCAGCGCAGAGAACACCGCACCCACCGAGATGATCGAGGTCGGGGTGCCCGTGAAGTACAGGTGATGCAGCGTGCCCAGGATGCCGCCAAACAGGAACACGATCGTCTCTGCCACGATGGCGCGGTTGGCGCTGCTGGCGCGAATCAGGCCCAGGCGCGTGAAGATGAGCGCGATGACGGCGGTGGCGAACACTTCAAAGAAGCCCTCGACCCACAGGTGGACGAGCCACCAGCGCCAGTATTCGATCATCGAATAGTGCGTGTGTTGGCCCCACACCAGCGACGTCGAATAGAACCCGCCGATGCATGTGGCCGACAGGAACACCATGGCGATCAGCCCGCGCGATTCCGACGGCGTCTTCAGAGCCGGCCACAGCGCGCGGCCCAGCAGCACGACCCAGAACAGCAGGCCGACGAACAGCAAGATTTGCCACACGCGACCCATGCTGGTGTATTCCAGCCCCTGGTTACCGACCCAGAAGCCGAAGTCCGCACCGCGATGTTGCAGCGTGCCAAGCCAACCGGTGGCGATGGAACCCACCACGATAAAGATCAGCGCCCAGAACAGCACATCAACGCCGAGCTTCTGGAACTTCGGTTCACGCCCCGACAGCAGCGGCGCAATGTACAGGCCCGTGGCCAGCCACGCCGTGGCAATCCACAGCACGCCAAGCTGCGTGTGCACGGTGCGGCTGATCACATACGGCAGCACCTGCGCCAGCGGAATCCCGAAGAACGATTCACCTTCCACCGCATAGTGAGCGGTGATGGCGCCCATGCCGATCTGCACCAGCATCAGGCCGATCACGGCAAAGAAGTACTTGCGCGTGGCCTTCATCGACGGCGTGGCAACCACGTTGAGGAACGGATCGGCCGGCAGCGGCGCAGCCTCCTCTTCGTGCTTGCTGCTGCCGTGCAGCCACAGCATGGCGGCAATACCGCCGAGCAGCAGCACGATGCTGACCATCGACCACATGGCGGCACCGCCGGTCATGGTGTTGCCAACCAGGGGTTCATGCGGCCAGTTGCTCGTGTACGAGATGTCGGTCTCGCCCGGGCGGTCGGCAGCGGCGGCCCACGACGTCCAGAAGGAGAACGCAGCCAGGGCTTCGCGATCGGCCGACTCCGGCAGCACGCCGGTGGCCATGGCGTATTGATCACGCAGCGTTGCGAGCGACGGATCGGTGCCGAACAGGGCCTCGAAGTGCTGCGCCACGCCGCGGATGGCCTCTGCGCGCTCACGCGACACGGTCAGGATGTCGTGATTTGCGTCGTACGTATTGCGGCGCATTTCCTCCGTCACGCTGGCGTCGACGGCAGCTTGCTGCACGGTCGTCAACGGTGCATCGGTATCGAACTGCTGATGCGCGCGAATGGCTTGCAACGCTGTGGCTTCACGGTGAAGCCAATCGGCAGACCAGTCAGGCGCAACGTAGCTGCCGTGGCCCCAGACGGTGCCAAGCTGCTGGCCGCCGGCTGCCAGCCAGGCTTCCTGGCCGCGCTGGATTTGTTCGCCGGTAAAGAGCACCTCGCCCACAGAGGTGACGACGGCATGCGGGATCGGCGGCGCTGCCAGATAGATCTGCCGGCCCAGATAGCCCAATGCCCCGAACGACAGGATGAAGATCAGGCCGAGCCACCGCCACAGCCTTTGGTTGTTTTTCATGACAAGGTTCCTTGCAGGATGCAATCGGAAATTCAGGCGCCGCCACCGCAACCACCGCAGCAGTGGCCAGCGCTGGCGGCAGACGCCACCTTGGTGATGGCAACGCGCCACGTGCCGGGGCCGCGCTCAAGGTAGTCCCAGGAAAACTGGCCCGGGCGCTCCACTTGAAACTGCGACTGCAGCGGGCGCGGATCGTGATCGTTGATCAGCTCCAGGCTCTGGCCGATGCCGAGTTCCCCGAAGGCGGAGAAGATCAGCGGATGGCGCTCGCGCGGCGCCAGCACGCGGAGGTCGAGCTGGATGGTGGAGGCGGACTGTGTCATGGGGATTCCCTCTGTGGGTGTCGCATCAAAAAGATGCATTAAGGATGCAACTATATTAGTGAGCAGAATCTCCGGCGTTATTGATGTATATCAGATGCTTGTTTTATGGGTATCTTGAAGCGGCAAATCACGACACGACTGGGCTTGCCCGGCATGCGGCGGGGCAGATGTGCCGGTCGGGGCCGGTTTTCGTTTGCGCTGTATCAAAGCCCTACTGGCAGTCGGGGCCTAACGTGGAGCGGACGACACCAGACCGATACACGGGAGAAAAAATGAGCCGTCTTCACACCGTCCGCAGCCTGATGCGCGCGGGCTTGATTTCTGTAGTGCTGGGCGCAGTGCTTGCGGGCACGGCAGCCCGCGCCGCCACTGCCAAGTTGCCGGGTGACTTTGGCCCGCCACGTGGCGAGCCGATCCACGCCGTCCTCACGAGTCCGCCGCTTGTGCCACCGCCGGTCCACCGGAACTATCCAGCCAAGGTCATCGTGGAGCTGGAAGTAGTCGAGAAGGAAATGCAGATCTCTGAAGGCGTCAGCTACACCTTCTGGACGTTCGGCGGCACCGTTCCTGGCAGTTTCATCCGCGTGCGGCAGGGCGACACGGTGGAGTTCCACCTCAAGAACCACCCGAGCAGCAAGATGCCGCACAACATCGACCTGCACGGCGTGACCGGTCCGGGCGGCGGCGCAGCATCGAGCTTCACCGCACCGGGCCACGAATCGCAGTTCACCTTCAAGGCGCTTAACGAGGGCGTCTACGTCTACCACTGCGCCACCGCGCCCGTGGGCATGCATATCGCCAACGGCATGTACGGCCTGATCCTCGTTGAGCCGCCCGAAGGCCTGCCCAAGGTGGATCACGAGTACTACGTCATGCAGGGCGATTTCTACACGGCTGGCAAGTACCGCGAGAAGGGCCTGCAGCCGTTCGACATGGAAAAGGCCATTGACGAACGTCCGAGCTACGTGTTGTTCAACGGTGCCGAAGGTGCGCTCACCGGTGACAAGGCGCTGCACGCCAAGGTGGGTGAAACGGTGCGCATCTTCGTTGGCAACGGCGGGCCCAATCTTGTCTCCAGCTTCCACGTAATTGGTGCCATCTTCGACCAGGTGCGCTACGAGGGCGGCACCAACGTGCAGAAGAACGTGCAGACCACGTTGATCCCGGCGGGTGGCGCAGCGGTTGTGAAGTTCACCGCGCGCGTGCCTGGCAGCTATGTGCTGGTCGACCACTCGATCTTCCGAGCCTTCAATAAGGGCGCCATGGCGATCCTCAAGGTGGATGGCCCGGAGAACAAGCTCGTCTATTCCGGCAAGGAGCTGGATTCGGTGTACCTGGGCGATCGTGCTGCTCCCAATATGACCGCCGTCACCAAGGCGACGCAGGCCTCGGTGAGCGGCACGCTGACCGTGCAGGATCAGGTGCAGGCCGGCCGCGCGCTGTTTGCGGGTACCTGCTCGGTGTGCCACCAGGGCAATGGCGCCGGGTTGCCGGGCGTGTTCCCGCCGCTGGCCAAGTCGGATTTCCTGGCAGCAGATCCGAAGCGCGCCATGAACATCGTGCTGCATGGGCTGAACGGCAAGATCAAGGTCAACGGGCAGGAATACGACTCCGTCATGCCGCCGATGACGCAGCTCAATGACGACGAGGTCGCCAACATCCTGACCTACGTGCTCAACAGCTGGGACAACCCCGGTGGCCGCGTGAGCGCGGAAGACGTGAAGAAGGTGCGTGCCCAGCCGGCGCCCGCCAAGGCCGTGGCCGAACATTGACCGGATCCGCACGACCATGGGCCGCCTGACCTTGCACCTTGCAGCCATGTTGATGGCGCTGGCTGGCGCCGCCGCACAGGGCGCCACCTATGTGCGGTTGCCCGGCGGCGATTTCGACAGCGTGCTGCCCCAGAACGCACCGGGGCAGCCGCAGCGGGTGCGCATCGAGCCGTTTGAGTTGCGCACCACGCCGGTCACCATCGGCGAGTTCCAGACTTTCGTACAACGTCACGAGGCCTGGCAGCGTGGCCGTGTGCCGCAGGTCTTTGCCGGCAAGGCCTACCTTGCCGACTGGGCCGACGCGACGCACGCCGATGCGCAAGCCTCGCCGCAAGCGCCGGTGACTGGCGTGAGCTGGTTTGCGGCCCGTGCCTATTGCGAAAGCGAAGGGGCGCGCCTGCCGACCTGGCTTGAGTGGGAATCCGCCGCTGCGGCCGACGCCACACGTGCAGACGCCCGCGACGACCCGCAATGGGCGCAACGCATTCTTGGCTGGTACGAACGGCCCGCCACGCGTGTGTTGCCGCCCGTTGGCGGTCCAGCGGATGTCCATGGCGTGCGCGATCTGCACGGCCTGATCTGGGAATGGGTCGACGATTTCAACGCACTCTTCATCGCCGGGGACAGCCGCACGCAGGGCGACCCCGACAAGCAGAAGTTTTGCGGCGCCGGTGCCATCAGCATCGTCCGCCGCGACAGTTACGCCGTGTTGATGCGCGTGGCGTTGCTGTCTTCACTCGAAGGCGCCGATGCCACGGGAAGCCTTGGCTTTCGCTGCGCCCGATCCATCAATGGAGAACGTCCATGACGCTTCTTAAGCAACTTTGCCGTGCCTTCGTGGCATGTGTGCTGGCGGGGGCCGCCGCAGGCGCGCTTGCCGCCGGGCCCGTCGCTTCGGGCTCGCTGTATCAATCTGACGTGGCGTTGACCGACCAGAACGGCCGCGTCTTTCATCTGGCAGACCTGCGCGGCGAGCCGGTACTCGTGAGCATGTTCTATTCATCGTGCCAGATGGTCTGCCCGATGATCTTCGAGACCATTCGCGCGACGCTGGCCAAGGGCGGTAAGCCCGCGCACGACGGCGTGCGGGTGCTGATGGTGACGGTCGATCCGGAGCGCGATTCCGTTGCGTCGCTCAAGAAGACGGCCAACGCGCATGGCGCCGACGACCGCTGGCAAGTCGCCCGCGCAAACGCCAGCGGCACGCGCGAGGTGGCCGCGCTGCTGGGCGTGCAATACCGGCGCCTGGCAGATGGCGACTTCAACCACTCAAGCACGATCCTGCTGCTGGACGCAGAAGGGCGCATCACCGCGCGCACCAATACGCTGGGCGCGGTTGATCCGAAGCTGGTGGACGCGATGCGCAAGCTGGTGGCGGCACAGCGCTGAGCGCGCCGCGCCGCATGTCTGTCTAGGCTTTGGTGTAGGCGGCGACCGTCTGTGTCTGCACGCCAAGGCCGTCGATGCCCAGGCGCATGGTGTCACCGGCCTTGAGATAGCGCGGGGGCTTGGCTCCCATGCCGACGCCGGGCGGCGTGCCGGTGCAAATCAGGTCGCCTGGGTGCAGCGTCATGAAGCGGCTGACGTAGCTCACCAGATGCGCCACGCCAAACACCATGGTCGCCGTGTTGCCCCGCTGCGCACGTTTGCCATTGACGTCGAGCCACAGGCCAAGCGCCTGCGGGTCGGGCACTTCGTCACGCGTGACCAGCCACGGGCCGACGGGGCAGAAGGTGTCGCAGCCCTTGCCCTTGTCCCACGTGCCGCCGCGCTCAAGCTGGAACTCGCGTTCCGACACATCGTTCACCACGCAATAGCCGGCAACGTGCGAGAGCGCTTCTTCGCGGGAAACATCGCTCGCCGTCTTGCCGATCACTACACCGAGTTCAACCTCCCAGTCGGTCTTTTCAGAGCCGCGCGGCAGCATGACGGCATCGTTGGGGCCGTTCAATGCGCTGTTGGCTTTAAGAAAGAGGATGGGCTCAGCAGGAGGCGGCAAGCCGGCTTCGGCGGCATGGTCGGCATAGTTCAGGCCGATCGCGATGATCTTGCCGATGCCGGTCCACGGCACACCAAAACGGGTATCCGGCAGCACGGGCAAGGCGGCGATGTCGACGCCTGCGAGTTGTGCGAGCGCGGCATCGGACAACTGCTGCGGACCCAGTTCGCTGACCACGCCTGACAGGTCGCGCACGCGGCCTTGCATATCGATCAGGCCCGGGCGCTCTGCGCCGGGCGCCCCCACGCGTACGAGCTTCATTGCGCGCCTTTCTTGGGGGCTTCCTTGGTCGATCGGGTCGGGCGTCCGGCCTCGGCCAGGCTGCTTGCCACGACGCTCAGCACTTCCTTGGCTGTGTTCTCCGAGTGCAGGCGCAGCACTTCTGCCAGGCGCGGGCGGCCGGGCTCGCGAAGGGCGGCCATGATGGCTTCGTGTTCTTCGTGCGATTCCTGCCAGCGCAGCGTGTCGGCGTTGGCCGCGCCGCGCGCGCGGTGCACCTTGCTCATCAACGTCGCGTAAATGCCGGCCAGCACTGGGTTGGCCGTGCCATCAATGATGAGCTGGTGAATTTCCTGGTTGATGCGGAAGTACTCGGTGCGCCTGCCCGCCGCATGCGCTTCAAGCATTGCCTGGTGCTTGCGTTCCAGGCGCGCCAGAGCCACCTCGGACAGCCGCGCCGCCGCCAGTTCTCCAGCCGTGAATTCCAGCCCATGCAGCGTTTCGAAGGTGGCGCGCAGTTCATCCAGATCGAGCGGGGCGACGCGGTAGCCGATGTACTGCCGATGCAGCACCAGCCCCTCGGCCACCAGCACCTTGAGCGCCTCACGCAGCGGCGTCTTCGAGACATCAAACATTTCACAGAAAGCACGCTCGTCGATGCGGGCGCCGGGCGGCAATTCGCCTTCTTCGATGAGGGTGCGCAGGCGCGAGGCAATTTCGGCCGACATGCCGAGCGTTCGCAGGCGAGAGGATTGATGCAGCGGTTGGGTCACAGACGTCACCAGAATGGGGAAGATGCACCACAAAAGGCTATCACACACCGAGATTGTGCTTTTTGTAATCAATAAAATCAACAACTTAC
The DNA here is from genome assembly GCF_023955645.1 of Ralstonia mojiangensis. Classification (NCBI taxonomy): domain Bacteria; kingdom Pseudomonadati; phylum Pseudomonadota; class Betaproteobacteria; order Burkholderiales; family Burkholderiaceae; genus Ralstonia; species Ralstonia mojiangensis. The sequence continues at coordinate 449,364 of NZ_JAMXHU010000005.1, read as the reverse complement.
GGATATTGTAATTACAGATTACGTATCCTATACTCGGCCACGTTGCGCAACACAAACCAATCAAATCGACTCAGGAGGTCGTTTCGGTGGGCGGAGTTGGGGGAGGATCGGCGTCAAGCCCGGCCCCCAAGCCCGTTTTCCGAAACGACTTCCGGAGCTACCAGGAGACACGCGTAATGGAAACCGCAAGCCCGGCCCCGGCCATGGCGTTAACGGAGACGAAGAGCTCTGTGCGCTGGAAGATTTTCTTGATGATGTTGATGCTGATTTCCATCAACTACGTCGACCGCGCATCGTTGTCAGTCGCGATGCCGTTGATCGCGAAGGAATTCAACATCGGCCCGGCGGTGCAAGGCTTACTGCTGAGTTCGTTCTTTCTGACGTACGCGCTCATGCAGATTCCGGGCGGCATGCTGGCAGACCGCTTTGGGCCACGTGTGGTGATTGCCGGGGCCACGCTGGGCTGGGGTTTCTTCCAATCCATTGCGGCTGTGTGTACCGGTTGGGTTCCGCTGCTCGTCACGCGGCTTGGCCTGGGTGCGGCCGAGGCGCCCATCTACCCCGCCGGCGGTAAGCTCAACGCCATCTGGATGACGCAGAACGAACGCGGTCGCGGTGCCACGCTGCTCGACGGCGGCGCGCCGCTGGGCGCGGCACTGGGCGCGCTCATCATCGCTGGGCTGATCGCCGAATTTGATTCGTGGCGCACGTCGTTCGTGGTGGCCGGTATCGGGACGATGGTGGCGGGCCTCTTTTCGTGGTGGTACATCCGCAACCACCCGCGCGAGCATCCGTCCGTCAATGATGCTGAAGCCTCCTACATTGAAGAGGCGCACGCGGCCGACCAGGCTGCCGAGCCCGCCGCTGTCAGCGGCAACGTGCTGGACTTCTTCAAGTACCGCTCGGTGTGGGGCATGTTCTTCGGCTGGATGTGCTTCAACGCATTGTTCTACGGTCTCCTGACCTGGATGCCGACCTATCTGTCGAAGGTGCACGGGCTGGACATCAAGGAGATGGGCGGCGCCGTGTTCACCATGTTCTTCTCCGGCTTTGTGGGCGAGATGGTGGGCGGCTGGATTGCGGACAAATGGATCGCCACCGGGGCATCGCGAGCCCGGGTGCTGCGCACGCTGTTCGGCATCGCTTCGGTACTGGCCACGATCGCCATCTACACGGTGGCGCGCTTCAAGGAGCCGGCCGTTGTGGTGGCACTGTTGTCGACCACGCTGTTCTTCCTGCGCTGGTGCGGCCTGTTCTGGTGCATTCCGTCGATCCTGGGAACGCGCAAGCGTGTGGGTTTCCTGGGCGGCACGATGAATCTGGGCGGCAACTTCGCCGGGGTCGGCATGCCGATCATCGTCGGCCTGATCGTGCAGACGACCGGTTCGTACGACATGGCGCTGATGCTGTTTGCCGCCGCCGGCGCGGGCCTCTTCATCTGCTCGACGCTGCTGATCGACTACAGCAAGAAGCTGCCGGTCTGAGCTGCGATGAACCAACGTAAGCCAACGCCACTCGCGCACCGCGGCGCGGCGTTTGCTTCCGACTCTTGACGACAAGCTGCAACCGTACTCATCAACATAACAAGCCGGCCCCGGTGCTCACACTCGCGAGCACCGGGGCGCGCAAACCACGAAGAAGACTCCCATGACAAAACGCATCAAGCTCGGCATGCTCACGCCATCGTCCAACACGGCGCTGGAACCCATTACCAGCGCCATGGTGAGCGGCCTGCCCAATGTGAGCGCGCATTTCTCGCGCTTTACCGTGACGGAAATTTCGCTGCGCGACCAGGCGCTTGGGCAGTTCGATCTGGAGAAGATCCTGAACGCCGCCAAGTTGCTGGCCGACGCGCACGTCGACGTGATTGCCTGGAACGGCACGTCGTCCGGCTGGCTCGGCTTTGAGAAAGACGAGGCGCTGTGCCGCCAGATCACGGAAGCCACTGGCATTCCGGCCACCACGTCAGTGTTGGCGCTCAACGAGATCCTGGCGAAAACCGGCGCACGCGATTTCGCGCTCGTTACGCCGTATCTGGATGACGTGCAGCAGCGCATCGTGCAGAACTACGCGCGCCACGGTTTCAAGTGCGTGGCTGAGCGCCATCTGGACTTGCACGTCAACCACAGCTTTGCCGACGTGGAAGAAGACACCATCCGCACCCTGGTGCGCGACGTTGCGCAGCAAAAGCCGGCCGCCATCACCACGTTCTGCACCAACCTGCGCGCTGCCCACCTGGTTGAAGCGCTGGAAGCGGAAACGGGCATTCCCGTGTACGACACCATCTCGACCGTCGTGTGGAAATCGCTGCGGCTGGCGGGCGTCGACACGCGCGAACTGCGCGGGTGGGGCCGCCTGTTCTCGGACGTCGCTTAACGGAATGAAGGAGCGCTAAGCATGTCCACGGAACTCGACCTGGTGATCCGCAATGCGGATGTGGTGACCGCGTCCGACCGCTTTAGCTGCGACATCGGTGTGCGCGATGGCCGCATCGTCGTGCTCGGCCACGGCTTGCCGCGCGGTGCGCGAGAGATGGATGCCAGCGGCCTGCTGGCGCTGCCGGGCGGCGTCGACGGTCATTGCCACCTCGACCAGCCTATGCCCGATGGCATGCGCATGGCTGACGACTTCTTCACCGGCACGCGTGCGGCCATCTGCGGCGGCACGACAACGGTGATCCCGTTTGCCGCGCAGGAGAAGGGCGGCTCGCTCAAGGCGGCGGTGGCCGATTACCACCGGCGCGCCGAGGGCCGCGCGGTGGCCGATTATGGCTTTCATCTGATCGTGGCCGATCCCACGCCCGACGTGCTGAAGCACGAACTGCCGGAGCTGATTCGCCAGGGCTACACCTCGTTCAAGGTCTACATGACCTATGACGACCTGAAGCTGTCCGACCGCGAAATGCTCGACGTGCTGGACGTGGCCAAGCAGAACAACGCCCTCGTGATGGTGCATGCGGAAAACGCCGACTGCATTTCCTGGCTGACCGAGAAGCTGGTCGGCGAAGGCCGCATCTCGCCACGCTTCCATGGCCTGTCACGCCCGGCTGCCGTGGAGCGTGAAGCCACGCACCGTGCCATCACCTTTGCCGAACTGGTGGACGTGCCGATCCTGATCGTGCATGTCTCCGGCAAGGAAGCCATCGAGCAGATTCGCTGGGCGCAAAGCCGTGGCTTGCAGATCCTGGCCGAGACCTGCCCGCAATACCTCTACCTGACCGCCGAAGACATGGGCCTGCAAGGTGACGATGGCTACGAAGGTGCCAAGTGCGTCTGCAGCCCACCACCGCGCGATCCTGAAAACCAGGCGGCCGTATGGCGCGCGCTTGCAGGGGGCGTGTTCAGCGTGTTCTCTTCCGACCATGCGCCGTTCAACTATGACGACCCGGAAGGCAAGAAGCTTGGCGGTCAGGCGCAACCGTTCGACCATATTCCCAACGGCGTGCCCGGTATCGAGACGCGGTTGCCGCTGCTGTTTGATGGCGTTGCGCGCGGCAAGCTGTCGCTGCATCAGTTTGTGGAGCTGACGTCGTATCGCCCGGCACGGCTGTACGGTTTGTACCCACGCAAGGGCACGATCGCCGTCGGGGCCGATGCCGACATCACGCTGTGGGATCCGGAGCGCCGCGTGCGCATCACCAACGATGCGTTGCATCACGCAGTCGACTACACGCCCTATGAAGGCATCGAAGTGACCGGCTGGCCGGTGCATTGCTTCTCGCGCGGCGAGATGCTGGTCGAAAACGGCAAGTACCTCGAACCGGCACCGGGGCGCGGGCAGTTCCTGCCGGCGGGCGCGCCGTCGCTGGTTTGACGGTTTTGGTTGGGTTCTCAAAATTTCATCATGCGTATTCTGGTCGTCAATCCCAATATCTCCGAGAGCGTGACGGAGTTGATCCATGCCGAGGCGCGTCGCTCCGTGTCACCCGGCACTACGCTCACGATGGCGACGGCGCCATTTGGCGTGGCCTATATCGAAACGCGCTTCGAGGCCCTGGTGGGCGGCTATGCCACTGCGTGCGTCGTTGCCGAACATGACGGTCAATTCGACGGCGTGGTTGTCGCGGCGTTTGGGGACCCGGGCCTCGCTGGCATCAAGGAGCTGTGCAACGTGCCGGTGGTCGGCATGACCGAAGCGGCGCTGGCCAGCGCCTGCCTGCTCGGCCAGCGCTTTTCGATCATCGCCATTTCGAACCGTATCCAGGCGTGGTACCGCGAGTGCGTAGCCGCCAATGGGCTGTCGTCGCGGCTGGCAAGCGTGCGCTCGTTGCAGCAGCCGCTGCGCGACATCGGCAGCGTGCAGGAGGACCATGCGGCACGGCTGGAGGAACTCAGCCTGCAGGCGGTGCGTGAAGACGGCGCCGACGTGATCATCGTGGCCGGCGCACCGCTTGCCGGGCTGGCCCGGACACTCAAGGACCGCATTCCCGTGCCGGTGGTGGACGGCGTCTCCAGCGCCATCCGCCATTGCGAGAGCCTGATTGCGCTTGCCCCGAACGGCGCAGCGGAAGGCAGCTTTGCGCGTCCGCCGCACAAGCCAAACCGCGGGTTGCCTCCCGCGCTGGCTGCCATGCTGACGTAAGCGGGTTGTCTCACTGCCCTGGAGGGCAGGCCGGTGTGGCCAGAGGTACGATGCGCTATCTGCACCTGATCGAACTTCGTATCCGCCATGTCTCTCCGCGCCTTGAGAACGCTCGTTGCCATTGCCCGCCACCGCACGTTTGCGCGGGCCGGCGAGGCCATCGGGCTCACGCAGTCGGCTGTCAGCCTGCAGGTCAAATCGCTGGAAGAGGAGTTCAACGTCCGCCTGTTCGACCGCTCAAGGCGTGAGCCCGCGCTGACAGAGGCAGGCCGCATCGTGCTCGCCCAGGCCGAACAGATCCTCGCACTGTATGACCGCATTCCCGACGCGCTGAGCGATGAGAGGGCGCTGGTCGGGCGGTTGCGCATCGGCGCCATCCAGACCGCGCTATCGGGGCCGCTGCCCAACGCGCTGCTGGCCCTGCGGACGGCGCATCCGGGCCTGCGCGTGCACGTGGCCGCCGGCATGTCGGCCGAGCTTGCACAGCGTGTAGCCGATGGCGAACTGGACGCCGCAATCACGTCGCACCCCGTGCGGCCGCATCCGGCGGAACTGGTGTGGTCGACGCTCTATGAAGACCGCTTCTGGCTGCTCGCTCCCGCGCAATACGCCGAGCGTGATGCGCGTGCGCTGCTGACCGAGCTGCCGTTTATCCGCTTTGATGCGCAGGCCTGGGCCGGCCGCATGATCGCTTCGGAACTGCGGCGCTTGGGCGTGCGGGTGCGCGAAGAAATGGTGCTCGACAACAAGGACACGATCGTGCGCATGGTGGCAAGCGGATTGGGCGCCGCCGTGGTGGCGATATCCGACTCCGAGCTGACGCAATTGCCGCCCATCGCCCGGCTGGCGTTTGGCCAACCGCAATTGCACCGCGCGGTGGTGCTGCTTGAACACCAATCGCGGACTGCACAGCGCTTTACCCAGGCATTGACCGATGCCGTGGTCGCTTCTGCAATGAGAATTTCTCATTGATCGCCAGATAAATAACAATTATTGCTGCTGTGACTGCGTGATAGCTTGACGGTGTTCCTGTTTTTCGCCGAGCACCTCATGCCGTTCCGCACGTTCCTCCGCCTCTCGCCCGCATTGCGGGCACGCCACGATGCAGGAGCACGGCCATGACCGCCGCAATCCTGCTCGCTCTCGCGCCGGTTGCGCTTCTGGTGGCGCTCGGCCATTGGCTCAAGCGCTCCGCCTTCCTCGTCGAAACCTTCTGGCCGCAGGCTGAGCGGCTCTGCTACTACGTCCTGTTACCGGCGTTGTTCATGCATGGGCTGGCCACGGCACACATGCAGTCTTTGCCCGTGTTGCCGCTGGTGCTGACGTTGATTGGCGCGACATTGCTGGTGGCAGTTGCGCTAATGCTGGCCCGGCCGTGGATGCAACTGGACGGTGCCGCGTTTACCTCGGTGTTTCAGGGGGCGGTGCGGTTCAACAACTACGTAGGCGTGTCGCTGGCTACAGGCATCTTCGGTGCCAAGGGGATTGCGCTGGCTGCCGTTTGCAACGCGGCGATTGTGCCGACAGTCAATCTGTTGTGCGTGCTGGTCTTCGCCCGCTATGGCTCGGTGCGCCTGAGTGGGCGTGCGCTCGTGCGTCAGATCGTGACGAATCCGCCGGTGGTGGCTTGCTCGCTGGGCATTGCCATGCAGGCGCTGGGGTTGCAGATGCCTGCGGCGATCGAGCCGGCGGTGCGTGCGCTCGGGGTGGCGTCCATGCCGCTGGGTCTGCTGTGCGTGGGCGCTGCGCTCAACTTCAGCGGCGTGCGTTCGTGGGCGCAGCCGGTGCTGGTGTCGTCGGTCATCAAGTTCCTGGCCATGCCCGTGTTGACGCTCGCTCTTGGCCACGCGCTCGGCCTGACCGATGCTGCGTTGATCGTGGCGCTGCTGTTTCAGGCGCTGCCCACGGCATCCTCGTCGTACATCATGGCGCGTCAACTGGGCGGTGACGCGCCGCTCATGGCCGGCATCACCGCCGCGCAGACGGTGATGGCCGCGGCGGCCATGCCGGCCGTGATGACGCTGCTGGCCCTGACGCGTGGGTTACCCCAAGGGTTGCTGTCGGCGTTGTGAGCCAGAAGCGCCGCCAGGCTAGCCGGTTCAGAGGTGCACCACGTCCAGCATGGCCTGTACGAACGCTTTCGGCGCTTCCTGCGGCAGGTTGTGCCCGATGCCGCCACCGATGTTCCGGTGCTGGTACTTGCCCGTGAACTTCTTCGCATAGGCTGACGGCTCCGGGTGCGGTGCGCCGTTGGCATCGCCCTCCATGGTGATGGTGGGCACCGTGATGGCAGGCGCGGTGGCCAGGCGCTGTTCCAGCACGTCGTACTTCGATTCACCCTGCGCCAGCCCCAGGCGCCATCGATAGTTATGGATGACGACGGCGACGTGATCGGGGTTGTCGAATGCGGTGGCGCTGCGGTCGTACGTGGCGTCGTCAAACTTCCACGTGGGCGACGCGAGCTTCCAGATCAGGCGGTTGAATTCCTTACAGTTGGCGGCGTAACCCTGCGCGCCACGCTCCGTCGTGAAATAGAACTGGTACCACCACGCAAATTCCGCGGCCGGCGGCAACGGCTTGCGGTTCGCCTCCTGGCTGCCGATCAGGTAGCCGCTGACAGATACCAGCGTCTTGCAGCGCTCCGGCCACAGCGCCGCGATGATGTCCGCCGTGCGCGCGCCCCAGTCATATCCGCCAAAGTGCGCCTGCTTGATCTTCAATGCGTCCATGAACGCGATGATGTCGGCGGCCAGCGCGGCCTGCTGCCCGTTGCGCGGCGTGTCTGCGGAGCGGATGCGCGTCGATCCATAGCCGCGCAGATACGGCACCAGCACGCGATAGCCTGCCGCCGCCAGCGCGGGCGCCACCTCTGCATAGCTGTAGATGTCATACGGCCAGCCGTGCAGCAGGATCATCACGGGGCCGTTCTTCGGTCCAAGGTCTGCGTAGCCGATGTTGAGCACGCCGGCATCGATCTGCTGCAGCGTGCCGAACGGGTTGGCTTGGCCAGCCAGCAGCGCGCTTGCATTGGGGGACGGTGCCGGTTGTGCATGCACAAGTTCGGCCAGCCCGAGATCGAGCACGCCAATGCTGGCGATGGTGGTGCCCAGAAGGCGGCGACGGCGAAGGTTGACGGGGTTCGACATGGGAGTTCTCTCTTTTGGGTGGATGGGGCAGGGGATTAGTGAACGAGCTTGACCAGCGGCTCACCGGACTTCACGACATACGTGGCCAGTTCCGATGCCTTGCCGCTGCCAACGTTTCTTGCTGAGTGCGCAACGCCGGCCGGAATGAACAACGAATCGCCGGTCTGCAGCGTCACGGGGGGCTGACCATCCAGCCGGTATTCGATCGTGCCTTGCAGGACGTGGGCGATTTCCTCGCCGGGGTGGACATGCGCGGGGGCGAATGCACGCTCATCAAAATCCACGCGCACTTGCAGGGTTTCGCGGCTTGGCACGCTCAGGTCGTGGTGGACGAGATCGGTCCGATGCAGGCCTGCGGCTTGCGCAAATGCGTTGTGCGCGCCCAGGGCGCCTGCCAGTACGAGCAACGTTGCGGTCAATCGGGTCGGTTGCATGAGGGCTCCAGTGATCAAGGATGGATGACGAGGCCGGGTCTTGCTCACCTCGTTTCCAGCATTGGGCGCCTGCGATGTATCCGGTCGGTTTCACGATGCCGCCGATTTGTATTGCTTTGTAGCAACGGGCATCGATGGACGGGGTTTTGTATGCGTTTGTATCCGGCGGCAGCTCCGGTACATGCCCAGACAAAACGGGCAGCACATCGCTACGTGCCGGATACGTCAGGCGACTTAAATGCATTCCGTGGCCAAGACGCCGGGCCAACGCAACGCAAAGCACCGGCAGGCCGCGCAATCCCAAACCAACCGTTCAAAGGAAAACGATCATGACCCGCAATCTCCCCAAGACCCTCGCTGTTGTTGCTCTCGCTGTGGCCGCCGCCGGCGCGCAAGCCGCTTCATCCGTCGGTGCACGCGACCCGTACACCGAAGGCGCCCGCGCCGTGCAAAGCGCGGTGGACACCTACACCGAGGGCGCGCGTTCGTCCGATGTCTATACAGACGGCGCCCGCGCCACCGACATCTACACCGATGGCGCCCGCAGCGCGAACCCTTACTACGACGGTGCACACGCCTGAAGCGGCAGCCTCGCGGACACCTCATCCCACTGAGAACCGAACAGATAACAAGGACCCGACATGTTCAACCGCAAAGCCGTCTCCATCGCAGCGCTGGCACTTGGCATGACCGCCAGTGCGCCCCTGTTGGCCGCCACGGCAGCCGATGCCGATCAACCTTCCGTCGTGATCGTGCACGGCGCCTTTGCCGATGGGTCCGACTGGGCCAAGGTGATTCCGCTGCTGCAGGCCAAGGGCGTGAAGGTGCAGGCAGTGCAGAACGGACTGAACTCACTGGCCGATGACGTGGCCGCCACGCGCCGCGCCATCGGCAACCAGCGGGGCAAGGTCGTGCTGGTGGGGCATTCATGGGGCGGCACGGTCATCACCGAAGCCGGTGCGGACAGCAAGGTTGCCGGCCTCGTGTATGTGGCGGCGTTTGCGCCGGACGTCGGCCAGTCGACGGAAGAGGTGGGCAAGGACTACGCGCCTGCGCCGGGCATCGGCAAGCTCGTCGCTGACGCCAACGGTTATCTCTCACTGCCCGCTGCAGCGCTGGCGAGCGACTTTGCCCAGGATGTGCCCGCTGCTCAGGCGCGCGTGATGGCCGCCACGCAAGGGCCCATCAAGGCGACGGCATTTGCCGAGCGCACCACGGTGGCGGCGTGGCAGAGCAAGCCGTCGTGGTTCATCGTCAGCGCGCACGACCGGATGATTCAACCGGATCTGGAGCGTGCCATGGCCAGGAAGATTGGCGCCAAGGTGACGACGCTGCCGACGAGCCACGTCCCGCAGCAGTCGCGGCCGCAGGATATGGCCAAGGTGATTCTCGATGCGGTGCACGCGGCCGAGGCGCGCAACTGAGGCCGCGCGTGTTGCCTGCGTGTCAGTTCGGGCGTTGGCCCATGGCGCGCAGGAAGGTCTGCTGCGCGGTCAGCAACTCCCCGTAGGTGAGCGCGCGGTAGTCGAGCGCATGGGTGCGCGCCACCTCCGCCACACGTGCTGCCAGCGCCGGATAGTGCCGGTGGCTATACGTCGGGAAGAGGTGATGCGTCAGGTGCCAGTTCAAGCCGCCAAGCCAATAGCCGATCCACGCCGGTTGCGGTTGCCAATCGCAGGCGGTATGGAATGCATGCTCGTGCCACGTGTGGGGCAACTGGCCCGATTCGGGCGGCAGATAGAACGTCACGTCTGCCCAGTGCGTGCCGAGAATCAGCGCCACCAGCACGCACGAGGCCAGCATCTGCCCCGCGAAGTAGCCGAACGCCACCCAGCCCCAGCCGAGACCAAGCAGATGCGCCACCCAGGCCGGCACCGCCACGGCAATAAGCAAGTGCAAGGTCTTGGCAGACAGGAACGTCGCCCACCCGCGCAAGCCGGGTAACACGCGGTCTGTGGTCAGCGGCGTGAGGCCGAGGCGGTCCGACCAGTCGTAGATCCAGTTGATGTACGGCAACGACAGCGCGGCAATCAGCGGCCAGTAGCGATGCTGGTAGCGAAACTGCGGATACCACGGCTGAAAAGGCGTCTGCCGCAGGAAGCGGTTGGCGGCGGTGTCCAGGTCGTAGTGCTCCACGTTGGCATGCGCGTGGTGATAGTGCACATGGCGCACCGCCCAATAGGCCGGTTCGATGCCGAGCGGGATGGCGGTCACGCGTGTCATGAGATGATCCAGCCATGGCCACGGAGAGAGTGCGCGATGTGCGCCGTCGTGCAGCACGTTCATCGCCAGCAGCATTGCGATGAACGGAAAGGCCACATAGGCGAGCACGAAAATTATCGTGCTCTTGGCTGTCACCATCACCCCATACAGCAGTGCAGAAACTACGACAAGGAAGGCGCCCTTGGCGACGAGCTTCGCATCGGCAAAGCGGTGATCGCCGTTTGCTTGCAGATGTTCGTGCGCGGCTTGGCGCAAATCCTCCGCCAGCGACGACGAGCGCGGTGAAGCGTAGCGGAGCTTAGCGAGATTCGGCATGCGGCGATGAAGAAAGCGGCGATTCGGCACGCAGCACGTGCCACAGCCCACAGACCAGGCCATGCAACCCGAGTGCAACGGCCAACGTGTCGGACAACGCATCGCCCGCGCCGCATGCGCCGATCATCAACACGGGCAGTGCAAGCGCCAGCAGCGGCCACAGCCAGCGGCCCCAGGCGCGCCCATCCGACAAGCCGCCCAGCGCCAGCGTGAGCAGCAGGATGAGCGCGAACCAAACCGCTTGCCAATGCCCGGGCCACAGGCCATCGGTGCGTACGTAGTCGATCACCACGCCGAACAGCAGCACACCTCCGGTGGCGATCCAGCCGGCGGGCGTGGCGCGCGTATCGCGTTGCAACTGTGGCGTGCGTAACCCCAGCCATTGCAATGCGGGCACCACGTTGGCCCAGAACGGGTTGTCGCTGTGGGTGGGCTTGTGCACGCCGTAGCGGATCGGCACGTCGGGCAGCGCGCGCTGATACGTGCCGAACAGCTTGTCCCACAGGAGCAGCGTGCCGCCGAAGTTCCGGTCGATGTATTCCGGGTTGCAGCCGTGATGTACGCGATGGTTGGCAGGCGTGACCATGAAGCGGTCCAGCACCCCCGAGCGGCCGACCAAGCCGCAGTGGTTGTAGAACTGCACCGAGTAATGCAGGCCCGACACCGCTACGAACATCTCCGGCGTGACGCCCAACAGCGCCAGCGGCATGAAGAACGGCAGCGATGTCAGCGACGACAGCCACGCGTTGCGCACGCCCAGCGACAGGTTGAAATGCTCGCCCTCGTGATGCACGGCGTGGATCGCCCACAGAAAGCCGAGCTTGTGGTGCATGCGGTGCAGCCAGTAGAAGCCGAGATCCCAAGCGACAAACGCGAAGGCCCAGCCCGCAACCGGATGCCAGCCATCCACCCAATGCAGGCTGGCATGGGCATATAGCCACGTGAAGCCCGAGACTTCCACGCCGCGGCACAGCCACATCAGCACGTGGCCGGAGTTGAGGTTGAGGATGACGTCGCGCCACGGCAGCGGCTGACCGCGCCACCACTTGAGCGCAGCCAGTTCCAGCAGCACGCAGCCGAGCATCAATGCAAGCGGCAGGGCAAAGGCATTCATGTGGACACCGGTTCGATAGAGAGCGTTGACGCCCGCCGCGCCAACCATAGACGGACAGCCGCACCGCACAGCACGCCCACGGCCACGCCTGCCGACAGGTCAAGTGCGACGTGCCGGCGCGTCTGGATCGTGGCGTACAGGATGCCCAGCCCCCAGGCTGCGGCGAGCGCCGTGCGCATCGGCCTGCGCGAATCGGCCAGCGCCCACACCGAGAGCAGCGTAAGCGCCCCGTGCAGCGAGGGCAGGCAGTTCTGGCTCGAATCCACGGCGATCAGCATGCGTTGCACGCTGGCCGGCAGCGATGCATCGGCCAGCGGCGGATAGTGCAGCGTGGTCGGCCACAGCAGGAACACCGCACCACTCACCAGCGCGCTCATCTGCATGGTGCGTTCCAGCCAGGGCAGGCGAGACATGTCGGCCAGCAAATACGCCAACGGAATCAGCGCGAAGAACGACACGTACAGCCAGATGCCTGACGTGCTGAACGGAATGGCGCGGTCCAGTGCAGTCTCGGGCATGATCGTGCCAACGCCTTGCAGCGCTCCGCAGAGGCCATAGACGAGGCCCACCGAACACCAGCCCAAGGCCATATGACGCAGGCGCGTGGCGAGCGGACTCATCGTGCCGCTCTCGGCGCCGCGAGCCGGACGATGCGGCGGCGCTTGGTGGTGAAATCGGTGGCGATGCGCTCGGGCGTGGCGTGCCACGTCACGCGCGATGCATCGACCCCCTGGCAGGCGAAGACATCGGCCAGGTGCGCCCGGCACGCGCGTGCAATGTCGGCGTCGGCTGGTTGAATGGACAACGCGAGCGTGTTCGCATCGGTCTGCACCAGGCGATAGTCCGCGTGGAGCGGCAGCGCCTGTGCCAGCGCCCGCGAACACACGTCGGCAAACAGCGTGACAGTGCCGCCGCCCAGCGCGGGCAGGACGAGTGTGTCGTCGCAGCGGCCTTCGATGCGCTCGATGGCCATGGCCGGATTGCCGCACGGGCAAGCGCCAAGCGCCGGGTCGCGGCGGATGAGGATGTCATCCAGCCGGTAGCGCACGATGGGCTGCGTGCTGCGGGTGAAATCTGTGATGACGGGAACGAAGCGGCGCGCGTCCAGCCATTGCGGCTCGATGTGCACGTGCGCTTCGTTCAGATGCAGCGTGCCGTGCGGGCAGGTCGCACCCAGGAAACCTTCGGTTGCCTGATAGACCTCGCCGACGCTGCGGAAGGCCTGCGCAAGCAGCGCGCGGTCCATCGGCTCCAGCACTTCGGCACCGGACAGCACCTGCACCGGCGCAATGTCGAGCCGGCCGGCCAACTTCTCGATGGCAAGCGCACGCAGCACCTGCGCCGGCCCCACGATGATGGTTGGCTGCAATGCCTCCAGCGGCGCGCGGTGCGAATCGAACGGCGCAAACAGATCGAAGAACGAAAACGTCAGCCACGGGTTGCGCACGGCCGTGTACAGATTGCTGTTGGCGCGCAGGAACAGCGCGACGCGTTCGCCATGCAACAACCCGCGCGGCAGCAGCTTGGCGAGCAGGATGCCGGCCCACTGCGCGCGCTCGGTCGGGCTGACGACGAAGACGCCGCGTCCGCCCGATGTGCCGGAAGACAAGCCCACCGAATACGCCCTGACCGTAGGACGGAAATCGCGTGACTGCTCGGCCTGTTGCGCACACGCCAGCACGTCGGCCAGACGCAGGCCGGCTGTGTTCATCGCGTCAAAATTGGCCATCATCGTGGCCTTGTCCATCAACGGCCATTCGTGCATCGGTTTCGATGCGAACGGGCGGAAGTACGGGCTACGGGTCAGCACGTGTTGCGTGAAGCGGGCAATCTGCCGCTGTTGATGCGCTTCCAGCGCGGCGCGATCAGGCAGCCGCAACCGGCGCGTTTGCCAGTAAGACCACAGCAGGCGATGTAACGTTGTCACAATGCGCCCTCGTGCGTGAGCAGAATGCGCACGTGGCCGCCGGCATCGAGCGCGTGCAGCTTGCGCAGAGTATCGAAGTAGGCATGGCGGTCTTCCATGATGGAATACGCCAGCACCGACGGCCCGCGCAACTCGCGATAGCTCAGCGGTGACCAGGCGGCGTCGGCGGCCAGCAGCACCCAGCCTTCCTGCGTGCGCACGAAGGCGCCGAGGTGCCCGGCAGCGTGGCCGGGCAGCGGCACGAGCAGCACGTCGCCGTTGCTGTCGGGCAAGGCCCAGGCGGATGTGAATGGTGCCAGCTCTGGCGGCAGCGCGACTTGCTCGAACTGTTCGACAAAGCGCGTACGCGTTTCAAAATCTTCGGGAAACAGCCCGGGCACGAAAGCGCGCCGTAACGCGGAAACACCTCGCAGCGCACGCAGGTGCATCCATCCCTCGCCAGAGCAGATGACCGGCACGCCCGGAAAGTCGCGCAGGCCGGCAACGTGGTCACCGTGGAAGTGCGAGACGATCAATCCATCCAGGTCAGCGGGGCGCATGCCATGTTGTGCGAGCTGTGCTGCCATGGATTCCGATGTATCGAAATACACCGGCGTGACCTTGCGATAGATTGCAAACAAGCCGCTGCGCGTGTGGTCATGAAAATGCGAGGCATAGCCCGTGTCCCACAGCCAGCGTCGCCCGGCGGCTTCGATCAGCCATGCGCGCGCCGGAAAGGCGCAAGTGCGCAAGCCCGCGCCGCGCAGTGCCACGCACGCGGTGTGCGTGCAGTAACCGGCTTCAAAAACGGACAACGTTGCCATGTTCGCGTAACCAGTGGGCCGTGCGGCGGATGCCTTCGGCCATGTCGATGGGCGGCACGTAGCCGAGTTCGATGCGCGCGCGGTCGTTGGCGAGCGTCATGTCGTAGTGCAGGGCCGCAGCGCTGTAGCGCGTGAGCAGCGGCTCGCGGTGCGTGATGGCACTGGCCGATTCCATGGCGCGTGCGGCCAATGCCATGGCCGCATAAGGCACGGCGCGGATGCGGTAGCGCAGGCCGAGCTGTTGCCCCAGCAGTTGATCGAGCAGATCGTGCAGCGTGGCCGGTGCGTGATTGGTGATGTTGTAGGCGGCGCCCGAAGGTACGTCCGCCGTGGTGGCGCACTGCATGGCGTGCACCACGTTTTCCAGATAGGTCAGGTCCATGCGCGCTGCGCCGCCACGGGGCAGCGGCAGCACGCCGCCGCGCAGTTTCAGCAGATGCAGGATGCGCGGCAGCACCACGCGGTCATGCGGGCCGAACAGCCCACGCGGCCGCAGGATGACGAAGTGCGTGCGGTTCTGTGTGGCGACCTGCTGCTGGATGGCCGCTTCTGCCAGCATCTTGGTGGCCGCGTAATGATTGGCGAAGCGGGCAGGGCGATAGCTCTCGGGCAGTTCGGCGTGATGCTGGTAGTCGAAGTAGATCGACGGCGTGGAGATGTGCACGAAGCGGCGAACACCGCGCTTGACGGCACCTTCGGTCAGAGCGGTCGTTGCGCGCACATTGGCCGCGTAGAAGGCGTCGTACGCACCCCAAGGAGATGACAACGCCGCGCAATGCCACACCGTGTCGACACCATCAAGCAGCGCATCGAGCGTGCTCGGCGTCAGGCGTGCGAGGTCGGCCGGTACATAGTCCGCACCGCGTGCGATAAAGGCCTCGCGCTGCGCGGCATCGCGCCCCGTCGCGCGTACGCCTGCGCCTTGTGCCAGCAGTGCATCGACCGCGTTGCGGCCGAGCCCGCCCGTGGCCCCCGTCACAAGCGTGGTCATAGTGTCAGCACCATGCCGCCGAGCGTCAGGCCGGCTGCCGTGCCAACCAGCAAGACCGGCTTGCCAGGCTCGATGCGTTGGCGCGTCACCGCTTCATGCAGCGCGGTGGGAATCGATGCGGCCACCTGGTTGCCGTGCTGCGCGTAGATGTCGATCACGCTGGCTTCTGGCACGCCCAGCCGCTTGCGCAAATGCTGCATCCCAAGGTGGCTCGCCTGGTGCGGCACGACGACGTGCATGTCGCGCAGCGTGTAATTGCTGCCCGCGAACAGACGATCGAGGAAGCCGTCCATCAGTTGCGAGGCGAGCTTGAACACGCGCTTGCCGTCCATGTGGAAGAGGTAATCGGTGGGTTGCGCGCCGGTGCGCGGGTTGCGACGCGTGCCGCCTGCAGGGATTTCGCAATAGGCCTTGCCGGCGGGGTAGGTCTCCATGCGGTACGCGTGGATGCCTTTGCTGGACACCGCAGATGCCGCCTCAACGATGACTGCCGCCGCGCCATCGCCGAAGATCAACGCGGTCTCGGCATCGTCCCAGTCGATGCCGCGCGAGGCCAGGTCGGACGCCACCACGGCAATGCGTTTGTACGCGCCAGTGGTCAGCAGGCTGCTTGCCACGTGCAGCGCCGTCAGGAAGCTCAGGCAACTGGCGTTGACGTCAAACGCGGGCGTGCCGGCCGGCAACCCTGCGGGCTCCAGGATGCGCGTGGCCGTGTTGGGCAGCGCCTGCTCCTGCACGCCCGAGGCGGAAATCAACAGGTCGATGGATGCGGCGGGAACGTTTGCGCGGCGCAGCGCATCGCGCACGGCAGCGCCGGCAAGCTCCGATTGGTGCTCCGCAAGCGTGGCATGGTGGCGAACGTCGATACCGGACTTCTTGCGCACGTACCCCGCCCGATGGCCCAGGCGGGCATCCAGCTCGGCGGACGTGACTTGGTGTTCCGGCAATGCCTTGCCGGTGGAAAGCAGATGAATCGGCAGCATAGATGCAGGCACGCACGGTGTGCGTTGCCCTGTTCCCTCTTCCGGCTGCGGCCGCGTGGGGCGCATGCCGCAGCGTAACGATCTTGTCTTGTTGTGCCGCGATTCTAGCGGGTGCGGCCCGCTGCGCCGGATGAAGATTCGTTAATAAAGACGGCGTCTTCAGGCGCCGTAGCTGCGCAGCCGATCGAGGTCGACGACCGTCACGCCGCCGTATTCCAACCGCACCACGCCGTCTTTCTCCAGGGCCTTGAGCGATTGGTTGGCCACTTGCCGTGTCATGCCAGAGAGCAAGCCAAGTTCTTCCTGCGTGATTTCCAGGTGGTCGCCCGCGCCCGGGTAGAGCACCGGGTTGAACAGCGACGCAATGCAACGCGCCAGGCGCGGCGTCACATCAAGCAGCCGGTCGTATTCCAGCAGCGCCATGAAATGCCCGAGCCGTTCGTTGAGCTGCTTCACCAGGAAGCGGTTGAACGCCACGCTGTTTTCCACCAGCCACATGAAGGTGGCTCGGTCCATGAAGGCCATGCGCGTGTCGCGCAGCGCAACGATGTCGTAGCGGCGCGGCTCATTCTTGAGGACCGTGCCCTCGCCAAACCAGCCGCCGGCCGGCACGCCCGTAAACGTGACGCTGCGCCCCTCGGGCGACACCGTGCCGATCTTGATGAGACCCGTGACCACGCCCGTCCAGCTTTCCAGCAACGTGTTCTTCGGGCAGATGCAGGCGCCGCGCGCATAGGTTTTCTCGACGATGCCAGCGCACGCGCGGTCCGCTTCATCCGGTGGCAGCTCAATCGACCACGCCGCAATATGCGCCAGCCGTGCGCGGCTGATGCCGGGGCGCGAGTTTGTGTCGTGTTCAGCCACGTTGAATGCCCACCGGCAACGTGCTCACGCGTTGCACTTCGGGCGTGGAGAGCCAGTCGGCGCGCAGGCTTTGCAGAAACATCTCGGTGGCGTCTTCACCCCAGAACAGCTCGCCGTTGTGCACCAGCGTGGGCACCCCAAACACGCCGAGCGCGATAGCCGCATCGGTGTGCGCACGCAGCGCGTCTTTCACGGCGGGCTGGTCGACAGCCGTTGCGCCTTCCGCAAAGCCGACCGCTTCGCACAGCGCGGCAAAACCCTCCGGCGATGCCACATCGTTGCCGTCGCGCCAGATATGCCGGAACACCGCCCGCACGGCATCGAGCGAGCCGCCCATCGCGATCGTCAGCCGCAGCGCCTTGATCGGGTTGAACGGGTGCGCGGGCGGCATGCGAAACGGAATGCCGAGCTGCTGCGCGCGAAACAGCGCATGCCGGTACGTGAACACGCGCTTGGGGGTGATTTCGGCGGGGCCCTTTTGCCCCCAGTGATGCAGGATTGCGCCAAGCACCAGCGGGCGCGGGCGGATGACGATGTCGTTTGCCTGCTGCAGCGCATCGAACTGTTCGAGCTGCAGGTAGGCAAACGGCGAGATGACATCGAAGAACCAATCGACGGTGGCGGGCATGCAGTCTCCTCAGGCGGCGCGCATCTGCAGCAGCGGCGCCAGCGTGAAGGGCGCTGCCGTCATGGCGCGAATGTCGTCGAGTGTCGCATGCGAGAGGATTTCACGCAGCACCAGCCCCGCATCGGTTACGTCAAACACGGCATGTTCGGTGACGATGACCTTCACGCAGCCTTGGCCTGTGAGCGGCAGCGTGCAGCGCGGCAGGATCTTGGAGTTGCCGTGCTTATCGGTGTGCGCCAGCGCGGCAATCACCTTGCGCGTGCCGTAGCAGAGGTCCATCGCCCCGCCAATGCCAGGCCACCATTTGCCGTTGCGATCGCACGCCCAGTTGGCGAGGTTGCCCAGCGCATCCACTTGCAACGCGCCGAGGATCGTCACGTCGATGTAGCCGTTGCGCATTGCGCCCAGCGACGTGGCGAGGTCCATGAGCGCCGCGCCGGGCAGCAGGGTGATGGGCTCGCAACCGGCGTTGGTGAAGTCGCTGTCGATGGCGTCCAGCGGCGGGCGTCCGCCAAAACCGAAGGCGCCGTTTTCGGTATGGAAGATGACGCCGGCATTGGCGTCCAGGTAGTTGGCCGTGAGTGTGGGGATGCCCAGGCCAAGGTTGACGACTTCGCCCGCGCGTAGTTCTTGCGCGCAGCGGGCGGCGATGCGTTGCTTGGGCGTTTCGGGCAGGGCTTGCATGGCGGTCTCCTCGTTGTGGGTCTGACGATCACGCATCGGCAGCGGGCAGGCGGCCA
This sequence comes from Ralstonia mojiangensis, assembly GCF_023955645.1. NCBI lineage: Bacteria > Pseudomonadati > Pseudomonadota > Betaproteobacteria > Burkholderiales > Burkholderiaceae > Ralstonia > Ralstonia mojiangensis. The sequence goes on along the minus strand of NZ_JAMXHU010000005.1, from coordinate 430,615 downwards.
AGCTTCGTCCAGTGGTGCCTGTAAAGCGCGTGCTGGTCGTCCAGCGACAGCCCTTGCACCACCGCATTGACGAACACACCCGGGCAGCCGACGCGCTCGGGCGGAATCGTGCCCACCTCCACGATCTCGTTCACCTCGACGATGGTGTAGTCGCCGGCCATGGCGATGTCGCGCTGGTTCTGCAGTGCCGTGCCGCGAAACTCCACGTTGCCGAAGGTATCGGCGCGCCAGCCTTTGATGATCGACACGTCAGCGCGCAGAGGCGGCTCGACGAAGCATGTCGTGCCATCGACGGTGATCGTCGGCTTGGGCGCCCCCCGCTTGGGAAACATCCCGGGCTGGTCCAGGATGCCCACGCCCACCGGCACGAGCGCGCCGCCCAGGCCCAGCGCACCCGCGCGCACTTTCTCGGCCCAGGTGCCCATCGGAAAGAACTCGGCCACGCGCACAGCGTCGGTCAGGTAAGCCTGCGTCGATTCGTCCGTCGTGCCGACGTGCGTGCCGATGAACTCGGCCAGTTGGCCGGAGCTGAACAACCGTGCCTTGAGAAAGCCGCCGCGCAGCCCCGGCGTGTTGGTGATGAGCGTGAGTTGCCCGATGCCGCTGGCGAGCAGCGCCTCGATGCAGCAGGCCGGCTCGCCGGCGCCCACGAATTCGCCCAGCATCAGGCGGCTGCCGCTGCGGACGTGGGCGATGGCCTCGTCCACGGAAAGGACCTTGTTGGCGTAGCGCATGCGTTGTCTCCTTGGTGGCCGCCTTGGGGGAGCGGGTCTGCGGCGCAGTGTAGGAGCGGTGTTTTTGGCGCGATGTCTTCTGCATGACATTTGCTTCGTAAGGTTTCGCAAAGGGCAATCCTTATAGTTGTGACGCAACGTGAACAAATCCGCGCCGCGGTTGTCGCACAAGGGCCGGCCCGGCCCCGCCTAGCGTTTCCGCCCCTCCGTCTTTGAACCCGGCCCCATTCCAATCCAGGACCGCATGCACGTAGACACCCCGCTTATCTCCACCATCATCGGTGGCATCGTGCTGGCCTTCATCTTCGGCACCATCGCCCAGCGCCTGCGGCTGCCGCCGCTGGTCGGCTATCTGATGGCGGGCGTGGTGGCCGGGCCGTTCACGCCCGGTTTCGTGGCCGATCAAAGCCTCGCACCGCAACTGGCCGAACTGGGCGTGATCCTCCTGATGTTTGGCGTGGGGCTGCACTTCTCGATGAAGGAGTTGCTGGCGGTCAAGGCCATCGCCATTCCGGGTGCCATCGGGCAGATTGCGCTGGCCACGCTCATGGGCATGGGCCTGGCCTGGCTGCTCGGGTGGGATTGGGGCCCGGGGCTGGTGTTCGGGCTGGCACTGTCGGTGGCGAGCACGGTGGTGCTGCTCAAGGCGCTGGAGGATCGCGGCATCGACAACTCGCACGAGGGCCATATCGCCGTCGGCTGGCTGATCGTGGAAGACCTCGTGATGGTGGTGACGCTCGTGCTGCTGCCGGCCTTGGCCGGGGCGCTGGGGGGCGCCGGCAGCACGGCGGTCAGCACGTGGGACATCGTCAAGGTGCTGGCCGTCACGCTCTCGAAGGTGGTGGCGTTTGCCGCGCTCATGCTGGTGGTGGGCCGCCGCGTGATCCCGTGGATGCTGGAACGCATAGTCATGACGGGCAGCCGTGAGTTGTTCCGCCTGGGCGTGCTGGCCACCGCGCTGGGCGTCGCTTACGGCGCGACGGTGCTGTTTGGCGTGTCGTTCGCGCTCGGCGCGTTCTTTGCGGGCATGGTGCTGGCCGAGTCCGAATTCAGCCAGCGCGCGGCGGAAGAATCGCTGCCCTTGCGTGACGCATTTGCGGTGCTGTTCTTCGTGTCGGTGGGCATGTTGTTCGACCCGAGGGTGCTGATTGAAGACCCCTGGGCGGTGCTCGGCACGGTGCTGATTGTGGTGGTAGGCAAGTCACTGGCAGCGTTTGCGGTGGTGCGCGCGTTTGGTCACGGCAACCGCACGGCGCTCACGATTTCTGCCAGCCTCGCGCAGATCGGCGAGTTTTCGTTCATCCTGATCGGGCTGGGGATCAGCCTGGAAATCCTGCCCGACCGGGCGCGGGGGCTGTTGTTGTCGGCGGCGATCCTCTCGATTCTGCTGAACCCCCTGATGTTCGCCCTGATCAACCGTCTCAAACGCGAGGTGGCCCCGGAGCCGGCGACGGCGGATTGAGCGTCAGCGCCACCCGAACTGTTTTGCACGCAAGGAGTGTTCATGAGCAATCTGACTATCGGAGTGATCGTCGGCAGCCTGCGCAAGGCGTCGTTCAACCGCCAGTTGGCGCAGGCGCTGGCAGGCTTGCTGCCGTCGGACGCGACGGCCCAGTTCATCGAGATTGGCGAGCTGCCGCTCTATAACCAGGATCTGGATGCCAATCTGCCCGAGCCGGTACAGCGCTTCAAGACCGCGGTGGGGGCCGTGGATGCGCTGCTGTTCGTCACGCCGGAATACAACCGCGGCATACCGGGCGTGCTGAAGAATGCGATTGACTGGGGTTCGCGGCCGTACGGCCAAAGCGTGTGGGCCGGTAAACCGGCGGGCATTGCGGGCGCATCGCCGGGCGCCATCGGGACGGCGCTGTCGCAGGCGCAATTGCGCAATGTGCTCGCGGCGGTCGGCGTGAAGGTCTTGCCGTTACCGGAGGTGTTCTTCCACTTTGCGGGGGAGCCCTTTGATGCCCAGGGCGGGGTGGCAGATGCGCGGACGCGCCAGTTCTTGCAGGGGTTTGTCGACCAATTCGTTCAGTGGGCAGGTCAGAAACCAGCCTGACGGATCGATCAACCGGGGTATTCATGGCCGGGCGGGGAGGGGTCCCGCTCGGCCGTTTTGCCTTTTAGGGCAATTGAGGGCGTTAAGCCAGGAAGGCGGCGGCGCTGATGAGCCAGCCTGCTGCAACGCAGCTCGCAATCCAGGCGGCCATGACGGCGCCAATATCCAACCATTTCATCATTGTTCTCCTTACAACACTTGCATTGCTTGTCCAGGCAATCGATGTCTGAACAACTTTCACGAAGTGTAGGTGTTGCAATGCGGAAGAACAATACAAGTACGAGTGAACAGACTGTTCCAAGAGTAACAACAAATTTCAGAGCTTGCGTGGACAGGCCAGCGCTTGCGTGCCAGGGCCGGCACGCGTGTCACACGTGTTGTTGCGTCGCAACAATTTGCCCGTCGACGGCTCCAACGCCTACTTTGTGCGAAAGGTCGCAGCGACCAAATCGGCAAAACGTGCCTCTTCGGCAAACTCAGCGGGGCTGTTGTGCCCGGCGGTGCCGAATATGCGAAGCAGGTAGACCGCGCCGTTGCCGAAGAACGCATACCCGCGAACGACGACCGTTCGCGCCGTTGAAGTGCTCCATTCGCCTTCCCAGTAAATTACCCGGCGCCCGGCCAGCACCTGCTGCGTAGGTGCCTTGCCGCGCAACAGGCGGGCAGCCCAGGCTGGGCGATCGCCATGCACGCGCGATTCCATGTGGTTGAGCAGAATTGCCAGATCGCGCGAGCGCAGGCTTTCCAGGTAATCGGGCGTGCCTTTGTCGAAATCGGATTTGCGTACCGTCACCAGCGCGAAGCTCTCCGGCGCGACGGTCTGCTGCGCAAATACCAATCGAGATGGGCCAAAGGGCGAATTGATGGTCTCCGCAACAGAAGGAATGGGCGTATCGGTGTTCAGCCGCAATGGGCCCCACGTGCGTGGAAGGGCGAGACTCGCGCCGGCGTCAATGCGCTGCGTGATGGGGTAGGCGAACCTGGGCGCCGCCAAGGCCGGGCACCAAGGTGCCATGCCGGCCAAAACAAGCCATGCGGCCGCGCCTGCGTATCGGACGCCGCGGCTCCAGCGGCGGTACCACTCTGTAATGAACGGCGCCACTCGCGGGCTCCTGGCAGAAAAGATGGCGGACGATTCCGAGGGCGCGTGCATACCCCAGCACAGCAATGCCTATGCCCGCGCCTATTCGTGACGCCGTCTTCCCCCGTCGCCAACATATCGATTTGCACGGACCTGCGCTATCGGCGCGTAGCGGGGTATCGAACGGATTAATCCGGGGTTGGGGTGTTGGTGTGGCTCCATCGCAGTGCGTTTCCATGGCTCTTTTCATGGAGCCACGAAGTTCTGTAGGGTGAAGGCTCCTTGTTGTTCTCGACTCAGGTTTCACGCATGCCCACGCTCAACGCTTATCAGCAACCCATTGGTGCGCCGCTGTCCGGCTGGACGGCCCGGCCGCTGCCGCCGCACGCGCCGGTCGCCGGTCGCTACTGCCGGCTGGAGCCGCTTGACGCTGCGCGCCACGCCGACGCGCTGTTCGATACGTTCAGCCAGGCGCAGGACGACCGCGTCTGGACATACATGGTGGAAGGCCCGTTTGCCGATAGGGCGGCACACCGCGCCTATATCGAGCGCATTGCGGCGAAGCGCGATCCGCTGCAATACGCGGTGATCGACGCGCGCACGGATCGCCCGGTCGGCACGCTGGCGTTGATGCGCATCACGCCCGATCACGGCGTGGTGGAGGTTGGGGCGGTGACGTTCTCGCCGTTGCTGCAACGGACACCGGCATCGACCGAAGCGCAATTCCTGCTGATGAAGCACGTCTTTGAAGACCTCGGCTACCGGCGCTACGAGTGGAAGTGCGACAGCCTGAACGCGCCATCGCGGCAGACTGCGCAACGGCTGGGCTTCCAGTTCGAAGGCATCTTCCGCCAGGCGGTGGTCTACAAGGGCCGCAGCCGCGATACCGCGTGGTTCTCCATCATCGATGCGGATTGGCCGCAGGTGCGAGCCGCATTCGAGCAATGGCTGTCGCCCGACAACTTTGACGAAGAAGGGCGCCAGCGGGCGTCGCTGGCCGCGTTGCGGTCAGCCTGAAGTTCAGCCTGAAGCGTCTTGCTACGAATCGGGCGCGGATGTATCGGCATACATGCCGCGCAACGCCAGCGCGCGTTCGGTTTCCGGCAGGGCCAGGATCGAGCGGGAGAAGCCGATCAGCGCCTGGCAGCGTTCGGCGGGCGGCGCGGAGTGGCGTAGTGCGGGCACGGTCAGCACGCGCTGTTCATTGAGCGGAAGGGCGGCAACGGCCAATTGCAGCACCGGCAGGGTTTGTGCGCGTGTGACAACCGGTGCGTGGTCTGGGTCGGCTGCCTGCATCAGGTCTGAGAACAAGGCCTGCTCGCGGGTGACGAGGGTGCGCGGCAATCGTGCGGCTGCGGCGCTTGCCCCGGACGTGCCGTCCAGATAGGCCACGCAGGCTTCCGGGCTCATGCGCTGCAGTGCCTGGGCCTGTTCAAGCGTGAGTTGCGCGTTGGCAAAGAGCAGCGCGTTGGGTGCAGTCGGAATCAGCGCGCGGTACAGCTTGCCCGTCTGCTCGCGCAGCAGCGTCACCGCCCGCGCATCCGTAACGTTGCGCTGCAGTTCTGGCCACAGCGTGTCGATCAGGCGGCTGAAGTGCGCGGGGTACTTGCGTTCCAGCGTTGCATACAGCGGGGCGCTGCGCAGTTCCGCCGCCAAAGCTTCGCGGGTATTCAACTGCGTGGCCATGGTTGCGTATTCGCCACCGGGCGATGCGCGCGTGACGACGTGGCCCGTCAGCAGCTCTTGTGTGGTGGGAAACCACATCTGGTCGAACGGTGTGTCCTGCACGCGGCGCACGAAGGCATCGGGCAGGCCGGCGTCTGCATATGCACGCCAGAGTTCGCTGTCGGTGGCGCCGGGGGTCTGGTCGTGATCGGCGCCAACCGCGCGCGGGCGGTGGAAGCCGATGCGTGCAGCCGGTGCGGCGGCGCGGTCAGCGCCTGCGAGGAAGGCGATCGTGCAAGCTGATGCGCAGGTGCGCTCGACATATGTGCGCAGATGGTGGCGGCGGATGACATCTGCCACCAGCGTCCCTTCGCGTAGCCACCCGCCTTCGGAGCGCAGCACCACGGCTACGGCGTTTGGCGCCTTGCGCAGCGCGGCTTCCAGCGCATCGGCGGCGCCGTCGTTCATGCCGCCGTTGAAGAGGATGGCGCGCCCATCGCGTTGCGGCATCACCGTAAACGGCGACGCCGCTTGCTCACCCAGCGCGGTGCGCAGATGCGCGCCCAGGCGCGGCCCATCGTTGATCACGCGCGAGCTGGTGCCGACAGCGCCCAGCACGATCATCACCTTGGCGATCAGCGGCCACAGGTTTGACATGCCGGCAAGCCGATTACGCGCTTGCTCGCGGTCGGCGGAGCGCCAGGTGCCCACCACCGCCCAGATCCACAGGGTCAATCCCATCACGTAAATCACGAGCAGCGCCGCTGATGCCGCGCGCGCCGGTGCGTTATGTGCCAGCGCATGCGTGACACCGGCGCTGAGCGCCACCACGCCAAATTGCATCAGCGCGGTATGCAACCAATACGAGCGGGCGAGGCTGTAATCACCGCGCCAGTGGCGTGCAAAGAAATTGCGCGAAGGCGTGCGCGCCGGATGCGGGTCGGCGGGGGCGGTCGGGGGCAGGGCGTCGCTGGCGGCGGAGGTCATGCGTGTTCTCGATGCCGCACACAGGACGGCGGCGCGGCGATTGTCGCTGTCGGCACCGCACGCTGGCGTCCCCCCGAAGGGAGGGGGTGAGGAAGGAGGTGGTCAGGCATCGGCGGTGGGCGCCATCAAGGTAAGGCGGCCGCCGCGTTGCCGCCGGTCAGGCCCTGACCGAAACCAGCGGTGGCTTGGCCGGCGTGATGGCCTCAGCGCTGGCGGGATGGGCTGACTGCGCGGACTGTGCCTGCGTTGCTTGGCGGGTGTGCTGGCGGGCATCGCTCGCCGTGGACGAGCCGGTCACCTTGTCCGTCGTACGGGCCTTGGCCGCTGCGTCGGTATTGCCTGTGCCCGAAGCGTTTTTGGATGCGTTGTGCCGGTTTTCTAACCGGGTTTGCGCTTGCTCCAAACCGTTCTGCGCCTGAAGGCGAGCGATTTGCGCCTGCACGATCTGAATCTGCTGGCTGAGCAGCTGTGCCTGCTCGCGGGCCTGGTCCGGCGGCAGATTCTGCGCGGGCAGATCCTGCATCGACTTCTGCAGGTTCTTGAGCTGGCGCTGCAGGCGCTCGATGTCGCCGGCCGAACTGCTCCCGCTGCCCGATGCGCCGGCGGTCGCGGTAGATACGGAAGGGGAAGAAAGTTGCATGGCCGTCTCGCTGATCAGTACGCCCTTCATCGGATGGCGGGCGGAAAACTTTAGCGTTCGTACCAACAATTCTCCCAAATGTACGTTTCTTATCGTTCTGTCTATAAGAACATAATTTCTTCAGAAAGAACAAAATAAGGTGTTGCCTTGGCATGATGCCAAGAAATTTCGGACGGTGACCCGCTGTTTACGGGTTTACGCCCGTTAACTCCAATGTTGATGGTCTATAAAATAGAACTAAATTCCATCAAACAGAACGCATCGAATCAGGCGCGTTCAAGGAGACGCCCATGCTTTCTTCCCTTCCGGCCGCCAGTGGCCGACTCCACGCCGGGTTGCCGGCGGTGCAGCTCAATCAGGTTTCGGTGCGGTTCGGCAGCTTCACGGCGGTGCAAGGCGTTGACCTGTCGATTGGGGAAGGCGAATTCGTGGCTGTGGTGGGCCCGACGGGTTGCGGCAAGAGCACGTTGCTCAACGCCGTGACCGGGCTGCTCAAGCCGGCTGGAGGCACTGTCACCGTGTTTGGCGAACCGCTGACCGGCCTCAACGGCAATGCCGGTTTCATGATGCAGCAGGACTCGCTGCTGCCCTGGAAGACGGCGCTGGACAACGTCGCCCTGGGGTTGGTGTTCCAGGGCGTGCCGGTGGACGAGGCCCGCGAGCGCGCCCGTCCGTGGATGAAGAAGGTCGGCCTGGCCGGCTTCGAGGCGCGTTATCCGCATCAGCTCTCGGGCGGGCAGAAGAAGCGCATCAGCATGGCGCAGACGCTGATCCTCTCGCCCAAGATCGTGCTGATGGACGAACCGTTCTCGGCGCTGGACGTGCACACGCGCCATCTCATGCAGAGCGAGTTGCTGCGGCTCTGGCAGGAAGACCGCAAATCGCTGCTGTTCATCACGCACGACCTGGAAGAAGCCATCGCCCTGGCCGACCGCGTGGTCGTCATGTCCGCCGGGCCTGCCAGCCATCCGGTTGGCGATGTGGAAATCACGCTGCCGCGCCCGCGCAACGTGTCTGAAATCAACATGTCCGACGCGTTCATCCGCCTGTATCGCGAGATCTGGTCGATCCTCGGCACCGAGGTGGAGAAGAGCCATGCCGTCCAGCACTAATACGATGCCCGCCGTTGGCACGCCGCGCGCCGGTCTCGCGCACAAGACCAAGATCCGCCTGTTCCAACTGGCCGTGGTGGTGTTGATGTTCGGCTCGTGGGAGGGCCTGGGCCGCGCGGGCGTGGTGGACCCGTTCTATTTCTCGATGCCGTCGTCCATCGTCGCGCGCATCTGGGAATGGTTCACCGGCGGCGATATCTACACGCACCTCGCCATCACGCTGGCCGAGACGATTCTCTCGTTCGGCATCGGCACGCTGCTCGGCATCAGCCTGGGGTTGTGGCTTGGCTTGTCCAGGCTCGCGGCGGAGGTGCTCGACCCGTTCATCAAAGTCTTCAACGCGATCCCGCGCATCCTGCTCGCGCCCATCTTCGTGATGTGGTTCGGGCTGGGGCTGACCTCCAAGGTGGCACTGGGCGCAACGATGGTGCTGTTCATTACCTTCTTCAATACGTACCAGGGCGTGCGCGAGGTCAACCCCGTCATCCTGGCCAATGCGCGACTGCTCAAGGCCAGCCGCATCAGCCTGCTGCGCCACGTGTATGTACCGTCCGCCACGAGCTGGATTCTCTCCAGCCTGCGCGCCTCCGTCGGCATGGCCGTGATGGGCGCGATCGTGGCCGAGTACCTCGGTTCGTCAGCCGGCCTGGGCCACCTGATTGCGCAGGCCGAAGGCGTGTTCGATGCCACCGGCGTGTTCTCGGGGATCGTCGTGCTGTCCGCATTCGTGATTGCGCTGGACCGCAGCGTTGACGCGCTCGAAGGCAAGTTGCTCGTGTGGCGCCCGAAGGCCGATCCCGAAACCAATGCCTGACCCAATAACAATGATGGAGACAACCATGAAGCGATGGATTTCGGCCCTGTTGTGTGCGGGGGTCTGTTCGGCAGCCAACGCCGCCGAGCCAGAAAAGAAGGATGTGAGCCTGTCGGTCGGCTCGATGATCCTGAACTACATGCCGGTGCCGCTCACGCAGTCGCTGGGCAACTTCCAGAAGGAAGGGCTCAACGTGAAGGTGGAGAACTTCCAGGCTGGCGGCAGCAAGGCGCTGCAGGCCCTGATTGCCGGTTCGACCGATGCGGTGGTGGGCTTCTATGACCACACCATCCACATCCAGGCGCAGGGCAAGGACATTGTGTCGGTGGCGTTGCTCAACACCACGCCCGGCATTGTGCTGGCGGTGCGGCCCGACCTGGATATCAAGAGCGGCAAGGATCTGAAGGGCAAGAAGATCGGCATCACGGCGCCGGGTTCGTCCACCGACCTGTTTGCACGTTACTACGCCATCAAGAACGGTCTGCAGGTCAACGACGTGTCGTACATCGCCGTGGGGTCGGGCGCGCCGGGCATGGTGGCGCTTGATCGCAAGGAGATCGACGCGCTCGTCAATTTCGACCCCGTGGCGAGCCTGCTGGAGAAGCGCCGCGCCGCCAAGTTTCTGGTGGATACGCGCACCGATGCCGGCTCCAACGCCGTGTTTGGCGGCCGCTACCCGACGGCCACGCTGTACGTCACGCGCGACTTCATGACGAAAAATCCGGAGACGGTACAGCGCCTGGTGAACGCCTTCATCCGCACGCTCAAGTGGATCGATGCCAGCACGCCCGAGGCCATTGCCGACAAGATGCCCAAGGAGCAGCAGGTGGGCGGGCGCGACGTGTTTGTCGATGCGCTGCGCCACTCCAAGCCGATCTTTTCCAAGGACGGCCTGATGACGGATGCCGATGCCAAGGTGGCCCTGACGGTGCTCTCCAGCTACGACGAAAAGATCCGCAACGCCAAGATCGACCTGAGTAAAACGTACACTAACCGCTTCGTCGACCAAGCATTGAAGACGGTGAAGTGAACCGTCTCGCCCAACACGCCATGACCGCAGAGCGCCAAACCACACAGAACGAGACCGCCGCCGCCAATGAAGGCGATGCCGCCACGCCGGGGCAGTCGGGCGTGGCTGCGCTGGACCGCGCGTTCTCGATCCTGTTTGCGTTCCGCCCCGGCGATTACGCGCTGACGCTGGCCGAGCTGGCCGCGCGCACCGGGCTCTACAAGAGCACGATCCTGCGGCTTGCCGGCTCGCTCATCCAGCACCGCATGCTGTTTCGCCTGGAAGACGGCCGTTACCAGATCGGCGCCGCGCCGTTGATGCTCGGCGCGCTCTACCAGCGCAGCATGCGTCTGGGCGACGTGGTGCTGCCGCACATGCGCGCGCTGGCTGAAGCCACGGGCGAGGCGGTGTCGCTTTACATCCGCGAGCGCGATGTGCGTGTGTGCCTGCACCGCGTGGATTCGAACCATTCGATCCGCGATCACGTGCGCGAGGGCGATGTGCTGCCGTTGGAGCGCGGTTCGGGCGGGCGCGTGCTGTGCGCGTTTTCGGGCATGCAAGGCGCCACGTACGACGCGATCCGGCGCGATCACTACTACGTGTCGATCGGCGAGCGCGATCGGGAAACGGTGGGCCTGTCGGTGCCGGTGTTTGGCGTGCAGCAGGCGCTGCGGGGTGCGCTGTGCCTTGCCGGTCCGGCCTCGCGCATCGACGGGGCATTGCTGCAATCGTGGCGCGTGCCGGTGCTGGAGCACGCCGCGCAAATCACGTCCACGCTGGGTGGCGACCCCGCGCCGCTGCGTCTCGCCGCTCAGCTCATCCAGAAAACCTAGGCTCCGCCAAGACGCCCAACCTCCTGAGCGGGGCGAGGGGCGGAGCCGATTGTGTAGCAGGAGTTGTTTTCATGGCTTTGCCTCTCGCGGGTTTGCGCGTGCTCGACTTGTCGAACGTGCTGGCCGGGCCGTTCTGCGGCTATCAGCTGGGCTTGCTCGGCGCTGAAGTCATCAAGGTGGAAGTGCCCGGCAATGGCGATCTCGCGCGCCGTCTAGGCGCTGATCCGGAGCAGGCGCGCCGCAAGATGGGCGCCTCGTTCGTCGCCGTCAATGCGGGCAAGCAGTCCGTCACCGTCAACCTGAAGCACCCGGAAGGGCGGGCGATTCTGCTCAAACTGGTGGCGCAGGCCGATGCCCTGATCGAAAACTACCGCCCCGGCGTGATGGACCGCCTCGAACTAGGCTACGACGTGCTGCGCGAGGTCAACCCGCGTCTCGTCTATTGCGCCATCTCGGGCTTCGGCAAAGATGGCCCGCTCAGCAGCAGACCCGCTTACGACCAGATCATCCAGGGCATTTCCGGCGTGATGAGCGTCACGGGCGATGACGAATCCGCGCCGCTGCGCGTGGGTTACCCGATCAGCGACACGGTGGGCGGCATTACGGCGGCGCTGGCCGTCACCGCCTGCCTGCTCGGCGCGCAACGCACGGGGCAGGGCTGCATGGTGGATGTGTCGATGCTGGAATCGACGCTCGCCACCATGGGCTGGGTCGTCTCCAACTATTTGAATGCCGGTGTGACGCCGCACCCGATGGGCAACCAGAATTTCACGGCGGCACCCTCGGGCACGTTCCGCACGGGCGATGGGCTGATCAATATCGCTGCCAACGAAGACAAGCAATTTGCCGCGCTGTGCCGCGTGGTCGGTCATCCGGATCTTGCCACCGACGCCCGTTTTGCCGAGCGCCATGCACGCAAGGAACATCGCCAGCAGCTCAACGACGCGCTGGAAGCGGCGTTGGCCGCGCGCTCGGCTGCCGAATGGGAACCGCTGCTGATCGAAGCCGGCGTGCCGGCCGGGCTGGTGCTTGACGTGCCTGGCGTGCTGGCGCACGAGCAGGTGACAGGACGCAGCTTCGTCACCTCGTTCCCGGAAGCGGGGCAGCACGTGACGCGCGCGGGCTTCCGCCTCTCGGGCGAAGACCCGTGCCCGCAGACTCCCGCTCCGTCGCTCTCCGCTCATACCGATGACTGGCTCGCCAGGCTCGGCTACCGCCACGACCAAATCGCAGCCTTGCGCGCTGAAGGCGCCATCTGATCATGACGACCGCACCGACACAGGACGCCGCCGGCCTCGCTGCCGATTACTGGCGCACCGACATCATCGACATCGAACCGGGCCGCATCCATGTGCGCGGCTACCCGATCCAGGAGCTGATCGGCCAGATTGGTTTTGCCGAAATGATCTGGCTGATGCTGCGCGGCGAACTGCCGGCCAAGCGGCAGGCGGCCTTGCTGGAAGCGGCGCTGGTGGCGTCGGTCGATCACGGCCCGCATGCGCCATCCATTGCGATCGCGAAGATGGCGACGAGCTGTGGTCTGCCGCTCAACGGTGCGATGGCGTCTGCGTTGAACGCGCTGGACGACGTGCACGGCGGGGCGGGGCAGCAGGCCGTCGAGCTGTTCCACGATATCGAGGCGCGCATGTTTGACGGGGCCTCACTGGAGGCTGCAACGGCGGCCGGTGTGGATGCGTTCATTGCGGCGCATGGCAAATACCTGCCGGGCTTCGGGCATCGCTTCCACCCGGTCGACCCACGCGCGGGGCGCCTGCTTGCGCTCGTGGACGAGGCTGCGCAGGACGGCGTGGTCGGCGGGCGCTATGCCGCCATCGGCCGCGCCATTGAAGCGCTGCTCTCGGGCCGCAAGGGCAAGCCGATCCCGATGAATATCGACGGCGCCACGGCCGTCATCTATGCGGAACTGGGTTTTGCGGCGCCGCTGGCGCGCGGCGTGTTCTGTCTCTCACGGGCCGTCGGCATCCTGGCGCATGCCTGGGAGCAAAGCGGCCGCAGCGAGCGCAACAAGGGCCCAATGCCGCGCCAACTGCCGTATCGCTATACCGGCCACGCCACGCGGCATCTGACCCAACCTGAATCGGCCGCCGCGCCATGACGTATTTCAACTGGCCCATCATCGAAACCACCGTCTTTGCGGAGATGCCAAGCGCGTTACGTCGCCCGGTGCCGACCGAATGGTCCCGCGCGAACAAAGGCGGCGCGCCGGTCGATTGCTTTCTGGAAGGCCCATGCTGGGATGCGCACGGCAATCTGTGGCTGGTGGATATTCCGCATGGCCGCATCTTGCGCGTCTCAGCGCAGGGCGATTGGGATGTGGTGGCGGAATACGACGGCGAACCGAACGGCCTGGCGCTGCGCCACGACGGCACGCTGCTGATTGCGGACTATAAGAATGGGTTGCTGTCGCTGGACCCCGCGACGGGCGTGGTCACGCCGTTCCTGACTCGTCGCAACAGCGAGCGCTTCAAAGGCCCGAACGATCTGATCATCGCCCGCAACGGCGATGTGTATTTCACCGACCAAGGCCAGACCGGCCTGCATGACCCGACCGGCCGCGTGTATCGCCTGCGCACGGATGGCCGGCTCGATTGCCTGCTCGCCAACGGACCAAGCCCGAACGGTCTGGTGCTGACACCAGACGAATCCACGCTGTTCGTCGCCATGACGCGCGACAACGCCGTCTGGCGTTTGCCGCTGCTTGCTGACGGCAGCACGAGCAAGGTTGGCCGCTTCGCGCAGTTTTACGGCACCAGCGGCCCCGACGGCATGGCGATGGACGCAGCCGGCCACCTGTTCGTCGCGCATGCCTCGCTGGGCGCGGTGTTTGTCGTTTCGCCGCATGGTGAACCGCTGGCGCGCATCGCGTCGTGCCGGGGGCGCACCACCACCAACGTTGCACTCACGCCAGACGGGCAATCGCTCGTCATCACCGAATCTGCCACGGGCACCGTATTGCGCGCCCGCTGGACCCCGCCGCACCACGACTGACGATGTAGCGCAGCTCACGTTGTCCTACAGCTGTCCTACAAGAGCGGCGGCTGCCAGATCATCAGAATTCCCGCGTTTTTTCTTTCTGCAGACGACCATGCGGCACTTTTTGCGGCGCCGCACCAAAGGAAGTGCATGGTCCGTCCTTTCCCGCCCAGGCAAGTGGGTCTTCCTCTCCATTTTTGTATCTATTAGTAAGACGTGTCTGCTTTAGATAAACAAACTGGTAGGAGCTGTCCTACAAAATCGCCATTCGACTGTAGGAGCGATCCTACAAAACCGGCCGAAAGCCGGTCGGAACTGTCCTACACGGCGTGTAGGAGTGGGTCAGAAGTGTCCTACAAGCGGTTAACCCGGCATCCGATGCTCACAGTCGCAGAAGTGCGACGTCTTCTTTGTCGATTTCTGACAACTTTAGGCAATTTAATTGCTATCTTTCGCCGTTCATTGGGGTAAATACGTGTCAAACACCCGCTTTAGCGCATCGTCCACCCAGGGCTGTTGCGTCGGCAAAGGCTTCATTTGCAACGTTTATTAACAGATTTGTAGGAAAATTGCCTACAAGAGAACGGACTACCTCACCCCTCCGACGTAGGGGTCCCCCCTTCTTTACTTACCCCGGACGTAAACCCACAATGTGTTCAACAGAAAACAACTTCGCCATGTCTTTAGCGACGTGAGTAAGAAGGAGCAGGAAGTGCCGGCAACGGCGCCGACTGCAGGAACATCCGATCTGTGGGGATTGGTGAACCGCCCGGCGAGGGTAGGCGCAAAAAAATAGCGCCAACCGGACATCACCATGCGAGATCGGATGCAGGTTGTACTTTTACTGCACACGACGGGACATACATGGACACGCAAGACATTGTTTCCGAGATCAGCGAACTGAATCTCACCTACTTGATGCTTGCCCAGCAGATGCTGGCCAAGGATCGGGATGCCGCACTGTTTCGCCTCGGCATCTCTGAAGAACTGGCTGACATCCTGCTGACGATGTCGCCCGCGCAGATCGTCAAGCTGGCCAGCACTAACATGATGCTGTGCCGCTTCCGCTTCGACGATCACGCCATCCTGGGTCTGGTGACCCAGCCGCACCGTGACAAGGGCCTGCAGCAATCGCAAATGTCGATCCTGCTGGCACGTCAGGCGGTTGAGCAGATCAGCTGAGCCATTTGCGGCGGCCTTTTCGCCGGGTTCAGAGATTGCACTTTGGATGAGTAGCAAGCGTAGCGGGAGCAGTGCCATGCGTCACACCAGCGTCATGAACGAAGTTCAGCAGATCCACCTCGCAGCGGAATTGATTTCGCTCGGTGCGCGCCTGCAATTGCTGGAACAAGAAACCACGCTCAGTCGTGAGCGGCTGGTCAAGCTGTACAAGGAAATCCGTGGGGAATCGCCGCCCAAGGGCATGCTGCCCTTCTCGGCAGACTGGTTCCTGACGTGGTCGCCGAACATCCATTCGTCGATCTTCCTGAACATCTATCGTTTTCTGGGCGAGAACAGCCGCAGCACTGGTGTGCGCCGCCTGATCTCGGCCTACAAGCTGTACCAGGAACATATTCACGTCCACGAACAGGAAGAGGTGCTCTCGATCACCCGCGCGTGGATGATGCTCAAGTTCTTCGAGGGGAAGATGCTGCACACCGTGAAGTGCAAGCGCTGCACCGGCCATTTTGTGGCCCACGCAGACGACCTGCACCACGATTTTGTGTGCGGTGTGTGCCAGCCGCCGTCACGCGCAGGAAAGAAAAAGCGCGTCGCTGCTCCGGTTGATGCGATCGCAGAAAAGACGGTCGACGCCTGATAACGGCATTGCAGGAATACGGGAACACGGGACTTGCAGAACCGCCGGGGGATGGACAAAAAGGGCGGACGGGAAATACGGGTAGCAGTACGGGAAATACGGGAATAGCCGGCCAGATCGGCACATAACAATACAAAGAACAAAAGAGCAAGGAACACAGAGCAGGAAAAGCACAGGGGCTCAGGCAGGACAAAAGGGGAAGGGGGTAGGCCGGTCGCAGGCAACTGCGGACCGGCATTTTTTTGCCGCCGCGCGTAAAAAGAAGAAGGAAGAAGGGCGAAAAGTAGGGGCGGAAAGCGATTTCCGTCCCTTTTTCTTTGGATCGGCCTAGGGGGAAGCCCTCTTTGGGCCAGGTGGTGCTCAAGCCGCCCGTTTTGTTGCCGTTCTTGATGGAGAAGGGCGCGGCGGCTGGGTTTTCCAAGCGCCGCGCAGCAGCAAAACCAGGCGCTCAAGCCTTCAGTTAACCGGGGGGATGCCGTTATTCCCTCTTGTATTGATCGAAGGATCGCCCATTCAGGAGTTCGCCCCGTGTTAGTTGCCATCGGTTACATCGTGATTCTCGCGTCGGTGTTCGGCGGCTACATGCTGGCCGGAGGACACCTCGGGCCCTTGTTTCAGCCGACCGAACTGCTGATTATCTTCGGCGCCGGCATTGGCGCCTTCGTGGTCGGCAACGACAAAAAGGCCATCAACGCCACCGTCAAGGCGTTGCCCGGCCTGTTCAAGGGTTCGAAGTACACCAAGGCCCTCTATATGGAAGTGATGGCGCTGCTGTACGTGGTGCTGTCCAAGATCCGCCGCGAAGGGATGATGTCGATCGAAGCCGACATCGAATCCCCGCACGAAAGCGCGCTGTTCGCCAATTACCCCGCCATCCAGGCAGATCACCATGCGCTGGACTTCATTTGCGACTACCTGCGCCTGATGGTGGGCGGCAACCTGAATCCGTTCCAGATCGAAGCGCTGATGGACCAGGAAATCGACACCCACCACCACGAAGCCGAACAACCCGCTCGCATCATCACCAAAGTTGGCGACGCCATGCCGGCCTTCGGCATCGTGGCCGCCGTGATGGGCGTGGTGCACACCATGGGCTCGGTCGGCCTGCCGCCGGCAGAGCTGGGCAAGCTGATCGCCTCGGCGCTGGTCGGTACGTTCCTCGGCATTTTGCTGGCGTACGGCTTCATCGGGCCGCTGGGTTCGCTGCTGGAGCAGCGCGCCGAAGAATCGACCAAGTTGTTCCAGTGCATCAAGGTGACGCTGCTGGCCAGCATGAACGGCTACGCCCCGGCCATCGCCGTGGAATTCGGCCGCAAGGTGCTGTTCTCGACCGAGCGCCCGTCCTTTGCCGAGCTGGAAGACCACGTCCGTGGCGCCAAGACAGCCTGAACCCACTCATGATCCTACTGCGCGCCCCGATCTTGGCCCTGCGATGCTCACCGTACCCGTGTACGGCTGCGCTTCTCGCGCCAACCTCGGGCCTGCTCGCTACGGATCCTGAGCGGGTTCAAAACGATATTTACGACCACAAGAGCACAGCCAACGAGCTGCGCCACTAACCACACAGTACAAACCGGGAGCGGACCATGAGCAAGTCCAGCACGCCGACCTTCATTGTCATTCGGCGCAACAAGAAAGGCGGACACGGCCACCACGGTGGCGCGTGGAAGATCGCCTACGCCGATTTCGTGACCGCCATGATGGCGTTCTTCCTGCTGATGTGGCTGCTCAGCTCGGTCACCAAGGCCGAGCTGTCGTCGGTCGAAACGTATTTCCGCACGCCGCTGAAAGTGGCGCTGTTCGGTGGCGCCGGTTCGGGCGACCAGTCCAGCATCCTGCAGGGCAGCCCGTCCGTTAAGCAGAGCATGCCGCAGCCGAACCCGAGCCCCAGCCCGACGGTGCAGCGCCAGCGCAACATCCGCGATGAGTCGGACGATGCGGCGCTGAACAAGCTCAAGCAGAAGATTGCGGAGATGGTCGAGACGAACCCGGTGATGAGCCAGTTCAAGCACCAGTTGCTGATCGACATGACCACCGAAGGCCTGCGCATCCAGATCGTCGACCAGCAGAACCGCCCGATGTTCGCCAACGCCAGCGCCGAGGTGCAGCCGTACATGCGCACCATCCTGCGCGAGCTGGGCTCGGCGCTGAACGACGTGCCCAACCCGATCAGCCTGTCCGGCCACACCGACGCCACGCAGTACGCCACGCAGCACGGCTACAGCAACTGGGAACTCTCGGCCGACCGCGCCAACGCATCGCGACGCGAGCTGGTGGCCGGCGGCATGAAGCCCGAGAAGGTCAGCCGCGTGGTCGGCCTGGAAGCCTCGGTGCCGCTGGATAAGACGAATGTGTACAACCCGATCAACCGCCGCATCAGCATCGTCGTGCTCAACGCGCGCGCTGCCGAGGCCGTGCGCTCGGGTGGGGTCGAGCCGGTGGCCGACCTGCGCAACGACGGCAAAGACACGCTGACCGACGCCGCTGCACGTGCCACAGGTGTGGCGGATGCGGTGAGCGCGGCCAAGCCATAAAGAGCGCCGAGGGGAGAAACAGTCAATGAGCGAGAAACACATCCTGGTGGTGGACGACTCAACATCGATCCGCCGCATGATTGCAGCGTGCCTGCGCGAGTGCGGCTTTGCCGTGACGGAAGCCGGCGACGGCACCGCCGCGCTGGAAGCCGCGCGCACGCTTGCGCAGGGCAGCCACCACCTTGTGATTACCGACCAGGTGATGCCGTCGATGGACGGCCTGACCCTCATTCGTGCGCTGCGCACGCTGCCGGCCTACGCCGACACCCCGATCCTCATGCTGACCACCGAGGCTGACAGCACGATTCGCGACCAGGCACGCGCTGCCGGCGCGACGGGCTTCCTGCCCAAGCCGTTCGACCCGGACGGGCTGACGGATTCGGTGATGCAGTTGCTCGAATGGCACGCGCAGACCCATGGGTCTGCATCGACGCATTAAACGACCGAGACGACAGATATGAACCTCGACCTTAGCCAGTTTTTCGGCGCCTTCTTCGAAGAGGCGGAAGAGCTGCTCGTCGACATGGAGCGGCTGCTGCTCAACCTCGATGTCGCCAACCCTTCTTCTGACGATCTGAACGCCATCTTCCGCTGCGCGCACTCCATCAAGGGTGGTGCTGCGACTTTCGGTTTCACGCACATGACGGAACTCACGCATGTGGCGGAATCGATTCTGGACCGCGCTCGCACCGGTACCCTGCAGCTGCGCGAAAACATGGTGGATGCCTTCCTGGAAACGAAAGACGTGTTGAAAAGCCAACTTGATGCCTATCGGCAAGAGCACCCAATCGATACGGCCACGCTCGAATACATGGTGGCCAAGCTCAACAGCCTGACCGCCGAGGATGGCGCCCCCGTTGCTGCCGCGCCGCCGGCTGCGGCACCCGTGGTGACGCCCGAACCGGTGGTTGCACCTGAACCGGAACCGGTGGTGGTCGAAGCGCCTGCGGCCGACGCCGTGGGCGACATCGAAGGCGGCCTGGACATCAAACTCATCAACGTCTCGAACGAAGACTGCGAGCTGATCGTTACCGAGCTCAAGCATCTGGGCACCGTGCTGCGCCACGTGCGCACCGGCCGCAACAGCGACATCGTGCTGCAGACCACCTGCACCGCCGACGACATCATCGCGGTGAGCTGCTTCATCATCGATGCGGATCAGATCGTCATCACGCCGCACGTGGGTGGCGCGGCGCCGGCCCTGACCGAAGCCAGTGCGCCGGTTGTTGCTGCACCGACGCCCGCAGCCGCGCAGACGGAAGTGCACGCCCCCGCTGCCAACGAAGCTGCGCCGGCTCAGGCGGTCGCCGCTGCGGCCGCCCCGGCGCTGGCACGCCCGGCCGCTGCTGACCACAAGCCAGCCGTGGCCGCCGAAACGTCGATCCGCGTGGGCGTGGAAAAGGTCGACCAGCTCATCAACCTGGTAGGCGAACTCGTCATCACGCAGGCCATGCTGGCGCAAACCGCGCAGGCCTTCGACCCGGTACTCAACGAGCGCCTGTTTGCCGGCCTGTCGCAGCTCACGCGTAATGCGCGCGACCTGCAAGAGGCCGCCATGTCCATCCGCATGATGCCGATGGATTACGTGTTCAACCGCTTCCCACGCCTGGTGCGCGACCTGGCGCACAAGCTGGGTAAGCAGGTCGAACTGTCGACGTTCGGCAAGTCGACCGAACTGGACAAGGGCCTGATCGAACGGATCATCGATCCGCTCACGCACCTGGTGCGCAACAGCCTTGACCACGGTATCGAACTGCCCGAAGCCCGCGTGGCCGCCGGCAAGGACGCCACCGGCCAGCTGCTGCTTTCCGCTGCCCACCAGGGCGGCAACATCGTTATCGAAGTGAGCGACGACGGTCAGGGCCTGAACCGCGACAAGATTCTCAAGAAGGCGCGCGAGCGCGGTCTGCCCGTGTCGGACAACATGACCGACGACGAGATCAACCAGCTCATCTTCGCGCCGGGCTTCTCCACGGCCGACCAGGTGACGGACGTGTCCGGCCGCGGCGTCGGCATGGACGTGGTCAAGCAGAACATCCAGTCGATGGGTGGCTACGTCGAAATCCAGTCGCAGAAGGGCAAGGGCACCACGATCCGCATCGTGCTGCCGCTTACGCTGGCGATTCTGGACGGCATGTCGGTCAAGACTGGCGAAGAGGTGTTCATCCTCCCGCTGTCGTGCGTGGCTGAATCGCTGCAACCGCGTCCGGAAGACATCAAGGCTGTGCCGGGCGGCGGTCGCCTGCTCAAGGTGCGCAACGAATACCTGACGCTGGTGCCGATGTACGAACGCTTCCGCATCACGCCGTCGCTGCCCGATCCGTCGGAAGGCATCGTCGTGATCCTGGATTCGGAAGGCAAGAAGATTGCGCTGCAGATCGACGAGCTGGTCGGCCAGCAACAGGTGGTGGTCAAGAACCTCGAGACCAACTACCGCCGCGTGCCCGGCATTTCGGGCGCGACCATCCTGGGTGACGGCAGCGTGGCACTGATCGTCGACGTATCGGCATTGATGCGCGAGACGCGCGCGGGCCATTCAGAAAACGGGATGCGTGCCGTTACTGCCGAAAAGCACGAGGTGGGCGCAGCACAGGGTGGTCGTTTCTCGACCGAGGCGATGGCCGCGGCATAAGCGTTCACGCCCGGGCAGGGTGGGATCCACCACCACAACGAATTCAATCTAGTGGCCCAACGGGCCGAGGGGAGCCGCAATGGAAGTCAAGGAACACGCGATCGGCGAAGACACCGGCGGGGAGGAGTACCTGGCCTTCACGCTGGGTCAAGAAGAGTACGGCATCGACATCCTGAAGGTGCAGGAGATCCGCGGCTACGAGACCGTCACGCGCATTGCCAATGCACCCGATTTCATCAAGGGCGTGATCAACCTGCGCGGCATCATCGTCCCGATCGTTGATCTGCGCATCAAGTTCCAGCTCGATCGCGTCGAGTACAACCAGTACACCGTCGTCATCATCCTGAACCTGATGGACCGTGTGGTCGGCATCGTGGTGGATGGCGTGTCGGACGTGCTGACGCTGCAAAGCCAGCAGATCAAGCCGGCGCCGGAGTTCTCGGGCGCGCTGGACACGGAATACATCCGTGGCCTGGGTTCGATCGACGAGCGCATGCTGATCCTGGTGGACATCGAGCGCCTGCTGATGTCGGCCGACATGGCACTGTGCGACGAAGCGGAAGCCGCCTGATCGCGACATGAATCCGGCTGGGGGCACGGCGTACGTGTCCACAGCAATTGAGGCCGGGCCGAAGGGGCCCGGCGGGCGACAAGACACCGTAACAATTGGTGCGGCGCCGTTAGGGGAGGGAAGCATGTTCAGCAAAATGACCATCCGGCTCCGTTTGGGGCTGATGATGGCGGGCATTGGTGTGCTCGCCGTTATCGTGGGCGTGACGGGCCTGATCGGCATGCGACACGCCAACACCCGCGTGCAGGACGGCTATGCCGTGCAACTGGCGGGTACCGTGGCATTGGCCGAATCCGATTCCAACCTCCTGAGCTTCCGCATCGTGCTCGATCGCGCAGCCATGGCGCCCAACGCGCCCGGCATGGAAAAGACGATCGAGCGCGCCAAGATGTTCCTCGACAAGTCCGACGCCGCCTGGAAGCGCTACCGCGCGCTGCCCACCACGGCAGATGAACGCAAGCTGGCCGACGAGGCCCAGGGCCTGCGCGACATCTTCCTGCGTGACGGCGCGCAGGTGTTGATGCAAGCCGTGCAAGCGCACGACGAAGCGCGCATCAACAAGACGGTCATGGACGTCATGCCCGCGCTGTATCGCCCCCTGGGCGACAAGGTCACGGCACTCAACCGCCTGCAGATGGACGCGGCCAAAGCCGGCTACGAAGCCAGCCAGGCCGAGCACCACAATCTCACCGCGCTCACCGCCGGCCTGCTGCTGGGCGGCATTCTGATGGGCGGGCTCCTGACGTGGGCACTTCGCCGCTCGATCACAGTGCCGCTGATGCGCGCCATTGAGCAGGCCGAGCACATCACGCAGGGCGACCTCACGCACACCATTCAGGTGGACCGCGCCGACGAAACCGGCCGCCTCCTGCAGGCACTGCAACGCATGCAGGAAAGCCTGCAGAAGATGGTGGGGCAGGTGCGTTCGGGCTCCGACTCGATTGCCAGCGCGACGCAGCAGATTGCCGCCGGCAATGCCGACCTTTCGCAACGCACGGAGCAGCAGGCTTCGGCGCTGGAAGAAACCGCGTCGAGCGTGGAAGAGCTGACGAGCATCGTGCGCCAGAACGCCGACAACGCGCGTCAGGCCAGCACGCTGGCGGGCAACGCCTCGGACATCGCCGTCAAGGGTGGTGAAGTGGTGGGCCGCGTGGTGGACACCATGGCCGGCATCAACGACAGCAGCAAGAAGATCGCCGACATCATCGGCGTGATCGAAGGCATTGCCTTCCAGACCAACATCCTCGCCCTGAATGCCGCAGTGGAAGCTGCCCGCGCAGGCGAGCAGGGCCGCGGCTTTGCCGTGGTGGCGGGCGAGGTGCGCAGCCTGGCGCAACGCTCGGCCACGGCGGCCAAGGAGATCAAGGAACTCATCAGCGATTCGGTTGGCCGTGTTGAAAACGGCTCCACGCTGGTGGCGGAAGCGGGCAGCGTGATCGACGAGGTGGTCGTTGCCGTGAAGCGCGTGACTGACATCATGGGCGAAATCAGCTCGGCGTCGGACGAACAAAGCGCGGGCATCGAGCAGATCAACCAGGCCGTCACGCAGATGGACGAAGGTACGCAGCAGAACGCCGCGCTGGTGGAGCAAGCCGCTGCCGCCGCCATGTCCCTGCAGGAGCAGGCCGGCGGGCTGCGTCAGGCTGTGGCGGTGTTCCGGACGCCAGGCGCTGCACAGGCAAACGCAGTGCCTACGGTGCCGGTGGCCGCACGCGTGCCTGCCAGGCCGGCGCCCAAAGCCAAGGCCGTGCCGCACCGTGCAGCCAAGCCGAAGGCGGCAGCACGCACCACCCCTGAACCCACCGCGAAGACCGCCGCTGCAACCGCAGCCCCGGCCTCCGCCAAAGAACAACAACGCGAGCGCACCGCCGCCGCTGCCGTGACCAAAGCGGCTGCGTCAGCGCCCAAGTTGCCCGTACCCAAGCTCGTTGCCGCAGGCGGCGACGATAGCGACTGGGAGACCTTTTGACCATGTATGCACGGGATCTTCGCTGCTCGCGAAAGCTCTCTCGTGTGTGTTTGTGGTGTGCAGCCTGCCCTCCGGGGCAGGTTTTTTTTTGCCTGGGCTAATGCCTGCTGAAGCCGGGGTGACCCCCCTCTGAAGTGGCATGACCCCATGGCGGTTCTAAAGAGCCGTCCCCCGCAGGCCGATAGCGGTTAGGGGGCATATAAAAAAACAGGAAGAGGTAGACAACATGGGTTGGATCAAGCGTTTGCCGGTGTCCACGGTACTCACCGGTGGTTTCCTGATCGTGGCTGCCATGGGTGCGGCCATTGGCGGGTTGGGCATCTACACGATCACGCAGTTGACCAAAGCGAGCGAAGAGCTGGCGCAAAAGCAGATGCGCGCCATCACGCAGATGGGCAGCGCGGCCAACAGCCTGGCGCATGCCAGCCGTGCGCAGACGGCGCTGCTGATTGCCACCACGCTCACCGAGCGCAAGACGCTCAGTACGCAGATTGCCGACAGCATGCAGCACCTGAAAGACGGTGTGGAGAACGTGCGCCCGCTGTTCACCTCGGACGAAGGCAAGAAGATGATCCGCGAAGTCGATGCGATCTACCCTGTCTGGGGCAAGCGCATGACCGACTTCGTGGCGTTGATGGACAAGCAGGGCCTGGACCCGACCCAGTTCGACAGCCGCGTCACGGCTGAAAATGTCGGCCTGCTGGACGACACCGCTGCGTTTGAAAAGACGCTCGACAAGATGGTCAAGCGGGTGGAGGAAGTCTCCGCCGCATCCACCGTCAAAGCCCGTGACGACGCACACCGCTCGCGTCTTGTGATGATGGTGATGGCCTGCGCGGGTGCGCTGCTCGGCATCGTGCTGGGTCTGGTCATTGCCCGCAGGCTGTCGCGCCAGCTGGGTGGCGAGCCCTCGTACGCCGCCGAGATTGCCCGCCGCATTGCCGCCGGCGACCTGGCCGTGCACGTGCAGACCCGCCCCGGCGACCATGACAGCATGCTCGTCGCCATGGCGCAGATGCAGCAGCAACTGACCGGCACGATCACCAATATCAAGAGTTCGGCTGACTCCATCGCCAGCGCCACCAAGCAGATCGCTGCCGGCAATGCCGACCTGTCACAGCGCACGGAAGAGCAGGCATCGTCGCTGGAGGAGACCGCCTCCAGCATGGAAGAACTCACCAGCATCGTGAAGCAGAACGCGGACAACGCGCGCCAGGCCAGCCAACTGGCGGGCAGCGCGTCGGACATTGCCGTCAAGGGCGGTGAAGTGGTAGGCCGCGTGGTGGAAACCATGGCCGGCATCAACGCCAGCAGCAAGAAGATCGCCGACATCATCGGCGTGATCGAGGGCATTGCCTTCCAGACCAACATCCTGGCGCTGAATGCCGCAGTGGAAGCTGCCCGCGCAGGCGAGCAGGGCCGCGGCTTTGCCGTGGTGGCGGGCGAGGTGCGCAGCCTGGCGCAACGCTCGGCCACGGCGGCCAAGGAGATCAAGGAGCTGATCGGCGATTCGGTGGGCCGTGTGCGCAACGGATCGGCCCTGGTGGCTGAAGCTGGCTCGGTAATCGAAGAGGTGGTGGTGGCCGTGCGCCGGGTGACCGACATCATGGGCGAGATTTCCGCCGCGTCGGACGAGCAAAGCTCCGGTATCGAACAGGTCAACCAGGCCGTGAACCAGATGGACGAGGTCACGCAGCAGAACGCCGCGCTGGTGGAGCAGGCCGCCGCTGCCGCCCTGTCGCTGGAAGAGCAGGCGCAACTGCTGCGCAATGCCGTGGCGACGTTCCGCACCGATGCTTCGGCCGAGCTGGCCGTGGCGCCGCCGCCTGCTGTTTCGGCACCGGCTGTCCGCAGCGAAGTCCGCCCGGAAAAGGCCGAAGTGGTGCCTTCCGTGGCGCGCGCCTTGGCGTCGCGTAAAGCTGCCAAGCCGGCCGTGTCCCCGGAGGCTGCCCCGGAGCAGGCTCCCGCTGTCGCGCAAGCAGAAAAAGCGCCTCTGGAGGCACATGCGGCGGTTGCACCGCTGGCTGCCGTCGTGGCTGCGGCAGCCGTTTCCGAGGCCGTGGCCGCCCCGACCCTCAAGCTGGCCTCGGGTTCTGCCGATGAAGATGATTGGAGCACCTTCTGACGCCAGCCTCGCCAACAGCAAACTTGGCGCGGCCTGCGGTAACGGTGCCCGCCAACGACTGAAAGCGGGCATCAAGACTCGCCAAACACGGGGTTAGTTATCCATGGCAGCACAAAACTTGGCGCCAGTTTCACCGACGCTCGCGTCGCGCGAGTTTTCATTCACCGCCGAAGATTTCGGCCGCATCCGCGACCTGATCTACCGCCGCGTCGGTATTTCGCTGTCCGATCGCAAGAGTGAAATGGTCTACAGCCGCTTGGCCCGCCGCCTGCGCGTGGTCAACCTCGGCTCGTTCCGCGATTACCTGGATGCGCTGGAAAAAGGCCACCTGCCTGATGAGTGGGAAGCCTTTACCAACGCCCTGACCACCAACCTGACCGCGTTCTTCCGCGAGCAGCATCACTTCCCCATCCTGCACGAGCACGCCAAGGCCAAGCGCACGCCGTTCACCGTGTGGTGCTCGGCATCGTCGACGGGCGAAGAGCCATACTCGATCGCCATCACGCTGGCCGAAGCCTTTGGTTCGATGTCGCCCAGCCAGGTGAGCGTGGTTGCCTCTGATGTGGATACCAACGCGCTGGCCCGTGCGCGTGCCGGCATTTATCCGATGGAGCGGGTCGCGGCCCTGTCGCCCGAGCGCCTGAAGAAGTATTTTCTGCGCGGCACCGGCAAGCAGGAGGGCTACGCCCGCGTGCGGCCCGAGCTGCAGGCCATGATCGACTTCCGCCAGATCAACCTGCTCGACCGCGATTGGCCGCTGCAGCAGAAATTCGACGTGATCTTCTGCCGCAACGTGATGATCTACTTCGACAAGCCCACGCAGGCCAAGATTCTTGAGCACTTCATCGACGTGATGAAACCCGATGGCCTGCTGTTTGCCGGCCATTCGGAGAGCTTTCTGCAGGTCACCAAGGCGTGGTCGCTGCGCGGCAAGACCGTGTACGAAATCGCGCCCGAACTGCGGGCCAAGATGGGGGCACGATGATCGAATTCGGCAAACGCGCGACGCCGCAATCGGCCACGGACACCGTGCGAAGCGATAGCGGCATGAACAGCGGCATGAGCGCTGGCGCCATGGCCACGCTCGCGCAATCGGCCGCCAGCACCCACGCGTACTACGACACCACCTTCGGCCGCCGCGCCATGAAAGTGCTGCCCGGCGAGTATTCCGTCACCACCGAAGACCTGATGCTGGTCACGGTGCTCGGCTCGTGCGTCTCCGCTTGCGTGCGCGACAAGACCCTCGGCATTGGCGGCATGAACCACTTCATGCTGCCTTCGCGCAACGAGGGGGAATCGATCCTCTCGCCCTCCATGCGCTACGGCACGCACGCCATGGAAGTGCTGCTCAACCAGCTCTACAAGGCAGGCGCCAAGCGCGAGCGCCTTGAGATCAAGGTATTTGGCGGCGCGGCCGTGCTGGCCGGCATGAGCACGCTTGACGTGGGCGAGCGCAACGGCAAGTTCGTCCTCGAATTCCTGCGCAACGAAGGCCTGACGGTGGCCGCCAAAGATCTCTTTGACGTGCACCCGCGCAAGGTGTATTTCGTACCGTCCACCGGCCAGATCATGGTGCGCAAGCTGCGCTCCCAGAACTCGGCGGCCGAGCTGGACAGCGAGGCGCAATACGCCAGCAAGCTGTCGAAGTCCATCACGACGAAGCCAGCCTCGCGCCTGCAACTCTTCACCTAATCCCTGAAAACTTGCTCCCCGAACATGAACGACAAACGCAAGATTCAGGTGCTGTGCATCGACGATTCCGCACTGATCCGCAGCATCCTGAAGGAGATCATCAACAGCCAGCCGGACATGGAAGTGGTGGGTGTGGCGCCCGATCCGATCATCGCGCGCGACCTCATCAAGCAGACCAATCCGGACGTGCTCACGCTGGACGTCGAAATGCCGAAGATGGACGGCCTCGACTTCCTGGAAAAGCTCATGCGCCTGCGCCCGACGCCGGTGGTCATGATCTCTTCGCTGACCGAGCGCGGTTCTGAAGCTACGCTGCGCGCACTGGAGCTGGGCGCGGTGGATTTTGTCGCCAAGCCCAAGCTGGGCATGCGCGACGGCATGAACGAATACGCCGATCAGATTGCCGACAAGATCCGCGCGGCGGCCCGGGCAAAGCTGCGTCCGCGCGCTGCCGCTCCGGTTGCGGTGGCGGGCTCGGCAACCGCACCGGCACCCGGCGCACACGTTCGCGCGGAGCACGCACCGGCAACCCCGGCGCCTGCGCGTACCCATTTCTCGTCGACGGAAAAGCTCATCATCGTGGGCGCTTCCACCGGCGGCACCGAGGCCATCAAGGATTTCCTGCTGGAAATGCCACCCGATTGCCCCGGCATCCTGATCGTGCAGCACATGCCGGCGGGTTTCACCACGTCGTTCGCCAAGCGGCTGGACGGCCTGTGCCGCATCCGCGTGAAAGAAGCCGCGCACGGCGAGCGTGTGCTGCCCGGCCACGCCTACATTGCCCCGGGCGACATGCACCTGTCGCTGGGCCGCAGCGGCGCCAACTATGTCACTGAGCTGGATCAGGGCCCGCCGGTCAACCGACATCGCCCTGCGGTGGATGTGCTGTTCCGCTCCGCCGCGCGCAACGCCGGGGCCAACGCCCTGGGCGTCATCCTCACCGGCATGGGCAAGGATGGCGCGGTCGGCATGCTGGAAATGCGCAACGCGGGTGCCTACAACGTCGCCCAGGACGAGGCGTCGTGCGTGGTCTACGGCATGCCCAAGGAAGCCGTGGCCCACGGCGGCGTGCATGAAGTCCTGCCGCTGTCGCAGATCGGCCCGCATGTGCTGGCCAAGCTGTCGGCCCATGGCCGCGTGACGCGGGTTTAACGCTGCACTTTGCGGGTACATTGGTTGCGGGGCGCAGCAGTCAGGCGCCCCAAACTATTCCAGCGCTCAAGAATCGGCCCCAGGCGCCGATAAGATTGCCAAGGAAGCCCGAAACCCCCCAATTCAGTTAGTTTGCGGAGATTGTGTCCATGGACAAGAGCCAGTACCGATTCCTCGTCGTCGACGATTTCCCGACGATGCGCCGGATCGTGCGTAACCTGCTCAAGGAACTCGGTTTTGCCAACGTCGACGAGGCCGAAGACGGCGCCGCCGGCCTGGCCAAGGTCAAGGAAGGCCGGTTCGATTTCGTGATCTCGGACTGGAACATGCCGAACATGGATGGCCTGCAGATGCTGCAGAGCATCCGTGCTGACGCCAACACCGCCATCAGCAAGCTGCCGGTGCTGATGGTGACGGCCGAGGCCAAGAAGGAAAACATCATCGCCGCCGCCCAGGCAGGTGCTAACGGCTACGTGGTCAAGCCCTTCACGGCTGCCACGCTGGACGAAAAGCTGGGCAAGATTTTCGAGAAGCTCGAAAAGGGGGCGTAATGAGCGAGATGCACGATGGCGCCCAGGCTCCTGCCGCAGAAGGCGCAGACCACGGTGACATGCCGGAAATGCTCCAGCGCATCGGCCACCTCACTCGCATGCTGCGCGAAAGCATGCGCGAGCTGGGCCTGGACAAGGGCGTGGAGAAGGCCGCATCGGCCATTCCCGACGCGCGCGACCGCCTGAACTACATCGCCAACATGACCGAGCAGGCGGCCACTCGCGTGCTCAACGCCATCGACGCGGCGCGGCCTGTGCAAGATGCGCTGGAGTCCGACGCAGAGGCGCTGGTCAATCGCTGGCAGTCGTGGATGGACCGCCAACTGGGCGACGAAGAGATTCGTGCACTCGTCGGCCAGACCAACGGCTTCCTGCGCAGCGTTCCGGAAAAGACCCGCGACACGAACCAGCAGCTCATGGAAATCCTGATGGCTCAGGACTTCCAGGACTTGACCGGCCAGGTGATCAAGAAGGTGCTGGACGTGGTTCAGCTGATCGAAAGCCAGCTCGTGGGCATCCTGCTCGACAACGCGCCGGAACACCTGCGCGTGGAAGCCGCGCAGGTTGCGACAACGCTGCTCAACGGCCCGCAGATCAATCCGGATCATCCGGACGTGGTTGCGAACCAGGAACAGGTCGACGACCTGTTGGAAAGCCTCGGGTTCTGAACCCGCATTGCCGGGCCCTCGCAGCCGCGAGGGCCGGCACGTCTTCTGCCGAACCCCGAGCGGGCGGCATCAACGTCAACTGCTTGCAGAGAACTGCCGCAAGCGCGTTGCCATTCCGGCCGACATCCAAGGCCGATCTCCAGAGCCCCCGATCAGCGCATCCACCCGCGAGAGCACCGGTGCAAGCATCCGTTGCCCGGCGGCGTGGCCTGCGGCCATGATCGCCGCGCCAAGGCCGTTGACGTCGTCTACGTCGCGAGCGATCAGGGTCACGCCATGCGGCCCATTCGAAGGTAGACCCGTTTGTGGATAGAGCACGTGATGGAACCGCTGACCGTTGCGCATGAAGTAACGCTCGTAGTCTCCGGATGACGCCACAACCCCGTCGCTGAGGCCGACGACGCCCAGCAGCCGCTCCGGCGCAAGTGGATCGCGCAGGCCGATGCGCCATGCATGTCCTTGCAGCATTCCGCTGGCCACCACATCACCGCCACCGTTGATCATGGCGTCGCGTATGCCGTGTTCCCGTAGCACGCGTATGCCTGCCTGCAGGATGGGCAGCTTGGCAATGCCACCCAGATCCAGCTTCATGCCTTGGCGCCGCAAGTAAGCGCTGCCGTTGTGCTCGTCCACAACCACGTCCCGATAGTTGACGAAGCGCCGCTCACGCGCCAACTCCGTGGGGCTCGGGATGCGGCCGTGCTCGGGCTCAAAGTTCCAGCCCGAGTACGCGCCGACGGTGATATCGAAGGCCCCGCGGCTTTGCTCCGCGACCTGTCTGGCGCGCTTGAGCACCATCATGACTTCAGGCGCCACCGGTACAGGGTTCCGCCCCGCGGCGCGTGCCAGTGCGCTGACCTGGCTGTCGGGCCGGTAGCGGCTCATCAAGCATTCGAGCCGCGCCATCTCCGCAAAGGCAGCGGAGATGGCGGCAGCGGCGGCGCCCGGTGTCGCGCCTTGCGCAACGATATCGACTTGCGTGCCGAGCAAGCGCGTGGATGCACGCTCGACCAAAGGGTCTGCCAGCGCGGGCCGTACGAACATGCCGACTGCCAGCAGCGGCACCCCGGCCAGGCAGCGCCGCCGGGCTAGGTTGGAAGGAGGCAGGGGATGCATGGCATTACTGCGACTTCGCCACCATGTAGTCAACCGCAGCCTTGATGGCATCGTCGGGCAAGGTCGATCCGCCGCGGGCGGGCATGGATCCCTTGCTGCCGTTGAACCCCTCCAGCGCGTGCTTGTAAAGGGTGTCCTTGCCTTGCGCGATGCGCGGGCCCCAGTCGGCCTTGTCACCGGGCTTTGGCGCCCCGGCCACCCCTGCGGCGTGGCACATCGAGCAGACGTTGCCGAACGTGCGCTTGCCCAGCACATTCTCTGGCTCCGCCGCTGCGGCAACCGTCGCTGCAGCAGGGGGTGTACTGGTTTGCGCCGGTGCGGGTGCCGCAGCGGCGGAAGCCGACGGCGCGGCGGGTTCCTTCTGACCGCACGCTGCAAGAACGGCAGCGCAAATCAGCATCAGGCCTAGGGTGGTTTTCGTGCGCATGGAAATCTCCTTGAGTCGGCGCGGGTTCCGAAATGAACACGAATCGCATTCTGTACGCTCCCTTCCCATAAAGATGTATAAAAAATGCGTTTTTCAAGAATCTGTGACGAAAGTCAATTGCTTCGGCTGCCTGCACCCTGAAGATGCCACTTGCCGAGAAGGTCAGAGCGCAGATGTGAGCCGGCATCTTTCCGCCCGGCTTTGTGAAAACCGATAGAGGAATCGATACAGGGATCGATGATGACCAAGCACCAACAATCGCCATCCACACAGCAGGAAGAAGCGCTGAGCGTAGCGGGGCGGCGTCGCTTCATGAACAGCGCAGCGCTCGCCGGGTTGGCAACGGTGGTGGCATGCACAGACAAGGGCACGCCCGCTGCAGCACCCGCCGCATCTGCCAGTGCGCCCGCAGCCGCGGCCGCCGGGGAACACGTCATTGCGGGCTTGCATCCGAAGCCGGGTGAACTCGACACCTATTACGGCCTGTGGAGCGGCGGACATACCGGCGACATGCGCGTCATGGGCATGCCCTCGGGCCGCGAGATCCACCGCATTCCGATGTTCGTGCCGGATGCACTGGTTGGCTGGGGCATCACGAACGAATCGAAGAAGGTGATGGGCACCAAGCCCGACGGCAGTCTGAAGTACACGGTGGGCGATACCCACCACGTGCATGCCTCGTACAAGGATGGCAATTACGACGGCCGCTATGCGTGGATCAACGACAAGATCAATTCGCGCCTGGGGCGTGTGCGGCTCGACTATTTCATCTGCGACAAGATCACCGAACTGCCCAACGTGCAGGGCTTCCACGGCATCTTCCCGGACAAGCGCGACCCGCTCGACCCGAAGATCAACTACACGACGCGCGTGTTCTGCGGCGGCGAGTTTGCGATCCCGCTACCGAACACCGCAGGCATCGACGACCCGTCCAAGTACCGCTCGCTGTTCACCTGCGTAGATGCCGAAAGCATGGAGGTGCGCTGGCAGGTGCAGATCGACGGCAATTGCGATCTCGTCGCAACGTCGTACGACGGCAAGCTGGCCGCAACCAACCAGTACAACACCGAGATGGGCGTGCACTACGAAGACATGATGTCTGCCGAGCGCGACGCCTGCCTGTTCTTCAACATTGCGCGCATTGAAGCGGCGGTCAAGGCCGGCAAGTTCAAGACCATCGGCGACTCCAAGGTGCCAGTGGTGGACGGCACGCACGCGGCCAACCAGGATCCCAAGACGGCGCTGACCGCCTATGTGTCGGTGCCGAAGAATCCGCACGGCGTCAATGCCAGCCCAGACCAGAAGTACTTCATCTGTGCCGGCAAGCTCTCGCCCACCGGTACGGTGATCGAGCTGTCCCGCGTGCTGGACTGGTTCGACGGCAAGCTCGCCAAGATTGACGACGCCATCGTGGCGGAGGTGGAACTTGGGCTCGGGCCGTTGCATACGGCGTTCGACGGGCGCGGCAACGCATACACGACGCTGTTCCTCGACAGCCAGATCGTGAAGTGGAACATCGATGCCGCGATCAAGTTCCACAACGGTGACAAGAACGCGAAGTACGTGGTCGACCGCCTTGACGTGCACTACCAGCCGGGCCACCTGAACGCATCGCAATCCGAAACGGTGGCTGCCGATGGCAAATTCCTTGCCGTGGGCTGCAAGTTCTCCAAGGACCGCTTCCTGCCCGTTGGCCCACTGCACCCGGAAAACGAACAGTTCATCGACATCTCGGGCGAGAAGATGGTGCTGCTGCAGGACCACCCGATCCGCAGCGAGCCGCACGACTTCATCATCTTCAAGCGCGAGCTGCTTCACCCGAAGCAGGTCTACTCGCTGGACGATTTCCCGCTTGCCACCAAGGATCCGAAGCAATCCGGCGTGGTGCGCAATGGCAAGAAGGTGACGGTGCGCCTGACGTCGCAGGCACCGGCGTACAGCCTGCGGGAGTTCAAGCTGAAGAAGGGCGACGAGGTCACGCTGATCCTCACCAACCTCGACAAGGTCGAGGACTTGACGCACGGCTTCGCCATTCCGAAATACAACATCAACTTCATCGTCAACCCGCAGGAAACCGCATCGGTCACGTTCATTGCCGATAAGCCCGGCGTGTTCTGGTGCTACTGCACGCATTTCTGCCATGCACTGCACCTTGAAATGCGCAGCCGCATGATTGTTGAGGCCTGATCCCGAGGGCAAGCGCGCGTGCCCGGGTGCGGGCCCGCGCGCCCCGACGAACTCCAAGATGCCATCCCCAAAACAAGGGTTCGCGGCGTGGGTCGCTGCGTTCCTCCTGATGCTGTTCATGGGCGTGCAGCCGGCGCAAGCTGGTCGCGGCGCCTATGAAGCCGAGTTGCCTGCCAACCTGGCCGAGGCCAAGGACCTGTGCTCGCTTGTACCGTGCGCCGACGTGTTTCCCGGCGCGGTGCGTTTCTCCGAACGGATGGGGCAACCACCGTATGTAGAAGCGTACGGCGCAGCGCAAGGCGGCAAGGCGCCCCTGCTGGGCTACGTGATGTTGTCCACCGACATCACGGACATTCCCGCCTATTCAGGCAAGCCCGTCGTGACGCTCATCGGCATGGACCGGCAAGGCCGCTATGTCGGCGTCAAGGTCCTGAAACACTCCGAGCCGATCCTGCTGCTCGGGATTCCCGAGTCTGCGCTGCTGAACTTCAACAAGCAGTACATCGGCAAGTCGGTCAAGGACAAGATCGAAGTCGGCCAGTCGCGGCCTGACGAAGGTGTGCTGGGCGTCGATGCGATCTCGGGCGCCACCGTGACCGTGATTGCGCAGAACCAGGTGCTGGCGACAGCCACGTCTTCGGTGGCGCGGCAAGTCGGCATTCTTGCACCCACGCGCCACGAGCCCGCGCGCTATGCGCAGACCGGCCAGCGCGCTGCCTGGGCGGAGCTGGTCAAGCAGGGCAGCGTGCAGCGCTTGCTGATCCGGCCTGAGCAGCTTGGTCTGGAACGCGCGCCGGAACCGTTCATTGAACTGTGGTTTGGTGATCTCAATCATCCGGACCTGGGTGCGAGCCTGCTCAGCCAGTCCGCGTGGAACGATCTGCACGCGCAGCTCAAGCCGAACGAGCATGCAATCTTCGTCATCCGCAGCGCGGGCGCCGCGTCGTTCAAAGGGTCGGGCTTCGTGCGCGGCGGCATCTATGACCGCATCCAGATCAAGCAAGGCGCGGAGTCCTTCACCTTCCGCGATTCGGACTACCTGAACCTCTATGGCCTGGCAGCCCCAGGCGCGCCGGCCTACACCGAGTCGGCCATCTTCGTGGTGCGCTCGCCAGCGTTCTCGGCGGCATATCCGTGGAAGCTGTCCTTCCTGGGCAACCGTGTCGATCGGGCCACCGGCACGCGCAGCTTCGTCACGTTCGATGCCCCGTACTGGATGCCCGAAGCGCTGCTGCAGGGCGGCCACCCGCATATCGACGAGCCGGAGGCACCCTGGCGGCGGGTCTGGCGTACGCGCGCGCCGCAGATCGCGCTGTTCATCGCGCTGCTCGTTTCGGTGGGCGTGGTGTACGCGCTGCGCGAGCGCCTGACGCGTCGCTCCACGCACAAGAACAAATGGCCGGTGAATGCCTTCAAGTACACCGCGTGGGCACTGAGCATCGGCTTCGTGGGCTTCGGTGCGATGGCGCAGCCGTCGATCACGCAAGTGCTGACCTGGTTCCACTCGCTGCTGTTCCAGTGGACGTGGTCGTTGTTCCTGACCGATCCGTTCATCTTCTGCTTCTGGATCTTCATCATCCTGACGGTGTTCCTGTTTGGGCGGGGGCTGTTTTGCGGATGGCTGTGCCCGTTCGGCTCGCTGTCGGAAGCGCTGTACAAGATTGGCGGAAGGCTCGGCCTCAAGCGCTGGCAGCGTCATCTGCCGCGTGCCTGGCACGACAAGCTCAAGTGGCTCAAGTACGCCATCTTCTTCGGTCTGCTGACGGTGTCGGTGTTCTCGATGGGGCTGGCAGAGAAGCTTGCCGAGGTGGAACCGTTCAAGACGACATTCCTTGTCGGCATCAGCCACCGCGCGTGGCCCTACGGCCTGTTTGTCTGCACGCTGCTCGGGATCTCGTTGTTTGTGGAGCGCCCGTACTGCAAGTACATCTGCCCGCTGGGCGCCGCGCTTGCCATGCCGAGCACCTTCCGCTGGTTTGGCCTGCGCCGCAAGCAGGACTGCAACAGTTGCAAGGCGTGCGCCGTGGGTTGCGGCTCATTGGCGATCGACGCGGATGGCCGCATCGATCACCGCGAATGCCTGCACTGCCTCGACTGCATGGTGCTGTACACCGACGTCAAGGGATGCCCGCCGCTGGCCAAGGAGCGCAAGCGCCGCGAGCGCGACGGGCTGGAGATCACCCCCATCGGCAAGGACGGCTACTTCATTCCCATCCAGCCGGTGCCGATGAGCCCGCGCGTGGCACAAGGCCCCGACCCGCGCATGCCGACCGATCGCATGGTGCCGCCCGGGCTCGAAGGCGCGCGTGGCCTGCGCTGGCTGATGCTGGAAGTGCGCGATCACCTGTGGCCGTGGAGCAGCAAGGGCTGGGCCTCTGCGCGCGGCCTGCAGATCGCGGGCGCTTCGCTTGCGCTGGCGGCAAGCGTGGCGTGGGTCCTGGCCGCGATGGGCCAGCTGTCGTCGGGCGCCGTCATCGCATGGTGGTTCGGCTGGAGCGTGTATGAGGTGCTGATCCGCCTGGCAGGACGACGCTACGTCAAGGACGGCCCGTGGTGGCATGCCAACTATCGGCGGGCAACCGTCATGGACATGCTGAGCTACGTCGGCTTCAAGAACCTGCTGATCGGTGCCGCCTTGTTCCTGGCCCTGAAGGCGCTGGGGTGGCTGCAGGTATGAGGTGGCTGCCGGTGTTGCTCGTCGTCTGCGGCTGGCTTGCGGTTGCCCAGGGCGCTCGGTGCGCCCAGGCATTCGCGGGGGCAACGGTGCGCGTGGCGGCAGGGCAGTCGCTGCAGGCGGCCATCGACGCTGCACATCCGCGCGACGTGCTCGAGATCGAGCGCGGCATGTACACCGGCAACCTCGTCATCAACAAGCCTCTGACGCTGCGCGGCCTCGATCGCCCGACGCTCAGTGGCGGCCAGCGCGGCGACACGATCCGCATCAGCGCACCGGACGTCGTCATCGAGGGCCTGATCGTTCGTGATTCGGGCGACAGCCTGAAAGACCAGAACGCAGGCATCAACATCCTGCCCGGCGCGCATCGGGCCGTGGTGCGCCAGTGTGAGCTGACCTACAACCTGTTTGGCTTGTGGATCGAGAAAGCCAACGACGTGCGCATCGAGGCCAACACCATCACCGGCAAGCGCGACTACAACTCTGCGCAGCGCGGCAACGGCGTGGAGCTTTACAACACGCAAGGCGCACGCATCATCGGCAACAACATCAGCTTCGTGCGCGATGCGCTTTACGTGGACGTATCGCATCACGCCGTGTTCAAAGGCAACCGGCTTCACCACAGCCGCTATGGCACGCACTACATGAACTCCTACTACAACCTGTGGGAGGACAACGACAGTTATGCCAACCGGGGCGGCCTCGCCTTGATGGAAGTGCGCGACCAGATCGTGCGCAACAACCGCACCTGGGGCAATGCGGACCACGGGATCATGCTGCGCACGCTGCAGGATTCAGTGGTGGAGAACAACGTGGTGGCCGACAACGATCGCGGCTTCTTCATCTACGACGTTGAATACACGCAACTGCGCGGCAACCTCATCGTCGGCAACCAGGTGGGCGTGCACCTGTCGGCGGGTTCCACACGCAACGTGGTCCAAGGCAACGACTTCATCGGCAACCGCGAGCAAGTCCGCTACGTGGGCGCGCGTGACGAGGCGTGGGGTGCCCGTACGGCGGCCGAGCGCAGGCAGGGCAACTTCTGGAGCGACTACCTCGGCTGGGACCGCGACGGCGATGGCATTGGCGATTTGCCTTACGAGGCCAACGACGTCGTAGACCGGCTGATCTGGCGCCACCCCAGCGTGCAACTGCTGCTGGCGAGCCCGGCGGTGCAGGCACTCAGGTTCGTCAGCCGGCAGTTTCCGATCCTGCGTGTGCCGAGCGTGGTCGACGCCTATCCGCGCATGCAACCCGCGAACCCCCATTGGAGCACCTGGCGTGACAGATCCCTTTCACGTTGACGAGACTGCCGCCATTTCACTGCGCGGCGTCAGCAAACACTATGGCGCCGTGCGCGCCGTCGACGGTGTTGACCTGGACGTCGGCTACGGCGAGCTGTTCGGCCTGATCGGGCACAACGGTGCCGGCAAGAGCACGCTCTTCAAGATGATGCTGGGGCTGATTCCCGCAACCACCGGCAGCATCCGCGTGGCCGGCGCATCGGTGCGCGGCGCCGCGTTCCGGGCGGCCCGACGGCAGATCGGTTATCTGCCCGAAAACCTCGTCCTGTACGACAACCTGAGCGGGCTGGAGACCTTGCGGTTTTTCGCCCGGCTCAAGGGCGCACCGGCGGCCGATTGCGCGCCGCTGCTTGCCCGCGTGGGGCTTGCGGGTGCGGCCGACAAACCGGTGCGTGCCTACTCCAAGGGGATGCGGCAACGCCTCGGATTTGCGCAGGCGCTGTTGGGTACGCCACGCGTTCTTTTCCTCGATGAGCCGACGAATGGTCTGGACCCGGCGGCCATTCACGACTTTTACGCCACGCTGCAAGGATTGCGCGAGCAGGGCGTCACGATCCTGATCACGTCGCACATCCTGGCCGAGCTGCAGCAGCGCATCGACCGCCTTGCCATTCTGGCCGACGGCCGCGTCCTTGCACTTGGCAGTGTCGCTGCACTGCGCGCACGCGCCGATCTGCCCCTGACGCTGGCCGTGCGGGTCGAGGCCGGCGCGCGCAGCGCACTGTGGGCGCAACTCTCGCCCTTGTGCGCACACGGCGCAGAGGTCGTCGACGGGCAGGCCGAGCACGAGATGCTGCTGCGCTGCAGCCGCTCGCTCAAGATGGACGCCCTTCAGGCACTGCAGCCGCTGGGCGGGCGCCTGCTGGATCTGCAGATCCACGAACCGTCGCTCGAAGACGTGTTCTTCGGCCTCAGGCAAACGGAGGCCGCATGATCGGCATCGAATATCGGCAGGTGGCTGCCGTCGCCGCCAAGGAACTACGCGATCGTCTGCGCAACCGGTGGGTGCTTGCGGTGGCCGTCGTGTTTGCGGTGTTCTCGCTCGTGATCAGCTACTTTGGCGGCGCCGAGCAGGGCACGCTCGGCCCACGCTCCATCGAGTTCGTCATCACCAGCCTGGTCAGCCTCGTCATCTACCTGATCCCGCTGATTGCCCTGTTGCTCGGGTTCGATGCGGTTGTCGGCGAGCGCGAGCGCGGCTCGCTTGATCTGCTGCTGGCACTGCCACTCACACGCGTGGAACTGCTGCTGGGCAAGTACCTCGGGCTTGCTGCGGCGCTCACGCTGTCCACGCTGGGCGGGTTCGCGCTGATGGCGGTGCTCCTGTGGCACCAGTTCGGCGGGGCGGGGCTGTATCAGGCGGCCGGCTTCGTGCTGAGTTCAGTGCTGCTTGGGCTTGTCTTTCTGAGCCTGGCGCTGTGCGTTTCCGTCATCAGCCGTGAACGCACGCGGGCTTCAGGCGCCGCCATCGCGCTGTGGTTTGGCTTCGTGCTGGTGTTCGACCTGTTGCTGCTCGGCCTGTTGGTGGCCACCGGCGGCAGCTTTGGCGGCCAGGCGCTGGCGTATCTGCTGTTGCTCAACCCCACCGACATTTTCCGCATCCTCAACGTGTTTTCGCTGGACCAGCTGCGCGGCCTGCATGGCCTCGTCAGCATCGTGCCGCCTGCCCTGGGCAACCCGTGGGCAATGGGCGGGGCGATGCTGGCGTGGATTGCCGCGCCGCTGGCGCTGGCCGCCTGGAGATTCCGCACATGAACCCGGATCGTCGCCGCCTGCTGGTGGCTGCCCTGGCCGGATCGGCCACCCTCGTCGGCCTGGCTGCCTGTGGCCGGCAGGCCGAAGCCACCCTTGTCCCCGCTGAAGCCGACGCGGCCACCACCTGCGACCTGGACGGCATGCTGGTGGCGGAGTATCCCGGGCCCAAGGCGCAGCTCTATTACCAGGGCGACGCAACGCCGCACTGGTGCTGCGATACGGTGGAAATGTTCAACACGCTGCTCAAGCCGGAGCGGGCGCGGCCGATCCGGGCGGCGCTTGTGCAGGACATGGGCCAGGCCGACTGGGACCATCCTCGTGGCCACTGGTTTGATGCCAGGACCGGCTATTACGTGTTCGGCAGCCGGCGCCGCGGCTCGATGGGGCCGACGGTCGCCAGCTTCCGGCTGGAAGCCGATGCCCGCGCGTTCATGGCACGCGACGGCGGCAAGCTGCTGCGCTACGCCGAAGTGACGCCCGACATGGTCGACCTCAGCGGCGGCGCGCTGCACGACGGGCGCATGTAGCCATGCGGCTGCGTCGATCAGGCTTGACGGCAATGGTTCTGCTGGCGGCCTCGCTCTGGTGGTATGGCGTGCATGCGAGCCGCCGCGTCGAGCCCGAGATCCCCACCGAGATCTGCTTTGTCGCACCACCCACGCCCTATGACCCGCGCTCCGGCGTCGCGCCCGATGCGCCGCGCGCCATCCCGCCCCACGCACGTTGCCCGGTCTGCGGCGCATTTCCGTCGCGCGTGCCGGACTGGGCAGCCCAGGTGATCTTTGCCGATGGCGATGCGTACTTCTTCGACTCGCCCTTGAGCCTGTTCATCTACTTGCGCAACCTGCCGCGCTACGCCGCCGGCCGGCAGGCCACCGACATTGCCGCGGCCTATGTGCGCGCGGTGGGCGACGGGCGCTGGATCGCCGCGCTGCAGGCCGTCTACGTATGGGGCTCCGATGTGCCCGGGCCGATGCGCAGGGGCAATCTGCCGGCCTTCCAGAATCACACCGATGCGCGCGCTTTCATTGCGCGCCATGGCGGATCGGTCATGGGTTCCGCCGGCATTACCGCAGAACGCCTGCGGGCGTTGGAGCCCACGCAGCCCCATCCGGCCGGTCAGCACACCTAGCGCACGCAGCCTGGTGGGCCGAGCAGGCTTGATTGCACCCGGTGGCCCCATGTTGGCGTGGTTCCCGAGGCTTTCTGTCGATAAGCCGCCCCAGAGGCCGCTTTTTCGGCGCTTCAATGGGCGGGGGTGCCTTGGATAATGCGACGGTCGGCCAACCTGCCGGCCTGTTCCATCCACCCCTCGCACGCCCGGCATGTCCGAAGAAAGCGATCTCGAAAAAACCGAACCAGCCTCTCCGAGGCGCCTCGAGCAGGCGCGCGAGGAAGGCGACGTTCCCAGATCACGGGAACTGGCTTCGTTCGCCCTCACGGCGGTGTCCGCGGGCGGTTTGTGGGTGATGGGCGACTCGATCGTGCGGGCTGCGTCGTCTTTCCTGGCGCGCTGCCTGGAGTTCCACCGCTACAACTACACCAGCGGGCAGGACCAGTGGAACTACGTGACCGGCCAGTTCATGCCGCTGGCCATGGCGCTGGGCGGGCTGATGCTGATGCTGGTGATTGCCGCGCTGTCGCCGCTGGCGCTCACGCGCGGGGCCATCTCGTTCAAGCCGCTGGCCCCCGATATTTCGCGCCTGTTCAAGCTGCAGGGCCTGACGCGCATGTTCTCGCTGGAGGGGCTGGTGGAGCTGCCCCGCCTGCTGATCAAGCTGTTTTTGATTGCCGGTGTGGGCTGGTTGCTGGTCCGGTATTACCGGGGTGACCTGATCGAACTGCCGCAGCAGGACCTGGGCGTGGCCATGCGCGACACCCTGCACGTGGCCGGCGTGGCCTTCCTCTGCATGGCGGCGGTGATGATGCTGGTGGCGGCCGTGGATGTACCGCTGTCCTTGTGGCAATACGCGCGCAAGCACCGCATGACCAAGGAAGAAGTGCGCAAGGAGCACCGCGAGTCCGAAGGCGATCCGCACGTCAAGGGCCGCATCCGCAACCTGCAGCGCCAGGCGGCCCAGCGCCGCATGATGGCCGATGTGCCCAAGGCCGATGTGATCGTCACCAACCCGACGCACTACGCCGTGGCGCTGCGCTATTCCGAGAAGGAAGGCGGCGCGCCGCGCGTGCTGGCCAAGGGCGCCGACATGGTGGCCGCCAAGATTCGGGAGCTGGGCACGGAGCACAAGATTCCCATTCTGGAAGCGCCCCCACTGGCCCGTGCGCTGTACCGCCATACCGAGATCGGCCACCAGATTCCCGAAGCGCTGTACGCCGCCGTGGCCGAGGTGCTCGCCTATGTCTACCAGCTGCGCCGCCTGCATCAGGTTGGCGGCCGTGTGCCGGTGCGCCCGACCGACCTGCCGGTGCCTGCCGATATGGACCCGGGGCCGCAGCCCGGCCCGGACGATGCCGATGAGGACGTCACCAGCGACGCCTGAGGGATCAGCAATCCCAACGTTGATGCTGACGCTTTCGCCGGTGAGGCCCCGACTGCCGCTACCGCACCACGACGTTATATCGACCCGGGCGGTGCCATGCGATCACCATCGCGCTCATGGCCACTGCGCTCAGTGCCGACCAGCCCACACGGCCGGTCGGAATCACCAGGAGCGATGTCAGCAGAATCATCGAATCGATGGCCACTTGCACGATCCCCGCATTGATCCCCCGCGTGCGCTGCAGCCAGAGCGTCAGAACGCCCGTGCCGCCCACGCCGGAGCCATGCCGGGCGAGCGCCAACACCCCCATGCCGTTGAGCGTTCCGCCCACCACGGCTGCAAACAGCGGGCTCTCAAAATCGATGTGTAAGGCCTGCCGCGTCACCGCAAGCAGGAGGGTGATGCCACAACTGGCCAGCGTCGACTTGATGGCAAAACGAGGGCCCATCACAAAATAGGCGAACACGAAAAACGGCACGTTGACCAACGTGAAAATGGTGCCCACCGACAGCGGCGCCACGTACGACACGAGCAACGCGATTCCTGCAATGCCACCGGTCACGAGTCCGGCCGCGCTGAGCAACACCACCCCTGTCACGATAAACATCATGCCGACGGCCATGCCGTAGACGTCCTCGAGCATCGTGTGTCGGGCGGCATGGGGAGGGCTTGCCGCAACGGCGCCGCTTGCGTGATGAAGCTGATGGTCCATGGCGCCGCTCATCGGATGAACGGCCAGTCCGGCAAACAATCATGGATGTCCGGTAATCCAGAGGTGGGGTGCTTCATTGAACGTTGCCTATGATCGGGTTGGTGCATCCACGCACCGGACACGGCACCACCTTCGTGCGGTGTTGCCTGGATCCGGGTCTGGTGGGCGGCGTTTCAGGATGATTTGCAAGTCCCATACCCAGCATCCCGGCGGCATGGCGCATACGACCCCAGGCCGCTGCTGCAGCGCGAGGGTATCGAAAGGGGTGCTGTTGAGGGACAGGATTGGCGCAGCCCATTTGAGTACGCGATTCTGTACGAAAGTCTGGTACGGCGCACCCACGCGCCCCCTGGCGGCGTG
Source organism: Ralstonia mojiangensis (assembly GCF_023955645.1). Taxonomy (NCBI): domain Bacteria; kingdom Pseudomonadati; phylum Pseudomonadota; class Betaproteobacteria; order Burkholderiales; family Burkholderiaceae; genus Ralstonia; species Ralstonia mojiangensis. The sequence continues at coordinate 387,938 of NZ_JAMXHU010000005.1, read as the reverse complement.
AAGGGATAGAAGCGCACCCCCCGGTGGGAGGGTATTTCAGAGAAAAGCCGCCTTTTGGGCGGCTTTCTCACGTCTTCGATTTGGCGGTTCCCCCGGCAAGATGGCATCCATCGAAAAGCCCCCCGCTGCACGACCCCGCCAATGAACGCCGCACTGCTCCGAGTCACCGACATCCTGCGCAAGGGCGACTACCGCTCCGCCGCGGGCCCGGTGCTCATCATCCTGATCCTGGCGATGATGGTGCTGCCATTGCCGCCGTTCATCCTCGATCTGCTGTTCACCTTCAACATCGCGCTGTCGATCATCGTGCTGCTGATCAGCATGCACACGCTCAAGCCGCTGGATTTCTCGTCGTTCCCGAGCATCCTGCTGATCACCACGCTGATGCGCCTGTCGCTGAACGTGGCTTCCACGCGCGTGGTGCTGATGGAAGGCCACACCGGCCCCGACGCCGCCGGCAAGGTGATCGAGGCGTTCGGCCACTTCCTCGTGGGCGGCAACTACACCGTCGGCATCGTGCTGTTCGTCATCCTCGTGATCATCAACTTCATGGTGATCAGCAAGGGCGCGGGCCGCATCGCCGAGGTCAGCGCGCGCTTCACGCTCGATGCGATGCCCGGCAAGCAGATGGCGATTGACGCCGACCTGAACGCCGGCCTGATCCGCGAAGACGAAGCCCGCAGGCGCCGCACGGAGATCGCCCAGGAAGCTGAATTCTTCGGCTCCATGGACGGTGCCAGCAAGTTCGTGCGCGGCGACTCGGTGGCGGGTATCGCCATCCTGCTGATCAACATCGTCGGCGGCCTGGCCGTGGGTGTGCTCCAGCACGGCATGGACGTAGGCCACGCGGCCACCAACTACACGCTGCTGACCATCGGCGACGGCCTCGTCGCGCAGATTCCGGCGCTGGTGATCTCCACCGCGGCGGGCATCATGGTCAGCCGCGTTTCCACCGACAAGGATGTCGGTCAGCAACTGTCGAGCGAGCTGTTTGCCATGCCGATGGTGCTGATGACCACCGCCGGCGTGCTGGGCCTGCTGGGCCTGGTGCCGGGCATGCCGCACATCCCGTTCGTGCTGTTTGGCGGCGGTCTGGGTTATCTGGGCTGGTACCTCAAGAAGAAGCGCGAAGTGCCCGAGGTCGAGCCCGTGCTGCAGGCGATTGCCCCTGTGGATACGCCCGAGGCGAGCTGGGACGACGTGTCGTGGGTCGACGTGCTGGGCCTGGAAATCGGTTACCGCCTGATCCCGCTGGTCGACAAGAGCCAGGACGGCGAGCTGCTGCGCCGGATCAAGGGCATCCGCAAGAAGTTCACGCAGGACATGGGTTTCCTGGCGCCGGTGGTGCATATCCGCGACAACCTGGAACTGGGCCCGTCGTCGTACCGCATCACGCTCAAGGGCGTGGAAATCGGCCACGGCGAAGTACAGCAGGGCAAGTTCCTCGCCATCAACCCGGGTGGCCAGGATGGCCTCGGCGGCCATGGCGGTCGCCTGGGCACGCAACTGCCCGGCACGCCCACGGTGGACCCGACCTTTGGCCTGCCGGCCATGTGGATCAACGCCGATGTGCGTGATCGTGCGCAGGCCGAGGGCTACACCGTGGTCGATTGCAGCACGGTCATCGCCACGCACGTCAATCAGTTGATTTACACCCATAGCACCGAGCTTCTCGGCCGTTTGGAAGTTCAGCAATTGCTCGATCATTTGGGCAAGGAAGCACCGAAGCTGGTCGAAGACGTTGTGCCGAAGCTGTTGCCCGTCGCGACCGTGCAGAAGGTGCTGCAGAACCTGCTGGACGAAGGCCTGCATATCCGTGACATCCGCACCATCGTCGAGACGCTGGCGGAACACGGAGGCAGGACGCAAGACCCCGCCGAACTCACCGCCGCCGTGCGTGTGGCGCTGGGCCGGGCGATTGCCCAGCAGCTCTTCCCGAACAAGACCGAAATGCAGGTCGTCACGCTTGACCCGAATCTGGAGAACATCTTGCTGCAAAGCGTCGTTGGCTCTAACGCCGGCCCGATCGAACCGCAACTCGCCGACTCGCTCATGCAAGCGGCTGCGGACTCGTCGCGACAGCACGAACAGATGGGTCAGACGGGCGTCCTGCTCGTACCGCCTGCACTGCGCCCGATGCTTGCCCGCCTGTTCAAGCGTGCCGCACCGAGCCTGCGCGTGCTGTCGCACGCAGAAATTCCAGATCACCGAACGATTAAGGTTGTCGCCATGCTTGGAGGCCGCGCATGAAAATGCATCGATTTACCGGACTGACGTCGCGTGACGTCTTGCGCAAGGTCCGCGACCAACTGGGCGATGGCGCTCTGATCCTGTCGAACCGCGCCATTCCGGGTGGTATCGAGATCATCGCGGCATGCGACTCGCACGTGGATGCGCTGGTCGACACGCAGTCGTCGGCACCCAAGACGGCACAGCGCCGTCCGATCGCACCGGCGCCGATCCCCGAGCCCGCACCGATTGCCGCTGCAACCGCAGCCGTCGTTGCCGCTCAGGCGCCCGCTGAAGAGGCCCAGCAGGCCGAGGCTCCGGCGCCCAACGCACTGGCCCGTCTGCGTAACCGCTTCATTGCTTCGCGTCGCGCCCCCGCACAGGAAGAAGCACCGGCAGCTCCGGTGGCTCCGGTCAGTCAGGCAGCCAAGCCGGCCGGCCGCACGCTGCAAACGCGTGTGGATGACGACGTGGCATTCGGCGAAGAAGATGCGCTGGCAGCCTCCACCCGCATGCTGGCCGGCTTGTCGCTCGACCGTGCCAATGCCGAGGTTGCTCAATCTGCCGCGCAGGCCCTGGCCAGCACCGCCCAGTTCATCGCCCGCCGTACCGCGGTGGAAGACGACGAACCGGAGATGGAATCGACCGCCCGCTTTGCCGCACGTCGCGAACAAGCGCGTGAGCAGGCACGCGAGCAGGATGACCGCCCGGTTTCGCTGCGCAGCTTTGCCGAGCGCGTGGAAGCCCAGGCCCGCAACCTCCGTGCAGAACAACAGAAGGCCGAAGCACCCGTGAATGGGCGCATCGAGGCGCAAGCCGACGCTCGCACTGACGCCCCCAAGTCGTCCGACATTTTCGTCCGCGTGGAGGACACGATGGCCAAGCCCGAAGCCCCGCGTGACGACGTGAGCCTGCAGCGCTCGGCCATCCAGGCCGACGTGAAGGAAAGCATCCGAGCCGAGACCGACGTGATGACCCGCCGCATGGTCGGCGAGATCGAAACGCTCAAGAGCACGCTGAACGACGCCATGTCGAGCCTCGCCTCGCTGGGCGTGAAGCTGGGCGACCCGGTGCGTACGCGCCTGTTCCAGACCATGCTCAACGCAGGCTTCTCGGCACAGCTCACGCGCTACGTGCTGGAGAACATGCCGCAGCACGACTCGTATGAAGGCGCGCTGGATTTCGTGCAGCGCGCGATTGAAAAGAACCTGACCACCGTGTCGGATGAAAACAGCCTGCTCGACCAGGGCGGCGTGTTTGCCCTGATGGGCCCGACCGGCGTGGGCAAGACCACCACGACCGCCAAGCTGGCCGCGCGCTTCGTGCTGCGCCATGGCGCATCGCGTGTGGCACTGCTCTCGACCGACAGCTACCGGATCGGTGGCCATGAACAACTGCGCATCTACGGCAAGATCCTGGGCGTCTCGGTGCATGCCGTGAAAGACGCGCAAGACCTGAGCCTGGCGCTGAACGATCTGCGCGAGAAGCACGTCGTGCTGATCGACACCATCGGCATGAGCCAGCGTGACCGCGCCGTGTCCGAGCAGATGGCGATGCTGCATGCCGTGGGCCCGTCGATCAAGCGCCTGCTGCTGCTGAACGCTGCAAGCAACGGCAAGACGCTCGACGAAGTCGTGGGTGCCTACCGCGACGCCAACCTGGCCGGCTGCATCCTGACCAAGATCGACGAGGCTGCCTCCGTGGGCCACGCGATGGACGTGATGATCCGCCGCCGCCTGCCGCTGCACTACGTGTCGTACGGCCAGCGCGTGCCGGAGGACATTGCGGTGCCGAACAAGAAGCTGCTGATCCATCGCTCGTTCCGGGCTGGTGCGGAGCAGTCGTCGTTCACGCTGGATTCGGATGAATCGTTGCTCGTGGCGCAAGGCGCCGCGCGTAACCGCGAACCTGGCCTGGCCGCTTTCGATTTCGCCTGACAAGGGGGCGACCATGACGACGCCATTCGCCAAGGATCAAGCCGCAGGGCTGCGGCGCATGCTCGGTCATGCTGCTGCCCGCCGTGTGCTGGTGATCGGTGCGGAAGAGCAGGTCGACGACTTTGTCGACAACCTGCGCATCGCGCTGTCCGCCATGGGCCGCGACACGGCCGTGGTGAACGCGCAGACCATGCTCGCCATGCCCGGCGTGCTCGAGCAGTACGACGAGACGGCGGATGTGACGCTCGTGGCCGCGCATTTCGGCACCCGGGCGCTGAGCACCGTGGCTGAAGTCTGCGACGACGTGCTGCTGACCTTCTCCGATGGCCCGGAAGGCATCAAGAGCGCGTACACGCTGCTCAAGAAAACCGCCGTGCTGCAAGGCAGCGCGGGCATCCGCACCGTGGTGTGCGGCGCGCATTCGGTGGATTCCGCCGTGCGCGTGTTCGGTAACCTGGCCAATACCGTGGGCCAGTACCTGAACACCCGTATCGATTTCGCTGGCTACCTCCCTGAGGACCGGCACGTAGAACTTGCGCTCTCGCTCGGCAAGCCCGTGGCGAGCGCGTTTCCCGCATCGCCTTCGGCCATGGCCTTCCGCCAGCTTGCCGAAGAAATGTTGAGCTGGGCCAGCGCCGAGGCCCAAGCCGGTGATGGCAGTGCGCCGTCGCGGGTGGTCATGTCGGCGCGGGCACCGGCACAGCCGGCTGATGAATCGGCGCAAGACACGTCAATGTCGACTTCGACTGCGACGCCCCGCGCCACCGCACGCGCGGCCGAATTGGTTTATTGAGGCGCAGCATGAACGAGGCGTCAAAGGCAGGCATGAATATGTACACCGCAACCGGTCGCAAGACCAAGTCCGACGAGATGGCCATGTACGCACCGCTGGTGCGTCGCATTGCCAACCAGATGATGGTCAAGCTGCCCGCCAGCGTTGAGCTGGACGACCTGATCCAGGCCGGCATGATGGGCTTGCTCGACGCGCTGTCGCGCTATGAGGAAACGCAGGGTGTGCAGTTCGAGTTCTACGCAGCCCAGCGTATTCGCGGCGCGATTCTGGACGAACTGCGCGGCTCCGACTGGCTGCCGCGCGGCCTGCGCCGCAACGCCCGCACGATCGAGCAGGCGATCCAGAAGCTGCAGCAGCAGAAGGGCCGCGCGCCCACCGAAACCGAGATTGCCGCCGCGCTGGGCATGTCGCTGGCCGAATACCAGAAGCAACTGGTCGACCTGCAAGGCAGCCAGCTGTTGTATTACGAAGATTTCGACCGCGAAGACGCCGACGCCTTCATCGAGAACCGCGCGCCCGAGAACGACGCCACGCCGCTGGACCAACTGCTGGACCACGACCTGCGCGAATCGGTTGTTGCTGCCATCGAGGCACTGCCCGAGCGCGAAAAGCTCATGATGAGCCTCTACTACGAGCAGGATCTGAACCTGCGTGAAATCGGCGCCGTGATGGGCGTGTCGGAATCGCGCGTGTGCCAGATCCACAGCCAGGCCATCGCCCGCATCCGCTCGCGCCTGCGTGATCGCGCATGGCTGCCGACGCCAACCTGATCTGATGTCAATCGAGCGCCGCCGCCTTTAGGCTGCGCCGCTTGGTCTGTGCTTGACCTGCCAGTTTCTTACTGCGCGGCCAGCGAGTCATTTCGCGGCCGCGCTTTTTCTTTTGGGACGTCGGTCACAAGGCTTGAGGCGGCGGAATCCCACACTCGGGTCTCGCCATGCTTGAAGAGGACGAAACGCTCGGCAGGCACGTTGGCGGCCTTCAGCGCGTGGGCCAAGTCGGTGATGGGCTGATCGAGCGCTTCGTCTGTCAGCTCGAACGTGCCCCAGTGGATGCCCACTGCCTGCCGTGCGCCGATGTCTTGCATGACCTGCACGGCTTCGGTCGGGTCGATGTGCTGTGCCTTCATGAACCAGCGCGGCTCGTAGGCGCCCACGGCAATGGCGGCCACATCGAAGTGGCCGAAGCGCGCACCAATGTCGCGTGTGTCTTGCGAATAGCCCAGATCACCCGAGAACCAGAAACGCAGGCGCGGATGCAGCAGCGCCCAGCTGCCCCAGAGCGTGTGGTTGCGGTCGTACAGGCCGCGTGCGGACCAGTGCTGCACGGCGCAGAAGTGCGCGGTGAAGGGGCCGAAGCGGGCTTCGTCGTCCCAGTCGAACGCGCGCACGTTGGGGTTGTCGCCACCCAGGCGCGTGCCGCGTACGTTGCGCGCAAACCAGCGGTCGATGCCCAGCGGCACGAAGAACATGGGTGCGCCGCCCGGCTGGCGCATCAGCGCGCGCACGCTGGCGCGGTCCAGATGGTCGTAGTGGTTGTGAGAGAGCAGCACCAGGTCGATATGCGGCAACTGCTTGAGCGACAGCCCCGGCGGCTGATGGCGGCGCGGCCCGGCAAACGGCAGCGGCGAGGCGCGCTTGGAGAACACCGGGTCGGTCAGCACGTTCAGCCCGTCGATCTGGAGCAGCAGCGTTTCGTGTCCGATCCAGGTGAGCTGCGGAACCTCGGGCGGCGGGTGGATGGCGCCCAGGTTTGGCGGGATGCAGGAGAGGTCGTGCGTGGGCGGCTTGGGCAGCTTCAGGCGGCGGCGCTCGCGTTGCCATTGCCAGAAATCGGCGTCGGGGCGCGGATGCGGATAGCGGTTGCGGAATCCGTCCGGCGTGTGGTGCGGCTTGGCGGGGTTGTAATCGGGATTCTTCATGGGCGAAGTGTTCCGGGGTGGCGGGGCGGACCGTCTGAAGTCATGCCTGGTGGCGCATAGCTTACGCAAGTACGGCGTGGACGTCCGCGCGGTGCCGTCGTTATCATCGTCCAATCGTAGACAGTGCCATGCGTTGAGCGTGTCCTACCGTGCCGGATGGTGGCGCAGACAGCGCATCCGTGTTTCGGGCCTGTCGCATCCGCCACATTCCACTGCCCCCGCGCCCATGGATTCCGCCCCCGCCCGAAGCAATCCACCGTCCGGCCCGCTCTCAGCCGCGCTGTACCGAGACCGCCTGCACGCCAGCAACTGGTTTGGCGGGCTCAGCAAGCCCCTGCAAGAACTCCTCATCGACATGGCGATCGTGCGCCGGCTGGCCGATGGAGAGGTGCTGTTTCGCCGTGGCGATCCGCCCGACGGCCTGTATTGCGTGGTGGAAGGCGGCATTCGCGTGCGCGCCACCACGGCCGACGGCCGCGAGGCGCTGCTGGCCGTGCTGGAACCCGTGAACTGGTTTGGCGAGATCGGCGTGTTCGACAACCAGGCGCGCACACACGATGCGCGGGGTGAGGGCGATACCGTGTTGCTCCACATGCCGCAAACCGCGTTGATGGATCTGCTCGAACGTGCGCCGCAGCACACGCACGCTTTTGCGTTGCTCCTGACGCACAAGCTGCGTCTCGCCTTTTCCGTGCTTGAAGAAACGGCGCTGCTGCCGGCATCCGTGCGCGTGGCGCGGCGCCTGCTGCTGATGGCGGCCGGCTACGGCGATTTGCGCCTCGGCACCCGCCGCGTGCTTCGCGTGCCGCAGGAGCAGCTTGCCTTGCTGCTCGCGCTGTCACGACAGACCGTCAATCTCGTGCTCAAGGATTTTCAGGCACGCGGCATTCTCAGGGTCGCCTATGGCGAGATCGAATTGCTCGACCTGCCTGGCCTGCGCGATATCGCCAAGGGGTGATTTCGCGCAAGCCGCATCCGCTTACCGCCGCAACAGGCCTGCCAGCCCAATCGAAAAGTCCAGGCCCGCGCCGATCGCGCACTGGAACGTCTGCGGCGCCGACACGGCCTGATACGTCAGCGGCGAAAGAAACGACACCGTGACCGTGGCCTTGTCGTCGGGCGTTACGCGGTACAGCGCAAGTTCCAGCACGGGCGTGCCGTCGGGGCGCAGGGTCAGGTGCTGATTGGCAAAGCCGATGTTGCTGCCTTCAACTTCCATGAAGTCGCGCACCGCAAAACCACCGTGCACCACCGGGGCCGCAGCCTTGGCGCCGACGCCTTGCCCGTTGGGACATTGCGATGGCGAGAAGACCGCCGTGACCGGAATGCCCGAGAACAACTCGGTACGCAAGACGTCGTAATGCGACACCGCCAGGCGCGACGCAGCTTGCGCCTGTGCGAGCTGAGGCGCGGTGGTCAGTGCCGTCAAGGTGGCGCACGTCAAGGCAACGCGCAGGGCGGATCGGATGGAACGGAATGCGTGGTGGTTCGACATGAAGCGTGCTCCGGAGGGAAGGGGAATGTGCAGCGTAGGGTGGCCCGTGCGCGTGCGCGACTACGTGGGTGCGTAGACGCGACAACACGCCGGGCCTGCGCTCAGCCTGGCCCCGGCGCCTGATGCGCCGGCACGATGATGAGGTTCTGCCCGATGTGAATCAGATTGGGATTGGCAATCTGGTTCAGTCGCGCAACCTCGTCGATCACGACTTGCAATTCGCGATACGTCGGGCCGACCACGATCGTGCCGCGGTCCGCCTCGTTGCGCAGGATGCGCGAGAGCGATTCCCCGGCCAGTACGTCGTGCGTGACGGCGGGCACGAGGTGCGTCAGCGGCGCGGGCGGCACGGGGGGCGGGGGCGGCACCACCGGCGTGTGCGGCGGTGGCTGTGCAGGACCGGTCTGCTGCGGCGGTTGATTCGGCTGCGGGGGTTGCGCTCCTTGCACCGAGTTGACCCAGGCCGAGATCAGCGCGGTCGTCTCCGCCAGCACTGTGAGCCCCGCGCCGGCACGAAGCACCCCTGGCATGAAATTCGGTGCGACCTCCTTGAGCGTCGACATCAGGTAGATCGCCGAACCGCCCACCGACACGGCCCCCGCCACGCTGGGCGCATGGGTCAGTGCAGAGGCGATCGTTCCAACGGACGACAGCGTGTACGAACCGTGGACCAGCGAGCGGACGACATCGCTGTTGCCGTAGTCGAAACCACGACGGAAGCTGTAGCGCAGCAGCCCATGGTAGAAGGCGTTGAGCGTGCTGCCGGCCATCATGGTGATGGCCAGCGCCGGCGGTGCAAAGCCCTCCAGCATCATGCCGCCCCACGCGCCGATGCTTACCACGCCGCCCACCGTGGATGCCAGACGCCCCAGCTGGCCCAAGCGCACGCCAGAGTGCATGAAATGCATTTGGGACGCGGGCAGGCCGAGGTAGCCATCCACGAGTTCCAGGCAGGTGGAAGTGACGCGCGCAATGTGGACATCGCGCTCTTCCTCGCTGAGCTGGGGCTTCGCACCGGCTTTGGCACGGTCGCGCAGCATGCCGATGGCGGCCAGCGTCTCTTCCATCACCGCGCGAATGTGGGGCAGGCGCTCGGGTGAAACGTCTCGCGCCTTGGCGTAGCGCTCAATGCCTGCGTAGTACGCGATGAGCTTGTTCTCGATCATCGCGGTATCACCACGCTTGATGCTCGCGCTCAGGATGGTGCGCCAGTCCTGTGCGGTGCGTCCGAAGGCGGGCAGTGCGCGGGCCAACGAGGCCGAATCGCGCAAGTCGATTTTGCCCAGGCTGACGAGCAGCGCGGAGAGGGTGGCGCCCCCCACACCGGCGGCGACAGCCTTGCCAATCTGCAACAGCGCCCGCTGGTTGAGCGTCCCATCGGAAGACGGCATATCGGTGCGCTTGAACAGCTTGGGCGGCGCGTGCATTGGGCCGTAGCCCAGAGCGCGCAGCGTGGCGTCGGCCCGGTCCTCTGCCAGCGGAATGGGCGGGAGACCACGGGGATCCTGATAGCGCGCCGGATCCAGTTCCGGGTCGGTCTTCAGGCTGTCCCAGTCGGTTGGCTGGGCGTCGCGCCTTGGCTCTTCGGGTGGGACGTAGCTGTTCCGCACCCTCTCGCCGTGATCCTTGAGCCAGCGTTGCGCGTGTGCTTCCGCACGCGGATTGGACTGCACGCCTACTTCGTCTCGGTTCGCTCGCACCCATTGGATCGTGCTGTATTTTGCTTGTTCGACGCGGTAGGTCGTGTTGCCCGCGAACAGCGCGTAGCGTACCTCTTGGAGTGTGCAGGGCAGTTTGTATTCGTCGATGAGGCTACGTATCTGCTCCATCAGCGGCTGGTACACGATGGCCATGTCCTGTTTGGTCAGGCGGTTCAATGGCCGTCCGAGTGCGGCATCGAGGTGAATGCGCTTCCAGTTCTCGTTCTCGAGGATCAACTCGGCCGTGGCCCGCGTCAGTTCCGGCGAACGTGTGTAGTCGGCAGTACCGTCCAGCGCGATGTGAACGTCCCTCATGTAGGGACTCTCGAGGAGCATCCGCGTACCTTTGAGCGATGCGATGCCTTCCACGGGATCGAGCACGTTGTCGTTGCCGGTACCGAAGATGTTCACTGTCGGGTGCTTGCCGGGGTTTTTCAACATCCAGGCTTCATAGGCTTTGCCAAAGCGGACCAGGTTGACGGGCCGGTTCGGCCCCGGCACGGGGCGTCCATCGGCGCCCACACGCATGTTGGCCGGGTCCATCCAGAGGGTGACTTGCGCGCCGGTCTTTGCAGAGGAGTCCAGCATCTTGTGGATGGAGTCCTGGTTCAACCAGTCCAGCGGTACGACCATCACGCCGTCCTTGTTGATCAGCCCGCCCACGTTCTCATCGAACGAGACGTTGCCATGCTTGCGGACGGCTGCTTGCCATAGGCGGCGCACGTGCGCAAGCGGGCGCTTTCGGCCGGCCGCCGCCACCTTGCTTTCTTCCGCCACCACCCGGAACTCCGAAATCACCGCGATGTTCTTGCACAGCACCGCGTAGCCGTCGGTTTCGATGTTCGAGGGGGAGATCGTGCGCGCGGCCAGCGAAACCAGGTCTTGATCGTCATGCGCCAGGTTCAGGTACGCACGTACGGCCCGGCGATCGGCCGTGCTGGCCACGCTGAAGTGCTGGGCAAGCCCGCGCGGGAACGGCACGCCGAGCGTCGTGCAGGCGTTCTCCAGCAGCTTGAGCGCTGTCTGCTCGCGCAGCAGGCCGACAGTCGGGTAAGCGCGCATCACGAACAACGATTCCTTGAATGTACGGCGGATGCGCGAGCCCCACGAAATCTCGCTGTTCTGTCGCGCGCGCTTGGCGATAGCGCCGAGGCCTGGAGCGTCGACGTTGCGGATGCCACGCTCCTTGATCTTGCTGCCCTGTGTGCCTGCGGCATCGACGATGGACCTCAATTCCGGTCGCACCGATGCCTTATCCGATGCGGCGAGCGGCAGGCCGCGATAGGTGCGCTTCGAGCCCAGGTCCTGGACGGTTGGGTTCTTCGCCACATCGGCAGGCTTGCGCTGACTGACCACGAACAATCTGTCGGGGGTGTACGACGTGTTGTCGGTCATGGGTTGCGGATCGTTACCAAATCCGCCTTTGTCCGCATCCAGGTCGCGCCACGACGGCACACCTTTGTCGTCAAACACAACCTGCCCGCGTAGTACGGGCTCACCGTCTTTTTCGCGCGTGAACGCGTAGGTGAATTGCTGTGTGCTGTCCAGCGCGCCATGACGGTGTGCCATGGCAAGCAGATGGAAGTTCTCGCCGGAGACATGCAGCGCGCGCCCCCGCGCCACTCGCTCCGCGGCCGTGCGCATCGGTATGCGGGCAAGTATGCGGCGTGGGCCTGCAATGGCGCTAACGGCGGCGCGGGCCGGGAGGTCCACCACATGCTGCGAGAAGCGTTTGAACTTGCTGACCGGTTTGTCCGGTGGCACCGGGCGGGTGGCGGGGCTCTGGCTCGTCTCGCCGGAGGACGACGCTGGTTGTGAGGCAGACGGACCGCCGCCACTGTCGAGCGCGATGACGTCCGGATCGCCCGGCATTTCGTTGGGCGGTGTTTCTCGGGTTGCCCGTGGTGTTCGCGGCTCAGATGACACCTCGGTGGGCGCTACGTAAGGCGTTTCTTCGGAGGGCGGCCACGCACGGCCATTTGGATCAAGCTTCCACCCAGGCTGGCGCGCAGCGGCGAACGCGGGGTCGTCCGGGTGCGCGGGAACGACGCGGCAGTCCGGGTTGTGTATCTGCGAGCGGTCGATTTTGTGTTCAGTCGCGAACACCGGATTGGGCATCGCCGCAGAGAGGCTTTGGCTCAGCGGAAGCGCATTGTCGATCATCAGGACAATCGGCACGGTGTACGGAGCCTCGAAACCCCTGGAGTGCAGCCGTGCCTGGATCAGGGCGGCCAGATCGTCATCGGAGAAAACCGATGGCTGGGTCCGCCCACGCTCTTCATAGATGCCGTCGAGCCAGATTGCTTTCGGATTGCCGTCGACCAGCTTGCCCTCGATGATCAGCACGTCTTCCGGCAACGCGTACCGCGTGCCACCGATGGCTTTCGCACCGATATCGGCGGTGCGGGGTTTGACCATGCTCGGAAGCATCGGCGTGCCACTGCCGTCTTTGGCGGTGTAGAGCACGATGCGCCCGTCGGTGCCGTCTTCGTGCATCGTGCGCACGCGTTCACTGGCCGGCTTGCCGGTTTCGGGGTCTCTCACTACGCCGCCAGACAGCGGGGCGCGCTGGCCGTCCAGGCCGAAGACGCGCACGTTGTCCCGCTTGAGCAGGAACGCCAGCCAGCGCGCCACGTCCGGCATGATCGCACCCCCATGCTGGAGCGCCACGAAGAACCCAGGTGCCTCCATTTCCGGGTTCATCTCCATCACGCGGCGCAGCGTCAGCATCGCCCCGTCGGCGCCAACGTCCCGGGTGTGGGTGGCGCCTTCAAAGCGGATCTGGTCGAACGGCGTGTCGATCAGCGCGCGCGCAATGTCGAACGGCGTGAGCAGGGCGTTGTCCGCGCTGTTGACGATGGGGCCGTGCCCGTCGAATGCCGCGCCGACCATGCCCGCCGGAAAGTGCATGTTGTCGTGGAACGCGGTACTGGCGTTCACGAGCAGCGGCTGGGCGGGCAGGTCGTCCCAGGCGGTGCAGTCGTAGGCAGGCCGCCCGTTGACGAGAACCGCGGGGGTGGCCGGGTCTGGTGCGCCCTTCGCGTAGAGCGTGAGCGTAACCGGGCGCGGTTTGCCCAGCGCCGGCATGGCAGGCACCTCGCGCTTGTAGGTGAGGTGAGGGTGCGCGACCACCCTGCCAAGCACATCCGCAACCCGCATCCGAAGCACGGAAGACGGGAGGTCGGCATTGAGCAGCGAGAGAATCTGGTTGCAGGCGTCTGCAAACGGCCGCTGGTTGGCTGCATCGGCAACGTGGGAAGCACGTGAGCTCCCCATAAAGTCCAGCGAATCGCTTCCTGTCCTGTAGGCGCCCGACGGCGTGCCGTGTTGCGCCAGGTCGTTTGCCGCCGCGATCTGACTGTGCGCCTGATCGAGCAGCAGCATCATCCTGTCGCCCTCGGGAAAGACCGGCTGATCGCCGTCATACAGCATGCGCAACCGCTCTTTGGTCTTGGCATAGAGCGCATCGGCATGTGAGATGACGGGCAGTGCCACGGTGCCGTGCGTCTGCCCATCGAAATGGGCGTTGACGACCTGCCGGCGCCCGTCTTGTGCACCGTCGGAGAGCTGCAGCCAGTCAAGCCCGTCCTGACCCTGCACGCGGATACCGGGGCGTGGGTCGGCAATCTGCCCGTCGGCGCTGCGTCGCTGGCGTATGCGGTTGGACAGTTCGTTCGACAGATTCACCAGCAGCGGCGGCGCTGTCCCCGAGTGGGTATCACAGCCAAGCACGACGATGTTGCCGGTCGTCTCCATGCTGAAGGTCTGATCGTTCCACACGCGCTCGGCCAGCGCGACACCGTCCAGCCGCACTTGCAGCCCGTGTTCGGACTGCCGTATCGGCAAGCCTGCGGGGACGTCCTCGATGGACCCGTAGGCCGATTCCACGTCGAGCCAGATGCCGTGGTGTTCCACCTCGCCGGCAATCACATAGGCCGGCGTGATGCCGCTCTTGCCCGGTGCCGGGCTGCCATACGGAATCGGCACGTCGGTGGGTACGCCGCTGAGGTGGGCGCGGCGCTGCGGGAAGTGCAGCAGGAACGGCGCGGAGTCCGGAAACTCCGGATCGATCAGGTTGATATGCGGCGTGTCGGCACTGGCGGCACGGTAGACGTTCGGCAGGAACGCGAGGCTGCCGTCGTACGGTTGCATGGGGCCGTCGGGGTTGTAGTTCAGCTCGATCCTTGGCCCTCCCTTGCCGGCGGTTGCAGAGGGAATATAGCCAAGTACTTTGCTGGCGGGCTGCACGCTTGCCACGGGTAGGCCGTCGGCGACGGGCCTGCCGTTCTCTGTGCGCCGCCCGGCCACGGCCTCGTCCGACACGCGCAAGTTGCCCAGCGGGAGCAGGTAGAGATACTCGTCCGGCTCCATGTGCATCAGCAAGCCGAAGGCCGTTACGTTGCGATGGATCTGCCGCGTGTCCAGGCCATGCTGCTGCACTTCTTCGGGCGTGGAGCGGGAGATCACCATCCCCATGCCCGCGTGCGGTTCGCCGCCGTACAGATACAGCCGATTGATCTCCTCGTGCAGGTCGTCGAGGATGGCAGCACGCTCCCCAGCCGGAACACGCGCGTCGGCGAGATCCTCGAAATGCAGCCCCGGCGTGCCATAACGCCTCGGCCGATCGCTCGCAAGCACCTCCGGTTCGGTATGGGCAGCCATGTCGTGTGGGTCGCCATCGAGCTGGATCACGTTGCCACTCAACGCCGCGACGGGTACGGCGGTGTAGGCGAGCACAGCTGCCTCATCGTGCATGACGGCTAGCTGGCCGAAAGTCTCTACTGCCGGCGCGTCAAACTGCCGGCGGATGAGCGCCTCCCGCAGATGATCCAAGGCATCTACGCCGAGTTTGTCGACGATCGGGTGCAGAGCCTCTCCCGACTTGGGCGTCAATGCGTCAAGCTGATCGAGCCACTTGTCGGCGACGGCCGCCTGCTCCTCGTTCATCGGCGCGTACGTCGTGCCGACAGCGTTGCCATTACGCCGCGCGACCTTGCGCAGCATGAGCGCCTCGCCCGGCTGCTCGATCATGCCAGCGGCCAGGAAGCCGAAGGTCTGGCCGATGGCGACGGCACGCTGCTGGTGCGTCATCTGGTTCCATTGGGCGCCGGTCTGGATCATGTTCCAGCCCATGCCGGCCATTGATCCGTATTTGGCGACCTTGAACAACGGCGTGCGGCCGACGTCTTCTGCAAAGGTGTCGACCTCGTCAGCAAAGCCTTTGACGGGGCGTGCGGCCATCCAGCGTTCGAGCGCGCGGGCGTCGTCGGCGGTGCGGCCGATCATGCCCACCCGGCCGATCTTGCCAAGCGTGCCGATGCCGTCGGTGGCGGTCATGAGCAGCGCGAAGCCGGCATCGGCCCAGGCGGCGGCGTTGTCGGGGTGTTCCAGCACGCGCACGGCGGCTTCGCTCGTCTGCATGGCGCCGATGGCGAACATCGTGCCGCGCGCGGCCATTGCCAGCAGCACCATCTCGGGTGCGGCAAAGGGCGCGGCCACCATCGACACCACCGCCGCGCTGATCATGACCGCCGTCTCGGGCGTCAGCCACGGCTCGTGGCCGGTCTCGTGCGTGGCCACCAGCGCCATGGCGTTGCCCTGGTCGTCAAAGGTGGCCTGCCCGCCCACGAGGTACGACACCTGGCCGATGCCGAAGTCGTTGTTGCTGACCCAGTCGCTCCAACTGTCATACACGCGGGTCTTGTGGGCCTTGTCGGTGCTGGCGCTGACATAGCGGTCCTGGCCGTCGCGGCGCACGTCGAGCAGCACCGATTGCTGCGGGTCGTTGCTGCCTTCGGCCAGCACGAAGGTGAGCCCGGTGACGGTGACGGGGCCGGTGTCGCCGCCGCCGGCCTGCCACGCCGCACGCGCGAGGTCGTCAAGCGTCGTGCCGCTGCCGTCCTGGCTGCGGTAAATGAGCTGGTTGGGGTCGTAGTAGCGGAACGTGCCGTCGTGCACGGCCTGCCAGTCGGCCGCCGTGACGGGCGTGCGCGAACTGACGCCGGCTTGCTGGCCGACATAGTCGCTGAAATCTGAAAACGTGGCGAAGCTGCGCGGTGCCAAGCCGCTGGCCTTGGCCAGTTGCTGAAACTCGGGCGAAAACGACTGGTTGACCTTGGCGGCGGGGCTATCGTCCGATGCTGCTTCGCCCTTGGCATCCTTGAGCGCCATGTTCATCGGGTCGACCACGCGGTCGGTCGGCGCAATGCACGCTGCCGCTTGCGTCATGGCGCCGGTCTTGTCGCGGTAGCTGTAACCGTTGAGCGCAGAAAGGAAGAGCTTGGGCGGCGCGCCGGCCTCCAGTGCCTTGCTGATGGTGGGCATCAGGTTCATGTCCACGCTCAGCATGCCGGCCTGGGTGCCGCCGTAATCCGACAAGACCGGTGTGTCGCCCGTCAGGCGCTGCTGGAAGGCGTGCACGAGGCGGCCATAACCATCCACCAGTGCGTTCTCGCCATCACCAAGGGCCAGCCCGCCGTTGAACAGCCGATTGCCGATGCGCGCGAGGTTGCGGTAGTAATCCACGGCCTTCTGGTCGCGCGGGTGGCCGGCGATCCAGTTCATCATCGCCGAGGGCGGCTTGCCGCCGGGTGGGTCGATGACCGCGTAGAGCCGCGCCATCAGGTTGGGCGTCGTATCCAGGCTGTCGAGCAGGTCTGCGGTGCGCGCAATGCCGTCTGCCGGCGGCAGCGTGGTGGTGAGCCGGGCGGTTTCGTCCACCATGTGCTGCACGGTGGGGTCGTTCTCCACGGCGTTCTGGATGGCGTGGTCGAAATCCACCGGCAGATACGACGCCAGCATGTGGCTCATCTGGTCCAGTGCCTTGATGCGGTCCTGCGGCTCGCCGCGCACGGGGTCGATGACGGTGTTCACCACGTTCTGCCGCATGTGCTGGATGCGGCTGTCGCCGAGGATGGCGTCGCGTACGGTGTTGCCGTCCGGCGCGTTGCCCATGGCTGCCGTGTATTGCTGAAGCGCCTCCAGCCCCTTGTATTCGGGGGCCTCCGCGCCCTGGCCCGGCGGCGTGCTGCGCATGGTGTTGTCTACCAGCTCCGTCACGATGGCCGCCTGCAGATAGGTGCCCGACAACTGCGGGACCTGCGCATCGTGATGTTGGTAGAGCTGTTGCACGGCGGCCTGCAGGTCGTTCTGGTAGACGCCGTTCAGGCCGTAACGCAGCAGATCGTCGCCGGGAATCTGCGGATACGTGTCCTTGAGTTCCTGGACGATGGCTTTGTTGTAAGCGGTGGTGGCGGTGGCCAGTGCCTGGTTGGCGCTTGTCACGTCACCATGGCCATCGGCGGCTTGCTTCTGCCGGATCTGCGCTTGCGTGAGGTCGTTCCACGCCTGGTCGGTCTGGTGTCGATCAGCCTGCAGTGCTGGGGAATCCTCCTGCACCGGCGTGGCGTCCAGCATCTGGTGGATGGCCGGTGCCGGTGTGTCGGCAAACAGGTGCAGGTTGCCGACCTGTCCGATGGCATCGTCGGTGCGCTGGTTTGCATCGATGCGCGGGTCTTCGGGCTTGAGCTGTTCTTGCGCCGCTGTTGCGGCAGTCTGGAATGCGGTCGGGTCGACGTGAGCCCCGGCCTGCAGCCGCGTGAGGATGGCCGCGTATTGCAGCGGGTCCACGCCGGGTGCCAGCGTGGTGCCATTGGCCGGCAGGTTGCTGAGCATCTTGCCGGTGATCTGCTGGATCTGCGTGGGATTGATCGGTGCAGGAACGGGCTCCTGTGCGGGCTTGTCGGGCGCCTTGCCGGCCAGTTCCTTGAGCAGGATGTTGCGGGTGCCACCTTCGAACAGGCCTTCCACCCGGCTATTGAGCTTGCCGGCCTGGCCGTCGCGGCCGATCTGGTCTGCCACCTTGAACATCAGCGTCGGATCGGCACCTTTGTCCACGAGTTGCTTGATGCCAAACGTTTCACCAGCGGTATCCAGATGGTTGCCGGTGTAGTCGAGCAGCGGGTCGTTCTCCAGCCGATGCGCGAGCGATTGCGCCAGCCGATCGTTCAACTCCTCGCCGCTGGGCGAGTAGCTGGTCTTGCGCGCCCCCTGCAGGCGCTGGCTGATGAACATCAGGTCATTGAGCAGTGCGTCGTGTTTTGCAGCAGGGTCCGATCCGCGGACGGACTGGTTCGTGAGTGTCTCCAGCGGCTGCTGGTCGACCAGCATGGCGAGCAGTTCCGGCGCGTTTGCATCGGGCCGCGTGATGGCTTGCGCGATGTTCTTCAGGTCGTCGGCGGAGCTGCCGCGTGCATGGTTGGCGATGTCACGCGTGCGCGTGTCGCCCAGCGTGAAGTTGAGGACATCCGGCGTGGCGTGGTTGACGTCCAGATCGCCGGCCAGAGATCGCATGGCGGCCGCGTAGTCCTGCTTCGGTCCATTGGTGGCCTTGTTTGCGCGGTCGATGGCGGCGTCTGCGCAGGCCGAGGCGAACAGCGTGTCGGCGTTGGTTTTATCGTGCGCGCTCTGCAGCAGTGCCAGCGCCTCGGCAAACTGCTTGGAGTCGGCGCTGTTGTACGGCGTGTTGTGCGCCTGCGTATAGAGCGCGGCCATTTCGGCGCTCACGGCCTGGTTCAGCGCGGTCGGGTTACCGGCCTGCTTCAGCTTGCCGAGCTGGTCAACCGTGGCCTTGTGCGCGTCTTCGGCCGCCTTTTGCCGTTGCGCGGCGGCAGCCTGCTCCTGGGCACGCACAAAGGCGGCCTGCGCCTCGCGTTGCGCTTGAAGAACGCTATCCGGGGGTTTGATGCCGTCTGGCCAGTTCGGTCCCATGCACGCCGTTCCTAGATGAACAGTGGGTGCGCACGGAGCATCTGCAACGCACGCCACACCGGTTCATGCTGGGCCCGCGCCCCGTCGCACACAACGCCGACTTTCCGTAAGGGCGCTTGCGCTGTTGGCGCAAAGCGGCCCTGGAATACGGTGTCATATGCGTGCCGCGCCGCTTGAGTGTCCGCTTGAGTGTCCGCTTGAGTGCGCGCCTGAGTGTCCGCTTGAGCGCCGTCTGCTAGAACGCCAGTTGCTCGAGCGCGGCTTCGATCAGTTGCACGCGGTTGCGCACGCCAAACACCCCACGCAGGCGTCGCAGGTGGTAATCGACGTTGTGCACGGGGATGTCGAGCTGGCTTGCGATCTCTTTGTCGCGCATGCCTCGGGCCAGGCACTCCAGCACGCGCTTCTGTGTTTGCGAAATGCTCCGGCCCATGCCGAGCAGCGTGCGCGACATGCTCGTGTAGTCAGAGATGAACTGGTGGATGCCAAGTGCCAGCACCAGCGCCCGCCCGGTGACCGCATCCGACATCCAGCGCCGGCCCGGCACGCTCGATGTCAGGCTGATCACGGCACGTGTGCCGTGCTGTGCGCCGGGCAGTGCGATGAACACACCGCTGCTGACGCCGGATTCGAGCGACATCTCGATGAACGCGCGCTTGCGTTCGGCGTCCTGCTCGGCGTGGGCAGCGCGACGCAGGTCATCGGCCTCCCAGATCATCGGCATGCCGCTGCGCGTCACCCATTCGCGGCGCGGGTCCACTTCAAAGAAGCGTTCTTCAAAGTAGCGGCGGGCCCAGTCTTCATCCGTGTAGCTCACCAGGCAGGTGCGGGCCGTCGAGCGGGCGTTGAGTGCGCGCGCAGTGGCATAGACCATCGAGTCGAAGCCCATGTCGAACAGCAGATGGCGCACGAGCATCTTGCGTTCGGCGGCGCTTGTGCAGGAAAGCAGTTCAACCAGCAGGTTGACGGTGCCACGTGGTGGCTCGTCGGGGCGCCAGACGGTCAACTCTTCTTCGGTAAAGAAGCGGACGTGGGATTGGATGGGCGGTTGTTCGGTGGCCAGTTCGAAATCCGGTAGGGCGGAATCGAACCGAAGGGTGGACGTGCGGTCCAGGTCTTGCGTATGCAAGAGGTCCATGCGTGGCTCCGGCGGATGTTTTGATTGTGCAAACGATCCCCCAACCGATGCCCTTGCGGGCTGCCGTTCGTGATATGCGATGCGCGGGTCCCGACAACCGATGCTGCTGCGCATTGCCATGGTCTTTTGACCGACCGCCCAGTCCGGGAAAACGCAGTTCTGGGGCGCGTTTTGGCGGGGCGGCGACGACAATGCGTACATTGAAACTTGGCGGCGCATGTGCCGTCCACGTCCGCTTGGGACACAGAACGGACCGCTGCGGTCCGATGTGCAGCGTGACGGGGAAGCGGTGCGCGGATCAGCCGCCGGTCTGGCTCGCACCGGTGGCCCAGCGCAGCGTCTCGGCAACCTCGCGGAAAAGCGTACGGTCAATGGCGGCGTCGAGCTGAACGTGCTCGTAGAGCTTGCTTGCGAGCCCGGGGTTGCCGTGCGTTTGAATGAGCTGCGCTTCGGCCAGCTTGCGGATGCGCTCTGCCATCTCGCCTTCTCCGCGTGCCACCACCACGGGCAGCGTGCCCTGGCCGCCGTACCACAGCGCAACGGCGTATTGCGGCGAGTACACGACCACCACGGCCAACTGGATGCGGTCGGGCAGGGCGCTCCACTGCGCCTCGCGGGCAAGCTGGCGCCGCCGGGCACGCAGGTGCGGGTCGCCTTCGTTCTCGCGGTATTCGCGGCGGATTTCTTCGGTCGTCATGCGCGCTTCCTTCAGATACTGCGCGCGCACCACCATGTAATCGGCAGCGGCCAGCACCAGCAGCATGATGGCCACGCAAGACAGCAGCACGAGCACCACGTGCGCACCCACGTGCAGGATCTGCGCAGGCGATTGCCGCCCGGCCGAGAGCAATGCATCGATGGCGCCTGCGCCCACGACAAACAGGATGCCGAGCAGGCAGAGCACTTTCAGCACCATCAGCCCGAGCCCCGCCAGATTGCGCATCGAAAACATGCGTGTCAGGCCATTGGCCGGGTTGAGCCGAGAGAGATCGGGCGACACTTTTGCCAGACTCATCAGCGCGCCAACTTGTGCGAATGCCGTGAAGGCTGCGATCACGCCGCTCAATGCAATGATGCCGATGGCCAGCCCTGCCGCATGCAGCACCATGTCAGTCACGAGCGGGCCGATGAGCTTGCCCGGCTCGGGCGCTGCCAGCACGCGGCTCAGGGCGGCAAGGCCTGCGCGGATGCTGTCCATCCACAGCGCGGGCGTAAGCGACAGCGCGCCTACCATGCATGTAAAGACAAGCGCGGACACCACCTCTTGACTGCGCACCACTTCGCCGCGTTTGCGGCGGTCTTCCAGGCGCTTGCGTGTGGGCTGATGCGGCTTGTCGCTCATGGCCCGGCAGCCGGAAAGCCAAGCAGCTGCAACAGGCTGCGCATGCCGCTGTCGGTGTCGATGAACTGGCGCAGGGCGTCATACAGGAACTGCAGGAACAGCACCATCATCAGCATTGCCAGACCGCTCTTGATCGGCTGCGAAAACATGAAGATGTTCAACTGCGGCACCGACCGGCTGATCGCGCTCAGGCCAATCTCCACCACGAGCAACAGCAGCACGATGGGCGCGGCCAGCTTGACCGTCCACGTCATGATGGAGTCGGCTTCATGGATGGCGAACTGGTCCAGCGCCACATGCACATCGGGCAGCAGCGCCTGCACGGGCCACACGCGGTAAGACTCGAACAGCGCACCGAGCACCACGTGCAGGCCGCCGCCTGTCAGGAACAGCGTGATGGCGAGAAAGCCCAGGAAGCTGGCGGTCGGGCCGCTCTCCTGCCCCGAGAGCGGATCGAAGAACGTGGCGTTGCCCGTGCCGGTCTGGAAGTCGATCAGGTAGCCGACGTTCTGCACGGCCCACAGCATGGCGGAAGCCCCCATGGCGAGCAGCAGCCCCAACGCTGCTTCCTTGATCAACAGCAGCATCCAGATGACCGGCGTCTGCTCGCCAAGCACGCTCAGCGGCACCAGCGGCGAAATGAACATCGCCACCACGGCAATCAGGCCGTTGCGCACGAGGCCCGTGAGCATGCGCTCGCCAAACACGGGCAGCACGAAGAACATCGGCAACAGGCGCGGCAGCACCAGCGTGACGCTGTGCCCCGTTTCCATCCAGCCACTGAAGGACGGAGTCATGTTGCGGGCGGCTCCTCGGCATCGGCAAGGCTGAGTGCGCATGCGTAGGCCAGGGCGTTGTGGTCGTCGAGCTGGTCTTCTGCGCGCAGTTCGGCACGGGCGGCGCTCTGTGCGTTGGCGCGCTCGGCCAAGTGCTGGATGCGGCTGCGTGCGGCTTCCGCGCGGCCGAAGGCGGTGCGTGCTTCCTGCAACTGTGTCTGGCCGCTTTGCAGCGATTGGCGTTGCTCCTGCAGCGTCGTCTGCACGTTGGCCACGATGTGCCGGAGCCTGGCCTGCTCGTAATGCGCAATCGCCAGCATGTCCACAGACAAGGCCTGGTCCTGCGGGGCCGCATCGAGCAGCCTGGCGCGCTGGTGGCGGAAGTCGGTCTGCGTGCGGATGGATTGCAGCGACGCATTGACGGTCGCTTCCGCATCGCGCACGACGTGTGCAGCCTGAAGCGTGCGCGCCAGTGCCTTGCGGCGGCGGATGTCACGCACGCGGCGCAGGGTGGCCAGTGTCGTGTCCATAGCGTTCTACCAATTGGCGGGCTTGGGCCAGCACGTCTTCAAAGGCGACGCGCTCGTCGGTGCGCTGGGCAAAGAACTTGCGCAGGGCGTCGCGGGCGGCAACGGCGCGGTCGACATCCGGATCGCTGCCCGGCTTGTATTCGCCAATCTGCAACAGCAGTTCGATCTCCTGGTAGCGGGCGAGCCATCGTCTGAGCTGGCTGGCGGTCTCGATGTGCTCGGCATTGACTACGTTGGGCATGACGCGGCTGATGCTCGTCAGCAGGTCGATTGGCGGATATTGCCCCTCGGTGGCCAGCTTGCGCGTGAGCACGATGTGACCGTCGACGATGGAGCGCACTTCTTCGGCAATCGGATCGGACTCTTCCTCGCCCTCCACCAGCACCGTGTAGAACGCGGTGATGGAGCCTTTGGCGCCGGGGCCAGCACGTTCCAGCAGGCGCGGCAGCATGGCAAAGGTGGAAGGCGGAAAGCTGCGCCGCGCTGGGGGCTCGCCGCTGGCGAGGCCGACCTCGCGTTGTGCGCGGGCAAAGCGCGTGAGCGAATCCATGAGCAGCAGCACGCTTTGCCCCTGGTCACGAAAGTATTCGGCGATGGCGGTGGCGACAAATGCGGATTTGACGCGTTCCATGGCAGGGCGGTCCGATGTGGAGACCACCAGCACCGTGCGTGCACGCGCCTGCTTGGGCAGATGGTGCTCGATGAACTCGCGCACTTCGCGTCCGCGTTCACCAATCAGGGCGACCACGTTCACATCGGCACTGGCACCGCGCGCGATCATGCCGAGCAGCGTGCTCTTGCCCACACCGGCAGGCGCCAGGATGCCCACGCGCTGGCCCACGCCCACGGTAAGCAGCGCGTCGATGGCGCGCACGCCCGTGGCGAGCGGCCTGTCGACCAGTTGACGGTCGAGCGGGTTGGGTGGCGCACCGTACGCGCTGGCCCGTGTGACTGCCGCTACGGGCCCTGCGCGGTCCAGCGGCTGGCCGAAGCCGTCGAGCACGCGGCCGAGCAGCGCCGGGCCGACCGGGAAACTGTGATCGCGCCCGGTGGGGATGACGGTCGTCGCTGCGGAAAGACCGCCGGTTTCACCAAGCGGTGTGAGCAAGGTTCCGGAGCGCGAGAAGCCCACCACCTCGGCCAGCGTGTCAGGCGTGCCGGGCGTGCGTAGCTGGCAAATCTCGCCCAGCCGCGCTTGCAGGCCGGAGGCACTGAGCAGCAGCCCGACGGCGCGCGTGACGCGGCCCTGCGTCTGGATCGGCGCGAAGCGATCGAGCGCCTGCGAGAGTTCCGCCTCCAGCGCCTGCGCGTCGAATACACCGCCCAGTGCACGGCTCCAGTCGGGCAATGCGCTCTGCGAGTCAGGTGAGGTCATTGGCCGTCTCCCGTCAGCGCTTTGCGCAGCGCGGCGAGCTGGCTGTCGACGCCCGCATCGATGGTGCCCGAGGGTGTCTGCACGGAGCAGTCGCCGTAGCGCAGGGCCGGATCGCCCGTCACGCGGATGGTGCGCCGCTCCAGGTGGTCGCCCGGTAGCGCTGCGAGGATCTCTTGCATCATGTGCACGCGCCCCGGGTGCACGCGGATGTGCAGATACGTCTCGTCCTGCAGATACTGCGCGATACGCTTGGCGGCGCTCAGCATGATGGCGCGCGGGTCGGCGTCAGCCACGATCTCGGAGACGGCGCGCACCACCAGTTCAGCCATCTTGCCGCGCGTGGCCTGCAGCATGGCGGCGGCCTGCAGCACCGTGGCGTAGGTGGATTGCGCGGCCTCGGTACGCCCAGCCTGGAAGCCATCGCCGTAGCCGAGCTGACGCTGTTCGGCGTACTGCCGCTTGGCTTCAGTTTCATGGCGCTTGCGGTCGGCCTGTGCAGCGCCCAGCAGCGCTTCGGCGTCGACCAGCGCGGTGTACTCGCGCTCCTTGAGCACCTTGCGTTCGCTGAGGATTTGCAGATGCTCGCTGCTGATCAAAAAAGCCAGTCCCATGCCGGTAGCTGTTCAGGAATGAAGCAAAGAAAAACGAGGTCGGCCACTTGCTGCCACTGCTGCGCATTCAGCGTGTAAGGCGCGCGCTCGAACGCCGCGCGCGCGAAGGTCAGCGCCAGACGCTGGCCGTGCTCGGGTGCTGCACGCATCGTCAGGTCGATCAGCAGGCGGGCGCCGCGCTCCTGCAAGACATCGATGACCTGGCGCGGCGTGCTGGCATAGGCCGACAGGCTTTCCGCCACGGCATCGAAGGCGGCCGCATGCTGCAGGGCCGATTCCATCAACGGCCTGCCCAGCGCCAGGTGAAGCACGCGCGTGAGGCGCTTGCCCGCCATGTCTTCGATCCACGCGCGATGCAGGACGATGCCGCAGGCGGTGGACAGTTGCGCCAGCGCCTGACGCGGCAGCAGGCACAGCCGCGCCTCGCGCGAGTCGACGCAATCGATGAAGCCGTCCAGCGCGGGCTCGTGCCGGCGCAATTCCTGCATCAGCACGCGCCGGCCTTGCGGGCCAAAGCGATCCCAGTTGCGGAAGCGCGCCGGCCATTCGGCTGGCAGCCAGCTCGGGTGCAGCACGCGGTCAAAGCGCAGGTTCCATGCGCACAGCAGACGTGCCAGGCGGGCGCTGTCGGGCGTGAGCATGCCGGAGGCCGTCATCGCCGTGCTCAGCCAGCCTGGTCGCCGTCATTGGCAAACTGCCCAGCACGTCGCCTACCCAGGCCACGTGACCCGGGCCAGCGAGGCTCCCAGCCGCGGCGCAATGCTGTGGCGAGTACCGCCAGCACGCCAAGCACAATCAGCACACCCACCAGCCAAACCAGCGGATTGCGCGCATTGATCAGCAGATACGGCGACGTGGCTGCGCGCGAGCGGCGTTCGTTGGCACCCAGATCGGTGCCCTGCAGCACGAGCGAGACGTTGTCGTAATTCAGCCCCTCGATGCTGTGCGCGACGAGGTCTTTGACCATCGGTGTCATGGCGCGCAGGTTCACGCCCTCGCGGTACTTGATGTAGACCGCGGCCGAGGATGGCCGCACCTTGTCGGACAGCGGATCGTTCTCGGGAATCACCACGTGCACGCGCGCGGTGACCACGCCGTCCATGGCCTGCAGCGTGCGCGACAGCTCTTCCGACATGCCGTAGAGATAGCGCACGCGTTCTTCCGCCGGGGTCGCTACAAGGCCCTGCTTGCGGAAGATCTCGCCCAGGCGAGCGAGCGGCTCGCGCGGCAGACCTTGCGCGCGCAGCACGTCAAGCGCCTGCCCCATGTCGGAGTCATCGACCAGCACTTGCCAGCCGCGCTCGTCCACGGCCTCCTTGCGCGCGCCGATGCCGGCATTGCTGAGTGCGGACAGCACTTCGTTGGCCTGTGGCTCGCCGAGGTTGGAGACGAGTTCCTTGTCGCAACTGCACAGGAGCAGGGCGGCTGCACATGCCAGGCCAAAGCGCAGCCAGCGGGACAGGCCGGTTGGGGTCGCCATCATCATTGACTGGAGTTGTGCAGCAGCGATTTCAGGGTGCCGTTGGCAGCGTTTGCAAGGCCGTAGTTCATCTGCAGGTCTGCGGTGGTGGATGCGATCAGCAGGCTGGCCTCGGTGTTGGCGGCGCTCATCTGTACGAGGTCGCCGCTTTGCGAGGCCTGATGCACCTGCGCGATCTTGTCTTCGAGATCGGCATAGCGGTTTGCCACGTCCTTGCCGTAGCGACGCAGCTCCACCATCACGCCGGAGCTTGATGCGGGTGCGCTGGCATGGGCGGAGGCGTTCGACATGGCGGCGTTGGCCATCATCGCGTCGAACTGCTGCACGTCCACCGTATGGTTGGGCGCGGTGTGTGCGGCGGCCTGCGTGGGTGGTGCGGGGGCATTGATGCTCGGTGCCATTGCCGCGGCCGCGATTTCAGTCGACATGGTGTTCTCTCCTGGACGAGGATCGGGATGACGCCCGTTGGGGGCGGCCGATGTCCCGAAACAAAGGGAGGGCGCGGCCGTGCCGTCCTCCCTTTGTGTGTTACTGGGGACGTGAGCCTTCGGACGCCAGTTGCTTGAGGTTCTCCGCGTTGTGCTCCTGGGTGGTGCACAGCATGGTGGTCAACTGTCCGTCGCTGCTCACCTTGGCGAGCTGCATCTGGATCTTGTTGTTCTCCTGCATCTGGTTGATGGTGTCCTGGCTCGAAGCCGCCGGATTGTTGGTGGTGTTGCCGATGTTCACATCGAAAGCCATGGTTTGCTCCAGGTCGGTCTAGGGGGAAATGCGCCTCGTGAGAGGCAACGGTTGCGCGCCATGCCGGTGGGCCGGCATGAGCGTACAAAGGGTTGGGACGGCGCGGGCAGCGGGGTCATGGCGTGGCAGCCGTTACTGGTGCAGACGTGGCCGCCATGCCGGGCGCGCTGGCTGCACTGACCGCACTGGCAGCAACCTCTGACGCGGCCGGCGTGCTTGCAGCCTGAAAATCCACACCCCCGCCTTGAATCGGCCGCACAAACGCCGTGCCGCCGTGATCGAACGTCACCCCCGTGGTCGAGATCTGTCGGATCACGTCGCCGTCGGGCATGCGGGACCCCTCGAAGTAATGCTGCCCGTCGCGCGTGGTGACAAAGCGCATGCCGTCTTCATCGGCATACACGCCCACGATGCTGCTCTTGGCGATGTCCACGTTTTGACCCACCTCAACGGGGCCGCCGTCCTTGTACTGCACGTTGTCCACCACCTCGATGGCGGGGCGCGCGTCCCGCGCAAATACGCGCAGGTGGTCGCGCACCCGGTAGTCGTTTGTCTCGCCCGACACGATCACGCGGCCGTGTCCGGCGTATTCCACTTTCAGGTGCCCATCGCTCACGAACTGTTGCGCAGTGGCGAGCAGATCGCCCACCACATAGATTTCGCCCAGCGTGAGCTTTGGGATACGCGCGGCACGCTCTCCGATGGTCTTGCGGTCGGCCTGCGTTTCGACGTACCCACTTGCTTGATACGTGCCATCGCTCATCGGGGCCACTACGATTTCACGTGGATTGCCCAGCGCCTGTTGAATCTGCGCGATGCGCTCGGTGGTGGATCCGCTGCGAAAGCGGAATTCACCGCGAATGGCCAGCACCGCCGCCAGCAGCGTGATCATGGCCAGCACACACCACAGCGCCACCAGCGCGGGTGCGGCGCGGGAGCCACGCCCGCGCAGAAAGCGCCCCACACCCGCCATGTCGATCAGCCAGCGCACGCCGCGTTCGCGCACGGGTGCGGGCGGCTCCTGCACCGCCGTCGCGGGGCCGCCGATGCGCTCCACACCAAAGCGGATCGGCCCGAGGTCCACCGCATCGCTGGGTGACAGCGTGCGCCGCACGCCCTGCGGCAGCGGTGTGCCGCCCAGTTGCACGGGCGTGGCCTCCGCGCCGGCAGGCGTGTCTGCCACGTTGCGCACGGCCACGGCAATGTCGCCCACTTCCAGGCACAGGTGGCGGCCTGCCACGGCGCGGTCCGGCAGGATCACATCGCAATCGGCCGACGAGCCGACCCAGTTCTGCCCGCGCTTGAGCGGCATCGACCGCCCATACAGCGGCCCGCTCAGGAAGCGCAGGCTCCACGGCGATTTAGGCAACGAGGCGGTCGGTTGCATACGGCGTCTTCAGCAGAGTGGCGACGGGGCGCGGCGCCTGCGTGGCAGGTTGGTCTGCCGCTGGCGATGCGGGCGCCGGAGGAGCCGGCGGCACTGATGGGGCATCGCTGCTCGGTACCGGCAGGGGGCGCGGCGCATTCGGGCCCTCCATCGGTTGCGGGAATGCAGGCACATCGGAGTCAACGAACGGCGTGGTGGCCAGCCGCGGCGTCAGCAGATAGAAGCGCTCCATGTGCTTGCCCGACTTGGTCGTGTACTTGAACAGGTTGCCCAGGATCGGGATGTCCGACAGCAGGGGAACGCCGCTCTTAGTAAAGCGCTGTTCATCTGCGTTGAAGCCGGCAATCAGCAGGCTCTTGCCTTCTTCCACCATGGCCTGCGTGACGATGGCGCGCTGCTGGATCACGGGCAGGTTCTGCACGGTGTCTTGCGTGACGTTGCCGTCGTCGATGCTGATGCTGAGCATCACGCTCTTGTTGCCGTTTTCATCCACCACCAGCGGCGTGACCTTCACGCTGGTGCCGGCTTGCACGGTATAGAGCGACGAATCCTGAAAGCCGCTGACCGGGATGTAGAACTGCGTGAGGTTTTCCAGGATGGCCTCGGTGTTGTCGAGTGCCAGAACCTTCGGTTTGGCCTGCGTCTGGGCGTTGCCGTTCTGTGTCAGGGCGTTGATGCGCGCCAGCAGGTAGTTGCGAAGGCTGCCGCCAATCGACGCAGTCAGCGCAATGCCGTTGGGCGTGCTCGGCCCGGTGGAGCCCTGCTCGGTGCTGCCCACGCTGAAGGTGAGCGGCGGGTTCTGCCCATTGCCCGATTGGAAGTCGCCATGCGTGGTGTGCAGGCGCCAATCCACGCCCAGGCTGTCGAGCGAATCGGCGCTGATGTCGATGATGGTGAGGCTGATCTCCACCAGGCGCGGGCGGATGTCGAGCGACGAGATCACCTTCTGATACTGCGCCAGCCGCTCAGGCAGATCGCGGATGACCACCGAGTTGATGCCGGGGTCTGGCTCGATGCGCGGCAGCTCCGGCCCCGGGCCGTTCGATGCCAGCAGCGGCGGGCCGGAATCTGCCGGCGGCTCTGTGTAGTTGCTGGTGTCGATGCGCGGGATGCTGAGCATGGCGCCCTGGCCGAGCTTGACCTGCCGTGTGGCACTGCCCAGGCGCGGCGCCGCGCTGGTGCTCGACGTGCTCGACCCTTGCCCATAGAGGCGCCGCAGGATGGTCGCAATGCCGGGCACGGTCACGGAGCGGCCCGACCGATTGACCTGGAAGTCCGTCGCCCACGCATATTTGAGCGGGAAGGCGCGAATCTCAGCGCGCTCCCCCGAATGCGCGCCGTCCCCCACGCTGGAGATCGACTGCTTGACCAGTTCGACATAGCGGCGCGGGCCGGACACATACACCGTGCTGTCCTTGTCGCTCACCAGCAGCGGAAAACGTTTGTCCGTGATCTGCATGGACTGCAGCACCTGGCCGACCTGCTCGGCGCTGCCCTTCGGGATGGGAAAGACCTGCGTCTGTGCCTCTTCTGCGCGGTCGATGTAGAGGAACGAGCCGTCGTAGTACCAGGTCAGGCCATAGGTGGCGCACACCGTGTTCAGCGTGCTGGCGGGCGAGCCCGAAAAGCGTCCGCTGATGGTCGCGTCGATCTTGCTGTCGACCACGGCCGTGACACCCTGCGCCGCTGCCAGCTCGCGCAGGAAGTCCGTCAGCCGCTTGTTCTCGGCCACGATCTGGTAAGGGCGATTGCGCCAGTGCAGCTCGGCTGCGGCAGCCGAGGAGGACAAGTCGACGGTACAGCAGGCCAGCAGTGCGGCGAGGCACAGGAGACGGTGCGGGTTCACGAAAAGGTGCTCAAGAGAGGTGGAGGAAGACTGCGTGCTCACAGCAGGCCGGGACGGCCCGTTAAAACGAGTTCCAATGCACCGCCGGCGTAGCGCAGCAGTTCCTGGCCGGCCCATCCGGCCATGAGCAGCACGGTCACCATCACGGCGATCATCCGCACCGTCAGGCCGATGCTCTGGTCCTGGATTTGCGTGACGGCCTGCAGCACGGCGATCAGCAACGCCGAGATGCCGGCCACCAGGATCACCGGCAGCGACAGCACCAGCACCAGCGTGAGCGCATGGCGCGTGATCTCGATCACGGTGGCGGCGTTCATCATGCGGTGGCTCCGGCGGTGGCCGCAGGGTCGGCCTTCGGGCGGTCTTCCGGCGGGTTGCGCACCCAGCCGACGGTGTGGAGCTGCACGTCGGCTTCGATCTCCTGCAGAGAGACCACTGGCAGGTCGGGCAGCGTCGCCTCGATCAACCGGCGCACATAGGCGCGGCACGTCATGGCGACCATGATGGCGGTGCGCGGCTGGCCGGCCGTTGCCTCGGCGTGGCGCGCGGCTTCGGTCACGTTCTGGACCTGGTCGGCGATGTTGGTGCGCACCTCGCGCGAGAGCCCGAGCAGATTGCCCTGTTTGGTGCGCACCACCGCATCTTCAATGCGCTCCTGCAGGCTCTGCTCGAACAGCACGACGTTCAGCGATCGGTCGGGCCCGCAGAAGTGATCGGTGATCTGCCGGCGCAAGTCCATGCGCACCAGTTCCACCAGCATGGTCACGTCGTCGGGTTCGTGCGGCGAGCGCGCGATGAGGCTTTCGAGAATCGTGTTCAGGTTGCGGATAGGGATGCCTTCGTCGAGCAGGCGGCGCAGGACGTCGGTCACGCGCTGCAGCGGCACGAGGCGCGTCAGTTCGCCGACCAACTCAGCGCGATCGCGGCGCACGAGCTGCAGCATGTTTTGGACTTCCTGAATGCCGACCATCTGTGCCGCGTGGCGGCGGATCACGGCCTCCACGTGCCGCGCCACGATCTGCTCGGGCTCGAGCGCCTGGCCCCATGCAGCCTTGGCGGTCTCGTCGGCCTGCGATGCCGGCATCGTCATCCACCACGCGTGGGTGAAGGGCCCGAACGCCGCGGTGCTTTCTGCGTCCACGCCAGCGGGCGGCGCCGCTTCCGTCCAGAGGCGATGCGCAACCTGCAACGTACCTTCTGAGGCAAACACGTCCTGCACGTAGATGCGGTAGTGCTTGGGAAGTGTCTGCGCGCTGTAAGTCAGATGCACGCGCGGGAACACCAGGCCGATGTCGTCTTCCACGGCAGCCTTGGAACGCGCCAGCGCGTTCTGCAACGGCACCAGCTTGATGTCCTTGCGCAAGTTCTCGGCAAGGCGTACGGCCACTGGCGCGGCAATGCCCGCCGCTGCAGAGACTTCTTCGGGGCGACCCGGCTGTGCGCCGGTGCCTTCGGCGCCGACCGACAGGAGGTTGAGGATGGGTGGCGCCTGGCGCTCGCGCAGGAAGTGGATCGCGCTCCCGCCCGCGAGCAGGGCCAGCGACAGGAATGCCCATTTCGGCATGCCCGGCACCAGCACAAACGCAAACAGCACGAGGGCGCCCATCAGCAAGCCGCGAGGGTGCGCGGCGATCTGCGCGCCAATCAACTGCCCGAGGTGGCGGTCGTTCATCTCGCGCGACGACACGCGCGTGGTGACCACCCCGGCCGCGATCGACACCATCAGCGAGGGAATCTGCGAGGCCATGCCGTCGCCGACCGTGAGCACGGCATAGCGGTGCAGCGCATCGGCCACCGACATGTCATGCATGAGCGCGCCCACCGCAATGCCCGCCAGGATATTGATGACGGCGATGAGGATGCCCGCAATGGCATCGCCCTTGACGAACTTCATCGCGCCATCCATGGCGCCGTGCAATTGCGATTCCTGTTCGAGCAGTTCGCGGCGGTGCTTGGCCTGGTCCGACGTGATGATGCCGGCGCGCAGGTCGGCGTCGATGCTCATCTGCTTGCCGGGCATGGCATCGAGCGTGAAGCGCGCGCCCACCTCCGCCACACGTTCCGAACCCTTGGCAATGACCACGAACTGCACGATGGCGATGACGGTAAACACCACGCCGCCCACCACAACGTTGCCGCCCACCACCAGCTTGCCGAACGTGTCGATCACGTGGCCGGCATTAGCTTGCAGCAGGATCAGCTTGCACGAGGCGATGTTCAGCGAGAGCCGGAACAGCGTCGTAAACAGCAGCAGCGAGGGAAATGATGAGAACGACAGCGCCGAGGGCAGGTAGATCGAGATCGTCAGCAGGATCACGCTCGCCGCCAGGTTGAGCGAGATCAGCCCATCGAGCACGACCGTGGGCAGTGGCAGCACGAACAGCGCCACCACCGACCCGATGAACAGCGCGATGAGCAGGTCATAGCGCAGCAGGCCGCTGGCAAACGCGGCATGGCCGGGGTCGGACCGCAGTTTGGCGAGGGCTTCCTGCGCGGTGGGAATGCTCGGCATGACCTTCCTTATCTGGGGGCAGCGGTGCCCTGAAGAACGTTGTCCTGCACACGCGGTACAGGCGTGCTGCAGGGCGAGCCCAGTGTAAGAGCGGCCCTTCGCGGCGCCGCGTCCGAACTCACGTAACGGCAGCCAGGCGGGTTTGCCGTGGTTACGAGAACGAGTAGCGGGCGTGGGGGGGCATCGGCACTACAGTGGCTCCGTTTTCCAGCCACCCCCAACGAGCCGCGAAAGAACGTGAAGCGAGAGATGCCCGTGTCGGTCACTGACCTCGCGCAGGCCGAAGGACTCCTGCACCTGGGCAGCGGCGTCGCGCGGGCCCAGTCGTGGGCGTACGTGCAGGCGCATGGCGACGTGTTGTTGCCGCCGGTACAGGTGGGTGCAGAGCGTTGGCGGTTGCGTTGGACGCCGCCTGGCGCGGATGCCGCATCCCACCAGGCAGTACCGCTGCCGGGATGGCACGCGTTGCGTTTTGCCGTGGGCAAACACGAAGGCTGGCTGCTGGCAGACGCAGCGCTGGCCACCTGCCTGGCCGATGACGGTGTGCAACCGGACGTGCCGCATGCCATCTTCTGCGCGCT
Organism: Ralstonia mojiangensis; assembly: GCF_023955645.1. Classification (NCBI taxonomy): domain Bacteria; kingdom Pseudomonadati; phylum Pseudomonadota; class Betaproteobacteria; order Burkholderiales; family Burkholderiaceae; genus Ralstonia; species Ralstonia mojiangensis. The sequence continues at coordinate 354,775 of NZ_JAMXHU010000005.1, read as the reverse complement.
GGCGGCCGATGCGCTGGGCAACGTGTCGCGCGCAGTGGAGGCGCAGTTGCGTCAACCGGTGCGCTGGCAGCCCGAGCTCAGCATGCAGCCGACGGCGGTATGGCTTGCGCAGAATGCCGTGAGTTTTTCTGTCTGCACCGATGAGGGCGCGGCGCGCGGCAGCGGTGCCATCGCAATGGACGATCTTGCCGGCTGGCAGCGTTGGCAACAGGCGCTGGAAGAAGCGCCAGACGCAGATACACCCCGCGCCGCCCGTGTAGTGCCGACCCCGCAATGGATGGAGCGCCTCGCGATCGGCGTGCGTTTCATGATCGGCCAGACACAACTGCGTGCCTCCGAACTGCGTGGCGTGGCCAAGGGCGACATCATCGCCATCGAGAAATGGACTTCGCGGGGTGCGGCGCTGGAGTGTGTTGGCACGGTGCCGGGTATCCCCATGCTGGGCATTGCCGCGCATGCCCTTGGCAAACAAATCATGGTGGACGCCGTCCGCCACACGGAGCGCGACATGCCCGACGAAAGGAATTCCGCCAAACCGGTGCAGGCCAAGGGCTTGCCGGGTGCGGCCACAGCAGGCGCCCCGGTGGCGTCCTTTGATGACATCGAAGTGCTGACCACGTTCGAGTTGGCCGAGCAGGCGCTGCCGCTGCACGTGCTGCGCAATCTGGCGCCAGGGCAGGTGATCGAGCTGGAGCAGCCGCTGAACCACACCACCGTGCAGATCCGCGCCAACGGCAGCCTGGTGGGCAGCGGCCAGCTGGTGGCCGTCGGCAACCGGCTGGCGGTACGCGTATCCGCCTTTGTGCACGACACGCCCGACCATGCCTAGCCTGCCGAATCCCGTACCGATGATCGCGATGATCGTCGCGATCGGGCTGATCCCGTTCGCGGCGCTCATGGTGACGTGCTACACCAAGCTGGTGATCGTCTTCGGGCTCACGCGCAATGCGCTGGGCATCCAGCAGGTGCCGCCCAACCTGGTGCTCAACGGCATTGCGCTGATCCTGACGCTGTTCATCATGGCGCCCGTGGGCGGCGACATGGTCAACAACCTCAAGGGCCGCAACTTCAATTCCGGCGCGCAGTTCAGCGTGGACGACGTGATGGCCATCGTGGACGCCGGCGTGCCACCTATCAAGGCTTTCCTGCAGAAGCACACGCAGGAGCGCGAGCGCAATTTCTTCCTGAAATCCGCCACCAACATCTGGCCCAGCGGACGCGCGCAAAACCTGCAGGCCGACGATCTGACAGTGCTGGTGCCGAGCTTCACGCTGACCGAGCTGACCAAGGCATTCCAGATCGGCTTTGTCGTCTACATTGTCTTCGTCATCGTTGATCTGCTGGTGGCCAACGTGCTGCTGGCGCTGGGCATGCAGATGATCTCGCCGACGACGATCTCGGTGCCGTTCAAGCTGCTGCTGTTCGTGATGCTCGACGGTTGGGCAGTGCTGATCCACGGGTTGGTGCTCTCTTACCACTGAACCCTCAACACTGAAGGGGCGGCCATGCGGTTTCGTGTCTTCTGCAGCTTGCTGACCGGTGTGCTGGCGTTTGCGGCCGGGCTGGCCCATGCGGGGCCCACGCTTTCGAGCGCGGAGTTCGCACAGGTGGCGCAGCAGTGCGCGCCGCGTGTGGATGTGATGACGTTGGCAGCGCTTGTGCGCACCGAGTCCGGCTACAACCCGTACGCGATTGGCGTGGTGGGCGCGCGGCTGGCACGGCAGCCGGCATCGATGGAAGAAGCGCAAGCGACCATTCAGATGCTCGAGCAACGCGGCTACGACTTCAGCCTCGGCCTGGCGCAGATCAACCGGCGCAACCTCGCCCGTCTGGGGGAGACCACCACCACGGTGCTCGACCCGTGCCGCAATCTGGCCGCCAGCCAGCGCATCCTGCGCGAATGCTTCACACGGGCCACCCGCAGCACCGCTATCGAGCAGCAAGCCTTGCGGCACGCGCTGTCCTGCTATTACTCGGGGGGCTTCAGCGTGGGGTATCGAGAGGGCTACGTGAGCCGCGTGGTGGCAAACGCCCAAACGATGGTGCCGCCGATCGACGTTGCGCCCGCACGCGCGCAGCCGATCCCGCTGGCGGAGCCCTCGCGGCACACGCAGGCCGCAGCGGCGCCGATGCCGTCTCCTGCGCCATCGCCCGCGGCCGTACGTCCGGCCTCTTCGTCCTCGGGTTGCGCCGCGGGGCGACAGGTCATGCTGGTCAGTTGCGGCCGGGGCACCTGCGTGCGCTGTCTGGGGCATTGAGCAGGACATCGGACTTGGCACGTCCGATCTCGTTCCCATTCGGCAATGGACAGCAGCATATGCAGCCACAAGACTACGTATAGCCATTGCGGCTTTTCCGGGAACCGACCATGAAGAGTGCCAGCGACAACGCCGGAGCCTCGTATTTCACGCCCCAGGCAGCCACCGCCGGGCTGCACGACGCCGTGCATATGCGCACGCTGGGCGGCGTTCTGCTGTTCGATGACCAGAAGATCATCACGCGCCAACCGCCGCACACGCTCGCCGTGCACGCGCCCCAGCTGGCCACGCAGCTCGCCGCCAGCATGCAGCCGTATCAGCGCCGCCAGAAAGTCCAGGAGGTGCTGACCAGCATCGGCTTCGACAGCTTCGAGTACAGCGTGGCGCGCATGATGTCCGGTACGGTGGAGGTGCTTTCCAGCCTGACGACGTACGGCAAGGCCGACTGGATTCATCGCTATTTCTCGCAGCGCTACCACGAGATCGATCCGTGCCTCAAACGGTGCCTGGCCAGCGGCACACCGCTGGTCTGGGACGCAGATGACCTGGCCGCCTGGACCGAGCGCACGCCGGGCCTCGCGCGCATGCAGGCGTATCTGCTCGACTGCGAGGCGTTCGGCGTTTCCAGCGGCGTGACGTACTGCTGGCCGGCTGCAGAAGGGCGTGCGCGGGTGGTGGTGCGTTTTCATTCCAGCAACCGCAATCGGCGCTGGATCTCTGACGCCGTGATTGGGCAGGCGTTGGCACTTGGCATGGCAGTGCATGAATATCTGAGCGCTTACGATCTGGTGCCGAGCCGCCCGCTGCCCGGCGATCCGAATCTGTCGCAAGTGCAACAGCGCATCCTGGACTGCCTGATCAAGGGTATGACCGATCGCGAGATCGCCCAACTGCTGGAACTCACCACGCACAACGTCGACTACCACCTGCGCCGCTTGCGTGCACTCTTTGGCGTGACCACGCGCGTGCAGTTGGTGAAGGCGGCCTGCTACGGATAGGGTGCCGTGTCAGGCCAGCATGGAGTTCAGGAAGCCGAGGTGATCGTCGACCAGCACGGTGCTTCCGCATGGAGCGGTTGACGGAAGATCGATGTGGGCAGGTGCCGGTGTAACGGGCGTGCCCTTGTCCGTCAATACACCCAGGCCGGGCACAGACAGGAGCTTGGGCTGTGGTGCCGGCGCGCTGCTGCCGCGTCCGCCGCTCAGCGCTGACACCACGGCGCTCACGACCGGATGGCAATCCGCCTTCGGGTACACGAGCGCGGTGTTGATCTGCGGAGCGTCCCACGCAAGTTGCACCCGCACCAGGTCAGGCGGCAAGGCGGTATGTGCCTGACCCACCTGCAGGGTGACGGCGATGCCGCTGGCTGCAAGGTCGCTCGCGCTGGCGGCGTCGGGCGTGATCAGCAGCGGCCCCGGCGTGGCGCCATGTCGGCCGCACCAGTGGGTCAGTGCGCCGAACAAGCCATCGTGCAAGGCGGCGTCGAGCGCCACGGGAACGTTGTCCAACTGCCAGGCATCCACCACGTTCTGGCGGGCCAGCCAATGGTCGACCGAGACCACCAGCGTCACGCGCTCGTAGGCGACCGATACCTGATCCAGACCGTCGTGCAGGGGGACGTAGCCCGCGATCAGGCCGGCGTGCAACACGCCACGCATGACGTTGGCGACGATACGTTCCGGTGCCATCACCAACATGTCGGCACGCATGCCGGGCGCGCTCGTTGCCAGAGCCGTCACCACGCGCTGCAGTGCCGCCGGCATGCCGGGCATGAGCGACGATTGCGTATAAGCGAATGTCAGCGCCGTGCGGGTTTCGGCGTGTGCGTCATTCTGAGCGGTGCTGGGTTCGGGCTGGACGATGCGCCGGGCCAGCGTATCGGCCTGCTGGAGCAGGGCCCGCGCTTCGGTGAGCAGCCTGCGCCCAGCCTCGGTGAGCTTGAGGCGCTTGCGCTCGCGCTCGAACAGCACCACGCCCAGCGCTTCTTCCAGCCGGATGATCTGCCGGCTTAGCGGCGACGCCGAAATATGCAGGCGTTCAGACGCTTGGGCAATGTTCTCGGTCGTGGCAACCGTGACGAAATAGCGAAGCTGTCGCAGATCCATGCGCGTACACATCGTGAAACAGGGCGGTCATTCGCCACGCTAGGGTATGTCTTCAAGACTTGGGCAGTTGTCCGGCTTTTCGTAAGACACGGCTGCACAAGGGCCTGCGAAAACGATAGCGCGTTGGCTTGAGGGGCGTGCGCGCTTTCTTGCGACGATTGTCGGGTTCCTGCCATTGGGCGTCGCAAAAGCGTGGGCAAAGGTTTTGGGTGCAATAGCCAAAACCGCAGTGCTTATGCTGAAAAGGCATGGATTTCCCGCCTCAGCCCTGCCTTCGGGCGACTCCCGCGCCATGAAAGTGCACGGCGCAGGCCTCAGGCCGGAGCACCCACGCGCCTTGATGCCCCGTTCTGCCTACGGTTGACCGTAGGGCGGCGCGCCTCCGATCGTCCCTACAGTGGCGGGCATGTGCGCATTAGCAGACGATGGAGCGGGATCATGAACATTCGATGGGGGCGGCTTGCGAGCAGCGCAGCGGTGCTGCTTGCGCTGGTGTCGTGCGGCGGCGGAGGAGATGGCGCGGCGCCAGGCCAGCAGGGGAACGACGCGCCGCCTGTGGCAGGCGCGCCAAGCCAGCCGCCGCAATCGACTGCCACGTGCAGCGAGGTCGCTCAGTACGGCATCACCTTCACGTTCGATCACGCCTATGCGTGCGGCACCTTTGCCAACGGTGACTACTGGATCGCGCCGGATGCGGCGGGCGGTGTGGTCACCATCACCGCCATCAGCCCCGCCTATACCGGCACGCGCAACGGCTTCGAGGTCAACCCTGCGCACGTTGACAGGCAAGGCTTCGACAGCCGATCGGAGGGATTCGACCCCACGCTGGTGCCCGCGTTGCCGTATGCCGCGCGCGGTGGGGAATCGGTGGTGAAAAGCATTTCGCTGGTCGATTCACCTGCGGGGCGCACCTTTCTTGATAGCGCGGCTGTGCTGACGGTGCTTGGCGCCATCCCCCCCGAGGGCGGGGCGAACTTGTTCCGCCCTCCGTACTTCGGCGCCGACAAGCCGCTGATTCCGCTCACACGTGTTCATACCGAGCGGCTGCCGAAACTGGCGCCGGTGGACTACGCGCCCTCGCTGGACGACATTGCGAGCCGCTTCGCCCGCGTACAGCTCGACCACATGAACGACTGGACGGGCGCCGACATCCACCCCGTGCAGAACCTGCCTGACTATGGCGCGCAGGTTGCCGAAGATACGGCGGACGCAGGCTTGCGCCTGATGCTTGCCGACAGCCTGCAGGCCAAGATGCCCGCGTTGATCGGCTATTTGCAATACGGCATCGACCTTGCGGCCGCGCGGCACGGCGGGCTGCAGTTTGCCGCCAATGGTGGCCACCGTATCGGGCGCAAGGTGGTGCTTGCGTTTGCGGCGGAGCTGCTGGATGACGTGGACATCGCCGCCCTCGTGCACGACGCGCCCTACAACACGTACCAGGAAGACGGCGACCTGCATTTCAGCCCTGTGGCTAACCAGGTGCTATGGGGCGCGCCGTGTTCAACCGACGACTACTGGTTCAACCAGAACACCACGCGGGGCTCGCGCGATTGCCGTGACCCGTACGACCGTATCGACGGCGGCCAGACACCGGGCGGCGAATACCAGTTCTGCTGCACTACCAAGCCGCTGGTGGCGACTGCATTGATCCTGCATCTGATGCCACACCTGCAGTGCCTTTGGAACAACCCCGACTTGATCGCCTATGCCGATCGCTGGGTCAACTTCGGCGCGTGGACGCAGCCTGACCCCTACGCACCGCACGGCAATGGCGCGCTGGATACCGACCCTTCCGATGGAACAGGCCGTTACCCGGCGCTGCACGGCACCAGCCGCAACGACGGTTATTACAGCAGCCGGTTTGCCGATGCCATGTGGGTGGCGTACCGGGCCGGCGCGGCTGCAACACTGTGCCCTTGACGATGCGCGCCTGGTTGCGTCAAGCCAGCGCCGCTGCATGCTCCGTCAGTTCGCACGCGAATGAAGCGCAGCATGTTTGCGGGCAGACGGTGATGGGCGCGACGGCCCACGCGTACAGCCAGGCCTGCGGCAAGGGCGGCGCATCCCCTGCGGGGAGCCCCGGCAGTGCATCGGCACGTTGGAGCACATCGCCGAAGACGAGCACCAGGCGGGTTAGCAGGCGTGCGTAGTCAGGGCAGGTGCCAATGCGGGCCCGCGCACGGCGCTGGATCATGCTCAGCGCAATGACGACCACGGGCTCGTCGACCGCCGCTGCAGCGTGTGACAACAGCCGGACCAGCCGCAGGTACAGCCGCGCGTAGCGCACGAAGAGCGCCGGCGGTGCGGCGCCGAAATCCGCATCGAACGGGGCAAGGGCGGGGACGCAAGCCATGGCACGCCTTCAGAACGTCGGTGGCTGCGGACTTTGCGGCTGCGACTGCAGACGTGTTTCGGCGTCGGCGTATTCGTCACCGAAATAGCGGGAGACTGCGGCCGCGGCGTGCGTTGATGCTGCCGGCTCGCGGGGCGCGTCATGCGCAACGCCGGCACTTGCGCCCGCCATGTGCACGGAGCCGCTCGCAAACATCCAGACCGTGAATGCCACGGCCGCACCTGCAATGACAATGCGTGCCGCCACACGCCCGCGCGTGGACGGCGGAAGATGACGTGCGCTCATGACACAGCCTCCGTATTGGCGATCGTTGTTGGGGATACCACCACGGTGGCCGCGCCGACGGTGACCACGCGGTGCTCCAGATGCCAGCGCGTGGCGTTGACCAGCGCCTGGCACTCAAGCGCCGCGCCCTGGGCGATCAGCGCGTCGGGGCCGTCGTCCGAGGCAATGCGCGACATGGCTTGCTCGATGATTGGCCCTTCGTCCAGGTCGGCCGTCACGTAGTGCGCCGTCGCGCCGATGTAGCGCACGCCCCTGGCGTAGGCCCGGCGGTACGGATCTGCGCCAGAAAAGGCTGGCAGCAGCGAGTGGTGGATGTTGATGATGCGGCCGGCGTGTCGTGCGACGAAGCCCGGCGTGAGCACGCGCATGTAGCGTGCGAGCACGATCAGGTCGACATGGTGAAGCTGGAGCAAGGCGTCCAGCTCGGCCTCTGCCGCTTCCTGACCGTGCCGATGGTCGACGTGAATGAAGGGCACGCCATGCTGCCTGCACAGGGTGGCCCGTTCAGCGTGGTTGCCAGCAACGAACGCGATGTCGCAAGGCAGCGTCAGTGCCGCGTGCGCTTGCAGCAGCGCCTGCAGGCAGTGCTCCGTGCGGGAGACGAGGATGGCTACGCTCATGCGCCGGCCCGCGGCGCTGTGCCAGGTGACATCGTTGCTTGGTGCCGATGCGGTTGCCCACCGCTGATAGAGCCGATAGTCCTGTGCCAGCACGTCGGGGTGCAGGCGCATTGCCTCAGACGGTGTATGGCATTCGGCACGCACGATCGTCATGCCGCGGGCGCTGATGTGCTCGATGCGGGCGTCGGCGTCCAGGTGGTCCCGCACAAAGCCGTAGATGTGCCGCGTATGTGCAGCCGGCAGCGTATGCAGCGCGGTCACGATTGCGCGGGTGCCGGGCACGCGCATGTGGGAATGCAGCGTGTGTTCCGCTTCCAGGCCAAGATGGGTCGATGTCATGCCGTGGGTTTCCTCTCTCGCCGCGCTTCGCATGGCATGCGAATGGGGCGTTCTGTTTTTACGCAATCGCGCATGTAATGGCGCTTAAGGCGAGAGTAGCGAGCGGGCTCAATCGAAGGCACTACGGCCTTGCGCAAGCTTGCGCATGTGGCGACGGATTACGCTGCGATTGTCGTAGCACGGCGCTTCGGCCCTGGCGGACACGATTTCTCGGAGGCACCGTGCGGGCGGGCCGCTGCCAGAATCGGTGGATCTCTTTTCTGACTGTGCAGGAGCCCGTCATGCAACGTGACGATTCGAGCAAGCCACGCCGGAAGGCGTACATCGCTTTTGTCGTGGTTGGCGGTGCCTTTCTGGTGGGGGGCGTCATCTGCTGGGCGATTGCACTGCATATCCTGCGCACGCAGGTGCGTGCATCCACGCCGCTGATGGCGGTTGTCGGCATGGGGTGGGCAGTGCTGACCATGACGTTGTCGATGGCGCTGACGATGCTCGGCGCACGGGTGCGCGCGGCTCGGCTGGATGCGCGGCGCGGGCATGTCGTGATCAGCGGATACGACCCCGCGTTGGCGCGGGACAGGCTGATCGTTCAAGGGGAGGGCGTCGAGGCCACCGGCGAGGCCGATGTCGAAATCACCACCGTGCTGCCGGCGGTCGTGACGGCCATCAGCACGCTGATGCTCGCGGCAGTGACGATCGGCTTGTTCTGGCTGGGCCGCACGACGCCCATGGGCGTGTTCATTGGCGGGCTGCTCTGCTACTTCATGTCGAACTGGGTGTACCGGATGTGGCCGCGCAAAAAGGCCGATGAGGGCACCGCAGCATCGTCAGGCCGTCAGTAGTCGATGCGTGCCTGGCCGGCGGCCAATTCCGGATGCGCCGCCAGGATGGCGCGTGCATCCCCCATCGGCTTGCGCTTCGTGAGCGTGTTGGTAAGCGTGATGCGATAGATCTGGCCCGGTGCCACCGTGCTCAGGTCTTGCCCTGGCTCGTAGCCCACCACGCGGCCGTGCCGCCCAACATAAACTTTGTCGGGCGTGTAGAACGGGTGGAATTCGCTGGCATCGGCATTGCCTTCAAGCACGAAATAGCGGTAGCCGTGCGCCGCTGCAATCTGCGCGCAACGCAACACCAGGCCGTTGTAGACCGTCGATGTGGTGGTCGTGTCGTTGCCGCGGAAGCGCACTTCCCACGTGCGCGGACCGATCTGCTGTTCAGAGAAGCCGCCGTAGCCGAGGTCAGCTTGGTACGGCGTCTGACAGCCAGACAGGAACAGCGGCGCGGCAACGACGAGGCATCGCGCGAGTGAGCTGAGAGAAGCGAGCGAAGCAATTGGCCAGCGGATCATGATGCGTGGTCCCAGTCGGGGTTGGCGCGACGGACATTCTTCATCAGCAGTGCCTTGATGGGCTCGTCCGGATGGCCGAGCCAGCGCAGCTTTGCATAGGCGGAGGCTGGCCGGTCTGTCGGATGCGGGTAATGAACTTCCACCAGAACCGCCCAGGCGGCGTTGGCGTGTTCCGGCGTATCCATGCGGAAGGCACCGAAGACCTGCTGCGCTGGGCAGTCATGCGGTTTGCACATGTCACCCGTGATGTAGGTCTGGCCGTCGGTTGCGCGCGCGGTGTACTCGCTGCTCGTTCCCTGGCCACCGCGCAGCCAGGCGGGCAGGGCAGGCTCGCCACGCAGCATGGCGTCCCACGCGGGTTGAAAACCGGGCTTGTGCGTCAATTCCAGGAAGATGCCGTACTCGCTTGCGTGGATCAGCGTCGGCACCGCCAGTGCAATGGCCACGATGGCGATGGCCAGGATGAGGAATTCGACGATGCGGCGCATAGGCGTAGCCCATCGCACAGCGCGCGGGCAGTCAGACAGGACGGCCTAGCGTAGCCGTCGGAACACCCGGTTGGCACTACATGGATTCGTAAGGCGTGTGCCGCACGCCATGCAGCGAAAGAGCGGGATCGTCCAACTGGTTTTCTGGGCTGGCCTGCGCGGCGCAGGCCGAACTTACGGAGGGCTGTAGGCAAGCTGCGTGCCCGTGCTTGTGACAATGCATCGGGCCAGGGATGCGTCTCGCGCCGTGGCCCTTTTCGTTGCCTTGTGTCCCCATGTTTCCCTATCGCCCCGACGGCCTTGTCGTGCCGCGTGCGCCAGAACCGGCGCCTCCTCCCCCCGCTTCCCTGACTGCCCAGGTGCAAGGCCGAATGGCCCAAGGCAGTAGCCTGCAAGATGCCGTGCATGCCACGCAGGCGAGCAATCCGCTGGCAACGGCAGAACAGATGGCGATGGCTGCCATTGCGGCGCAAGCGGCTCAGCAAGCACAGCAATCCGCCCGCGCAAATACGAAGCCGAAGCAACCCACCGATCTGATCAATCGTGCCACCCGGCAGGTTGCCGATGCGCATGTGCTGGACGCGAAAGTGGTCGATCAGGTGGGCCAGTTGCTGAAGCGCCCTGTTCAGTCGGCAACCGGTAAGCCCGACCTCACGCGGCTGCATGCACCCGATGCAGTGCTGGTCGATCGCATGCGTGCGCAGATGCAGGCGGGCGCCACGCCAGCGGAAGCGGTCAATGTGCTGCGCGCAGAGCAGGCGACGCAACAGCCGGATGCCGATCTGGATCTGGCGGTCGCCGCGCTCATGGCCTGTGCCGCAGAACACGGTGGCCCGGTGGCCAACGCGCTGCCGCTGGCGATGCGCGACCTGGGTGCGACCTTTCCGGCAGCCACGCTTACGCTGGCTTTTTCACAGGCCGACATTGCCGCCAGCACGCAGGACTGCAATCAGGCCGTTACCGATTACCCCGCTGCCGAAAGCAGTGGCGCCCCCGCTGATGAGCAAGACAGCAAGCTGACGCGCGCCAACGCTGCGTTGACGCGCCTGCAGCGCGCCATGATCAACGGCATGCGTTGCGTTGCCGATAACGCGCCCGATGGCACCGCCGCTGCGGGCCTGGTCGATGCGTTCGGTCGGGCATGCGTGGCAGCGGCCACACCGGAGTTGCGTCAACAGTTGAGCGACACCTGCCATCAAGCCATGCAGGCGGTGCTGGCGGAGGCGCCTGCCACGCGTCACTCCACCATGGCGCTTTATCTGCTGGGAGTGGACCAGAGCGCCGCTGCGGATGTCAGCGCCAGGGCTGCCGACGCCTATGTCGCATTGGCGCAGAAGCATCAGCAAGCTGCGCAGGCCAGCGTGGATTCTGCGCAAGCCGTGCTGGACAGCAATCGCAACCTGCCCGCCAGCCTGCGTCGCGCCGAGGCACCCTCCGACAACGCGGCATTCAACCAGGCACAACACCAACTGACCCAGGCGAATGCCGAGGTGGCCGACGCGCAGGCGCAGCAGCAGGCCGCGGCGGCGGGCAAGGATGTCGTCTTGCCAGCCAAGACGCCGGAACTCTCCGGCTACGCGGCATCGCTGACCGACCTGCAGCGCGCGACCAGCGGAGCGCTGGCTGATTTCAAACGGGCGCTGGGCAACGAGGTGGCGCAGGACGCGACACAGGCCTACGCCAACGACGCCCAAACGACGCTACAGGCTGCGCAGCGTGCGGCGCAACCATCGCATGCCGTGCCCGCAAGCCTGCGCCGGGCAGAAGAGCAGGACAACCTCGGCAGCCTGCACGATGCCAAGCGCACCGCGCGCGATGCCCAGGCGCAACAGAACGCGGCGGCGGCAAACAAGGCCCCTCAGGTACCGCAAGCCGACTGGGACCAGGGCGTGGCTGCTGCCCAGCGGGCGCACGCCGGACAAGGCCTTGACGAGGCCATTTCACGCGCGTCGTTGAGTGGGCGGGTGGAGGGCGCAGCGGCACCGCTCACGCCCAGCACGCCCGGCCTGACTGCATTCGAGCAGACCCTTGCCGGGTCCGACGCCGTCACGCTTGGCCTGGTGCGCACGAGCCAGTTCGATCTGACCCAGGTGCAGAAGCTTCCCGCCGCTGAGCGCATGTGGTTGCTCGGATCGCTTTCCAGCGCGGACGCGGCGTTCATGGACCCGAGGCGCACGCAGCAGGTTGCTGGCCGGCTGCAGCAACTGGCGATCCTCAAGTTGGCCGGAGTGACGCTCGACTGGAACGACCCCGCCGTGCAGCGCGATCCGTTCCCGTGGGCAGCACAGCACGCCACGCCCGAGCAAAAGCAGATCATGGGGCGCTGGGTGGCAGCCGCCGACGATGCGCGCGTGCTGTGGGTTCAGGAGCACTGCAATGCGCAGGCGCCCGCAGGCGACCCGCGCGATCCATCGCACATTGGCGCCGTGCAAAACGCCATGCAGATCGCGGCCATCAACCGAAACAACGCGCTCACGCCCGCAGCGGCTGGCGTCATCGATCAGATGACGGCGTCAACGTTCGGGCCGGCGTTCTGGTCCGATCAGATTGGGCAACTGCTCAAACCTTCGGAGCGCGACACCGGCCTGCAGACGATTGGGCTGGTGCGTGTCGGCCAGTTCATGAAGCAGTTGGCACCCTATATGTCTGGTGCAGACGCCGGCCGCGCGCTCGATTGGATCAAGGCGAACTACAAGGAAGACTGGTTCGACAACAACCCGGAAGCACTGTCCGATGCGGGATCGTGGTACGAGGGCGTTGCCGCGCTTGTACAGGCTGCGTTGCCGGAGAAAAATCGCGGCGCCGAGTTTGCAACGTGGCTTATCGGCCCGCAGTCGACGCTGGCGCGTTCCGACAACACCACGCGCGATACCTTGCTCGCCAGCGCCCAGCAGATGGGAGCCAACGGCGATCAGCAGCTTCCCGAGGCCCTGCGTGCCGCACTCAAGCCGGTCGACCCCGAGGCGGCACAGCGTCTGGATGACTATTACCAGGGCGGGTTGCAATCGTTCGTTGCCGGCAAGGGCTACCTGAGCCGCGATGACCGGACTTCGTATTCGAAGACGCAATGGGCCGCTTACCAGGCGCTGCCGGAACATGCCGCCGAAGGGCAAGTGGAGACGCTGGTGGCACGTGTCAGCGCTACACCCTACACAGTCGGGTCGGTTGCTTTTCACAACGCGCTGGGCCTGTCGCTTGGTATGACGGACATCGGCACGTCGACCGACGCACAGGCGCGCGCCAACCGTGCCGAGCAATGGCTCAACACGCCCAATGCACCCGTTGACGCCACCACCGAATGGTTTGCTGGTGACCGCCTGGCCGATGCCGGCAACGTCATCGGCGCATTCGACAGTGCGATTGCAAGCGGCATCCAGGCGGCCAACGCCAAGGCACGTAGAAGCCGCGCGCCGGAAGAGCACTGGTCGCTCACAGTCATGCCAATGCGAGCCTATGGTGAACAATCCGGGCAGATGCAGATGGCTTTAGTGCGCGTGCAGGGCGATCAGGGCACCACGTTCTACGTGGGCAGTCGGGGCGGCAGCGCGGACGATCCGACCGCCACCGCCACCAGCCGGGACGATTTCCTCTCGCAGACAGCGTTGACGACCAAGGACTGCCTGGTCATGCCGAAAGGGGGCAACGTTGCACGCAGCGGTGCCGACGGCACGATCGCCATGGAGACGGTGGCTGGTCATATCAACTCGACGCTGGATGACATCAACGATGCGACGGGCATCCCGATGCTGGTCGGGGGCGTGGCGTTGGGCGTGGTGGCGGCGCTGTCGACAGGGCCTGTGGGTTTGGCGGCGGAATTGTTGATAGCGCTGCCTACCGCCACGCTGGGGTTGGCCAATCTTGCAAACATGGCTGGGCACGACCGCTCGCTTACCTCGGGCGAAGCCATTGGTGCAGAGCTGATGGTGGCCGCTGCCGGAGGCGCAGCCGTCGCGCGTACGCTCGACTGGGGTGCAAGCCTGCCCGCGGCGGCGCGCTCCGGTGCCGAAGTGTCGGAAGCGGCCGGGAACTCGTTGGCCGTCGGACGTAACGCGGCGGAAGCGATTTCGTCGGAAGCGTCCGGCGTGCGCGCGGCAGGCGCTGTCGACGGGGTGGCCGAAGCCGTCACAACTGCCGATGTGCGTCCTGCTCTTGCACAGGCCGCTCAACGGCTGCGCGCGGTGTCAGGCGTGGCCGGCGGGCTGCAGGCAGCGCAGGGGCTGCAGCAACTGGCTGCCGTGTGGGACGACCCGGAGCAACGCGACCACGAGCTCTTCATGCAGGTGATGAACTTTGCCGCCATGGTTGGGATGGCACCGTTGATGGGTGGTGTGCGTGCGGTGCGGGAGCGGCGTGCGATGGCCGATGCTGGGCGGCCCACCTCACACATTGCGCGGACATCGGATTCGTTGCTGTCAGAGCATTCGCTTCAGATACACGCGTTCGTGCCGGAAGAAGCCATACTGGATTTGCCCGCCAAGTTGCCTCCGATTGAGCGCTGGAATCGCATCCAGGCCTGGTGGAACCATTCGGGCACGCAAAAGGTTCTGATGATGCGGTATCCGCAGCTTTCGGAGGCGGCCGAGGCCGGCGGTTTTATCGTCCTGCACGACGACTCACCACGCCAGTTGCCAGAGGGCGCGGTCGTGCCGGCGGATCCCGAAACCGGCTTGCCCGCCGGGTATGCGACCTTCCACCATGCAAATGGTTTGCGCGGCCTGTTTTTGGGCAAGCGTGGAGTGGCATGGGAGGTTTTCGGCGGGTCGGAAGAGGGCGACTCCAGCCCGCAGAGTGCCCAAGAATCATCCGAGAACGCAACCTACACGGCCGGCATCCGGTTCGAGGACAGCCGTAGCCGGCCGGTCGGCTCGACGACCGCGCAGCAAAGGCTGGAAGCCGTGCGCACGGCGCTCAACGCTGCTGCAGCACAGGCGGGTGTCAGCGCGCTGGCTGAACACATCGATACGGTGCAGCTTCACGATGGCGCCACCGGTATTCATGTGCAGCCGGATGGCCAATGTGTGCTTCAAATCAACGCGCTGGCTGCTGCCGTTGCTGAACCGGAGGCGCTCCTCAATACCCTGACCGAGGGCATACAGGTCGCCATGGACGTTGGCCGCAGGCGCGAGCCCGGCACAGCGTCGCCACATTCGTCCATGGCCGAACAGATTCCGCTAACCGAACCGGCTGTCACTGTTGGCATGCGGCAGCGGCTTACGCCGTCCCGGGCAGATGGCGAACCGATATCGCCTGCCGAGCTGGAGCGCAATCTGACGGCACCGGCGAGCGATGATTTTCCGCCGCGCAATCCCGATGGCTCGCTCGCTGCGCCTACGCAGGAGTGGCGTAGCTGGTTTGCGCCTGTGCCTCCGCGCGGCTGGCCGGTCGCCCAGCACGATCACCGGCACTTTATTGGTGTGGGCAATGCCTTGGATGCAGGCGTGCGCGGGTTTGTCGCGCATGAAGCCGACTTTCCGCCTCGGCTGACCGCGCTGGTGCAGAAGGGCCTTTTCCGCAAGGCGGGGCTGTTGCACGATGCCACGCGAGACCGCACGGCGGGCACGCCGCCATTCATCGGCAAGACACTGGAGGATTTCGACCATCTGTCCGCCGTGGTCGGCCTCGACCCGTTCGAGCAGACCGTCGCGAAGATCACCGATGCCGCTACCGCCCACAGCCCTGCAGAGAAAGCCGTGTCGCCAACGTGGCACGAGCAGCTCGAAGCGGCGCACGCCGACGGCACGCTGACCATGGAAGAGGCCTCGGGGCTGTTCACCGTGTGCAAGATCATGGGCATGGTCGACCAGATGGAGACGCTCTGCACGACGCGCTCTGCAGAGGAACTCTACGACCGCCTTGCAGGTTTGCGGGCTGAGTTTGGTGAGGGTGGCGTTCCTGGCATGGACCTCATTGAGGACGAGCAGATGGCCCCCGCCGAGGTGGCAAAGGTTCTGGGCTCTGGGTTCTACCGTATGGTGGGTGACGCCAATTGGGTGGCGCCCTATGACGCCATCGAGGCTGACCTGCGCGCCAAGGGTGTTATCGATCAGGTCAGCCCGATGCCCGACAAGGAAACATTGTTGGATTGGGTGCCCACTACCGGGTCGGGTTGGCGCGCCATGATGGTGGCTAACGATGCAATGAAAGCCGCCCTCGAGGCCGACGCGACGCTGACCCACGCGCAGGTGGCGGCTATTGGTGCACATGCGATCGACGCACACCTGATCGAGCGCGCGGCGCAACGCGACCTGAACCAACTGCCGGATGAAGCGCGTGACCTGGTGCGCGAACTGAGCGAGCCAACGGCCGATCCCAATGCGCCCGAGCACGTCGCCAAGCAAGTGCGGCTTGCACAGCTGCTGGCCGACGAGAACGTCCTGACGCCGGACCATTCACCCAGCGACGATCGCCCCATTCTGCCTGCGCTGGAGCCTTCCATTCCCCCGCCCGACAATGCACCGGCGCGCCCTGAACCGCCCGAGGCCAGGCCGGCCCATTCGCTGGCGCCGGAGCAACTGCAAAGCGCGCAAGACTGGATCGACGCGATGGACGAGGACGACGGGCTTCGGCGATCTCTTTCACTGCTGCTGGAGCAAGCCCAATTGCCTGCGTCAGCGCGTGCCACCGATGCGGATGTGGTGGGTCTCATTGAAGACGCACTAGCCTCCCGGGCGTGGTACGAACGCGCACGCGCCGAGCGCGACGCATCGCAGCCGCATCCCATCGAAACGGTCGGCAACCTGCAGAAGGTGGCCAACACCGCCAACCAGATCCGCACGGACACTGCCATCGACGTCCTGCCGCTGGAATACACGCTGCGGCCGGCCAGCGGCGACGCCCCGGTCACCATGGAACTGACCGCGGGCGGTGGTGTGTTGGAGGATCCGGAAGCGCTTGCCGAACAACTGGCGGCAGAGATCAATGACCTGGAAAGTGGCCTGTCCGGTGCGCGGCTGCGATTGGTTGCGCAGGATGATGCCCAGCTTGGCGATATTGTCGAAGCGCTCTACCTTGCCCTGGAGCGCCTGGGTGTTGAGGTGGTGAATTCGGATGCTCCCATGCTGCCGGACGGCAGGCACGCGATGGAGTTGATTGGCGAAGTTCCACCGGAGGATGAACCACCAAGCCCTGGCGGTGGCTCCGACGATGATCCGGAACCGCCGGACGGCCCGCACGTCGGTCCCTCGCCCACGCGTCCGCCGTTGCCGTCGGGTGGCGGCGGCGCCCCGCCAGAAAGTACCGAGCCGCCGCCTTCAGAAACGTTGCCTGCAGCGGATCGGACGGCGCCGGAACTTGAAGGGCCGTCCGACATCACGGGGCCGCACTTGGAGGTGCTCGACGGCGCCCGCGCTCGCCTGAGTGCTGCCATTGCGCAACTGAGTCGATTGGTCCCCGACGGGCAAACTACCGAACCGGTGGCGATCGACGCTGCTGCGCTTCAGCCGGTTCGTGATGCGCTGACTGCCGGTGGAGCACTTGGCGCTGATCATCCGCAGGTTCAGGAATTATTGGACCGCATCGAGGGTGTCCAGCTTGCCCTGGAGGATGCGAAGGGCGCGTCGCCGAGACTGGGCGAGTACCACGTCACCGCGCTGCTCGATCGTGCCTCGCAAGCGCGTGCCGAGCTGGATCAACCAACTGGCGCACCTACGCCGGCCTTGCCTGCCGCAGTTGATGCTTTACCAGTCGACGATTCGAGTGATGACGTGCCAGACGACGCTGGCGACACGCCGCGCGCACTGCCTCCTGCATCAGGTTCTGAACCGGGGCCGACTGCGACGGCAAACGATGGCGACACGCAAGGCGGCTTGGTGCAGACACTGCGCGGGGTGCGAAGGCGCATCGCTGAGAGGACGCGCGATCTGATGAACCGTGCCGTGTTTGCCGGCAGCACACCTGGGAAATCGATCATGCGGCGGGAAGCGCTGGGGCCGGCGGAGAGCAAAAAGGCGCTACCGGTCGGAGACGGCACCGGGTCGCCCACGCTGTCCGACAAGCCTGGCTTGCCCGGTGTGATCGAAACCATCGCGCGTGCTCACGCTGAACTTGAAGAGATGGCAAGCAACAGCAGGAACTGGCATGCCGAAGCCGAGGACGAGCAACGCTACGACATCTCAGACGATGACCGTACGCATAACGCCAATACCGGCGACGAGATCAGGCGCTTGGCCGAGTTGGAGGAGGCTGTAGCGACAGCAATTGAGGGCGCAGGACAGATGCATGCGAGCGAACTGAAGGCCATCGCAGATGCTTTTCTGGAATTGGAGACGGGGCTTGTCGACGCAAAGTACTCGCAAAAGCCGGCTGCACTACGCAAGGCGTTGGATGTGGTCAATGCGGCGCTCGAAAAATTGCTGACCGCGCTGGGCACCCTGGGAGGCCGATATAGCAAACTCCTGGACAACCTGGCCGAGTCGCCCATCGATCCAGCCAATCTGCCGCGCGGTGCTCGCACGCGTGACCACTTCCCAAAGCCGCCCACTTCCTCCTGATTGACCGAAGAGTCCGTCATCTGAAAGCGGGGTGGCGGCTTCTCAAAATCGAAGTCGGAGAAAGAGGGGGGAAGGAGGCGTGTGTTGCGGAGGAGTGAGCAAAGCGGTGGCTCGAAGTTGATGCATTTTCTTCGAGCTACCGCCTGCCTATGCGCAGCATGTGTCTGGCATAGCGCGCGGATTGTGCTTACTCAGTCAGCGCGACCACCGCAACGAAGGATCGCTGAGCAGCGCTTCCAGTCCACCGCTTGAATAAAGATCCGCTTGCAGCATCGCCTTGCCAGTGGTTGGGTCGATCACGTCTCCCAAGGCCTGCTGGACCGAGGTGACCGGATTCGATGGGTCCATCACGCTCTTGGGTGCCGACTCGACGTCATTGACGGCGGCCAGCGCGTTGTCATGCAGGCCCGCAAGATTCGGCGTATGCGTGATCGCCACATCGATCACGCCCTGCCGCTGCGCTTGCGTAGCGTCCCGCATGAGCGGCTCCAGTTGATTCAACTGGTTGAATCCCCAGGTCATGTGCTGCGTGGCCTGCGTTTGCAACGCACCGCCGAGGTTCTGCATGTTGCCGGCGGCGGCGCCATCCTGCTCGAGCGTTTGCCGGGTGTGCTTCAGCTCATCGAGGTCATGCGTCAGGTTGATCAGCGCGGCCTTCTTTTCCGGGGTGCCGGGCAGGTATTGCGCGACTGCCTGCATGTCCTGCCGGGTCTGGTCCAGCAGCGGTGCGACTGTGGTCTGTGCATAGCTGTCGGTGTCCATCACGGTGTAGGGGCTGCTGTTTTGTGCGCCGATGATGCTCCGCACGTCGTCTGCGCGCTGGGTCTCGACTTGAAAGTCGGCCAGGAAATCTGCTGGCCCGCCGTCCGCCATGTAGTTCCGGATCCTCGTCTTGGTGGCCTCACTGCCGCTGCCGGCCTCTGCGTTGACGACGTCCTGGAACTGCTGCGTCTGCGAGCGGACCTCGCGAAGTATGTCGGTGTCGAGCTTGCCGGCGCGCGCCTGGGCGACGAGGGTGCGGCACGCATCCTCTGCCGCGCTGACCTGCTGGCGCTCACGGTTGACCGCCTCCATGGCAGCACTGGCGCCTGGCTCGGATGTCTTCGTGGCGAGCAGGTTTGCGGTCGTGAGCACTTGCGATGGCCCGCCGTTCAGCGGATGCGAGGCGTTGAAGGTCCTCAGCGTGTTCAGCGCGGCCGTGGTTTCCGGCGCCGGCGCGTGCGCTTTCCAGTAGCCGATGCTGGCTCCGTCAATCATCGTCATGATGGGGCTCGTGAAGAAATAGACCGAGCCAGTCTAGCCACGCTCCTGCGCCAGCAGGCCTACGAACATTCCGAGGCTGCGCGGCCGGCTGCGTCTCCTGAACACCCCGTTTTCGTTGTTTGGGTTTGGTAGCGTCGGGTGATGTCTGAAGCGCACAAACGTTTCAGAACGCAAAATATGTACACAAAAAACGGTTGGAATTGTTGACATAAAAACGGTGTCCCTCCAAGATTCCGGCAAATACGCGGCATCACGCCGCATGAATGCCGGCGGATTGAATCCGCCACACCCGCCTAAAGCACGCTCCCGGCATTGACACGGGGCGGCCCCAGGAGACAGACAATGCGCCAATCCCCCGGCCAACCCTCGCCTTCTTCGTCGACAATCGCTCACGCCGCTGCCGATCCCGTCAACGAGTTTCTGCCGCTGCCCCGCCTGTTCGCGCTTGGCCTGCAGCACCTGTTGGTGATGTACGCAGGTGCGATTGCCGTGCCGCTGATTGTCGGCAATGCGCTTGGCCTGTCGAAGAGCGACCTGTCGTATCTCGTCAATTGCGACCTGTTTGCGGCTGGGATTGGCACGCTCATCCAATCGCTCGGTTTCCTGATTTTCGGGATCCGCCTGCCGGTGATGATGGGTGTCACGTTTGCCGCGGTTGCACCCATGATTGCCATTGGCGTGGAGCCCGGCATGGGGCTGCCCGGCATCTTCGGGGCGTCCATCGTTTCAGGTGTGTTCGGCATTGCCATCGCGCCGGTCATGGGGCGGCTGCTGGGCCTGTTCCCGCGCGTGGTGACGGGCACGGTCATCATGCTGATCGGTTTTTCGCTGCTGAGCGTAGGCATCAACTGGGCCGCGGGCGGTCAGCAGATGATTCCGCAGGTGGTGGACGGCGTGCGCCACATGGTGCCGAACCCGGCGTTTGGCGATCCGTTCGGCCTGGCCATTGCAGCGCTGGTGTTGGTGACGATTCTGCTGCTGACCAAGTTCGGCAACGCACTGCTGTGCAATATCGCGGTGCTGCTGGGCATCGTGACGGGCACGCTTGTCGCGGCTGCGTTCGGCAAGGTGTCGCTGGCGGATGCGAGCGCGGCGCCGCTGATGACGCTGGTGACACCGTTCCACTTCGGCATGCCGAAATTCGAGCTATCGGCCATCATCTCGATGTGCATCGTGATCGTGATCACGCTGGTGGAATCAACCGGCATGTTCCTCGCGCTGGCGCACGTGGTGGGCAAGCCGATCTCGCGCAACGAGTTGACCAACGGGCTGCGTGCCGACGGTCTGGCGACGGTCGTGGCTGGCGTGTTCAACACGTTCCCGCATACGTCGTTCTCGCAGAACATCGGGCTGGTGTCGATCACGGGCGTGCGTTCACGCTATGTGGCGGCCGCCGGCGGGGTGCTGCTGATCGTGCTGGGGCTGTTTCCTAAGCTGTCTTACGTGGTGGCGTCTGTGCCGCAATACGTGCTGGGCGGTGCGGGCATCGTGATGTTCGGCATGGTGGCCGCTGCCGGCATCCGCATGCTGGGCATGGTCGATTTCCAGCAGCAGCGCCACAACCTGCTGATCATCGCGGTGTCGGTCGGCTTTGGCATGATGCCGACGCTGGCGCCGGCGTTCTTCCACCACTTTCCGGACTGGACGCACCCGATCACCCACAGCGGCATCGTGATGGGCACGCTGGTGGCCGTGGTGCTCAACGCATGGTTCAACGGCATTCGCGGCTCGCACGAAGTCATGCACGGCGCGGCCGCAGCCGCGCATTGAACATCCAAGCCGCGCGCCTGAAAAGCGGATCAGGTTTCGGGGCTCAGGCCTCTTCAGCAACCGACACGCGGTATGCGGTGTGCTGGCGGTAGACCTGGCCCGGGCGGAACATGACCGTTTCCGCATCGGGCATGTTGACCTGGTTCGGGAACGCGCTCGCTTCCAGGCATAAGCCGCTGCGTAGCGCGTGCGTGCCCCCCAGCTTGTGCCCCGAGTAGAACTGAAGCCCGCGCTGATCGGTGAGCACCGTCAATTCGCGGCCGCTGCCCGGGTCATACAGCCGCGCGACGGGGCGCACATGCGGGCGGCCCTCCGGCGCCGTGTTGCGCAGCACGAAGCAGTGATCGAACCCGCCGGCTTGCGCGAGTTGTGCGTTGGGCCAATCCAGCCGTACCCCGATGGGCGCCCCCTGGCGGAAATCGAATGCCGTGCCCGCGACGCTGGCTGTCCGCGTCGGGATCAGCTTGGCATCGACTTCCAGAAAGGCGTCGGCATCGATCGACAGGATGTGGCCTTTGATGTCGGTGCCGGGCTTGCCGCTCAGGTTGAAATACCCATGGCTTGTCAGGTTGATCGGCGTGGGCGCATCGGTCCGCGCTTCGTAGTCGATCGACAGCATGCCATCGTCGTCGAGCGCATAGCGAACCTGGACGGCGACATTGCCCGGAAATCCCGCATCGCCTTCCGGGGACGTGAGCCGCAGGACCAATGCACCGGCCTCATCCTCAGCCTCCCATAGCGCCCGATGAAACCCGCTCGCCCCGCCGTGGAGCAGATTGCCACCCTCATTGCGGTCGAGCGCGTAGTCGATGCCGTCGAGCGTAAATCGCGCGCCGGCAATCCGGTTGGCCCAGCGTCCGATCAAGCCGCCCAGATAGCCCGGCGATTCCAGGTAGGCGGCAGGCGTCGCGTGGTTGAGAAGAATCTCGCCCAGGCGCCCGCCGCGGTCAGGCGCCTGCCAGGAGACGAGCGTCGCCCCCAGATCGCTGATGGAGACGCGCATGCCCGAGGCATTGCGCAGCGTGAACAGCTGAACCGGCTCGCCGTCCGGCAAGTGCCCCCACGTTGCCGACGAGATGGCGCCGTCGAGCGGCGCGTGTGCGGACAGCGCTGGCGCGATGCTCATGATTGGCCCTCTGTGATGGTGCGTTCCTGGTATTCGCGTGGCGTGCAATCCAGCTCACGGCGAAATACGGCGTGCATGTATTGCGCAGAGGTAAAACCGCAGCGCACCGCCACCTCGGCGGTTGCGACATCACGGCTGGCCAGCATGTGCTTGGCAGCGTCGAGCTTATGGCGAAGGATTTCCTGGTGCACGGTGCAATTCAATTCACGACGAAAGTGTTCTTCGAGCGATGACCGCGAGATACCGACGTAGTCCGCGACCTGCTCGGTCTTGATTCCCTGGCAGGCGTACTGCCGGATGAAGTGGCGTGCGCGCATGACATACGGGCTGGAAAGCGGCTGGTGCCGGGACGACGCCAGCACATTGATGCCAACCGGCGGCACGAGAATCTGCCGGCCTGCCAGGCGGGCACCGCCCAGCATCTGATGCAACAGATGCGCAGCGGTGCGACCCATTTCCACGGTGCCCTGAATGACCGACGACAACGGGATGCGGCTCAAGGTGCGTGTGAGCGGATCGTTGTCGATGCCGATGATGGCGACTTCCTCCGGCACGGCCAACCCTGCCGTCATGCATGCCTGCAGCAGGTGCCGGGCCCGTGCGTCGGTGACGGCAATGACGCCGATGGGCTTGGGCAACGCACGCAGCCATTCAATCAATTGACCGATCGCCTGATGCCAGGTCGGCGCGCTGGTCGAGAGGCCCCGGTAGATCTCCTGCTCAATCTGGGCGCTGGGATTGTCCTGCCGGCGCAAGCGGGTAAAGGCCAGTTCGCGCTGCTGTGCCCAGCGGTTCTCCGGGGCCTGAGGCAGGCTGTACAACGCAAAGTGCTGCAGGCCGGCTTCGATCAGGTGGCGGTATGCCAGAGAGACCAGCTTGCCGTTGTCCGTTGCGACATACGGCTCCTTTGCCGGGTATTGCGCCGCATCTTCATACGATGAGCCGACGGCCACGACCGGCAGCGGGCAACCGCACAGCGCCTCAGCGACAGCCGGGTCGTCGAAATCCGCAATGATGCCGTCGCCATCAAAGCGCTCGATGCCGGGGAGCCGGCAGCGGAAATCCTCCTCGAGAAACAGGTCCCACGTCACGCGCGTGGAGCGCATGTAGTCGCCAATGCCCGCGATGATTTCGCGGTCATACACCTTGTTGGCATTGAACAGCAGCGCAATGCGATGAATGCGCGCGTGCTGCGATGGATCGGACGGTTGACGGTGCATGGTGGCTCGGGCCGCTCGCGGTGGCAGGGGTTGCCAAACGGCTGCAGCGCTGGGGCGTGCTGCGCGCTTGCACATTCTATTGGCTACATGGGGCGCTGTCAGACGATCGCAGCGGGGTGGCAAGAAATGTTAGGGCGGTTGGGCAATTTCGTAATTGCCCGTGCTGGGCGGCCGCATCACCATGCGATGGCCGTCGAGCCGGGCGAGATCACTATTGCGGCGCACCACGCGCACCGTCGGCCTAAGGGTATCCACCAACAATAGAAGATGGAGTGAGACATGAAATCGAACCAACGCCGTAGTGTTCTGAGGGCCGCCTTTTGCGGCGCAATGCTCGCCAGCCTGTCGATCGCGGCGCCCCTGGCGCATGCCAGCAAGGCGCATCCGGAGATTGGCTTTTGTATTGACGACCTGCGCGTGGAGCGCTGGTCGCGCGACCGCGATTACTTTGTCGCCGCTGCAGAAAAACTGGGTGCCAAAGTGTCGGTGCAATCGGCGGACGCCAGCGAGCAACGTCAGATCTCCCAGATCGAGAACCTGATCTCGCGCGGTGTCGACGTGATCGTCATCGTGCCGTTCAACTCCAAGGCGCTGACCAATGTGGTGGCGGAAGCCAAGAAGGCCGGCATCAAAGTGGTGTCGTATGACCGCCTGATTCTCGATGCCGACGTCGATGCCTATATCTCCTTCGACAACGAGAAGGTGGGTGAACTGCAAGCGCAGGGCGTGTTCAACGTGCGCCCGAAGGGCAACTACTTCCTGCTGGGCGGCGCGCCGACGGACAACAACGCGAAGATGCTGCGGCAGGGTCAGCTGAAGGTGCTGCAACCTGCCATCGACCGCGGCGACATCAAGGTCGTCGGCTCGCAATGGGTGCCCGAGTGGAGCGCGTCTGCTGCGCTGGGTATTGTTGAAAACGCGCTGACCGCGAACAACAACAAGATCGATGCCGTGGTTGCGTCCAACGACGGCACGGCAGGTGGCGCGATCCAGGCACTGGCTGCGCAGAAGCTCGCCGGCAAAGTGCCGGTGTCGGGGCAGGATGCAGACCTTGCTGCCGTCAAGCGCGTGATTGCGGGCACGCAGACGATGACGGTCTACAAGCCGCTCAAGCTGATTGCCACTGAAGCCGCGCAGCTTTCCGTGGCACTCGCCAAGGGTGATAAGCCCAAGTACAACGCACAGTACGACAACGGCAAGAAGAAGGTCGACACGGTGTTGCTGCAACCCACCCAACTCACGAAGGACAACGTCAACCTGGTGGTGAAAGACGGCTTCTACACGCAGGCTCAGATCGGCGGCGGCCAATAAGGTCGCGCAGCCAGGGCCACTTTGTGCCGGCGACGAGCCAACGCTTTGTCGCCGGCCGCGTTCGTACCTCAAGGACGAGGCATGTCTGAACCTCTGTTGCAGATGCGCGGCATCGTCAAGACGTTTGACGGTGTGAAGGCGCTCGACGGTATCAACCTGGTCGTGAGGCCAGGCGAGTGTGTGGGCCTGTGCGGCGAGAACGGCGCCGGAAAATCGACGCTCATGAAGGTGCTTTCGGGTGTGTACCCGAGCGGCACCTGGGATGGCGAAATCCTGTGGGAGGGGCAGCCGCTCCGCGCGAGCGGTATTCGCGACACCGAGCGGGCGGGCATCGTCATCATCCACCAGGAACTGATGCTGGTGCCGGAGTTGTCGGTGGCTGAGAACATCTATCTCGGCAACGAGATCACGCTGCCTGGCGGCCGCATGAACTACGCGGCCATGTACCAGGGCGCGGACAAGCTGCTGCGCGACCTGAACATCCAGGGCATCAACGTGGCGTTGCCCGTGATGCACTACGGCGGCGGCCATCAGCAATTGATTGAGATCGCCAAGGCGCTCAACAAGCGCGCCAAGCTGCTGATTCTGGACGAGCCATCGTCGTCGCTTACGGCGGCTGAAACGCGCATCCTGCTCGATATCGTGCGTGATCTGAAGGCGCGCGGCATTGCGTGTGTCTATATCTCGCACAAGCTCGACGAGGTGGAAGCAGTGTGCGATACGGTCACCGTCATCCGCGACGGCCGCCATGTGTCGACCGCGCCGATGCAAGACCTGACCACCGACCGCATCATCGCCCAGATGGTCGGGCGCGAGATCACGCAACTGTTCCCGCGCGAACCTCATCCCATCGGGGAGGTTGTTTTCGAGGCGCGCAATGTGACGTGCTACGACGCGAACAACCCGACTCGCAAGCGGGTCGACGATGTGTCTTTCTCGGTGCGCCGGGGCGAAATTCTTGGCGTGGCCGGCCTGGTCGGCGCAGGGCGCACCGAGCTGATGCAGGCGGTTTTTGGCGCGTACGAAGGCGCCAGCGAGGTGGCGCTCGTACTGGACGGAAAACCGTTGAAAGTCCGGGCGCCGCTTGACGCCATTCGTGCGGGCATTGCGATGGTGCCGGAAGACCGCAAACGTCACGGCATCGTCTCGCTGATGAGCGTCGGGCACAACATCACACTTGCCGTCCTCCAGCGTTTTTCGCGTCTCGGGCGCATCGATGGCGCGGCCGAACTCGACACGATCCGCAAGGAGATGCGGCGGCTTGCCGTGCGGGCAGCGCATCCAATGCTGCCGATTGCCAGCTTGTCGGGCGGCAATCAGCAAAAGGCCGTCCTCACGCGAATGCTGCTCACCGAGCCGCGCGTTCTGATTCTGGACGAGCCGACGCGCGGCGTGGATGTCGGCGCCAAGTATGAAATCTACAAGCTCATCGGTGACCTGGCCAAACGCGGCATGGCCATCATCGTCATTTCATCGGAGCTGCCCGAAGTGCTCGGTATTTCGGATCGCGTGCTGGTGATCGGCGAGGGCGAGCTGCGTGGCGATTTCGTGAACGATGGGCTGACGCAGGAACACATTCTGACCGCAGCCATTCAACCGGTGCGGCACGCATCCACTTTTCATCAGGTAGGCCACGCATGACTTCTCAGACGAGCCCACAAGCCGCCGGCGGGGTGGACCCTTCGCGTCGCACGCTCAAGGCAACCCAGCGCCTGAGGCAACTCTTCGCACGCTACAAGATCCTGGCGTTGCTGATCGCCGTGGCCGCGATCTGGCTGTTCTTTTCAATGCTGACCGACGGCGCGTTTACGTCGCCTCGCAATCTCTCCAATCTGCTGCGGCAGATGTCCATTACGGGGATGCTGGCCTGCGGGATGGTGTTCGTCATCATCGCGGGCGAGATCGATCTCTCCGTCGGTTCGCTGTTGGGCTTGCTTGGCGGCGTAGCTGCCATCCTGGATCAAGGGCTGGGTTGGCCAATTGTGGCGACGGTGCCTGTGGTGCTGCTGCTCGGCGTGGCCATGGGGCTGTTCAACGGATGGTGGTCGACCTACCGGGGCGTTCCGTCCTTCATCGTTGGCCTTGGCGGCATGCTCGCGTATCGCGGCATTCTGCTCGGCCTCACACATGGCTCGACGATTGCGCCGGTGTCGGACAGCTTCGTGCTGATCGGCCAGGGCTATCTGCCGCGCCGGGTGGGTGACCTCATGGCAGTGCTGATCTTCTGCCTGTTGATCTTCGTGGTAATCCGGCAGCGGCGTGAGCACCGCCGCTATGAGCTCGACGTCGCACCGTTCTGGCAAGACGTCGCCAAGTTGATTGCGGCGGGCGCGGTCATTGTTGCGTTTGTCGCCACGCTCAACAGCTATGGCGGCATCCCGGTGCCGGTTCTCCTCGTTCTGGCACTGCTGGGTATTTTTTCGTGGATCGCCAGCCAGACGGTATTCGGGCGCCGCATCTATTCCGTGGGTTCAAACCTGGAGGCCACGCGCCTGTCGGGCATCAACACCGATCGCGTGAAGCTGGCCATCTTCGGGCTCATGGGCCTGATGTGCGCGTTTGCCGGCATCGTCAATACGGCGCGGCTCGCTGCGGGCTCGCCGTCCGCCGGAACCATGGGCGAGCTGGATGCCATCGCGGCCTGCTTTATCGGCGGCACGTCAATGCGTGGCGGCGCGGGCACGGTCTACGGTGCGCTGGTCGGCGCGCTCGTCATGGCCAGCCTCGACAACGGCATGTCCATGCTCGACGTCGACGCGTACTGGCAGATGATCGTCAAGGGCGGCATCCTCGTTCTTGCCGTCTGGGTGGATGTCATCTCGCGCTCCGGCCGTCGCTGAACCAGCGCTGCGGGCTTTATCTCTTTTTGCTGTAACTGGAATCTCCTATGTCTTATGCGATTTATCCGAGCCTTGTTAACAAAAACGTTGTGATTACCGGTGGCGGTAGCGGCATTGGCGCTGCCATCGTCGAAGGCTTTGCCAAACAGGGGGCGCGCGTTACGTTTCTGGATATTGCGCGTGCGGACGCAGAAGCGCTGGCGGCGTCGCTGGTCGAATGCGTGCATCCGCCAGTCTTCCGCTACTGCGACCTGCGCGACATCGATGCGCTGAACACCACGTTCTCGGACATTGAGGCCGACACCGGCCCCATCGAAGTCTTGATCAACAACGCTGCGAACGATGACCGCCATCAGATCGGAACGGTGACGCAAGCTTATTGGGACAACCGCATCGAGGTGAACCTGCGCCATCAGTTCTTCTGCGCGCAAGCCGTGCTGCCCAGCATGAAGAAGCTGGGACGCGGTGTGATCCTGAACCTCGGTTCCATCTCGTGGCATCTTGCCCAGCCGGACCTCGCCATCTACATGACGGCCAAGGCCGGCATTGAAGGCCTGACTCGCGGCTTGGCGCGCGACCTTGGCGGATTCGGCATTCGCGTCAATTGCATCGTGCCAGGCGCGGTCCGAACGCCGCGGCAGATGGCACTTTGGCAATCGCCCGAGAGCGAAGCCAAGCTGCTGGCCGAGCAATGCCTGCATGAGCGTGTCGAGCCGGAACACGTAGCCCGCATGGCGTTGTTTCTTGCGTCAGACGATGCCGCGCGTTGTACGGCGCGTGAGTACTTTGTCGATGCCGGGTGGTACGGCGGATGACGGCACCGATCATTCCGGAATGCGTCTGGCGCGTCGGCGCAACGCTTGGGGAAGGCGCGGTGTGGCATGCGGCGTCGCGCTGCGTGGTCTTTGTCGATATCAAAGGCAGACGGCTCTACCGATATGACCCCGATACCGCCGTGCGCCGCAGCTGGGTCGCGCCCGGCCAGATCGGCTTTGCGCTGCCCAGCGTTGACGGCGATTGGATCTGCGGCGTGCAAGGCGGCCTCTACCGGTTTGCGTTTGCAACGGGCACCTTCAGCCGGGTGTTGCCGGTCGAGACCGATCGGCCGGGAAACCGCTTGAACGATGGTTATGTCGACCGCACCGGGGCGCTGTGGTTTGGCTCGATGGACGATGGGGAGTCCGAGCCCAGCGGGCAGCTCTACCGCGTCGGTCTGGATGGCCGGCTGAGCGTGCGCGATTCAGGCTACGTGATCACGAATGGCCCGACCGCGAGCCCCGACGGCCGCACGCTGTATCACACCGATACCTTGCAGCGTGCGGTCTATGCCTTCGACCTTGGTGACGACGGCAGCCTGGAACGCAAGCGCGTCTTCACCTCGATTGAGGGCACCGGCTACCCGGATGGCATGGCCGTCGACGAGGAAGGGTGCGTGTGGGTCGCGCTGTTCGGCGGAGGACGGATCGAGCGGTTCTCGCCCGACGGCCGATGCATCGGGCGCGTCGACTTCCCGTGTTCCAACATCACCAAGCTCGCATTTGGCGGCGATGACCTGCAGACGGTCTACGCGACCACCGCCCGAAAGGGCCTGACGGAAGAGGCGTTGCAGCAGCAGCCCCTTGCCGGCGGATTGTTCACGTTCCGCGCGCCGGTCAAGGGACTGCCTTCCACGGACTGTGCCGTGGCGTTTTCTTAGGCGACAGGTCAGCCCTGACGGACAAGCCCGCGTGCCGCCAGGTTGCGATACAGGGCACGGACACCGAATGTCCACGGCGCGATCTCCGTCGACAGGCGCACCGTGTTGACGAGCGCGCCGAGCGCAGGCGCGCTGATCGTCACGCGGTCGCCGAGGTGGTGCGTAAAGCCGGCGCCAGGTGCGTCGCGGTCTTTGATCGGCGAGAACATCGTGCCGAGGAACAGCATGAAGCCGTCCGGGTATTGATGATGCGGCCCGCAGGTCTGGGCGACGAGATCGAGCGGGTCGCGGCTGATCTCGCTCATGTGGCTCACGCCGTCGAGCATGAAGCCGTCGTCGGCGCCCTCAACACGCAGCGATACCTGCGTCGCGCGAATCGTGTCGATCGTGAAGTGCTCGTCAAACAGGCGCACAAACGGGCCGATGGCGCAGGAGCCGTTGTTGTCTTTGCATTTGCCCAGCAGCAATGCGGAGCGCCCCTCGATGTCGCGCAGATTCACGTCGTTGCCCAGCGCTGCCCCGACGACATGCCCCGTGCTGCTGACCGCAAGCACGATCTCCGGCTCCGGGTTGTTCCAGTGCGAGGCCGGATGCAGGCCCACGTCGGCGCCGAACCCGACTGCCGACATCGGCTGCGATTTGGAGAACACTTCCGCATCGGGGCCGATGCCGACTTCCATGTATTGCGACCATGCGCCCCGGCGCTGCAGTTCCTCCTTGAGCCGCATGGCAGCATCGGAGCCGGGTTTGATCTTGGAGAGGTCCGAGCCCACCACACCCACAATCGATTCGCGCACGTCGCGGGCCTTGGCCGGATCGCCGCCCGCCTGTTCTTCGATCACGCGCTCGATCAGGCTGACCGCGAACGTCACACCGCAGGCCTTGATTGCCTGGAGGTCGTTCGGCGCAAGCAGGGTCGGCGCGTTGTCCTCACGATTGGCAGCCAGGGAGCGTTCGATAAGCGCTTCGACGCGGCCCAGGTTTTCCCCCGGTGCCTGCCGGGCCACGGCCAGTGCGTCAGGATGCTCGAACAGATCTGCCACCGTTGGCACGGCTTCCGTGATGTCGAACACGACACCGTTGCGCACCACCACGACAGATGGCCCCGCGCCGTTGCCGGTCGTACGCCAGACCCGACCAACGAGCGTTGACTGCTCCAGATCGTGCGGCAAATAGTTGTCGATGGTGGTCATGTGCACTCCGTAAATTGGACACCCTTGTTGCCAAGGAACCCGCGTGATCGTAGAGATGGCGGTTCGGGGTGTCCAACACGGTGACGCAATTTCCAACCTGTTGGACAATCGAGCCAATCACGAGTGGAGCAGCTTTCCAGTGAAGACAGATTACGAGGTGCCAGCACTCAAGCGCATACATGACGTGCTGGAAATACTCTGCGCGGCGACGTCTCCCGTGCGACCAGCCGCGTTGGCGCAGGCGACGGGCATGTCCAGAAGCACGCTGTACCTGCTGCTGGAGTCTCTGGAAAAGCGCCGCTGGATCGAGAAGCGGGCCGATGGCTATCTGATCGGCCTGGCCCTGTTTGAGCTGGGTAACGCCTATTTCCGCCACGACAGCTTGTTGGCCGCGTTCCGGCGCGAATCCGCCGCCTTCGTGGCCACACACAACGAAGTCGTCCAGCTTGCCGTGCTCGACGGCACGGAAGTCGTGTACATCGCGCGGGAAGACGCGCCGCGGCCAGTCCGCCTGGTCTCGGATGTCGGCCTGCGCCTGCCGGCGCATTGCTGCGCGCTGGGCAAGGCGCTTCTCGCCAGCCTGGATGACGAAGCGGTGTGCGCGCTTCTGCCTGCCCGTCTGGCCGCCATGACGGAGCGCACGACCACGCGCCGGGCCGATCTCCTCCACGAGCTTGAGAGCATTCGCGTGCGGGGGCTGGCGACGGAGCGTGAGGAGGTGGTGGCGGGGCTGGCCTGCTTCGCGGCGTTCGTCGGCGTCACGCCGCTGGGAAAGCACGTTGCCGTGAGTTCCAGCGTGCCCATCAGCCGGCTGGACGCGCGCAGGGAAAAGCGTCTCGTTGTTGGTGTTGCGGGGATGGCGGACCGCATCGGCCGCGCGCTGACGCAGGCGTAGCGCCCGGCTGCATCACGGCCGGTTCCGCTATGATCGCCACTCCTCTTTCTCTTTCCTCTTCCCCTTGCGCGTAGGCGTTTCCCAATGACCACCGGCACCACACCCCCTCGCATGGCCGATGTTGCGCGCGCGGCCGGCGTGTCCAAGATGACGGTATCGCGGGTGCTGGCAGGCGGTAGCGTGTCGCCCGAGACCCGCGCGCGCGTGCAGCAGGCGATCGACGCACTCGGCTACGTCGCTACGGCCGCGGCGGGGATGCTGTCGAGCGGCCGGTCGGAATTCGTCGCCGCCTTGGTGCCGTCGCTGGCCAGTTCCAACTTTGCCGACACCGTCCGCGGGCTGACGGATGCGCTTGCGCCACATGGCCTGCAATTGCTGCTGGGTGACACCGATTACCACCTCGACCAGGAAGAGGCGCTGGTGAAGTCGCTGCTGCGCCATCAGCCGCGCGGCATCGCATTGACAGGGCGCCACCACAGTGCAGGCACGCGTGCGTTGCTGGAGCGCGCCGGCATCCCCATTGTCGAGATGTGGGATCTGCCCGAGCGCCCGATCGATAGGGCGGTTGGGTTCTCGAACGCCAAGGCCTCGCTCGCGATGCTGCGCCACCTGCACGCGCGGGGCTACAGGCGCATCGGTTTTCTGTGCGGCGCAAGCGAGCTGGACCGGCGCGGCACGGACCGCATGCGCGGATACGTGAGCGGAATCAAAGCGCTCGGCCTGGGCGAGCCGCGTGTGATCCGCCTGGGCGATTCGCCCATCACCATGAGCCACGGCGGGCCCGCCATGGCCGCCTTGCTGGAAGCCTGGCCGGACACCGATGCCGTGATGTGCGTGAGCGACATGTCCGCATTCGGCGCCATCATGGAGTGCCACCGGCGCGGCCTCTCCGTGCCCGGCGACATCGCTGTTGCGGGCTTCGGCAACTTTGAAGTCGCGTGGTGTTGCCACCCGACCATCACGACGATTTCCGTGGATGCCTATGGCATCGGCCTGCGCACGGGCGAGGTCTTGCTCGATGCGCTCGGCGTAGGCGAGGCCACGGGTGCGCCCAAGCTCTCGCGCATCGACTTCAGCGTTGTCGAACGCGAGAGCGCATAGCGGGCTGCCTCATGCGCAGCGTCAATGCGAGTGCCGTGGATTGCCGCGCGTCTCGATGACGTTCAGATACAGCGTTGCCGGCTCCAGGCATCCGCCCGTCGAAAGCTGCCCGACGAACTTCCGGTAGATTTCCTGCCAAGGCGTTTGCGACTGCGGCACGCTGAACGTTGCGGTTTCACGGCGGCGTTCAAGCTCTTCCGCGTCGACCAATACATCGACCTTGCGCGCGTTGAGGTCCACACGGATGCGATCGCCCGTGCGCAGTAGCGCGAGGCCGCCACCGGCAGCCGCCTCCGGAGACATGTTCAGAATGGACGGGCTCGCGGAGGTGCCGCTCTGCCGGCCATCGCCCATGCACGGCAGCGATTCGATCCCTTGCTTGACCAGCGCCGCCGGCGGCGCCATGTTGACGACCTCCGCGCTGCCCGGATAGCCGACCGTTCCACAGCCACGGATGACGAGGATGCAGCGCTCGTCAATGGCGAGGGCCGGATCGTTGATGCGGGCGTGATAGTCCTCTGGGCCATCGAAGACAATCGCGCGCGTCTCGAAGACGTTTTCCGCGCCGGGTTCACTCAGGTAGGTTTGCCGAAACGCCTCGCCCACCACCGACATCTTCATGATGGCGCTGTCAAAGAAATTGCCCGACAGTACGATGAACCCTGCGCGATGCTTGAGCGGTGCGTCCACGGGAAAGATCACATCGCTGTCTGCGGCGGGGGCGGCATCGGCAATTGCGCCGATCGTACGGCCCGATACGGTGGGGCAATCGCGCCGCAGCAATCCGCCCGCGTCGAGCTGGCGCAACACGGCCGGCACGCCGCCCGAGCGGTGAAAGCTCTCGCCCAGGTATTCGCCGGCCGGCATGCAGTTCACCAGCAGCGGGACCGATTCTCCGTGGCGCTGCCAGTCTTCGAGGCTCAGTTCCAGGCCCATGTGGCGCGCGATCGCGATGAGATGTGGCGGGCAGTTGGTTGACGCACCAAGCGCCGAAGCCACCATGATGGCGTTCTCGAACGCCGCGCGCGTCATGATCGTCGAAGGGCGGATGTCTTCACGCACGAGGTCGACGATGCGCTTGCCGGTGGCATAGGCCATCTGCCCGCGCTCGCGATATGCCGCCGGAATGCTGGCGCACCCGGGCAGCGACATGCCCAGCGCCTCGGCCAGGCTGTTCATCGAAAGCGCGGTGCCCATCGTGTTGCAGTGGCCGATCGACGGCGACGACGCGGTGGTCAGCTCCATGAAGCCTTCGTAGTCGATGTCGCCGGCAGCCAGCCGGTTGCGCGCATGCCAAATGACGGTGCCGGAGCCGACCCGTTTGCCATCGTGCCAGCCGTCCAGCATCGGCCCGCCAGACAGGACGATGGCCGGCAGGTCGACCGTGGCGGCGGCCATCAGGCAG
Source organism: Ralstonia mojiangensis (assembly GCF_023955645.1). NCBI lineage: Bacteria > Pseudomonadati > Pseudomonadota > Betaproteobacteria > Burkholderiales > Burkholderiaceae > Ralstonia > Ralstonia mojiangensis. The sequence continues at coordinate 320,670 of NZ_JAMXHU010000005.1, read as the reverse complement.
GCGGGCGTGGTCTTGTCGCAGCCGGTCGTCAGCACAACGCCGTCAAGCGGGAAGCCGTGCAGGATCTCGACCAGACCGAGGTAGGCGAGATTGCGGTCGAGCGCGGCGGTCGGGCGGCGGCTTTGCTCGGCCAGCGGGTGAACGGGAAATTCCATCGGGATGCCGCCCGCGTCGCGTATACCGGCCTTCACACGCTGTGCCAGCTCAAGGTGGTGCCGGTTGCACGGCGCGAGGTCGCTACCCGTTTGTGCAATGCCGATGATCGGCCGGCCCGACTGCAGCTCTTCGCGCGTCAGGCCGTAGTTCATGAAGCGTTCGACATAGAGGGCAGTCATGTCTGCGTGGTTCGGGTCATCGAACCAAAGCTGGCTGCGCAGTCTGCGTGGAGGTTGGGCGGGCATGGTGTCTCGGTTGTTATGTGGAGCAGGGTTCCCTCTGCGGGGAATCGGCGTGGTGGTTATCGACGGTTTGCGCGTCAATGTTGTTACCGATAACAACGCATGGTAGAGGTGGAAGCGGATGCAGGCAAGAGCGGGCTCCCGAAGCAGTGTCGGGCCACGCTCAGGCGTGCCGTCTCAATGATGCGTGCGCGTTGTCAGCCCCACTTCGGGGGAGGGTGTCTGGATTTGCCGACATCCATCTGAGTGCAAGCGTTTGCCGTTTGCCGCCGAAGAAAAACCGCCCCGGTTTCACGATTCTGCAAACAACCCGCCCTATGTTGTGCCGATCTTCGGGGGAGGATAGGGGGCTGCCATGCAGGGGTTATCTGCACGATTCGAAAAGACAGACGCAGGGCGGCGGGAAATCGCCACGCGCAGCGGCGTGCTCAGCCGCTCAAGCCGCGCGTTGCTCATCATGGTGGACGGGCAAGTCACGGGCGAGGACCTTGCCGTACGTGCCGGCCAGCTCGGCCTGGAGGCACAGGCCGTGTTCGAGCTGATGCAGGCTGGGTTCATTCAGAGCGCAACCGATGTTGCCGGCGAGCCAGTTTTCGTTCAGGTGGCCGAGCCGCAGCCCGAGGCACCCGAGGCGCGTGCCCCCGCCCCACCAGCGCGCAAGCGTTCGCTGGCGGCGGCGCGCATGTATCTGATGGACATTGCGGCACGCACGTTCAGCTCGGCCGAGCATCCGGTCCGCCAGCGCCTGGTCCAGGCCACCGACCGCGCCTCCGTGGAAAGCGCGTTCGATGCGTTGCTGGCGGCGCTGCGCGAAGCCACATCGGCGTCGATGGTGGAGCAGGTGGAAGTGTCGTTTCGCGGGTTTTTGCCGGCCGAAGAAAGTGTGGCCGGCTAAGAGTCTTGCTTACGCGCGGCGCGACACGACCATGAAGTACCCGCAGGGCTCCGCCGTTTGATTGGCAAATCCGTGCTCCACGTTCGCCTCAAAGAACAGCGAGTCGCCGGGTCCCAGGTATTCCTTGGTGTTTTTGAACTCCACGACTAGGTTGCCGATGGTTACCACGATCTGCTTTTCTGCCCCCGCAGGGTAGCCGGGCAGTATCCCGGTTGAGACGCCGGGCGGAAGGTAGTGATAGAGGAGTTCGACGCGCCCCCCGCCCGTTGCTGGTGACACGATGTGCCGCTCAAAGCCGGTTTCAGGGTCACGAAAGATGGGACGCTCAGCCCTGCGCATCCGCACCACCGCGCCCTCTGATGCACCGCCCCCGGCCAGCTCCGTCAGAGAGGTTTGCAATCCGTGGGCGATTTTGGCGGCAATCCCGATGGTCGGGCTTTTTTCGCCGCGCTCCACTTTGGACAGCATCGCCCGGCTCACGCCAGAGCGTTGGGAAACCTGTTCCAGCGTCAGCCCTGCAGCATCACGCAGCTTGCGCACGCGCGCACCAAAGGCGCGCGAGGACGCCTCGTCATCATCTTGCTGCCTCACGTCTTCATCCTGCTTTGCCAACACGCCTCCTTTGCCTTACCGACGCAAACTCGCCAGGCTGACATTATGTCCACGATGGAAGAACGTCCAAGCCGAAATGCCGTTTTTTCTTGGAGAAATCTTCTATAGAAGATAAATTTCTCCGGAATAACGAAATGGAGGCGAAGCATGGGCAGCATGAAACTGATTTCGCAAGGCCAGCGCTACGCTGACTTTGAATTCGGCGATGTCCGGGTCGTCGCGCTGCGCGATGGCTACATCGACGTGCCGACGACACGGCTGTGCCAGGCATCCGGCGAGCCCCTCGACACGATGCCTGCCGACGTTCCCGTCGTGAACGGCCAACTGCGGTTGTCAGTCAACGCGTTCCTGGTCGTCCACAAGGGCACGTCAGTGCTGATTGATACCGGCGCATCGAACGCACTCGACGATTCGATGGGCGGCCTCCTGAGCGGATTGCAGGAATGCGGCATCGACAGAAACACCATCACTCAGGTAGCGGTCACGCACACGCATGAAGACCATGTGCACGGGCTCATTGCTCCGGATGGTTCGGAGGCATTTCCCAAGGCGGAACGCATCCTGATCCCGAAGGAAGAGGTATCGGAAATCACCGGGCGGCTCGCGCCATTGCGCGATCGTGTGGCACCGGTTGACGATGGGCTGATCGTCAGCGACCGGATCACCGCCGTGCGGGCCGCAGGGCATTCGCAAGGGCACACCGTCTATGAAGTCAGAAGCAGTGCCGGGCACCTCCTGGTGTGGGGCGACATTATTCACGTACCGTCCATTCAATTCGGGCGTCCTGAACTGACCTGGGAGCTTGATGACAGCCAGCCCAAGGCACGTGCTACGCGCAAGGCGATCTTGGAAAGAACAGCGCGCCCGGACTACTACGTCGCGGGCGCGCATCTCGACTTTCCCGGTATTGGCCGGGTGATGAGGCGCGGTGAAGATTTCACCTTCCAACCCGTTGAATCTCGCGCGACGGGCCGTGATTAAAACATCGGACCAGCCCGCGCTGGGCCTGCGCGTGCAGCATCACGCTGCCTGCTGTGCCACTTCGTCCTTGAGCAGCCCGCGCGCCCGCTGATTCGACTTGTAGATGTTGTCGCGCACCGGCACCGCGCCGGTCTTCAGGCTGTGCACCCATTCCTGGGTCGACATCACCGCCGCGAAGCGCGATTGCAGCACCACGCTGAACACGCGGTGGATCTCTTCCGCACTCGCAAAGCCAGCCTGGTTTTGATACGGCACCGCGCCCGACGCGTCGTGCAGGAACTCCACCGCCGTGCCGTTGTGCAGAGCGTGGTTGATGGTCGACGCGTCGCAGTTGTGCGTCATGTAGCCGACCACCGTGAGCGTATCGATGCCGCGTGCTTCCAGCCATTGCGCCAGGTCCGTCTCCGGATAGGCGCTGGGCAGAAGCTTGCGCAGATAGTGATCATGCGGGCGCGACGCCACGACGGGGTGCAGTTGCCAACCGTCGGTGTCAATGGCAAACAGCGGCGAGCTGGCCGGCGAGGTCTGCTGCACGACGATCACCGGAATGCCGGCCTCGTGCGCCGCGTCCATGGCAGCACCAACGTTGGCAACGGTCTGCTGCGGGTCCGGATACTCGATCGGCAGGCCGCCGGTGAAGTATTCGTTCTGCACATCGATGACGATCAGGGCGCGCTTCGGGGCATTGTTCGTGGTCATGGCTGACTCCTCAAGGTCGGTTGGATCGGGCATTTGCGTGAGCCCGTGGACAGCATCTTCGCGAATGTCTATCCTTCCCGACAGTGGCCCGGAAGACGTTTATCGAAAGAATCGGGCCAAAGCGTGGAGCCCGTATGCAAACGCAGCAGCCTCAGGAAATCGCCGTTCTTGCCTTCAACGACATCAGCCCGTTTCACCTGTCTGTGCCGTGTCTTGTGTTTGAAGACCGCATCTGGGCGGGGCTGCCGTCTTACAACCTGCGAATCTGTGCCGGCGAGCTGCCCAGGAAAGGCGGTCTGCGCACCACGGCGGGGTTTGCCGTACAGACCGATCTCACACTCGAAGACGCCGCCCGCGCTGACGTGCTGATCGTGCCGTCATGGCGCGATACGCAAGAGCGGCCGCCGGCGCCCATGGTGAATGCGGTACGGGACGCCTACGCGCGCGGTGCCACGGTGGTCGGGCTGTGCCTGGGGGCGTTTGTGCTGGCTGAAGCTGGCGTGCTCGACGGCCATGAGGCGACCACGCACTGGAGCGCCGTCGAAGCGTTCTCACAGCGCTACCCGCGTGTGAAGCTGGTGCCAGATGTGCTGTATCTGGACGCTGCCGACGGCCGGCTGGTGACATCCGCAGGCACCGCGGCCGGGCTGGATTGCTGCCTGCACCTGGTGCGCCGCTGGCATGGCGCGGAGGTCGCCAACCGCATTGCACGGCGGCTGGTGGTCGCGCCGCACCGGCAGGGCGGTCAGGCGCAATACATCGAGCAACCGCTACACGATGCGCCGGGCGGCGATCGCCTGTCGGACCTGTTGAACTGGACGGTGGCCAATCTGGCGGAGCCGCATTCCCTCGACTCGCTGGCCGAGCGCGCGGCCATGAGCCGGCGCAATTTCACGCGGCGCTTCCGTGAGTTGACGGGCACCACCGTCGGTCAATGGTTGCTGGGGCAGCGTCTGGCCTATGCGCAGCGCCTGCTGGAGACCACGCGTCAGCCGGTCGAAGCGATCGCGCAACTGGCGGGATTCGGCAGCGCGGTATCGCTGCGGCAACATTTCAGCCGGACGTATCACACGTCGCCCAGCGCCTATCGCACGTTGTTTGCGCAAGCCTGAAAAAAAAAGCGGCTGATGAGCCGCTGTGTTGGTTACTTGCTCAGCTCGTGCCCGATGACGGCGCCTGCTGCGGCACCCCCGATCGTCCCGGCCGTGCTATGCGTCAGTTCGTGGCCGGCCACACCGCCTGCCACTGCACCGCCTGCCGTACACGCCGCGAGCGTGGGAGCCAGCACGGCAATTGCGCAGACCAGCGCTGTTTTCCATGCGTTCATGATGTCCTCCTGAGTGGCCGGCCAGATGCAGCGGCCGGCATATCCCTCAGTCGAGCAAGGCGCGTGCCGCGCTCACATGAACAAGGGTGAGAGCGACAGATGCGACAGCGCGATCACGATCACCTGTGCAATCACCAGCAGGATCAGCGGAGACAGATCGAGCCGGCCGCCAAGCGGGGGCACCACGCGGCGGATCGGCCGCAACAGCGGGTCGACCAGCGTGTTGAGCACGGCGCCCATCGGCGATGCCGGCCCCATCCACGACAGGACGGCCGACGCAATGGTTACCCACACCAGCACGTTGAACGCCCACTTGAGCACCGTGAAGAGCGCGGCCACAAAGCCCATCGGCACAAGCGCCATCGGGCTCAGCCCCACCGACGCGAGCAGCAGGAACAGATACACGAGCGCCGTGGCATAGGCGGCCACCAGCGACGACCAATCGATATAGCCCGTGGCCGGAATCACCCGGCGCAGCGGGTGCACCAGCCAGCCGGTCAGCTGGAAGATGGCCTGCGACAGCGGATTGCGCGGTGACAGCCGCACCGCTTGCGTCCAGGCGCGCAGCAGCAGCGCCGCGCCAAAGAGCGAGAAGATCGTGTCGAGCAGAAAACGCGTGATATCGCCGAACATGCGTCCGGTTCTCCTATGGTCGGGTCGGGCAAAAGCGCGCGGCAAACGCGGTGCGCTGGGGCGCGGTATTGTCGCACGGCAATCTGACGTCCATCTGTGCGTTGATGCCCCCGCGCAAGGGCGGCGCATTGGCGTATCGTGGTGCCCGTTCGCCGCCTTTCCTGCCAGGAGACCTGCCTTGAAGCCCACCCTGTTTCGCGCGTTGCTGTCGCTGGCGTGCCTGTCTGCCGTGCCGCATGTGCATGCGCAGGCCGATAGCACGTTCACCGTCGAATCGCCTGCCTTTGCCGACAACGGCGTCATGGACCGCAAGTACGCCGGGAAGAACCCCGCCAACGCCAACTGCACGGGAGACAACGTCTCGCCGCCGCTGCACTGGTCCAACGTCCCGCCCGGTTCCAACAGCCTCGTGCTGATCGCTACCGACCCGCAAGGCGCAGGTGGCCTGGGCGTGAACCACTGGATGGCCTATGGTATTCCTGCGACGCTGACGAGCCTGCCCGAAGGCGCCGGCACCGGCGGTGCTTTGCGCATGGGCCAGAACGCCATCGGCAAGCCGGCCTACCTCGGGCCGTGTCCGCCCAAGGGCACAGGCATGCACCACTACGTCTTTGTGCTGATCGCCACGGATCTGGCGCCGGACGCGTTGCCCAACGGGCTCACGCGCGCTGAACTGGATGCGGCCATCAAGGGGCATAGCAAGGGCGTCGCTGCCTGGATTGGCCGGTTCGGTAACTTTTGACGTGACGACGCCGGTCGCCTGCGTTTACTGCAGCGCGGCCGGCTCCATGCCTTTGCGCTCGAGCAAGGCGGAGGCTTTCTTGCCACGCAGCGCCTGGATCAGTTTCTGTGCGTCTGCAAGGTTCTTCACATGGGGACTCACGCCCGCCGTATACACCGTGTAGTTCTGAATTGCCGCGGGCAATGGCCCGACGTACTGGATGCGCGGCACCGCAAGCAGTTCGTTGATCTGATGCACAGCCAGCGCTGCGCTGCCATCGACGAGCCGCGTGCCCACCAATCCGCCGTGAACGAGCACAGCCTTGGGCGCAATCGCCTGCGCAATACCGAGCGTCTCGAACAGTTTCGATAGATAAATGCCAGACGATCCGCCGGCCGCCGGGTCCAGATACGCCACCGAAGGCGCCGCCAGCAAGGTCCGTCTGAACTGCTCGATCGTCGAGATATCGGGCCTGGGGGCGCCCTCAGGCACCGCCGCGCCAATACCGACGCGCGCCACGTTGCTGAGCGGGGGCGCCAGATTGCCAGATGCGCTGAGCGTCATTGCCAGAGGCTCCGGCAGGATCGCCACGTCGAAGGCTTCGCCGTTCTGAATGCGCTTGGCCAGTTCGCCTGCCGTGCCGTTCGTAATGATCAGATGGACATCGGCTGTGCGTTCGATCGACGGCGCCAGCGCATCCAGCACGGGCCGGAATGCCCCAGCCGTGAGGATGCGGAGGTCTGCCGCGCGCGCCGGGCCGGCGATGCACAGCGCAAAGAGCGCCGCCAGAAACGGGATTCTCGAAATCACGATGCGGCTCCGTTCACGTGTCGGTGCCGCACCTTAGCACTGCATGGCAACCCATGGTGATGCGGTTACAGCCCCGCTACGGGAAAACTCGCCTGCCAGACAGCGCTTTGCACGTTCACCGGTTTCGGAATCAGCTTCTGCTGCAGGAACAGGTCTGCAATCTGCTGCTGCGAGGCGACGATCTGCGGCGTGACCGGCGTGACGCCGTAGGGCACACGCCGCAGCCAGGTCTCGACAACGGGCTGTTCGATGCCGAGCTTGGGTGCCAGCAGGGCGGCAGTCTCCTGCGGATGCTGATTCACCCACAGCCCCGCCGTGCGCAACTGGGCCAGGATGGCGTTGACCGCGCGCGGATGCGTCTTCACGAATTCCGGCGTGGCTTCGTAGAAGTTGAACACCGGCAGCTCGCTGAAATCGCCCAGCGTGCGCGTCTTCAACGCCTTCTGTGCCAGCGCGTAATACGGATCCCACACGACCCACGCATCGACCGCGCCGCTCTCGAAGGCGGCCCGCGCCTCGGCCGGCGGCAGGTAGATCGGCTGAATGTCCTGCACCGTGAGGTTGGCGCGCCGAAGCAGCTGCACCAGCAGGTAGTTGGAGCTGGAGCCCTTCTGCAACGCGATGCGCTTGCCTTTCAGGTCCGCCACGCTGTGCGCGGGCGAACTCTCCAGCACGAAGAGCGCTTCGTTCGTCTTGCCGCCCGGCTCGGCCCCCACATAGACGAGGCGCGCGCCTGCGGCCTGCGCAAACACGGCCGGCGGCGCGCCGGTGTAGCCGAAGTCAATGCTGCCGGTGTTGAGTGCTTCCAGCAGTTGGGGCCCGGCGGGGAATTCCTTCCATTCCACCTTGTAGCCAAGCTCGGCCAGCGGTTTGTCGAGCGCGCCTTGCGCTTTCAGCACCGCCAGCAGCCCCGCTTTTTGAAAGCCGACGCGCACCGTGCCGGCCGGGTCTGCGGCTTGGGTGAGGCCTGCGCTCAGGGCGAGGCCGGCGCCCAGCAGCGCGGCAAGCCAGCGTCGTCGGCCAGACGATGCGGCGGTATGGGGCGATTGGGTTTGCATGATTCCTCCAGCGAGTCAGGTGTTGTGCGGTCGATGCTACGGACCGCGCACGCGCGAAGGAACGAACAAGATTGCATGTGCATAGACGCGGCTGCGTCAGCCTGTTGCTATGGCAGCCAGTTCAGCCAGGTAGCCCCACGGATAGATGCCGCGCGCATGTCCATCACTGAACACCAGTTGCACGCCGTAACCCGCGGGCGCGATGGTGACGATGCGCACGGTGGCCGGCACGTTGATCGGCGTGCCGTGATGGCGCTTGAACTGGCACTCCGCGCAGCGGCACGCCTCGCGCAATGCAGCGTGGTCGAGTGCGACAACCGCGTCTGCCCAGTGCAGGCGCAGCCGGCCTTGTGCGACGTCGTTGTCGATGTGCTCAGGGGGCTGCACGGGCGCGCTCGATTTGTGCCAAGGCGATCCGCACGGCCTTGACGACTTCCGGGTCGCCGTCGGTTTCTGCGCTGCGCAGGGCGGGCAGGGCAAAGGCTTCACCGATTTCGCCCAAGGCAAGCGCGGCTTCCTTGCGCAGATTGCTGATCGGGTGTGTGAGCAACGCGGCGAGCGCATCGACGGCACGCGCAGCGCGCCACCGGCCGAGTGCCCGGGCGGCCTGCAAGCGGACTTGCCAATACGCATCGGCCAGCGCCTCGACCAGCGCTTGCGTGACATGCGCATCGGGAGCGAGCGCCCGCAGCTTGCCGAGCGTGCTGGCGCTTTCCTCGCGCACGCGCCAGTCGGTGTCATGCAGCGCAGCGAGCAACGCGGGCAGCACGGCGGCATCGGTGGCAAGGCCGAGCGCACCCACTGCGGCACGGCGCACGTCGACATCTGCGTCATGACGCGCGCGTTCCGCCAACGCAGGCAATGCGCCCACATGCTTGCGCCAGCCGAGCACCGCAACGGCTTCGCGGCGCACGGCGGCGTCAGCGTCTTGCAGCGCGTGCAGCGCGGGCGCTTCGCTCTCGGGCACGCGCAGCTCACGCAGCCCACGCAACGCGGCGGCGCGCACAAAGGCGCTGGCATGGTCGACGTAAGGCAACAGCGCGGGCGCCGAGTCGGGCGATTTCAAATCCGCCAGGCCGATTGCCGCTGCGTCACGCACCGTGCCATCCACGTCTTCCAGCGCACGGGCAAGTGCGGCCACGGTGTCCGGCTGTTCCCAGGTCGCCAGGATGCGCGCGGCTTCGAGCCGAATTTCCGGCGCCGGGTCCTGCGCCAGCAGCGCAATCACATCGGGCAACGCATCGGCGTCTTCCGCGTCGGCAAGCTGGAGGAGGGCGACGCGGCGCGTGGCTGCGTCTGCGCCGTGCAGGCGCGCCAAGAGGGTTGTCGTCATCGTCACCTCAGCGCAACAGATACGGGATGTCGACCTTCACCGCGCCGGTCGGGCAGTCCTGCTCGCACGGCATGCAGTACCAGCATTCGTCGAACTGCATGAAAGCCTTCCCTTTGGTCAGGTCGATGGCGAGCAGGTCGAGCGGGCAGACGTCGACGCACACGGTGCAGCCCTTGTCGGCAATGCACTTGGCTTCGTCGATGGTGACGGGCGCGCTGCTGCGTGAGGTGATGTCGTGCGGCGTGTGGGTGAAATGAACGGTCGTCTGTTGCATGGTCATGCAGCCTTCGGAATGCGCAGGTGCGCGTAGGAATCGGTGCCGAGCACATCGACAGGGATGACGTACGGCTCAACCGCCTGCTTGCGGCTGGCCATGGCGCCGTGTGCGTCCTTGTACAGGCGCGTGTGACAGAACCAGTTGGCGTCGTCGCGTTCGGGATAATCCACGCGATGGTGATACAGGCCCCAGCGGCTTTCCGTGCGGAACAGCGAGGCACGCGCGGCCATCTCCGCGCAATCGCGGATGAAGCTGACTTCCATCGCGCGCATCAGCTCGTGCGGATTGCGCGCGTGCAGGTGCGTGATGTCTTCGGCAATCTCGTCGAAGCGGCGCAGGCCGATTTCCATCTTGCGCGTGACCTTGGGCGGCTGGAGGTAATCGTTCACCATGCGGCGCAGCTTGTATTCCACTTGTGCGGGCGCGAGGCCGTGGTCGCGTTGCAGCGGCGCAAAGATGCGCGTGCGCTCGCGGGCGATCTGTTCGTCGTCGATGCGGGCGTCGCCTTGCTGGCCGGCGATGTAGTCCGCTGCGTTCTGGCCCGCAAACCAGCCATACGTAAACGCGCCGAGCATGTAGTTGTGCGGCACGGCGGCCATGTCGCCCGCTGCGTAAAGCCCTGGCACGGTGGTTTCCGCGCGCGCATTCACATACACGCCAGACGCACTGTGCCCACTGCAGAAGCCGATTTCCGAGATGTGCATCTCCACCATCTGCGTGCGGTAATCGGTGCCGCGCCCCGCGTGGAAGCGGCCGCGGCTGGGGCGCTCGTTGGTGTGCAGGATGGTCTCGATGGTCTGGATGGTTTCCTCGGCCAGGTGGTCGAGCTTGAGAAACACTGGGCCCTTGCCGCCCTGCAGCTCCTGGTAGAACTCCCACATCATCTGGCCGCTCCAGTAGTCGCACTGGATGAAGCGCTCGCCGCGGGCGTTGGCCGTGTAGCCGCCCAGCGGGCCGGTCACATACGCACAGGCGGGGCCGTTGTAGTCCTTGATGAGCGGGTTGATCTGGAAGCATTCCAGGTTGGAAAGCTCCGCGCCCGCGTGATACGCCATCGCGTAGCCATCGCCGGCGTTGGTCGGGTTCTCGTACGTGCCCATCAGGTAGCCGGACGACGGCAAACCAAGCCGTCCAGCCGCACCGCAACTCAGCACCACGGCCTTTGCACGCACCACGAGAAAATCTGCAGTGCGGCAATCGAAACCGAGCACGCCGCAGGCTGCGCCATCGGCATCCGTCAGCACACGCGTGACGACAATGCGGTTCGTGATCTCCACCCGTGCACGCTTGAGCTGCCGATACAGCACCTTCTTGATGTCGTGCCCCTCCGGCATCGGCAGCACGTAGCTGCCCATGTGATGGACCTTCTTGACGGCGTAGTCGCCGGTTTCGTCCTTCTCGAACTTCACGCCCCAGCGGTCGAGCTGCTCGATGGTGGCGAAGCTGTGCTGCGCATAGGCATATACGCCCGATTGATCGACGATGCCATCGTTGGCCAGCGTGATTTCGCGCGTGTATTGCTCCGGCGTGGCATGCCCGGGAATGACGGCGTTGTTCAGCCCATCCATGCCCATCGAGATGGCGCCGCTGCGTTTCACGTGCGCCTTGTCGATCAGCAGCACGCGCAGCGCGGGGTTGCGTTCTTTTGCCTTGATGGCCGCCATCGGGCCGGCCGTGCCGCCGCCTACGACGACGAGGTCGTACTCCAGTTCCAACGTGTTCATACGGTGCCTTGCAAAGGGAGGATGGATTGCGCGTGCGCCGCCACGTGCCGGTCCAGCCGAAGCCGGTACTGGAAGGCGTCGCCGCGAAAATAAAGGCGTTCAAAGTCGATGGGCGTGCCTTGTGCGTCATGCGTCAGGCGCTCCACACGCAGCAGCGCTGCGCCCGCGCCTGTGTCGAGCGCGGTGGCTGTCGCGTGATCGGCCAATGCCGCATCGATGGCCAACGTCGCGTGGCCCAGCGCCACACCCGCGTCCTGCTCCAACACGAGAAACACATCGCGCGTGACGAGGTCCGCCCGGGCGACGACGCTGCCCAGTGCTTCCGGCAGCCACGTCACCTCGAGCGACACGGGCAACCGGTCCAGCAAGCGCACGCGATGCAACTCCACGACGGCCGTGCCGGGGGCCAACTGCAGCGCTTGCGCCACGTCGGTCGGCGCCGGGACGGTCCGAAGCGTCAGCACGCGATTGCGAATCGCGTGACCTTGTGCCGACATCGCCTCGGCAAAGCCCTGCAGCGCCGTTACGTTCTGAAACGCCTTTGGCTGGCTCACAAACGAGCCTTTTCCGTGACGGCGGAAGATCAGCCCTTCGTTCTGCAGATCGGCCAACGCCTGACGCACGGTGATGCGGCTGGCGTTGAAATGCGCGCCCAGGGCCGCTTCTGACGGCAGCAGCGATGCTGGCGCGTAGTGACCGTTGAGAATGCCCTCGCGCAGCGCGCCCTTGATGCGCTCATAGAGCGGCAGGGCCGGTTGGCGGTGCAGATTAGAGGTCGTCATCGGGCGCGGAACTCGTCATAACAAGTGCGCCCAGTGTAAAAAGCAGACGTATGCAGCGGAACGAAGCTTTTTCGATATGCATGCTCGGTTTCTGACTCGCGCGGCCGCTATAGTTGCGAGATTGTTTTGAGCCGCCCGCACGCCGCGCACGCGGGCCGGCATCAGATGTACGGAGCGCCGCGTCTCAGACGGCGCACGAAAACAACGGATACGGGTGATGGACCAGGGCGCACGCCTGCAAGATTTTTCCGCCGGCTTTGCTGACACATTGCGGCAAGCCATGCACGACGTCGACTTCGAGTGGCTCTCGTTTGGCCTGATGGAATACATCGGCGAGGCGGGCAAGCAGCGGGGCGAGCAACGCGTGCTCTACAACACCAATTCCCCCGCCGGCTGGGAAGAGCGCTATCTGGAGCAGCGCCATTTCGAGATCGACCCGCGCATCGCCCTGCAGGGGGACTGCGGCTTGCCCCTGGCATGGGACATCCCTTACCTGCGTGAGCGCGTATGTGCCGACCATGCCGACCCTCGCATCGAAACCTTCTTTGCCGATCTGGCGCGCTTCAACCTGAATAGCGGCATCGTGTGGGGCGCGCCATTGCGCCATCAGATGACGCCGCGCTCCACCTGGATCGTCTTCTGCAGCCTGTCTTCATCCAAGCCCGATCGCGCCTGGATGAACGACACGGTGATGGGTGGCGCCATGCGCATCATCGTGCGTGCCTGCACGCATCTCGAAGAAGCCCGCGACAGCGCGCAGCGCAACAAGGAGATCGCCACGCGCGCATCGCTACCCGCGCACGTCCTGCGCCGCGTGATGGAGTTTGTGGAAGCCAACGTGACGCAGCCGATCAGCGTGCGCGACATGGCCGGCATTGCAGACTTGAGCGTGCATCACTTTGCTCGCAGCTTCAAAGAAGCCAGCGGCCGCACGCCGCACCAGTACGTGACCGAGCGCCGCCTGCAACTTGCCAGCCGTCTGCTGACCGAGACGCGCATGTCCGTCCTGGAGATCGCAACTGCGGTGGGCTTTGAGAGCGCGAGCCACTTTGCGCTGGTCTTCCGCCGCCGCCAGGGTCTGTCACCCAATGACTTTCGCCGTCAGCGCGTGGCGTTCTCGCACGTGGCGGCATCGCTGGCGGAATCTCGCTGAGCACACTGCGGGGCTGCCATCTTTACGCGCGATTTTGGTGCGCTGCACGATGCGCAAACGCCTGTCTGATATCAAAAGCGATATCGGTTGGCCCCCAAAAAAACATTAGACGGTCATGTCAGGCTGTCAATACCATGGCTCACCACGAATCGCCGGCAGGGGAAGACGGTCGTCCCTGCTGGGTTTGACTCGTGTACCGCGTTGCAAAGACGACGTGCGCAGCCCCGGGGGCAGTTACCGGCTGCGCTCCACCATAACGGAGACAAACGATGAAAAAAACGAGCGCTTCGCGCGCCAGACGGACCGTGTTGAGCTTGCTGGCCACGGCCGGCGTGCTGCTGGCCACGGGCCTGACCACCGCGGCTCACGCGGCTGACAAGTCGTTCACCATGGGTTTTGCCCAGGTGGGTGCCGAAAGCGAATGGCGCACCGCCAATTCGGAGTCCATCAAATCGACGGCCAAGGCGCAGGGCGTGAACCTGAAGTTTTCCGACGCGCAGCAGAAGCAGGAAAACCAGATCAAGGCGATCCGCTCGTACATCGCGCAGAAGGTCGATGTGATTGCGTTCTCGCCGGTGGTGGAATCCGGCTGGGACACCGTGCTGCAAGAGGCCAAGGCCGCGAAGATTCCGGTCATCCTGACCGACCGCGGCATCGACAGCAAAGACACCTCGCTCTACACCACGTTCATCGGCTCGGACTTCGTTGAGGAAGGCCGCAAGGCGGGCCGCTGGCTGCTTGAGAACGTCAAGCCCAAGGGCGACGTGAACATCGTCGAGCTGCAAGGCACCGTCGGCTCCGCGCCTGCCATCGACCGCAAGCGTGGCTTTGAGGAAATCATCAAGGCCGATCCGCACTACAAGATCATCCGCTCGCAAACCGGCGACTTCACCCGCGCCAAGGGCAAGGAAGTGATGGAGGCCTTCCTGAAGGCCGAGGGCAAGAAGATCAACGTGCTGTTTGCGCACAACGACGACATGGCGATCGGTGCGATCCAGGCCATTGAAGAGGCCGGGCTCAAGCCGGGCAAGGACATCACCATCATCTCCATCGACGGCGTGAAGGGCGCGTTTGAAGCCATGATGGCCGGCAAGCTGAACGTCACGGTGGAATGCAGCCCGCTGCTCGGGCCGCAACTGATGGATACCGCGCGCGCCGTGCTGGCGGGCAAGACCGTGCCCAAGCGTATCGTCACCAAGGAAGGCATCTTCCCGATGGACGTGGCGGCCAAGGAGTTTCCGAACCGCAAGTACTGATCCTGCTGCGCGGCCCGACCTTGGTACCGGGTTTGCCAAATTCGTGCTCGCCGCATTGACGTACGGCTGCCGGTTTGGACAACGCGTTCTGCCAACCGCGGGCCGCTTGCTACGGATCATGAACAGGTTCCGAGCGGGCCGGCAGGGCGACTTTGTTTCGCCATGCCGGCTGCGCCACGTTAACAGGTGACATCCATGTTGGATCACGTTGATCATGCCGCCGCCACAGATGCCCGTGGCGCGTTGCTGCACATGCGCGGCATTTCCAAGAACTTTCCCGGCGTGCAGGCGCTGGCCGGGGTCGATTTCCGCTTGTTTCCCGGTGAAGTGCATGCCTTGATGGGGCAGAACGGCGCCGGCAAGTCGACGCTTATCAAGGTGCTGACTGGCGTTGAGGCGCCCGATGCGGGCGAGATCGTGCTCAGCGGTCAGCCCATCGCGCCGGGCTCGCCGCTGGAGGCGCAAAAGCTCGGTATCAGCACGGTGTATCAGGAGGTCAATCTCTGCCCGAACCTGACCGTGGCAGAGAACATCCACATCGGCCGCTTCCCCATGCGCATGGGCAGCATCGACTGGCGCGCCACCAACCGTGCCGCGCAGGCGCTGCTGGCCGATCTGAACATCCACATCGACGTGACGCTGCCGCTGTCGCTGTATCCGGTGGCCATTCAGCAGATGGTGGCAATTGCGCGCGCGCTCTCCACCGAAGCCCGCATCCTGATCCTGGACGAACCCACCTCCAGCCTGGACGACGACGAAGTGGCCCGCCTGTTTGCCGCCATCCGCACGCTCAAGGCGCGCGGCATGGCAGTGCTGTTCGTCACGCATTTTCTGGAGCAGACGTACGCCATTGCCGACCGCATTACCGTGCTGCGCAACGGCCGGCTGGAGGGCGAATACGCTGCGCGCGATCTGCCGCAACTGCAGCTGATCAACAAGATGGTCGGGCGCGACATTGATGCAAGCCGTTTCGAGCGCACCGAAGTGCCGCCTGTGGATGACACCGTGCCAGCGTTCCTGAGCGCGCGTGGCATGGGCCGCCGTGGCGTCGTGCAGCCGCTCGATCTGGACGTCCGCCCTGGGCAGGTGCTGGGCCTGGGCGGCCTGCTGGGCTCGGGCCGCACCGAGACCGCGCGCCTGCTGTTTGGCGTGGATCGCAACGATGCGGGCTCGATCAACGTGCAGGGCCAGGCGCATCAGTTCAGTTCCCCGCGTGACGCCATCCGGCAGGGCATCGGCTTCTGCCCTGAAGACCGCAAGACCGAGGGCATCATCGCCGAGCTGTCGATTCGCGAGAACATCATCCTCGCGCTGCAGGCCAAGCGTGGGCTGTTCCGCTATCTACCCAAGAAGCGCCAGCGCGAAATTGCCGACCAGTACATCGCCCAGCTCGGCATCAAGACGCCCGACGCTGAAAAGCCCATCGGCCAGCTCTCGGGCGGCAACCAGCAGAAGGCCGTGCTCGCACGCTGGCTGGCGACCGACCCGGCCATGCTGATCCTGGATGAGCCTACGCGCGGCATCGACATTGCCGCCAAGCTCGACATCATGGACCTGGTGACCGCGCAGTGCCGCAAGGGTATGGCCATCCTGTTCATCTCCAGCGAGCTGCCGGAAGTGCTGCGTGTGAGCCACCGGCTGGCGATCCTGCGCGATCGCAAGAAGGTGGGCGAGCTTGCCGGCGCCGATGTGACCGAAGACAACCTGTGCCACGTGATTGCCGGCGGCGACGTGCCCGCCGGCCAGTCCAACACCCAGTCCAACACCACCGGAGGCGCCGCATGAACTCCGCCAACCTGCGCGCACTCACCGGCCACCGATTGTTCTGGCCGTGCGTGACGCTACTCGTGCTGTGTCTGCTCAACGCGTGGTTCAACCCGCATTTCTTTCACCTCGACATCCGCGGTGGACACCTGTACGGCAGCCTGATCGACATCCTCAACCGTGCCGCGCCGCTGATGCTCATATCCCTGGGCATGACGCTGGTGATTGCCGTGGGCGGCATCGATATTTCCGTGGGCGCGGTGGTGGCCATTTCCGGCGCCATTGCGGCATCGCTCATTGGCGGCACGCTGGTGGTGCAGAACGGCCTGCCCGTGTATGTGACCAAGGTGCCGCTGCTGCTGGCGCTGCTGGCTGCCGTGGGCGTGGCGCTGGTGTGCGGCCTGTGGAATGGCCTGCTGGTGGCGGGTGCAGGCATGCAGCCCATCATTGCCACGCTGATCCTGATGGTGGCCGGGCGCGGCGTGGCGCAGCTCATTACCGGTGGCCAGATCATCACCGTCTACTACGAGCCATTCTTCTTTGTGGGCAATGGCTATCTGTTCGGGCTGCCGTTCGGGCTGTACATCGCGGCCGCTGTGCTGGGCCTGCTGCTGTTGTTGATGCATCGCACAGCGCTGGGGCTGTTTATCGAGGCCGTCGGCATCAACCCGGTGGCCGCGCGGCTTGCGGGGCTCAACACCAAGGCGCTGCTGTTTGGCATCTACGGGTTCTGCGGCGCCATGGCCGGCGTTGCGGGGCTCATCATCTGCTCCAACGTCAAGAGTGCGGACGGCAACAACGCCGGGCTGCTGCTGGAGCTTGACGCCATCCTGGCCGTCACGCTGGGCGGTACCTCGCTGGCGGGCGGCAAGTTCAGCCTGTGGGGTAGCGTGATTGGCGCGCTCATCATTCAGACGCTCACCTATGCGATCTACTCCATGGGCGTGCCGCCAGAAATCAACCTCGTGGTGAAAGCCGTGGTGGTTTTTGCCGTGTGCCTGGCGCAATCGGAAGCGTTTCGCGGCATGCTCTTTCAACGCCAAAGCCGTGCAGGGGCGCAGTCATGAGAATCAATCCACGGCGCTTGCCGTTCTACGTCACGCTGTTCCTGTTTGCGCTGCTGTTTGGCTTTGGGTCTGTGACTTACACGGGCTTCTTCAGCGTGCAGGTGTTTCTCAATCTGCTGATCGACAACGCGTTTCTGATGGTTGTTGCCATCGGCATGACGTTCGTCATTCTGTCGGGCGGCATCGATCTGTCGGTGGGGGCGGTGGTGGCCCTTACCACCATGATCTCGGCCGCGCTGGTCGAACATCACGGCTGGTCGATTGGCGTGGTGGTGCCGCTGGTGCTCGCTGTCGGGTGCCTGTTCGGCTTGATGATGGGCGTGATGATCCAGGTGTTCCGCATTCAGCCGTTCATCGTCACGCTGGGCGGCATGTTCCTCGCGCGGGGGCTGTGCTACCTCATCAGCATTGATTCGATCAGCATTACCGACCCGATCTACACCACGCTGTCGCAATACAAGATCCAGGTGGGTGGCGGCAACTACGTATCGCCCAGCGTGGTGATTGCGCTGGTGGTGTTTGCTACTGCGGCGTGGCTTGCACATTGCAGCCGCTTCGGCCGCACGGTCTATGCGCTGGGCGGCAATGAACGCTCTGCCTTGCTGATGGGCTTGCCGGTGGCGCGCACGCGCATCCTCGTCTACGTGCTCAGCGGTTTCTGCTCGGCATTGGGCGGCGTGCTGGTCACGTTCTACATGCTCTCCGGCTACGGGCTACATGCCCAGGGCATGGAACTGGACGCCATTGCCGCCACCGTGGTCGGTGGCACGTTGCTCACAGGCGGCGTGGGGCTGATCAGCGGTAGCGTGGTGGGCGTGCTGTTGCTCGGCGTCATTCAGTCGTTGATCACCTTTGACGGCACGCTCAGCTCCTGGTGGGCGCGCATCGCCATTGGGGTGTTGCTGTGCGTGTTCTGCCTCATGCAGCGTTTCCTTGGACGTGCGCAACGCGGGGTGTCGGTACCGCCGTCCAGCCCGCACAAGCCTGTGCGGCGCCCGAATGAAACGACCAAGGACACAGCTCCCTCGGCCATCGTCATGCGGTCGCACGCCGTGCCGCCGTTCAACTAGGCACGCACGCTCGCGTTGCTCGAAGTCGGCTCGTCGCTCGCGCGGGCCGGCTCTCGGATGTCTCCCCTCACGCACCCGAATCGCCAAGGCACGCACTGATGCAGAGCGCAATGTGAGCGCTTTGACTCACGCACTTAAGGTATTTCGCGGCCTACCGATATGCAGATGTAGAAGATTCATAAATCCGGGGCACGTGCCTCCGGATAAACAAGTCGGGGGGAAATCATGCCGTCCATCGTGCATTCGGTGCGCTTCAAATTGCTTGGGGCTTTTGGTCTGTGTCTGGTGCTGCTGCTGGCCACCGGTGTGTTTGGGGTGCGAGGCCTGATGCGCCTGAACGCCAACATTGGCGACGCATACACCAACAACACGCTGCCCATCGCGCAGCTTGCCGAGCTTCGGACGGCGCAACTGGATGTACGCCTGCAACTGCGCCGCGCGCAGGTCTTCACGGACGATGCGGCGCAGGTGGCAGCGGCCGTGCGCACCGTGCGTGCGGATCTGGATCAGATCAACGGCGCGTGGAAGCAGTACTACCCCGCCAGCGTGACGAGCGAGCAGGAGCGCGAGGTCGCCAGCAAGATCAACGACGCCCTGCCGCAATTCAACACCGCTACGAACGAAGCGATTGAAGCACTACAGGCGGGCCGCCATGATGCTGCCGCGCAGATCATCAATCGCCACGCTCAATCCGGCCAGGCCGTGAGCGAACTGCTGGCAAAAGACATTGCCATCAATCTGGAACAGGCCAAGTTGGCCGTCGACGATAGCGAGGCGACTTATCACTCCATCTTCAGCATGGCTGTTGTGTTGGTGTGTGCGGGGTTCGCGGTGGGCGTGGGCATGTGCTGGTATCTGCTGCGTGCAATTTCTCGCCCGCTCAGCCGCGCGGTGGACGTTGCTAACCACATTGCCGGCGGGCAGTTGGAGAACAACATCGTGATCGACACGCGCGGCGAGTTTGGCGAGCTGCTGGCCGCACTGCGCACGATGGATCAGCAGTTGACCGACACGGTGCGCGGCATCAAGGTATCGGCCGAATCCGTGACGGTGGCGTCCAAGGAAATCGCAGCCGGCAACATTGATCTGTCTGCCCGCACGGAACAGCAGGCCGCATCGCTTGAGGAAACCGCGTCGAGCATGACGCAGTTGACCGAGACCGTGAAACAGAACGCCGAGAACGCCGCCCAGGCCGACAGCCTCGCCTCCAGCGCCAGCACGATCGCGCAGGCCGGCAACGAGGCCGTGCAGGCCATGGTCGGCACCATCGACCAGATCAGCACCAGCTCCGGCAAGATCTCCGAGATCACGGGGTTGATCGAGGGCATCGCCTTCCAGACCAACATCCTCGCGCTGAACGCCGCAGTGGAAGCCGCGCGCGCCGGAGAGCAGGGCAGGGGCTTTGCCGTCGTTGCCAGCGAGGTGCGCACGCTTGCGCAACGCTCGGCCTCCGCCGCCAAGGAGATCAAGGGGCTGATTGGCGACTCCGTTGCCGTGGTGCAGGCGGGCTCGCAACAGGCGGCTGCGGTGGGCGAGACCATGAGCGAAGTGAAGGATGCCATCCGTCGCGTGTCGGAGATCGTGGCCGAGATTGCCGCCGCCTCTGCCGAGCAAAGCCGGGGCATCGAGCAGGTCAACCAGGCCGTCACGCAGATGGACGAAGTCACGCAGCAGAACGCCGCGTTGGTCGAGCAGGCCGCAGCGGCAGCGCAATCGCTGGAAGAGCAGGCGACGACGCTGCGCCGCGCGGTGTCGGTATTCCGTCTGTCAGATGGAGCCAGCCGGCCCGCGTTTGCCTGAGCACTGGCGACAAGCCTTTTAGGCGCTGCCCGCCACAGCACCGCCGCGCCTTGAAAAGGTTGTTTCGTGCAACTATATTGGTTGCGCGAAACAACTAATCGAGGCCGGTATGGACTTCATTGAAGCGCCCACGCAATCACGCGAGCAAACCATCCGCGAGCTGCGGGAGATTTCGCGCAAGCTCGTTCGCGAACTCGGCTTCATGCGCAACACGCTGGCTGAGAGCGACCTGCCGCCGTCTGCCGTGCACGCGATCCTGGAGATTGCCGGCACGCCCGGCATCCAGGCACGCGACCTGGCTGAACGCCTGCGGCTGGACAAATCCAGCACCAGCCGCCAGGTCACCCGGCTGGAATCCGCCGGGCTGGTCGAGCGCCGCACCTGTGCAGACGCCCGATCTTCCGAACTGCACCTCACCAAAGACGGCCAGCAACTGCGGCGCAAGATCGACGCCTTTGCCTCCGGCCAAGTCTCCAATGCGCTGCGTCACCTGACGCCCGCAGACCAGCAACGGCTGGTTGCATCGCTGTCGCAATACGTCAGCGCGCTGGCCGACGACAACGACCACAAGCCCGCGCAAGCCCCCACTGATGCTGGCCCCCAGATCGTGCAAGGCTACGTGCCCGGCTGCATTGGCGATATCGCCAGCCTGCATGGCCGGTTCTACGCACAGCATTGGGGGTTTGGCGTGTTCTTCGAGCGTCGCGTCGCCAAGGAACTGGCCGACTTTGCGCAATCCCTGCCCGACGCCAACAAGGCACTTTGGCTGTGTGTAGAGAACAACCGCTGCCTCGCATCGCTCGCCATCGACGGCAACCCGCACTATCGTGCTGCACACCTGCGCTGGTTCATCGTGGATGATTCACTACGCGGCACCGGGATTGGCCGTAAGCTCATGTCGCAGGCCATGCGCTTTGTCGACGAGCGCTTTGACGAGACCTACCTCAACACCTTCAAGGGCCTGGATGCCGCCCGCCACCTCTACGAATCGTTCGGCTTTCAACTCACGCAGGAAGAGGCTGGCACGCAGTGGGGCAGCACCGTAACCGAACAGCAGTTCCGCCGCCGCAAACCGGGCTGACGTGGCGTCACCCCCGGCGCACAAGGAGACAACACGTGACATCGCAACTCAATCTGGACGCCTACTTCAACCGCATCCAGTGGGGCGGCAGCAGCCGCCCCAGCTACGACACGCTCGCGCAGTTGGTGCACGCGCACATGCGGCACATTCCGTTCGAAAACCTCGACGTGCTGCTCGGGCGCGGCATCCGGATCGACCTGGAAAGCCTGCAGAACAAGCTCGTTCACGCACGCCGCGGCGGTTACTGCTTTGAGCACGCCACCTTGTTTGCCGCCGTGCTGGAGCAGCTTGGCTTTCAGCCCACGCGCCACTCGTCGCGCGTGGTATTGCTCGCCCCGCGCACGGAGGCGCCGCGCACCCACATGTTCCTGACGGTGCCGTTGCCCGAAGGCACCTTTGTCGTCGACCCCGGCTTTGGCTCGCTGGCCCCGCGTGTGCCGGTGCCGCTGGACGGCACGCAAGCCAATATCGATGGCGAACTGCACTGGATGGCGCGCGATGAAGACCGCTGGATACTCCGCGCACAGGTGCGCAGCGACACGCCCGTCGACGCCTGGGTCACCACGATGGAGCAGGACTACCCGATCGATTTCGAAATGGCGAACCACTACACGAGCACGTATCCGGCATCGCCCTTCATGAACCGCATCCTCATGCGGGCATTGACCGACGAAGGGCGTGTGACGGTGATGAACCGGGATGCCACGATCTGGCGCGGGAATACGCCGCACAGGTTTGAATTGGAAGACCGGCGGGCGTTGCGGGGGCTGTTGGCTGAGTACTTTGGGATTGACTTGCCGGAGGTGGAGGGGATGCGGGTGCCGGGTGTGGAGGGGTGGAATTGAAACTGCACTGGCATCCGGATTTCCTGCCGCCGTGATGGCTTGTTGGAGTCCGACGTCACCTCATAACGAGATACCGTTTCTGCAAGCGCCCCCGCCCGTCGCGGGTTCGCTTTTACTGCTGTTTTTATTATTTCAGCTTGTTCGCGCGCTGAAGCACGCTCAGAACTTCCCACCGGTACAAGTCCACTGTCACACCATCCAGCGACGTCAGCATGTAAGCGCCAATCGCATCGAGAAACCCGGCCTGATATTCAACGGCCTTGTCCTTGACGTGAAGCTGGTATTCCAAGCGCAAAGTCTGCGGGATGAACTGCCGCTGCACCTTCATGTTCATTTGGGTGCGCCGTAGATAATCCCGCCCGCTCAGGGCGCCTTGTGCATACAGGAGATTGTCTTCAATGCTCATCGGGCACCTCCGGACGGAGGACGTTGCGCGATGCCGGTGAAGTGACAGTTTGCGGGGCGATGCCCGCGTGGGATGGGTACAGCTTGGGTCGGTTGATCCATTGTCTTGCCTCTGGTTGAGTGAGGAGCCACCCACCTGGGAGGGTGGGCGGGCACACGACAAGGTCTGCAATACCGATCAAGTTCACCACAACCGGCAGGGCCGAGGCCCTCCCTGCCGGGCCCGCCCATAGGGACGAACGACGGCACGCGAGGGCTATAACGGCACTCACGGGTGAACTTGAATTCGGGATTGCAGTCCCGGCTGCGCTTGGTTTGCGCGAGCGAGGGTGAGTTTATGGGCGGCGAGCCGCGGCGGCAAGTTGCGGTTTGTCTCGGAGGTCAAATCAGAGCGCATTCGCGGGGTCCAGAACGCCGCGCGCCGGGCTCCGGACTCGGGGCGCCGAGTTCCGAACCGCAAACGCCGAGCAAAAAGCCCCACACGCCGGGCTCCGAGCTTCAACGCTGGAGTTCAGAACCCCAATCACCGAGGTCAGACCCTCGACCGAGCTCAAAAAAGCAGCATGTGTTGCTGAAAAAAGCAGCAAGCGCGAGGCAAAAAGAGTCGTTCTCCGAGTTCAGAGCCCCACGCATGGAGTTCGGAGCGCCATGCGTCGAGGTAAAAGGTCCGACCCATTGCTGCAAAAAGCAGCAGCGGCGGAGCAAAAAGCCCCACGGTTGGGGCTTGGAGGGCGGCAAGCGGGGGTTGAGGGGTGGCAGTCGGGGGTTTAAGCCTCAAGCGCCCAGCTTGAGGCTCCGAATTCGCTCCGCCTGCCATGCCGCCAACGCAGTGCTCGCTTCGGCTTCCTCTTCCTTGGTCGCCTTTCGGGTTTTATATGGCGATGAACTGGCAACCAAAATCGGCGCGGAGTTATGTATGTCCTGAGCCAGCCAGTTCAGGTAATCCCGACCTTCATCGCGATACTTTTGAACTTCCGCCGTGGTCAGCCGAATCATGAAGCTGTAGCCGACTGCCCCATGGTTGCAATTGGCATCGAGATACAGCTCGCCATCTGCTTCAAATAAAAACCAGCTTTGCGGTTCGTGGTCCAGCACGTACATCAACGCCTCCGAGCGCGTATTTGATGGTGTGAGTGGTTGGCGGCCGATTGCTCGACATGCCATGGCCCATGTGGAGCGGCTTCGCGTTTGCGATTGCGTTTTCGCATGATTGTGCGGGACGCTGCAATGGGCCGCCTAGCATGCAAGCGTTCTTGCCCCATTTCTGCCCGCCATGCCGATTCCATCGAAGATCAGTGGACCGAGCGTCCAGACACACATCAGCGGTAACGACGCGCCAGGCTCGTCGCCGGTCAAGCCGTCGCAGCCTCAGGTGCCTCAGCGCACGGCACGTACGTCGCAAGGGGAACTTGGGGCGTTGTCTGCGCGCGGCACGAAGCGCCCACGCGAGTCGAGTGGTGATGATGCCGCTGCACAGCCCCAAGCCAAGCAACGCCGCGCGGATTTGCCCCGCTCGGAACTGCCTCGCGCACACGGTGACGCAGACTCGCGCATGGAACGCATCATGCAGATGCAGGCCGAGACCATGATCCGCAGTGCGGAGCTGCAGAACGTGCTGAACCGCGCCAACGCGCAAGCCAAGCTGATGGAAGAGGGCGCCAAGGCTGCTAAGGATTTGATCAACTGATATCGATGCGCCAACCGGTGCGAGGCTAGGCGACGGTGACGCCGGAGCGTTTCGTCAGCAGCGTGGCATTCACGGAATCTGCGCTGGCTCAGGTGCATCACTGCCAGGCACCAGAACGATTGCCACTGCGCCACTGTGCCGCTGCGGCAGTGGTCTGGAGCGCTGCATCGTGGTTGCCAGCGTGGTGCAAGTGATTCATGCCGTGCACCCGGCGATGCACTTGCTGCGTGACCTCTGCTCAACGCAAAGGTCGTGGCGATGAAAAGCCCGGCACATGTGAGGAGCAACGCGCACCACGTAACGGTATTGCCTCCCCGCCGCAGAAGAACTACGCGTTTTCCTAGTAGTAGCCCCCCGCCCATCTGGCCAAGATTGCCGCGTATTTTGGTGCTGCAATTGCCTCCGCGAACGGTGCGGTACGGGAGAACGCCATGCCTGCTTACGTCGAGATCAACGGGCGACTCGAGTACTACCGGCCCCAGTTGTATCCGCTTCCTCCGTCTCCCCAGCAACTGCAGGCAGTGGCGGACGCCAAGACAAAGACCAACCAAGACATCACCACGGTCCGTTCGGACGTCAACGGTGCTAACGGTGCATCTGCGGATGGCACATCGCTCGACACATCGCTGCCCGATCTCATGGCCGCCGTGGAGAACGAGCTGCGGCTCAATGCAGATCTGGCGCCCCCGGGGGGCGAGACGAAAGCCATCGAGGATGCCGCTGCGGCGATCAAGCAGCGCGCGCCCGATGCAAAGTGGCTCGGGGAAGTGGTTGACGACGCGAAGAACGGCGTTGAGCAGCAGGACGCGAGCCAGCGCAATGCGTCGGAAAAGCGCGATGCGGTGCTGGATGCGCAGGACAGCTTGCAGTCTGCGATGGCGATGAAGGTCACCAATCGCACGATCGCGGACGAAAAGCAGGCCGGCGTTTCTGACGCGCAGAGCAAGCTCGATCAGGCGGTCAAGAACTTCAAGGATGCCCTCGGCACGGAGCTGAGCGAGTACGAGAAGTTTGGCACTGCTGATGACCTCAAGGCCGCCAACGATGCCGTTTCGCAACTGTCGGCTGCACACCCGGAATGGGACACCGCCAGCCTGGATATGGCCCGCGTGATTGCCGTCCGACATGCCCTTCAGTACCAGGTTGACCATATCAACCCGAACGATCCGAAGCTTTCGCCGGACCTGCAGGCCGTGGCGAAGAACGATCCGGTGACGTTTGCGTGCGAGCAGTTGCTGGCCCCATACAAGAACGACAAAGATGCGTTCGGCATCGCAGAGTTCGTCGGCAGCGTGAGCTTTGACGTGCGCGTGAGCAACACCAAGAAGCTGGTCGATCAACTGATGAGCGCTGGGGACGCAAACGGTGCGTTGAAGGCCCTGTCGATCAACATGAACGCGGTGTCGTTCTCGCAGACGAGCCCTCAGGCACGCCAGGAACTTTTCCGGCAAGCCGGCGAAAAGTACTTTGGCGCGAACAGCGCTTACTTCAATCAACAGATCGGCAGCTTAACGACGGTATACAAGCTCAACCCCGACGATCCGGATGCCACACAGCGGCTCGCTTACGACGACACGGTCAAGTCGGACGCGGTGGGGCAGTGGATGAAGACGCTCGCAAAGGATGCCCCACCTGAAGTTGCGGCCAACTTGCTGCAGACCGTTGAAGGGCGCTTTAACGATAACGGCCACTGGTTCCAAAATAATGCTGGCCAACTTCGCATGGGCATCGCGCACGGCACGGATTTCTACGGCGGGTTGAGCTTGACGGCGCTTGCTGCGGACACGCCGAGCTTTCGTGACACACTGCCGTCCACCGCGCATGCGCAGCAGGTGGCGGATTGGCTGACCAGCAACCGACAAGCAAACGCTTACCTCGACACACTTGGAGCGTCGGGATCTGTCAACGGCAGTTCCGACTGGGCACCCATCACCAACGCAGTCGATGATACACAAGCCACCAGCCTGACCACTGCGCTGCTCGCGCACCGCGCCGTGTTGCCCGAGGCGGATGCCTTGCAGCACGCGTTTGATCTTGGCAAGCAGACCGTCCAGACGAAGCAGGCCGCCGCCGACTACGACGCGTTCCAGTCGAATGTCGACGCCGGCCTGACAAGCATTTTCGGTCAGATGAGCGCGGCCACCTTTGGTCGTGACGCGCCCATCTTCGACGGCAAGAGCCACGTCTTCAACGCCCCTGGCGCAGACACGCAGCTCGACAACTTCATTGGTGCGTCACTGATGGTGCAGGCCGATAACAGCGGCGCACAAGACAGCGGCGACATCAACACTGCGTGGTTTACCAACAAGAACAGCACCAAGGTCATCGACGGCGTCCGCAAGGCAATCCGTGAAGCAGGCGGTGCTGACGGTGCCGTCACGGCGATTCCGATTGCGTACGTCGACAAAAGCACCGGCGTCGCGCCGACTGCGCTGTTCAAGGTGGTCAACAAGCAGAGCGGCAAGATCACCTACGTTGATGATCGCGGCACGCAGTACGGCGACATCAAAGATTTTCGGCATAACAATGCCCTGGCCGATGGCGGCACCATTTACGTGCCGAACGATGCGAACGGCGCGCTGACGCTCAATGCCAAAGGTGTTCCCGATGTTGCCGGTCTGAGCGCGCATGTCACCACGGGTTGGCAACGTGTCAGGCATGGGCTCGACTTTGTCTTTGGTGTCGCGACCCTCTCAGCCGGTGTCGTTTTGATGGCGGGCACAGGTGGCGTTGCAACGCCTATCGCTGGCGGCGTGATGGCAGCCGGGGCCGGGTGGGCAATCGGCGAATCGGTCGACCGTTTGACGACGCTGTCGGAGCACGGTCGCTCCATCTCGCCATTTGATCCGGAGGCGCGCGCCGATTGGCTCACCATTGCCGTCTCCGTGGCCGGCGAGGGCAGCTTGGCTGCCGGCGGTGTCAGAAGCATTGCCGGGTCAGCCGAGGCAGCTGGTGGCTTGAGGGGCATGACGCCGTTGATCGTGAACAGCAATGCCTTCCGGGTTGGCGCCAAGGGCGCTGACTTGACGGCGGGCCTGGGCGGCGCCTTCATGACGGGCGACCAAGCCCTCACGTTGATGAAGTACGGCGACAAGATGTCAGGTGAGGCGAAAGCCGAGGCGGTGCTCCTTCTCGGTCTGGGCCTGGGCGGCGCAGGCTTGGCTGTGCGTGGTGGTGGTACGACCGGCACGACCAGCGGAGGCGAGTTTGACCCTGCCGCCGGCGCAAGGCTTCCATTGGAATCGACGGACGCCCCCGATGCGTCAACCCCCAGCCCCACCCGGCAGGAGCTTCTGGATCAGGCGTCCACCGCCATGCGCAACTTCATCAGCGGCGTAGGCTCCCGCATTGGTGGGGCACCCGATCCGGCCATCGATCAGATCAGCAGCGATGGCATCGTGCTGCGCCCCGGCAATGCGTTGGGGCAGCTCTCGCGCTATGCCGGACTGGACGACGGAACACGAGCGTTCTCGCTGGACCGTTCAGCGGAAGGCAAGCAAGGGAGCCAACCGCCTTCACTCGACTTTGTCCTGCGCTTGGACGATAAGACGCAGCGTGAGCTACCCGGCATCGTCGACATGGTGGACGACAACGTCGACCTGGGGCCGGATGAAACGGGCAAATCGGCAACCGA
The DNA here is from genome assembly GCF_023955645.1 of Ralstonia mojiangensis. Taxonomy (NCBI): domain Bacteria; kingdom Pseudomonadati; phylum Pseudomonadota; class Betaproteobacteria; order Burkholderiales; family Burkholderiaceae; genus Ralstonia; species Ralstonia mojiangensis. The sequence continues at coordinate 292,658 of NZ_JAMXHU010000005.1, read as the reverse complement.
AGCGCTGAGGCGCGGCAAGTATCAACGCGTTTTCACGTTGGATAGCCTGGTGGCGCATGCCGATGTGCTCTCTGATATGCGCCATGCCTTGCTCAATGATTACCGTCCCGACGCGATCATCGGTTTGGAGCGCGGCGGCGCGTTTGTCGCCGACACCGTCACGACGGGGTCACCCGACCTGGCGTCTTGCGTGGTCAAGGTCCAAAAAGTCAAAGCAGGCGATGTCGCTGCGGCGGGGCTGAGCGGGTCGAGCGACGACCCGACCGCGCCCGCCAATATGATCGCCATGAAGCAGGCGGTCGAAGATCAGATTCGGGCGGGAAAGAAGCGCTTTGCCTTCACCGAGGTCTACTTCAGCGGCACCGCAGTCAACACGATCTACAAGTACGTCATCAAGCCGCTTTCAGAGCAGTATCCGGATTGCCAGTTCAAAGGCTTCTGGCTGCACGAGGGGACACCGGAGGAAGCGACGGCCGCCCTCCAGGGCACGGACGGGCTAAAAGAGAAGAGCGAAGTCTTCTCGACGCCGTTCATCCTCGGCGAGGATGTGGAAGATGTGCTCAGCTACAACAGCTCACACCCGCTCTTCATTGCCGATGTCAACAACGGAGGCACGTTGAACATGGATGTGTTGAGACCGAACCCGGGGGAAACGACGCGGGAATTGCTGATCCGGATTCTGAGGGAATCCGGGAAAGGGTGACTTGACGCCGGCGCTGTGGCGCGCAAAAACTCGAGTGCGCCGTTATGCATCATTCGGCGGTGAGGTGCTCGACCGGCCAGAACATGCTCAGGTTTCGACGCCTGTTGTCGACTTACGCTTGCCACACGGCATACCCTTCCTCGCGCAATCCGATCGCCAGCTCCACTTCCATCTCCCGCGCTGCCTCGTAAGGCATCGGGTTGAAGCACTCGTACAGCTCTGGCATCAGACGCAACCCATACTCGCGCACAAACCGGTTCGATTTCAGTCCCGCCTTGTGTTTGTCAAAACGCACGTCTGGTGACTGACCTGTCATGCCTACATAAACGCAAGGTTTGTCGCCGAAGTAATCGGGATTGGCTTTCACGAAGCGCGCTTCGCCCAGCACTTGCCGCGACAGTTCGACGACGTAGACGTGATGGTGGTGACGTGGCATTGGAGGACTCTTCGGCCACTGCGCAGAGGGGCTCCTGCGTTGCTGTGTGGCCGGAAGATGTTATTCGATATGCGGCGTTGGTTGGGCTCCAGGAATGCGCCGGCTTGGGTTCGGGCTTTTGCTTGGGCCCACAGGTGCCTGGGGAGGCGGCGTTTGTCGGTCCTGCGCTCTCTTCAGGCAGCAAAGCCGCTCAGGCGGCCCCGGTAGGCACCGCGCGCGCGCCCGCGGGTACCTTGTATCGGTTGTAGCCCCACAGGTATTGCTGAGGAAAGCGCCTGACCATCTCTTCCATCTCTGCATTGATCCAGGCGGCCTGGGCTTCGGCGCTCTCGGGAACCGTGCCCGTCAGGCGTTTCACGTGCATTCGCCAGCCACGCCCGCCAGGCAGGCGCTCGCCCGCGGCGATGATCAGCGCGGCGTTCGTCTGTTTGGCAAGCTTGCCCGGCAGCGTCATGGTGTACGCCGGCCGGCCAAAGAACGGAACCCATACACCGTCGCCCTTCGGGGCTTGATCGGGCAGAAGGCCGACCGCGTCCCCCTGGCGCAAGGCGCGTACGAAAGATCGAACGCCTTCAGATGTTGCGGGCACCGCCTTCAAGTTCGACGTCGCGCGCACGGCATCCAGCAGGCCGCGCAGCATGGCTTTGCGATGCGGGCGAAACATGATCGTCAATGGAATGCGCAGCGCCATGTAGCGTGCAGCCAGTTCAAAGCAACCCAGGTGGGGAGTGAGCATGATGAGTCCATTGCGCTCGGCCAGGGCCTCCTCGATGACGTTCCAGTCCTCGCAAATCACCTGGGCCATGCATGCATCGCTACGAAACCAGACCCTCGGCAGTTCGCTCATCATTGCACCGGTTTCTGCTGCTGCCTGCCGCGCAAAGCGGGGCGCTTCGAAGCCGGCCTGCGCAGCATTGCGCTGGACATGGCGGCGATATCCACCGGGTAAGGCGTAGAGCAGTCGCCCGCCCGCGCGCCCGATGCCGTGGATGATGGGTAACGGCAGCGAGGAAAACAGCCTCAAGAGAACAGGTAGCGCGCGCTGAACGAGCTGAGATGGGCGATGCACGGTGTTGCTCTCCTGGAGTGAGTTGCCGGGCGCGCTGCCAGGCGTTTCTCAGAGCCTTGGCCGAGACGCCGGAGGCTTGCGAAACAATGAGGGCGCTTACTGTTCGAGCGACCATCCTGGGTTGGGCACGTTTTTCCCTTCGCGATAGGTCCAGTTCGCACCGCATGTGCGGCATGCAAACGTGCTCACCGTGACGGCCGCTGTCTTGGAAGCCTTGATGCGCTGGGTATCGGTGATTCGTAGGAAAGCATGGCCTGACGCACCAAGTCGGTGGACTTCAATTGCAAGGCAAGCGCGGCAGAGTGACATGCCAACTCCTCTCTCAAATAACGTGGGCGCGATGTGGCGCGCGAGCATTCGTCCGCTTCGTCTTGGGTCTAGACGCCAAAGACAGGAGCGCCGTACTTCAACAGCAGTTGCTCGATCTGGTTCATGTCATCGGTGCGCGGTGTTCTGTCTTCTGTCACGCGTGACGGCCCGCCATAGAGGGCCGCAACATGCCTGCGCACCGTCAGTACATCATTGGCCGGCGGCGCGACGATGACGGCATCACCCGGTACGTGCCGATAGCTGCCATCTTTCCAGCCCTCGGGCGTCAGATGCAGTTCTTCCCACTCTTCGCTAACAGACATGGTGATTTCCCTCCTGTTGACTGCTGGGTTGCGCCTGCACTTGCCGCAAGCGGAAAAGCCGCGCAGGGCGGCTTTGGCGGTTCAGTTCTTGTGATGGGGCACCAGACGCGCGACGGCGGCTCTTCCTGCAAGCCGGGCGGCATTTCTTGCGAGTGCTTCCGTGCCATGTACGTTGTGTCGCATCGAGACATTGGCGAGGATGCGTTCCGTGCCATCCCTGTACTCGTTGATGAGGTAGGTGGCAAACCAGACGCCTGGTTCTTGTTCAATTGGGTACACGGACACCGTGTACGGGGAGTCGATTTTGTTCAATACACTGCTAGGCTTCGGGCGAGAGCTGATGGCAGGTGTGGAGCACCTGGGCAAACCTGTTCCTGCCGATGAGCTACGCCACGATGGGTAGGGCCAACGCCTTGGGATCATGCATACAAATGCACGGCGCAAGCTATTGGCAACGAGGTGACCGTACTTGCGTAGGCTGGCACGCCTAGTACATGCGCGCTGCGTACGGAGCGGATAAACCGCCGGTCAGGTAGGTGATGGACCGTGTGGCCCAAGATGATTCGGGTGTACGCCCGACGGGTGGCCAGCGCTTGATGTGTCTTCTTGCTAGGCACCCAGCCCGATCGATTCGATAAACGGGCAAAGGTTGCGCATGGTAACAGCTTCTCGCAGTCGCCGCTCTGTGAGGCGCCTCAATGGCTCCTATGGCGGGTCACCATGGGATGTCCCGGCGCTACTTTCACGACCAAACGCGGCGGTGTATGGACAACATGGCAGCGATGGCAAAGAGCGGCCCCATCCACATTCATCGCTCATTTCTCTGACGTCCAGTGCAATGGGTTCAAGTCGCTCCAAGAGGGGCAGAAGATCAGTCTTGTGTCGGGCGTCGGCCAGAAAGGCCCGGTCGCGGCCAAGATTGCAGCGATCTCCGTCTCGCCCGCTTTAAGAAACCCCGCCACGCGGGGTTTTTTTTCGTCGCTCGCACGTCTGGCGCCGGCTTCGGACACGCAGCCATGCATATATAGGAGTAGAGTGGGGCACCATCCTCCTGTTCCGCACACGGACGCGTGCCCGTTGATGCTCCAACCGGCGATGTAAGTCATGGAGAGCCGTGATGCTCGACCTTGTCGCGTTTACCAAGCCGGTGCTGGATGAAATAACCGGGCAGGATGTGCGGACCTGGAACGCGGGGCCGAGTGTGCTCGGAGCGAACTGGCAAGTACCTGAATTCGGCAGCCGTATATGGCGCGTCAGGACGCTGACCATCGCATTCACGCACGATGTCATGAAACAGTTGACGCACGCAGATCGGCAAGATCTCTGTCAGCTGCAGTGCATGCTTGACCGCTTTCTGCGGGCGCAGTTGGGCACGCATGCCCAAGCGGACCGTGGAGATCGGATGCTCGTGATCTCCGTCGATCATCTAGGGGTGGACTCATAGCTGCCCCGGCAAATCAGCGGATTGCTGTTGTCAGTCAATGTCGATGCCTAACCGGGCATCGACCACGCACACCCTCGGTTGGAGCCCCTCATGAATGCAAGCCCATCAGCCACGTACAAGGGTTTCGACCTGTATCCATTGGTGTACCGGACGGAAGCGGCCCCGTCATGGCCGCGCAAGCGTCCCGATCGTACGTTCAATGCGTCTGTAGTGATCTGCCGCGAAGGTCATCAACCCGGGGCGGAGCACTCACGCGTTTTTCGAATGACACCGACCGCTTGGGAGAATGTCGGCACCGCAAGGCGCGGGGCGCTGAAGTTCGGCGAGGACGTCATCAATGGTCTGGTACCCGGCGAGTCGGTGGCATCGCTGTAACGGGCGCCACGTGTGCCTGTAGCCCGTGCCTTTTTGATATTGCGTTGGCGAGGCGTGTTGCTCGCATGACTGGCTAGGAAACAAGATGAATCATGCGACCGACAAGACGAGCTTTCTCTGCACGCTCCCCGGAGCGGCAAAAGGCATGGCGTACTCCATCACTGTGGGCTTTATCCACGATGGGCAGCCGAACTGCGTCCAGTTCACCAGTTTCGTGGGAGAAGGAAGGCGGTCCTTCAGGCTGCTGGCAAGCGCGCGGGATCTGGCCTCTGCAGCCACGGGCGGCATTGAAACCTTGTGTCGCCTGGCCATCGGACAAGTCATCCGTGACAGCCTCTACGCGAAAACTGCACAAGGCGACCATACCCTCGATATGCACGTGCAGCCTTGGCAAGGAGATCTCAAACCGGCGGGATCACGTGGCGCACAAAGGCCGCTTCGTTCGCATTCGCTCGTTCGGGGATAGTTCAATGGAGCAAATGGAAAGAGCGTAGAGTGAGGCGACCCCTTTCAACGGAGATTGCTGTGGATGCCTATCCGACATGCCGCTACAAGGGGTTCGATGTTTACCCCCTGATCTACCTCTTTGATCCGCCTCGTGAATGGCACGAGCGGCGTCCTGACCGGTCTTACCGTGCCTCCGTGTTGATCTGCCAGGAAGGGATGCCTCCCAGTACCGAGCATTCTCGGATTTTCGCGCTGCAGGCGGACCATTGGGAGAGCATTGGTATCGCCAGACGGGCAGCCACGAAGATGGCCGAAGCCATCATCGATGGATTTGCCCCTGGAAAGGTTTAAGGGGCGTGTTCGACGGTTGGTAGCGGACAATCGCGCGCGACATTCGAGTCTCGTCTGTTCGCAGACGTTCGCAGACAGCAGCCGTGGTCAAACGGCTGCGTTCCTACAAATCGATTTCCCACTCAATGGCGATAGCCGCCCAATACGGGCGACATTGTCTGCTGCATCAAGCCGCTGAACTCACCCTTGCAGCCGGAAAAACGCCACCGCATGGCTCAGTTGCTGACCCTGGCCTTCCAATGACGTGGATGCAGCCGCTGCCTGTTCGACCAACGCGGCATTCTGCTGGGTGACTTCGTCCATCTGCGTGATCGCCAGATTGATCTGCTCGATGCCACGGCTCTGTTCGACAGAGGCGGCGGCAATCTCGCCCATGATGTCGGTCACGCGGGCCACGGCCTGGGTGACTTCGTTCATGGTCTTGCCAGCGGTTTCCACCAGCGAGGAGCCGTCCTGGATCTTCTGCACCGAGGTGCTGATGAGTTCCTTGATCTCCTTGGCGGCGCTGGATGAACGCTGCGCGAGGCTGCGGACTTCACTGGCCACCACGGCAAAGCCGCGGCCTTGCTCTCCGGCGCGCGCAGCTTCCACTGCGGCGTTGAGCGCGAGGATGTTGGTCTGGAATGCAATGCCTTCAATCAGGCCGATGATGTCTGCCACCTTGGCCGAGCTGGTGCGGATGTCGGTCATGGTGTCGACCACGTTGCCGACCACGGTGCTGCCCCGTTGCGCAATCTCGGAGGCGTCCGAGGCGAGCACGCTGGCCTGCTGAGCGTTGTCGGCGTTCTGCTTCACGGTGGAGGTCAGCTCTTCCATGCTAGAGGCCGTCTCTTGCAGCGACGACGCCTGCTGCTCGGTGCGAGATGAGAGATCCTGGTTGCCACTGGCAATCTGACCCACATCGCTGGCAATGCCGTGCGCGGCTTGGCGAACCTGGTCGATCAGCTTCACAAGGCTGGCCTGCATTTCCGACATGGAGGCGAGGATGCTGCCGCGCGGTGCGGCTGCGCCGCCGAGCACGGGGCTCAGGTCTCCGGAGGCTACGCGGCGCGTGATGTCGCTCAGCGCATCAGGCTCCGCACCCAGCGCCCGGGTCAACCCACGGGTGATGAGAATGCCGGCAGCCAAGGCGCCCAGCACGGTGGCAAGGCAAATGCCGATGAGCAGCGTGCGCTGGAATGCGTAGCGCTCGGCCGACTGCTGCTCCATCTCGTGCGCTCGCTCGCGCGTGTAATCGCTGTAGGCATTGGTGGCCTTGATGAGTGCGGCCAGCAGCGGGCGGCACTGCTCGTTCATCATCGTGATGGACTCTTCGTGCTTGCCAGTCAGCGCAGCGTTGACGATGGCAAGCGCCACTGGGCCGTACTTGGCCTCAACGCGGTCGATATCGGCCACAAGACCCCGCGCGCGGTCGTCTGCATCGCGCACCTGCGCGATCAGCTCCTTGAGCTTGGAAAGGCGGCTCTGCACATCTTCATGCGCTTGCGTAACGGCGGCTTTTTCCAGGTCGATATCGGACGGCTTAGTGACCAGTACGAGGTTGCGTGCCGCTATGGCTCGGCGGTCCACTGCCGTGCGTACTTCCTCAGCCAGCGTGGCGCGCGCGTTGATGTCGTTCACGTACTTGGAAAAACGCCCGTTTGACTCGCTCAGCGCCTGCACTGCAAGCGCAGACACCAGCAACACCAGCCCCGCCAGAAAGCCAAACGCCACGGTGAGCTTGGCGCGCACCGTCAAATTGTTGATGCTCATTGTGATTTCCCCGTTCGGCCTTTTTACCGCGCCGTTTGTTGGTGGCAGGCCCCGATGACGCTGCTCGAAACTTGCAACGGCAAGGAAACCTGATGCTGTAGCGACCAAGTGGGGGTAATCCTCTCTATGTGAGCAATCTTGAAAATTGGGCCGACGAACGCGAGCGTCATGGACGGGAGTCATCCCAGTCCCGTACGAGGAGGAAACGCTGCAGCAGTGCACGCTGCCTGGGCAGGTAGTTGCGTGAAGCCTAGCGGGGATTAGGCATTTTGGACGAGTCGATTGGCTTCCGTTCGAGGTGCGGGGGAGCGGTTCCAACTCCTCTTTGGCCCAGCAACTTCGCTGGATGCATTGACGTTTCGTGGCGGCGGCAGCACGCGGCGGGTGCAGCTCTACGATCGGCGTTGACGCTTCACGACTGAGCCGGGCCGCGGATAGTTGTCGTCCTCCTCCGAATCAGAGAAGCGGCGAATAAGCTCTTCCCGCCCGGCTGCCACACCGCCCAAGCTGAGCTTCAAGGCCTCGCGCACGAGGGCGCATTGCCAGCCCCAATGCCCAAGCTTGTACTGGCGCCTTCAGCTAGCGCGAACCACCAAAGAGTTGACTGACCACACCGCGCAACCAGCGGTTGCCGGCTTCGTGGTGATACCGGGCATGCCAATGCTGCCGAACGGCAAAACCCTCCACGGGGAACGGACACGCGCGCACGGCAAGGTCATTGGCCTGCGCGAGGGTTTCGCCGATGTGGCGGGGCAACGTGGTAATCAAGTCCGTCGTTTGGACAATCGCGCCCAGCCCGAGGAACCCCGGTAGTTCCAGCACGACCTGGCGCTCGATGCGCTCGCGCGTCAGTGCTTGCTGGAGGAGTTGCGCCCCCGTGCCTGCTGTGACGGCGATGTGCCCCTCCGCACAGTATTGCTTGACTCCAAACCGGGTGCGGATCCTGGGGTGATGGCGGTTGGCCAGGCATACCCAGTCCTGCTCATACAGTTGCTGCTGGTAGATGCCGCCGCTCAGCCAGGGCACGTAGCCGATTGCAAGGTCGGCTTCGCCGGATTCGAGCGTGCGCTCCGTATTGCCGTCAATTCGAGCAGCTTCCAGGCGAACACCGGGCGCCTGCGCGCGAACGTGTGCCAGCAGGCGCGGCAGCAGGGTGATGTGGCTCGCATCGGTCATGCAGATACGAAAGCGCCGTTGCGCCGTTGCTGGGTCGAACGCAATCTCCCATGCAGTAAAGCGCCTCAGCGATTCGAGAATTTCCCGACACGGCCCGATCAGCGCGTCGGCCTGTGGCGTCGGTGCCATGCCGCCTGGCGTGCGGATGAACAGGGGATCCCGCACGTAGTCCCGCAGGCGCCCGAGCCAGATGCTGACGGTCGGCTGGCTCTGTCCGAGCTGTTCGGCAACCCGGCTGACGTTGCGCACGTCGTAGAGGAGGTCGAACAGCTGCAGAAGCTTCAGGTCGGGCAGATCGGCCAGCGTCGCCGCACTATTGTCCATGGCAATAACGGTATTTGGATCATTGTATTGTCAGTATAAGTGCGGCCTTCTATCGTGCAACCACACGACAAGGAGACGCCATTGAAGATTGCGATTCTGGGCGCCGGCGCGCTGGGCTGCGCCATCGGTGCCGCGCTCACGGAAGGCGGCCATGAGACCTGGCTGATCAGCCGCTCACCGGCCCACGTCAACGCCATGCGCAGCGAGGGCCTGCGGGTTGACGACGCGCAGGGCACCCGCCGCATCCAGGTGCTGGCGGCGACACAGGCTGCAGAGGTCGGCATAGCAGAACTGGTGATCGTGCTCGTCAAATCCTTCCAGACCGACGCGGCCATGCGCGGCGCGGCCGCTTTAGTTGGGCCCGATACGCTGGTGCTGTCGTTGCAGAACGGCTTGGGGCATGAAGAGATCCTGGCGAACATCGTCGGCCGCGAACGGGTGCTGGCAGGCAAGACCTACGTGGGCGGGGTGTTGCGTGGCCCCGGCCATATTCAGTCCGGCGTGGTTGGCAAGGCAACGTACATCGGCGAACTCGACGGCCGCGTGACACCGCGTGTGCAGGCCATCGCAGACGCATTCAACGCAGTGGGGCTGGCGACCACCGTCAGCGACAACATTGTCGGCACGATGTGGGACAAGCTCCTGGTGAACGTCGCCACCGGCGCGCTGACCGGCATCACACGCCTGACCTACGGTCAGCTCTATGACGATGCGCTGCTCAAGGCCACATCGCTTGCGGCGGTGGCCGAGGCGATTGCGGCGGCGCAAGCGGCGGGCGTAACGCTCTCGATGACGGATCCAGAGCAGGCTTGGAACCTTGCCGCCGAGGGCCTTCCTGCGGCGTTCAAGACATCGATGCTGCAAAGCCTGGAGAAAGGGTCGATCACCGAGATCGATTTCATCAACGGTTCAGTTGTGCGCTGCGGGCAGCAGCACGGCGTGCCGACACCGGTCAATGCCACGCTGGTCGCCTGCATCAAAGGCATCGAGCGCGAGATGGCTGACCGTCAACGCGAGGAGACCACCGCATGAGCGCCCCCAAGGCCTATCTGGAACACGTCGCCATCTGGGTGAAAGACATCCATTGGCACATCCGTTTCTTCGAAGAGGTGCTCGGCATGACGCTGCGCGAGATCGATGGCACGCGTGAAGCGCCTCGGCAGTACTGGACCCTCGGCGGACTGCAGTTCATCCATGCCCCGGAGTTCGAGGGCCCTGAGGGCCGACTCGCTCATCTTGGGGTGATGTGCGAAGACCTCGAAGCCGCGCTGTCCCTGGCACACGGTTTCGGCGTCAGCGAAATGCCGCAGGGCCGCAATTGGCTGCGCTTGCCGGATGGTCTGGCGGTCGAACTCATCCAGGCCAAGCCTGCGTCTTGCGTAGCGCAGGCGCTGGCGATCAACCCACGTGCGCAGGCATAAATATGACCATCGTCGAAAAATATTGGGATGACGCACGCGAAGGCGACGCCTGTGTGAGCCCGAGTTACACGGTAACGAAGGAACGCATCCTCGCTTACGCCGACCTCACCGGTGACCACACACCGGTGCATGTTGATGAGGCCTATGCCAATGCCAGTCATTTCGGTTGCATCGTCGCGCATGGGCTGTTTGGGCTGTCGATTGCCGATGGCCTGAAAACGCAGAGCGACTACCGCTTCCTGCCAGGCATGTCGCTCGGCTGGACCTGGGATTTCCTGCTGCCGATCAAGGTCAACGACGTGCTGCACGTGAAGTTCCGCGTCGGGGAGATGCGGGCAAGCAAGAGCCGGCCGGGCTGGGGCATCGTCGTGTTGCCATCGGAGCTGATCAACCAGGAAGGTCAGGTGGTGCAACGCGGCGAGCATCGTCTGATGGTGCCGCGCCGGCCGGGAGCGTTCTGATGCAAGCTCGCCCTCTTGAAGGTATCCGCGTTGTCGACTACAGCCACTTCCTTGCAGGCCCTTACGTCGGTCGATGCCTGGCCGCGCTCGGCGCCGAAGTGATCAAGGTCGAGCGCCCCGGCACCGGCGACGCCGGCCGCCAGCACGCCACCGTGCTCGACGATGAGCAAAGCGGCTATTTCCTGCAGCTCAACATGGGCAAGCGCGGTGTGAGCGTCAACATGAAGGACCCGCGCGGCAAGGCGTTCATGCAGCGGCTGTGCGATTCGGCAGACGTGTTCATCGAAAACTACCGGCCCGGTGCACTGGACAAGCTGGGACTGGGCTATGCCGAGTTGGCGGCGCGCAATCCGGGCCTGGTCTATTGCTCCATCTCGGCTTACGGACATACCGGGCCGGACGCACATCGCGCCGGTTTCGGACTGATTGCCGAAGCCAAGAGCGGCATCATGCAAATGGTCGGCACGCCGGGTGAGCGGCCGCCGTTGCTGCGCATCTCGCTCGGTGACATGTATACGGGCATACACGCCGTCGCTGCCATCAACGCGGCCTTGTTGGGACGCGTGAAGAGCCAGCGAGGGCAACACATCGACATGGCGCTGTACGACACGCTGGTGTCGATGCACGAATACGCGGTGCAGTGCTACACCCTGCAGGGCGTACTGCCCGAGCAGACTGGACATGACATGCCGACCTCCACCCTCTATGGCGTCTTCCGCGCGGCTGACGGCGATCTGGTGATCGCCGCGCAGGTGGACGACGCCTGGAAGCGCTTCGCTGCGCTGGTCGAGTCGAATGGTGGCCCGGCGGGCTTCGGCACCGACACGCGGTTTCATGCGGGCGCTGGGCGCAACGCGTGCCGCACGGAAATCCTCTCTGTGGTCGAGCCCTGGGTGGCGGCGCGTTCGGTGGCATCGGTGCTGGAGCTGCTGGATGGCATCGATGTGCCATGCGCCAAGGTGCAGCGCATTGACGAGGTGCTGGCCGATCCGCAAATTCAAGCGCGGGGGATGGTGGTCGAGCAACAGCACCCACGCTATGGCACGTTGCGCCTGCCGAACCTGCCGTTCAAGTTCTCCGATTGCGATACGACGGTCCGCGATGTCGCGCCCGACCTGGGCGAGCACAACGCCGAAGTGGCGCGCGCCCTGGGTTTCGACTCAGACGAGATTCACGCGATGCAGGTTGATAGCGTCCTCTATTCGAAGCGAGCTCAATGATGACTGACCACTATGCGGTGATCGGCAATCCGATCTCTCATACCAAATCGCCGCTCATTCACGGGCTATTTGCGCAGGAGACGCGACAGGACATGCAGTACACGGCCATCGAGGGGCCGGTCGAACCGGAGGCGGCGTTCGCGGATGTCGTTCGCAGGTTCGCCGCAGGCGGGGGCAAGGGCATGAATGTCACGGCGCCGTTCAAGCTCAAGGCCTTTGCGATGGCCGACGAGCGCAGCGAGCGTGCAACGTTGGCCGGCGCGGCGAACGCACTGAAGTTTGAGGATGGCCGCATCCTGGCCGACAACTTCGACGGCATTGGGCTGGTTCGCGACATTGAAGCCAACCTGGGGCTCCCGATGTCTGGCAAGCGCGTGCTGATGCTCGGTGCCGGCGGTGCGGCGCGTGGCGCTCTGCTGCCGTTCCTGGAGGCCAAGCCGGCGGAGCTGGTCATCGCGAACCGCGACGTCGCAAAAGCGCAGGCGCTGGCTGCACAGGTTGCAGAGCGCGGCCCGGTCGTCGCGTGCGGGTATGCCGAGCTGGTAGCGATGGGGCGCTTCGATCTGGTGGTCAATGCCACATCAGCCAGTCTCACGGGCGACCTGCCACCTGTTCCACCGAGCATCTTCCGCCCTGAAGGGATGGCCTATGAACTGGCCTACGGCAAGGGGTTGACGCCGTTCCTGCGGCTCGCCCGCAACGCGGGTGTGCGCAACATCGCAGACGGTGTTGGCATGCTGGTCGAACAGGCCGCTGAAGCGTTCGCATGGTGGCGCGGCGTGCGTCCAGAGACAGGGCCGGTGATCGATCGGCTCACCGTTCCCCTTGATTGAGCCCAGCACGGAGGCCCGAATGAAGCTGAAGCGCATCTTGATGCTGCACGGCGTCAATCACAACATGTTCGGCAAGCGCGATCCTGTGCAATACGGGACGATCACGCTGGCCGAGATCGACGCCAGATTGCAGGCGTTGGGCGCCGAACTTGGCGTGCAGGTGGAGTCCTTCCAAACAAACAGCGAAGCGGCGATGTGCGAGCGCATCCACCGAGCATTTGAAGAAGGCCAGGACGCCGTGCTGATCAACGCGGGCGCGTGGACGCATTACAGCTACGGCATTCGCGATGCACTGGCGATCCTGACGTGTCCGGTGGTGGAATTGCATATGTCCAATATCCACGCACGCGAGCCGTTCCGGCATCACTCGGTGTTTGCAGACATCGTCACCGGGCAGATCTGTGGGTTCGGAGTACAGAGTTACCTTCTGGCCCTGAGGGCTGCGGTCTCGGCACTCGATCCAGCTTAGCGGGCGGGCAAATGTTATGGATGAAGCTTCTCGCCCTTGTTCAGCATGTCGATGAACTGAGCGATCTTCCTTGCGCGCGTCTCAGCCTTCTTCACGTTTTGGATTCTGAACAGAATCGCATAGCGGTTCTGACTATTCAGGGTCGAGAAGAATTGCCTGGCCTTCGGGTTGGCGTCGAGAGCCTGCTGCAGGTCATCGGGCACCGTTGACGTACTCGCAGATGCATAGGCAGCCTCCCAACGCCCGTCGCGCTTGGCCAGATCGATTGCGCGAAGCCCGCTTGGGCGCATCTTCCCGTCGGAGATCAACGCTTCAGCCTTGGTTTTGTTGATCTTCGACCAAATGCTTTTGGCGGTTCTCGGCGTAAATCGCTGTAGCCAGTAGTGCTCGCTCTCAGCCTTTTTTTGGCCGTCGATCCAGCCGTAGCAGAGGGCACTCTCCAGTGCCTGGGCGTAAGACACAGTCGATTGGTCGGCCGACCGCTTTGCGATGCGGAGCCAGACACCGGTCACCGCCTCTGCGTGGGTTTCGAGCCAGGCTTCCCAGGCTTCCTGACTGGTGAACGTAAGTTGTTCGTTATGCATCTTTCTAGGCCACTCATCGTCAAGCTGGCAGGGGAGATTACTCGCGCTTGAAACGGAGAACACCTCTTCCCATTGGGTTTCCGGATGCCAACGGGTTCGGCATCCACGCCGTGCGAACCTCGAGCTCGTCCCCGTCAAGCGTGTAGAACCGTTCCTGCTCCGTGCCGGTCCAGGCTTCATTCCAGGACGCATCCACCTTTGTGATGAACCGGTCCCCGTCGACCCGATACCGCCCCGTGTAGGCCATCACCGTGCGGAATAGCGCCAGCAGCTTTTCGTCTGTATTCCCGGGCTCCCGCACCTTTGCGGTGAGAAGCACCATGATGCGTCCATCCGCACCGAAGATCAGCGACCCTCTGGGATCAGCGCCCCAGGGCTGCGTGCGCTCCTTTGTCTCTTGCATCTCGGTCTCGAAAGACACCAAGCGCCAGCTACCGTGCAGTTTTGCGTCGTGCTCAGTCATGGTTCGTCCTGTGTCGTCCGTTTAAATGTTCGTGCGGGACGGGCGCCGCAGAACAACATGCGTTGCGTTTTCCGACGCTACGGATTCAACACACGTATAGCCCTGCGCTCGCAAATCAATGCCTTCGAACAGGGGTTCTCCACGGCCAAGCAAGATCGGCGAGATCGCAATGTGCAGTTCATCGATGAGGCCCTCGCGAAGGTACTGCCGGATGGTGCCTGCCCCACCGCCGATGCGTACATCTTTCCCGCCGGCGGCCTCGCAAGCACGGTCGAGTGCTTCTTGAGCGCCGCCTGTGATGAAGTGGAAGGTCGTGCCGCCCTCCATCTCGATGGGTGCACGCGCGTAGTGGGTCAACACGAAAACAGGAACGTGATACGGCGGGTTGTCACCCCACCAGCCTTTCCAGTTGTCGTCGGGCCAATCCCCGCGAATGGGGCCGAACATGTTTCGCCCGAGAATCCACGCCCCAACGTCCTGAAAACTGCGGGCGGCAAAATCATTGTCAACACCGGTTGTGCCGCCGTCCTTGCCGAGCAGGGTGTGCTGGAATGTGCGCGTCGTGACTAGCCACGTGTGCAGTTCTGTCCCGCCAATGCCGAGCGGATTGTTGATGTCCTGATCCGGGCCTGCGCCGTATCCGTCAAGCGAGATGGTGAAGCCCGCAACGCGAACGCGTGTCATCGTTTGTCCCCTGCTCGAATGCGACGCCCGAACGGTCATCAATGGATGCCGGCGTCAAGACCTGCATATTAGTACCGGGGCCAGCCGAACGTGCCGCGCGCGCCGGGCCAGACATCGGCCATTGGGAGGAGGGGTGCCGCCATCATTTAGAATCGCGCACTTTGCCCGTACTCCCATGTGGTTCAAAAACCTTCAGCTTCATCGCCTGCCGGCACCTTGGGCCGTTACCCCTGACCAGCTTGAAAAGTGGCTGGCGCCCCACGCGTTTCAACCGGGCAACAGCGTAGAAAAGCAAACCTCCGGCTGGGCATCGCCGCGCGATGACGGCGCGCTCGTGTATTCGAACAACGGGCAGATGCTGCTGGTCTTTCGCGCCGAAAAGAAGCTGCTGCCGGCGTCCGTCATCAATCAGGTGACCAAGGCCCGGGCGCTTGAGCTGGAGGAGCAGCAGGGCTTCAAGCCCGGCCGAAAGCAACTGCGCGAACTCAAGGAGCAGGTGACTGACGAACTGCTGCCGCGCGCGTTCAGCATTCGGCGCGATACCCGTGTGTGGATCGATACCGCAAACGGCTGGCTCGTGATCGATGCGGCGTCGCAGGCGGTTGCCGACGACGTGCGCGGCCTGCTCGTGAAGTCGATCGATCAGTTGCCGCTCACGAACGTGCACGTGGCGCATTCGCCGGTTGCCGCGATGACGGAGTGGCTGCTGTCCGGAGAGGCGCCCGGCGGCTTTACCGTAGACCAGGACGCCGAGTTGCGCTCGACGGGTGAGGGCGGCGCCACGGTGCGATACGTCGGCCACGCGCTGGAGGCGGAAGACATGCGCCGGCATATCGAAGCCGGCAAACAATGCATGCGCCTTGCCATGACCTGGGACGACCGGGTCTCCTTCGTGCTGACGCCGTCGCTCCTGATCAAGCGCGTGACGCCGCTCGACGTGATCAAGGAAGCCGAAGACCCCACCGCCCAGAACGACGACGAACGCTTCGACTCCGATGTCGCACTGATGACCGGCGAGTTGGCGCGGATGCTGACCGACTTGGTCGACAGTCTTGGCGGCGATCAGCTCGACGCCATGCAACAGGCCAAAGCGGCCTGAGCTTCATCAGGCGGCTGGCGGTCTGCCGGTGAACACCGCCAGCTGTGCCTCGAACGCGCGCTGGTAAGCGGGCCGTGCTTCACCGCGCGCGACATAGGCGGCCAGGCTCGGGAATTCGTCCAGAAGGCCCGACGGCCGCAGCCGGAGCAGTACGGACACCATCAGCAAGTCCCCCGCGCTGAATGTGCCATCGAGCCAATCCGCATCGCCCAGGCGCGCAGAAAGTTGATCGAGCCGACGGCGGATGCGGTCCATGATCAGCGGCAGGCGCTCAGCGGTCCACGGCTTGTCGCCTTCCTGGAACTTGGCGGTGGTGAGTTCCAGAATCGGCGGTTCGACGGTGTTGAGCGCCGCAAACATCCACGTGATCGCCCGTGCGCGGGCATTGTTATCGTTTGGTAATAAAGCCGTGTGCTGCTCGGCGATATGGAAGACGATCGCGCCTGTTTCGAACAAGGCCACGTCGCCTTCCTCGTAGGTCGGGATCTGGCCGAACGGATGCAGGCGCAGATGCGCTGGCTCCTTCATCGCCTGGAACGAAACCAGCCGGACGTCATAGGGCTGGCCCGCTTCTTCTAGCGCCCAGCGAACCCTTGTGTCGCGCGCCAGTCCTTTGCCGCCATCGGGCGAGCGTTCAAAAGCGGTAATGGTGGGGATCATTCATGCGCTCCGATGCGTGCCTGGCGCCACCCATGGAAGCCGTGGCACCTGCGGTTGGTTTTTCAGTACGTGGGGGGCGAAATACGGCTCTACCGTCGCCGCGCTAAACAATGGAAAACTGCCTCGCCACGTTGCGTCCCAAGGATGTGCACGCCGGCGTCGAAGGTCAACCGACATTCGTTGACGCGACTCACGCCGGAAGGCACACTCGTCCCCATGCAAGCCCACACGTCCCTCACCATTGCGATCCAGCATCACGCGCATGCCCATTGGGGACGGCCTCTGGGGGCGTGCACGCATTAGCAGTCTGCAACACCATGCGCACCGAAGCCCCGCCGACCACGACGGGGCTTTTTGTTTTTGCGCGTTCCATGCGTTGTCGCAGTAACCGGGTACCCAACCTCGAATCAACCGCCGCTTTCCTATCGATGAACCAGGAAGATCAGATGCCACCCGTATCGAACCCCTTCGCAACGCCTCTCGATCTATACCGAACCATCTCGCGCGTCTGGTCTGGAGACACGTCGAGTCCGACCAACGCTTGGTCGCCGTCGAATCCTGCGCAGAATCACTGCAGCGTGACTTCGCTTGTCGTGCAGGATTATTTTGGCGGTGACATCCTCACCACGCAGACGCCAGGCGGCACGCACTTCTACAACCGGATCGACGGTAAGGCGTGGGATCTGACCGTGAGCCAGTTTGCCGAGCCGGTGCCGTATGACGACTCGCCTTCCACGCGCGAAGCCGCGTTGGTTGATACCTCGCCGGAAAAATATGCGCTGCTTGTCTCGAGGCTGAACGCGAGCAGATAGCGCGTGCTGTTGGGTATCCCGCAGCATCCGGGCGGCTTGCCGCGAATTGCTGGCGGCGCCGGGTGGGTCGTTGGCGTCGTCCTCGTACGTGTTTGACGGGGACGCACGCAACGGCAGGCACACGGGTTTTTGACGCCATTTCCAGCGTTTTTCGCTGCGAGTGATAACGCATTCACCCCCGTAGGGAGGGGGCGCCGCGCCCGATGCGCGACGACATTCCCACGTAAAATCCGGAGCGCGCGCCGCCATGCTCGGCGCCCTGTCTTGATATCCGGATGTACGTCGATCTTCTTACCCTTTATCTCCTTGCCGTCGGCATCCTGCTCGCCAGCGCTGGAATGCTGTTCTGGGAGCATCGGACCAACCCCCGCCGCAGCAAGGCGTTGCGCCTGCTGGCGGCCGGGTTTGCGACGCTCGCGCTCGGCTGCACGGCCGTGCTGTTCCGCCATGCAGTGCCTGGCGCGATGGGGGCTGCACTCTGCAACCTCATCATGCTGTGCGGCTATTTGCTGGTGCTGTCCGGCGTGGCGGCGCTGAACGGGCGGGAGTATCGCGGCGGCGCAGCGGGCGTGCTTATCGGCATGGCCCTGGTCTGGGCGATCTGGGGTGCGCAGTGGCAAGACCTCCTGTGGAACTACGTCAGCGCGATTCCGATTGCGTTGATCAGCGCGATGACGGCCCGCGAAATGTGGCGATGCGAGGTGATGAAGCCGCTGCGCCCGCGCCAACTGGTGGTGGTTGTGACGACGTTGCATGCCGTGCTCTACCTTGCCCGCGGGATCGCGCTGCCCGGCCTGGTGTCGGCATTCGGGCCAGCCATGCAGCCATTGGCCAGCAAGTTGACGATGATCGAGGGCGTCTTGTACGCGATGGTCTTGCCGATGACGTTGCTGAAGCTCATTCGGGACGAGGCACACGGCCAGCTTCTGAGCGAATCGCAGACGGACTACCTGACCCGCCTTGGCAATCGCCGTTGGTTCTTTGAGCAGGGCACACGTCTGATCGAAGGCGTCCGCAGCAACGGCCCAGTCGCTACGCTCGTGTTCGATCTGGACCGCTTCAAGGCCATCAACGACCGCTACGGACACCAGGCTGGCGACACCGTTCTCAAGGTGTTTGCGGAAATCGCGCAGGGTGTGCTTGGCCCCGGCGTAATGCTTGCGCGCATTGGCGGCGAGGAATTCGCCGCGCTGCTGTTGGGTGATGACGCGCGCCACGCAAGAACGCGGGGCGAGGCCGTGGCCAAGTGCTTTGCAGAAGCGGTTCAACGCCGCAGCGACAGCGCCGGCATTCTGGCGACAGTCAGCATTGGCATGGCAGAGTTCAACGCCGATCTGCCGTCGCTGGCGGATGGCCTGGCTTCGGCAGACAAGGCGCTCTACCGTGCCAAATCGCTGGGCGGCAATCGGCTTGAAGTTGCGCAGATTGCCCAGCAAGTCGATGAGGCCGTGCTCTCGTAACGGTAAACGTTGTTCAGTCCGTCCGCCCGGCGCGCAGGTCGCTTTTGCGGATGAGCTGTAAGAGCGTCTCCGCAGGCTTGCTCAGCCGCCGCGCAGACAACGTGATGAATTCGATTGCCGGCAGCGGCGGCAAAACATCGCCATTCACGGGCGGTACCAGCCCGCCGCCCGCGAGGTTCTGCGCGCGCACGGTAATCCCCAGCCCGCCGCGCGCCGCGGCAATACACCCGGAATGACTGCTGCTGGTGCAGACCACGCGCCACAGCCAACCCGCCGCGGCCAGCGTGTCCAGCACGATGGCGCGGGTCACGCTCGGCTCGTTGACGAGGATGAGCGGCAGCGGCTGACTCACGTCGACCACGGTACCGGGCCGCGCCAGCCATTCGAGCTGCCCTCGGAATAGCGGGACACCACGTCGGCCGCCTTCGCGGCGTTTGCCGACAATCAGATCGAGCGAGCCGTCTTCGATGCCTTCGTACAGCTTGCTGGTCATCCCCATCGTGATCTCAAGCTCGACATCCGGATGCGTGGCTCGGAAAGCGGCAAGCAGATTGGGCAGCGGCCCCTGCGCCAAGTCTTCCGAAGAGCCCAGCCGAACGCGGCCCTGCAGCCGGGGCGCACTGAACTGCAGCTCGGCGCGCGCCAGGGATTCGAGGATCAGCTTCGCGTGAACGAGTAACGCCTCCCCGTCGGGCGTAAGCGACACCGAATGGGTGTCGCGCACAAATAACCGCCGGTTCACGCTTTGCTCAAGCCGGCGGATGTGATCGCTGACCGACGATTGCGACAGGTCAAGCTGCCGCCCGGCCTCCGTAAAGCTATGGGCGGCGGCCACCGCGGCGAAGGTTTGAATCCAGACGGGATTGAGCATGCGGGCATTGTTATCGGGTTTTCCGATAACAGTCAACGTCTCTAGAGGGGTTCCCGATTGGCCGTCCGTCGGTAGCATTGCGGGTGGATGTCCGGCGCTTTCCGGGCAGGTATTCCAGGATTCACATGCAGACCGCTTCAACTCCCGCCGCCCCGCAGAACGCCTCCCACAAGGCCATGCTGTGGATCGTCTTTGCCGGCTTCTTCATGCAGGCGCTGGACACAACCATCGTCAATACCGCCCTGCCATCCATGGCGCGCAGCCTGGGTGAAAAGCCCCTCGACCTGAAATCGGTGGTGGTGGCCTACACGCTCACCATGGCCATGCTGACGCCAGCATCAGGGTGGCTGGCAGACAAGTTCGGCACGCGGCGCGTTTATTTCAGCGCGATCCTGATCTTTGTTCTCGGTTCGGTGTTCTGCACGATGGCACACACGCTGCCGCAACTGGTGATCGCACGCGTGCTGCAGGGGATTGGCGGATCGATGCTGTTGCCGATCGGCCGGCTGGCGGTGCTGCGCAATATTCCGGGCGAGCAGTACATCGCAGCGTTGGCCTTCGTGTCGGTGGCGGGGCAGGTTGGTCCGCTCCTGGGGCCCGCCCTGGGCGGTTGGCTTGTGCAGGATGTCTCGTGGCACTGGATTTTCCTGATCAACGTGCCGGTGGGTTTCGTCGGACTGTTTGCGGTACGGCGCTATCTGCCGCAGGACGCCGTGCGCGCCGTGGCGCCATTCGATTGGCTTGGCTGCGGGCTGCTGTCGTTGTGCATGGTGGCGTTCTCGCTAGCGCTCGAAAACGGTGCGCGTAGCCCGTGGAGGGTGGCGCTAATCGCCGTGAGCATCGTCAGCGCGCTTCTTTATGTTCCGCACGCAAGGCGGCGTGTGGCACCGCTGTTCCAGCTTGCGCTCTTTCGCGAGCCGAACTTCAGCATTGGGCTGATCGGCAACCTGTTCTGCCGCATCGGTTCCGGCGCCGTGCCATTCCTGTTGCCGCTGCTGTTCCAGTTGCAGCTTGGGTATTCGCCGTTCTATTCCGGGTTGCTGCTATTGCCGATTGCCGTTGCCGGCATGCTCGCCAAGCGCTGGGTCGTCCCGCTTGTGAACCGGTTCGGATACGACGTGTTTCTCCAGGTCAACACGTGGGTCGTCGGTGTCTCGATTGCCTCGTTTGCGGCCATGTCGCCGGGCTGGCCGCTGGTGCTATCGATCGTGCAACTGTCGGTGTTCGGATGGGCCAATTCGATGCAGTTCGCGGCCATGAACAGCATCACGCTCAAAGGCTTGTCGCATCAGGATGCGGGCAGCGGCAACAGCTTGTTCTCGATGGTGCAGATGCTCGCAATCGGCCTGGGCGTATCGATCGGGGGCGGGCTTGTCAGCCTTTTCTCGGTCAAGCTTGGTGTGGCCGCGCCGGCTTATCGGCTGGCGTTCTTCACCATGGGCGTCGTGACCGTGTTTTCTGCGTGGATTTTTCGCAAGCTCGACGGCAAGCCCATGCCGGTTCGTGCCAAGAACGTAGAAGCCGAGGCTGTGCAGGCGCGCTAAGGATTGCAGGGTCAGCGTAGGCCGGGCTCATCCGCGCATGCGCAGAAGATCGGCGTAAGAGACTAATTTGCGCTTCCCCGCTCCGAGCGTCTTGCGCTTTGACGTTGATCGGCCTGGCTTGCTGCGTTCGAACTTGGCCGCAGCACGTGCGTCTTCCTTGGCATGCACGCTGGCTGACTTAGTTTCTGCCTTGACGCGTTCCGCTTCCAGTCGTGCGGCTACCCGTTCTTCGCGGGCAACTTCTTGCGCGGCCGAGAGGATTTCTGCCTTGAGTTGATCACGTCGCTGTTTGGCGGCAACGCGGGCGGCCTGCAGTTGCTCCTTCCGTTGCCGGAGCCAGTCTTTCCGGCTCACTGGCGCGGGCCGAGCCTCCGCCGGCACGCTCAGGCGCAATGCTCGGCTGGCGGCAATTTTTTCGGCGTGGATCTGGCGACGCGAATCGCGTTTCGCATCACTCATGGTGCGCAACGCTCCCTGGCGGCACCGTTGTGCCGCCGTGTACCAGCAGGGGATGGCGAGTCATGACATTCATTCCGTCAACCGTACCATAGGGTTTCAAGTCCCGCAGGGGTGATGCCCGCCCATCAAGCCTTCTGGCGCCCGTTCCGGCCGGCGCGCGAATGCCCGGGCGACGGCGCTATTCCGGTGCGGTATTCCTCCTCAGTCAGGCGGCGTCTCGGCCATGGAGCTACGGCGCTTGATGCCCCTGGGCGCCCGTCCAACCGCCTTGTTTTTCCGGCGCCTGCAATACCGTATGTGCGTGAATACGCAACCAAATTGCATCGCCGTTGGCGCAAAATAGCGGTTTGGGCATTTTTGTGCCCCCTCGCACTCTTGGAGACGGTATGAACAACGTTGTCGAATCGGCTATTTCGATCGAGAAGCGCCCGAACCCTGTTCCGGCGGAAGAGCGGGCGCGCCTGCTGGAAAACCCAGCTTTCGGCCGCGTCTTCACGGATCACATGGCCACCATTCGCTACACCGAAGGCAAGGGCTGGCACGACGCCAAAATCGGCGCGCATGGCCCGATCCAGTGCGATCCGTCCACGCTGGTGCTGCACTACGCACAAGAAATCTTCGAGGGCATGAAGGCCTACCGCCTCCCGGACGGCGGCGGTGCGCTGTTCCGCCCGGAGGCGAACGCGCGCCGGTTCCAGAACTCCGCCAAGCGCCTGGCAATGCCCGCGCTGCCGGAAGATCTCTTCCTGCAGGCCGTGCGCGAGCTGGTCAAGCTCGATCGTGACTGGATTCCGTCGGGCCAGGGCTCGTCGCTGTACCTGCGCCCCTTCATGATCGCCACCGAAGTGGTGCTGGGCGTGAAGCCGTCGGCCGAATACCTATTCTGCGTGATTGCCTGCCCGGTGGGCGCGTACTTCAAGGGCGACGCATCGTCAGGCGTCACGATCTGGGTGTCGGACAATTACACGCGCGCCGCGCCCGGCGGCACGGGCGAGGCCAAGTGCGGTGGCAACTACGCCGCCAGCCTGGTCGCCCAGGCGGAAGCCACCCGCGAGGGCTGCGACCAGGTCGTCTTCCTCGATGCGGTGGAGCGCAAGTGGATTGAAGAGCTGGGCGGCATGAACGTCTTCTTCGTCTTCGATGACGGTTTGCTGCAGACGCCGCCGCTGACCGGCACGATCCTGCCCGGCATCACGCGCGATTCGCTGATCACGCTGGCGCGCGGCATGGGCCTGACCGTGCGTGAAGAGCCGTACTCCATCGACCAATGGCAGGCCGACGCCCAAAGCGGCCGCCTGCGTGAAGCCTTTGCCTGCGGCACCGCCGCGGTTGTCACGCCCATCGGCAAGGTCAAGGGCCACAAGCACAACTTCACCATCGGCGATGGCAAGGCAGGCGAGCTGACGACCAAGCTGAAGGCGGCGCTGGTCGATCTGCAGAACGGCCGCGCACCGGACCCGCACGGCTGGCTCGACCGCCTGTTCTGAGACCGGGATGGCTGAGTCGCTTTCTGCGGTTTCGGCGGATGGCGCCGAGGCATGGATCACCACACCCGATGGCCGTCTCCATGCCAGGCAGTGGGGCGGCCCGTTAGACGATGCCGCCAAACCGCCCATCGTGCTACTGCACGATTCGCTCGGCTGTGTAGCGCTGTGGCGTGATTTTCCGCAGCGGCTGGCGCAGTCGACCGGGCATGCGGTCATCGCCTACGACCGGCTCGGCTTCGGCCGATCCGACGCCTTTCCGGGCCAGCTCGATCCGGGCTTCATCCAGCAGGAAGCGTACGGTGGCTTTGCCGCGCTGATCGAGCAGCTTGGCGTAGACCGCTTCATCGTCTTCGGCCACAGCGTTGGCGGTGGGATGGCCGTGTCGATTGCGGCGGCGTATCCGGGCCGCTGCGCGGGGTTGATTACGGAGTCGGCGCAGGCGTTTGTGGAAGAGCAAACGCGCGAGGGCATCCGCGTTGCCCAGGCACAGTTTGCCGAGCCTGGTCAGATGGGCCGGCTGGAGCGCTATCACGGCAGCAAGGCGCAATGGGTGCTGGATGCGTGGGTCAACACGTGGTTGTCTCCGGCGTTTGCGCAGTGGTGCCTTGACGACGCGCTGCTCGCTGTGCGCAGCCCCGTGCTGGCGCTGCACGGCACCGAAGACGAATACGGCTCGACTGCGCAGCCCGAGCGCATCGTCACGCTGGCCGGTGCGCCCGCCACGCTCAAACTCGTGCAGCGTTGCGGGCACGTGCCGCATCGGGAGCAGGAGGCCACTGTGCTCGAAGCGGTCAACACGTTCCTCCCCACATTCGCCTGATCCGCATTGCCCGCCGGCGCCTTCGGGGGCTGGCATAAACGGTTGTTGTGAGTCTGTGTTCAGGTGCGTCGCACCAAAATCGAACGACCGTTTTTAAATCGTCCGTTTCAATCACCTGCTTTTTTCTCGCCTCCAGAGGGCCGCGCGGCGGCCGCTTTGTTTGGAGTTTCGCGCCTAGTTTCTGGCGTTGGTCTCTTCTCCTGCTGCGCCTATAACGCAAGCGTCGGGCACGACCCCGGCGGCGCACGCATGTGCGTACACAAGCCAAGCCACCCAGCGGGGCAAAACAGGAGGAAGACAATGGCAACACCCGGCATGGTCGCGTCCGTGGAATGGACCGACGGCAAGCGCTATCTCTGGATGCTCGGCGCGCTGACCATCACGCTACCCATCATCGCAGCCGTTTCGGCGCTTGCGACGGGCTGGCATCCGCTCTGGTGGGCGGGGCCGTTCATCGTGTTCACGATCATCCCGCTGCTCGATTTCCTGATTGGCGACGACCGCGACAACCCGCCCGAAGACGTCGTCCCGACGCTGGAAAAACAGCGTTACTACCGCCGCATCGTCTACCTGGCGACCACCGTGCTCTACGTGAGTTTTGCGGTGGCGATGTGGGTGCTGCGCACGTATGACCTGGCCTGGTACGACTACATTGCGTTCGCGTTTTCGGTGGGCGTGGTGACGGGCATCTCGATCAACACCGCGCATGAGCTTGGTCACAAGACAGACCGTTTCGAGCGGTGGCTCGCGAAGATCACGCTGGCCCCAGTGGCCTACGGGCACTTCTATGTGGAGCACAACCGCGGCCACCACGTGCGCGTGGCCACACCGGCCGATCCGGCAAGTGCGCGCTATGGCGAGTCGTTCTGGGAATTTTTGCCGCGAACGGTGGTAGGTAGCGTCAAATCGGCGTGGGCATTGGAGAAGCGCCGGCTGGAACAGCATGGCCACTCGGTTTGGTCCTGGCGCAACGATGTGCTCAATGCCTGGGCGATGACGGTGGTGCTGTGGGGCGTGTGCATCGCGTTTGTCGGGCTGAAGGCGGTGCCGTTCCTGATCATCCAGGCCATCTACGGCGCGTCGTTGCTGGAGGTGGTGAACTACCTGGAGCACTACGGCCTCTGCCGCCAGCAATTGCCCAGCGGCCGCTACGAGCGATGCACGCCGCAGCATTCATGGAATAGCAACCACGTGGTGACGAACCTGTTCCTGTATCAATTGCAGCGGCATGCCGATCACCACGCCAACCCAACGCGGTCATTCCAGGCGCTGCGGCATTTTGAGCATTCGCCTCAGCTGCCTGCCGGTTATGCCGCAATGATCCTGATCGCCTATGTGCCGCCGCTGTGGTTTCGCATGATGAACCCGCGCGTGGTGGCGCATTACAAAGGCAACATGTCGCTGGCGAACATCAAACCGTCGATTCGCGACAAGGTGCTCGCGCAGTATCCGGCGCGCGCCTGAGCCGCCGGCGTTAGCGCCGCGCCACCAGGTGCTGCACAACTTGCGGGCCGTAGCGCTCGGTGTGCGGTGCGTCGGCTGCCAGGTGGAATGTGTCGCCGGGCCGGCGGACGGGCTCGGCGCCGTCTGCGCAGATATGAATTTTCATGCCAGGATGAGCGCTTTCGCTTCGAACGGGTGCGTGCCCAGCTCGCCCGCGTCTCGCGTAACGAGGACAAGTTCGGTAAAGCCCTCCGCTCTTAGCGCGCTGACGAATGCGTCGCGATCCATCGGCGTGTCTCCATAGGGCGCCGTATGGGCGCAGAATGTCGAGGCGCCACCGAACCTCCGCCCCTGCCATGAACGCCTTCACGCCCGCCGCCTTGCTTGAACCCGCTTCCGTCAGCCTGCGCTCCAGCGAGGGGCTCGGTTGGGACGGCTTTGCCGCAACGCTGCTCGGTATCCGCCCCGGCACGTATCGCGTGCCCGCCATGGCGCATCACCGCGTCACCGTGCATGTCGGCGCACCCGTGCGGACGAACTGCGTATGCGACGGCCGCCGTTATTCGGGCATCCAGGCCCACGGCGATGCGAACGTGATTCCCGCCGGCCTGCCTGGCATGTGGACGGACGATGCCGACTGCCGGATTCTGCGCATCGCCATCACCGACACGTTTGTACGCAGCATCGGCGAACAGATGGGCGCACCGGTAGACATGCCGCCGCGACTGCAATGGCGCGATGCGCGCGTCCATCATCTTGCCGCTGCGCTGGGGGCCGAACTGGAGGCGGAAGACACCTCCGATGCGTTGTATGCGGAAAGCCTGTGCACAGCGCTGGTCGTTCGTCTGCTGAACAGCAGTCGGGATGTGGCTGCCGGGGCGGTCAACAGCCCTCGCACGCTGGCGCCCCGCGTGGCGGCACGCGTGATCGACTACATTGAAGCCCATCTGCATCAGCGCCTGACGCTGGCCGAACTGGCGGCGCAGGCCGGCATGAGCGTGCCGCATTTCAACGTGCTGTTTCGCGCAACGCTGGGTGTTCCGGTGCATCGCTATGTCGTGCAGCGCCGCGTGGAACGCGCGAAAGCGCTGCTGTTGGAAGGCCGCTGCAGCGCGTCGCAGGTCGCGCTCGAGGTCGGCTTCGCGCACCAGAGCCACATGACGCAGTGGATGCAACGGTTGCTCGGTGTGGGCCCGCGTGACATCGCGCGCGCGGGCAAGGCTGCGGCTGCTTCTGTGGACACGCTGGCCGGGTAGCCAATCCTCCGAATCTGCCAGATTCCTCCGTTCCTGCAAGTCGGGTTTGCGGGGCCGCTCTAAGCTCGTGCCTCCCACTTGAGAGGGGCGCGAACATGTTTGTCATCTTTGGGGCGTCGGGCAAAGTTGGCCACGCCACCGCCACGGCACTACGCAACGCGGGCCGGCCAGTGCGCGCGGTGATGCGCCATGCCCGGCAAGGCGAGGCGCTGGCCAAGCTCGGCTGCGACATTGCGATTGCCGACCTGACAGATCCGGCCTCCGTCGCATCGGCCATCAAGGGCGCCACGGGCGTGCAGATTCTGTGTCCGGTGCCGGTGCGTGATGCAGACCCGGCGTCGACCATGGAGCGCATGATCGACGTGGCCGCCGATGCGCTGCGCGCCAACCCGCCGTCGGCTGTCCTGGCCTTGTCCGATTACGGCGCAGAACTGGACCGGGGCACCGGCCTGACGCGGCTGTTTCATCTGCTGGAAGCGCGGCTGAAGCCGCTGGCGACGCACCTGACGTTGCTGCGTTCAGCAGAGCACGCGCAGAACTGGGCGGCGATGCTGCCCGTCATGCTGGCAACGGGACGGCTGCCGAGCCTGCACCAGCCGCTGGACCGCGCGTTTGCGACTGTCGCCACGCAAGACGTTGGTGCGCTGGCCGCCGAATTGTTGCTGGAGGCGCCATCGGCCAAAACGCCGCGCATCGTCAGCGTGGAGGGCCCGCGTCGCGTGAGCCTGACCGACGTCGCGCGCACATTCAGCGCCGTTATCGGCCGAGAGATTGTTGCCGACGCCGTGCCGCGCACCGCTTGGGCGCCGATGCTGCAACGCGCCGGTCTGAGCACGAACCATGTACAGCTCATCACCGAACTGTACGACGCGGTCAACGCGGGGCAGATCGACGTGGAGAAGGGCGTGTCGGAGCAGCGTTTCGGCAAGACCGAGCTGCACGATGTGTTTGCCTCGATGCTCGCGGCGCACGTGCAGTCGAGATAGTTTGGGGAGTCGTCCGGGGCGTCTGGATGGTCCGCCGCTTTGCGCCTATCCTTCGCTGCATTGCTCAAGCCGACGCCCCCGTGCGGGCGAGGAGGCCACCGTGATGATTTCCGCACGCTGTCTTGTTCTGGCGCTGCTGCTGGCTGCGCCGGCCACCCACGCTGAAGACGACCTGCAGAACCGCGGTCACGACCCGTTCTTCCAGATATCGTCAGGCGTAGCCAACTGCCCTGAGCCGGCCGGCCCGCGCATCACCGAGGCGGAATGGAAGCGCGATTCGCACCACCGCATCGAGCACGGCAACCATTGTTGGCTGGAAGGGCGCTGCCGCCAGTTCAACTCCTTCGCGTACGACGATGAGATTGCCGAGACTGCGAAGCGGCGCCTGCAATGGATGTCGATCCATGTGCCGGGATGGAAGCAGAACACCACGCTGTGGGTGACGATATGGGAGCGGTGGATGCTGGTGCAGGGCTGCGTGGCGCCGAGTTATGCGCTGGCGCCGTTCATGACCGCCCTACATGACGTGCCCGATGTCGAACGCTTCATCAACCAGACAACGGCACACCCGGAGCGGGGCGTGCCGTATGCGCTGTTTCGCCAGGGCGCGGTTGCCAAGCCTTGAGAGGCAGCCTGCCTCAACTTCCGACGAATCGGCTCAGTGGTCGTGCTTCTGATACGTGCCGACAAGTTCGGCTTCAGCCAGCACATGGCCGCGCATGGCCCGCTCCAGCTCGGCCTTGGTAGGTGCGCCAAGCTCCGGCAGTTCCACATTCAGCGCGTAGAGCTTGTGGTAGTAGCGATGGCGCCCGATGGGCGGGCAGGGGCCGCCGTATGCGGTGCGCTTCCAGTCGTTGTTGCCGGGGCGTGCGCCGGGAGGCAGCCCCTTGCGCGACGCGTCTTCCGACAGCGAAGTCGTGGCGGGCGGGATGTTGTAGAGCACCCAGTGGACCCACGTCATCTTTGGTGCGGCGGGGTCGGGGGCGTCGGGGTCATCGACAATCAATGCCAGGCTGCGTGTGCCGGCCGGAGCGCCGGCCCATGCGAGCGGAGGCGATGTATCCGCGCCTTCACATGTGAGGCGGCTGGGGATTTCGCCGCCGGCGGCAAAGGCCGGAGAGGTCAAGGTGAGCGTCATGGCGTTCCTCACTTGAGCGGAGACGGGAGGGCCCCACACCAGGGTTGCCAGCAGCAGCGCCCGGCCCAGTATTCGGAGCGTCCGACAATCTGCAGGCGGCATATGCAGGACCCGGTTGGCGAGAGCGCATCTAATGCGCTCCTGACTTCTTTCAAGCTAGTGCGCAGCGGCGAGGCAGACAAGCATTGCAGCCGTCGCTTCAGCGCTCAACGCCCCACGCCTTTAGGCGAACCACCCCAGCACCAACGCCGCCACAGCCGGCACGGTCTGCACGAAAAGAATCCGCTTGTTGACGGTAATGGCGCCCCAGATGCCGGCCACCGCCACGCAGATCAGCCCGAACAGCGCGAACGACGCGTTGACGGTCGGGTCTGGCGCCACCAGCCCAATCACCAGCGCAGCCACCAGAAAGCCGTTGTACAGGCCCTGGTTGGACGCCATGGCTGCGGTTTCAGCGGCTTTCTCGGGCGTCATGCCGAAGACCTTGGGCCCGCGCGTCTTCCAGAGCACCATTTCGAGCACAACGATATAGACGTGAATCAGCAATACGAGCAGGTAAGCGAT
The DNA here is from genome assembly GCF_023955645.1 of Ralstonia mojiangensis. NCBI lineage: Bacteria > Pseudomonadati > Pseudomonadota > Betaproteobacteria > Burkholderiales > Burkholderiaceae > Ralstonia > Ralstonia mojiangensis. Next base: position 263,215 of record NZ_JAMXHU010000005.1, on the reverse strand, counting down.
GAGACCGAGGGTTTTGATCATGGGAGGCAATCGGATGTGAACGTGCCGCCATGATAGAGACTTTGGGCTGCGTATCGGCACCTCTGATGGAGGGGTATCGGCAGGGCAACGGCGCACAAAGGCTCATTGCCGCCGAAGCGCTGGCTGCAAATTTCATCCGTCAGGACTATCCTGTGCGCTTTCGTTCCAGGCAGAGGAGCCATCGCATGACCGCAACCCAAGGATCCATGATCTCGTTCAAGCGCCCGGACGGGCAGGATGTCCAGGGCTATCTGGCCAAGCCCGCCAAGGCGGAAGGCGCCCCCGGCATCGTCGTCATCCAGGAGTGGTGGGGGCTGAATGACCAGATTCGCGGCGTGGCCGACCGCCTCGCGCGCGCGGGTTACGTGGCGCTGGTGCCCGATCTCTACCGCGGCAAGATGACGGTAGAGGAAGAGGAAGCCCACCACCTGATGACCAACCTGAATTTTGGCGACGCGGCCACGCAGGACGTGCGCGGCGCCGTCCAATACCTCAAGCAGACCTGCGCCCGCGTGGGCGTGACGGGTTACTGCATGGGCGGCGCGCTGACGCTCCTGACGCTGAGCAACGTGCCGGAAGCGGATGCCGGCGTGGTGTGGTACGGCTACCCTCCGCTGGAATACATCGACGCCTCGAAGATCAAGGTGCCGGTGCAGGGCCACTGGGGTACGCAGGACACCGCCTTCAAGATCGAGGGCGTCGATGCGCTGGAAAAGAAGCTCGTCGATGCCGGCGTCGACGTGGACTTCCACCGCTATCTCGCGCACCACGCCTTCGCCAATGAAACGGCCGTGGGCGAAAACCGCATCGCCATCACACAGTACGACCCGGTGTGGGCCGAACATGCGTGGGACCGCGCGCTGACGTTCTTCGGCCGCACGCTCTGGTAAGCCCACACAGGACGGCGGGTTTGGCGGTAAGGCGCGATCACGAAATGCTGCAAACTGGCACGTGGGCTGTGCCGTTGCCGCCGCTATAATTCACGGCGCTGCTGCACCAACGGCAGCTGGGTTTCGCAGCCTATCCTTTTCCGTATGGCCGGACGGCCGCCTTGCGCGGCTTTTTCACGTCCGCGCTCGCGCACGCCTGCACCATGGCGGGCCGGGCAGGGAGACCGAAAGGTCTGCCGGCGTCCTACGGGCCGGTCTGCGAACCCTGTCGTCGGGCCCGCCACCCTCGTTCGCAGCGAAATGTCGGGCCTTTTGCTATCCGTAGGAGGCTCCATGACTGTTGTGTTCAGCGGGCGTCGCCCCGCGTCTTTTCCTTCTCCACCTTGGCTGTGCCACGTTTCGTTGCGATGCGGGAGCCGCCAATGACCCTCACCAAACGCCGCGTCTACCTTGACGGTGCGCTGGAAGCGCGAACATTCCTCTGCCGAACGCAGGCCTACGTGCGCGAGTTCGGGCAGCACCGGCCGCGCCTCCTGCGGCAGCAACTGATGCAGTACACGGGCAGCGCATATCCCCCCGCATTTGCGCGCGGGTTTGTCGACATGATCGGAGCGTATCTATCGCTGGCGCTTGAGCGCAGCGATATCGATCCGGCCACGTGGGAACTGATGGCCGAGATTGAGCGGTTGCGCTAGATGCCCTGCGGCGGCGCTAACAATCAGCCACCGAGGATGCGCCGCGCCGCCCGATCTCCCCACCACGCCGCTTCTTCGAACACGGAGTAGCCGGACAGGTCCGCATGCGCGTAGTGGATCGGCCCGGCGCTCTCACGCAGGCGCGCAATGCCGGGTCGGGACAGAAAGCCCGGTGTGGGAATCGCCATCGCGTGGCCGCGCAGCGTCAGGTCGGCCCGGCGAATCTGCGTGCGCAGGCGAATGCCGTACACCGTATCCAGATCGGCCAGCGCGCGATCGAGCAGCGCTTGCGGCGATGCCTTCAGCAGCCATTCACGCGCGGCCTTGGGCGACATGTCCGACAGCGCCACGTAGGCCGTGAACACGCTCTGCGCGGGCGGCCCGACGCGAATGTCCTGGTGATTGGCGACCACATAACCCAGGCCCGTGCCGCGATAGACCACGTTGTCCCACGCCAGCGGCGTGTCGTCGTGTTCGGGCGGAAAGCCATCAATGAGCAGGTTCGCCAGCAGCCATGGCGCGGCTTCGGGCAACTCGGCGGCGGGCACATCAAAGCCCTCGACGATGTGTTTGGCAACGTGCAGCGGCATCGCGCTGACCACGTGATCGGCCAGCAGGCGCACGACGCTGCCGTCTGCCTGCAGTACATCGGCGAAGACGCGTGCGCCGGCCTCGTTCGTCATGCCGATGCGCGCGGCGCTGCCCGGTAGCAAACGGCCCGGTTCGTTCAATCCGGCGGCTTTGAACAGCCGCTCGGCCATCCAGTCCAGGCCTTCCGCCCAGGTGAGCACGGTGCCTTGTTCGGCGTTGCTCGCCATGCCGCCGCGGCTGGCGAAGTACGCAATGCCGGCCCAGGCGGAAACGTGATCTGCCGTGGCGCCGTAATCGTCGCGGCAGCAGTAATCGGCGTACCAGTGCAGCGTGGCGGCGCGGTAGCCCTCGCGGTGCAGCCAGTCGCGGAATGTGAACGCATCGAGCGCGCGCCATGCCGGGTCTGCGGACGAGAGCGCCGTCGGCACGGCAAAGATGCGGCGGCCGTCGGCGCCCTTGGTTTGGCGCAGGCTGTCGATCTGGGCGAAGAAGCGGGTGTGCTCGGCGCGTTCCGCTTCGGTAATGCCTTCATGCGGCACGAAGCCGTCTTGCCAGCGGTTGCCGAGCCACAGGCGTTCATCGGGCGCGTGAACGAGCACGCGTTCGTCGTACGTCGGACGCAACGCAAATGGGTTGCGCTCGATCACGCCAAAGTCGGCCAGCATCTCGCGCACGTGCGTCGATTCCATCGACGGCAGCGGCAGATAATGCGCACCGGTCGGGAAGCGCTGCGTGCCGAACGCACCGCTCGCGGCATTGCCATAGCGCTCCGGTCCCTCGACGACAACGACATCGCGCCGGCCGCTCTTGACAAGGCGCCATGCGCAGCTCAACCCGCCGACGCCGCTGCCGCAAATGGCAACGCCCACGCGCCGCGTTTCCGATGGTGCCGGCACCGCGCGCAGATCGCGCAATTGGTGGCCGGCAGCTTGGCCGGGCATGCGCACGTTAGGCGTGATTTCTGTAAAGGCCCGAAAGCCCGCCCACGAAGCCGCACCCGCCGCGGCCACGCCGGCCGCTGCTGCGCCCACCAGAAAGCTGCGTCTGCTGTTCATGATGTGCCGGTCATCAGCGCAGCACGCCGTGCCAGTCTTCTTCGAAATACCGCACCAGCGATTGGTTGTTCAGCCGGTTGGGCTCCACCTGCGGGCGCGGCATGTCGGGCGCGAAGCTGAACATCTGGTGCGTGGTGTCGGCATCCAGGAAGCGTGTCGGCACGTGGTATGACGTGGGCGGCTGGAAATCGGCGCGGCCCGGTGCGGCCAGGATGAAGCCCCATTCGCCAAAGGACGGCACCAGCGCGTGATAGGGCCACGTGCGATAGCCGGCTTCCTTCAAGGTCGCATCCACACACCAGTACGAACGCGGCGCGAAATACGGTGACGTGGCCTGAATGACGACCAGGCCCGTATCCGCCACATGGCGCGACAGCAGCCGATAGAACGGCACCGAATACAGCTTGCCGATGCTGAAGTTCGACGGGTCGGGAAAATCCACGATGGCCACGTCGAACATGTCGGTGGCGGTCTGCATCCATTGCGCCGCATCGGCGTTGACAACCGTCACGCGCGGGTCGCTGAACGCATGCTGATTGAGCGCGACCAGTGCCTCGGCGTGCGAGAACAGGTTGGTCATGCGCGGGTCCAGATCGACCAGCGTGACGTGCTCGATCTGCGGGTATTTCAGGATCTGGCGCAGCGCGAGGCCGTCGCCGCCGCCCAGCACCAGCACGCGGCGTGCACCGCGCACGGCTTCGAGCGTAGGCAGCACCAGCGCCTCGTGATAGCGGTATTCGTCGCGCGAGGAAAACTGCAGGTTGCCGTTGATATACAGGCGCAGGTCGTCTTTCCAGCGCGTCACCACCAGCCGCTGATACGGCGAGGAAATCGCATGGATGATCTCGTCGCCAAAAAGCGCGCGCTCCGACCAATGCGTGAGCTTGTCCGATGCGCCAAAGCCGGCGAGCAATGCCGCTGCCACTGCGCCGGCGCGCCACGCCATCGCCGTGCGCATGCGGGCAGTGAGCGCCAGCTCGGTGCGGAAGTGCCAGAGCGTCCAGACCGCAATCGCCGTATTGAACAGGCCGAACAGGAAGCCGGTGCGCACCAGCCCCAGGCGCGGCGCCAGCACCAGCGGAAACAGCAGCGACACCGCCAGCGCGCCCAGGTAATCGAACGTCAACACGCGGCTGACGAGATCGGAAAACTTGGCCTGCCGCCGATGCAGCATGCGCATCACCAGCGGGATCTCCATGCCGACCAGCACGCCGATCACCGTGACCAGCGCGTACAGCACCAGCCGGAACGGCGCCGATTCCAGCGCAAACAACGCAAACAGCGCCGCAGCGGATACGCCGCCGAATAGCCCGACCAGCAATTCCAGATCGACAAAGCGGGCGAGTAGCGCGTCATCGGCCACGTAACGCGAGAGCCACGAGCCGATGCCCATGGCAAAGAGATAGGCGCCAATGATGGAAGAGAACTGCAGGATGGAATCGCCCAGCAGATACGAGGCCAATGCCCCGGCAATCAATTCGTAAGCGAGCCCGCACGAGGCAACCACGAAGACGGCGAGGACCAGCAAGGCATTGCCGCGGCCCGCAGGCTGCGTGGGTTCGTATGTGGCGTCAGGCTGCGGCGTCGACATGCTGCGAAGGTGGAAAATGAAGGGACGTTAACAAACGGCGGATGCCAAGGCGAGCGCGATTGTGCCGCCTTTTTTCCCTCCCGGCGAGCCGGCGGCTGCATGGCCGCATCGGGGGGTACGCAAGCGGCGCATCAGCCGCTATAGTGGCGCCACCTATGTACTGCACGGCCTTCCCATGCCCGACATGACCGCTTCCGTGATCGCCTACGCTTCGCACCTGCTGGCCGGCGCCATGGTGTTCTCCGGCTTCTTTTTCGTCTACCTGCGCCTGACGCCGTATGACGAGTTCAAGCTGATCCGTGAAGGCAATATTGCGGCAGCGCTGTCGCTGTCCGGTGCGCTGCTTGGCTTCGTGCTGACCATTGCGTCGAGTATCACGCATGCCGATGGCCTGGTGCCGTTCCTGTTCTGGGCGGTGATGGCGTCGGTGGTGCAGCTGATTGTCTTCCTGGTGCTCACGCGGCTGATGCCGGATTACCGCCTGCAGATCGAGCACAACAACATCGCCGCCGGTATGCTGTTTGGCGTGAGCGCGCTGGCCGTGGGCGTGATCAACGCGGCGTGCTTGTCCTGACCTTGTCCTGATTGTTCCTGCCCCGCGAATCATCGCGAAGGAGTTTGCTGTGAGCCTGTCCAGTTTCATCAAGAAGCAGTTCATCGACATCCTGCAATGGACGGAAAGCGAAGACGGCGTGCTTGCCTGGCGCTATCCAATGCAGGACATGGAAATCCAGAACGGCGGCACCCTGGTCGTGCGCGACTCGCAGATGGCGATGTTCGTCAACGAAGGCCAGATCGCCGACGTGTTCAGCGCCGGCACCTTCAAGCTGACCACGCAAACGCTGCCCGTTCTCACGTACCTGAAGAACTGGGACAAGCTGTTCGAGTCCCCCTTCAAGTCCGATGTCTATTACTTCAGCACGCGCCAGCAGCTCGGCCGCCGCTGGGGCACGCCGCAGCCGGTGACGGTGCGAGACAAGGATTTCGGCATGGTGCGCCTGCGCGCCTTTGGCGTGTATGCCTACCACGTGGCCGATCCGAAGCTGTTCTACCAGCAGGTGAGCGGCACGCGCGACATCTACACCGTGGATGAAGTCGAGGCGCAGCTTGGCCCCGTCATCATGGGGGCGATGGCCACCGCGTTTGGCGAATCCGGCGTGCCGTTCCTGGACCTGGCCGCCAACCAGATGCTGATGTCGAACAAGGTGCGCGAGGCGCTGCTGCCGCAGTTCACGCAGTACGGCCTGGCGCTCGACAGCTTCCAGGTTTCCAGTGTCACGCTGCCGGACGAGCTGCAGGCCGCGCTGGACCGCCGCATCAGCATGGACATGACCGGCGACATGCAGCGCTTCACGCAATACCAGACGGCCGAATCGCTGCCGCTGGCCGCGCGCAACGAGGGCGGCATCGCCGGTACGGGCGCGGGTTTGGCGGCCGGGCTGGCGATGGGCCAGGCGATGGCCGACAGCCTGCGCACGGCGGTGCAAGGCAACGCTGGCGGGGCGGCTGCTCCGGCGGCTCAACCCGCGGCTGCGGCACCTGCCGCTCCGGCAGCGGACGATCCGACCGCACGCCTTGCCAAGCTCAAGGAACTGCTCGACAAGGGCCTCATCACGCAAGCTGACTTTGACGCCGGCAAGGCTGCCGTGCTCAAGGCATTGACCGGAGGCTGAGCTTCGGCCCCGCTGATCGGATGACCGGGCGGCACCGCAAGCCGCCCGTTTTTCTGCGCAAATTTTCGCGCAATCGAACGACCTGACCATGTTTCATGCCAACTGCCCGGCGTGTGGCGCGCCGGTGGAACTGAAGTCTGCGGCTGCCGTCATGGCGGTGTGCAGCTTCTGCAAAAGCACGCTGCTGCGCGACGGCGAGACACTCTCCGATATCGGCAAGATGTCCGCCGTGCTGGAGGACTACGCGCGTGTGCAGATCGGCACCACCGGGCGCTACAAGAGCAAGGCGTTCACAGTCGTCGGGCGCATCCAGTTGCGCTACGACGCGGGTTTCTGGAACGAGTGGTACGTGCTGTTTGACGACGGCACCGATGGCTGGCTTGCAGAAGCGTCCGGGCAAGTCACGATGACGTTCGCCCGCGGCACGCCGGCCAATGCGGTGGCGTTCGAGGCGCTGCGCCCCGGCCAGCTTTACGACGCCGAGGGCACGCAATTCACGCTGTCCGACGTGCGCGAGGCCGATTGCACAGGCGGCCAGGGCGAATTGCCGTTCCGCGTGGGCGAGGGCTGGCATGCGCGCGTGGCCGACGGCCGCCGCGAAGACGCTTTCATCACGCTGGATTACTCCGACGGCACGGCCCCCACGCTCTACGTGGGCGAAGCCACCACGCTCGACGTGCTCAAGTGCCAGCTTTTGCGCACCGACGCCGAGATCAAGGAAACCGCCGGCCGCGTTCCGGGCAAGCTCACGAATCTCGACTGCCCGCAGTGCGGCACGTCGATTCCGTTCAGCCCCGGCCTGACGGGCCACGTGCTGTGCCCCGGCTGCGGTGCGACCATCGATGCGGCCACGCCGCGCGGCGACATCATTGCGCGCGCGCGGTCGGTGCCGCAGGTGGTCACCACGTTGGAGCTGGGCGACAAGGCGCTCATCGACGGCCTGCAGTGGCAGGTGATCGGCGTGATGCGCCGCGCGGTGGTCGATGGCGGCGGCGAATGGTTTGAATATCTGCTGTACACGCCAAAGCGCGGCTTCAGCTGGATGGTCGAAACCGATGACGGCTGGTTCCGCGCCAACGTGCTCGACCGCTGGCCCACCCAGCGGGACGGGCGCACCGCGGTGCTCGACGGCAAGATCTACGCCCGCGACGAGGATTACACCTCGCGCGTGACCTACGCCGCTGGCGCCTTCAACTGGCGTGTCCAATCGGGCGACCAGACGCGCGTTGTGGAATACACCGCAGGCGAGGAAAGCCTCGCGGCGGAGAGCGACGCGCATGAACTGACGTGGTCTAAAAGCACGCCGGTGAGTGCCGCGCAGATCAAGGCGTGGTTCGGCAAGGTGGTGGCGGAGCCGGCCAAGGCATCGTCGTCGAACTACATGACGGTGGCGGTGGTGGCCTGCGTGCTGCTCGGTCTGCTGAACCTCGTACCGTTCTTCATGGCGCCAGGCTCGGTGTTTGGTATCACGTTCTTTGCGGCGCTGCTGTTGCTGGTGCCCGCGTGGCTGGTTGCCAAGATTGGGGGCGGGGAATGAAGAACTGGTTCGTTCTCTATGCCGTGGCGGTGGTGATTGGCGCGACCTATATGGACTGGAAGGCCGGCTTTGCCGCGCCGCGCACGCCGTCATACGGCAGCAGCACGGGCGGATCGTCTTACTGGGGCGGTTCATCGGGCGGCAGCGGTTATGGCGGCGGTTTCAGCGGGGGCCACAAGTGACGCGCACTGACGCAGCGCTTTCTGCGCAAGAAGCGTCCGCTGCCGTGGGCGAGCATCTTCTGCTCGATCTGTACGGCGTGGCGCCTGCGCTGCTGCGCGATGCCGCTGCACTGGAAACCGCGCTGCGCGATGCTGCCAACGCACTGGGCGCCACCATCCTGCATGCACATCTGCATCGTTTCGATTCCGTGCGCACGGGGTTGCCCGCTGGCGAGCAGGGCGGCGTGACTGGCGTATTGCTACTTGCGGAATCGCATCTTTCCATTCACACGTGGCCCGAGCATGGGTTTGCCGCCATCGATGCGTTCATGTGCGGCACCGGTACGACGCATGCCGCGCGCGCGGTGTTCGAGCAGGCACTGGCACCGCAACGCATTGACGTGCGCGTTGCCCGCCGCGGCGGCGAGCCTGCGCCGGACTGACCTACACCGGCTGGCCGTCGAATATCACGCGATTGCGCCCCAGCCGTTTGGCAGCGAGCAGCGCGGCATCGGCGCGCATGATGAGGTCTGTGGGCGTGCACAGGTTGCGCCCCGGCTCGCAGCTCGCCAGGCCCAGGCTGATAGTGCAGCGAATGTCGGCCTCGGGCGTGGCAATCTCCAGGGCCTCCACCGCGCTGCGTAAGCGCTCGGCAATGCTGGCGGCCTGCAGGGTGGTCGTATCGGGTAGCACCACCAGAAATTCCTCGCCGCCGTAGCGGCCTACCGCATCGACGGGGCGCGAATTCACGCGCAGCGTGCGGGCAATTTCAACCAATACCGTGTCGCCCACGGGGTGGCCGTAGGTATCGTTCACGCGCTTGAAGTGGTCGACGTCAACCACAAGCAGTGAAAGCGGGCGCCCATACAGCATCGCGTGGCCGCATTCGCGCGTGAGCAGTTCCATCGCAGCGCGCCGGTTCCAGATGCTCAGCATCGGGTCGGTCAGGCTCTCGTGGCGCGCCACCTGCAGTTCGGTCAGGATGGAGCGCTGCGTTTCGCTCAGTTCACGTTCGCGAAAACCCGATTCCACCCAACTGGCCAGGTCGTCCAGTAGCTCTTGTTCGGCCTGGTCGAACGCGCGCGGCTTCTGGTCGATCACGCAGAGCGTGCCGACGGCGTAGCCCGCGAGGTTCCTGAGGGGCCGCCCGGCATAGAAGCGGATGTGCGGCGCGCCGGTAACGAGCGGGTTATCGGCAAAGCGCGGGTCGGCCATGGTGTCGGGAATGACCAGCATCTGGTCTTCGGCCACGGCATGCCCGCAGAACGAGATGTCGCGCGGGGTCTCGCGCACGCTCAGACCGATGCACGATTTGAACCACTGGCGCTGGGCGTCGATGAGCGACACGAGCACGATGGGGGCTTCAAACACCCGCTTGGTCGTGCGCGTGACGCGGTCGAACAGTTCCTCATCCGGCGTGGACAGCAACAGCATGTCCTGAAGGGAGGCCAGACGTTGTGCTTCGTTATCCGGAATGGGGGCGGGTTTCATGCGCAGGGGGCGCCGGTCGGGCCGGCGCGCTTGAAACGGGCAATGGGAGAGGGATAGCCCACGCGTAGCAAGCCGCGGGCCCGCGACACATCACGTTAGCGGCCGACCATGTTCTCCGGCCGCACCCACGCATCGAACTGCTCGGGCGTGACATAGCCCAGCGCCAGGGCGGCTTCGCGCAGGCTCGTGCCTTCCTTGTGCGCCTTCTTGGCAATCTGCGCCGATTTGTCGTAGCCGATATGCGGGTTGAGCGCCGTCACCAGCATCAGCGAGCGCTGTACCAACTCGGCGATACGGTCACGATTGGGCTCGATGCCCACGGCGCAATGATCGTTGAAGCTGCGCATGCCGTCGGCCAGCAGGCGCACGCTGTGCAGGAAGTTGTAGGCGATCATCGGGCGGAACACGTTCAGCTCGAAGTTGCCCGACGCACCGCCCACATTCACTGCAACGTCGTTGCCGAAGACCTGCGCGCAGAGCATCGTCACGGCTTCGCTCTGCGTGGGGTTGACCTTGCCCGGCATGATGGACGAGCCCGGCTCGTTCTCGGGGATGGAGATTTCGCCCAGGCCGCTGCGCGGGCCGCTGGCCAGCCACCGGATGTCGTTGGCAATCTTGGTGAGGCTAGCGGCCAGCGTTTTCAGCGCGCCGTGCGCATGCACGAGGCCATCCGCTGATGCCATGGTCTCGAACTTGTTCGGCGAGGTGATGAAGGGCAGGCCGGTCAGTTGCGCCAATTCTGCGGCCACCTGTTCGGCGTAGCCGCTGGGGGCGTTCAAACCTGTGCCGACGGCCGTGCCGCCCAGCGCCAGTTCGCACAGGTGTGGCAGGGCGGCGTTCAGGTGCGTTTCGTTGTGCTGCAACTGCGCAACGTAGCCGGAGAACTCCTGGCCCAGCGTGAGCGGCGTCGCGTCCTGCAGATGCGTGCGGCCGATCTTGATGATGTCGTTGAAGTCTTGGGCTTTCTTGGCGAGTGTCTCGCGCAGCGTGCGCAGCGAGGGCAGCAGGTGCCGTGTGATGGCCGTCACGGCTGCCACGTGCATCGCGGTCGGGAACACATCGTTGGACGACTGGCTGCGGTTCACGTCATCGTTCGGATGCACGAGGCGCGCTTCGCCACGCTCGCCGCCGAGCAGTTCGCTGGCGCGGTTGGCAAGCACCTCGTTCATGTTCATGTTGGTCTGCGTGCCCGAGCCCGTTTGCCAAACCACCAGCGGAAATTCGTTCGGGTGATTGCCGGCGATGACTTCATCGGCTGCACCCACGATGGCGTTGGCCTTGTCCGCGGAGAGCAGCCCGAGCCGATGGTTGACGACGGCGCTGGCACGTTTGATGCGAGCGAGCGCGTCGATCAGCTCACGCGGCATGCGGTCGCCGGCAATGTCGAAGTTCTGCAGCGAGCGCTGCGTTTGTGCGCCCCACAGGTGGTCGGCTGGGACTTCAATGGGGCCAAAGGTGTCGCGTTCTGTACGGGTGGTCATGGCAGAAGGAAGGCACGAGGTGACTGGGATGAACGCTCCAGTATAGGCAGAGCCCAGTGCCCTTGTTGGCGGTAGGGCGGATACGTCTGCGGAGCTGGGTACAGCGTTTGCGGGCTCGGGCGAGGCACGCCACAATGACGGCTGTCTCGCACACCCCCCGCCGCTTCTGCCCCCGCCCCATGCCCACCACGCCCTCCGCCTCGCTCGACAAATCGCTGAAACCGCTCCTCTGGCTGGTGGCGATGGGTCTGTTCATGCAGACGCTCGATTCCACGATCGTCAACACCGCGCTGCCGGCCATGGCGCGCAGCCTGTCGGAAAGCCCGCTGAAGATGCAGTCGGTCATCATCGCCTACACGCTGACGACCGCCATGCTGATGCCGGCTTCAGGCTGGCTGGCCGATCGCTTCGGCACGCGAAAGATGTTCTTCGCCGCCATCTTCCTGTTCACCATCGGTTCCTTGCTCTGCGCGGAGTCCCGCAGCCTGACCATGCTGATTGCCTCTCGCGTGGTGCAAGGCGTGGGCGGCGCGCTGCTGATGCCCGTGGGGCGGTTGACCGTGCTGCGCGTGGTGCCGCGCGAGCAATTCTTGCCGGCCATGAGTTTCGTCACCATCCCCGGTCTGATTGGCCCACTGATCGGCCCGACGCTGGGAGGCTGGCTGGTGGAGGCCGTGTCGTGGCACTGGATCTTCCTGATCAACATTCCCGTGGGCGTGATCGGCGCGCTGGTCACGCTCAAGGTGATGCCCGATGTGCACGCTGAAGACGACAACCGCTTCGACTGGTCTGGCTATCTGATGCTGGCCTTCGGCATGGCGGCGGTGTCGTTCTCGCTCGATGGGCTGTCGGAGCTGGGCTTTCAGCACGCGACGGTGCTGGTGCTGCTGGTCTTTGGTCTGGCTGCGCTCACGGCGTACTGGCTGCACGCGGGGCGCGTGGCCGGGCCGCTGTTTCCGCGCACGCTGTTCGGCATTCCGAGCTTTTCCATTGGTGTGCTCGGCAACCTGTTTGCGCGCATCGGCAGCGGCGGGATGCCGTTCCTCATTCCGCTGCTCCTGCAGGTGAGCCTTGGCTACACGCCGCTGCAGGCCGGGCTGATGATGGTGCCGGTGGCCGCTGCCGGCATGGCCGCCAAGCCGTTGGGCACCTGGGCCATCAAGCGCTATGGTTATCGCCGCATGCTCTCCGTCAACACGGTCATGGTCGGCCTGATGATGGCCAGCTTTGCCGTGATGACGCCCAACGTGCCGGTGTGGCTGCGCATCGTGCAATTGGCGGTCTTCGGCACGTTCAACTCGATGCAGTTCACGGCCATGAATACGCTTACGCTGAAGGATCTGACCGGCCCGCTGGCCAGTGCGGGTAACAGCATGCTCTCGATGGTGATGATGCTGTCGATGAGTCTGGGCGTGGCCGCAGCGGGCGCGTTGCTCACGGGCTTTACCGATTTCACGGCCGGGCCGGAAGGGCGCGACACGCTGGCGGCGTTCCACAAGACGTTTGTCTGCGTGGGCGTCATGACCTGTGCGGCCGCGTGGATCTTCGCGCAGCTCTCGCGCTTCGAGTCAACGCACGTCGTCAAGCGGCCCGAGATGGAAGTGCATTGATTGCGCGCTTTGGCTGCCGCGCTGGCTACTTTTTCCAGTAGCCGCGCATCTTCTGGCTCAGGTCTACCTTGGCGGCGGCACGCGCTTCGGCCGCGGGGTCCGCACCGGGCTCCGGTTCCGGCCAAGCACACGCTTCGAACATCGGCAGCAGCGCAGGCGGAATGAACCGCGTGCGCGACGCGTAGATGTGCCGATCGCCATTGGGTGTTTGCTGCGTGACGTAGAAGCGCTGGGGCACAAGGATATCCAGGTGCTCGCGCGCACGCGTCATCGCAACGTAGAGCAGCCGGCGCTCTTCCTCCAGCTCTTCATGCGAACCGGCGCCCAGATCGGCCGGCATGCAGCCGTCCACGGCGTTCAGCACATACACCGCCTTCCATTCCTGGCCTTTCGATGAATGGATTGTCGAGAGGATCAGGTAGTCCTCATCGCGATACGGGTCGCCCGATTCATCGCTGGTCAGCTCGGGCGGGTCGAGCGTCATTTCGGTCAGGAAGCGCTCGCGCGTGGCGTACGTGGCTGCCATGCGGGCGAGCTGGTCCAGATCGCCCTGGCGCACGGCCGCGTCGTCGTGCAGACGCTCCATGTGCGGCGAGTACCAGGCGCCTACGGCTTCGAGTTCGCCAGCCCATTCCAGGCTGTCTTTGGGCGTGCGCAGGGCTTGCATGAGTGCCATCAGCGCGGACCAGTCACCGGCCAGCCGTGCCGGTGGTTCGTAGGCGAGCAGCGCGGCAATCGGGTCCGCCGCCTCCGCCATGGCGTCGAGCACGCGCGCCGCCGTGGCAGGGCCCGCACCCGGCAGCAGCTGGATCACGCGAAACCCGGCGATGCGGTTGCGCGGGTTCTCGGCCCAGCGCAGTACCGAAAGCACATCCTTCACATGCGCGGCTTCCAGAAACTTGAGGCCGCCGTATTTCACGAACGGGATGTTGCGGCGCGTGAGTTCGATCTCCAGCGGCGCGCTGTGGCTCGCGGTGCGAAACAGCACTGCCTGCGATTTCAGCGTCAGCCCACCTTCCCGGTGATGCAGCACCTGCTCGGCCACGCAACGCGCCTGCTCGGCTTCGTCACGCACCGAAATCAAACGCGGGCGATGCGTCGATGCGCGGTCCGTCCACAACGTTTTGGCAAAGCGCTCCGTTGCGAAGCGCATCACGCCGTTGGAGGCATCCAGAATCGGTTGCGTCGAACGGTAATTGCGCTCCAGCAGCACCGTGTGCGCCGGCCGCGAAAAGTGGCGCGGAAAATCGAGGATATTGCGCACCGTCGCCGCGCGAAATGCGTAGATCGATTGCGCGTCGTCGCCCACCACGGTGACGCCGCGGCCGTCCGGGCGCAGTGCGCGCAGGATGGATGACTGCAGCCGGTTCGTATCCTGGTATTCGTCGACGAGGATGTGGTCGAAGCGCGCGCCAATTTCGGCCGCCAGTTCTGCGTCAGACACCATCGCGTGCCAGTAGAGCAGCAGGTCGTCGTAGTCGAGCACGTGCTGCGCCTGCTTGGCTTCGACATATGCATCGAACAGCGTGCGCAGTTGCGTTTCCCACATCGCGCACCACGGGAAGTGGTGTTTGAGCACGGCGTTCAGCGGGCTCTCGGCGTTGATGGCGCGCGAGTAGATCGCGATGCACGTCTGCTTGAGGGGGAAGCGGCGTTCCTTGGTCGACAGGTTCAGCTCATGGCGCACGACGTTGAGCAGATCGGCCGAGTCGCTGCGGTCATGGATGGTGAAATCGGGCGCGAGGCCGACGCGCTCGGCGTACTCACGCAGCAGGCGCGCGCCGATGCCGTGGAAGGTGCCGGCCCAAGGCAGGGTGGTTTTGTACGAAGTGCCAGCCGAATTAAGGGCGTTGTTCGATCGCTCGCCCTGCATGGCACGCGCCAGCAGGTGGCCGGCGCGGTTGGACAGCTCGCTCGCCGCCCGGCGGGAAAACGTCAGTAGCAGGATGCGCTGCGGATCGGCCCCGTTGGCCACCAGATGCGCCACGCGCCAGCCCAGCGTGTGCGTCTTGCCCGACCCGGCGCCGGCCAGCACGAGGAGCGGGCCGGTTTCCGCCGCGTCTGCCCCGGAAATACCGAACTCGACCGCTTGGCGCTGCTGGTCGTTCAGTTGGGCCAGGTAGCCGGGGCTGGCCGGGGCATTGGCGGTGTCAGGGGTGGAGGAGGCGGTAAGCACGGCATGGCGTCACAAAAAATAACTGTATGAATATACAGCACTGTGCTGCCTGCTTTCGGAAAGTGAGGACGGTGAATGGGAGAGTGGATCAAATCCCGTCCTGCAGCTTCTTCGCGAAATCCTGCGGTGTAGCCCGCCGGTTGACGGCCTCCACCAGATCCGCCAAGAACCAGGGCAGCACGAGCTGCGTGCCTGGATCGCTCAGCCCGATGCGGAGGGTGTCCGTAGACGCCGGTTCGGCGGCTTTGGCCGCCTGGATCGGCTGCGGGGGCTGACTGTGGGCGAGCATCCCTTGCAGGTCCTGATCGGTGAACGTGAAGGTCGACGTGGTCAGGGCCGAAGCGGACATTGCTGCCGACATCAGCGTCGCGGCCACGACAAGGTGTTTGAGGGTGGTGGCAGGCATCGTGGCCTCCAGGGCAAAACGGTTGGGTGGGTAGATGACCGGCGCGCAGCGCGACGGCCGCAGCAATGATCCTCCCTCCGATCCTGGCGGTGGCTTAGGGTTCCGTTTCGCTCAGGAAAACCTAAATATCGGGTGCAATCCGATCAATTGGCCGGCGGTTGCAAGGCGATCACGGCCATTCCCGTCAACGCGATGGCCGCACCGCCGATGTCCCAGCGCGTGAGCGTCACGCCGTCCACCAGGCGCAGCCACACCAGCGCCACGGCGATATACATGCCGCCGTATGCGGCATAGGTGCGGCCTGCGGCGGTCGGATGCAATGTCAGTAACCATGCAAACAGCGCCAGCGAGGCGGCTGCCGGCAGTAAGAGCCAGACCGGCTTGCCCTGCCGCAGCACGAGCCAGGGCAGATAGCAACCAACGATTTCCGCCACGGCGGTGACGGCAAACAGCACGGCAATGCGAAGCAGTTCCAAAGCGGGCCTCGAGGCAATCAAAACGACGGGGCAGATTTTGGCATGCGGGGCTGCGCTGCCGCTTGGTCTCAGGCGTGCGAGGCGGCGTGCGCCTGCAGCAGCGCATCGACTTCCTCCTGCGTGCCCGCATACGCGCCGGCGCGTGTGGCAGTGAGGGCGGCCGCGGCGGCGGCTTGGCGCAAGTGCGCTTGCACGGGCGCGTCGGGCGATTGCAGCAGGCTCGCCAGCCAGCTTCCCATGGCGGCATCGCCGCAGCCGACGGTGTCCGCCACCGGCACGGCAAAGGCCGGATGTGCGACGCGCGCATCGTCTTGCCCTCGGTGCCCTGCTGGCAACCATTCCATGCCATCGGCCCCGAGCGTGAGCAGGATGTCGGCCTGCGGCGCGAGCGTGCGCAGCGTGTTCAGCGGATCGGCATCACTGGGGAAAAGCTGGCGCAGATCTTCATCGGACACCTTGATGACAGACGCGATGGCGGCCATGCGCAGCAGCAGCGGCGCGTAGTGCGGTGCGTCCATCGCCGTGCGCCAGTTCGGGTCGAAGGTGATGCGCGTGCCTTGCGCGGCCAGCGTTTCAGCCAACGTCACGAGGCGGCTGCCCAGCGGCTCGCGCGCCAGGCTGATGCAGCCGAAGTGGGCGATCTCCACGGCCGTTTGCCAGCCCGCTGGCAGGGCTTGCACATCGAAATGCAGGTCGGCGCTGTCATCGCCCACGAAGAAGTAGTGCGGGGGCTGGGTGGATGTGACCATTGCCAGCAGCGGTGAGCGGTCGACCCGCTGCAGAAAGCGCAGGTCAAGGCCAGCCGCCTGAGAATCGGCGAAGAGCGCATCGCCGAACACGTCGTTGCTGATGGCGCCCGCATAGCCCGTGGGCACACCCAGACGCGCCGCCATGCGCGCCACATTCCAGCACGCGCCGCCCGGTCGGGCGAGCCATTGGCCGTTGCCCTGGTGCAGGAAATCGGTCAGCGCTTCACCAAAGACGAGGAGGCGGGGCAATGGCAGGAAGTCGGTCATGCGGGCAAGGGCAGGTCAGTCGTTTGGGAGGAAGGTGTAACCGGCAGCGGCGAAGCACGCCGATACAGCGCACGGAATGTCGACAGCCGTTCAGCAAGGCGCGCGTGGCGTGCGGCATCGGGCCGATACGTGGCTTGTACGGGCGGCTTGGCGCAGACGGCTGCTTCGATGCCGCCGTCGGCCATCCAGCCCAGGCGCGCGGCACCGAGCGCGCCACCGGCTTCGCTGCCGACATGCGTTGTCAGTTCGGTGTTGAGCGTGTCAGCCAGCAACTGCGCCCAGAATGGACTGCGCGAGCCGCCGCCCACAAACGAGAGCGAGGCCACCTGCGTGCCGGCTGCACGCAAGGCGTCCAGGCCATCCGCCATGCCGAACGCGACGCCCTCGATCACGGCATAACCGAGCGCGGCACGGTCGCTGGCGTGTGTGAGATTGTGGAAATGCCCTTGCGCAAACGCGTCGTTGTGCGGGGTGCGCTCACCGCAGAGGTAGGGCAGGAAGAACGGCGCTGACTGGCGTTCCGTTTGTTCCGTGGCGGCCAGCGCAGCGATTTCAGGCAGCAGCGTGGCTTCCGGCACGCTCGTCAGCCGGCAGAACCAGCGCAGGCAGCTTGCCGCGGACAGCATCACGCTCATCTGGTGCCAACGCCCCGGCAGCGCATGGCAGAACGCGTGCACGGCTTGAGCCGGATTCGGGCGGAAGCGGTCGTTGACCACAAAGATCACGCCCGACGTGCCGAGCGACAGAAAGCCATCGCCCGGCTGGGTCGCGCCGATGCCCACAGCGCTGGCCGCGCCATCGCCGCCGCCGCCGGCAACGACGACGCCATGCGCGAGGCCCCATGCATCGGCCACCTCGGGCAGCAGCGTGCCGCTGGGCGCGCTGCCTTCCACCAAGCTTGGCATCTGGCGGCGTGACAAGCCCGTCGCGGCGAGCAGTTCGTCGGACCACGCGCGCTGTGCCACGTCCAGCCACAGCGTGCCGCCGGCGTCCGATGGGTCGGATGCGCGCTCGCCCGTCAGGCGAAGGCGCAGGTAATCCTTGGGCAGCATCACGCAATCAATGGCGTTGAACACATCGCGCTCATGGCGTGCGCTCCACAGCAGCTTCGGCGCGGTAAAACCGGGCATCGCGAGGTTGCCTGCGACGGTGTGCAGGTTAGGCACGCGGCGGGTGAGCTCAAGGCACTCGGCGGTGCTGCGTGTGTCGTTCCAGAGCATGGCGGGGCGCAGCACGCGGTTGCGTGCGTCGAGCAGCACCGCGCCGTGCATCTGGCCCGACAGGCCGATCGCGCGTGTGGCGGCAAAGGCTTCCGGTGCGGCCTCGCGCAGCTTGCCGATAGCGGCGCTGGTGGCCTGCCACCAGTCTTCCGGCGTCTGCTCTGCCCAACCCGGATGCGGCCGCGATACGGTGAGCGGCTCGCCCGCCGTGCCGACGATGGCGCCCGCTGCATCGAGCAGCAGTACTTTGACTTCCGAGGTTCCGAGATCGATGCCGAGGTACATGGGGCCGCCGGGTCCGGTTGCTTGAACCGTGGATTGTCGCGCGAATCTGCTGATACGTTGGTTGGCAACTAACCGGCCGTTGCGGCTTGTTCGACTGCCAGCCACGCCCGCACACGCTCGATGGCGTTGCGAACAAGGCTCGTGAGTGCTTCTGTGCCCGCGAGATTGCCCCACAGTGCGGCGTTCCGGCAGTACACCGCCACCGGGTCATCGGCCTCAAGCATGGCTTGCGCGGCAACCGGATCGAACTGGCCATCCTGATAGGCATACGGCAGCGTGCCCGCATGCCAGCGCTCCAGGAAGACGAAGAACAGTGCCGGCAGCATCGCCGTGGCAAGCGGCACATGCCCGCGCGCGAACGACTCCGCCAGTGTGGGCGTGATGAACCCCGGGATTTTCGAAAAGCCGTCTGCTGCCACGCGCTGGTTGGTGTCACGGATGTGCGGATTGGCGAAGCGGTCGAGCACGGTGTCGCGGTAGGCGGCCAAGTCGATGGGGCAGGGCTGATTGGCAGTGAGGCACGGGATGACATCGTCGGTCACGTAGTCGTACGCCATGCGGTGGATGGACGGCACGGCACCGCTTTCGTCAATCGTGTGCAGCCCCAACAGCGTGCCGGCCCAGGCGATGCAGCTATGGCTGGCGTTGAGCACGCGAATCTTTGCTTCTTCGTACGGCAGCACAGAAGGGACGAACTCGACGCCCACACGTTCGAGCGCTGGCCGCCCGGCACGGAAATCGTCTTCCACCACCCATTGCGCAAAGGTTTCGGCCATCACGGGGCAGCGGTCTTGCCAGCCGGTCTGTGCGGCCACGCGTTCGCGCAAGGTGTCGGTCGGGCGTGGCGTGATGCGATCGACCATCGTGTTCGGCGTGCTGGCATGTGCGTCGAGCCATGCAACGAGGCCGCTGTCGCCTGGTTCGCCGCGCAGCGTGAGGAACTGGCGCAGGCCGCTGCGGAAGCGCTCGCCGTTGTGGCGCAGGTTGTCGCAATTGAGCAGCGTGAGTGGCGCGCCGCCACGCTGCAAGCGCAGGTGCAGCAGACGGGCCAGCGCGCCGTATAGCGTGCAGGCACCGCCGCGCAGGTCAGCGGCGATGTCTGGCTGCGTCGCGTCGAGTTGGTGCTGCTGGTCGAGGTAGTAGCCGCCTTCCGTCACGGTAAAGGAGATCACGCGCGTATCGGGCGCCGCCCCGATCCCGCACAGCGCCGCGAGTTCGGCATCCCATGGCACGACGGCATCGATGGATTGGACGCGCGTGTACGCGCGATGGCCGGCGGTGTCGACGGTCTCCAGCGTGTAAGCGCCGTGCTGGGCAGCGAGGTCATGCAGCAGCGTGCCGGCATCGTCGCGGATATTGGCAAGCGCCAGGCGCCACGATGTGTCGCCGGTCTCGCGAAGGCGATGCAGATACCACGCCTGGTGCGCGCGATGGAAGGAGCCGGCACCCAGGTGCAGCCAGGTGGAGGAGGTCGGGGAAGGCATGATCGTGTGCAACGTTGGGCGGTGTGAACCTCAGGCGGCCTGTTGGGCCTGGGGCGCCTGCAGGCGCGCCAGCGCACGGCCTTCGGCGTCGAACAGGTGGCAGTGCGCGGCGTCGGCAGACAACGTGATGGCGCTGCCGTGGGCGAGCCGGGTCGATTCCGGCACGCGCAGCACCAGGCCGTCGGGTGCGGCTTCGCAGTCGGCATGCAGATAGGCCACGTCGCCCAGGGACTCGATATGCGTGACGGTGCCCTTCAGGGTGCCGGCCGCGTCCAGATGCAGATGCTCCGGGCGGATGCCGAGCGTGACGGCATCCCCCGCACGCAGCTCACCGGGCGATACGGCCACCGGCTGTTGGCCGCCCGCGAGCGCCACGGAGACGCCCGACGCATCGGCACGATCAACGACGCCACGCAGGAAGTTCATCTTAGGCGAGCCGATGAAGCCCGCCACAAACTGGCTGGCCGGGTGGTGATACAGCGTTTGCGGAGAGCCGACCTGCTCGATGCGTCCGTCACGTAGCACGACGATCTTGTCGGCCAGCGTCATGGCTTCCACCTGATCGTGCGTGACGTAGATCATGGTGGTCTTGAGCGCGTCGTGCAGGCGGGCAAACTCCAGGCGCATCTTCACGCGCAGCGCGGCATCGAGGTTGGAGAGCGGCTCGTCAAACAGGAAGACCTTTGGCTCGCGGGTGATGGCGCGACCGATGGCCACGCGCTGGCGTTGGCCGCCGGAGAGTTGGCGCGGCTTGCGATCGAGCAGCGCGTCGATGTGCAGCACTTCGGCGGCACGGCGCACGGCAGCGTCGATAGCCTCGCGCTTCATGCCCGAGAGCTTCAAGCCAAAGGCCATGTTGTCGTACACGCTCATGTGCGGATACAGCGCGTACGACTGGAACACCATCGCAATGCCGCGCTTGGCGGGCACCACGTCGTTCACACGCGTGTCACCGATCAGCAGGTCGCCGCCATCGATGCCTTCCAGACCCGCAATCGTGCGCAGCAATGTCGATTTGCCACAGCCCGAAGGGCCGACAAAGACAACGAATTCGCCATCGGCAATGTCGAGATTGATGTCGTGCAGGACGGTGTTCTGTTCGTAACGCTTCTGCAGATTGCGCAGGGTCAGGCTGGCCATGGCGAGGTCTCCTTGGGCGTGTTCTGTGTGCGGATCAGGCGGGCGTGGCGAGCGTCGACGTCAGCGCATCGGCCAGTGCCCGCATGTCGGTAAAAACGTGGCGTGCGCCGGCAGCCAGCAGGCGCTGTGTGGCGACTGCCGGCATATGCGCCACGCCGGCAAAGCCAAATACGGTCAGGCCGGCGGCTCGGGCGGCACGCACGCCGGTGTCGCTGTCTTCAATCACCAAGCATTGCGCGGGACCGGCGCCCAGGCCCGCACACGCGGCGAGATACACGTCAGGTGCCGGCTTGGGCCGCGGTGTTTCGTAGGCGCTGTAGATGTGCGGGCCAAATACGTCGAGTAGGCCGGCCCTTCGCAGGCTCGCTTCAATGCGCGGGCGGCTGCTGTTGCTGGCGACGGCCTTGGGCTGCGGCAGCGTGGCGAGCAGGTTGGCAATGCCGGGCACGGGCTGCGATTGCGTGGCGCAGTCGTGTTCGACGTCGGCCAGCACCTTGGCTAGTTGCGCGTCGGACAGATGAAAGCCGATGCTGCTCTGCAGCTCAGTCAGCAGTGCCATCGTGTTCATGCCCAGGCGCGGCTCGAGCATGTCTTCCAGCGCGGCGGATGAAAGATGCGGCACGTGCGGACCGAGCGTGCGGATCAGCGCGCGCAGTGCCACCGATTCGCTGTCGATCAGCACGCCGTCGCAATCGCAGATCAGGTAGGCGGGGGCGCGCGCGTTGGCATATTCGTTGGCATGTGGCGTCATTTCACGGCCCCGAACGTCAGGCCACGCACCAGTTGCCGTTGTGCCAGCCAACCGAGCACGAGGATCGGCGCAATTGCCAGTACTGAAGCCGCCGACAGCTTCGCCCAGAACAGCCCCTCGGGGTTGGAGTACGACGCGATGAACACGGTGAGCGGTGCGGCATCGATGCTGGTCAGGTTCAGGCTCCAGAAGGCTTCGTTCCACGACAGGATGAGCAGGAGCAGCGCCGTGGAGGCCAGCCCCGGCAGCATCGTCGGCAGCAATACGTAGACGAGTTCCTGCCAGAGGTTGGCGCCGTCCATGCGTGCGGCTTCCAGAATCTCGCGCGGCACGTCGTTGCAGTAGGTGAAGACCATCCACACGGCAATCGGCAGGTTGGCGAGCGTGTAGACGATGACGAGCGCGGTGATGGAATCCAGCAGGCCCGCCGTCTTTGCCAGCAGGTACACCGGCAGCAGCACGCCCACGGCCGGCATCATCTTGGTGGACAGCATCCACAGCAACACCTGCTGCGTGCGCTTGTTCGGGAAGAACGCCATCGCATAGCCCGCCGGAATGGCAATCGCCAGCGCCAGCAGCGTGGAGAGGATCGACACCGCCAGCGAGTTGCCGAGAAAGCTCGGGTAATGCGCGCGCTCCAGCACCTCGCGGAAGCTGTCGAGCGTGGGCGTGAACCACAGCGTGGGCGTATAGGCCTCCTGCTCGGTCTTGAAGGCAGTGAGCGCTGCCCACGCGATCGGGAAGAACAGCACCAGGGCAATCGCCCACGCCAGCACGCCGGCAAGCCGCGTGCGCCAGGTTGCGGTGAGGGCGCTCATTGCTCGTGCACTCCCTTCAGGTTGCGGGCCAGCATGCGGACGAGGAAGAACGCCACCACGTTTGCCAGCACCACCGCCACGATGCCGCCCGCCGACGCAATGCCGATGTCGAACTGCTGCAGGCCGAGGCTATAGACGAAGTAGGCGAGGTTGGTCGTGGCCGTACCGGGGCCGCCCGCGGTGGTGGTGTGGATTTCGGCAAAGATCGAGAGCAGGAAGATGGTCTCGATCATCACCACCACGGCAATCGCGCGCTTCAAGTGTGGCAGCACGATGTGCCAGAAGATGCGCACCGGGCTCGCGCCGTCGAGCTGTGCGGCTTCCTTCTGCTCGGGGTCGAGCGATTGCAGCGCCGTCAACAGGATCAGGAAGGCAAACGGCGTCCACTGCCACGCAACGATGATGATCACGGAGAGCATTGGCTGCGTGGCGAGCCAATCCACCGGCTCAGCGCCGAACAGGCGCGCCACCCAGGCGGCCAAGCCGTACACGGGGTGCAGCATCATGTTTTTCCAGATGAGCGCCGCCACCGTCGGCATGACAAAGAACGGGCTGATGACCAGAATGCGCGCCACACCGCGCCCCGCAAACGGCTGGTCGAACAGCACGGCCAGCAGCGTGCCCGCCACGACGCTGATCAGCAGCACCGAGCCGATCAGCACCAGCGTGTTGCCGATGGCCGGCCAGAAGGCGGGGTCTTCGACCAGGAAGCGGTAGTTGTCGAGCCCCGCCAGGCCGGTCTGATCCGGGTTGAGCAGGTTGTAGCGGCTGACGGAGAAATACAGCGTCATCGCCAGCGGCACCGTCATCCACAACAGCAGCACCAGCACCGATGGCGACACCAGCAGCGTGGGCAGCCAGCGCCGCGCGCGCTGTGGCTGGGCCGGTGACGGCGTACCACCCATGCCGTTCACCCGCGACTCCAATACATGTTCCATGACACCTCCTGGCGCAGCAGCGGCTGCATCACTTCAGATAGCCGCCTTGGCGCATTGCCCGCAGTGCCTGCGATTGCGAAACACGGAGCGCGTCGTCCACAGTCGTCTTGCCTGTGAGCGCGCCGGCAATCGCCTGGCCAACCACCGTGCCCAGCGACTGGAACTCCGGAATCGTCACGAACTGCACGCCGGTGTACGGCACCTTCTGCGCAGACGGATCGTTCGGGTTGGCAGTCTCGATGGCGTGGCGCACGAAGCTCGAGAACGGCGCAGCCTTCTGGTAGGCCGGGTCGTCATACGTCGATGCACGCGTGCCTGGCGGCACCTCGCCCCAGCCCTGGGCCTTGGCCACGGCGCGGATGTAGTCCTTCGATGTCGCCCAGGCCGCGAACGTCTTGGCAGCCTCCGGCGATTTCGACGACTTCGGCACCGCGAGCGCCCAGATCCACAGCCAGTGCGAGCCCTTCGGTGTGCTGGCGATGGGCGCATTCGCAAAGCCCACCTTGTCGGCCACCTTGGAATCCTTCGTGCTGCTGACCATGCCGGCGGCAACGGTCGCGTCGATCCACATGCCGCACTTGCCGCCCGAGAACAGCACGAGGTTTTCGTTGAAGCCGTTGCTGCTTGCGCCGGGCGGGCCGTATTTCTTCAGCAGGTCGACATACGTGTTGACCGCCTGTTTCCACTGCGGCGTGTCGATGGTCGGTTGCCATTTCTCGTCGAACCAGCGGCCGCCGAACGTGTTGACCATGGTCGACACCAGCGCCATGTTTTCTCCCCAGCCCGCCCGGCCGCGCAGGCAGATACCGTACACACCCTTGGCGGGGTCGTGCAGCTTGGCGGCGAACTTGGCAATGTCGTCATACGTGGGCTGCTCGGGCATCTTCAGGCCCGCCGCGCTGAACAGATCGCGCCGGTAGTACGTCATCGAGCTTTCGGCATAGAACGGTACGGCGAAGAGCTTGCCGCCCAGCGAGAGCCCATCGCGCACGGTCGGCAGCAGGTCGGCCGCGTCGTAGCTGGCGGGCATGTCCAGCGGGGCGAGCCAGCCTTTCTTGGCCCACAGCGGCGCTTCATAGCCGCCAATCGTCATCAGGTCGAACTGGCCGCTGCCGGTGGCGATGTCGGTGGTCACGCGCTGGCGCAGCACACCTTCTTCCAGCGTGACCCAGCGCAGTTTGATGTCGGGGTGCGCCTGCTCGAACTGGCTCGACAGCTTCTGCAGCACGATCATGTCGGGGTTGTTGATCGTGGCAATCGTGAGCGTGGTGGCCGCGGCATGCGCAGTGATAGCGCAGAGCGCGGGGAAGGCAGCGAGGGCGGTCAGCTTGAGTAGTTGGGATGGGCGGGCCATCCCGCGCAGAAGCGTGCGGAACATGCAGTCGTCTCCTTTCTTGGAATGTGGCGATGCGGGCGCACCGCCTGGACTTGCTTCGGGTTTTGAGCAATTGTCCGTGTTGTGAGCAAATAATCGGATGCGATGTTGCGCTTGTCAAGCAAATGCTCGTTAAAAGGGCAAAAGCACGCTACGATGCGTCTCATATCGCCAAGGTTCTAGAGGAGGCGCTGCGTGTCCAAGCAGCAGGAAAAACGAGACCAGGCCGCGCGTGCGGCGTGGCTTTACTACGTGGGCAACCACACGCAACACGACATCGCCGAGCAGTTAGGCGTGTCGCGCCAGATCGCGCAGCGGCTGATCGCCTATGCGGTGGAGCACGGGCTGGTGAAGGTGCGCGTGACGCACCCGGTGTCAGCGTGTCTGGAGTTGGCGGAGAACCTGCGCAGCCGTTTCCGGCTGGAGACCTGCCATGTAGTGCCGGCCAGTGCCGACGACGCAGACGCTGCCCAACGCATGATTGCCGTGGCCGCCGCAGAAATCATGGAGCGCCACCTGCTGCCCGATGCGCCGCGCGTGGTGAACGTCGGCTCGGGCCGCACGCTGCGCGCCGCGATCGACCAACTTCCCGATCTTGACCGGCCGCAGCATCGCATCGTCTCGATGGTCGGGGCGATTGCGGCGGATGGCTCGTCCAACCGTTACGACGTCGCGCTTGCCGCGGCAGAGAAAACCCGCAGCCGCTATTACCTGCTCCCTGCGCCGCTCGTTGCCGACAGCGCCGAAGACACCCGGCAGTGGTGCCAGCACCGGCTCTACGGTGTGGTGGCCGATCTGGCTGCGCAGGCGGATGTCACCTTCATTGGTGTCGGCACGATCGGCCCCGGTTGCGCATTGCAGGTCGACGGCTTCATCAGTGCGAAGGATGTGGAAGATCTGCTCGCCCATGGCGCGGCAGGCGAGTTGATCGGCCGGCCAATCGACGCCCAGGGGCGCTTGCTGGATGTGCCGCTGCAGACCCGCATCACCAGCTTGCCGCTCAAGCCGATGCCATCTCGCCCCGTGATCGCCATTGCTGGCGGTGTGGCCAAGGCGGGCGCGATCGGGGCGGCATTGCGAGGTGGCTGGCTGACCGGTCTTGTGACCGACGAGGCGTGCGCGCAGCGGATTCTGGCTGCAATGGACTGAAATCACCACACCGAGGACGCAATGCTCGAACTCCGCCCAACTTGCGAACACTGCAACACGGCGCTGCCGCCCAACGCGACGAACGCGCGCATCTGCTCATTCGAATGCACGTTCTGCGCGACCTGTGCAGACGGCGTGTTCGGCAATGTGTGCCCGAACTGCGGTGGCGGCTTTACGGCGCGGCCGATCCGCCCGTCGAAAGATTGGAGAAACGGCAATTTCCTGGGCAAGCACCCGGCCAGCACGACGGTCAAGCATCGTCGCGCAGACTTGGCCGCGCATGCCGAACTGGCGGCGGCTGTTGGAGCCACGCCGCCGGAAAAGCGCTGAGGGTCTAACGCGGTGCAGCCGCCGGCAACACCGGCGTCACCTTGTATCCGCGCGCGGCCAGCAGCGCCGGAATCCCCTTGGGCCCGATCATGTGCAACGCGCCCACGGCAGCAAACACGCGTTGGCCGCTGTTGTGCACGCGCGCAATGTTGTTAGCCATGGCGCGGTTGCGGTTCGTCACCAGGCGTTGGAAGGCGCGTTTATCCGTCGCCGTCTTCAGGCAATCGCACCACTGCGGATAGTGCTCCAGCGTGCTGATGTCGCTGTCGGCCCAGGCATTGGCGAGCGTGAGCGTCTGCGTGCGCGCCTCGCCCGATTCAATCGCGTCGAGCACGGTATCGAATTGCTGTGCAACCTCGTTCTTCGGCACGATCTCGTTGAGCACGTGCACCTGCTGCACCAGTGTTTCGAGCGGCACGATCGGCAGATGGACGCTCTTGGCGTAGGTCGTGAGAAACAGGTCGATGCCGAAATCGGGATAGAGCCCGTCCGTGCGCACCCCCAGCACCGCCAGCGAGGCCAACTGCATGGTCGGCTGAAACTTGCGGATCTGTGTGAGGGCCGTATCGGGCAGGCACGCGGCCGAGAGCAGCTTGTTGAAGCGCTCACCGCGCCGGCCAGCCATCAGGCGGCGATCTTCTGCGCTGTTTTGTGCTGTGAGCGGTTTGCGGTCGACGTCCTTGTCGAGCAGGTCGAGTTCGAGCGCGATGCTGTCAACCTGCTGAAGCGCGCTGCGCACGGTCGGGCCGGGCAGCATCCAGTCAGCTCGTGCGACATGGATCGTCCCGTAGAGCCACGACGTGTGACCGTTCTTTTCGATACGCCAGAGCAGGCCGTGGTCGGTCGCGCGTTGCGCGGCGGCGGCCCAGCCGTCCTTGGGGATGAAGCTGGAGGCCGGGGGCGGACAGTTCGCAGCTGGTGCCTGTGCCTGCGCGGGCGTTGCGTCTTGCGCCACAGCGGCGCCCGCGCCCGTCAGCAGAAAAAACGCGGCCGCCAGCGCGCGCCACGTGGTGCGATTGCGTGCCATTTGGCTGCTCCCCGAAATATTGTTGTGGTCGTCTGTGCAGTTTAGCGGGCGCAGACCATCGCGTCCCACGCGGCCATCGCGCAATCGACGGTCGCGATCAATGCTTCACGCGAGGCGCCGTCGCGCGCCTGGATCGACAGGCCGTTGAGCACGGTCGCGTAGTAGCCGGCCAGGGCATCGGCGTTGGCCGTGGCGGGCACGTCGCCTTCATCCATACCGCGGCGGATGCGCGTTCGGATGGCCTCGATGGTTTCCAGCCGGATCGCGCGCAAGTCCTCCTGCACTTGTCGATTGGGGGCCGAACACAGCAGCGCGCCGAGCACCACCATGCATCCGCGCGGCGCGTCGGGCTGGCTGAAGGCAAGGGCGTTGCTGCGCAAAAGCGCGTCGATGGATTCGCGCGCGGTAGCAGGTTCGGTCAGGGCGATGGCCGTGGTGCTGCCGGCCGTCTGCCGATACAGCGCGACGGCCTCGCGAAAGAGCGCTTCTTTCGAACCAAATGCCGCGTAGAAGCTCGGCGCGGTGATGCCGCCCATCGCCAGCTTGAGTTCGTCGAGCGTGGTGCCTTCGTAGCCGCGCGCCCAGAACACGGTCATGGCCTGGCGCAAGGCTTCGTCGCGATCAAAGGTGCGGGGGCGTCCTCGTGTCGCCATGATGAAGTCCTGAAATCCCTATTTCTGTACCGGTCAATATATTAATCCTTGACGTCGGTCGTGTCGCCTCGTTAATTTGTATACCGATCGATACAAAAATAAGAGGCTCCCTTGAATACGACGATTTCGCATCGCCCACAACACGCCGGGTGCTGGCTGGTGCTGGCGGCGGTTTGCATGGCGGGGCTGGTCCTGCCGCTGTCTTTCACCGGTGCGGCGGTGGCCACGCCGGCCATCGGCCGCGCGTTGGGCGGCAGTGCCACGGCGCTCAACTGGGTGGTCAATGGCTTCATGCTGGCCTTCGGCAGTTGCTTGATGGTGGCAGGAGCGATGGCCGATTCGTATGGCCGCAAGCGCGTGTTCGCCAGTGGGATCGCGCTGTTCGTGCTGGCATCGATTGGCGTCGCGCTGGCGCCCAGCGTGAACGCCATCGGGTGGTTGCGCGCGCTGCAGGGCGTGGCGGCGGCGATGTCGCTGGCGGGGGGCTCGGCTGCGCTGGCACAGGAGTTTGACGGGCATGCGCGCATTCGCGCCTTCAGCCTGCTGGGGACGACCTTTGGCGTGGGTTTGGCCTTCGGGCCGTTGATTGCGGGCGCGCTGGTACAGACGCAAGGCTGGCGCGCCATCTTCGTGCTGTGCGCGGCGGTGGGCGCGCTGGCTTTTGTGTTTGGCGTACCGCGCATGCGGGAAACACGCGATCCCGATGCGCGCGGCGTGGATTGGGCCGGCGCCGCAAGCTTTACGGCCACGCTTGTCCTGCTCACGTGGGCGCTGATGGAAGTGCCCGAGCGCGGCTGGGGCGACGGCGTGGTGCTGGCGTTGTTCACTGCGTCAGCGCTTGGGCTGGCCGTGTTCGTCGCCATCGAGCAGCGCGTGGTCAGGCCGATGCTGGATCTGTCGCTCTTCCGCTTCCGTCGTTTTGTCGGCGTGCAGTTCTTGCCGCTCGCCACGGCGTGCTACGTGGCGATGCTGGTGCTGCTGCCCGCGCGCCTCATCGGCATCGAGGGGCAGGGCGAAACCGAGGCAGGCATCACGATGATTGCCTTGTCGCTCCCGTTGCTGGTGGTGCCGCTGCTGGCGGTGCAACTCGCGCATCGGTGGTCCGCTGCGGCGCTGACGTGTGGCGGGCTGCTGGTGGCGGCGATGGGCTTCTGGTGGCTGGGCGATGTCGCGCCGGGCCAGCCGGCCGCCGCGTGGATTCTGCCGATGCTGCTCACGGGCTTCGGCACCGGTTTCGCGTGGGGGCTGATGGATGGCCTGTCGGTGAGCGTGGTGCCCAAGGAGCGCGCGGGTATGGCCACCGGCATCTTCAGCACCACGCGCGTGGCTGGCGAGGCGATTGCGCTGGCCATGGTGGGCGCGGTGCTGACGGCGCTTATCGTTTCGCAGGCCGGCGCGTCCGGCAGCTCGAACGTCGCGACCTGGATGGAGGCCGCACATCGCACCGCCATGGGCAACGTGCCCGCAGCGTTGGCGCTGCTGCCAGCCGGATCGGCGCCGACGCTCATCTCGGCCTACGTTGCCGCGTTTGCGCAGATTGCGCATGCGCTGGCCGTCGTATCCGTGGTGTCGGCGGTCGTGGTGTGGGGCCTGCTCGGCCGCACGCAGGCGGTGCCGGTGGCGGCTGTTTGACGATCTGGTGCGCTACTCGCTTAACCGCGGCGGCACGGCATGCGCGCCCCGCGTCTCGCGAAACCACAGCGCCAGGCTTTCGTCTTCCAGCGCGTAGGCGCCGCGGGACTCCTTCCAGATCAGGTTCTTGTCGCGCAGCGCGTCAAGCGCGGCTTGCACCGTGGCGGTGGAGAACTCGCTGTGGCCAAGCTTGGCCGCATACGCCTTCATCGACTCTTCAGAGAACGGCGAATAGCTTTGCCCGCGCTCGATCAGCACCGCCAGCACGGCACGCTGGATTTCCGTCAGCGCGCTGTAATCGCTTTCGATCTCGCCCCAGATGCGATCGCGAAAACCCTGTGCGCCGCGCTTGAGCAGCTCGCCCAGGCTGGCGGCTTCACCCAGCTCCAGGGCGATCTCGCTGACGATGCCTTTGAGCATCTCCGGCCGGTGCCCGACCAGTTGGAAGGCGGCAAACATGTCGTCTTCCTTGAACTGGTTATTCGGCGCCAGGTGCTGGTTGACCCACGCCGTGTACGCCGATACATACGGCCGCCCCAGCAGCGGGAAGTTCGTCACGCGCGAGCCGAAAAACGGCTGCGTGCGATTGAGCAGCAGGTTGGCGAGCTTGTCGCGGTTCGACCCCGTAAAGACGAGGAAGAGCCGGGGTTCGTCCACGCCCTGGTTCATCTGGTCCCGCGCGGCCTTGAGCGCGAACATGGCGTTGGTGCCGGCCTCGGTGGACAGCGCATGTTGCGCCTCGTCGATGATCAGCACGACAGGCCGCTGCACCGCCTTGTAGAGCACATCGAGCGCGTCGGCCAGGGTGATGCCCGGCGGCAGCCCGATCTTGCCGAGGTTGAAGGTGAAGGTGCGCAGCACGTCGACCTTTTCCATGCCGGCCTGCTTGGCCAGCTTCGCGATCGGCCCGTCGAACTGCGCCAGCTTCGATTTGATGGCATCTGCGATCAGCAGGCCAGGGTCCCGGGCGCGGTCGGCCCATAAGTCCACGTAGATGGCGATCCACTTGCGGCGCTCGACTTCGGGCACCAGGTCTTCGCGCAGGAACGTGCTTTTGCCTGTGCGCCGGGGGGCCGCCAGGAAGAGCCCGGACCGCGCGTCGGCCAAACCCTTGCCTTCCAGGCTGTCGCACAGCGTGTTGGCAAGGTCCTGGCGGTGGAAGTTGAAGCGGGCGGTGTCGCCGGAGTCGATTCGGGAATCCATGGAAAGCCCTGTTTTAGACCTGATTATGGAAATCGGTATAAATTATAGTTGATCCAATAATTAAGGCTAATTCCGATCGAATTGCCAGTCGATCTCCGTCGATTTGCCGTTGCGCGGCACTGTGCCGCAGGCAATTCGAGGAACTGTGTGCAGCGCTATACTCCACACATTCTGACGTTGTCCACCCATGCTCCATCGCCGCTGGCTCTTCCTCGTCTGGCTTGCGATCGTACTGAACGTACTGTCGCCGGTGCTCGCTTCCGCCCGTGCGGCGGCCACGGGCACCCTTGCCGTCGAGCTGTGCAGCGCAACGGCACCGCATGGCAGCACCGTGCAGGTTGCCATCGATCTGCAAGGCGATGGCTCCGCCGACGATTCGGCCGCCCACCACAGCGTGGCGCACTGCCTGTATTGCCCGGGGTTTGCAGCCGGGATGGCGCTGGCCTCGGTTCCGGCGCTGGATGTTCCTTCCGCCCATTTCGTCTATCGCGTGCGGCAGCCGGCCAGCCCGGCGCCCGTGTACGCGCGCAGCGCGCTGCGCGTGGCAGAGTCTCGCGCGCCTCCCGTGTCTCCGTCGTTGTCGATCTGACGCGCCTGCGGGGGTGAACTCCGTGGCGCCTTTGCGTCTGGCCCTTGTTGCGGCCAACGCCATCGCAATCCGGAGACCTTTCCGATGTCATTCCACAAGCGCGCTGGGGCTGCTGCCCCAAAGCGCACGCTGGTGTGCCGTGCTGCGCTCGCCCTGAGCGCGGCGGCACCGCTGTCCGCTTTTGCTGCTGAAGATGCGGCCCCCGTGCCCGTGCCTGTCACGCAGGAACTCGCGCCCACCGTGGTGCGGGCCAACGCCAACCCCACGCCGTTCGCCCGCAATACGCCGGCGGTCGTGCAAAGCGTGACGGCAGATCAACTGGCCGACCGCAATGTCGTCACCACCGAAGACGCGGTCAAATACCAGCCCAACGTGATGGTGCGCCGCCGCTTCATTGGCGACCGCAACTCCATCTTCGCCGGCCGCGATTTCAACGAGATTCAAAGTGCACGCGGCCTGCTGTATGCCGACGGCATCTTGCTCTCGAACCTGCTGGGTTCCAGCTACAGCTACCCGCCGCGCTGGTCGATGGTCGGGCCGGATGACCTGGCGCGCGTCGATATTTTGTATGGGCCGTTCTCGGCGCTGCTGCCCGGCAACTCGATGGGCACGACCATCGCGAT
Source organism: Ralstonia mojiangensis (assembly GCF_023955645.1). Classification (NCBI taxonomy): domain Bacteria; kingdom Pseudomonadati; phylum Pseudomonadota; class Betaproteobacteria; order Burkholderiales; family Burkholderiaceae; genus Ralstonia; species Ralstonia mojiangensis. The sequence goes on along the minus strand of NZ_JAMXHU010000005.1, from coordinate 231,128 downwards.
GACGTTGCGCCGTCCCGAAAAGTTCGAGGCCGCGGCGCAGACGCAGGTGATGAGCCAGCACTACAACGATGCATACGGCTTTTCGCGCAACGTCACGGGCAATCACGAGAGCGCGTCGCTGGGCGACCGGATCGGCAAGTTCTGGTATGCGCTGTCGGTCGACCGGCTGGAGAACGACAGCCAGCCGATGCAATACGCCACGCCCAACTCGAGGTTCACTGCGGGCGGCACGCCCGTGCCGGTCACGGGTGCGCGGCAGGATCTTGGCCCCAACGGCCAGCCCCGCATGATTCTCGGGCCGCAGATGCTCGAGCGCACGCAGCAGCTGCAAGAGACCCTGCGATTCGGCTACGTGTTCAGCGACAGCCTGGAAGCATCGCTCACGCTGGGCCATTGGGAGAACCATTTCAACGACCAGGCGCTCAGCTTCCTGCGCGATGCGGCCGGCAACACCGTCACGGGCGGCAATGTGCTGATCAACGGCACGCCGTACACAATTGCTCCGAACACCTTCGCCCCACAAAACGGCGACCAGGAAAACTGGCTCTACGGCCTGGGCGTGAAGGGCAAGATCGGTGGCTGGAAGATCGACGCCAACGCATCGGCCTACAACGTCTCGCGCGACATCCTCCGCGCGTCGAACACGGCGGCCGGCAATGGGCCCGGCACGGTGTTCTACGGCGACGGCACCGGCTGGTCCAACTTCGACATCAAGGCGACGTCGCCCACGGTGTCCGGCCATACCTTCACGACCGGCTACCACTACGACCAATACCACCTGCGCAACCAGACCTTCAACGCGACGAACTGGTCGACGGAAACGCTGTCCACGTTGAAATCCAGCTACCAGGGCGACACGCAAACGCAGGCCGTCTTCCTGCAGGACGCGTGGGCGTTTGCGCCGCGCTGGCTCGCCACGCTGGGCCTGCGCTATGAAAGCTGGCGCGCCTACAACGGCCAACTGGGCAACGGCGCGAGCACGTTGGGCTACGCCAGCCGTACTGAAGACGCGTTTTCGCCCAAGGCCGCCATCCAATGGCAGGCCACGCAAGACACGCTGCTGCGCTTGTCGTATGGCCGTGCGGTGCGCTTCCCGACGGTGGCGGAGCTGTTCCAGGGCACGATCAGCGGCAACACGATCGTCAACAACGACCCGAATCTCAAGCCTGAACGCGCCAATGATTTCGACTTCACCGTCGAGCAGGCTGTGGCCTACGGCGTGCTGCGTACCAGCCTGTTCCAGAGCGACGTGCGCGACAGCATCTACACGCAGACCAACATCACCGTCACGCCCAACGTGACGAACGTGCAGAACGTCGATCGCGTGCGCACGCGCGGCATCGAACTGGCGTATTCGGGGCAGGACGTTCTGCAGGATGCGGGTGTGCGCGGCGTGGACATTGAGGCCAACGTCGCCTTCACGCAATCGAAGACGCTGGCCGACGCTGCCAACCCAACCTACGTCGACAAGACCTGGCCGCGCATGCCGCGCGTGCGCGCCAATCTCTTTGCGAGTTGGCATGCCACGCCCGACTGGACGGTGGGCGCAGGCGTGCGCTATTCGGGCCGCCAATACGGCACGCTTGACAACACCGATGTGCTGCCGAACGTCTACGGTGGCACCAGCAGCTTCTTCACCGTGGACCTCAAGGCCAGCTACCGCATCGATAAGCACATCACGCTGGCGCTGGGCGTCGACAACCTGACCGACCGACGGTATTTCGTGTACCACCCGTATCCGTCGCGCACCTTCTATGGACAACTGAAATGGCGTCTGTAATGCAGTCGATTCCTCGATTCCTTGCCGGTGCGCTGCTGGCTCTTGCGGCAGCGGTGGCGCTCGCGCACGAAGGCCATGACCACGGCGCCATGGCAGCCAAGCCGGCCGCCAAACCGCAGCTCGCCACGACGGCCGCGTTCGACAAGGCAGGGCGCCTGTGGGTGACGTGGGCAGAAGGACAGCACGTGGTGGTCGCCTCGTCCGACGATCTCGGCAAGACGCTGTCCGCGCCGCAGCGCGTGAACCCGCAACCCGAGCCGATCTACACCGACGGCGAGAACCGTCCGAAAGTCATCGCCAGCCCGGACGGTGCGCTGTATGTAAGCTGGTCGCGCCCGCTTGACGCGCCGTATACGGGCTTCGTGCGTTTCTCGCGCTCGCTCGACGGTGGCAAGACATGGAGCGTGCCGGTCACCGTCCACCACGATCGCCAGCCAATCACGCACCGCTTCGATTCGATTGCCGTCGACAGCGCCGGCCGCATCTTCGTCACGTGGATCGACAAGCGCGATCTGCAGCGCGCGCAGGCAGCCAAGCAGCCGTACGACGGCGCAGCGGTGTATTACACCGTTTCGACCGACCGCGGCGCCACCTTCGCACCCGAGCGCAAGGTCATCGACCAGACCTGCGAATGCTGCCGCATTGCGCTGGCGCCCGATGTCGAGGGCCACATGCTCGCGCTGTGGCGCAACGTGTTTGCCGGGCAGATTCGCGACCACGCATTGGCGACATTACCGATCGATAACACGCCGCTTGCCGTCACGCGCGCGACGTTCTCGGAATGGCGCGTTGATGCCTGTCCGCACCATGGCCCCGCGTTGGTCGTTACGGCGGATGGCGTGCAGCACATGGCGTGGTTCTCTGTGCAGCAGGACAAGCCTGGCCTGTTCTACAGCCGGCTCTCGGCCGACGGCAAGCCGATCGGCGGCGCATGGTCCTTTGCCGGTTCGGCACAAGCTGGTGCGCAGGCATCGCACCCCGCGCTGCTCGCGGCGGACGGTGCGCTGTGGCTGGTGTGGAAACAGTTTTCCGAAGACCGCATGCAGATCCTGCTGCGCAAATCCACCGACGGTGGCGCGCACTGGGCAGCGCCCGCCAGCGTGGCAAATACCAATGGCGGCAGCGATCACCCGCAACTGCTCACGCGCGACGGCCGTGTCTACCTGTCGTGGCGCACGCAGGCCGAGGGCTACCGGCTGATCGATATCGGCAATGTCAGCCCGTCCAATCCATCATTGGAGGCATTGAAATGAAGGGACGATGGAAATCGTTTGCGATGGGCGTGGCGCTGGCCGCAGCCGCTTTTGCAGCGCAGGCCGCGGGCGCCCTGCAATTTCAGCCGCTGCATGCGCGCGATGTGCCGGCACTGCTGCAGACGCCACAGGCGCGCCCGCTCATCGTCGAAATCTGGTCACTGGAATGCAGTTACTGCCGCGAGAACATCGCCCGCATCGCGCAATGGCGGCGCACCGCCAAGAAGAACGTCGATGTGGTGATGGTGTCGATGGACGGCCCCGAGCAGGCCGAGATGCTGAACCGCGCCCTGGCGCCGCTGGTCCGCGACAGGAAGGTCGGCATTGCGCGTGTGCCGCAATATGCCAATGCCGAAGACATGCCGGAGCGCTTGCGCGCCGCGCTCGACCCTGGCTGGCAGGGCGAGATGCCGCGCACGATCATCCTGCGCCCGGACGGCAAGCGCCATGCATCGAGCGGGTTGCTGACACCGCAGGCACTGGACACAGCGCTCAGGGATTAATCAGAAAATGACGCGGACCCCCCTCGTTGTTGGGGTATGGCGGGGGGCGCGCACTTTTTATAATGGCATCGCTTTGTGAATTCCGGCGCATTGCTCGTTCACAAAGCACACCCGACCATCTTTCGTCGTCAAAGGCTGAAGATGTTAAGCCCGCCCGCCCCCCGGCCCGCGGGCTTTTTCTTTGCCCGATCGATACTGGATTTGTATTGAACGGGCCTGTGCTGCGGGGGGCGGATGATAACGCGCCCTCAGCGCGTTGTCGCGTGCGAAGAAGAGGGGTATTGCGCGGAAGGGCGCTCCGCATCATCGGATGCCGCACCCAGGCCCACCGCCACGGCGGCCAGCAGAAGAGCCACACCACGCGCGATGTAGAACACCGCCTGAGCCCCCGCCATGTCCGGCTTGGCAGAGGTGGTTTCAGCAAGATGGGCGCGCCCGGCATTGCGCGCTGCCCGATCCCGATGGGGATGCGGATCACGATAGGCGCGTGGCGCGAGCGTGCGGTGCGTCGGATGAGGCTGCATGTGCGACATGGCGGTTCTCCCCATGCTCAAACGTGTGACCAGGCGCGCCAGAACAGCAGCGCCGTCATCGAAAAGCCGAAGGTGGAAATCAGCACCCGCACAACCGGAACCGGCAAACGCTTGCCCACATGGGCGCCCAGATAGCCGCCCAGCGCAGCAGCCACCAGCATGACCAGCGTCTGCGGCCACCACACCATCTTCGCCAGGGCAAAACAGACCACGGCCACGAGGTTGGTTGTGCCCACGAGCAGCGTGCGGGAGGCGTTCAATGCTTTGATGTCGTCGTGGCCGAACAGTGCCCAGACGGCCATCATCATGATTCCCACCGCGCCACCAAAATAGCCGCCATAGATGGCCAACGCACCTTGCGAGACCAGCAGCGTGGTCCGCCCGATTTGCATGCGCTGGCGCAGCCACACACCGGCCTGTTTGCCGAAGGTAAATGCGAGCGAGCCGATCAGCAGCAGCCACGGCACGATGAAATCGAACGCGCGAGACGACGTGTTCATCAGCAGCAGCGCGCCGAGCAGGCCGCCCACCAGGCTGATCCCCACCATGGCCCGCATCGAGACGTGTCCGAACCCGCGATAGTCCGCGCGATACGCCCACGCCGAGGTGGCCGCGCCGGGTAGCAGCGCCACCGTGCTCGACGCATTGGCAAAGACTGATGGCACACCCGCGAACATGAGCGCGGGCAGGGTGACAAACGAGCCGCCGCCCGCCAGCGCATTCATCATGCCGGCGAGCAGGCCCGCGCCAAAAAGCAGCAGCGTGGCGGATTCCATTGGGGGCGAATTTGGGGGTGTTCTGTTTTTGGGATGCCTCAGTTTCCGGCACTGGGAATTGCGCCGCAATCTGCGATACATTGACCCTGCCTCAGGGTGAAACTGAGGCTCATGCCAATTTTGAGATGCATCGTGCGCTTTGACCTGACCGACCTGCGACTCTTCCTCCATACCGCCGAAGCCGGCAGCATCACGGCGGGGGCCGAGCGTGCGCACCTGACATTGGCGTCGGCCAGTGCCCGCATCCGCGGCATGGAAGACACCCTCGGCGTGCCGCTGCTCACGCGCAACCGGCGTGGCGTGGAAACGACCGCCGCCGGCCGTACGCTCGTCCATCACGCCCGCGTTGTCCTGCAGCAGATGGATCGCATGCGCGGCGAGCTGGGCGAATACGCGCGTGGCCTCAAGGGCTACGTGCGGCTGCTTTCCAACACGGCAGCCATGACCGAGTTCTTGCCAGAAACGCTCAGCGCTTTCCTGGCTGCCCATCCTGAAGTGGATATCGACCTGGAAGAGCTGGTCAGCCACGAGATTGTCGAAGCGATTGCGCAGGGGCGTGCGGACATCGGCATCGTCAACGACGCGGTGGACTTGTCCGGGCTGGAGACCTTTCCGTTCCGCCACGATCGCCTAGTGCTGGTGACCGCGCGCGACCACCCGCTGGCCGAGCGCCGTGAACTGGCCTTCGTTGAAACCTTGCAGGAAGATTTTGTGGGCCTGACGGGCGACAACGCCTTGCAGGCGTATCTGGCCGGGCATGCCGCGCGCGCCGGCCATCGGCTCAAATACCGCGTGCGGCTGCGCAGCTTCGACGCCGTGTGCCGTATGGTGGAACGCAACGTGGGCGTTGGCGTCATTCCCGAGCACGCGGCAATCCGTTTGCAGCGCTCCATGGGCATCCGCCGTGTGCGCCTGACCGACGCCTGGGCGACGCGCCTGCTTCGCATCTGCGTGCGCCATTTCGAAGATCTGCCCGTCTTCGCACGCCAGTTGATCGAGCATTTGCGCGAGGCCTGAGTGCGTTGCGCGTCCGTCATTTGGCGGAGGGATGTTGTTTGAACTCGCGCGTGTGAAAACGCGTCGGTACACTGCAAGCAGTTGCGGGCCGCACAGCGCCACAGACGTGCGGCGCCGCATCAACCCTCCGCTCATGGAGCACATCATGGCGTCTGCCGGTGTTCCCCCTGGTGTTCCGCCGATTGGCCTGCTGCACGCGGCGCGTGCGTTGCGCATCTATCGGCGCCACGAGATCAATGCGCTGGCGTGGATCGCGCTGGGCGTGTGCCTGCGCAGCCCGGCGCCCATGGTCGCCATCAGCGTTGCGTTGCTCATCGTGTGCGCGTGGTCGCTCACGCGGCACATCCAATATCTGAAGCCCCTGTATGAACTGCCGGTGTTCAGCCGCCTGCTGGCACACAGCGGCATGGCATTCGCGGCCATCAATGCGGCGCTGCTGGCGGTGGAACTCGCCACGGGTGCGGGACGCGGCGCATGGTTCGACGCCGACGGCTGGCTTGCGCCCGCTTGGCCGCAGATCCTGCCGGACATGGCCGGCACGATTGAGCTGATGCTGGTCAGCGCCCAGTGGATCGTCGTGCTGGGTGTCGTGGTTGCCGCAACGGCCTGGGCATGGCTGAGCCTGGGTGGCGGCCGCTCGCTGCGTTTTCCGCCGCGCTCGCAATGAGTGCATGGCTCGGGACAATCCGGGCTGGTCTGGCGGACGAATTCCTCCTATAAGTGGCGTTGTCGGTTGCAGGTGCGTTTCCGTAGCGCCCGGACGAGGCGCGTGCAGTTGGAGCGTGCATAACGCCACGCTCCGAACCCCAGGAGACAGGCATGACATCGCTGGACGCTTTCCTGCGGTGCCGCGACTTTTTGCTCGCGCACCGTGAGGATTACGACACCGCCGTGCGCGATTTTGCATGGCCCGAGCTGGACCGCTTCAACTGGGCGCTCGATTATTTCGACACCATGGCGCGCGGCAACGACGCCATCGCCCTCTGGGTGGTCGACGATCAGGGCAACGAAACGCGGCTGTCGTTCGCGCAGATGGCCGAGCGCTCGGCGCGCGTGGCCAACCACTTGCGGGCGCTGGGTGTGCAGCGCGGCGATCGTATCTTGCTCATGCTCGGCAACGTGCCCGGTCTTTGGGATGTGATGCTCGCCAGCATCAAGATTGGCGCGGTCATCATCCCAGCCACGACACTGCTCACCGCCGAAGACTTGCGTGAACGGATTGCCATGGGCGAGGTGAGCCACGTCGTGGTGGGCGCGGCGGATTGCGCCAAGCTCGACGTCGTATCTGGCTCGTTCACACGCATTGCGGTGGGGGCGGACAAGGCGCCGCCCGGCTGGCACCGCTTTGAAGACGCCTACGATGCATCCGCCAAATTCATGCCCGACGCGCCAACGCAGGCCAACGATCCGTTGCTGCTGTATTTCACTTCGGGCACCACGTCCAAACCCAAACTCGTGATGCATACGCATGCGAGCTATCCGGTCGGGCATCTGTCCACGCTTTACTGGATCGGCCTGCGCCCGGGTGATGTGCACTGGAACATCAGTTCGCCGGGCTGGGCCAAGCACGCGTGGAGCTGCTTCTTCGCGCCGTGGAATGCCGGCGCCACCGTTTTCATCTACAACTACGCGCGCTTCGAACCCAAGGCGGCGCTCGATGTGCTCTGCCGGGCCAAGGTGACGACGCTGTGCGCACCGCCCACGGTGTGGCGCATGTTGATCCAGGAAGATCTGGCCGCATGGAAGCCCGCGCTGCGCGAACTCGTGGGCGCTGGCGAGCCGCTCAACCCAGAGGTGATCGAACGCGTGCGCGCGGCGTGGGGCATCACCATTCGCGACGGCTACGGTCAGACCGAAACCACCTGCCAGATCGGCAACAGCCCCGGGCAACCGGTCAAGGCGGGCTCGATGGGCCGGCCGCTGCCGGGCTACCGCATCACGCTGCGCGACCCCGACGGCCGCGAGGCGGAAGAGGGCGAGATCTGCATCGAATTGAATTCACGCCCGACAGGTCTGATGGAGGGCTACGCCGGCAACGCCGACAAAACCGCCGAAGCCATGCGCGGCGGCGTGTATCACACCTCCGACATTGCCGCGCGCGATGCCAGTGGCTACCTGACCTACGTCGGCCGCGCCGATGACGTATTCAAGGCATCGGATTACCGTGTCAGCCCATTTGAGCTGGAGAGCGTGCTGATCGAACACCCGGCCATCGCTGAGGCCGCCGTTGTGCCAAGTCCCGACCCGTTGCGCCTGGCCGTGCCGAAAGCGTTTCTGGTCCTGCGTGCGGGGCACGAAGCCACCCCGGAACTGGCGCGCGACATCCTCGGGTTTTGCCGCAGCCGATTGGCTTCCTACAAGCGCGTGCGCCGCATCGAATTTGCCGATCTGCCCAAAACCATCTCGGGCAAGATCCGTCGTGTCGAACTGCGCATGCGCGAAGCCGCGCGCAGCGAAAGCGCCGCGGGCGTACGCAACCTGCAGGAATATTGGGAAGAGGATTTCCCGGCCGATTGATTTGCGCGGTGTGCTTGGCACCCACGGAACGTGCAGCCCCCCGACCGCACGTTCCGCTGCGCCAGCGCTGACAGATATCAGCGCGACGAACGCGGGACCAGGCGCAGTTGGCGCGCGCGATCCAGATCGTAAGCTGGCACGCCACCGTGCGGCAGCGATGCGCGTGAGGCGGCCAAGTCGCGGCCGCGCACGATGACCGGTGCGAGCGAGCCAGCGCGGATCAGGTCCGATGCAGCCAGCTCAATCCAGTCGCGGTAATTGCGATAGACCTCTTCGGCTGTGATCTTCTGATGCGCGCAATCGCAGAGCGACAGCGCTTCAGACGTGACGAAACAACTCACGACCTTGCCGTCGACAATGGCTTGGAAGAACAGGTCGCCTACGGACCTGAAGGTCTTGCCGGTGAATGAAATGTTCATGATGCTCCCCCCATTGATCAGGCGTGCCGTTTGAGCGGCATACCCCACATGCCGCTTTCGCGGCGCAAATGATCACATGCGGGAGCGTGTTTCCGAATGGAGGGATGACGATGCTCCAGATGTTGAATCCATCCGGATGCGATTGACCCAGTGAAGCGGGTCGGACTATCCCTCGGTGCCGTTATACGGTCTGTTAATTCGGTAGTTGACTGCGGGTTCGCTCTCGCGCTGCGACCTTCCCCGTACAAATTTCAGTTATGTTTTTTGGTTACCACAATCTGTGCAGCAGCCCGACGCCGATGGCAATCGAGAAAGCTACCAGCCAGAGCAAAACGGTGGAGGCGCGCGTCGCCGGAAGGCGTGTTTGAAAAAGGCGCCGACGCGTAGGAATCACCTGCCAATTGGCAGTGTGACGTTCCCACCCCAAACGAGCGGTCAAGCTCGCTGTTCCCCGTTTGATTGTTCCCATGGTCCGCTCCCGAAGGCTCGCCGCTGCCGCGTATTTACTTTTATTTAATTCTGCTTTTCTTCGATTGCATTCTAGGACACTCTCTGCAGACCGCTAGCGACCCTTGGCATGATTCTTATCGTCCATTTGGCTCATAAACGGGAGGTTTAGGACATATTGGGGGATCGAATATGAAACGATTTTCATCACCTTCCGAGATGATTAATCGATGCGCAAACGCTTACGTTTGAAACGGGCGCCGCTCGCGCCTCGCAAACTGCCTGCAAGGTGCCGCCGATACAGTCATGCGCATTTCGCGGGTGGCATGTTGCAAGACTGCACAACGATCGACGCCCTGCGGAAAACAGCGAAATGCCACGCGCGCTGCGGTACAGTGCCGCCGGGCTGGCAAGGCAGCAGAGAATGAGCGGGACATCGATATGACGCAAGCAAGACACGTCCGGAACATCAGGGCGTCTGCAGGGATCGGGCGAGGGGGGCGGGCCGCTTTGGTGGCATCGGCAGTATTGGTGGCCACCGCCGCGGCCCAAGCCGCCGCGCCGAGCCTGGCAACGCGCCGTGCTGCCGTGGAATCGACGCTGGCGCATGCAGGCAGTTGCCAGCGCCTGGGCGATTACTACTGGGAAATTGGGGACGCGCATGGCGAGCTGATGCACGGGCAGCAGGGCCAGCGCATCGGCGCGAACAAGACGGTGCGGCTGGCATCGGCATCCAAATGGGTGTTTGGCGCCTACGTGGTCGAGCGTGCGCAAGGCAAGCCGACGCCCGGCGAAATCGATGCGCTCACCATGCGCTCAGGGTACGACGGGCTCAACCCTCTGCTGTGCAATCGCAACGACACCGTGCAAAGCTGCTTTGAGCGAGGGCGCAACGCGACTTTCACGCCGGGCCACGTCGGCCGTTTCAGCTACAACGGCGGCCATGATCAGAAGCTGTTGATCGATCTCGGTCTGGGCCGTGCCGATGCCGATGCGCTCAACAACGACCTCGATCGCCAGCTTGCCAATACCCCAGGCATGCGCGATGCCGGCCAGCCCCTGGGCATCCGTTACCTCGCACCGGAGCCTGCCGGCGGAATGATCGCCACGCCGGCTGCTTATGGTCAGTTCTTGCGTCGTCTCATCCGCGGGGAATACCAGCTCGGCAAGATGCTCGGTCAGCATGCCGTTTGCACCGAGCCGGGCACGTGCTCGACTGCTGTCAGCACCCCGGCCGCCCTGCCGTGGCATTACGCGCTCAACTATTGGATCGAAGACCAGCCAGGCGGCGACGGTGCGTTCAGCTCGGCCGGCGCGTTCGGCTTCTACCCTTGGATCACCGCTGACAAGCGCCATTACGGCATGCTCGTACGCGAGACCCTTGCCCCACGCGCCTATGTGCGCAGCGCGGCATGCGGCGCACTGATCCGCCGTGCCTTTGCCGAGGGCAAGCCGCAGCATCCCGCAGAAGGCGGGGGCGCCGCCGATTTTGCCGACTGACCAACCTCGCAGATCAAGCGGGCAAGCCATCGCCTAACGTGGTTGGAGGTGGCGCCGCATCCTGTCGGCACCCTCGGCACGCCGGTTGCGACGCACGGGCCACCTACCTACATGGAGATGGCCCATGGTCCGGCACACCCTGCGCGGCAGCGAGCGCACCATTCCTGAAGACGCACGCATCCTCGGCGATGCGCATCCGGCAGAGCAGATCCGGGCGCTCGTGCAATTGCGTCGCCCCAACGAGGCTGAACTCGATGCGCGCCTGTCCGGATTTGTCCACGCGCATGCCGCAGGAACGCCATCGCCCACACCCCTGACCCGCGAAGAGTGGGCCGCACAGTTCGGCGCCACCACGGACGACATCGACGCCGTCCGCACGTTTGCCCGCGAACATGGCCTGCAAGTGGTCGAAGTGAACGTCGCGGCGGCCACCGTCACGCTCGAAGGCTCCGTCGAACAATTTTGCAGGGCCTTCGATACGCATCTGCACCGCGTGGCACATGGCGACTGCGAATACCGCGGGCGCTCCGGCCCGCTGCGGTTGCCGGACGCATTGCAGGACGTGGTCGTGGCCGTGCTGGGGCTCGACTCGCGCCCGCAGGCGGCGCCGCATTTCCGCTTCGTGCCGCTGCCGACCGGGCCGGTTGAGCCGGGAGGTATACGGCCCGCGCGTGCGGCGCCCACCGCGTCGTACACGCCGGTTCAGCTCGCGCAGCTCTACGGCTTTCCGCAGGGCGACGGCGCGGGTCAGTGCATTGCGTTTATTGAACTTGGCGGCGGCTACCGAGAAGACGATCTGCGTGCGTACTTCCAGGAACTGGGCGTGCCGATGCCGACAGTGACGGCCATACCGGTCGGGCAAGGCGCCAACCGTCCCACGGGGGACCCCGGCGGTCCCGACGGCGAAGTCATGCTTGACCTGGAAGTGGCAGGCGCCGCTGCGCCGGGCGCCACGCTGGCCGTGTACTTCACGGTCAATACCGACGCCGGTTTTGTGCAGGCCATCAACGCCGCCATCCATGACACCAAGCTGCGGCCCTCCGTGGTCTCCATCAGTTGGGGCGCGCCTGAAAGCGCCTGGACGCCGCAGGCCATGCAAGCCGTCAACGCCGCGCTGCAGAGCGCCGCAACGATGGGCGTGACGGTGTGTGCGGCCTCGGGCGACAGCGGCTCCAGCGATGGCCAGCCTGATCGCGCTGATCACGTCGACTTTCCGGCCTCCAGCCCGTACGCGCTGGCATGTGGCGGCACCAGCGTGCGTGCCAGCGGAAACCGCATCGCAGAGGAAACCGTCTGGAACGACGGCGCACGCGGTGGCGCGGGCGGCGGCGGGGTGAGCACCGTCTTTGCACTGCCGAGTTGGCAGCAGGGCCTGGCCGCGCAGCAGACCGGCGGCGTGAGTGTGCCGCTGGCGCGCCGCGGCGTGCCCGATGTCTCGGCCGATGCCGACCCATTGACCGGTTATGTCGTCCGCGTGGATGGCGAGTCCGGCGTGGTGGGCGGCACCAGCGCCGCGGCACCGCTGTGGGCCGCGCTCATCGCGCGCATCAACGCCATCAAGGGGCGCCCGGCGGGTTATCTGCATGCGCGGCTGTATCAGAACCCCGGCGCGTTCAACGACATCAAGCAGGGCAACAACGGCGCCTTTGCCGCCGCGCCCGGTTGGGACGCCTGCACCGGCCTGGGCAGCCCCAAGGGCGACGCGATCGCGAACCTTTTCTAGCAGCGAGGCACGCATGACCACCACCGACCAGCCATTCTTCGACCCCACCGCTTACGGCAACGGCCCCGACGACAGCGTGACCGACACCAGCGAGGGCATGGCGATCACGCATCACACCGTGCGCATTGGCGGACGCGACATCGCCTACACCGCGCATGCCGGCCACCTCGTCACGGTAGACCCGAGCAGCTCGCAGCCGGCGGCCAAGATGTTCCACGTGGCCTTTGTGGCGGATACGCCAGCGGGCGGCGCGCAGGCGCGACCGGTGACGTTCTTCTATAACGGCGGGCCTGGGTCTTCGGCGGTGTTCGTGCTGCTTGGGTCGTTTGCACCGCGCCGCATCGTGACGTCGATGCCGTCGTTCACGCCGCCAGCGCCGTATCGCATGGAAGACAACCCCGACAGCCTGCTCGATCGCTCCGACCTGGTTTTTATCAATCCGGTCGGCACCGGCTATTCGACGGCCATTGCGCCCAAGCGCAACCTCGATTTCTGGGGCGTTGACCAAGACGCCCGCAGCATCGCGCAGCTCATCAAGCGCTGGCTGACGGCCAATGATCGATGGAATTCGCCCAAGTTTCTGTTTGGCGAGTCTTACGGCACGGCGCGTTCCTGCGTGCTCTCGTATGTGCTGCATGAAGACGGGGTCGACTTGAACGGCATCACGCTGCAGTCGTCCATCCTCGACTACACGCAGGCGGGCAACCCGGTCGGGCTCTTGCCGACGTGCGCGGCGGATGCGTGGTTCCACAAGCGTGCAGCTTCACCCAAAGGCGGCCCGTTGCCGGCTGACGTGGGCGACTTTGCAGAAGCTGCTGCCGTATTTGCCAGCACCGATTACGAAAAAGCGCTCGCCAAGCCCACGCATGCCGATCCGGCCGCACTGAAGACGTTGTCTGCCTACACCGGCATCGATGCGGCTACGTTGCAAGGCTGGCGGCTGGATGTGGCGGCGTCTGACGGCGCGGGCACGTCGCTGTTCCTGACCACGCTGCTGGCCGACAAGGGCTTGTCGCTGGGTGCGTATGACGGTCGGGTCACGGGCATCCACACCGGCATTGCGGCTAGCGTTGATCCGAACTCCGGCGGCAACGATCCGACCATGACGGCGGTGTCCGGCGTCTACACCGCCATGTGGAACACCTACCTGAACGACGACCTGAAGTTCACGTCCAACTCCGCCTTTACGGATTTGAACGACCAGGCCTTCCGCCATTGGGACTTCCGCCACACCGACCCGACCGGCGCGCAGAAGGGGCTCGACGCCAACGGCAATGTCGCGCTCTACACCGCGGGTGACCTGGCGGCCACGATGAGCCTCAACGTGGATCTGAAAGTGTTCTCCGCCAACGGCTATTACGACTTCGTCACGCCGTTCTACCAGACCATGCTAGACCTGAAGGCGATGCCGTTGCTGGATGCCGGCGTGCGCAAGAACCTCTCGGCGGGGTTCTATCCGTCGGGCCACATGGTGTACCTGGACGGTGGTTCGCGCACGGCATTGAAGGCCGACCTGGCGCGTCTTTACGACGCTGCCACGACCGACCACCAAGCCGTCGCGCGCATCCGCATGCTGCAGGCGCGCAAGGCTTGAGCGGCGGGCATGCAGGCCGCGCCGCGCACCGCGTGGATCAATAGCCGCGGTAATACGGATGGTAGTAATGCGGGCGTTCGTAATAGCCGCCTGCCGGCACCACCACGCATGCGCTCAGCGCAGAGGTAGCGGCAGCAGCAAGGATGAGCAGGGCGATGGTGCGTTTCATGGTGAGGCTCCGTGGTTATCGTTGGACTTGGCCTCACTGTATGGAAACGCTTCGCAACCGCGCTTTACCGTTTGTAAGAAAAACTGTGACGCCCAGGCCGGTAATCGACGGCCCGCCCCGGGTTGGCAACGCTTGCGTCATGGCCGCAGTAATTTGCCGTTACCTTTGCGATCGGACTGTGGAGCAGTTCGGGCGTCTTCGGGCACTGTCAGCGCAGCGCCACAATGTTCCACGAACTTATCGCCACACTATTGACAGATCGTCGAGACTGACGGGAAATACAACAAACGGCAAACGTTGGGCTTCAAGTTTGAACGCACAGCGCCGATAGCCGTTCATATAGATGTCAGGGCATCTCGGCCCAGTCGAGATAGCAAAGCCCTGCGGGGATTACGCGATGCGCGCCGCCCAACCGTGCGCATCGGCAACACATCGGGGGGACGCATCATGACCAATTTTCTGGAATCCACCATCGCCTGGGCTGTACCGTGCCTGATCGCTACCGCGATCGTCGTGCCTGTTATGTGGAGCAAGCTGCGTACGCGCCGTCTGCTCGAAGCTATGCACCAGGCACGCGAACACCGCGACGAGTGATTTGCCGATCGGCCATCTGCGCCGGTCCAATCTTCTTGCCACGCCAGTAAAAAACGAAAACGGGCGCCGCATTGCTGCTGGCGCCCGTTTGGCATTTTGCGGGGCGGGTTGCGGCGCGTCCCGTTGCGCCGCAACTGTGCTCGCTCAGGCTGCCACGGCCTGGCTCACAACGTCGCGCATGGCGGCGTGTGCTGCTTCCAAGGCTTGCGTGCGGGCGTCCGGGCCCATCGCCAGGCGTTCTGCGCGCACGAATTGCACATCGGTGATGCCGAAGAAGCCAAACACGGTCTTCAGATACGCCTCCTGGAAATCCATGGCGGCTGCCGGGCCGGCGGAGTACATGCCGCCGCGTGTCGATGCAACGATCACCTTCTTGCCACCGGCCAAGCCAACCGGGCCGTTTTCCGTGTACTTGAACGTGCGGCCGGCTTGCGCCACGCGGTCGATCCAGGCCTTGAGCTGGCTCGGCACCGAGAAGTTGTACATCGGCGCGCCGACCACGATCACATCGCTGGCGAGCAGTTCGTTGACGAGCGTTTCCGAGCGGGCGTGCTCGGCGCGGGTCGCGTCGTCAAAATCATCGGCGCCTGTGGCGCGGAAGCCGGCGGCAATGGCGCCGTCCAGATGCGGAATCGCTTCGACCGACAGGTCACGGTGGACGACGGTGGTGCTGGGGTTTTCGTGGCGCAGCTCATCAACAATGGCGGCGCTCAGGATGCGCGAGGCCGAGGCGTCACCGAGGATGCTGGAATCAATGTGAAGGACTTGCATGGTGTCTCTCCAAGAAAAAGGTGGGTTGCTGGAAAGATAGTGCGATGCAGCGAGTTCCAGTAGTGGGTCGAATCGACACACATCGTTCTATGGATGAGACAATGCGCCCGTGCTTTGGAGAACGGCCATGGAAGATCTGAACGACCTCGTCCTATTTGCCAGCGTGGTGACGCACGGCAGTTTTTCCGGTGCCGCGCGGGCGCTGGGGATCCCCAAATCGCGCGTGAGCCGCCGCGTGGCCGATCTCGAAACGCGTCTGGGTGTGCGGCTGCTGCAGCGTTCAACGCGGGCAGTGCATGTGACGGACGTTGGCTCGGCGTTCTTTACGCATTGCGAATCGATGACGCAGGCCGCCCGCGCTGCCTTCGAGGTGGCCGAGCACGCAGGCGAAAAACCTTCCGGCCGCCTGCGCGTGAGCTGTCCCGTTGGCGTGGCGCACGTGTTCATCGCACCCGTGCTGTCGAAATTCCTGCGCGCCCAGCCCGATGTACGGCTGGAGCTGGACGTGACGAACCGCCGTGTCGACGTAATCGGCGACGGCTACGATGTGGCGCTGCGCGTGCGCTCGGCGTTGGACGACTCCAACCTCGTCGTGCGCAGCTTCGGCGTGAGCGATCAGGTGCTCGTCGCCAGCCCTTCGTTTGTTGCCGAGCATGGCCCGTTCGAGACGCCGGAAGCGATGCGCGGCGCGATTGGCGTTGGCGCTGAAGGTGCAGCCGGCGAGCGGACACGCTGGCGCCTGACCGCCCCGGAAGGCGGCGCAGTTGATATCGAATACACCCCTGCGCTGGTGACGGACGATCTGTATCTGATGGGGCAGACGGCGCTCGCTGGGGTTGGCGTTGCGCAACTGCCGTTCAACCTGTGCGCGGAGCCGATTCGCGATGGCCGGCTGGTCGTGCTGCTGCCGGAATACCGCTTGCCGGTGCACCAGTTTCACGCGGTGTTTCCATCACGCCGCGGGCTTGTACCGGCCGTGCGCGCGTTCATCGAATTCCTTGCAGAAGAGTTGCCCGGCATGACGGCAAATGTCAGCCGTTGTTATGAGGACATCGTCCGGCAACCCGATCGTTGACTCTGCAACGAATGGGAATCGGCAGTATCATCAACGGCTTCGCTTCTCCTATTGGCGCTGGTGCCTTGAGCGGCATTCGCGCACATTCCCATGTCCTCCCGCCCGAGCATCGAACCGCCCAAGCCAGACACGCCGACCGCGCCCATCGCGGCGGTATCCAGCCCGCTGGATACGCCGCCGGTGGCCGACATTCCGGTGATGGCTGTGATGGGCGGGCTGATGCTCGCCATCTTGCTGGGCGCGCTGGAGCAAACCATCGTTGCGGTGGCGTTGCCCGTGATCGCGGGCGAATTCAACGGCTTTGCGCTGATGGCGTGGTTGGTGTCGGCGTACCTGGTGGCGTCTACCGTGGTGACGCCCATCTACGGCAAGTTGAGTGACCTCTACGGCCGCCGCGCCATGCTGACGACGGCCATCGTCCTGTTCGTGCTGGCCTCCGTGGCGTGCGCGTTGGCAACCAGCATGCCGATGCTGCTGCTTGCCCGCGTGCTCCAGGGCTTGGGCGGCGGCGGCCTGATTTCGGTATCGCAAGCCACGATTGCCGATGTGGTGCCGCTGCGCGAGCGGGGCCGCTACCAGGGCTACGTGAGCGGCATGTGGGCCATGGCCAGCCTCGCCGGCCCGGTGATTGGCGGGTATCTCACGCATTACCTGTCGTGGCGCTGGATTTTCTGGATCAACCTGCCGCTGGGGATTGTCGCGCTGCTGGTCGTGCGCCGCACGCTGCGGCATTTGCCAGTGGCACATCAGCGTCGCCCCATCGACGTGCCGGGCGTGGTGCTGTTTGCCGGGGGCCTGACTGCGCTGTTGTTGATGATTACCCGTGTGGGGCAGGGCACGCCGCTCACGCAACCCGAAAACCTGGGCCTGCTGGCGGGCGCGGTGGTGCTGCTGGGCGCGTTTGTCTGGCAAGAGAGCCGTGCCGTCGAGCCGATCATTCCGCTGTCGATGTTCCGGGTTCGCACGGTCACGATCTGTTGCCTCGCGCTGTTCCTCTGCTTCTTCCAATTGATTGCCACGTCGGTGCTGATGCCGCTGCGCTTCCAGATGGTGGCCGGTGCCAGCCCCGATGCTGCGGCGCTGCGCCTCGTGCCCCTCACGCTGTCAATTCCGCTTGGCGCCTTTATTGCCGGCAAGTGGATGACACACAGCGGCCGCTACAAGCCGCTCATGCTGGGCGGCGCATGCGTGGTGCCGTTTGCCGTGGCTTCGCTGGGTTTGCTGGACCCACATAGCGTATTGGCGCTGACCCTTGCGATGATCGTGCTCGGCCTGGCGATTGGCGTGCAGTTTCCGACCGGCCTGGTCGCCACGCAAAACGCCGTGCCGCCGCAGACAGTGGGCCTGGCCACGGCGCTGACGGCCTTCTCACGCCTCCTGGGTGGCGCGGTGGGCGTGGCGGTGCTGACGTCCGTGCTGATTGCGTTGCTGCGCCAGGCTGCGCCTGAAGCGCATGTGGCTGCCGGCGGCGATGTGCTGATGGACCTCTTCCACGCTGCGCTTGCCAGCAGCGGTGCCGATGCCGAGGCTCTGCAGCGCGCGGGCGAAAGCGCTTTCAGGCATCTGTTCTTCTTTGCGGCTGCGGTGTCGGTGGTCTCGCCGCTGCTGATCATCCGGCTGGAAGAGAAGGCGCTGCGCGGCAAGGTGTCGCTTGCCGACGCCATCGAGTAGCGTGTGGACGCACTAGGTCGTTGCGGGCGCCAGTGCGCGGTGCCTGGCCCGGCGCGCCACGCTGCCCTCGTATAGCGCCCAGCGCAGCGTGGGCGCCACGGTGCGCATGGCTGCCGACGCAATGGCCGCCTGCAGCGGCGGCCGCTTGAGATCGAGCATTTGTATTGCCCACGGCGGCAGCAGCTGGATGCCCGCGTCCAGGAAGAGGCGTACCGCGGGCCGCAACCCCGGGCGCGGCGCCTGCCATGTCGTCAACACCTCCACCACCGTGCGCGTGCGATCGCTGGCCACCAGCTCGGCGCGCATCGCATTCAGATAGGTCTGCACGGCCGCCCGCGATTTCGGCACGTCGCGTGCGCCGAGCATCTCGGCCACCAGCGCAGTCTCTTCAAAGTAACGATCCTGCTGGGCACTGCTCAGATTGCCATCCACGTAACGCAGATAGCCTGCCAGGAAGCTCGACATCTCCGCCACGTGCACCCAGGTGAGCAGGTCCGGGTCGTTGGCCGAATACGGCTTGCCATCGGGCGCGATGCCATGCACGCGGTCGTGGATGGTCTTCACGCGCTCGATGAGCGCCAGCGCATCCTGGCGGCTGCCGTACGTGGTGCCGGCTACGAACTGCGCGGTGCGGCCCAGGCGCCCCTGCAGGTCTTCGCGAAAGTTGGAGTGGTCCCACACGCCGGCCAGCGCGCGGGGGTGCAGCGCCTGCAACAACAGCGCGCTGATGCCGCCGGCCATCATCGCCGGAAAATCGGCATGCACTTTCCAGCAGACGGCGTCGGGGCCGAACAGGCCGGGGTCGCCCGGCGGCGAGGCAATGTCGAGGGTCAGGCTGCCGGTGGCACGCGTAAGGCCGCGGACCTGGTTGGCGATGCGTTCGCGAATGGCGACGAGGGGCGAGGGCATGGTGCCGGAAGTGCCGGGAAGCACGAGGCGAAGGAGCATCCATTTTACCGAGCCGCATCGAGGCACACTGCACCTATCGTGATGACAGAACGCCGCATGGCCGATGTGCCTTCGCAGGACCATTTGTTGCGACGGCATGTCTATCCGGGCCTCCTAGAATGAAGAACGATTCCACGAGAACGCCATGCCTATGACCTCCCATCGACATACCGCCTGGTCGGGCTCGCTTGCCGCTCTTGCTTTGGTGGCAGGCCTATGCCTGAGCCTCCCCGTGCGTGCGGCGGACAGTGCGCAAGGTCTGCGCGACAAATACCAGACCGTGGCGCCCCAGTTGACCGATAACGTGTTCCATCGCCCGTTGGTCCTGGAATCCACCGAAGCGCCTGACCGGCTCAAGAGCGACATCTATAGCGTGCTCGATTACCCCTTCGCGACCGTCAAGAATGCACTGGGCGATCCGGAGCACGGCGCTGCGAACTGGTGCGACGTGCTGATCCTGCATCTGAATATCAAGTACTGCCACGCCACGCAGGGTGCGGATGGCGGCGTGCTGAACGTGAATCTGGGCCGCAAGGTGGAAGACTCGCTCTCCAGCAGCTATCGCTTGGAGTTTGGTTATCACCCAGTTGCCAGCAGTGCGGATTATTTTCGCGTGGAACTCAGCGCGGCCTCCGGCCCGCTCAGCACCCGGGACTATCACATCATGCTGGAGGCCATTCCCGCGCCGGGCGGGGGTAACCACACGTTCCTGCATCTGACCTACGCGTACGGTTACGGTACGGCCGGCCGCCTGGCGATGCGCACGTACCTCGCCACCGTGGGCAGCGGCAAAGTCGGTTTTACCAAGGCGGCGGACTCGTCATCGGGCGCAGAGCCGGAATATGTGGGCGGCGTGCGCGGCCTGCTCGAGCGCAACACGATGCGCTACTACTTGGCCATCGACGCCTATCTGAAGTCGCTGTCGGCGCCCCCGGACAAGCGCTTGCAGCAGCGGCTGAACACGTGGTTCAACGCCACCGAGCAGTACCCGCGCCAACTGCATGAAGTGGAACGGCAGGACTATCTGCAGATGAAACACCACGAAGTTGAGCGCCAGCAGGCGGCGCAGTAACGCTTCAGGCCGGCCGGTAGACCTTGGCAAAGCGCTGCGCCTGCACGACGCCGTAGTCACCCGGGGCGTATTGGAGCACCCAGTCACCGGCTTGGCCGTGCAGCACATCGCCGGCTTCGGAGCGCGCCATCGAGAACGCTTCGCTCATCTGCCTGGCAAGCACCACGCTGGGGCGGTTGCGGTAGGCGCCGGCCTGTCCATGCGCGAGCGATGCATCGGCGGGAACGTATTTCGTATCGAAACGTTCGCGCGAGACCACCCAACGGTCCCCTGTCGAGCCGGTGATCAGCGCATCGCCGGGGGCGTAGCGGTTGGGGCCTTCCAGGCTCATCAGCTCGCCGGCTTCTGCGGCAAAGTCGACGTGGACGGTCTCGTCCTTGACGAAGGGGCGGGCGGCGGGGTCCGTGCGCAGATCGACGTGTTGCAGCGTGGGCATGAGGTGACGCAAAAAGCGATGAAGGCGAGGGCAAGCGAAAGGTCGTAAGCGTAGCGCAAATGGCCTGGTTACAGCGTGGTGGGATTGCCGTTGCGGTGACTTTCCAGCATCTTGTGGCGTGCCGGGCAGCCCGGAGCCCCCAAGGCCGCGCCCGAGCGTGCTCGATTTGGCCCAGGCCGCGCATCCGCTGAATTGCCCCCACGTTTTTCGTCGATTCTCATGCCAAGGATTTCATCGTGACCGTACCTGAGCCCCACACGCCATCCCAACTGACCGAACTCGACATGGCACTGTTGCGCCAGGCGATTGCGGTGGCCGACGACGCGCGTAAGCGCGGCCGCCATCCGTTCGGCGCGCTGGTGGCCGATGAGCGCGGTAACGTGATCGCCACCGCTGGCAACAACTCGATGCCGCCCGAAGGCGACCCCACGCAGCATGCCGAGCTGGCTGCCGCGGCGGCAGCGGCCAAGGTCCTGTCGCCCGAGCAGCTCGCGCGCTGCACGCTGTACACCAGTGCCGAACCTTGCTGCATGTGCTCGGGCGCCATCTACTGGTGCAACATCGGCCGCGTGGTCTATGCGTTGTCTGAGCACCATCTGCTGACGCTCACCGGCGACCACCCCGAGAACCCGACGTTTTCGCTGCCATGCCGGGAGGTGTTTGTACGCGGCCAGCGCCACATCGACGTGCACGGTCCGCTTATCGAAGACGAGGCTGCGCAATCGCACATCGGCTTCTGGGGGTGAGCGCCACGAACGTTCAAGATCGTCGTGTTTTGTAGGGCCATGTAAGCAACGGCGATAGAGCGATGGGCCGATCGCGCGCACAATACCGCAGCTCAATTTTGCGGGATGCGCATGCTCATCGATTGGTCCCTCATCGCCACGCGCGAGGCTGACGCGCTGCACGACACTGTTGTCGACATGGATGGCTGGGCGATGCCGCTGGACGCTGCCGCCCAGTCTGCCGATTACTTCCTGCTGAGCGCCGAAGCGCCGTGCTGCGGCGGTTGCTTGCCACGCAACCCCGCCTCCAGCATTGAGGTGTTGGCAGCCGCGCCCATGCCTGTAGGCGATATGACGCGCGTGCGCGGCCGGCTGATCCGTTTGCGGGACGACCCCGCAGGCTGGCGCTATCAATTGGTGGACGCGTCGCTTGCGCCCGGGGGCCCTGCTGCCGGATCGCCCTGCGTCAGCCGTCGCGTGTTTCTGGCCGCGGGTGCGGCGATGGGCTTGGCGGCCTGCGCGCCGGGGCGCTTTGCCAACTACACCGATGCACCGTCCGACACAGCTTCCAAGTGGACACCGCCACCCGGCGCACTGACCATCGACATGCATTCCCACGCCGGGCGCGTCATCATTTCTCGCGACCCGAAGATCGGCGCCAATCGGCCATTCTTGCCGGCGGCCGAGTCGATGCGCACCGGGGGCATGAACGTCATCTGCCTTGCCATCGTGACCGACACCACCGTCGTACACGTGGGCGCTGGCGGCAATCGTTTCGAGGCATTCCGTACGCCAGACCCGGGTGAGTTGTATCAACTTGGCATGACGGAAGTTGCCCGCGCACAGCGGTTGATCGAGCGCGAACAACTGCATGTTGTGACGGACCCCGCGTCGCTGGCAGCCATGGGCACGCGGGGGCCGAGCGTCATCATCGCGTCTGAAGGCGCAGATTTTTTGGAAGGCCGAATCGAGCGCGTGGACGAGGCCTACACACAGCACCGTCTGCGGCACCTGCAGCTCACGCATTACCGCGTGAATGAACTGGGCGATATCCAGACCGAGCCTCCCGTGCATGGTGGCCTGACGGATTTCGGGGCGGAGGTCGTGCGTCGCTGCAATACGTTGGGCATTGTGGTGGACGTGGCCCATGGCACGTATGACCTCGTCAAGCGTGCAGCGGCGACGACCACGAAACCGCTGGTGCTGTCGCACACGGCGCTGTCAGGGCTGCCCAGGCCGCGCAGTCGATTGATTTCGGCCGACCATGCACGCGCGGTGGCAGACACGGGCGGCGTGATTGGCGTGTGGCCCAATGCGGGGGATTTTCCGAACCTCGATGCCATGGCGCTGGGCATCAAGCGCATGGCCGACGTGGTCGGCGTGGCACACGTGGGGCTGGGCACCGACATGCTCGGTTTTATCCGGCCGCCGGTGTTCACTAGTTATACGCAGTTGCCCGCGCTGGCCACGGCGTTGGTGAAAGCGGGATTCACCTCAGTGGAAACAGGCCAGATTCTGGGTGGCAACTACCGGCGTGTGTTTGAGGCGACGGTGGGTTGATCGTGGCCCGCAGGGCGTCAGCCATGACGCCTTGCGGGCCCGATCACCGCGCTTCCCCGTGTGTGCCCTGCGGTCCTGCGTGTTAGCGGTCGTACTCGACCGACGTGGTGAAGTTCAGATCCAGCGGGTCGGCCCACGACATGTTGGTGAACGACATGTCCTGCGCGCCCGTCCAGCCCGTCACGGCGGGGAAGGCCACACCCTGATCACCCGCCACATTCACGGTGAGCGTGGTCCCGGGCGCTGCCGGTGAGGCACGGCCCACACCGTTCACGAACACCGTCGACTGGCCCGACATCGTGGAACGGATCTGCACGTTGACGCGCTTCACGAAGGGCACGCCCGCCTTGGTCGTCCACGTGACGGGCAGCGTGGCGCCGCCTGCAAACGTTGATGCCGTGCCCGGAGTGAGGATGTCGCGCGTGGCCTGTGAGATGTCCTGCCACGTGTATTGGCGCAGCGCATCGGGCGAGGGCGACGGCGTGCGCAACCGCACCGTGTACGTCTTGGACGGCTGGCTCGTGACACCGCCCTGATAGATGGCGATCGTGTAGGCGCTGAACGGCGTGATGGTCGCCAGCTCCGATGCCGTCAGTTGCGGCTTGGCCCATGCCGTGTTATTGCGCGGTGCATCACCGGGCCATGTGAAGCTGCCCTGGTTGGCTGTGTCTTGTGCCACGCCTGCCAGGCGGAAGTTGTTGCGGCAGGAGCTTTGCTTGGCAAGCAGAGCGAGCTGCGCCGGAGTCTGGCTCGCGCCAACCTGCGCACGGATATTCAGCGTGTCGCACGTGCCCGAAGACGGCTGCAGGAACACGCCATTGCGCAGACCGGGCCCGGTAACAATCGCAAAGTCGACCGGCGTGCCGGCCGCATCCGCGATGCCCACCTGCATGTTGATCGAATCGACAAACGCGTTGGTGCCCGTCATTGCGGTGGCGCTGTTCAGCCAATCCCACTTCTGCGCGTTGGCGTTGACTTTCGTGAGCACCGCGCGCTGATTGCCGACGATGCGCCAGCCGTTGTCGCCGCTGGCGCGAGAGGCAGGTTGTACCGCCACTTGCACATGCTGCTGCATGCCGTCGCGAAGGCCATCGGCGCGGGTCCAGGCGAGCTTGACCCACAGCGTGTCCCCGCTGCTGGATGCTATGCGGATGATCTCCGGCAGGCTGAAGCTGGCATTGTTCATCGCATCATCGGCGAACAGGCCTGGGTTGCCGCCGCCCGATGCCGGCCCGAATTCCTGGTCGGCCGTCATGCCGTTGTTCAGGTAGGCCGTCGGCACGCCGTTGATGAGCGCACCGTTGGCCACGTCATCCACGAAGATTTGGCCGCAAACGGGCACGCTGCCGCCCGTGCGCGCCGCCCCCGTGGAGCCGGCAAAGCATTGGTTCAGCGCCGCTTGCAGCGCAGCCAGATCCGAGGCGGTCGGCAGGTTGGAGACGGGGTTGCCATTGATGGTCGCCACGCTGGGCAGGCTCGCCTTGTCGCTGGGCTGAGGAGCGACGCCCGGCCCGAGCTGCAATTGCGCAGGCGTATCGCTCGATGCGCCCGCTACGGAGCTGATCTGCACGCTGCCGTCCGGCAGCACGTTTACCTTCAGTTGATCGAGCAGGCGATCCAGCCCTGGAGCACCGGCCGTCAACGGCCCCGAGATCAGATCCACCCCGGTATTGCCGGTGGCGGCCAACAGGTCGGCCAGGGCAGCGGCATAGGCGGCCACCGTGCTTGAGACGGTTTGCGCGGTCACCTTGCTCTGCAGCAGGCCCGTGTTGCCCAGGAGCTTGCTGGGGTTATCGCCCACGATCGTGGCGGCAATGGCGTTTGTGATGGGCGTGATGTTGATCGTCTGCGTGCCGGCACTGGCGGACAGCGCGATCAGCGTGGCTTGCGAGTCGGCTACGTTGCCGGCCGCCGACAGCACGAACGGCGCGGCAAGGCCCGTGACCGTGCACTGGAAGGCGCCCGTAGTGGCGTTAGCGGGGCAGTCGACCGACTTGCCGCTCGCATCCATTAGCGTGACTGTGGCGCCTTGCATGGCTGCACCCGTGGCAGCGACCCCGCTGACGGTCTGTGCTGCCGGAACGTTGGTGCCCGGCGCTGTGCTGGCGTTGCTACCGGAATCGCCGCCGCCGCAAGCCGACAACGCAAGCGTGGCGAGTGCGATGGAAATGGGGGTGAGTTTCATGGAGTCCTCCCTGGTTCGTGGGTGCGCCGTGCGTGCGACGCCGTTATTCGGCACGGAGATTCTCGAAGCACGCCCCAGGCGCCCGCATCATTCATTTGGAGGAAAGCGTCGCCAAATGAACGATGTTGACCGACGCACACACGTGCTACGTTTGAGCGCACAACATGTCCGCCGCCACTCAGTTTTCACGGGGTGAGCATGGCAGACGCCAAGGCCAGACAGCCATCCTTCGGGGGAGGGACGCGTGCTCAAAGACCAGCTCATCGGTGATCTGTACGAAGCTGCGGTAACGCAGGAAGGGTTTCTGGACGTGTTCCAGGGCGTGACGGAATCGCTTGGTGCCGACCTGTTCCACATGTTCAGTTGGGACGCCGTGCGCAATGCGCCTCAACTTTCGGTCTACTCCCCGAAGCGGGGGCTGGACGACACCATCGGGCTGTATGACAGGTACTACGGTGCACTGGACCCCCGCCGCGGTTTTGTCGAACGTGCGGGTGTGCGCGAGTTTGCGTTCTGCCAGGATTACCTGTCCGATGCGTATGTTGAGCGCAGCGAGTTCTTCCAGGACTACCAGATTCCGGCGGGCTTCCGTTACCTGATGGGCGTGCGCCTGGAGCGTCCCGGCAGCAGCGACATCCTGCTCGGCATGTTGCGCGCACACGGCCGAACGCCCTTTTCCGACGAGGATCGTTTCAACGCGGCCGGCATGACCGACCACCTGCAGCGCACGATCAACCTCTGGCGGGATACACGCGTGCTGCATCGCGATGCAGCACTCGGCGCCGAACTGATGGAGCAGCTTGGCCTGGCCGTATTCGCGCTCGGGCGGGACCAGCGCGTGTTGTTTGCCAATGCGCAAGCCGAAGCGCTGCTGCGCGCATCGACTTGCCTGCGGCTGGAGCACGGCCGAATGACAGCCGCGTTTGCTGCCGACAACGATGGCCTGCAAGCCGCGCTGGCGCGGGTGGCAAAGTCACGCAAGGGCGAGAGCTTTGCTGTGCGGCCGGCGCTTGGGGCGCCACACGAGATCTTTCTCGGCATCTCGCAATTGCCCGCCAATGCCGCGCATGCCGCGTTTGGGGATGCCGCCATGCTGGTCACGGCCCGGCGCAAGGGCGATGCGGCGCCGGTGACAGCCATGCAGTTGCGCCAGGCGTTCGGTCTGTCAGCGGCAGAGGCGGCGGTGGGCGAAGCGCTGATCGCCGGCAAGACGCCTGACGAATATGCGGCCAACGCCAACGTCGCCATGTCCACCGTGCGTTCGCAGCTACGGGCTATCTTTGAAAAGACCTGCACGCGCTCGCAGGCGGAGGCCGTGGGCGCAATGCTGTGGGTGCTGTCGCAGCGCAGGCCGCAAGGCTAGACGGCTGTCAGGAAAATACCGGACGGAAGAAGCTGCGCTCATAGCTGACGATGCAGCCGGTCTCTTCGGCGTACTGGAAGGCCGCCGTGCAATCGGGGTCGGTCTTGGCACGCTCCCGATAGACCTCGTAGGCCGCCAGACTCGGGAACGAGAACAGGGCCAGCGCGACGTTGTTCGCCCCTTCCGATGGGAGAAAGTAGCCGTGGTGCTGGCCGCCGAATTTCTCGACGAGCGGAATCCACATCTTTCCGTAGGCTTCGAATTCGACAAGCCGTGCCGGGTTGATGATGTAGCGGAGGTAGCAGGTGATCATGGCGCGTGTGGTGAGGTCGTGAACGCACCAGCCTAACCGTCCGCCCGCAGTCCGGTCAATGCTGCATGCGGGCGGCGTGTTCAGTAGTAGCGCAGCTCCGTCGCCTTGCCGTGGAACACCTTGTATGAGTAGATCGTGTAGCCGACGATGGTCGGCAGCACAATCGCCACGCCCACCAGCATGAACTCCAGCGATTCCGGCGCGCTGGCCGCTTGCCAGATGTCGAGCCGGTCCACCACGAGATACGGAAAGAGGCTGTAGGCCAGGCCATTGAAGGCCAGCAGGAAGATGGCGCCGGTGCCGACAAACGGCGCCCAGATCAGGTGTTCGTCGCCCTTGGCAATCTGCTGTGGCAGGCGGCGCAGTACCCAGTCGATCAGCAGGAACAGCACGATCGTCACCAGCGGC
The DNA here is from genome assembly GCF_023955645.1 of Ralstonia mojiangensis. Taxonomy (NCBI): domain Bacteria; kingdom Pseudomonadati; phylum Pseudomonadota; class Betaproteobacteria; order Burkholderiales; family Burkholderiaceae; genus Ralstonia; species Ralstonia mojiangensis. The sequence continues at coordinate 203,776 of NZ_JAMXHU010000005.1, read as the reverse complement.
ACGGGCGCCAGCAGGATGATGTTCGGCAGCGCAAACCACTTGTCGAACACGCGTGTGCTGACCCACGGCGTTGCCAGCGACACGGCGGCTACGCCGAGCGCGGTGAACCACAGGCTGCCGCGCGCCCATTGCACCGCGCGCAATTGCAGCGCACCTTCCGTCTTCATGATGAGCCACGTGGCGCCCAGCAGCAGGTAGCCCGCAATCAGGCCGCCCGCCGTGCAGATCGCAAAGACAACGTTGGCCGCGTCGTACTGGAACCCCGTGATGTACAGCCCGAGCATCAGGCCCTGCGCTGCGGTGGCGATGACCGAGCCGGCATAGAACGCGCGGTTCCACCACGGCTTGTGGTGCGCGCGCGCTTTGACGCGAAAGTCGAAGGCCACACCGCGCAGGATGAGGCCGAACAGCATCAGCGCCACCGGCAAATACAACGCGCCCAGGATCTCACCGTGCGCAGCCGGAAACGCCACCAGCAGCAGCCCGACCCCGAGCACGAGCCAGGTTTCGTTGGCGTCCCAGAACGGGCCGATGGAGGCGATCATGGTGTCCTTCTCGGCGTCATCGGCGCGGCGCAGCAGGATGCCGACGCCCAGGTCGTACCCGTCGAGCACAACATAGGCGAGCACGGCAATTCCCATCAGGGCCATGAAGACCACCGGCAGCCAGCCGGCGGGTTGGGTGAGGTCAGGGATGGTGCTCATGCGTGGCTCGCGAGGGGCGCAGAAAATTGGGAGGTGTGCTTGCCGGGGATATCGGCATCCGTCGGGTCGATGGCGCCACCGGCCTTGCGGGCTAGGTAGAACACCACGCCGATGTAGGAGGCGATGAGGAACGCGTACAGCGCGAGATACATCGCCAGCGTGCTGCCGATCATCCGTGCGGGCACGGACGACGCAGCTTGCGCGGTGGTCAGCACGCCGTAGACAAGCCACGGTTGCCGGCCGATCTCAGTGACGTACCAGCCGGCCACCACGGCCACCCAGCCTGAGAACGTCATGGCGACGAGGGCGCGTGCCAGCCAGTTCGGCAGTTCTCCGTGGCGGCGGAGGCGCCAGGCGCTTGTCCACGACACCGCCAGCATCAGCAGCCCCACGCCGACCATCAGGCGGAAGGCGAAGAACACCGGCAGCACGGGCGGGTGCTGGTCGAACTGATCGAGCCCCCGCACCTCGCCGTCGAGCGAATGCGTGAGATACAGCGACGCCAACTTCGGCACCGCGATTTCGTAGCGGTTGCTGTGCGAGGCCGTATCGGGAATGCCGAACAGCACGGCGGGCACGCCACGTTCGGTTTGCCAGATGCCTTCCATCGCGGCCAGCTTGGCCGGTTGTTGCTCCAGTGTGTTGAGACCGTGCGCGTCGCCGGCGGCAATCTGCAGCGGGATCAGCATGGCGGCGAGCACCACGCCTGTCTTGAGCGCCGCACGCACATCGCCACCTCGGTCGTTGCGCAGCCAGCGGTAGGCCGATACGCCCGCCAGCAGAAACGACACCGTCAGCCCCGAGGCCAGCAGCATGTGCGTGAACCGATACGGAAACGACGGGTTGAAGATGATCGCAAGCCAACTTTGCGGATGTGCGCGACCGTCGATCATCACGTAGCCGGCGGGTGTCTGCATCCAAGAGTTGAGCGCGATGATCCAGAACACCGAGATGGTCGTGCCCAGCGCAACCAGGAACGTCGCAAATGTATGGATGCGTGGGCTCACGCGGCCTGTGCCGAACAGCATGATCCCGAGAAAGCTGGCCTCCAGAAAGAACGCGGTCAGCACTTCATACGCCAGCAGAGGCCCGGCTATGTTGCCGACGGTATTCATATAGCCGGGCCAGTTCGTGCCGAACTGAAAACTCATCGTCACGCCGGACACCACGCCCAGCGCGAACGTCAATGCAAAGACCTTCACCCAAAGGCGGTATGCGGCCATCCAGGCCTCGTTACCGGTCTTGCGATAGCGCAGCTTGAAGAACAGCAGCACCCACGCAAGCGCGATGCTGATGGTGGGAAAGAGGATGTGGAACGTGATGTTGGCGCCAAACTGGATGCGCGCCAGGACAACGGGATCGAGCGACATGGTTTTTCTTGATACGGGCTACTTCGATTTGCCGCCAACGACCACGGCAAGCTTGTTCTTCATCTCCAGCAGCTTGTGCACCTTGGAGCCCATCTTCATGAGTTGCTGCAACGATTCGGCGTCGAGTTTCTGCACGTCGTCAAACCAGTTGGTCATGAGCGTGATGAGCTGATACATCTCTTTCATGCGCGCCTGAGCGTGTCGGTCATCCGGATCGGTGGGGGATTCGAGCATGACGTCGCGCAGCAGCGTGAGCGTGGGGTCGATCTCGCGCTTGCGGCGCTCCTCGGCCAGCGTGCGGAAGATGGTCCAGATGTCGTCCGGGGCGGAGAAGTATTCGCGCCGGTCGCCCGGCTTGTGCGACAGCCGCACGAGCTTCCAAGACTCCAGCTCCTTCAACCCGATGCTCACGTTTGAGCGGGAGAAGCCCAGCGCCTCGGCGATCTCGTCCGCGTTGATCGGCTCGCGCGCGGCGTAGAGCAGGGCGTAGATCTGCCCAACGGTGCGGTTGATGCCCCAGCGGCTGCCCATCTCGCCGAAATGCAGAACGAACCGCTGTTTCAAGGGGGAGAGTTGCATTGTTTTGATCTTTCTCAATTTTTAGGAATTTCTGAAAGTTTAGCCTCCGTTGCTGCCCTTGGGATGTGACGCGCTGTCGCGGGACGTGTGGGGCGTTGGCAGCAGCCGGAGGGTGTCAGAAGTGTGAGAACAGCTCACAAGAAAACGTGTGGCGCGTCAATATCGTGCCTTTTATCTTGTTTATCCGTCAATATTTAACGCAAATAGGGTATTACTGGGGGCGACGTGCGGAAGTAATCCGCATAGCCAGCCCGCGGAGGCAAGAAAGAAGGCGGGTAAAGCAGATAAGAATCATTTTCAAAATGCAGTATCTGCTAGGGCAGTTGAATTGCGGGGCGTCGCAAAACAAGGTTATCGGGTCTTAATAAATCCAGTTATGTGCCGATAATCCGTTGCGAAGTAAATCATCAAAGGAGATCCCCATGCGTGTCAACGAACCTGTTACCCAGCGCGAATACGAGTTCCCGGACAACGCCACGCTCATGTCGACCACCGACACCCAGAGCTACATCGCCTATGCGAATGCAGCGTTTGTGGAGGTGAGCGGTTTTTCCCGCGAAGAAATTGAAGGCCAGCCACATAACATCGTGCGCCACCCAGATATGCCAACCGAGGCATTTGCCGATATGTGGGCCACGCTCAAGGCGGGGCAGCCCTGGACGGCGCTGGTCAAGAACCGCCGCAAGAATGGCGACCATTATTGGGTGCGTGCCAACGCCACGCCCGTGGTGCGTAACGGTCGGGCCAGCGGCTATATGTCGGTGCGCACCAAGCCCACGCGCGAGGAAATCGCGGCGGCCGAGGCGCTCTATAAAGATTTCCGCACCGGCCAGGCGGGCAGCCGCAAGTTTCACAAGGGCCTGATCGTGCGAACCGGGCTGATGGCCTGGCGTTCGGTGTTCCAGGTGATGCCGGTGCGCTGGCGCATTCGGCTCACGTTTCTCACATTGCTGCCCGCGTTGCTGGCGGTGGCGTGGGCGTTTGGTCTCTCCGGCGCGGCGCTCGGCGGTTTTGCCGGCGCGTTGCTCGTGGCTTTGGCGCTGGCCTCGTGGTCATTGAAGGTGCAGATCGCCACGCCGCTGGAAAAACTGCAGGAACTTGCGCTGAGCGTGGCCTCGGGCGAGAGCCGGAAAGTCGCCATCGCAGACCGCGTGGACGAGATCGGCATGACGCTGCGCACGGTCAGCCAGCTCGGGCTGATGTTCCGCTGGTTGATCGACGACGTGGCCGAGCAGGTCATCAATGTGCAATCTGCCAGCCAGGAGATCGCCAAGGGCAACGGCGACATCAACACCCGCACCGAGCAGGCCGCCGCAAGCCTGGAAGAAACCTCCAGCTCCATGACGCAAATGACCGCCACGGTGGCCAGCAATGCAGAGACGGCGGGGCAGGCGAATACGCTGTCGGGCGCGGCCACGCAGGCGGCGGTCAACGGCGGCCGTGCCATGGAGCAGGTGGTGGCCACCATGGGCGCCATCACGCAGAGTGCCAAGCAGATTGCCGACATCATCGGCGTGATCGACAGCATTGCATTCCAGACCAACATCCTGGCACTCAATGCCGCCGTGGAGGCCGCGCGTGCTGGCGAACAAGGTCGGGGTTTTGCCGTCGTGGCGGGCGAGGTGCGTGCGCTTGCGCAGCGCAGCGCGGGTGCAGCCAAGGAGATCAAGGAGCTGATCGGCACCAGTGTCGACAAGGTTGAATCGGGCTCGCGGCTGGTGGACGATGCCGGCAAGACCATGGATGACATCGTCGAGCAGGTCAAAAAGGTCTCGGCCATGATCGCCGATATCAGCCTGGCGACGGCCCAGCAGACCGAGGGCATCACGCAGGTCAGCCAGGCGGTCAACCATCTGGATCAGGTCACGCAAGAGAACGCCACGCTGGTTGGCCAGAGCGCGGCGGCGGCCGAGGGCTTGCGCATTCAGGCCACGCGCCTGGTGGAGGCGGTCAACGTGTTCCGTTGAGCACGATGCAATTGCAAAAACCGAGTGAGCGCCACATCGCGATTGTGCTGTCTTCGCCTACTATGCCTGTGCGGTAACGTCCCTAAAAACGCACATTCTTTGGAGCGCGAACATGGCCTCACACGGTTTGATTGCCTGGTTGATCATCGGCGCGGTGGCGGGTTGGCTTGCCGGCATCCTGGTCAAGGGTGGCGGTTTCGGCATCTTCGTCGACATCGTGGTCGGCATCGTCGGTGCCTTCATCGGCGGATGGCTGGCGGGGGTGCTGGGCATCTCGCTGGGCGGCGGGTGGATCGGCTCGATCATCACGGCGGTGATCGGCGCGGTGATCCTGCTGTTCATCATTCGGCTGATCAAGCGCGCATAGCGCGAGACAACACCAGACTCAAGAACGGCGGTGGATGCGGATGTCATCCAACCGCCGGATTTCAACACGCACCCCATCACCTAGACTGGTTGAACCAAGGGCAGTCGCGCCACGCCACAAGCACCAGCGCGGCCGGTACACGCTAACCCAGCGAGGCCACCATGTCTGACCAGCTCACCACCGCACCGCAAGAACTCTACGAAGGGTTCGAGATTCACGTTGTGCCAAGCCCGACGCGGGCAAACTCCACGCGCTACACCTACACCGGCTACGTGTGCCACCCTGGCGCCGATCCGCAGTTGCCCGGCCACGTCGTGCCCTTTCATGCCGACGGGGACGACACCTTCCGCAGCCCCGAAGAGGCCATGGAGGAAGCCGTGCACGTGGCGCGCAGCATTGTCGACGGCACGCATCCGGATCTGTCGGTGCTGTCGATCGTGACGCACGGCTACTGACGCCGATACCTGCCGGCATCTGATCCGGCGGCCTCCCTCAAATCGGTCCTGCATGTGATGCACCGGTCGCCAGTGGCGGCGGCCGACGCATTTGCTGTGCCGCACCATCCCGAATCGCATCTGCACCGAAACCGTGCGGTGCGGCGCCCGCGCATGAGGCAAGCGCCCCGCCCGATTTCTGGGAAATTTCCCGCAAACCGCGATAGCTCAAGGCTTCGCCTCCTTGGCATACCTGTTGCATAGCACCATTGCGCGGGTCAAAGGCGATTCGTGCTCTTCGTGGTGAAGGCCCTGGTGCTCAGGGCTACTTGGACAACGGCGTCCCAGACCCGGCTACTGCAGTCGGGCTCTCGGACGCCTTTCTTTTTTTTCGGCCCCTGATTGGGATTCAACATGACCGGCAAAGCCACCCGAATCGACCTGTTCAGCCTGCGTACGCCGCAGATGCGCGCCTTCCATCTGACGTGGCTCGCGTTCTTCGTGTGTTTCTACGCATGGTTTGCCTGTGCGCCGCTCATGCCGGTGCTCAAGGGCGAGTTCCACCTCACGCCCGGCCAGATCGCCAACATCAACATCGCGGCAGTGGCGGTGACGATCCTGGTGCGGCTGATTGTCGGCCCGCTGTGCGACCGCTTCGGGCCGCGCAAGACCTATACCGGCTTGCTGCTGCTGGGCGCCATCCCGGTGCTGGGCGTGGCGCTCGCGCAAAGCTACGAAACCTTCCTGTTCTTCCGCCTGGCGATTGGCGCGATTGGCGCGAGCTTCGTCATCACGCAGTACCACACGTCGGTCATGTTCGCGCCCAACGTGGTGGGCACGGCCAACGCGGCGGCTGCAGGCTGGGGCAATGCGGGCGGCGGTGTGGCACAGGGCACGATGCCGCTGCTGCTGACCGCCATCGTGATGATGGGTGTGACGCAGAGCATGGGCTGGCGCCTCGCCATGGTGGTGCCGGGCGTGGCGATGCTGATCGTCGCGGCGCTCTACTGGCGCTATACGCAGGACTGCCCGGAAGGCAACTACAGCGCGCTGCGCGCTGCCGGCAAGACCATCGAAGGCGGGAAGAAGGGCGGCTGGGGCAGCTTCGTGGCCGCCGCCGGCAATTACCGTGTGTGGCTGCTGTTCATCACTTATGGCGCATGCTTTGGCGTGGAGATCTTCATCCACAACATTGCCGCGACCTACTACGTCGATCACTTTGGCCTGTCGCTGTCGGCTGCGGGCATGGCTGCGGCGAGCTTCGGCCTGCTGGCGCTGTTTGCCCGCGCGCTGGGCGGCATCGTGTCGGATCGCGTGGCAGCCAAGCGCGGCCTGGATGCACGCGCACAACTGCTATGCCTGCTGATGCTGGGTGAGGGCCTCGGTCTGTTCGGTTTTGCCCATGCTGGCAGCGTGCCGGTGGCCATTCTGGCGATGCTCGGCTTCGGCCTGTTCACGCATATGGCGTGTGGTGCCACGTATGCGCTGGTGCCGTTCATTGACCGTCGCGCGCTGGGCGGCGTGGCCGGCATCATCGGCGCGGGCGGCAACGCCGGCGCGGTGGCGGCGGGCTTCCTGCTCAAGGGTATGGCCGATACGCAGGCCACGCTGTCCATCCTCGGCGTGCTGGTGGCGCTGTCGGCCATCTGCGCCGTCGCCGTGCGTTTCTCGGCCGAGCACAAGGCACGCGAACAAGCGCTGTACGACAACACGCTGGCCGCCGCCGGCAACGCCTGAAAGAGGACATCACCATGACCATGAAGATCGTCGTCATTGGCCACGGAATGGTGGGCCACAAGTTTCTGGAAAGCCTGCTGCATGCGCCGGGCCATCACCTTGAGGTGACGGTGCTGTGCGAAGAGCCACGCCCCGCATACGACCGCGTGCACCTGTCGGAATTCTTCACGGGCAAGACGGCGGAAGATCTCTCGCTTGTGGCCCCGGGCTTTTTCGACCGCGATGATGTGGTGCTCAAGCTCAACGCCCGCGCCACGGCCATCGACATCACCGCCAAAACCGTGACGGCCTCCACCGGCGAAGTGCTGCCATACGACAAGCTCGTCATCGCGTCGGGCTCGTCGCCGTTTGTGCCGCCCGTGCCAGGCAAGGACCGCAAAGACTGCTTCGTCTATCGCACCATCGAAGACCTCGAAGCGATGGCTGAATGCGGCCAGCGCGCCAAGACCGGCGTCGTCATCGGCGGTGGCCTGCTGGGGCTGGAATGCGCCAAGGCGCTGCGCGACATGAACCTGCAAACGCACGTGGTCGAGTTTGCCGGCCGCCTGATGGCGATGCAGGTGGACGACGGCGGCGGCCGCATGCTGCGCTGGAAGATTGAAGATCTTGGCGTGACCGTTCACACGCAGAAGAACACCTCGGAGATCGTCGACGGCGAAACGGCGACGCATCGCCTGAACTTTGCCGACGGCACGCACCTGGAAGCCGACATGGTCGTCTTCTCGGCCGGCATCCGTCCGCGCGATGAACTGGCGCGCGCCTGCGGTCTGGAAGTGGGCGAACGCGGCGGCATCGTGATCGACTCCGAGTGCCGTACCTCGGCGCCGGACGTGTACGCGATTGGCGAATGCGCGCTGTGGGGCGGCAAGGTCTACGGCCTGGTCGCACCGGGTTACGAGATGGCGCGGATCACCGCCAAGCAGATCCTGGCCGCCGACGATGTGACAGAGTTCAGCGGCGCCGACATGAGCACCAAGCTCAAGCTGATGGGCGTGGATGTCGCCAGCCTGGGCGATGCGCAGGGCGTGACGCCAGGCAGCCGCAGCGTGCAGTTCACCGACGAGCGCAAGCAGATCTACAAGAAGCTGGTGGTGTCGGAAGACGGCAAGTACCTGCTGGGCGGTGTGCTGGTGGGTGATGCGGCCGAATACGGCACGCTGCTGCAGATGATGCTGAATCGGATCGAGCTGCCCGAGGCGCCCGAATTCCTGATCCTGCCGCAAGCCGATGGCAACGCACGCCCCGCACTGGGTGTGGATGCGCTGCCCGAGAGCGCGCAGATCTGCTCCTGCAACGACGTATCGAAGGGCGCGCTGTGTCAGGCCGTGTGTGCCGGCGCCACCACCGTGGGCGCGCTCAAGGACGCGACCAAGGCCGGTACCTCGTGCGGCGGCTGCGTGCCGCTCATGACGCAGGTGATGAAGGCCGAGATGAAGAAGCAAGGCCTGGCCGTCAACAACCACATCTGCGAGCACTTTCCGTATTCGCGCCAGGAGCTTTATCACCTGGTGCGCGTGGGCCGCATCCAGTCGTTCGAGGCGCTGCTGGAAGCCCACGGCAGCGGCATGGGTTGCGACATCTGCAAACCGGCCGTGGCGAGCATCCTTGCTTCGTGCTGGAACGACTTCGTGCTCAAGAAAGAGCACGCCGGTCTGCAGGATTCCAACGACTACTTCCTTGCCAACATCCAGAAGGATGGGACGTACTCCGTGGTGCCGCGCATGCCCGGCGGCGAGGTGACGGCAGAGGGCCTGATCGCCGTGGGCCAGGTCGCCAAGAAATACGGCCTGTACACCAAGATCACCGGCGGCCAGCGTGTCGACCTGTTCGGCGCACGCCTGGAGCAACTGCCGCTGATCTGGGAAGAGCTGATTGCGGCAGGCTTCGAGTCGGGCCATGCCTATGGCAAATCGCTGCGCACGGTGAAGTCGTGCGTGGGGTCCACATGGTGCCGCTATGGCGTGGGCGATTCGGTGGGTTTTGCGGTGGCGCTGGAGAACCGCTACAAGGGCTTGCGCTCGCCGCACAAGCTGAAGTTTGGCGTGTCGGGCTGCACGCGTGAATGCGCCGAAGCACAAGGCAAGGATGTCGGCATCATCGCCACCGAGAAGGGCTGGAACCTTTATGTGTGCGGCAACGGCGGCATGAAGCCCCGTCATGCTGAACTGCTGGCGGCAGACCTCGACCAGGAAACGCTCATCAAGTATGTCGACCGTTTCCTGATGTTCTACGTGCGCACGGCCGACCGCCTGCAACGCACCAGCACGTGGCGCGACAACCTGGAAGGCGGCCTGGACTATCTGAAGGACGTGGTGATCAACGACAAGCTGGGCATCGTGGCAGAACTCGAGGCCGAGATGCAGCACGTGGTCGATACCTATCAAGACGAATGGAAGACGGCCGTGACCAACCCCGAGGTGCGCAAGCGCTTCCGTCACTTCGTCAACAGCGAGGCGAAGGATGCGAATGTCGTCTTTGTAGAGGAGCGCGGCCAGATCCGCCCAGCCACGGTGGAAGAGCGCGCCAAGACCCGGCCCGTGCGCATTCCCGTTGTTGCTGAAGCTGCTTGAGCTTGATAGAGGAAGAGGAGGACGCCATGCAAGCATCCCGTTGGACCCCGATCTGTGCCCTGGACGACATCGTTCCCAACACCGGCGTCTGTGCGCTGGTGGAAGGTGACCAGGTCGCCGTTTTCCGTGTGGGCGGCAACACACCGCAGGGCGTGTACGCCATCGGCAACTACGATCCGAACTCCGATGCCGCCGTGCTCTCGCGCGGGCTGGTCGGCAACCTGGGCGAGCGCATTGTCGTCGCGTCGCCGATCTACAAGCAGCATTTCGACCTGACCACGGGCGAGTGCCTGGAAGCGCCCGCCAACTCCGTACATGCTTACGCAACCAAGGTGGAAGACGGCAAGGTCTGGGTAGCGGCATGAGCCGTAATCGGCTGCCCTGCGCAGTGGGCAGACACACGGCGGCAAATGCCGATGGCCACCGGCACTGAGTGAATCAAATGACCGACAACCTTCAGGAGAGGGCAGCATGAACGCCAAGACCGTACGCCCCAAGCTGGTCGTCATCGGCAACGGCATGGCCGGCATGCGCACGGTCGAAGAGTTGCTCAAGCTGGCGCCGGACCTGTACGACGTGACCGTGTTCGGCGAAGAGCCGCACGGCAACTACAACCGCATCCTGCTCTCGCCTGTGCTGGCGGGTGAGAAGCAGGTTGACGACATCATGCTCAACACGCGCGAGTGGTACGACCAGCACCACATCACGCTGCACGCGGGCGACCCGGTGGTTGCTATCGATCGCCCGCGCCGCACACTGCGCTCGCGCGACGGCGTGGAGGTGCGCTACGACCGCCTGCTGATCGCTACGGGCTCGCGGCCGTTCATCCTGCCGGTGCCGGGGCATCTGCTGCCCGGCGTGATCGCCTTTCGCGACATTCAGGACGTGGAGACGATGCTGGAGGCGGCCCGCAACCACCGGCATGCGGTCGTCATCGGCGGTGGCCTGCTTGGGCTGGAAGCCGCCAACGGCCTGATGCGTCAGGGCATGGACGTAACCGTGGTGCACCTGCCCGACAGCCTGATGGAGCGCCAGCTCGACAAGCCGGCCGCCAAGCTGTTGCAGAAGGCGCTGGAGGCCAAGGGCCTGCGCTTCCTGCTGGGCGCGCACACCGCGGAGCTGCTTGGCACCGACCGTGTGACCGCCGTGCGGTTCAAGGATGGCACCCAGATTCCCGCCGACCTCGTCGTCATGACTGCCGGTGTGCGCCCGAACATTGAGCTTGCCAAGGCCGCCGGCCTGCATTGCGAACGCGCCATCATCGTCGACGACACGCTGCAAACCTATGACCCACGCATCTACGCCGTGGGCGAATGCGTGCAACACCGCAGCGCAACGTTCGGTCTGGTTGCACCCATCTGGGACCAGGCCCGCGTGTGTGCCGCGCACCTGGCTGGCGCCGGACACCGCCGCTATATCCAGCAGGCCACGGCAACCAAGCTGAAGGTCACGGGCGTGGATTTGTATTCGGCGGGCGATTTCATCGGCGGCGACGGCACCGAAGACATCGTGCTGCGCGACCCGCGCCGCGGCGTCTACAAGCGCCTTGTGCTGAAGGAAGACCGCATCGTCGGCGCAGTGCTATACGGCGACGTAGCCGATGGCCCGTGGTACTTCGACATGATCCAGCGCCAGACCCCCATCACACCGATTCGCCAGCGCCTGTTGTTTGGCCGCGCGCTGTGCGAAGCAGAAGCCGCCTGATCTCTGATCTGCCTGACACCCAAGGCCATCTCATGACGATGACGACCATCCCCATCCACCCGGCAATCGATACCGCAGCCAACACGGTGCGCACCACCTGCCCGTACTGCGGTGTTGGCTGCGGTGTGCTTGCGACCCCGCAGGCGGATGGCAGTGTCAGCATTCAAGGCGATCCGACGCATCCCGCCAACGCAGGGCGCCTGTGCGTGAAAGGCTCGGCGCTGGGCGAGACCGTCAGCCTGGACGGCCGGCTGCTCCACCCGGCCATGCGCCATCGCTCGCATGATGTGGACGCTGCGCAGCTCACCAAGCCGGCGCCATTGCAACCCGTGTCGTGGGACACCGCGCTCGATGCGGTCGCGCACGGCTTTCGCCGCATCGCTGAAGAGCACGGCCCGGATTCCGTGGCGCTCTACGTCTCCGGCCAGTTGCTGACCGAGGATTACTACGTCGCCAACAAGCTGATGAAGGGCTTTATCGGCACGGCCAACATCGATACCAACTCACGGCTGTGCATGTCGTCAGCCGTGGCCGGGCACAAGCGCGCGTTTGGCGAAGACCTCGTGCCCGTCTGCTATGACGATCTGGAAGCGGCAGACCTCGTCGTGCTGGTGGGCTCCAACACGGCGTGGTGCCACCCGATCCTGTTCCAGCGCATCGTGCGCGCCAAGGAAGCGCGGCCTGCGATGAAGGTGGTGGTGGTTGACCCGCGCCACACCGCCACGTGCGAGCTGGCCGACCTGCATCTGCCCATCAAGCCCGGCAGCGATGTGTGGCTGTTCAATGGCCTGCTGTCGTTTCTCTCGCGACGCGGTGTGGTGGACCGGAACTTCGTCACGCTGCACACCAACGGCCCGGACGCAGCACTGGAAGCCGCCGGCACCGAGAGCCACGACGTCGAAGCCATCGCCAAGGCCTGCAAGCTCAAGCTAGACGATCTGCTGACCTTCTACAGCTGGTTTGCCGATACCGAACGCACCATCACGGCGTTCTCGATGGGCGTCAACCAATCGACAGCGGGTACGGACAAGGTCAACAGCATCATCAACTGCCACCTGCTCACCGGTCGCATCGGCCGTGCGGGCATGGGGCCGTTTTCGATTACCGGCCAGCCGAATGCGATGGGCGGACGCGAAGTGGGCGGTCTGGCCAACATGTTGGCCGCGCACATGGAACTGAACGAGCCTTCGCATCGCGACCTCGTGCAGACGTTCTGGGGCGCACCGCGCATGGCCGACAAGGTGGGCCTCAAGGCGGTCGATCTGTTCAACGCCATTGAGGACGGGCGCATCAAGGCCGTGTGGATCATGGGCACCAACCCCGTGGTCAGCCTGCCCGATGCGGACCAGGCGCGCCGTGCGCTGGCCAAGTGCGAGCTCGTCGTCGCTTCCGACATCGTTGAAGCCACCGACACCACCGTACTGGCCGACATCCTGCTGCCCGCACTGGGCTGGGGCGAGAAAGACGGCACCGTGACGAACTCCGAGCGTCGCATCTCGCGCCAGCGCGCCTTTCTGCAGGCTCCCGGTGAGGCGCGTGCCGACTGGGACATCATCGCCGACGTTGCCCGCCGCATGGGTTACGACGGCTTCGACTTCAAGAGCCCGGGCGATGTGTTTGATGAACACGCACGCCTGTCCGCCTACGCCAACGATGCGAGCGGCACGCGTCGTGCCTTCCATCTGGGCGGCCTGACGGGGCTCGATGCCGATGCATACAACGACATGTCGCCGGTGCAATGGCCCATCGCAACGTCAGGCAACAGCGAAGCGCGCCTCTTCAGCGATGGCCGTTTCGCCCACGCCGATGGCCGCGCGCGTTTCGTGCCGACGCCTGCCCGTGCGCCCGCGCATGCGGCAGATGGCGAATATCCGCTCATCCTCAACACCGGCCGTGTGCGCGACCAATGGCACACCATGACGCGCACCGGCCGCGCGCCCAAGCTGGCGGACCACGTGCCCGAACCGTTCGTCGATCTGCACCCGCACGATGCGCTCCTGGCCGGCGTGCGCGAAGGCAACCTGGCGCGTGTGTCGTCGCGCTGGGGCAGTGTGGTGGCGCGTGTGCGCATGACGGGCGGAATCGCGCGCGGCAACGTGTTCGTACCGATCCACTGGAACGGCCAGTTTGCTTCCGATGCGCGCGTGGGCGCGGTCGTCAATCCGGTGGTCGACCCCGTGTCCGGCGAGCCGGAGTTCAAGCACACGCCGGTGATGGTCGAACCGTTCGATGTGGCGTGGCACGGCTTTGTGCTCTCGCGCCGCGCGCTCAACACCGACGATGCAACGTGGTGGACGCGCATTCAAGGCAAGCAATTCGTGCGCTATGAGCTGGCCGGCCGCCAGCATCTTGGCTCTGTACATGATTGGGCGCGCGCGCTGCTGGGCGTGACCGACCCACATGCCGATTGGCTCGAATATGAAGACACCACCGCGCGTGTTTACCGCGCCGTGCACGTGGTGGACGACCGCATCGAAGCCTGCGTGTTTCTGTCACCGCGTCCGGATCTGCCGTCGCGCAACTGGCTCGCAGGCCTGTTCGCGCAAGAGCGCCTGGAAGACGTCGATCGCGCGGGCGTGCTGCTCGGCCAGCCGATCGAAGCGGGCGTCGATGTGGGGCCAACCGTGTGCTCGTGCTTTGGCGTGGGTCGCAACACCATCTGCGATGCCATCCGCACCAAGGGCCTGCAAACCACCGGCGAGATCACGGCTTGCCTGAAGGCGGGCGGCAATTGCGGCTCGTGCGTGCCGGAACTCAAGCGGCTGCTGGTGGAGGCGAGCGTGCAGCAGGCCGCATGACCTTTGCATCACGTTACGCGCTAGACCGCTTTTATGCCCGGGTAATATTGACATCCAATTAAACCCGGGTAGAATGCGTTCCTGTTGAAACTTCAGCAGGAGCGCTTCTCATGGATGCCGCAGCAATCCACGCGTGCACGGCCTTTGCCGGCACACAACGCCTGGCCGGCGGGCCCGTCCGCGATGTCGCACGGGCCGTCAAGACGCACCTCAATGCGCATCCCGAATCGCAAGTGCTGGTGTTCGACAACACCAGCGCACAGCCCGTGGAATTCGACTTGCGCGGCACGGTTGAAGACGTGCTGGCGCGGCTCGATCGCGCCGTCCCATCTGCCGTTGAACCCACCGAATCCGAAAGCCGCCCGCGTGGCCCTGGCCGCCCCAAGCTGGGCGTGATTGCGCGCGAGGTGACCTTGCTGCCGCGCCACTGGGATTGGCTGGCCGCGCAGCCGGGCGGGGCGTCGGTTACGCTGCGCAAGCTGGTGGAAGATGCGCGCCGCGCCGCCGAAGGCGCAGACCGCCGCCGTGTTGCGCAAGAGGCGGCGTATCGCTTCATGTCCGCCATGGCCGGCAACGCCGCAGGCTTTGAAGATGCCACCCGTGCGTTGTTTGCCGCAGATGCCATGGCGTTCGAATCCCTTACTCAATCCTGGCCTGCCGACGTGCGCGACTTTGCGCGCGAACTGGCGAGCCAGGCATTCAACCCTCAACAGGAGGCTGCATGACAGCGCCTGCTGCTCGCCCGTTGTGGCGAACATTCATTGCATTCCTCGGCCCGCTGATCCTGGCCAACATCCTGCAATCGTTGTCGGGCACGCTCAACAACGTCTATGTCGGACACATGCTGGGCGTGAAGGCGCTCGGCGCGGTGTCGGCGTTCTTCCCGATCCTGTTCTTCTTCATCGCCTTCATCATCGGACTGGGCTCCGGGGCGGCGGTGTTGATTGGGCAGGCTTGGGGCGCCAAGAAGCCCGAGGCGGTTAAGACCGTTGCGGGTACCACGCTGTCGGTGGGCTTCATCGTCGGGCTGGCGGTGGCACTGCTGGGTGGCCCCTTCGCCAACGCGCTGCTGGGTTGGCTCGGCACGCCGGCCGACATCCTGCAAGACGCCACGCTCTACGCCAGCGTCATGCTCTATGCCATGCCGGGGCTGTTCGTCTACCTGCTCGCCACGGCGATGATGCGCGGCGTGGGCGACACGCGCACGCCACTGCGTACGCTCGCGCTGTCGACGTCGATCGGGCTGGTGCTGACGCCCACCTTCATTCGCGGCTGGTTTGGCTTGCCGCAACTGGGTGTGGCGAGCGGCGCTGTGGCCACCATCATCTCGTTCACTGTCGCGCTGGTGTGGCTCGCCTTCTTCCTGCGCCGGCGCAATCATCCGCTCGCGCCGGATGCCGTGCTGGCGCGGCACCTGTGGGTTGATTTCGGGGTGCTCAAAACCGTGCTGAAGATTGGCGTGCCGACGGGCGTGCAGCTTGTGGTGATCTCGATTGCCGAGCTGGCACTGCTGTCATTCGTCAACGGTTTCGGCTCCGATGCAACGGCCGCTTACGGCGCCGGCACGCAGATCATCAGCTACGTGCAGTTTCCCGCCATGTCGATTGCGATTACGGCGTCCATCCTTGGCGCGCAAGCCATTGGCTCGGGCAATACGGAGCGGCTCGACGCCATCACGCGCACCGGGCTGTGGCTCAACGTGGCGATTACCGGCGTGCTGGTGGTGATGGCCTTGCTGTTCTCGCGCGCTGTCATCGGCTGGTTCACCACGAACACGGAGGTGATGAGCCTTGCCCAGAACCTGCTGCATATCTCGCTGTGGAGCTCGGTCATCTTTGGCATGGCGAGCGTCTTCTCGGGCGTGATGCGTTCTAGCGGCACGGTGATGGCGCCCACGGCGATTTCCATCCTCGCCATCGCGGCGGTGGAAGTGCCGGTGGCCTGGGTGCTGAGCCGGCATATCGGCACCGACGGCATCTGGGCTGCATACCCGGCCGCCTTCCTTGCCATGTTCGTGATGCAGGGGCTGTACTACGCGTTCGTGTGGCGCCGCCGCGCGCAGCGGTTCGGCATCCGCCGCATGGTTTGACGCACCGCCGCCGGCTGCCACAGGTGCGGCCGGCGGTGGAGCGCGTGTGGCTTACGCCACGTTCTCGCGCAAGGCTTTCTTGTTGATCTTGCCAACGCTCGTCTTCGGGATCTCCGCCACGAAGGCGATACGGTCCAGCTCCGGCACGGCGTATTTGCTGATGCGTTTGGCTTCAGCGTGTGCGAGCAGGCAATCGCGGATGGCCTCCGCCTTCAGGCGCGCCCCCGGCTTGCCGACGACAAACGCCATCGGCCGTTCGCCCCACTTGGCGTCGCGCACACCGATCACTGCGCTCTCCTGCACGCCCGGCACCTGGGCAATCAGGCTTTCCACTTCAATCGACGACACCCACTCGCCGCCCGTCTTGATGACGTCCTTGATGCGGTCGACGATCTGCACAAAGCCATCGGGCGTCATGACGGCGATGTCCTGCGTGTGCAGGTAGCCGCCCGCCCACAGCTCTTCCGATGCTGCCGGCTTGTTGAAGTAACCCTGCGTGAGGTACGGCGTACGCAGCACGATCTCGCCCTGATGCTTGCCGTCGTGGGGCACATCGCGCAGATGCTCGTCGACGATGCGCAATTCGGCCAGCGGCACCGGGCGCCCTGTGGCGCAGCGCATGCGGATATCTTCCTGCCTGTCTGCGGGCTTGCGGCCCGGCGGCAGTTGCGCCAGCGCCACCACGGGGCCGGTTTCCGACATGCCATAACCGGCAAACACATCAATGCCTCGCGCGAGCGCCGCCTCGCACAGCGCCGGAGACAACGCCGAGCCGCCAATGAGGACCTTCCATCCCGACAGATCGTGCATGCCGCCTTCCGCTGCCTGCAGCAGCATCTGCAGCAGCGTCGGCACGCAGTGCGAGAAGGTGACCCGCTCCGTGTCGTGCAGCTTGAGGAGAAGATCGGCTGCGTAGCGCCCCGGCAGGACGATCTTCAGGCCCAGCATGACGGCGATGTACGGCATGCCCCACGCCAGGACGTGGAACATCGGCGTGATCGGCATGTACACGTCTTCACGGTGCAGGCGCTGGCCATCGCGCGGTGCGCACAGCGTGGTGGCGGTCGCCATGGTATGCAGCACGATGTCGCGGTGGCTGTAGCTCACGCCCTTGGGGGTCACCAGTCGTGCCGGTCGTGTAGAAGGTTGCGGCCCGCGTGCGTTCGTCGAAGTCGGCAAATGCAAAATCGGGCGATGCATGGGCGAGCAGCGCTTCGTACTCGCCTGCCACGGGCAGCGTGGTGTGCGGCATGGGGGCGTTGTCAGCCAGCACCACAACGTGGCGCACGCTCGTCAGTCCGTCCCAGATATCTTCGAGCAGCGGCAGGAAGTCGGCGTGTACCAGCACGACCTCGGCCTGTGCATCGTTGAGCGTGTAGAGAATCTGCTGAGCAGAGAGCCGCACGTTCACGGTGAACAGCGTTGCGCCCATCATCGGCACGCCAAAGTAGCACTCGAGGTAGCGGTGGCTGTCCCAGTCCATGACGGCCACGGTCGAGCCGTGTTGGACCTCCAGCGCGCTCAGTGCCGATGCGAGCCTGCCGATGCGTTCACGAAACGTGCGATAGCTGTAGCGCAGCGCACCGCGATACGTGATTTCCTGTTCGCCGTAGAGACATTGCGCATTGGTCAGCAAGTGCTTGACGAGCAGCGGATACGTGTAGGCCGAAGGTGTCGGGGTGATGAGGTTCGCATGCATGTTGAATGGTCTCGTTCAGTGTGCAGGTTCGAATCGCGCGTGGCGAATCAGCTGGCGTCTTCCAGCTGGATAACGACGTGGCCGTCGGTCTCCTGAACGGGGTAGGTTTTCAGGCACAGGCCGCCGGGCCCAGGCATGCAACCGGTGGCGAGATCGAAGCGCAGGCCGTGTGCCGGACACTGCAATACGCTGCCGTTCAGACGCCCGCCCGCCAGCGATGCGCCGTTGTGCGGGCAACTGTTGTCGATAGCATGAAGCTGGCCTTCAACGTTGAACAGGACGATGCTGCGGCCGTTGACGAAGACGAGCTTGCGTTCTCCGGCGCTCAGTTCGCCGGCCGAGGCCACGGTGACATTGGACGCCATGGTGTTCACTGCGCGTCCTCTTGCGATTGCAGTGGCGATAGCGACAGCGCGTTCTGCATGGCGCGCACCAGCGTGCTTGCCGGATGCGCGCCGGAAATCACCACGTCCGAGTTGAAGATGAAATGCGGCACCCCGGAAACGGTCACGCCGCGGCCCACTGGCTTGCAGACGCTCGGTGGGCACGCGCCGGGCGCCATCGCCTGGGCGATGTCGTGCTCGAACTCCAGGCGCTGCAGCACGTCTTCGTCACCGATGTCGGCGCCTTCCAAAAAATAGGCACTGAAGATGCGCTCGATGAGCTGGGCTGGCTGTCCGCCCGCGTCGATCCGGCGATATTTCCGAACCACATCGTGCGCGCGCTCGGTATTGGGCAGGACGTTGATGCGTGTGAAGTCGAAGTCGATGCCGGCCGCTTGCCCGGCGCGCTGCACCTGAGTACGCCGCATCGACACGGCAGTGGGGCTGCCGAGGCGGCTGAGATAGAACGCCTGGTAGGGCAATCCCTCCGCCGGGGTGTCCGGCAGCAGCGGATATGGGCGCCACCGCACCTTGGTCTTCACTTGCGGATACAGCGTCGCGAACGTGCGCAGCGCGCTCGCCAGATGGCGCGTACCGATCCAGCACCACGGACAGATGAAGTCGAAGAAGACATCGACCGTGAGCCCGGTGCTTCGACGGTTCGCCTCGGCGGCTTTCGCCTGCGCGGGCGAGTCAATCGAGTTCATGGATCAGCGTTTCCGCCATGGGCCACGGGCCGAAGCCGGCGGCAGGGTTCAAATGACCGATGTCTCCCAGATCGACCAGACGGCTGCCCCAGTCGGCGGCCATGCCGGCCACGCGTTCGAACGATGCCAGCGGATCGTTCCGGCTGGCGGCGACGATGCTTGGAAAGGGCAGCGGACGCCGGGGGCAGGGCAGCCAGCCATTCTTCTGCAGCACGTCCTGCGTGGGGTAGCCCGACGGCAACTGCGTGTCAAGATCGGCCGGGGTGGCCAGCAGGGCACCGTGGATCTTGCGCGCGTGCCGCTTGGCCCAGTGCACGGTGATCATCACGCCTGCGCTATGCGCCACCAGGATCACCGGGCCGTCGATGGCGCTGACGGCTTTGTCCAACGCCGTCACCCGTGCCGCGCAGCTCAACTTGTCGGCTTCCAGCGGCGGGACCGACGCGGCCTTGTGGCCTGCCGCCCGGAGTTTGGCTTCGAGCAGCGTCTGCCAGTGTTCGGCCACGTGGTCGCGCAGGCCGGGCACGATGAGGATGGTGGGAGAAATGTTGGGCAACGTCATGATGGAACGCCATGAAGAAAAAACGAGGAGGTCACCCTCCTCGAATGCCGACCGGGGAGACGGCGGAGTCCGCCTCCCGTGGTGTGGGCCGCTCAGAACTTGTGGCGAATACCGACGGCCGCGCCAAGCATGCTGGTCTTGCCAGCACCCAGGCCGTAGCCGGTGGCGTTGAGGTCCACCGTGGCCTGGTCCAGCGCCAGGCCCGCGTTGCGCGCATAGGCCGTGGTCAGGTACAGATCGGTGCGCTTGGAAAGGGTGTAGTCGGCAATGAACGCGACCTGCCACGGGTTGGCCTGCGTGGACGGCGCGCTGTTGATGGTCTTGATCTTCTGGTACGAGTATTCGAGCGAGAGCATCACGGCGTTCGTCGCCTGATAGTTCACGCCGGCCCAGAAGTAGTCGTCGCGCAGCGCCACGCTGCCGTTGGCGTTCTTGTTCTGGCCCCAGCGGTAGCCGCCCATGACCTTGAGCACATCGCCCACCAGATAGCTTCCGGCCAGCGCCGCCTTGCGCACCGTGCCGGAGCTGAACGCGCCACCGCCCAGCGGGGTGCTGGGGTTGTACTGGTCATACGCGAGCGTGGCACCCAGCGGGCCAGCCGAGTACGCCACCCCCGCGCCGTAGCCGCTGTCGCGCCGGGCTTGGCCGGGCACCTCGCCGTTGCCGCCGCCGGTGGGGTTGGCGCTCGGTGCACCGGTGCCGAATGACCAATGCGCCTGCGCAGCCACCGGGCCGAAGTTGCCCGTGTACATGGCGGTGTTGTCGGACCGGAAATTCACGCCGGTCTGCACGGCGGCCGGTTCGTACTGCGTGGAGTACGCCATCGGCTCGAAGTTGGCCAGCAACTGGAAGAGCGTCGTGTACTGGCGGCCGAAGGTGAACTGCCCGATCGTGCTGCTCTTGAGCCCAACGTAGGCCTGTCGTCCGAACAACCGGCCGCCTTGCTGCGATTGGCCCGTGTCGCTTGCAAAGCCGCTTTCGAGCACGAACAGCGCGCTCAGGCCGCCGCCAAGGTCTTCCACGCCGCGCAGGCCCCAGCGCGAGCCCGACAGGCCGCCGCTTTGCATCGACACGCGGTTGCCCGAGCTGCCCGGCGTGGCGCCCGCCAGGTTGGTCGCATATTCGATGTTGGTATCCACCACGCCGTACAGCGTGACGCCGGATTGCGCGCAGGCCGCGCCAGCGCAGGCCAGCAGTGCAGCGGGGGCGATGTGCTTCGTCTTCATGTTGCAGGGTCTCCTCTTGGTGTTATCGCCGACGGGTCCGATGTGTCCCGTCGATCGTTAGAACGGCTTGCCGCCGATGATGCCGGCGCGTTCCATCTTCCGATGGCACGGCGCGTAATCCATGACCGCGTAGTGCTGCGTGGCGGTGTTGTCCCAGATGGCCACGCTGTTTGGCTTCCAGCGCCAGCGCACCTGGTATTCAGGAATGTAGGCCTGGCTGATCAGGTAGCGCAGCAGCTCCGATGCACCTGTCGTGGCGTCCTGCCCGTAGCGCACGCGCCCAGGGGTGTGATAGTTCGTGAAGTGGGTCGTGAAACCGTTCACGTACAGCACCTTCTCGTCAGTTTCGGGGTGCGTGCGCACCACGGGATGTTCCGGATCAGGATATTGCGTCTTGAGTGCGAGACGCTTTTCGATGGGCATGGCGGCACCAAAGCTGGCCTCGATGCTGTGGCGGGCGCGCAGGTTTGCAATGTCGAGCTTGACGTCTTCCGGCAGATTTTCGTACGCCAGCACCATGTTGGCCCACATGGTGTCGCCGCCCACGGGCGGGCATTCCACGCAGCGCAGCACGGCGCCAAACTGCGGTGCCTCGCGCCACGTGGTGTCGGCGTGCCAGCAATTCTCGTAGCGGTCGTTCGGGTGGTCGGGCGTCTTGTAGATGCGCACCAGGCCGGGGTGCTCGGGGTCGCTGCCAGCGACGGGATGGTCTTCCAGATCGCCAAAGCGGCGGGCGAACGCGACGTGCTGTGCGCGGCTCAAGTCCTGATCGCGCAGGAAGATCACGCGGTGCTTGAGGAGCGCGTTGCGGATTTCGCCGAACAGGCCTTCGTCTTCGATTGCGTCAGCCAGTTGCAGGCCGGTCAGCTCGGCACCCAGGGCGTTGGTCAGTTGTTCGATACGCATGGCGGCCCCTCAGATGACGAAGACGGACGAGCCCGTCGTCTTCCGCGATTCCAGATCGCGGTGGGCTTGCACGGCGTCTTCCAATGCGTAGCGCTGGTGGATTTCGATCTTGATGCGACCGGCCGCCACGTGATCGAACAGCTCGCCGGCAAGCTCGGCTTTCTCGGCCGGATCGGCGATGTAATCGGCCAGGGCCGGGCGCGTCAGGTAAAGCGATCCCTTCATCGCCAGCAGTTGCGGGTTGAACGGCGGGATCGGGCCCGAAGCCGTGCCCACGCACACCATCAGGCCGCGTCGCTTGAGCGAATCGAGCGAGGCATCGAAGGTGGCCTTGCCCACGCTGTCGAACACCACGTTCACGCCCACGCCGTCGGTCAGTTCGCGCACGCGCTTTGCAACGTCTTCGTGCGCGTAGTTGATGACGTGGTCGCAGCCGTGCGCGCGGGCGATGTCGGCCTTGGCTTCGCTCGATACCGTGCCGATCACGGTCAGCCCAAGCAGCTTGGCCCACTGCGAGACGATCAGCCCCACGCCGCCGGCGGCCGCATGCAGAAGGATCGTGTTGCCCTTCGCAAACGGGTAGATGCGGCGCAGCAGGTAGGCCGACGTCAGGCCGCGCATGGTCATGGCGGCGGCGGTTTCGCAGGCAATGGCAGCGGGCAGCTTGATGAGCGGTGCAGCCGGAATGAGGCGTTCGGTGCTGTACGCGCCCAGCGTGTTGATGAAGCCCGTATAGGTCACGCGATCGCCCACGGCGACGTTGCTCACGCCATCACCCACGGCTTCAACGATGCCCGCCGCTTCCACGCCCATGCCGGCGGGGCGGGGTACGGGATAGAGCCCCGAGCGGAAGTAGGTGTCGGCAAAGTTCAGGCCGACGGCTTCGTGGCGCAGACGGACCTGCCCCGGGCCGGGCTGGCCCACTTCGACGGTCTCGCAGCACAAGACCTCGGGGCCGCCGGTTTCATGAAAGCGGACTGCGGTTGCCATGGATATCTCCTGGATTCTTTTTCAGATGTTTGGGGTGCGCGCCGCCCGCGCGGCTCGCTTGGCGAGACGCGGTCAAGGCGGGAGAGGGGAGATGCCTTGTGGCGGCGCGCGGTTAGCGGAGTCAGGCCGTCATGCGGAAGCCACGGCGGCTGGTGCGGCGGTGGGCGCGGCGTCGATCGACACGTTGGCCACGCGCTTGAGTTCAGCTTCGTAGCTGCGTGCGGCCAGCAAGAAGCAGCCTGCTGCAACCACGCCGAAGATCGGCATCACTGCCAGAGCGGTCTGCAGACCCCACGCGTCGGACATGGCGCCGCCCACAAACGGCCCGATGGCCAGGCCGAACAGGTTCTGGAACAGCGAGAGCACCGCAGCGCCTGTTGAGCGCACGCCGGGGTGCACCACGTCGAATACCACGCTGGAAGCTGGCGCCACCGTGCACGTCATCAAGAAGCCGCCGAAGGCGATCATGAGGAACTGCTGGTTGGCCGGCATGCTCATGCCGAACGCCGCCATGAAGACCAGCAGCGTGACCACGGCCAGCACAGCCACGGCAATCAGCCGGTTGCGCTGGCGGCGAGCTGCAACCACATCGGCCACCACACCCCACACGAAGGCGCCCAACGCACCGCACAGCACCACCAGTGCGGCTTGCATGGCAGCACGATCCGGCGGTGTCCCGTGATAGCGATTCAGGTAGCTCGGCAGCCACGCCCAGATGGTCGACACGACGATCAACTGGAAGGCTGCACCCAGGCACGTCCACCACAGCGTGCGCGAGCTGGTGAGCGCGCCCGCAACGCGTTGCAGGAGCGTGCCTGCGGGCTGCCGCACTTGCGGGCCCCCAGCCGCCATCGCCACCGTCTTGTAGTCCGGCACGAACACATACAGCAGCGCCAGCACCAGACCCGGTACGCCCACCACGCCAAATGCCGCCTGCCAGCCCCAGCGCGCTGCAATCACGCCACCGAGCAACACACCCAATACCGAACCGACAGATGCCGCGGCAAAGAAGGCGCCCATCAACGTGGCGCGCAGCCGCTTGGGAAACAGGCTGGCAATGAGCGCCGCGCCCACCGAGCCGTAGCCGGTTTCACCCACGCCCACGATGGCGCGCGCGGTAAAGAGCTGTCCGTAATTGCGCGTGAACATGCAGGAGATCGTTGCCAGGCTCCATACGGTGGCCATCACAACGATGCTCTTGACGCGGCTGTAGCGGTCGGCCAACAGCGCCACCGGCAGGCCTCCCACCGCCACCACGATCGAGATGACCGAGACGAGCGCGCCAAGTTGCTTGTCGGACAGCGCCCAGGCGGTCTTCAGATGCGGGAAAAGCGACACGATGACTTGCCGGTCGATGTAATCGAACAGCATCAGTGCAAAGGTCATTGCAAACGCAAACCACGCCTGGGGTCGGCTGACGAGGTAGTCGTCGTGGTCTGCGCGCGGGTCGGCGGCATGCAGATTCATGGTTGTCTCCGAGTGGCGGCGCTTGCGTTGAGCGCCGCCTGTGTTGGGCCCGGTGATACTGCGGCTTCTAGTTTAGGCCGCACGCAGCGGCAGGTTTTTCACGTTCGGGGCACGGTTGGGGGACATGCCGTTCTTCGCCAGCGTTTCTTCAACGCTGTCATATTGCACGCCGATGCGGTAGATGGCGCGCGCCTCCTTGCCGCTGGCAATCTCACGGCCCAGTTCATGCGCCACGCGCACGCACTGTTCGATCTGCTGTACAGACGTCATGCGGTTGCCGTGCTGGTCGATGATCGTGTCTTCAATGCCGCAGCGCGGGTGCAGGCCCATCGCCATGGCCATCATGTTGAACGGCAGCACGTTCTTGAGCAGCGACTCGGCCGTCAGCGTGCAGCCATCCGGCGCACGGTGGATGAAGTTGAAGAAGTTGAACGGATTGGGGCCGTCGAAGCCACCACCAATGCCGATCCAGGTCAGGTTGAGCGGGCCCTTGTAGACGCCCTTCCGGACCACGCGCTCCAGCGTTTCCAGCGCGTGGATGCCGGTCAATTGGAAGTGCGGCTGCACGCCGGAGGCCTGCAGACGACGCAGGTGCTCCTCGAGCCAGGCGGGGCCGGCGGGCACGGTCATTTCTGCATAGGCTGCAGCCAGCGCGGGATTGGCCAGCGATGTGCCCTCCAGATATGCCGGATACAGCAGCTCCATGATGTTCATCTGCGTGGTGTTGACGGCCACGGTCACCTGATCGGGTGCCGGGGTCAGGTCCGCCAGCATGTGGCGGGTGTCATCCGACAGCCACTTGGCGGCTTGCCCTTCGTCTTCCGGCGCAAAAGAAATCGAGCCGCCTACCTGGATGATCATGTCGGGCACCGCCGCACGCACGCCGGCAATCAGCTCGTTGAATTTCGAGAGCCGCTTGGAGCCCTTGCCGTCCAGTTCACGCACGTGCAGGTGCAGCACGGTCGCGCCGGCGTTGTAGCAATCGACGGCCTTCTGCACCTGTTCTTCCATCGTGACCGGAATGTCTTCGGGAAAATCTTCCGGCATCCATTCGGGGCCGTACGGCGCAACGGTAATGACGACTTTGTCCTGGTTTTCCGGGTGCAGCGAATCATCGAGGAATTGCATGTTGGGGGCTCCTGTAGGGGATGTCTCGGCTGGACTTCACTATAGGGAAGCGGTAGCTTTGAATTTCTCAATTGGCGCCAAGTTTTTCTCTTTTGGCGCCATTCCGTGTAAACACCAAGACGGCTCGAAGCCCACTGAAACCTATGGAAACGATGGTGCGTGCCCGCTCGCTCAACGGCTATTTCCAGGTCGTGCGGCGGCTTGGTTTCAACCCGCAGGAAGCGCTGCGGCAGGTGGGGTTGGACCCGGCCAGACTGACCGATCCAGAGCAGCCAGTGTCCGTCGTGGCGACGTGCCAGTTGATGGAGATCACCGCCGCGAGCGCCCCGTGCCCGACGCTAGGGTTGCAGATGGCCGAGGCGCGCCAGGAGCTGGATTTTGGTGTGCTTGGCTTGTTGCTGGCCCACAAGCGCACGCTGCGCGAGGCACTGCAGGCCATCATCCAGTACCGCCACCTGCTGAACGAGGCGCTGGCGATCTACCTGGAATCCGATGGCGACATGGTGGTCATTCGCGAAGAGGTCATCACCGAGACGCCGGTGCCGCTGCGGCAGGCCAACGAGCTGGCCGTCGGCGTGCTGGCGCGGACGTGCAGCGCGCTGCTGGGGGTTCACTGGAAGCCGCGCAGCATCCACTTCTCACATGCCGCCCCCAGCGACGTCAGCCTGCATCGGCGCGTGTTCGGTTGCCCCATCGTGTTCGGCAGCGACTTCAACGGCATCGTCTGCGCGGCGGCCGATCTGGAGACGCCCAACCCTGCCGCTGACCCGGCCCTCGTGCGTTACGCGGAAAGCCTTGCCGAGCCGCTCAACGTGTCGGCGCAAGAGGCGGTGGTGCAGGACGTGCGTCGCGCGATTTACCTGTTGCTGCCGCTGGAGCGTGCCTCGGTGGAGCAGGTGGCTGATCACCTCCACCTGAGCGTGCGGACCTTGCAACGTCAGTTGGAAGCGGCCGGCATGACGTTTTCTGACCTGGTGGAGGAGGTCCGGCACAACCTCGCCGTTCGCTACATGGCGAACCCGAGCTACCGGATCGGGCGGGTGGCCGCGTTGCTCGGCTACACGCGGCAGGCTTCGTTCACGCGCTGGTTCATCGCCCACTTTGGCATGACGCCGCGTGCGTGGCGCGATGTGCAGCGCGGTGATCGGGGTGGCGACGCAGCTCAGGCAGGCTCCAGCCCGGCCGACGGATCATCCGCACGCGGCTGACGCGCCAGCCGCACCGCGGGCGATTGCAGGATGCACAGCAACTGCAGCGCAAAGCCCGCCACCGCCATCAGCAGGCACGCCCCCGCACCGGCGTGTGCGGCGAGCCACGCGGCCATTGCGGCGCCGATCGGCCGGGCGCCATACGACATCACATTCACTGCAGATACGCGCGCCAGCAGCGTGGGCGGCGTTACCGTCTGCCGAAGCGTCGTCGTGCTCACCACCCACAGAATCGGCCCGCAACCCAGCAGAAAGAACCCCGCTTGTGCCAGCGCAGGCCACGGCTGCCAGAGCGTGGCCGCAAGCAGAACACCGCCTGCCAGCCCGCACACCGGGCCGGTCGCCACCACATGACCGAAGCGCCAGCGCGCCAGAATGCGCGCGGCCAGCAGCGCGCCGATCACCATGCCCGCACCGTACATGCCAAGCGTCAGCCCAATCGCTTGCGCAGAGAGGTTCAACCGATGCGCCGCATACGGAACGAAGATGGCAATCACCATGAAGAACGCCATGGTGAAGACGCACTGCGTGATGAACACCGGCCGCAGCAGCGGATGGTGAAACACGAAGCGGGCGCCCTCGGCAATGTCGCGCAGCGGATGCGCCGCGTGCCGCGCCACGGGCACCGGAGCGGCCACGCCGGCCAGCAGTGCCGCAGCCATGGCGGACAACGCCGCCGCCAGCGCGAACGCCGCCATCGAGCCGGTCCAGCCGACCAACGCACCGCCGATGGCGGGGCCGCACGCAAAAGCAATCGTGCGTGCCAATTCGATGCGGCCATTTGCGCGCGCGAGCATCGCTGCCGGCACGAGCGACGGCACCAGCGCAGGCGCCGCCACGCTGAACACCACCGTGCCGCACACGGCAATGAAACCCAGCCCGCCCAGCGCAGCCAGGTTCAACCGCCCGGCCACCAGCAAGCCCGCCACAACAAACAACGCCAGCGCGCGCACCGCCTCTGCGCCGGCCATCAACGCACGCTTGGGCCAACGGTCCGCCAGCATGCCAATGGGAATGGCAAACAGCACGAACGGCAGCGTGAGCGCCACTTGCAGCCAGCTCGCCGTGCTGGCGTCGGCATGCAGGGTGAGCACCGCAACCATTGGCATGGCGGCCAGCGCAATTTGCTCGGCTGATTGCGCGGCCAGGTTCGAGGCCGCGAGCCGGTTGAAGCCCGGCGGCAGACGGTCGGCAGCAAGATCATGGGAATCAGACATCGCACACTCCTGAAAATGTTCGCTTCAGGGTAGGGACGGCGATGCCTCGATGCGCTCCGCTTCTTGCGGGCGAACTCGGAACTCGGAATTCGGAGCGTGATTACAAGATGGGGGCGAACAGCTTGGCGACGTGCATGATCACGCGGCGCAGCGGGTGTGCGTGTTCGTATTCGTCACGGCCAACGCGGGCCGCTTCGGCAAAATCGGCTTCGAGCATCTGCGCGACGTCGTTGGCGAAGCGCGAATCGGCGGTCATGATCATCAACTCGAAGTTCAGGCGGAACGAACGGTTGTCGAGGTTGGCACTGCCCACGGCGGCGGCCTCGTCGTCGATCAGCACGACCTTCTGGTGCAGGAAGCCCGGCAGGTAGCGGTAGAT
This sequence comes from Ralstonia mojiangensis, assembly GCF_023955645.1. Taxonomy (NCBI): domain Bacteria; kingdom Pseudomonadati; phylum Pseudomonadota; class Betaproteobacteria; order Burkholderiales; family Burkholderiaceae; genus Ralstonia; species Ralstonia mojiangensis. The sequence continues at coordinate 175,585 of NZ_JAMXHU010000005.1, read as the reverse complement.
TTTCACGCCGGCGCGGATCGCCTGATATGCATACAGCGTGGAGGCTAGGAACACCATGTGATGGTCCGGCCGCGAAGGGATCAGGATGCGCACGTCCACCCCGCGCAGCACGGCCAGACGCAGCGCGGCAAATACAGCTTCGTCTGGAATGAAGTACGGCGACGTGATCCACAGCCGCTTGCGTGCCGATTGGATGGCTTCCATGAAGAACAGCGAGCAGGTTTCCTGCTTGTCTGCCGGGCCGCTGGCGACCACCTGGCAGACCATGTCTTCTTCGGGCCGCAGTTCGGGAACGATCAGCTGCGGCACTTCGTGCGCGGCCCAGTACCAGTCTTCGGCAAAGGTCAGCTGCAAGTCCATCACCGCGGCACCGACGATCTCGATATGCGTGTCGCGCCACGGGGCAAGCGGCGGCTTTTCGCCCATGTATTCGTTGCCGACGTTGTGGCCGCCAACGTAAGCGCGCTCGCCATCCACCACGACGAGCTTGCGGTGGTTGCGGAAGTTGAGCTGGAAGCGGTTGACGAACCCGGCGTGCGTGGAGAACGGCTTGGCGTGCACGCCGCCTTCGATCAGCCGCTGCACATAGTGGCGGGGCAGCGCGTGGCAGCCGATGCTGTCGAAGAGAAAGTACACGCGCACCCCGGCCCGCGCGCGGTCGAGCAGCAGTTCGGCCAGGCGGCGGCCGAGCGTGTCGTCATGCACGATGAAGAACTGCACGATGAGCACGCGCCGCGCCTGCGCAATCGCCGCAAAGATGGCATCGAAGGTTTCCGCGCCGTTGACGAGCAGCCGCACGCGGTTTCGCGCCAGGCACGGCGTTCCAGTCAGGCGCGGCAAGGCCTGCATGCAGGTGTGCTGCGGTGCGACCACGCTGGATTCATGGTCGCGCAGTCGGCGCCAGTCGTCAGACAGGGTGATTTCGCGCAGGCGGGCGTTGTGAAAGCGCCGCGCATCCACGTAGCCGGCAAAGGTGCTTCGCCCGAAGATCAGATAGGGGATCAGCGTGAACTCCGGCAGCGTCACCAGTGAGATGGCCCACGCGATGGCGCCCTGCGACGTGCGCACGGTCAGCACAGCATGCATGGCGGCAAGGACGCCCACGCAGTGCACAAGAAAGAGGAAGGTGGCAAATGCCGTGGTGTTGGTCAGCATGGAAAGCAACGGGGGAAAACAGCACACCGTTGGCCATTTTGACACGCCCCACGTGGCGTCGGACAAACACGGATACTGCCCCGGCTGACATCTCGCGTAGTCTGGCCGTGGCGTTCGTTCAGGCACGTCGCATGCTGGTGTGAAGTCGACGTCCTCTCGACCCGCTGTACCCAACACGACATCGAATATGCAAGGGCACCCGAGGAACTTCCCGACCGCGTATTTGCGCGCCTGGTTTGCCTGGCTGGCCTTCTCGCTGCTGACGGGCTGCGCAAGCCTGCCCGAGCACGTCGATCGGCCTGTGACGACAGCGCTGCCCAATGCCGAATCGGCCACCTCGCTGGGGCGCCTGGTGCAGACGAATGCGCCGTCGCCCGATGTGTCCGGCTTTCGGCTGATCCCGTCGGGCGAAGAAGCCTACGCCACGTTGCTTACGCTGGCTGACCGGGCCGAGCGCACGCTCGACTTGCAGTACTTCATCATTGCGAGCGACAACAGCGTGCGCGAACTGATGCGCCATGTGCGGGCCGCCGCGGATCGCGGGGTGCGCGTGCGCATGCTGGTGGACGATCTGCACAGCGATGGGCGCGATCTGGCATTTCTGAAGTTTTCGTCGCACAAGAACATCGACGTGCGGCTGTTCAACCCGTTTCCGGGCGGGCGGATGTCGAACGTCACACGGTACCTGAGCGGCGCGGCTGAGTTCCGCCGCGTCAATCGGCGCATGCACAACAAGGCCTTCATTGCCGACAACGCATTGGCCGTGACGGGCGGGCGCAACTTGGGCGCCGCGTATTTCACGCAGAACCAGACCACCAACTTCGTCGATCTGGACGTGCTGGCCGCGGGGCCGGCGGTGCGTCAGCTGTCGTCGGCGTTCGACGCGTACTGGAATAGCGAATTTGCCTATCCGGTGCAGGCGCTGGCGCCCGAGCCGAGCACGGCACATCCGCCCGAGCCGAAGGAGGGCAGCTACCCGCCGCCGGTGACGATGCCGGATCGGCCGGCAGGGCCGCCGCAGCATATCGATGTGCCAACCCGGCCGATCAACATGGGCTCCGGTTCCGCCAAGCCGGCATCCGATAAGACCATCTCGCAGCTCGAGCAGCGCCGCAACCAGACCGATCTCGCCAGCCCGGCGCCGGAGCAGCCCTTGCCGCTCAAGCCCGCACCGGGCGACTGGTTCCTGGCTGACCAGATTGCCCGGGGCCGTCTGCGCCTGGAATGGGCGCCCGCGCAGGTGATCGTCGATCGTCCAGCCAAGGTGTCGGGCGATGAGGTGGAACCCGGCGGCGAGCGCCTCGCCCAGACGCTTCTGCGTCTGATTGACGAGGCCAAGCGGGAGGTCGTGCTGATCTCGCCGTACTTCGTGCCGGGCAAGCGCGGTATCGAGGTGGCCAAGCGCATGCAGGATCGTGGCGTGCGCCTGCGGGTGCTGACCAACTCGCTGGCAGCGACCGACGCACCCATCGTGCATGTGGGCTATGCCAGATATCGGAGCCAGTTGATCGATGACGGCGTTGAACTGTACGAACTGCGTCCGACGCTGGGGGATCGCCCCAAGGTGATCGGGACGTTCCGTTCGTCACAGGCAAGCCTGCATGTGAAATCGATCGTGGTGGACCGCAGCACGCTGTTTGTCGGCTCAATGAACATCGACCCGCGTTCCATCGGGTTGAATACGGAAACAGGGTTGATCATCCGCAGCCCGGTGCTTTCAGAGGCGGTGGCCAAGCTGTTTGACGACTCGGTGCGCGACAGCGCCTACCGGGTGACCAAGGAAGATGGCCACCTGCGCTGGACCACGCATGAGAACGGCAAGGAGGTCGTTGTCGATCATGAACCGGAAGTGGGCCTGGGCCGCCGGACGTGGATTCAGATGCTGGCGCCGTTTACCCCGGAAGAACTGCTGTAGCGGTTCCAAAAGAAAAACGCCGCGAATTGCGGCGTTTCTTGACTCAGGCCAGGCGCTCGCCCGGCCGTCGCTTCATTACATCTTCTGCTTGGTATTGTCAGCAGCGTTTTCCAGCTTCTGGCCACCCGTCTGGATGTCCTTGCCCATGCCTGCCATCGTGTTGCAGCCCGCCAGGACGGCGCAGCCCAGGGCCAGCAGTGCGATCAGTTTCTTCATCTCGATCCCCTTGTGAGCCGTGCGGTATCCCGCACGATGTTCGCGTGATTGCCACCCGAGCGGTGGCGCAACCCGCATTTTAGTGCGACCCCGCGCACGTGGGGTGCGTCAGCCGCATCTTTTTTACCTTCTTGCATATCACTTGCGGCGTATCCCGGACATTCGCGGTCACGCCCTCTATTTCCGCCGTGCCCTGCCGTTAGCACCTTTGGGAGTGAACAGGGTGCCTGAAGAGGGGTGCGGGAAGAGGATCTCGGCGCCACACGGCTCAACCATGCAGGGGAAAAACACATGTGGAAGTGGATGGATACGAGCATTCGCACGCGGCTGACGTTCCTGGTCGCGGTATTTGCGGTGATGATTGCCGTGGTGGGCTTCGCGGATATCACCACCGGGCGGGCGACCAATGACGATTTGCGTGCGGTGTATCTGGAAGATGCCAAGGGCCTGGATCTGCTGGCCAAAGACACCATCAACCTGCTGTGGGCGCGCATTCACCTGACCAATTTCGATTCGGTTTCGTCGCCTGAAGAACTGAAGAAGCTGCTGTCCGATGCGCATGGCATGGTCAACTCGGCCAACGATGCCTGGGCCCAGTTCATGAAGCTGCCGATTCCGGAAGCCGACCGCGCCCAGTTGCAAGCAGCCGACGCGGCACGCACCAAGTTCGTCAAAACGGCGCTGGAGCCGGCCATTGCCGCACTGGAACGCAGTGACCTCACCACGTATCGCGAACTGAACACGAACCTGGTGCCCAAGCTGTTTGTGGATTACGACTCGGCGCTCGGGCCCCTGGTCGGGGCGCGTTTCAAGTACGGCCAGCAACGCTTTGACCATTCCCAGTCGCGTTACGCGATGAGCATCTGGATCTCGGGTGGCTTGCTGGCCGCCGCGCTGGTGCTGTCGGTGGTAGCGCGCGGCGTGCTCGGCCGTACGGTGGTGCGTCCGCTGGAGCGCGCCATTCAGGTGTTCGAGCGCATGGCATCGGGCGACCTTGCCACGCGTATGGAAGGCCAGACCGCCGCGGGCCGCCGCGATGAAACCGCACGCCTGATGCATGCGGTGTCGTCCATGCAGACGAGCCTGCAGCAGATCATCGGGCAGGTGCGCACGGGCTCGGATTCGATCGCCAGCGCTACCAAGCAGATTGCTGCCGGCAATGCCGACCTCTCGCAGCGCACGGAGCAGCAGGCATCGTCGCTGGAAGAAACCGCGTCGAGCATGGAAGAGCTGACCAGCATCGTGAAGCAGAATGCCGATAACGCGCGTCAAGCGAGCACGCTGGCCGTCAATGCGTCGGATATCGCGGTCAAGGGTGGGGAAGTCGTGGGCCGCGTGGTGGACACGATGGCCGGCATCAATGAAAGCAGCCGAAAGATTGCCGACATCATCGGCGTGATCGAAGGCATCGCGTTCCAGACCAACATCCTGGCGTTGAACGCTGCGGTGGAAGCCGCACGCGCCGGCGAGCAGGGCCGCGGCTTTGCCGTCGTTGCCGGAGAGGTTCGCAGCCTTGCGCAGCGCAGCGCCACGGCGGCCAAGGAGATCAAGGAGCTGATCGGCGATTCGGTGGGCCGCGTGCAGAACGGTTCGACGCTGGTGGCTGAAGCCGGCACGGTGATCGACGAGGTGGTGGTAGCAGTGCGCCGCGTGACCGACATCATGGGCGAGATCAGCGCTGCGTCGGAAGAGCAAAGCAGCGGCATCGAACAGGTCAATCAAGCCGTTACGCAGATGGATCAGGTGACGCAGCAGAATGCAGCGCTGGTCGAACAGGCTGCGGCTGCGGCGGAATCGCTGGAAGAACAGGCCGAGGCGCTACGCAGCGCGGTGTCGGTCTTCCGCGTCGAGCACGCATAAGCAGCACGAGCGCAAGCACCAATGCCCTTCCGCCTTGCAGGCTGGAGGGCATTTTCTTTTACGGCATCAGATTGCGTGCGCGCTCGGCAATCACGTCTTGCGTGTCGTCGATCCAGCGGGCAGGGAAGGGTTGCGAGAGCAGGTAGCCCTGGATCACGTCGCACCGGCAGGCACGCAATGCATGGAGCTGCGCGGCGGTTTCCACGCGCGTGGCGGTGACGGGCACGCCCGCACCATGCGCCGCAGTCACCAGGCGTTGCAGCACCGCGTGATCGCTTGCGTTGGTCACTGCGTTGACCACGGCCTGATCGAGCTTGACTTGATCGGGGCGGAACGTTGCCAGGCAATCGAGGCTGTGCGCAGTGGCGCCAAAGTCTTCCACCGCCACGCGTGCGCCACAGGCGTGCAGGGCTTCCACGGCTTTCTGCGCCGAGCCGTTGGCACGCTGCAGCGTGTGTTCTGAGATCTCGAAAACGAGGCGCGTGGTGGGCACTGCATGGCGCGCGGCAATGTCGCACACGACGTCGCTCAACTGCGGATCGAGCAACTGCGCAACCGACAAGTTGACGGCTGCATGCACGCCTGGCTGATGCCGGCTGTTGCGTCCTGCGCGCTGGGATTCTTCGCGCAGCAGCCCGGCCAGCATCTGGGCGGCGTTGTCGAGCACCCAGTGGCCCACCTCCCGGATGTCGCCGGTCTGCTCCAGGATCGGCAGAAAATCGGCCGGTGCCACGCCCCCCAGTTCGGGTGAAATCCAGCGCAGCAAGAATTCGTAGCCGACGATCCGCCCGTCGGTCAGGCTCAGTTGCGGCTGCAGGTTCAGGCTGAACTGGCGGCGGGCCAGCGCGTGGCGTAGTTGGGCGGCCAGGCGCGGATGCTCGGTGACGGGGTCGTATCCACCGTCCTCGGCGACGTGAACGCCACTGCGTGGAGGCATGGCCGCCGGGGCGTATAGCGCCGGGCTTCGTTCGGCACCGTGCTGAACACCGTAAAGTGCCCGGTCGGCCTGTTCGATCAACCGCGCTGCATCCGAGGGCATGCCCTCGAAAAGCGTCATGCCGATGCTGCACGAGCAGACCAGCTCATAACCATGCGTGATGTAAGGCCGCGTGAGCGCAGCAGAAATCCGCCGCGCGAGATCGTGCACATCCTGTGCCGAGACGAAATCTGCGCAGGCAACGGCAAAGGTCTCATGGCCGACGCGCCCGACGATGGGTGCGATGCCATCCGCGGGCGGCACGCTCAGCGCTTCAAGCCGCGATGCACATTCGACGATGACCTCGCGCGCGGCGAGCGGCCCGAGCGTGTTGGTCGCCTCGGCAAAATGGTCGAAGCTGATCAGCAGGAGGGCGCCGATCGCGTCCTGGCGTGCGGGTTGCGGCATGGCAGCCAGCAGTTGGACGAATCGTTCGCGGCCCGGCAATCCGGAGATCGGATCCAGACTCGATGGCGCGGCAGACCTTGCGCGGCTCATAAATGGGGATCGTCCTGCAAATGCCTTTAAAACGGATATACGTGCACTTGATACGTTGTCAATTGTATAGCTTTGTCACAAGCAAGCCTGCGGCATCATAAGCCGAAAATCGGCCACAGTGGCCGATTGCCGGCATGTTTTCGCGTGAGTCCGGCGGGCCTTTTTAACGTTTAACAGCAATTAATTCTGATCAAAGAGCTACGAATATCAGGTCGGTCGGCACGTTACACCATGCGCTGGCCGCCCCACAGCAACTGTTCATAGATAAAGCATTGCAGCAGCATTTTCTGGGCCGCGACCAATTCGACGAATTCCACGCCGTATTGGTAGACGTTGGGCAGGTCGGCCGGCTTTTCACTGCGCACGAGGGCTGCAGCCACCAGTTCGGAGTGGTAGTCGCGCGTTTTCACCCGGAAGCGCAGACGCGCCGGTGCACCGCTCACTTCCAGCCGATGCGCGGAGCGGAACGACGCGCCCGTCGTGCTGATGTCGGAGATATGGATCATGCGCGGCGGGTCGCCGCTCACCAGCATCTTGCCGACCACGTTGGCGCGCACGCGCAGCGATTTGCGCAACGTGCGGTTCTTGATCCGCCGCGGCGGTGACAACACGACGTATTCGAACGGGATGCGGCACACCGCCATCACCGTGCATTCGAAGCTGGCAATGCCCTCGCCCGAGAAGGCGTGCACTTCCACCAGTTCGTCCTTGACCGGCATGACCGTACGGCCGCTTTCGGTGGGCATGGTGATGAGCAGATGGCGCTGCGGGCTGTAGCCCATCACGCGCGCGGCGCCCTTGGTCTGGCCGGCGCCCGCAGTCAGGCGCACGGTCAGCATGCCGCCGGGGCGCAGGCCCAGCAGCTCCATGGCGATCGTGCGCTCGCCCTCAGGGTCGTCGCCCATGTCGGGGAACATCGTGTTCGGGAACTGCGTATTTGCAAACACGGGCGCAGGCGCGGGCGTGCCGTCCGCCAGCCGATGCGGGCGGTGCAGCGTGCACAGCAGGTCGATCTCCTCCGGGGAGTGGATGACGTCGCCCTTCGGGATGAGCAACTGCCCGTCGGCGTCAAGCATCGGCCACGGAAGGGGGATCGCAAGCGGAATGTCGAGAGGTTGAAGTTCGAGCATGGCAATGGGGAGCCAACAGCCGCGCAGGGCCCCACGTTTCTATACGGCCAAATGTTGCACAACTTTAAGCGCACTTATTGTGCAGGGACCGTGGCACGCGAGTTGCAGCCTCGCAGCCATGATCGAGCACAATGTCGGTTCCAAAGTGGACGGGGTGAGCGCGCGTATGGCGTCTCGGCAGCATTTCTGGGCGGCGGTTGAGCAATTTGCGCGCTATGTGGTCATCGGTGGCGGCGCAACGCTGGCGCACTATGTCGTGCTGTTCGGACTGGTGCAAGTCGGCGTCTCGCCTTGGCGCGCGTCCGTGGCGGGCAGCGTGATCGGTGCGACGCTCAATTACTTCATCAGCCGGCAGGCCGTCTTCAACAGCACGCGGGGGCACGTGGGCGCGATGGTGCGGTTCGGCCTGGTGGCCTTTCTCGCGCTGGGGTGCAACGCGACCATCATGGCCATCGGCCTGGGAATTGGCCTGTATTACCTGATCGCGCAGATGTTCGCCTCGGCCATCACGGCAATCTTCAACTTCGTGGTGCACCGGTACTGGACGTTTCGTGACGCCGACGCAGTCGGCGCGCCTACTGAGCCGCAGCCGACCATCGTGCCGGAGCGGCCCACGCACCACGGGCGTTGAGCGGTCCCGCCGCGTTAATGCCGGCTGGCTACGCCTTGCAGGCCGGTCGCGGTTTCCGTGACGAGTGTCACTTCACCGATGCCGTCGGCGGGCGGGGTGGGGGCATCGTCGCGCAAGCGCTCCACCACCAAGCGCACATCGATCACATCGGCCACGCCGGCTGCCTCTAGCGAAACAAGTGCGGCCAGCTGCGCAATCGCAAACGTATCCGCCAGCAGCGGCGTGTCGTCATGGAGATCGCCTGCCACGCGTGCGGGCGAGCTTTGGTGGGCAGCGCGGGTGGGGTGCTGCGCGGTCTCCCGGGCGCGATAGGCGAAGTACGCGTCGGCAAAGTGCACGCGGTGCGCATCGAATACGCGCACAGCAGCAGTCAGGGCATCGTCCACCCAAGCCGGATCGACTGGCGTACCCGGTTCGGCGCCTTCGGGCAGGCCCGCGAGCTTGAGCGCATACCGATGCGTCTGCGTGCCGGGGGCGACAAAACTCAATTCCATACGACCTCCCACAGCCGCGTGCGCTGGTGCCGCGGCTTCGCCGTGTTTGAATTCGCCCCCCGAAGCGATATTGAAGAATAGTAACGGAGCCGCCCGTTTGCGCGTTTCGTCCTTCCGGATGAGATTGAGGGGCCTTGTCTTCACCTTAAGACATTCACAATGTGGAGATCGTGGACAACCTACGTAGCAAACGGTTGCTTGTCGGCAGCGCCTGCGCGACCTAGCCAAACGGCTAGCTGCTTCGCAGCGGGGCCCGGTGTAGAGTGCTCGGGTGTCCGGCGACGCCGGGCAGCTGTCGACAATCAAGGTCGACAAACGCAGACGGGAATGACGCGGGGCGCGTTTCCTTCGCGTCATTTCGCGCACGAGGGGACCCAAAGCGGGCACGTGGTCCATGTCCCCTCGCGGGAAGGGATTGCCCCGTTAACTCGCGGCTTCTATAGTCCGCCTCGATTCGTGCGCTTGTAACGCACCAAGGTTTGCCATTACCGGCCGCCAACTGGGCCACGCAGACCACGAGACCGGTTACGGGGATCACGCCAACCGCCACCGCGCGCCTGACGCAACCATTGCGTCAAAGGGCACCGGAGGCGCGATGGCCATCACATCAGCCACGCCCCCGGGACTGCCGCATTCGCGAAACAGCATCGCCATGCTTGAGGACCACCACTTGTACAAGGCTGCGATCGAACATTCGCCGATAGGAATCGGCCTGTGCGCGCCGGAGGGTCGCTTCCTCGACGTGAACCGTGCGCTGTGCGCGCTGACTGGTCACGAAGCACAGGCCCTGCGTTCGCGCGATCTGTTCGACCTTTGCCACCCCGATCACACTGAACGCGCACGACATGGTGTGGAGTCGCTGCTCGCCGGTCAGCGCGATGCGCTGTCGATGGAAACGCGCCTGGTCCGTCAGGACGGCAGCACCGTGTGGGTGCAGACCGACGTGGCGGTGGCGCGCGACGAAGGCAACGAGCACCTCGTCGTGCAGATGCAGGACGTGACCGCGCGCCGGCTGGCGCTGGAATCGCTGCGCGCGTCGGAGCAACGGTTGGCCTATGTGCTCGATGGCGCGGGGCTGGGTACGTTCGACTGGTCTACCCGTACACGGCATGTGTCGTTCAACCGGCGGACGGCCGACATGCTCGGCTACGAGGCGGCGGATCTGTCCAACGATCCGGATGCGTGGTACGCCATGGTGCACCCGCAAGACGCCGCATTGAGCGCGCGACGCATCTATCGCCATATGCGGGGCGATGCCGACAGCTTTGAGATCGAGCAGCGCATGCGCGCGCGCCATGGCCAATGGATCTGGGTGGCTGCGCGCGGGCGCGTGACCGAACGCGATGCCCGCGGCGTGGCCACGCGTGTAAGCGGAACGCTGCTCGACGTGACGCAGCGGCGCGCGGCGCTGGATCAGGCGCACCACCTCGCGCTGCATGATCCGCTCACGGACTTGCCCAACGCGCGTTTGCTTCGTGATCGCCTGTTCGTAGCCATTCAGGCGGCACGTCGCGCGCGCGGCCAGGTCGCCGTCGTGTTCATTGATCTCGATCGCTTCAAGCCGGTCAACGATGAGTATGGCCACGCCGTGGGAGATCTCGTCCTGAAGGCCACGGCCATGCGCTTGCGCAGCGGTCTGCGCGCTTCGGACACGGTAGCGCGCCTGGGTGGCGATGAATTTGTCGCGGTCCTCACGCACTGCGCCACGCGCGACGATGTGACGCAAACCGTGGAACGCCTGATCGAGCAATTGCAGGCGCCATTCCGCGTGGAAGGCCACGTGCTGTCGATGGGCGTGAGCGCCGGCGTGGCGCTGTATCCACCCGACGGGCGTGACGCGCAGACGCTCATTCGCAATGCCGACGCTGCGATGTATGAGGTCAAGCGTGCCGGCGGCAACGGCCTGGGTTTCCATGCCTCGCTCAACTACGAGCGGCTGATGGGCATGCGATCGCGCGATCGTGATCTCGATGGCGAAGCCGGCGCACGCTGATCCGCTACCGCGCACCCAAACAAAACGGCCCGCCGAAAGGCAGGCCGTTTTTCTTCAAGCGTCGCAAACGCTCAAGTCTTAGAACGTGTAGCGCAGGTACAGCTCATTCAGGTCCGTGCCCGGGTTCGGGCGCTTGATCGACGCGTTCGACAGGTGTTCGAAGCGATAGCCCATCTGGAATTGCTGCTTGCTGCCAAAGGCCACGCCCACGCCGATCATGTCGGAGAACTGGAAGGCCGTGCTGAAGTTGTGCTCATCCGACGTGCGGGTGTGCGAGAGCAGACGCGGGCCAACGCCAGCTTCAATGAACGGCACCCACGAGCCGCCGCGCTTTTCAATGCGGAACAGCGGCGTCACGCCGAATTCGGTCAGGTTCTGGCGGTTGGTGCCCTTGGTCGAGCGCCATTGGCCCAGCGCCACTTCCCAATCCAGGTTCACGAACCAGCCTTCCGGGTTGCCCCAGTGGAAGCCCGAATCGAAATCCAGATCGACCCCATATTTCTCGATGCCGTGGCGGTTGTCCTTGCCGTAGATGACGCGCACGGACGGATCGGCCTGGGCAGGCAGAGCGGCGAACAGCGTGGCGGCGCCCAGGGCGGTGGCCAGCAGCTTGGCAGAACGGGGAAGCGCGGATCGGATCATCAGAGGGAGCAGAATCAGTTGGGCGGCGCGCGTGAATCGGGGCAACTGCGTCGGCAACCACGCGCGCGGCGGACATGGTGGCTGGCAAACAGACGGTCTGGACGGCACCGGGCGGGCTTGCAAGGCACCGGGCGACGCAATTTGCGCGCCCGATGCTGCATCAGCCGGCCCGGATGGTCGGGGCGGTCTGAAATAAATTCCGTCGATTATAGGGGGAACTATCCGACTGCGTGCGGGCTTACGCACAAGGGGACATTGCCGGTGGCGAAACGTTGTCGGCCACCGGCAACAAGAGAAGGGTTATTGCGCGGCCGGTGCGGACGCCGGTTGCAGCGCCGCTTTGCCGACCACCGGCACTTCGCCGTGCCACCCGCCGCCCAGCGCCTTGACCAGCAGCACCGCTGCCGAATACTGCTTGCCCTGCAGCGTCAGCAGCGTGCGCTCGGCACTGTAGGCCGTGGCTTGTGCGGTGATGACTTCCAGAAAGCTCACCGTGCCGGCGCGATAGCGGTTCAGATTGAGTTGCGCGGCTTCCTGCGCGGCCTTGACGGCATCGGCCTGCACGCCAAATTCCTGCGTCTGCCAGCGAAGCGCGGCGAGGTTGTCTTCGACATCCTGGAACGCGCCCAGCACCGTCTGGCGGTATGTTGCGACCGACGCGTCGTAAGCAGCGCCGGCCTTGTCGACGGCGGCCGCGCGCGCGCCGCCATCGAACAGCGTGGCGGCCAATGTCGGGCCGATCGACCAGACGCGGCTCGGCAGCGTTGCCAGGCGCGTCAGCGTGTTGGCCGCCAAACCGGCCGATGCGCCCAGCGTGAGCGTGGGGAAGTACGCAGCCTTGGCCACGCCGATCTGCGCGTTGGCAGCGGCCATGCGGCGCTCGGCGGCGGCAATGTCGGGGCGGCGCTCCAGCACGGCCGATGGCACTTCCAGCGGAACGGCAGGCAGAGCCGGTAAGTCGGCCACGCTGGCAGCGGTGGCCGGGGCCAGCGAGAACTCCGCCGGCGGTTTGCCGATCAACACCGCAATGGCGTGCTCAAGCTGCGCGCGCGTGACTTCAGTATCCAGCAGCAGCGCCTGCGACTGCTTGAGCTGCGTCTGCGCAGTCAGCACATCCGAACGCTGCGCCACGCCAACGGCGTACTGGTTTTGCGTGAGCTTCAGGAAGCGCTCGTAGTCTGCAACCGTGCGTTGCAAGACAGCCTTTTGGGTATCCGTGACACGCAATTGAAAATAGTTCTGCGCAAGCGTTGCCTGCGCGGACAGCAAAGCGGACGACAAATCACCGGCACTGGCTTGCGCGCTGGCCTTGTTCGACTCCACCGATCGGCGGATGCGGCCCCACAGGTCCAGTTCCCAACTGGCGTTGAGCGACAGGTTTTGCGAATTCAGCAGGCTCGGGTTACCGGTCGACAGGCTGCCGTCCGGGTTGACCGAGGTGCGCACGGAACGGCTGCGCGTGGCTGACGCACTGGCGCCCAGCGTCGGGAAGAACGAAGCCTGGGCCGATTGCACCAGCGCCTGGGCCTGGCGGTACTGCGCCTCGGCCACCAGGATGTTCTGGTTGGCCGCGGCCACCTGTTCTTCGAGCGTGTTCAGTTGCGGGTCGTTGAAGATCTCCCACCACTTGCCGCGGGCAATGGCGTCGCTGGGGTCGGCGACTTTCCAGTCGCCGGCTTCCTTGTATTGCTGCGGCACTTCAGCGTCGGGACGCTTGTAATCGGGGCCGACCGCGCAGGCCGAGACGAGCGCGCACGCGGCCAGCGCGAGCAACGAGGTACGAAGGGCTTGAGTGCCTCTTGTCATGTTCAGCTTCCTTGCGAATCCAATGCGGGCAGCGGTGCGTCTTTGCTGCGGCCGGCGCGACGCAGGCGCAGCCGGTCGAGCGCCAGGTAGACCACCGGCGTGGTGTAGAGCGTGAGGATCTGGCTGACCAGCAGCCCGCCAACGATGGAGATGCCCAGCGGCGTGCGCAGCTCCGCGCCGTCGCCATGGCCGAGCGCCAGGGGCAGGGCGCCCAGCAGCGCGGCCATCGTCGTCATCAAGATCGGCCGGAAGCGCAGCACGCAGGCGTGGAAGATCGCGTCAGCGGGGCTCATGCCCTGGCTGCGCTCAGCCTCGAGCGCGAAGTCGATCATCATGATCGCGTTCTTCTTGACGATGCCGATGAGCAGAATCACGCCGATCAGCGCGATGATCGAGAAATCCGTGTCGGTGATGATCAGCGCCAGCAGCGCCCCGACACCGGCCGAGGGCAGTGTCGACAGAATCGTGATGGGGTGCACGTAGCTCTCGTACAGCACCCCCAGCACGATGTAGATGGTGATGAGCGCAAACAGGATCAGCACCGGCTGGCTGGAGAGCGAATCCTGGAACGCCTTGGCGGTGCCCTGGAAACTGCCGTGTACGGAGGACGGCACGCCGATGCGGTTCATCGCGTCCTGGATGTCCTGCGTGGCCCCTGACAGCGATGCTCCCGGGGCCAGGTTGAACGAGATCGTGCTCGCCGCGAACTGCCCCTGATGGTTGACCGCCAGCGCCGTGTTGGCCGGCTCGTAGTGCGAGAAGGTCGACAGCGGCACCTGCGCACCCGCCGAGGTGATGAGGTAAATGTCCCGCAGGCCGTCGGGGTTCTGCCAGTACTGCGGCGCGGCTTCCATCACCACGCGGTACTGGTTGAGCGGGTTGTAGATGGTCGAGACCTGGCGCTGTCCGAACGCGTTGTTCAGCGCGTTGTCGACATCGCTCGGATTGATGCCGAGCGATTTCGCTTTATCGCGGTCGATGACGAGGGAGGTCTGCAAGCCCTTGTCCTGCGTATCGGTGTTCACGTCGGTCAGCGATTTCACCTGCGTGAGGGCCTGCTTGATCTTCGGGTCCCACGCGCGCAGCTCATTCAGGTCATCGGCCTGCAACGTGTATTGGTACTGCGCGTTGCTCGCCCGGCCCCCCACGCGGATATCCTGTACCGATTGCAGGAACAGGCTCGCACCTGGCTCGCGCGCCAGCTTGCCCCGCAGGCGATTGATCACCTGATCGGCAGAGAGTTTTCGGTCGGCCAATGGCTTGAGCTGGATGAACATGAAGCCGCTGTTACGCTGGCTGCCTCCCGTGAAGCCGACGACGTTTTCAACCGCAGGGTCTTGCTGGATGATGTGGATGAAATCGGTCACCTTCGTGCGCATGGCCTGGAACGAGATGGCCTGGTCTGCCTGAATGTTGCCGATCACCCGGCCTGTGTCCTGCTGCGGGAAGAATCCCTTGGGCACGATGATGTACAGATAGACGTTCAGGCAGATCGTTGCCAACAGGATCAGCAGCGTGAGCCAGCTGTGCCGCAGCGCCCACGCCAGCGAGCTGCGATAGATGTCGAGCAGTAAGGTGAAAAAGCCTTCAGTCTTGCGGTGGAACCAGCCGTGTTCTTCCTCGGCGGCGGGCTTGAGCAAGCGTGCGCACATCATCGGCGTAGTCGTGAGCGATACCACCAGCGACACCAGGATGGCCACCGACAGCGTCACCGCAAACTCACGGAACAGCCGGCCGACGATACCGCCCATCATCAGCAGCGGGATGAACACGGCAATCAGCGAGAAACTCATCGACACCACGGTGAAACCGACCTCGCGCGCGCCCTTGAGCGCCGCCTGCATGGGTCGCATGCCGTTCTCGATGTGGCGCGAGACGTTTTCCAGCACGACGATGGCGTCGTCCACGACAAAGCCTGTCGCCACGGTCAATGCCATCAGAGATAGGTTGTCGAGGCTGTAGCCGCACAGGTACATCACCCCGAATGTGCCGATGAGCGAGACCGGCACCGCCACGCTGGGAATGAGCGTTGCCCGCACGTTGCGCAGGAACAGGAACACCACCATGATCACCAGCGCGATCGACAGCACCAGCGTGCGTTCCACATCCCTGAGCGAAGCGCGGATGGTGGGGGTGCGGTCCATCATCACATCGAGATTGATCTGCGCGGGAATGGTGTTGCGCAGGTACGGCAGGATGTCGTTGATGCGGTCGACCGTGTCGATGATGTTGGCGCCCGGTTGGCGGCTGATGATCAGCAGCACCGATGGCTTGCCGTTGGCCGAGCCGTAGTTGCGGAGGTCCTGCACGCTGTCAGTGACGTCCGCCACGTCGGCCAGGCGCACTGGAGAGCCGTTGCGCCACGCGATGATGAGCGACTGGTATTCGACAGCCTTCTTGGCCTGGTCGTTGGCGTAGATGGTCCAGACGCGCTCGCCGGATTCCATCATGCCCTTGGGCTTGTTCGCGTTGGTGCTGGCGATGACGGTGCGCACGGTCTCCATCGAGATGCCGTACTTGTTCAGAGCCATCGGGTTCAGCTCCACCCGCACCGCCGGCAGCGACGCACCGCCGATGGTGACTTGGCCGACGCCGTTCACTTGCGACAGCTTCTGCGCGAGGATGGTCGAGGCCGCGTCGTACAGCTCGCCGCGCGACTTGGTGTCGGACGTCAGCCCCACGATCATGATTGGCGCATCGGCCGGATTGACCTTCCGATACGTCGGGTTGCTCGGCAAGCCCGAAGGCAGCAGGCTGCGCGAAGCATTGATGGCGGCCTGCACGTCGCGGGCAGCGCCATCGATATCGCGCGACAGATCAAACTGCAGCGTGATCCGTGACGAACCGAGCGAGCTGGAAGACGTCATCTCGGTAATGCCGGCGATGCGGCCGAGAGATCGCTCCAGAGGAGTTGCCACGGTGGCCGCCATGGTTTCGGGGCTGGCGCCCGGCAGCGACGCGTTGACCGAGATGGTCGGAAAGTCCACCTGCGGCAGCGGCGATACCGGCAGCAAGCGGAACGCCGCGATACCGGCCAACGCCACGCCGATGGTCAGCAGCGCCGTGGCAACCGGCCGGGCGATGAAGGTGGCGGACAGATTCATCGCGGTCCGCCAGACTGGTTGGTGCCTGCGGCGCCGTGGCGTCGGGCAGCACGGCGGGCGCGCCAGTCACGCAGGCGTTCGCCAAGGTTGTCGAAGGCCAGATAGATGACCGGCGTGGTGAACAGCGTCAGCACCTGGCTGACCAGCAGGCCGCCCACCATCGTGATCCCCAGGGGCTGACGCAGCTCGGAGCCCACGCCGGTGCCCAGCATCAGCGGCAGGGCACCCAGCAGGGCGGCCATCGTCGTCATCAGAATCGGGCGGAAGCGCAGCAGACACGCCTGGTAGATGGCATCGCGCGGGGCCATGCCTTGCTCGCGCTCGGCCTCCAGCGCGAAGTCGATCATCATGATCGCGTTCTTCTTGACGATACCGATCAGCAGGATGATCCCGATGATGGCGATGATGCCCATGTCCTTGCCCGACACCAGCAGCGACAGCAGGGCACCTACGCCGGCCGACGGCAGTGTCGACAGGATCGTCACCGGGTGGATCGTGCTTTCGTACAACACGCCCAGGACGATGTACATCGTGATGACAGCCGCCAGGATCAGCCACAACTGATTCGACAGCGACGCACGGAACGCCAGCGCCGCGCCCTGGAAACTGGTCTGCATGCTGGCTGGCAAGCCGATTTCCTGTTCGACGGCGTTGATCGTGTCGACCGCTGCGCCCAGCGAGGCACGTGGCGCCAGGTTGAACGAAATGGTGGCCGCCGGGAATTGCCCCTGGTGGTTCACCACCAGCGAGCCCGGTTGTTCCACCACCGTGGCAAACGCGCCCAACGGAATCTGTTGGCCACTGCTCGATGCCACGTGCAGGTCGTATAGCGACTGCGGCCCAAGCTGCATCTTTGGGTCCGTTTCGAGCACCACGCGGTATTGGTTCGATTGCGTGAAGATGGTCGAAACCAGGCGCTGGCCGTAGGCGCTGTACAGCACGCTGTCCACCGCCGCCATCGTGATGCCGTACACCGCCGCCTTGTCGCGGTCGACCTGTACGTAGGCGCGCAAGCCGTTGTCCTGCAGGTCACTCGCCACGTCGCGCAGTTCGTTGGTCTGCTGCAGGCGTTCAACGAGTTTCGGCACCCACTTCGAAAGGTTGTTCGGGTCCGGATCTTCCACGGTGAACTGGTACTGCGTGCGGCTGACACGGTCTTCGATCGTCAGGTCCTGCACCGGCTGCATGTACAGCGAGATACCCGCCACCTTGGCCAATTCGGGTTGCAGGCGCTGAATGATCTCGGTGGCGTCGGCGTCGCGTTTATCCTTCGGCTTGAGGTTGATCAGCATGCGGCCGCTGTTGAGCGTCGTGTTCACCCCATCCACGCCGATGAATGACGACAGGCTCTCGACCGCGGGGTCTTTGAGCACCACCTCGGCCAGCTTCTGCTGCCGCTCGGCCATGGCCGAGAACGAAATGGACTGAGACGCATCCGAAATGCCCTGGATCACGCCGGTGTCCTGCACCGGGAAGAAACCCTTGGGCACCACCACATAGAGCAGGGCCGTCAGGACCAGCGTGCCGATGGCCACCAGCAGCGTGGTCTTCTGCCGATCAAGCACCCATTGCAGCATGCGGCCGTACCGCGCGATGACGTTGTCGAAGAACGCGCCCGCAGCGTGATAGAAGCGCGACTGCTCGGCTTCGGGAATGTGCTTGAGCAAGCGTGCGCACATCATCGGCGTGAGCGTGAGCGACACCACGGCCGAGATCAGGATCGACACTGCAAGCGTGATGGCAAACTCGCGGAACAGCCGCCCAACCACGTCGCCCATGAACAGCAGCGGAATCAGCACGGCGATGAGCGAGAAGGTGAGCGAGATGATGGTGAAACCGATCTGTTTGGAGCCCTTGAGTGCGGCCTCCATTGGCGGGTCGCCCTCTTCGATGTAGCGGGCGATGTTTTCGATCATGACGATGGCATCGTCGACCACGAAGCCGGTGGCAATCGTGAGCGCCATCAGCGTGAGGTTGTTGATCGAAAAACCCGCCAGGTACATGACGCCGAACGTACCCACCAGCGACAGTGGCACCGCCACCGCCGGAATGACCGTGGCCGGCACGTTGCGCAGGAACAGGAAGATCACCATCACGACCAGCGCCACGGCAAGCATCAGTTCGAACTGCACATCCGAGACCGAGGCGCGAATCGTGGTGGTGCGGTCGGTCAGCAGCGACACCTCAACGTTGCCGGGCAGCGTGTCCTTGAGTTGCGGCAACAACGCCTTGGCGCGATTCACCACCTCGATCACGTTGGCGCCCGGCTGGCGCTGTACGTTCAGGATGATCGCGGGGGTGGTGTTGGACCACGCGGCCAGCTTGCTGTTTTCGGCGCCGTCAACGATCTGCGCCACGTCGGTCAGCCGGATGGGCGCGCCGTTTTTGTAGGCGACGATCATCTTGCCGTACTCGGCGGCCGACTTGAGCTGATCGTTGGCGTCGATGGTGGAGGCGCGCATCGGGCCGTCGAAGCTGCCCTTGGCGCCGTTCACGTTGGCGGTGCCGATGGCGGTGCGGATGTCATCAATCGACAGCCCGAGCGCCGCCAGCGCCGACGTGTTCGCCTGGATGCGGACGGCCGGCCGCTGCCCGCCGCTGATGCTGACCAGGCCAATGCCCGGCAACTGCGACAGCTTTTGCGCGATGCGCGTGTCGACCAGGTCTTCCAGCTTGGGCAACGGCATCGTGTTGGAGGTGATCGCCAGCGTGAGGATCGGCGCGTCGGCCGGGTTCACCTTGCTGTAGATCGGTGGCATCGGCAGGTCGTTCGGCAGCAGGTTGCCGGCCGCGTTGATGGCCGCCTGTACCTCCTGCTCCGCAATGTCGAGCGAAAGCGACAGGTCAAACTGCAGCGTGATGACCGACGCGCCGCCCGAGCTGGACGACGTCATCTGCTTCAGGCCCGGCATCTGCCCAAACTGCCGCTCCAGCGGCGCGGTGATGGACGATGTCATCACGTCGGGGCTGGCACCCGGGTACAGCGTCGTGACCTGGATGGTCGGGTAGTCGACCTCGGGCAGCGCAGAGAGCGGCAGCATCCGGTACGCCACCAGGCCCGAGAGCAGGATGGCGACCATCAACAGCGTGGTCGCCACGGGCCGGAGGATGAAGATTCGGGAGGGATTCATGCCAGCTCGGAACAGAAGACTTCGTCAGGCGAGTGCACGCAATGCACGACTCAGGGCTTACGGCTTGGCAGCCGGGGCACTCGCGGCGGGTGCCGAAGCGCCACCCTGGCCACGGCGATGACGCCCGCCCTGATGGGCCTGGCCGGCCGCGGGTGCGCTTGCAGCGGCGGCGCCCGGCTGGATCACCTCCACCGGCGAGCCGTCGCGCAGCTTGTCTGCGCCGTCGATCACCACGCGTTCGCCAGGCTGCAGGCCTTGCGCCACCGACACGCGCTCACCTTCGGTCACGCCCAGCTTGACCACGCGCAGCGCCACCTTGTTGTCTTCGCCGATCACGTAGACGAAGGTGCCCTGCGTGCCGCGCTGGATGGCTGCGCTCGGCACGATTACCGCGTCGCGTAGCGTATCCACACGCATGCGCACGTTCACGAACTGGTTCGGGAACAGCATGGCGTTCTGGTTCGGGAACTGCGCACGCAGCTTGACCGTGCCGGTGGTGTTGTCGATGGTGTTGTCCACGGTCATGAGCACGCCGCGCGCGAGCTGCGTGGTCTGGCCGCGGTCCCACGCTTCCACCGGCAGCTTGTCGCCGGACTGCAGGCGCGGCATGACCTTGGGCAGGCTGTCTTCGGGAATCGAATAGATAACGGTGATCGGGTCGATCTGCGTGATGACCACGATGCCGTTGGTGTCCGAGGCGTGCACGATGTTGCCCGGATCGACCTGGCGCAGGCCAACCCGGCCCGACACCGGCGCAGTGATGCGCGTATAGGAAAGCTGCACGCGGGCGTTGTCGACGTTGCCCTGGTCCAGCTTGACCGTGCCGTCGTACTGGCGCACCAACGCGGCTTGCGTATCCACCTGCTGCTTGGAGATCGAATCCTGCGAGAGCAGCGTCTGATAGCGCTGCAGATCGAGCTTTGCGTTTTGCAGCAGCGCCTGATCGCGCGCAAGCTGACCTTCCGCCTGGGCAAGTTGTGCCTGATAGGTGCGCGGGTCGACCTCGGCCAGCAGGTCGCCGGCCTTGACGGTCTGCCCCTCTGTAAACGCCAGCCGCACGAGCTGGCCGTCCACACGCGTCTTGACCGTCACGTTGTTGACCGGGGTGACATTGCCCAGCGCCGACAGCACCACGTTGATGTCGCCTTTGACGGCCGTGCCGACCATCACCGGCATCGGCTTGCCCGCCATGGCTGCCCCGCGCCCACCCGGACCACCACGCCCGCCCTGGCCGCCCGTGTTGCGGTACTTCGCGTGATAGACCGCATAGCCGATCAGCACCAGGATAATGATCACCACCCAGATGCCCCAGCGGCGGCGCTTGCCACCCTCGCGCGGGGGCGGCAACAGCGTTGGAGACACCTCGTTGGGCGTCTCTTGCCCGTCGTGCGTACGGCGGCCGGCGTCGTCAAACTGGCCGGGCTTCTGGTCCTTGGGATCGGACATGTTGGCGTTCCTGTTCTTAGCAATATGGGGACGAGCGCACATGATAGCTGGCGCCCGTGCCAGTCAGACCGCAGCTTAAAGGCAACGCCTTTGCGCAGAATTAGTCGCGCAGCGGCTTCTATTACGGCGGATTACAAACCCATCGCGGTGTTACCGGGCGAAACAATATGGTGAAAGTGCACGCAATTCGTGGTGCCCACAATCGCTATCATGAGCACACCTTCCTGCGCATACCAGAGACTCCACCAGACAGATGAGCGGCACCAAGATCCTGGTCGTCGATGACGACGTCGACCTGCGCGACCTTCTGCGCGAATACCTGACCCAGCAGGGCTTTGCCGTTTCCGTGCTGCACGACGGTGATGGGCTGGGCGCCCGGCTCGAACGCGAGCGTCCGGCACTCGTCGTGCTCGACCTGATGATGCCCAAGGTGGATGGCCTGTCCGCCCTGCGTGATCTGCGCGCCCGCAACGACGACGTGCCCGTCATCCTGCTCACGGCCCGCAGCGACGAGATCGACCGAATCATCGGCCTGGAAATCGGCGCAGACGACTATCTCGGCAAGCCGTTCTCGCCGCGCGAGTTGCTCGCCCGTATCAACGCGGTGCTGCGCCGGCGCCTGGCCGTGCCGGCATCGGCTCCGGAAGACCGCGACAGCTTCAGTTTCGGCCCGTTCAAGCTCAACTTCCGCATGCGCACGCTGTTTCGTGGCGATACCGCACTGTCCATCAGCGATACCGAATTCGCGCTGCTCAAGCTGCTGATCGGGCATGCGATGCAGGTGCTCACGCGCGAGCACATCGTCGAGCTCATGTACGGGCCGGGCAGCGGTGTGTCCGACCGGGGCATCGACGTGCAGATCTGGCGCCTGCGCCGCGTGCTGGAAGAAGACGCGCAGCGCCCGCGGTACATCCAGACCGTGCGTGGCCGCGGCTACACCTTCGTGCCGGATGAGCGGGAAGAGGTCAATGAAGTTCAAGGCTAGATTCGACACGCTGTTCGGCCGGCTGGCGGTGCTGATCGTGGTGGTGCTCGTGCTGAGCCACTTCTCATGGCTGGGCGTGCTGCGCGCGGAGCGGCGCGAGCGGCAATTCCAGGCTTCGGTCGATCAGATGGCATTCCAATTGCAGGCCTTCCAGGCAGCGATGGACGGCCATCTGAAGGTCAAACTGCCCGACCTCGTGACCGAAACCGCTGAGCCGCCCGCGGGGGATTCGTCATCCGCATCGGACAAGTCTGCCGAACTGGTGCGACAGCTCGCGCGTCGTTTGCCATCCGATACGCAATTGCGGCTGGAACCCGGCCCCACGCCGCGCGTGTTCGTGCGCTTTCCGCAGCGCAACAAGTGGATCGCCATGCCGCTGGTCTGGGTGCATGCGCCGCCCACCATCTCGGCCGTGGTGCCGGGCGTGATGGTGGTACTGGCGATTGCTATTGCGTTCTCGCTGTTTGCGGCGTGGCAGATTCAACGCCCCGTGCGCGAGCTGGCCGATGCTGCCGGGGCGTTGGCCCGGCGCCGCTATGTGGCCCCGCTCAAGGAGCGTGGCCCGTACGAACTCCGCCAGTTGACCGACCAGTTCAACCATATGGCTGCTGACCTGTCGGCCGCCGACGAAGAGCGCAACACCATGCTGGCCGGCATTGCGCACGACCTGAAGACGCCGCTGTCACGCCTGCGCCTGCGTGCCGAAATGCTGGCTGACCAAAAAGCCGGCGCCGGTATCGAACGCGATGTCGAGTCCATGTCGGCCATCGTCGAGCAGTTTCTCGCCTATGCGCAAAGCGGCGACAGCGAGGCGCGCGAGGTGTCGGTCGACCGCCATCTGCGCAGCCTGGTGCAGCCGTTTGCCGAGCAGGGTAAGCATGTCGCGCTCGATCTGCATGCGGGAGACCGCTTTCGCCTCAAGCCGACGCATCTGGAGCGCATCGTCGTCAACCTGCTCGACAACGCATTCGCGTATGGCGCCGAGCCTGTCAACGTGCGCACCGCAGTGGACGAAACCGGCTATACGCTGACGGTGGAAGACCACGGCGCGGGTATCCCCGTGGCTGACTTTGACCGCGTCATGCGGCCTTTTGTGCGCCTGGACCCGGCCCGCGGCGGCAATGCGCACTGCGGGCTCGGCCTGGCGATCGTCGATCGGCTGGTGCGCCACCTGGGCGGCGATCTCGCAGTCGGACCGGCGGCTGCGGACGCGCCATCACCGGGTTTTCGCGTCACGATGCGGTTTCCAGTCTCAACTGCGGCGGCTTGATCGCCGGAGCGCTCGACTGTTCGCCCGACTGACATATGAGCAAGCGATTGCGTAAGCTATCCTAGGCGGCGCAAGCACGCTTGTTGCGTGCGCTCACCAGAACTCCGGGAGGAAAACGCATGGATCGCGCTGTCTGTCTCGTCAAGGATGCTGGCCAGGCCCGCATGGTCGCCGCCGTTGCCGCTTGTGTGCTGGCGATGGGCTTGGCGGCCTGCTCGTCGCCGATGCCTCCGTGGCAGCCGCCGCGCATGACCATCGAGCCCGCACCTCCGCCGGCACCCGCACCGGCACCCGCGCCGGTGACCACGCTGCCGCCGTCACCGGCCATGCAGCCGGTGCCGTCCCAGCCGCCGGCTTACGCGCCACCGCCTGCCGCAGACACCGAACCCCCGCGCGCAACGCCAGGCATGGCGAACCCGGCATCCACGTATTGCCTGCAGCGCGGCGGTCAACTTGAGTTTTCCACGCGTGCCAACGGCGCTGACGTAGGAACGTGCGTCAGTCCCGGCGGCGATGAGTGCGAGGAATGGGCGTTCCTGCGCGGCAGTTGTACGTGGTAACCGCCGGCAGTTGCCGCAGGCAATGAAAAAGGGCCGCAGATGTTGCGGCCCTTTTTGTTTGGAAGACGCGACGGGTTTGGAGAGGCACTTACCGCCGCGCCACCACCACCTTGTCGGCAGATTCGGCCACCAGGCGCATCGGCACACCGGCGTCTTGGAGCTTCTGCCACGTGGTGCGGCGCATGAATGCGTAAGCGGGGGGGCCGTCGGTCCAACGCTTGACCCATTCGTCAGTGGTGGCGACCACCTTGCTCGGCTCCAGGCCGGCGCCCATTTCCAGTTCGTCAAAACCCGACACTAGCGTCATCGGGCGACCGAGGTAGTAGATGGCGGTCTGGTCCAGCCACTCGACCGAATAGAACGGCGTCTCCGCGGGAATCGGGCCCGTTGCGTTCAGCGTTTTTTCGATGACGTCACGGGCAGACAGCGCGTCGCGGAAGATCTCGCTGGCGTTGAGCACGCGATCCCAGCAGAACAAGGCGGAGATCGACAGCACGATGACGGCCACGGTGCGCTTCTGCCAGCGCAGCGCCACGAGTGCAGCCAGCGTACCGACGGCCAGCATGGCCATGACTTCACGCAACGCAGGCATGGCTACCGCAACCTGTTCGGCCGGCATCTTCGCGCCGGCCTTGGCGCCGATCATCGGCACCGCAAACCACAGGCCGATGGCGATCAGCAGATTGACGCCCAGCGACCATGCGACGGCGCGCGTGGGCATCTTCTCCAGCGCCAGAGCCAGCACAATCGCCAGTGCAGGAAAGGCCGGCACGATGTAGCCCGGCAGCTTCGAGCTGGACGCCGAGAAGAACAGGAAAATCATCCCCGCCCACGCAATCGACCAGCGCATCAAATCAAACTGTCGCGTGCCTACGAAGAGATCGGCCACGCGACCCATGCGCCGGCCGATGGCCGCAAACAGCAGCGGCGTCCACGGCAGCAGCCCCGCCGCGCCCACCGCGATGAAGTACCACCACTTGCCGCTGCGATGGTGCTCATTGGTCAGGAAGCGCTGGAAATGCTCGTGGATAAAGAAAAAGTTGAAGAACTCCGGGTTGCGTTGCTGCACGATCACGAACCACGGCACCGTGGCGATCAGGTACAGCGCAAGGCCCGGTAGCCAGTGCATGCGGCGGATCAGTGCCCAGTCGCGCGTCATCAGCAGATAGGCCACGCCGATCAAGCCCGGGACGACCAGCCCGATCAACCCCTTGGTGAGCGTCGCGCCGGCCAGCGCCAGCCAGACCACCAGCATCCATGCGAGCCGCCCGCCACGCGATGCGCCGGGCCGCTGCGCCAGCGCGAAGCCGCACGCACCAACGGTCAGGAAGAAGCCCACGCCCATGTCGAGCGTGATGACCTGCCCGAACAGCAGATACAGCAGCGACGAGGCGAGAATTGCCGCGCCGGTTGCCGCGGCCCGCCCGCCGCGATAGACCGCCAGCGTCCAGGCCGTCATCAGGATGCCGCCCAGACCGAACAGCACTGGCCACAGGCGCGCACCCCAGGCATTGACGCCGAACGCCTGGAACGTGGCCGCCGTCGTCCAATACTGCAGGGGCGGCTTCTCGAAATACTTGAGGTCGTTCAGGCGCGGCGTTACCCAGTCGCCCGAGACCACCATCTCGCGCGGGATCTCCGCATAGCGGCCTTCATCTGGCCGGAACAGGGTAGAGCGCTGGAACAGGTCATCCGTCCACAGCGCGAGGAACACAGCGATGAGCGCGATGACAAGCAACGCCATCCATGGCGAGCGGCGGGAGGAAACAAGGCGGGATTCCATGCAGGGGTGAACTTCGCGGGCACGGTCGGAAAGGGTGGATTCTAGTCGATGCGGGATCAGCGTTGATCTTCACGCCGTGTATTAGCGACCGCAGCCATCACGAAGCCTAGATAGCGCTTTGCCCGACCCGTCAGTAGGGTCGAATCGTTGCAACTTGTTGCGGTAGCATGGCGCTTGCCGGCAATCCTGCCGGTTCAGTACGTCTTCAGGGCGGGGTGGAATTCCCCACCGGCGGTATGCGGACCTTGCGTCCGTGAGCCCGCGAGCGCCTTGCATGCGCCTGCATGCAAGGGTCAGCAGATCCGGTGAGATGCCGGGGCCGACGGTCAGAGTCCGGATGGAAGAAGATGTGCGGAACAACACGCTTGGGCTACAGGAGCGCGCCTGGCTTTGTGCCGGGCTTCGCCGCTGCATGGCTCGCGCGTGTTTGTCTGCTTGCCCTGGAACGTCTTGTCGCCAATCTTGCGAGGAGCGTTTCCATGTTGTCCACTCAGCAATCCCCTGTAGTTCACCCGCCCGCATTGCCTGCCAGCAATGTGATGCTTGACGCCATCGATGCCCGCTTTGATCCGGCCGACATGCCTGCGCGCATGGCCGCCGCGCTCGATGCGGTGCGGCTGGGCGTTCCTGTTGTCGTGCTTGACGATGCCGACCGCGAGAACGAGGCCGACCTCATCGTCGCTGCAGACAAACTCACGCAGGCCAGCATGGCCATGCTCATTCGCGAGTGCAGCGGCATCGTCTGCCTGTGCCTGACGGCGGAGAAGAGCGCATCGCTCGGCTTGCGCCCGATGGTGGAAGACAACCGCAGCCAGTACGGCACGGCGTTCACGGTGTCGATCGAGGCACGCACGGGCGTGAGCACCGGCGTATCTGCGGCGGACCGCATCACGACCATCCGCGCAGCCATCGCGGCAGATGCGGATACGCAATCGGTCGTCAGCCCCGGGCACGTGTTTCCGCTGGTGGCAAAGGAGGGTGGGGTACTGGCGCGGCGAGGTCATACCGAGGGCTCGGTCGATCTGGCACGTCTGGCGGGCTTGCCGCCGGCTGCCGTGCTATGCGAACTGATGCTGCCCGACGGCACCATGGCGCGGCGGGACGAAGCGGTGCGTTTCGCTGATCAGCACAACCTGCCGGTGCTGACCATTGAAGACATCGTTCAGTATCGGGAGCAGATGGAGCGCGCGGTCAGCTTCATCTAAAGCCACAGCCGGCCGCGCGAAAGAGGTGACGTTGATTTACCGCTTGAGCGCGGCGGCTTCCTTGGCGAGCGCCGTGATGCCTGCCCAGTCGCCGGCAGCGACCTTGTCCTTGGGCACCATCCACGAGCCGCCTACGCACACCACGTTGGGCAGCGCGAGGTAGTCGGGCGCGCTTTGCGGCGTGATGCCGCCGGTCGGGCAAAAACGCACATCGCCGAAGGGTCCATAGATCGACTTGAGCATCGGGATGCCGCCAGCCGCTTCGGCCGGGAAGAACTTGAGCGTGTTCAGGCCGAACTCCAGCGCCAGGATCAGCTCGGACGGCGTGGCGATGCCCGGCAGCCAATCGAGTTCTGTCTTGGCCTGCGCCACGGCCAACATGGGCGTAATGCCTGGCGACACCGCGAACACCGCACCGGCATCCTTCGCCTGTTGGAAATGCTCCGGCCGCGTGAGCGTGCCGGCACCGACGATGGCATCGCCGCCCAGGTCATTCACCACCGCACGGATCACATCCAGCGCCACCGGCGTGCGCATCGTGATCTCGAACGTGCGGATACCGCCCTCGTATAGCGCGCGGCACACCTTGACGCCTTCATCGACAGATTGGAACTGCAGCACGGGAATGACCGGGCCGGCCTTGACGACGGAATCGATACCCACAACGTTCTCCTAGATCAACTTCAACAGAACAAGCTTAAACGACGGTCGCCAGCGCAAGCGTGAGCAGCAGCGCGACGATCGAGATGATGGTTTCCAGCACCGTCCACGTCTTGAAGGTCTGCGGCACGGTCAGGTTGAAGTACTCCTTCACCAGCCAGAAGCCGCCGTCGTTCACGTGCGACAGGATCAGCGAGCCGGCACCCGTGGCCAGCACCATCAGCTCCGGCTTGACGGCGGCGCCCGAGGCGGCGGCGATTGGCGCGACGATACCGCAGGCGGTCGTCATGGCCACCGTGGCCGAACCCGTGGCGATACGGATCAGCACGGCCACCACCCAGCCCAGCAGCAGCGGCGACAGATGTGCATCGGTGGCGACGGCCACGATGGCCTTCGACACGCCCGAGTCACGCAGGATCTGGCCGAAGCCGCCGCCCGCGCCCACCACCAGCGTGATCGTGGCGATTGGTGCCAGACACTCGTTGGTGAACTTGAGGATGGTGTCGCGGTTGAAGCCGCGTGCCTTGCCGAACGTGTAGAAACTCACGATGGCGGCAATCAGCAGGGCCATCACCGAGTTGCCGGCCAGCTTCAGGATGTCGTTTGCCAGCGTCTTGGGCGCGGCGATCAGGTCGGCCCAGCTGCCGATCAGCATCAGCACCACAGGCAGCAGGATCGTGAACAGCGTCACGCCAAAGCCCGGCAGTTCGCGCTTCTGGTCGGATTCAACAAATTGCGCGGCCAGGGGGTTGTTCTCGTCAGGCTTGACGTAGCGCGAGACCAGCATCGCCCACAGCGGACCGGCCAGGACGGCCGTCGGCAGGCCAACGATCAGCGCATACATGATGGTCTTGCCGATATCCGCCTGGTAAGCCGTCACGGCGAGCAGCGCGGCCGGGTGCGGAGGGATCAGGCCGTGCACCACCGACAGGCCGGCCACCATCGGCAGGCCCACCAGCAGGATCGGCGTGCCTGTGCGCTTGGCCACGTTAAAGGCAATCGGAATCAACAGCACGAAACCGACTTCAAAGAACACCGGCAAACCGATGATGAACGCCACGACCAT
This sequence comes from Ralstonia mojiangensis, assembly GCF_023955645.1. NCBI lineage: Bacteria > Pseudomonadati > Pseudomonadota > Betaproteobacteria > Burkholderiales > Burkholderiaceae > Ralstonia > Ralstonia mojiangensis. The sequence goes on along the minus strand of NZ_JAMXHU010000005.1, from coordinate 147,059 downwards.
CATGGCCCAGTGCGCGTTTTTCTCGCCAAAGGCACTGATGAGCGTTTTGGCGATGCGCTCGGCCCCCCCCGATTCCGCCATCATCTTGCCGAGCATCGTCCCGAGGCCCACCACCAGCGCAATGTGGCCGAGCGTGCCGCCCACACCGGTTTCGAACGCCTTGACGATATTGCCCATCGGCATGCCGACCACCACGCCCAGCGCGAGCGAGACGACGATCAGCGTGACGAACGGGTTCAGTTTCTGGACAGCAATCAGGTAGATCAGCGCGACCACCGCCAGCGCGGCGGTCAGCAATAGCGAGTTGCCTTGCATCGGGACCATCGGGTTTCCTCCTCAGGGATATTCACGGCTCTTGTTGTCTGGGCGCCCCGTCGTGCAGGGCGCCCTTATGAAAAATGCGGATTACGGCTTCTTGTAGGCCACGCAATCGACTTCGACCTTGCAGTCGATGACCATGCTCGACACCACGCAGGCGCGCGCGGGCGGGTTGGCACCGAAGTACTCCTTGAACACCTTGTTGAACGACTGGAAGTCGCGCGGATCATCCAGCCACACGCCGCAGCGCACGACGTGCTCGGGCCCGTAGCCGGCTTCGGCCAGGATGGCCAGCACGTTCTTGATGGTCTGGTGCGATTGCTCGACGATGCCGTTGCCGACCACCTCGCCGTTCACCATGGGCGTCTGGCCCGACACAAACAGCCAGCCGTCTGCGCCCGCTGCACGAGCAAAGGGGAGGTGCTGGCCGCCGGTGCCGGTGCCGCCTTCAACGCCAATTCGGGTAATCGTCATCGCTACGTTCCTTCTTTCAAACCTTCAAACAAAACTTAGATTCAGTGGACCTCGGCGGCCGCCGTTGCCGGCGCACGCGGGCCGCGCTTGAGGAAGCGACCCGCGCCGGGTGTCCGCACAGCGGGCTGCGCGGCGCCTCCCTGATACGACAGATGGCCGTTGACCCACACGGCCGCAATGCCCGTTGCCGGTTGCTGCGGATCGGTAAAAGTGGCGACATCGCGCACCGTTTCCGGGTCGAACAGCACGAGATCGGCCCAGTAGCCCTCGCGCACGAGGCCGCGTTCGCTCAGCCCGAAGCGCTCGGCCGACTGGCCCGTCATCTTGCGGACGGCGGCTGCAAGCGAGAGCAGCTTGCGCTCGCGGCTGTAGTAACCGAGCACGCGGGGGAAGGCGCCCCACAGGCGCGGATGCGGTTTCGGATCGTTCGGCAGGCCGTCAGAGCCGATGACGGTGGCGGGGTGCGTGATGATGCGGTCCAGGTCTTGCGCCGACATGTTGTGGTACACGGCGCCCGCCGGTTGCAGGCGCCGCGCGGCGTCCATCAGGTCGGTGCCCCACGCGGCAGCAATCTCCTTGAGCGTCTGCCCGGCCATGCTGGGTTCGGGCTCCGACCACGTGATGAAGATGTCGAATTCGTCCGTCACCTGCTTCAAGTCCAGCGTGGACGAACTGGCGGTGTACGGATAGCAGTCGCAGCCCACCGGCTGATAGCGCTGCGCGCCTTCGATGGATTCCAGCACCTCGCCCGCGCGGCCCCAATTGGCAGCGCCTGCGCACTTCAGGTGCGAGATCACGATGGGCACGCGTGCGTGCTTGCCGACGCGATACGCCTCGTCCATCGCATCGAGAATCGCGGCAAATTCGGTACGCAGATGCGTCGTGTAGATGGCACCAGCTTCGGCCAGCGGTTCGGCCAGGCCCATCACTTCCTCGGTGGTGGAAGCGAAGGCGTTGGCATAGGCGAGGCCGGTCGATAGGCCGAGCGCGCCGTGGTCGAGCGCCTCGCGCAACTGTGCGCGCATGCCTTCGACTTCATCAGCGGTGGCGGGGCGGTCAAGGCGGTCCAGGTGGTTGTTGCGCAGCGCCGTGTGGCCAATCAGCGCGGCGACATTCACTGCCGGCTGCGCACGCTCGACGGCATCCACGTACGACGCGAAGGTCGGATACGCAAACGCGCTGGCTGGCCCGAGCAGGTTCATCGGATCGGGCGGTTCACCCTTGAGCGTGGCGGGCGACGCGCTGATGCCGCAGTTCCCGACGATCACCGTCGTAATACCCTGCGACACCTTGCACAGCATGTCGGGCGTGCGGATTACGTTGGTATCGTCGTGCGTGTGCACGTCGATGAAGCCCGGGGCGAGGACGCGTCCCTCGCCGGCGATTTCCTCATCCCCCAGCCAGGCAGTGGAGTCCGATGTGGCGATGGCGGCGATGCGGCCGTCGGTGATGGCGACGTCGAACAGCGCGGCTTCGGGTTCGTGGCCGCTGCCGTCCACAATGCGGACTTGGCGGATGACGGTGTCGTACTGCTGCATGTGCTGCTCCTGCTCAATCTCCGAGCGGCTGGCGATTGCCGCCGCCGCGATGCGCATCGAGCACGTACTTGATGCGCCGTAAGAGCTCCTTGCTGCGATCGGCCTGCTGCAGTGCGACCTCGGTGGCCAGCAGGTCGATCATCATCATCATGGCGTAGCGCGATGACGACGGCTTGAAGATGAAATCGGTTTCCATGGCCTGGATCGGCAGCAAGACATCGGCCAGCGCCGCCAGCGGCGAGCCGATGGCCGTAATGGCGACGATCTTGGCGCCGTACTCGCGCGCGATGGTTACGCTGTCGATCACCTCGGGCACGTGTCCGGTGACGGAAAACACGACCACCACATCGTCCGGGCTGAGCGTGGCCGCGACCATCCGCTGCAGCATCGAATCATGATAGGTGGTGACCGGCCGTCCCAGGCGCGCAAGGCGGTAGCGCATTTCGTCGGCCATGGTGGTCGAGCCGCCACCCATGCCGAACACGGCAATCATGCGCGCCGCCACCAGGGCGAGCGCCGCAGTGCGGAACGCCTCGGGCTGCACCAGCGCGCGATTGGCCTCCAGCACATTGCTGATGTCGGCCAGGATGCCGTCCGCGCTTGAAGGTGGGCGGTCCGCGCCGCCATCCAGAAAGCGCTGGCCGACTGCGGCTGCCTGCGCTAGCTTGAGCTTGAGTTCTCGCACGTCGCGGCAACCCATCGCCTTGGCAAAGCGGGTGACGCTGGCCTCACTCACGCCAGCGCGCTCGGCCAGCGTCTGGATGCTGCCTGCGGCGGCTTCTGCAATGTCGCTCAGGACAGTCTGCGCGACCTTCTGCTCGGCGGGGCGCAGTTCAGCGGCACGCTGGGAGAGTCGGGTCACGATGTCCATCGGTTCACGCATGGGGTCGGGCTTAGGGTCACGCATTCTGGCCCCCGGTAGTCGTCCGGATAGCGGCTTGGAGAGTGCTTTGGTACTTTGTAACAGGCTGGCCCGGAGAATAGTTTCGCCGCTATCATTGTGTCAACCCGATGTTTACCCCCAAAGGAACACGAGTCGAATCCCATGAGTGATACAAAGTACCAAGGAGACGCCAACGCCGTCGTCAACCCGCTCGACAAGGGCTTGGGTGCGTTGGAAACCGCATGCGCGCCGGAGCAGATTGCTGCCCAGCGCTGGAATGTATTGAACGAAGACCTGAACCTGCCCGCGGCGGTGCTCTCGCAATCGCGCGTGGAGCACAACCTGGCCTGGATGCAGCGCTTCGTGAGCGAATACGGTGCCAAGCTCGCGCCGCATGGCAAGACGACGATGGCCCCGCGCCTGTTCCAGCGCCAGCTGGCCGGCGGTGCATGGGGCATCACGCTGGCAACGGCGCACCAGACGCGCATTGCTTATGCCCACGGCGTGCGTCGCGTGCTGATGGCCAACCAGTTGGTCGGCAAGCGCAACATGGCCATCCTGGCTGAGTTGCTGGCTGACCCGACGTTCGAGTTCTTCTGTCTGGTGGATGCGGCAGATCAGGTCGATCAGCTTGCCGCCTTCTTCGGCAAGGCGGGGCGTCCGATCCAGGTGCTGATCGAACTGGGCGTGCAAGGCGGTCGCACGGGCGTGCGCGACGACGCGCAACTGCAATCGGTGCTCGATGCGCTCACGCGTGCCGATGGCGCCGTCAAGCTCGCAGGCGTTGAAGTCTATGAGGGCGTGATCAAGGAGGAGGCGGATATCCGCGCGTTCCTGCAGCGCGCCGTGAAGGTGATGGCGGATCTGGCGAAGGCGGGTCGCTTGCAACGCACGCCGGCTGTGCTGACCGGCGCCGGGTCGGCTTGGTACGACGTGGTGGCCGAAGAATTCGCCAAGGCCAATATCGGCCAGCCGCTGGATGTCGTGCTGCGCCCGGGCTGCTACCTGACGCACGACGTGGGCATCTACCGTGCGGCGCAGGCTCGTATCGACGCCAACAACCCCATCGCGCACAAGATGCGTTCGAGCCTGCTGCCGGCGCTCCAGCTTTGGGCCTATGTGCAATCTGTGCCTGAGGCTGAGCGCGCCATCATCGCAATGGGCAAACGTGACGCCGCATTCGACGCCGGTCTGCCGCTGCCGGTGCTGCATTTCCGCCCGGGTGACAAGACGCCGTCGGCCACGCCGGCGCACTGGGAAGTCACCGGCATGATGGATCAGCATGCCTACCTGAAGATCGCTCCCGGCGACGACATCAAGGTCGGCGACATGATCGCCTTCGACATCTCGCACCCGTGCCTCACGTTCGACAAGTGGCGCCAGATCTCAGTTGTTGACGACGCCTACAACGTGGTCGACGTCGTGCAGACCTACTTCTGAGCGGGGCGCCCATGGCAGACATCCTCGCCTACGGCGAAGCGCTGATCGAGTTCAACCAGGCGGATCCCGGCAGCACGTCGTGGAATTTCGGCTTCGGCGGCGATACGTCGAACTTCTGCATTGCCGCGGCACGGCAGGGCGCACGCACGGGCTACATCAGCGCGGTGGGCGCCGACCGCTTCGGTCAGGCGCTGCGCGCGCTGTGGCAGGACGAAGGTGTCGACCACACCTACGTGCACACCGATACGCAGGCGCCCACGGGCCTGTACTTCGTTTCGCACGATGCACGTGGCCACCACTTCGACTACCTGCGTGCAGGCTCGGCAGCCAGCCGCTTCCAGACGGCGCAACTGCCATTGCAGGCGATTTCGGCTGCCAAGGCCTTTCACCTGTCGGGCATCAGCCTCGCGATTAGCGACACCGCGTGCGACGCGGGCTTGGCAGCGATGGCGCATGCGCGGGCGTCGGGTGTGTTGGTGTCGTTCGATACCAACCTGCGCTTGCGCCTGTGGCCGCTCGCGCGTGCCCGCGCCGTGATGCAGGAAGCGATGCGCACGTGCGATCTGTGCCTGCCGAGTTGGGACGATGTAACCGTGCTGCTCGACTGCCATGACCGTGACGGCATTGTCGATACGCTGCTCGGCTGGGGCGTGAAGCTGGTGGCGCTGAAGATGGGCGCGGAAGGCTGCTACGTGGCCACACCGGAGTCCCGTACGCTGGTGCCCCGTCATACCGTCAATGCCGTCGATGCGACCGGCGCGGGAGACTGTTTTGGTGGTGCGTTTGTGGCGCGGATTGTTGCCGGGGATTCGCCTGCAGAGGCGGCGCGGTATGCCAATGTGGCGGCTGCGATTTCTACGACGGGGTATAGCGCGGTGGCGCCGATTCCTCGGGCTGAGGTTGTGCGGGCGGCGTTGGCGTCCACGCAGACTGCCTGAATGGATGTTGTTGGTGCGCTGGTGTTTCATCCCCTGCCGGGGCTGACTCACTTTCTTTGTCTTGCCAAAGAAAGTAAGCAAAGAAAGGCGCGCCCGAGATGGCGACTTCCCCTTGGATTTGTGTCACGGGGAGGGGAAGGAGCCAAACTCGCTGCGCTCAAACAGGGCTCCTTCCTTTTTCCTCCCCGCAACAAAAATCCAAGGTGCCATCTGGGGCAGGGTACGGCCACACCATCGTGGATGGGTTGCTAGCGTCGATGTTTCAGCTGTTGGAAAAAAAAACGCCACCGCGTATTTGCGGTGGCGTCTTCTTTTTGCTCATCGTGTGCTTACTTCCCAGGCACCAGGTGCACGCGCGACTCGGTTGCGGCTTCCACCGCCTTGCGCGAATACAGCAACGGGAAATATTCGCCCTTGAGCCATAGCGGTGCCAGGTCGCGGTAATGCGGGCTGTCGGGATTGCCGGACTGACCGGGCAGGTTGACGGCGCGGGAGTTGTCCCAGTTGCCGACGTCCACCACCGTGCGGAACGACGGACCGTTGGTCTGCAGGAAATCGGTCGCGCGATATGTGGATTGATTCGGCGTGTACGGGCTGCCGCCTTCGGGCGTGGGGCCGACGTTGAGCTTGGCGCGCGTCGCCTCGTCGACGATGGCGGCAAATGGATGGGCGTTCAGGTTGTGGTGCAACTGGCCCCAGTTCCACGCCTGCGGGTTCGGGCCCTGGCGCCTGACCATGTCGCTCCACGCCAGCTTCAGGCTGTCGAGCAGCACGGCATCGCGCTTGGCAGCGGCCTGCTGCGGGTCTTCGCCGAACTTGCGATCGCTGCCTTGCGGGTGTTCCAGTGTGTCGAGCATGACAGCGGTATCGGGCGCGGTCATCGCCTCGGCGCCGGCCTTGGAGAGCACGGCATTTTTGAAGGCGCGGCCAAGATGATGCGTGAACCAGACCTCATGCAGCGCGGCCTGCGGAGAATCCGCCAGCATGGTCGCGTTCCACCCCCTGAACAGATTGAGCGCGGCCTGCGTGTCGGCGTCGTTGGACGACAGCGGCGACAGCAGTGCCATCAGCCTGCGCGCCGGGATCGACACCATGTCGTTCTGCAAGCGCATCGAATCTTCGATCGACACCTTGTCGAGCTTGGCTAGCACTTCGTCGATGCGCGCGTGGCGCGAGCCGTTGGTCCACTCAAAGCCCAGTTTTCGCTCGCGGTACGGGTAATCCGGCGGCAGGTTCATCTCGTTGGACGAGGTGAAGTAGCCAGACTTCGGGTTGTAGGCGCTGGGCAGCTGATCGCCACGCCAGAATCCGGCCCATTCGTAGCGGCCGTCACCAGGCACCGGCAGCAGGCCGTCCCAGTTCGGGCGGATCGGGGCGAGGCCGCCCGGCACCCAGCCGATGTTGCCTTTCGTGTCTGCATAAACCTGGTTTTCGGTGGGGGCGCCCCAGTTCATCATTGACTGCTTGAACTGCGCGAAGGTGCGTGCGCGCATGTACCCGACCGAGCCGAAATACGGCGACATGCCCGGCGACAGCCACGCGGAGCGCACGGCATACGCCCGGTGCTTCTCGGCATCGATGTAGATGACGGGGCCGTGGCGCGTGAACGGCAGGTCGACGGGGCGGGACTCACCGCCGCGCACCTTCACGGCTTCGTGCAGCACGGTGAAGGGCTCCCAGCCGCCGTTGTAGCGGTATTCGCTATTGTTGGCCGGGTTCAGCTCGTAGACGTAAAGGTCTTCCTGATCAATGTTGAAGATGGTCAGGCCGAACGCAACGTGCCCGTTATGCCCGATCGACACGGCCGGCAGCGATGGCTCTCCGGCGCCGATGATGTCGAGCGTGGGTGTGCTGACGTGGGCGATGTAGCGCAGGCTCGGTGCCGAATACGCGCGGTGCGGGTCGTTGGCCATCACGGCGCGGCCGGTGGTGGATTTGCCCGGCGCGATCACCCAGTTGTTGCTGCCCTCCATCGACTCTTCGAGGTTGGCGGCGGCAGCCACGCGCGTGCTGTCGATATCCACGCCCTTGAGCGCTTCCGGCGTGAGCTTCACGCCCTGCGTGGCCAACGTGAAGACCTTCAGCAGATCCTTCGGCAGGCACGGGTCCAGGCCTTCGGGCAACTGGGTTTGCCAGGCGGGCTGCAGGCCGAAGCGGACGGTGTCTTCAGCAAGGTTGGCCTTGCAGGCCACGTTGGCGCGTGCAACTTCCGATTGCAGATTGCGCGTCAGCCCGTGGCTGCGGATGCGCACAACGTCTTCCGGAGCCCAGTGCGCGGGCGTGTAGTTCAGCTTGCGGAACTCGAACGGCATCTGCTCCGGATGCTTGATCAGCCAGTCGACATAGGCGTTGACGCCGGCGACGAAGCGCGTGGCAATGCGCTGCGCATCGGGGCTGTAATGATTCCATTCGACCTGCATGTCACCGCGATAGAGGAACAGCCGCGTCGCGCGATCCTGTTCGACATAGGCGGGCCCGAACACTTCCGAAAGTTGCCCCAGGCCCCGGCGGCGCCACAGGTCGATCTGGAACAGGCGGTCCCGCGCCGCGTTGAAGCCTTGCGCGAAGAAGCCGTCGTCTTCGCTCTTGGCGTAGATGTGTGGCACGCCCCAGCGGTCGATCAGGATGTCGGCGGGCTTTGACAGGCCAGGTACGGCGATGGTCTGAGTGGCCGCCTTGGGCGCGTCTTTGGCAACGGCCTGCGCAGAAATGCCAAGCGCAACGGCAGACAACAGCACGGGAAGCGAACGGATAGGCATGGCGATGCAGTCTCCTCTCTGAGCCCGGAATGCCAGCGCAGCCCAGATGGGCAGGGAGGATTCAGGCGTTCTTATGGATACGGCAGACAACCGCGAGCGCGGCTGATTGGGAAGGGCAAGCTGGCCGATCGAGTGAGCTGGTGCTGACAACTGCTAGGGGAGAGATGCCCACCGATCGGCACAGACTGATGAGTATGCGGACGTCTTGCCACCTGCGCCAATGACTTTTGTTGGGTCAACCATTCCGTCAAGGCATGGTTACCGGTGTGTCATGCCAGCGTTTCAGGCCCCGTCTTGCGATGCACATTGGCGGCCAGCACATGGCCCAGTTCGCCTGGGAAGATCGGCTTGGTGATGACGGATTGGTAGCCGGCTTCCTTCGCTGCCTTCAGGCGGATCGGGTCGGCAAATGCCGTCACGGCGATGGCGGGCAGGTCGGTCAAGCCGCGTTCGCGCACGGCCCGCACGAGCTGCATGCCGTCCATGCCCGGCATGGCGAGGTCACTCACCAGCGCGTCGAAGGGGTAGGCGTTGGCAGCCGCCTCCTCCAATGCATCGAGCGCTGCCGCACCACTCGGTACGGTGACAACCTCGGCGCCGTAGCGCTCCAGCATCAGCGCAATCACGCCGAGCGATTCGGGGTTGTCGTCCACCGCCAGCACGCGAATGCCATCCAGCGTCGGCATGCCTGTGCCTGCGACCAGGCCCGGCGCGCGGTTGGCCTGTTCGCCCGGTTGCGCGGCATGCAGCGGCAGCGACACGGCCATGGTCGTGCCACGGTCCGCACCGCTGCTGGCGGCGGTGATGCGGCCATGGTGCAGCTCGACAAGCTGCTTGGCAATCGCCAGCCCCAGGCCGAGCCCCCCGTGGCGGCGTGTGCTGGACAGATCGGCCTGCTGGAAGCGGTCAAAAATATGCGGCAGGAAGGCCGGCTCGATGCCGATGCCCGTGTCGCGCACGGTAGCCACCACGCCTTCGGGCGACGGGTGCACAGAGAGCCGGATGTGCCCACCCTCAGGCGTGAACTTGACGGCGTTGGCCAGCAGGTTCCAGAACACCTGCTTCAGGCGCCCGGCATCGCCTTGCAGCATCGGCACGGGCAGGAATTCGGTATCGATGGTGATGTTCTTCTGGCGCGCCATGGGCTCGATGGTCTCGCGCGCGCGCTCCAGCACGTCAGCCAGGTCCACGGGGCCGATCTCCAGCGGCACCTTGCCCGAGAGGATGGCCGACATGTCGAGCAGGTCATCGATCAGGTGGACTTGCGTGCGGGCGCTGCGCTCGATCGCTTCAATGCCGCGCTTGAACATCGCTTCATCGTAGGCGCGCATGTTCAGCAGTTGGGCCCAGCCCAGCACCGCGTTGAGCGGCGTGCGCAATTCGTGGCTGACGGTGGCCAGGAAGTCGTCTTTCAGGCGGCTGGCGCGCTCGGCTTCTTCGCGTGCGCGGGATTCGGCTTCGAGCAGTTGCGTGCGGCGGGCCTCGGCCTGGCGGCGCTCGCTGATGTCGATCACGGCGTTGGTCAGACCGATGATCTCTCCGGTGTCGTCGCGCAGCGGCATGACCACCACGTCGTAGACCACGCGCTGCGTATGGCGTCGGCGGAACGCGAACTCCACGCGCGTCGGCGTGCCGGTTGCGATGACGCGCTGGCCGGCTTCGGTCAGGCGCGATGCGGCGCGGCGGCCGAACACTTCGCGCACCGTCCGCCCCATGAGCTGCTCGGGCTGCAGGCCGAACACGGGGTTGTGCACCCACGTGAAGTGCATCGTGTTGTCGACGTCGTAGAGTGAAATGGGCGAGGCCTGCAGTGCGGCCAGCAGGCGTTGCTGCGACAGGCGTTGCTGGGTTTCGGCCCGCGCACGCCGTTCAGCCCCGGCGCGGGCGCGGCGCAACTGCTCGCACAAGGCGCAGATGAGCAATGCGCCCACCCCAAACACCGTCATCTGGATTGACGTGAGGGGCATCGCGGCAGGCCAGCTTTGCAGCGTGGCCAGTGCCATGAACAACCCCGCATAGCAGACGATGGCCAGCATCCCCGGCCAGAAGCCGCCATACCACGCGGCAATCGTCACTACCGGAAAGGCCAGGTAGAACGGCAGATGGATACCCATCGCCGATTCGAGCAGCACCCGCCCGATCGTGCCGACTGCGGCAGCACCGATCGCCACGAGCCATGCCGAAGGACGAATGGCCGGCGCACCGTTGAATCCGCTGGTGCTGAAGGGCCCGGGGTCCGGCAACGGGGCAGGGGCGGCAGCGCGCGCGTCCGACGGGCGGGACGAGGAGGGCGGAATGGACGTCACAGTCGGGCGCAATACCGGGCGTGGAACAAGGCAGCCAAAGGTGACTCAGGATACGAATTGGCCGTCGTCGATGCCATCGGGGTTTCGCTGACACGCTTGCAAGACAGCGCCCCATTCTTGCTCAGGCCAACAGCAGCGCGGGCCCGCGGGTTTATCCCCCTGAAGAGGGGTGTCCGGCATGCTTGGGGTGCGGATCGCGCATGCGATCGCGTTGCGTCAGGGCGGGAAACAGCCGCATCCAGGCTGCCACCACCAACAGCGTGCCAAGGCCGCCAAGCACCACCGAGGCCACTGGCCCCAGCAGCCCGGCCAACATGCCCGATTCGAATTCGCCCAACTGGTTGGACGCACCCACGAACACCGAATTGACGGCGCTCACGCGCCCGCGCATGGCATCGGGCGTATCGAGCTGCACCAGCGAAGTGCGGATCACCACACTGATCATGTCCGACGCGCCCAGCAGCACCAGCGCCAACATCGACAGCGGCAGCCAGCGCGACACCCCGAACACCAGCGTCGCCAGTCCAAATACCGCCACGGCAGCAAACATCACCCGGCCAACATGCCGATCCAGCGGACGGTGCGCCAGGAAGAGCGCCATGCCCAGCGCCCCCACCGCCGGCGCCGAGCGCAACAGCCCCAGCCCCCATGCGCCTGTGCCCAGGATGTCGCGCGCGTAGATCGGCAGCAGCGCCGTCGCGCCGCCCAGCAGAACGGCAAACAGGTCGAGCGAGATGGCGCCCAGCACCACCGGCCGCCCCTTGATGAACGCGATACCCGCGAACAGCGATTCGAGGCTCACCGGCGTGCTGACGGGCGCCGCGCGCTCCATCCGCACCAGGGCCAGCAGCACGTGAGCGAGCAAAAACAGCGCGGCTGCCGTGGCATACACCACCGGCGCACCGGCCACGTACAGAAAGCCGCCCAGCGCCGGCCCCAGGATGACGCCGGTCTGCCCGGCCGAGCTCGACAGCGCCACTGCGCGCGGCAATGCCTGCAGTGGCACCAGCGTCGGCAATAGCGCTTGCAGCGTCGGCGTCTCGAAGGCGCGCATGGCGCCAATCACCACCACGCACAGGAAGATCGGCTGCACACCGGCGTGCCCATTGGCCGCCAGCACAGCCAGCGCGAGGGCCACCAGGGCTTCGATGGCCTGACAGGCACGCACGACGTACCGCCGGTCGTACCGGTCCGCAATATGGCCGGAGGCCAGCACCAGCACCACCGACGGAAGGAACTGCGCCAGCCCGACCAGCCCCAGCACATAGGCGCTGCGCGTCAGGTCGTAGATCTGCCAGCCGACGGCCACCCCGAACATCTGATACGCGAAGGTGGTGGACAGCCGGGCGAACCAGAACAGCCTGAAAGCGGGGTAGGAAAACGGCGCATGTGAAAGCGTTTGCGCGGATGCGGAAGAGGAAGCGGGAGAAAGACCGGCGTCGCCAGACACGTTGGATGTGCGCCGGAACCCGGCGATCAATGAAGGAGGCGGAAAAGAGGCGTGAAGCGTCCGTCATCGTAACGGAAGTCGCCCCTTTGTAGCTGCCCGCGCGGGTACGTGGCTTGCGGAACTGCCGGTACACCATTACAGGAGATTTCATCATGGCCACCCACCACGCCCGGCCCAGGCCGGCGCCGGCCAAATCGAAGGCCAAACCGAAGCCCCAGCGCTGGTCGCACCATGTGATGGAAACCAGTGACGCGCTGGACATCGAACCCGACATCTTCAAGTCGCGCAGCCCCGCGCGGATTGCAGCGTCGCTCAAGGCATCGGCCGAGCACAGCCGGCGGCGCAAGGGGACGGCATTCCAATCGGCCATGTCAATGCTGACGTTCTATATCAATCGGGCGGGGCACAACCTCAGCGCCGGCCGGCGCCGGATTCTCGAACGTGCCAAGGATGCGCTGCGTGCCGAGTTCGGTCGCCCTGCGCATAGCGCGGCCAAGGCCCGGGATTGATGGGAAGGTGCGGCGCGGCTCAGATGGTCAGCATGACGCTGAGCAGCTGGCGGGCGACCGCCTTGTAGTTGGCCTCGTCACCCTGCGGCGAATAGGTGGAGAGCGTCTTGCCCCGGTATTTGACGGTCACGATGCCGTTGCGGGTCGAATAGGTGGCCTCGATGCTCCGGCCGCCGCGCTCGAGATTGAAAGGGATGGTCTCGGCGACTAGGCGCGCGGTTTCCTGTGTGGCCGGCGGCGTGGGCGGTACGGCCGACAGCGGCGAGTATGAGGCGGATGCTTGTTGTTCTGGGTGGCGCATGGCGCCTCCTCTTGGGGGGAAACGGGTGTGCACTCCAACGCAGGTTCCGTACCAGCTCCGTTTGGCCCGGGCATGCCATGCGGTCGCCCGAAAAGTGGCACCTCAACTGCAGTCAGGCGCTCGACATGCGAGCGGGTTTGACGCCACGCGTCGGTCCGTTGACGAGATTTGTCAACTTTGTAAACGCAATTAACCGCCAGGATTTTTTGGCCCCGTGCAAATCCGGGCTATCAAGGCGGAGGGACAGGTGCCATTCTGGTAAGTGCCATGGCGCGCGCATCGCATGCACATCGCGCCTTGCAGGCACCCTGCCGACGTTCCAACCATGCCAACAAGGAGGCGATATGGGTTCCCATACCTACAAGATGATCGAGCTGGTCGGTTCTTCACCCGACTCCAGCGATGCAGCCGTCCGCAACGCCGTCGCGCGAGCGGGCGAGACGCTCAAGCATCTGGACTGGTTTGAAGTGCTGGAAACACGCGGCCACCTGGTGGACGGCAGAATCGCCCACTGGCAGGTGACGATCAAGGTGGGGATGCGGCTTGAAACGCTGGAGAGCGAAAAGCCCGCCGGCAAGAAGAAGGGCAAATAGCGGTCAAAGAAAAAGGCGGCCAGGATTGCTCCGGCCGCCTTTTTCGTGAGGACTGCGTTGCAGCGTTATTGCGCTTGCGTGAAGTCCAGCGCGTTGGTCAAGTCGCCCATCGGCTTGTTGCCGTTGGAGACGAGCGCGTCGTCACGTTGCTTGATACCCGGCAGCGTCGGCAGGTCGAAGCGGTGCGTGATCAGGCGCAGCACCGAAGCCGTGTCGTACTGGGTGTGGTCAACGAAGCCCTTCTTGGCAAACGGCGAGACAACGATCGCCGGGATACGCGTGCCCGGGCCCCAGCGGTCAGCCTTCGGCACCGTGGCGTGGTCGTAGAAGCCGCCGTTTTCGTCATACGTCACGACGATCACCATGTTCTTCCACTGCGGGCTCTTCTGCAGTTGGGCGATCACGTTGGCGATGTGCGCGTCGCCGTCAGCCACGTTGGCGTAGCCCGGGTGCTGGTTCAGGTTGCCTTGCGGCTTGTAGAACGTGACAGGGGGCAGCTTGCCTGCGGCTGCGTCTTGCAGGAAGGCGGCGTCGTAGTCGCGCAGGTGGGCCGCACGCTCAGCAGCGCCGGCGGTCGTGGCCGGGTCGAAGCGGCTGAAGTAGTTGAACGGCTGGTGGTGCGGCTGGAACTGGATCGAGCCGCTGTAGATCACGCTGCGCGTGGCGTTCGGGGCGTCAGCAAGGGCCGAGTTCCAAGCGCCGGCGTACCAGGCCCAGTCCACGCCACGGGCGGTCAGCAGGTCACCGATGTTGGTGCTCGACTGCTTCGGCAGGGTGGTGGCCTTGGTCGGGTCAGCGTAAGCCGCGTTGCCGCTGGCAACGGCATTGCCCGACGGCTGGTACGGCGGCTGCATCGTGTTGACGGCGTACGAGTTGCCGTTGCTGTCCAGCGGTGTCAGGTTGCCGTCCTTCGTGCCGCCTGTGTATGACGTCGGGGCGCCCGCCATGACCGAGCTGGCGCTCGGGGTGAGCGTGGGTGAGCCGTTTGCATCGGTCGTAACCGAGGCGATGCTGCCCGAAGCCGGCGAGTTTGCGGCGTTCGGATAGACCGGTGCGCACGCGCAGATCAGGTACTGGTGGTTCAGGAACGAACCGCCGAATGCGCCCATGAAGAAGTTATCCGCCAGCGTGTATTGCTTGGCGATGTTCCACATGGTCATCTTGCTACCGTCGTAGTAGCCCATGGTCAGGCCACCGGCATCGGCAAAGGCGGCGAACTTGTCGTTCTTGCCGCCGTTGATCTGCATCTGGTTCTGGTAGAAGCGGTGCCAGAGATCGCGCGTGATGACGTTCTGGCCGACGACCGTGCCCGTGCTGCCGAAGCCCGACGCGCTGTCGATCTGGAACATCTGGTTGGGCATGTTGGCCGTAGACGCCTGCGTGATCTGCACGCTTTGGCCGGCTGCGGTCACGCCACCCCAGGTGGGCGGCAGCGTCGGCAGCACAGAGCCATCGAAGTCTTTCTGCGCAACGGCAGTGCCCGTCGAGGTCGGGTTCACACCAGGGATGCCATTGGCACCAGGGAACAGGCCGTAAAGGTTATCGAAGCCGCGGTTTTCTGCGTAGATCACCACGATCGTCTTGACGTTGTTGGCCAGCGCCACGCGCTTGGCCACGCCGTCACGCAGGCTCTTGCCGACGTCGCCGCCGTTGGCAATGGCGTCGGCGATCAGGGCGATGGCCTGGTCGATTTCAGCCTGCAGGGCAGCCTTCGTGCCGGCGTCGGTTTCCTTGTTGTGGTCTTCCAGCAGCTTGTCGATCGTCACCCCAAGGCGTGCGGCGAGCGCCGTCTTGGCAGCGTTGATGTCGCCGCCGTTGCTGTCCATCAGCACGGCCAGTTCGGTCGAGATGGCGCTGACAACGGCGTTGGCACCGGCCGGTGCGCGGAACACCAGCGGTTGCGTAATGGCTGTGTGCGTACCCTTGTCCGGGTCGTTGCGGAAGGCGTCCGTGCCAATTTCCACGGTGATGGCGCCCGAGCCCGCCAGCGTGTAAGCGCCGTTCGCATCGGTATAGGTGCTGGTTTCACCCGAATCGCACTTGCCGTTGTTGTTGGCGTCGATACAGACCTTGGCATGTTCGAAGTAGCTGCCCGTCACGACGCCCGAGGTGGACGCGGAGGCATTGCTGTTCGAATCGCTGCCACCACAGGCAGACATGCTGGCCGCAACCAACGCGGTCAGCGGCAAAAGACGAAGCGCTCGGCTCATGATTTCCCTGGATTGTTGTGTGGGGGACGAAAGCGAGCCGGAGTCTGTGCTTTGTGTGTGACAAGTTGATGATGAAAACGCAGGCGTAGCGCCGATTTCGCCCCAGTTCAGCGTGATAACCATCATCAGGATGAGCAGGGGCACCACCGAACGTTTGAAGACATTTGCCACCATGGGACCTCTCCAAGGGCTGACATGACACATGTTTGACGACATGAAAGTGTCATGGGAGTCATGCTAAGTTGCAAGGCTCCCAAAATTTCGCCTATCGCAAATGCGCCGCCTTCTGTCTGCAGCTACTCTTCGCGTGATCGCCGTTTCTGCGCTTGCGCTTGTCGGGCTGGTGGCCGGATTGAGCGGTTGCGACCGAGGCGAACCAGCGGCGGCACATGCAGCAACGGCACCGGTAGTGGCGGCATCGGCGGCAGCAGCACGGGCCGCCAAGGCACCAGCGTCGCCCGCTTACGAAAGAGCCTTCTACACGATGATGGCGACACGACACCCGTCGGTTCCGGCGATGACGGCATTGGGCAAGGCGCTGTTCTTCGATCCGGCCATGTCCGCCTCGGGCAAGCTGGCCTGCGCAAGTTGCCACAGCCCCACGCATGCCTATGGCCCGCCGAACGATCTGTCGGTGCAGCTTGGCGGCACGGGCATGAACAAGACCGGCGTGCGTGCCGCGCCGTCGCTGCGCTATCTGCAGAACGTGCCGTCGTTCTCCGAACACTTTTATGAAAGCGACGGCAACGACTCTGAAGACCAGGGCCCGACCGGCGGCTACACATGGGACGGCCGCGTGTCGTCCACACACGACCAGGCGCGCATCCCGCTGCTGTCGGGGCACGAGATGGCCAATGGCACGCAGGCCAGCGTTGTGGCCAAGTTGCGCAATGGCCGTCATGCACAGACGTTCCGTCAGGTGTTCGGTAACGACATCCTCGACAACGAAGACACCGCCTTTCGCGCCGCACTGATGGTGCTGGAGGTCTTCCAGGAAACGCCGTCCGAGTTCTATCCCTACGACAGCAAGTACGACGCGTTTTTGCGCAAGCAGGCGAAGCTTTCACCGCAGGAAATGCGCGGGCTGCAGGCGTTTGCCGATCCGGCCAAGGGCAATTGCGCCTCATGCCACGTGAGCGCCATCAAGCAGGACGGTGCATTCCCGGCCTTCACCGATTTCGGCCACATTGCCGTGGGCGTTCCACGCAACCGCACGCTGGCCGCCAATGCTGATCCGAAGTTCTTCGATCTGGGCCTGTGCGGGCCTGACCGGACCGATCTGAAAGACCGCGCCGACTACTGCGGCCGCTTCCGCACGCCCTCGCTGCGCAACGTGGCGCTGCGCAAGACGTTCTTCCACAACGGTGCCATCCATTCGCTGGAAGACGCGGTGCGCTTCTACGCCCAGCGCGACACGCAACCGCAGAAGTGGTATCCGCGCAAGGCTGACGGTGCGGTCGACAAGTTCGATGACCTGCCGCCCCAATACCGCGCCAACGTCAACATGGAACCGCCGTTTGGCGGCAAGCCCGGCGACAAGCCCGTGTTGTCCGCAGCTGATGTGCGCGACATCGTTGCCTTCCTCAAGACGCTCTCCGACGGCTACCGCCCCGTGCGGACAGCGCAATCTGGCGCCCAGGGCGGCAGCCGCGTTGCACAGCGCTGAACCGCCGGCTCCAAGCCCCCGGCCCGTTTGTTGCAACACTCAACGCGGGATTCCCGCAAGGCCGCGCGTGCGCTGCGGTTATCATCGGCGGATCGTCTTTGTGCTGTCTTCCACTTCCCGCTATGACCTGGCTTGCTGACCCGTCCATCTGGATCGGCCTGTTCACCCTGGTGGTGCTCGAGATTGTTCTCGGCATCGACAACCTCGTTTTCATCGCCATCCTGGTCAACAAGCTGCCGCCAGCGCTGCGCGATCGTGCCCGGATGATCGGTCTGGGCCTGGCGTTGCTGATGCGCATGGTGCTGCTGGCAGCCATGTCGTGGCTGATCGGGCTGACCAAGCCGTTGCTCACGCTGGGGCCGGTTGACCTGTCGGGTCGATCGATCATTCTGCTGCTGGGGGGCTTCTTCCTGCTGTTCAAGGCCACGTCTGAGCTGCATGAGCGTCTGGACGGCCAGCCGCAGGACGAAAGCCACGGCAGCGGTCACGGCAAGTTCTGGAACGTGATCGCGCAGGTGGTAATTCTCGATGCGGTGTTCTCCATCGACTCCGTCATCACCGCCGTGGGCATGGTCAACGATTTGCCGGTGATGATGGCGGCCGTGGTGATTGCCATGGGCGCCATGCTGTTTGCTTCGCGGCCGCTGACGGAATTCGTCAACGCGCATCGCACGGTGGTGGTGTTGTGCCTGAGCTTCCTGCTGATGATCGGCTTCTCGCTCGTTGCCGAGGGTCTGGGCTTTCATATTCCGAAGGGCTATCTGTATGCCGCCATCGGCTTCTCGATCCTGATCGAGTTCTTCAACCAGGTGGCCCAGCGCAATACCGTGCGCTACGAGCGCCGGCGCCCGCTGCGCGAACGCACTGCCGATGCCGTGCTGAGCTTGCTGGGCGACCGCCGTGGCGCGCCGGCAGAGTCCGAATCGCACGAGGCGGCTTCGCACGAGACCGGCAAGTCCGTGCCCGAGACCGTGTTCCGCCCGGAAGAGCGCAGCATGGTCAGCGGCGTGCTGGATTTGGCCGAACGTTCGGTGCGCTCGATCATGACGCCGCGCCACGATATTTCGTGGGTGGATATCGACGCCGATGCGGCCGTCACGCGCAAGTTGCTGCTGGCCGTGCCGCATAACCAGTTCCCGGTCTGCCGCGGCGGTCTGGATGACTTGGTGGGCGTTGCGCGCGCCAAGGATCTGATGGGCGATCTCGACACCCGCGGCTCGATCGACGTAGACCGCAGCGTGAAGCCTGCGCTCAAGGTGTCCGACAACATCGGCATCCTGCGCCTGATGGATCAGCTCAAGCGTGCGCGCGGGCGCATGCTGCTGGTGACCGACCCGCTGGACGTGGTGCAAGGCGTGGTGACACCCATCGACGTGCTCGAAGCCATTGCGGGTGAATTCCCCGATGAGGACGAACGCCTGGGCGTGGTGGAAGTCAGCGATGGCTGCTGGGAAGTCGCTGGCGAGGCCGACCTGCGCCAGCTCGAAGATGTCCTGCATGTCGACTGGCTGCTCGACGAAGGCGGCGGCGCCACCAGCCTCGGTGGCTACCTTTTCAACCAATGGGACCGCCTGCCGGAGGTGGGCGATACGCTGGTGCGCCACGACCTGCGTTTCGTCATCCTCGAAGCCGCCAGCCGCCGCATCGTGCGGGTGCGCATCGAGCGCATGGAAGATGTGACGGCACCCGAGGCGGAAGCCTAAGGCGTCGTCGATGTGACCGGCCGTGGTGCACGCGCCAAGCCAAGGCTGAGCACAGCCGCCAGCACGCAAGCGATGCCACCCACCTGGCGCGTGCTGACGGCCTCGCCGAGCAGCGTTGCTGCAAATACCATGGCTGCCACAGGTGCCAGCGCGGTAAACAACGATGCCTCTGCACCGCTCACGCGCGCGGCCCCGGCATACCAGAGCACAAAACCACCGACCGTCGGCACGATGGCGTAATACGCCACGGCCATCAGTGCTTGCGTGGTTTGCACCGATGCGTGCAACTGCCACGGCGCTTCCCACAGCGCGGGCAGCAGCGCTGTCAGCAAACCGAATGCACTCATCAATGCCGATAGCGCGAGCGGCGGTACGGGCGTGCGCAGGCGTTTGTTGAGCAGGATGAAGAGCCCCTCGCACACCACTGCGCCCATCACCAGCAGATTGCCCAGCAGCGGATGTGTCGCGTCGCCGCGCGGCTGCAGGGCGATGGCTAGCACGCCGGCGGTGGCCAGCCCAATCGCCCCCAGCACCGCGCGCCCAGGCCGTTCGCCCAGCAGCACGATGGCGATCAGCGCCGACATGACCGGCAGCGTGCCGATGATGACGCCCGCATCTGCCGCTGACGTGTGCCGCAGCCCCGAAATGAGCAGCGTTGTATAGCCCACGCTGCCGGCAGCCGCTTGCACGAAAAGCAGCGCCCAATCCCGACGTGCGAGCACGGGCCAGCGCGTGCGCGTCATGCGCATGATGAGCAGGAACAGCGGCAGCGCCGTCGCAAAGCGCAACGCTGTCGCCGTAAATGGCGGCAGGCCCGCCGCGATGATCTTGCTGGCTGCCACGGTGCTGCCCACCAGCACCATCGCCAGGGCAAGGTAGAGACAACCTTCGAGTCGTTTGGACATATCGCATCCTGCGTGGGTGGAAGCCGCAGGATGGGCGCACGCGATGCGCGCGTCTTGAACGAAATTGCAGCGCTAGGGTGCGGAGGATGCGGCTAGCGCGCCGCTGCCACCATGCCCGGCGACACGCCGTACTTGCGCACGAACTGCCGCGTCATGTGGCTTTGATCGGCAAAACCGCATGCGGCGGCAACTTCCGCCAACGGCTGGCCTTGGGCGATCAGCCGGCGCGCCAGCGCCACGCGACGCTGCACCTGATAGGCGTGAGGCGTGAGACCGGTCACGCGAGCAAAACCACGCAATACCTGGAAGCGGCTGAGGCCCGTCTCGTGCGCGAGGTCGAGCAGGGAGATGGCGGCCGCGGGGTCGTCGTCGATGCGGGTGCGGGCAAGCTGGATGGCGTCGGGGGCGGCGTCGGCGTGGTGGTTGGTGCGGTCGTTGGAGGCGTGCAGCGCGTCTGCCAGGACGGACAGCAACAACTGCTCGCGCAGCAGTGCATCGCTTTGCGCGGCGGGCACCGTCATCTGCGCAAACAGCGGCCGCATGCGGGCGGCGAGGTCTGCGTCGTGGATGACAGGGCGGTCAAACTCGGCGTCGCCGCAGTGGCCGGGCTGCAGGTCCGTTGCCAACTCGGCAACCACGCCGGGGTCGAGGTAAAGCATGCGCCAAGCGCGGCCGGCATCGCCAATGGGTGTGCCATCGTGCACTTCGAATGGATTGACGGTGATGACGTCGCCTGCGCCGGCTTCTACCGTGCCGCGTCCGCTGAAGGATCTCTGCGCCCCCCGATCAACGATGCCGATGCCGAACTGCCCATGCGTGTGGCGCGGGAAGGCGTGGCCGGAATCTGCTGCAACGGCTTCCACGCCGCGCATGGCGCAGCGATGCATCGAAAACGCGAGGTTGGCCGACCGGCTGGGCAAGGGCGGTTCCTTGTGAGGGAGATACGCAAATATATGGATCTGTAGCGTGGCAGCAGCATACGCTTTCTTCGCATTTCGCTCATTTTTTGCCCACAGGCGGTTGGTATGCTGGCGCTTTCTGCGGCAGCGCGCCCGGTAAGATGAGGCCGTGCCTGCTGCCGGGGCAGTGCGGGAACCGCTCCCGCTAGCGGAGCCCGGCAGCCCCTGACTGATCCATGCGCCCGTCTTTCGGTATCACCTCCAAGCTGTTCGTCGCGTTGTTCATGCTGAGCATCGTTGTGGCGCTCGCCATGGGCGCCGCGGTGCGCTGGCGCTTTGACGCCAATTTTCTCGACTACGTGAACGCGCGCGAATCCGAGCGCATGGCCGTACTCGCGCAGGGCGTGGAGGCCGCCTACACGCAGCACGGCAACTGGGATTTCCTGCGCAACGATCGCATGGCGTGGTTCCGCCTGCTGCGCCGCGAAGGCGCCCGGGCACGCGCCAACGGCATGGGCGGCGACCGCTTCGACCTGCCACCGGGCCATCGCTTTGATCCGCTCCCTCCCGGCCCGGACCGCGGCATCGACGGAGACATGCCGCCGCCGCCCGGGCCGCCTCCCGCAGGGAGCATGCCCTCGCACCCGCCCGGCGAGCCGCCGATGCCGCACTCGCCAATCTGGCTGCTTGATGCGCAGCGCAACGTCGTCATTGGAGACGGGCCGCCGCTCGGGCCGAACGCGCGATGGCAGGAACTGCACCATAACGGCCAGACCATCGGCTGGCTGGCCATGCCCCCGCGCGTGCGGGTCCCCGAGGGCGCCGACCAGGCATTCCAGGCGCAGCAGCTGCGCGCGACGTGGATCATCGCGGGGCTGTCGGTTCTGCTGGCGGCGTTGGTGGCGGTGCTGCTCGCACGCGGTCTGCTCGCTCCGATGCGCCGGCTGACGGATGCCGCACGCCGCATGGCCGATGGGGACTACGCCACCCGTGTCGACGTGCATTCGCGCGATGAACTCGGCGGGCTCGCGGCGGATTTCAACCACCTTGCCGCATCGCTGGAGGCCAATCAGAAGATGCGGCGTCAGCTCACGGCCGACATCTCGCACGAACTGCGCACGCCTCTGGCCGTGCTGCGCGGTGAACTGGAAGCACTGGAAGACGGCGTGCGCCCGCTGACGGCCACCTCGCTCGCCTCATTGCAGGCGGAGGTGGCGACGCTCAACAAGCTCATCGACGACTTGTACGAACTCTCGCTGGCCGATGTGGGCGCGCTCGCCTTCCACATGGAGCCGCTCGACCTGGCCGATACCGTGTGCAGCGCCGTGCAGGGCTTCACGCCGCGTCTGATGGAAAAGGGCATCGCGCTGCAGCTGGACTTGCCGGAGGCGCCGTCGCACGAGACGCTGGTCAAGGGCGACGCGCAGCGCCTGCGGCAGGTCATGCAGAACCTGCTGGAAAACACGCTGCGCTACACCGATGCCGGCGGCACGCTGCGCGTGCATGTCCACAAGGACGGTGACTGGCAGCAGATCGACGTGCAGGACACCGCGCCGGGCGTGCCCGAGGCGATGCTGCCGCGCATTTTCGACCGCCTGTTCCGCGTGGATGCCTCGCGCAGCCGGGCGCAGGGCGGGGCCGGCCTGGGCCTGAGCCTGTGCCAGACCATCGTTGCCGCACACGGCGGCACCATTGAAGCCAGACATTCGCCATTGGGCGGGCTGTGGATCGCCATCCGCCTGCCTGTTCTTGATGTGCTTGATCCGCTAGCCGACCATGATTCTGATCATTGAAGACGAACCCAAGCTGGCCGCATTGATGACCGACTATCTGCGCGCCGCTCATTACGAGACCGAGTGGCTGGCCGATGGCACGCATGCCACGCAGCGCGTTCGCGAGACGGTACCCGAACTCGTGCTGCTCGACCTGATGCTGCCCGGCAAGGACGGCTTGGAAATCTGCCGCGAGGTACGCGCCTTCAGCGAGGTGCCCATCGTCATGGTGACGGCGCGTGTTGAAGAAATCGACCGCCTGCTCGGCCTGGAGCTGGGCGCCGACGATTACGTCTGCAAGCCTTTCAGCCCACGCGAACTGGTGGCGCGCATCAAGACCATCCTGCGCCGCGTACAGCGCGGTGGCGGCATGCCGGAAAGCGCCTTGCAGATCGACGGTGCCGCCTATGCCGCCACGCTGCGCGGGCAGCGCCTCGACCTCACGCCAGTGGAGTTTCGCCTGCTGGCCGCGCTGGCGGGTGCACCGGGGCGCATTCTGTCGCGCTCGAACCTGCTCGAGCAGATCTACGACGACCACCGCATCGTGACCGACCGCACGGTCGATACCCACATCAAGAACCTGCGCCGCAAGATGGAGCAGGTGAGCCCGGGCACCGATCTGATTCATTCCGTCTATGGCGTGGGTTATCGCCTTGACGCCTGAGGTTCAAGAAAACTCCTCTGTTTGCCCACCTTTGGTGCGATGTCGATGGCTACAGTGAGCGTATGGCTGGCATGTCCGGCCGACGATCTCATCAGGAGCCTCAACATGACCGCTGTGACTTCCCGCGTGGCCGGTATTGCCGCCGGACTTTTGCTTTCGTGCGCCGCGCTGGCCCAGACCGCTGGGCCCGGCGCTGTTCCGCTCTCGCCCATGTCACCCATGTCACCACATGGTCCGGGCATGATGGAGCGCGGGCCAGGCATGGGCCCCGGCGGCCCGCGTGGCATGGGCCCGCATCATGGCGGCGCGCCCTTCCTGCGCGGCCTGAAGCTGACCGAAGAGCAGCGTGACAAGATCTTCGCCATCGAATATGCGCAGATGCCCGAAGCGCGCGAACAACGCAAGGCCATCGAGCACGCCCGGCGCGATCTGCATCAGATGGTGGCTTCGGGTCAGTATGACGAAGCGCGTGCGCGCAGCCTGACTGAATCATTGGGCCGCGCCGTGGCTCGCGAAGCGCAGTTGCGCGCGCAGGCTGGCGCCAAGATCATGCAGGTGCTCACGCCGGAGCAGCGTAAGCAGATCGCCGACCGTGAGGCTCAGCGTGTGGCCGAGCTCGAGCCCGGAGAAGGCGGGTTGGAACCTGCGCCGATGATGTAATTCGGGACTGACCCAAAGATGGAATCGGTTCTCGGTCCGCAGCGGGCGGCCCGTGAACGGATGCCTAGCGGTAGACCGCCACCGGAACATGCGCGTAGGTCAGCACCTTGCGCGTCTCGTTGCCGATCAACAGTCGTCCCATCAGGCTGCGGTGCCCGTGCGATGCCATGAAGATGACGTCGCACGCGTGCCGCTTGGCCGCATCCAGGATGCCCAGATAGGGCTCGGGAAACTGCGACACATCGCTGTCGAACTGCACGCCTTCTTCCCGGGCGCGCTCTGCAATGCGGTCGATGCAGGCCTTGGCGTGGCCCTGCACCGTTTCCATGTAGTGCGCATGCGGACACTCGCCCACGCCGGCCGAATAGGCCATGTTGGGGAATTCTTCAATGCACGTGTAGGCGGTGAGGCGGCAACCTGTGGCGCGCGCCAGCTTGAGCGCGCCGTCGATGGCCTTGCGGCACTGTTCGGAGCCGTCGGTCGGCAGGAGGATATGGGTAAACATGGCGGTCTCCATGGGGAACCCATCTCCACGTTACTGCGCCCGCCGATGCGCCTCTATCGTGGAAAACGCTAGTCCAGCGCAGCTTTTCGGCTGATATGGAGAACCGGGCGATCGCGATGCACGGTCGTTCGCATATTGACGAGGCAGGCTACGGCCTAGCCCCGTGCCACGCCTGCCGGTAGCGCGACGGCGACGCGCCGAGCTGCAGAGCAAATCGCCGGCTGAAATGACTGGCGCTGGCAAAGCCGCAGCGCTCGGCAATCGTCGCCAGCGCAAGGGTCGTGGTGCGCAACAGCGTTTGCGCGCGCGCCATGCGTTGCTGCATCACCCACTCATGCGGCGCCACCCCGAACGATGCCCGAAACATCCGTGCGAAATGGAACTCCGACAGGTTTGCTTCTGCTGCGAGTTGCCCGAGCGACAGGGGCAGATGCAGCTCGGCGTCGATACGCGCGGCAATGCGCCGGCATACGTGCGGCGCCAGTCCGCCGCGTACGGCCAGCGCCCGCGTGCGGCCCTGGGTCTGCACGAGATACGACAGCGTGTCGTTGGCCAGCGCGTTGGCGCGCATGCGCTCGTCCAGGTCGGTCCAGTCGAGCTGAGCGATGTTCGCGCACGCTTGTGCGAGATGAACATCTTCAATGAAGGTGCGATCGTGCAGCGTGAACAGGCGGGGCTCTGCGTCGAGCAAACGTACGGCGTGCCCGGCCAACGCGTCAGGCGTGAAATACAGATGAACGAAACGCATCGGCTGCTCGATCACCCAGCTTGACTGATGTTCGGCCGGCAGCATGCACACACGACCCGGTGCGCCGAACAGGTGTGGCAGATCTTGCCGGTGCGTGGTGTAGCCGCCTTGCAGATAGACCGACAGCGTGTGGTGCTCGGGTTGGATGTAGCGCGCCTCATCGTGCTCGTTGCGCCAGATGGCGGCAGTCACGCCATCGCCCAGGTTCGTCACGCGCTCGAGCGATGCGCGTGAGCCGCGTGCAAGCGTGCCGAAGACGCTCGCGTCTGCGGTTACGCGAGGGTCGGCAGGTTGAGGCGAAGGGGACTTGGGGGCGGGGCGCACGCGTCGATGTTACCAACGATGGCACTGCGATGCGATGCAAGAAGCCTGGACGCTATCCGCTGCAGAGCTGGCGTGCCACCTCGCCGGCCAGGCCCACGGCATCCACGCGTTGCCAGCCCGCATCGTTGGCGAGCTGCCGTTCACTGACGGTCAGCGCGCCTTGATACAGCTTGGCTTGCGAGACAGAGAACTGCCGGCTGCGGCAATCGATGGTGTACAGAAAATCGGCCATGTCGCCGCGAAAGGCGCCGAACATGCGTTGAAGCGAGCGCATGCCCGAGCGGTTCGACGCTTCTACGCGCACCCATGCGCTGACCGGCCCGCTGGGCATGCGCTGGATGCTTCCGACGTCGAGCGATGCGTAGCTGTCCGGCTGATCGGCCAGCCTGATCCAGCGCTCAGCACCGGCTGCCGGCATGGACAGCGCTGCCAGCGCCGCCAGCATGCCGGCCATGACACGGTGTGCGAAGACGATGGGTGTCATCGCGGCTTGCCACCCGGTACAGGGATGGCAATGGAGTCGGAATGGCTGCAGGCCATCATCACGCCCGCCTTGTCGACGTCGATCATCACGGTGCCCGGCTTGTCGGCCGTGCTCGGCGTGGCAGCCAGGCTGCCCGACAGGCGCCGCATGATCGCTTGGCAAGTCGGGGCGGTAGAGGCAACGGTCGTCGCCTTGGTCATCTTGGCGGCCGGAATCGGTGCGGGCGGGGCAGCAGCAACGGGTGGCCGGCCGGAGGTAGGTGCAGCTGCGGCCGCAGGCGGCGTTGAAGCGTGTGCGCGCGGCAACGCAACAAGGGCGGCCAGCACGCTCACGGCAATCAGCAACCGCGTCGTGCGCCGTGAAAGCGATCCAGTGGGGGGAGACAGAGACGGCATGACAGTCCAGGCACGGGCATCCAAATTGCGCCTGCTAGGTCACGGGACAGGCGCGCTCTTTCGACCAGTAACGGCACGCCGCGCCCGAACTTGACGCGGCAATCTGCCTCATGAGCCACTCCGGCGTGATTTTGCCTGCGCAAAATACTTCCCGTGAACCGACATAATCGGGCAGCTTGGAACATTCTCGCCAATGTAGCGACCAACCGATATGCCGGGGAGATTTTTCCGGCATCGTCGGCATCGTGAAACGAACCGCCCATAAGGCTCGCACATGCAGACGATGTAAGCAGACGGGACAAGCAGCACAGGGGTTCGTGCAGTGCCAAAACAAATGGGTCGGCGGAAATGAAAATGGGACGAAATATCCGGTCTTTTCCGCCCTTTGTTTTTCCAAGGGGGCAACTATGATTCACAACATGGCGATGCGATGCAACTTTGCATCGTTTGCCTCATGGGTCGGTTCTCCTCTCTGGAACAGATCGACACGGTCCAGAGATTTCAACCCGCGCCTCGTCAACTGAGCGCGGGTTTTTTCTTGGGGCATGCAACGTAGGACGGCCGCCACACGCCCGTCAGGGGTATCGCACGCAGCACCCTTCAGTTTTCTGCCGGCGCGCCGTTGTGGTTAGGGTCGAGACACGCGTAATCTCACGTCTCGCTTTCCCATTGCCGTTGCTGTTGCTGTTATTGCTCAAGCCATCGCATTGCCCATGACCCAGTTTCTTCCGGCCCAGGCTGGAGCCTCTCCTACAGACGTTGCGCCGGGCCCTGGGGCCGTGCAACGTCCGGCGGCCATGGCTGGCGCAATGACTGAGGCGCGCGGTACCGATTTCGACGCGCTGTCGCGGCTTTCGTCCGACGCGGTATTGCTGACGGTAGATGGGCGCGTGGTGCGAGCCAACCCGGCCGCCGCCCGCTTGCTGGGCGCGCAGGATCCTGCGCAACTGGCGGACTTGCAACTCGCCGGCCTGATTCATCCTGATGACGTTGCCCAGGTGGTTCCACGCCTGGCGGGCATGGTGAGCAGCGGCGTCTCTGCACAGCCGGTCGAACACCGTCTGGTGCGCGCCGACTACACGCACGTGCTGGTTGCCAGCGAAGCCGCCGCGTGCGAGCACGAGGGGCAGCCCGCCGTCATGATCGTGCTGCGCGAAGCCGTGTCGCGCCATGCGTTGGAGCGCCACGCCGTACAGGCTCGCGCCGAAGCACTGCATGCGCGCCGCCTGCTCGCTTCGGAGAATGCCGTGCTTGCGCAACTTGCCTCCAATGCGACACTGTCGACGGTGCTGCGCCACCTGTGTCTGTACGTCGAGCAGGTCTACCCGAATGCCATGTCGGCGCTGCTGCTGCTGGACGCCGACTCCCAGACCCTGAGTGTGGCCGCTGCGCCCACGCTGCCCGCGGCCTATGCCGCCACACTGGAGAACAACCCTGTCGGCCCTGACGCCGGTGCGTGCGGTTGCGCCGTGTACCTGGGCGACACCGTCCTCATCGACAACATTGCGACCGACCCGCGCTGGCAGCGTGAACGCACGGCCGCGCTGGCAGCGGGCTTTGTTTCTGCCTGGGCGTTGCCGATCCGTTCATCGCGCGGGGACAAGCTTGGTGTGCTCGCGTTGTTCTATCGACAACCGTGCATGCCCGTGGAAGAAGAACAGCATTTCCTCGACGACGTCACCCACCTGGCAGGCGTTGCCATTCAGAAGGACAACGTCGAGCGCGGCCTGGCCGAAAGCGAAGAACGCTATCGCCTGGCGATCTCGAACTTGCATGAAGGCGTCGTCATCATGTCGCCGGACGGTGTGGTGCAGGCCGCCAACGCCAGCGCCGAGCGCATCCTGCGCGTGCGTCCAGGGCAGCTTGTCGGGCGTAACCGGCTCGACCCGATTCAACGCGTCGTGGATGAAGACGGCAAGGAAGTCGGCCTGACCATGATGCCGTCCGGGCAGGTTCTGCGCACTGGCGAACCCATCTTCGGCCGCGTGTATGGGCTGTTGCTCAAGACGGGCGAACTGATGTGGGTGCGGCAGAACATCATTCCGATCCGTCGTCACGCCGAGCCCACGCCCAGCAGCGTGATGCTGTCGTTTGCCGATATCACCGACATCAAGCGCGCCGAGCAGCGCCTGCGCCATCTGGCCGCCCACGATGCGCTGACAGGGCTGACCAACCGCAGCTTCTTCATCGCACACCTGGAAAGCGCCATTGAAAGCGCACGCGACGAGAGCCGCGAACTGGCGCTTTTCTTCCTTGATCTCGACCGCTTTAAAAGCGTGAACGACACTGCCGGCCATGCCTGCGGCGACACGCTGCTGCAAAGCGCCGCCGCCCGCCTGACCGATTGCATCGGCCCTGGCGACATGATCGCCCGCCTGGGCGGCGACGAATTCGTCATCCTGATCGACCAGCGTGTCGAAGGAAAGCGCATCGCGCTGCTGGCTGAACGTTTGCTTCAGGCCATGCGCGAGCCGTTCGATACCGTCAACGGGCGGTATTACCTGGGCGTGTCGATTGGCGTGGCGCTGTATCCGCACGACGGTATTTCGGGTTCCGACCTGCTGCGTTCGGCCGACGCCGCCATGTATCGCGCCAAGCAGAACGGCCGCAACCGCGCGCAGTTCTACACGGCTGAACTGAACGCCCGCCTGCAACGCCGCTACATGCTGGAAAACGCGCTGCGTGACGCGCGCGAGAACAACGAACTGCAGCTCGTCTATCAACCCAAGTACGACCTGGCCAGCCATCGCATCGTCGGCGCCGAGGCGCTGCTGCGCTGGAACAGCGCCAAGCTCGGGGCGATCTCGCCGGTGGAGTTCATCCCGGTGGCGGAAGAGACGGGGCTGATCGTGCCGATTGGCGCATGGGTCCTGCGGCGTGCCTGCGAGCAGGCCGTGATCTGGTACGAGGCGCTTGGCTACGACTTCCGCATGGCGGTCAACCTGTCGGCGCGCCAGTTCCAGGCCGGCGACGTGGTGCCGATGATCGAGCAGACGCTGGCCGACACCGGCCTGCCGCCCACCGCGCTCGAAGTCGAAATTACCGAAAGCCTGCTGATGGGCGGTGCGGATGAAGTCCGCCCGATGTTCGATGCGCTCACCGCGCAGGGCATCCGGATCTCCATCGACGATTTCGGCACCGGGTATTCATCGCTGTCGTATCTGCAGCGCTTCCCGATCAGCAACGTGAAGATTGACCGCTCGTTCATCACCGGCATTCCGGGCGATCCGGATTCCGTGGCGCTGACGGAGGCCATCGTCGCCATGGCGCGCGCCCTGGGCATGACGGTCACCGCCGAAGGTGTGGAAGACGCCGACCAGGTGGAGTTCCTCGCCAAGGCGGGCTGCCAGGAAATCCAGGGTTACTACATCGGCAAGCCAGTCACGGCCGAAGGTTTCGACCGCTTGCTGCGGGCGCACCTGTCGGTGGTGGATGCCGGCGTACGCGCCGCGCTGGGCTGACCGCCCGGCAGGCTGCATGGCTGACTGAGCCGTTCGCACCGGCGTTTCTGCCGTTCGTCGCAATCCGCTCCCGCGTGCGGGGGCCGGCACCTAAGCTGGCGTCATTCCAACAGGGAGACCGCCATGCTCGAATCGATCGCCTCCATCGTGTCGCATACGCCCGCCTGGGTGTTCGTCGTGTTTGCCGTGCTGATCGCCATTGGGGTGCGTCAGATGCAGCCCCGCATCGTCTCGCGCCGCCGCCTGATCGTGCTGCCGCTGGTGGTGGCCGCGTACTCGCTCTATGGCGTGTCGATGGCAAGCCACGGCAGCGCGCTGGCGCTGACGATGTGGCTGGTCGCCGTTCTGGTGGCTTTCCTGCTCACGTACATGTCGCCGCCCAACGGTGCCGTGTCTGAAACCGCCGACACCGTGCGCGTGCCCGGAAGCTGGGTGCCGATGGTGGTGATCGTGGGCCTGTTCGCCGCCCGCTATGCCTACAACGTGATGCTGGCGATGCACCCGGAGGTCTCGCACTCCGCCAGCTTCATGGCGATGTTCAGCGCGCTGTTCGGCTTTCTGGGCGGCCTGCTGCTCTCGCGCTCGGTGCTGCTGCATGTGCGTACGCCGCGCCTGGCGGCGGCTTGAGCCGATAAATCAGCGTTAACATCCTGCATGTTGCAATCTCCATCCAAAACGAGACGACATGCTGGAACTCGACGGCACCATCTGGCTGCGCGCCGGTGAAGACAACTGGGGCGGGCGCGGCCGGATCGAACTGCTGGCTGCCATCGGACAGACCGGCTCCATCACGGCAGGCGCCAAAGCCGTGGGTCTTTCCTACAAGGCCGCGTGGGACGCCATCGACACCATGAATAACCTAGCCGGCGAGCCCCTCGTGGTGCGCACCACGGGCGGCAAGGGCGGTGGCGGCAGTGTGCTGACGCCCCGCGCGCAACGGCTGATCGAGAGCTTTCGCGCACTGGAAGCCGAGCACCGCCGCTTCGTCGAGCGCCTGGATGCTGCCGCGCAAGCCGCCAGTGAAGACGTCAACCTGTTGCGCCGCCTGATGCTGCGCACGAGCGCGCGCAATACGCTGTTCGGCACGGTCGAATCGGTCGCACCGGGCGCCGTCAACGATGTGGTGACGCTGCGCCTGCCCGGCGGCCAGGCTGTCGCCGCCACCATCACGCAGGAAAGCACGCGCGTGCTGGGGCTGGTGCCGGGCGTGCAGGCCGTCGCGCTCATCAAGGCGCCTGCCGTGATGCTGATGCGTGGCGCCGGCGCGTGGCGCGTCTCGGCAGAGAACCAATTGCCGTGCGTGGTCACGGAAATCCGCGATGGCGCGGTGCAAGCCGAAGTGCGCCTGCGCCTGCTGGATGCGAACGCCGCGTCGGCGGGGGAAACGGTGCTGGTGGCCACGCTCTCGCGTACCGCTGTGGAAACACTGGCACTCGCCGAAGGCGTGGAAGCCGTGGCCGTCTTTGAGGCATCGAGCGTGATCCTGGGATTGGCCTAAGCCTTCATGACGCCCAAAACCCTGCTGATCGTCTACCACTCGATGACGGGCGGTGCGCGCCAGATGGCCGAGGCCGCGCAGGCGGGTGCCACGGAAGAGGGCGGCGTTGCCGTGCGGTTGCTGCACGCGGCGCAGACTGACCCCGACGATGTGCTGGCGGCGGACGGCTATCTCTTCGCGACACCGGAAAACCTCGCCGCCATCAGCGGACAGCTCAAGGATTTTTTCGACCGCTGCTATTACCCGGTGCTCGACCGTATCAACGGCCGGCCATACGCATGCCTGATCTGTGCAGGCAGCGATGGCCAGAACGCGGTGCGCCAGATTGAGCGCATTGCCACCGGCTGGCGGCTCAAGGCCGTGGCCGAGCCGATCATCGTCTGCACGCATGCGCAAACGCCCGAGGCCATCCTGGCCCCCAAGCAGATTGGTGCAGTCGATCTGGAGCGCTGCCGCACCCTCGGGCAGGCCATGGCAACCGGGCTCGCGTTAGGTGTTTTCTAGCGGTTCACCACCGCCGTCAGATGCGGATACGGCGATAGCGGCGCCGCATCGGGCGCGCGCACGGCATCGGCCACGACGCGGCCATCGCGCAGTTCGAATACGTGGTCTCCGAAGATCTCCACATCGGCCGGATCGTGCGTGATCATCAGCATCGGCACCTGCAGCCGCGCCTGCAGGGCAGACAGCTCGGAACGCATGCGCGTGCGCAGCGCCGGGTCCAGTGCGGCAAAGGGCTCGTCTAACAGCAGCATGGACGGCTCGGCGATCAGCGCGCGGGCCAGCGCCACACGCTGGCGCTGCCCGCCGGAAATCTGCGTCGGGTAATTGGCCGCGACGGCGCCCAGCTCGAACGTGTCGATCCACTGCTGCACGCGAGGGTCGCGTGTGCGGCGTGGCGGGTTGAACCACCCGCGCTTGAGCCCGAACGCGATGTTCTGCGCCACAGTCAAGTGGTTGAAGAGCGCGTAGTCCTGGAAGAGGTAGCCGACGCGACGTTCCTGCGCGCTTAGGTTGATGCTCTCGGCGTGGTCGAACAGCGTACGGCCGTTCAGCACGATGCGGCCGCGCTCGGGCGTCATGAGGCCGGCAATGGCGCGCAAGGTGAGGCTCTTGCCGGCGCCCGACGGCCCGTACAGCACCACGCGCCGGCTGTCCGAGCGTACGGCAATGTCCAGCGAGAACACGCGCGCTGCGCTGGTGAGCGTTTTCTGCACGACGAGGTCGATCATGCCGCCGCTCATGCCAGTTGCTCCTGCAGGATCGGCGCGCGCCCTTGCAGCAGGCGGCTGGCCACCACCAGCACCACAATGCAGGTGAGCGATGTGATCAGCACCAGCGTATTGGCCGTGGCGTCGTCGCCGGCCTGCACGGCTTCGTAGATGGCGACGGACAGCGTTTGCGTGCGGCCCGGAAGGTTGCCGGCAATCATGAGCGTGGCACCAAATTCGCCCAATGCACGCGCAAAGGCCAGCAGCACGCCGGCAGCAATGCCGCGTGCGGCCAGTGGCAGCGTGACGCGAAAGAACACGGCAGCCTCCGGCAGCCCCAGCACACGCGCCGCATTTTCCAGTTGGTGATCCACGCCTTCAAAGGCGGCGCGTGCGGATTTCATGACCAGCGGAAACGCCACCACGGTGGAGGCAATCACCGCGCCTTGCCACGTAAAGACGAGCTGAATCCCGAGGCTGTCGAGCCACCCCCCGATCGTGCCGCGCCGGCCCAGCAGCACCAGCAGGTAATAACCGAGCACCGTGGGCGGCAGGACGAGGGGCAGCGTCAGGATTGAATCGATGACGTCGCGCAGGCGATTGCGCGTGCGCGCGAGCGCGTAAGCCGCGCCCACGCCCAGCACGAGGTTCAGGACGGTCGCCCAGCCGGCCACCTTGAGTGAGAGCAGCAGAGGCGTCCAGATGGAAGCGGACATGCGGATACGTTGCGAAGGTGCGGTTGGCTGGCCGGATGATTCCCGCAAACCACGAGGTGACGCGTTGGGCGCCGGCGACAGATTGGGTTAATTATTCGCAATATAGGGTTGGATATAACGCACGGTCAATCCTGACACAGTGATGTCCGGCATGCCGCAAGGGGCATGGATGCGCCGTCCTGCCACAGCTGTCAGCGGCGTCCTCCGCTGCGTTGCAACATAAGCCACGTCGATGGTGGGGCACTAAAAAGTTTTGTTGGACAACCTTGCCATCGGCTTGCAACAATGCGCCAAAACGTAGGCCGGACGTCGCTTTTCACGATCCATGCCCAGCGGTGCTCAGGGTCACCGCACAGCAAATGTCATCCCCCGGGGGGGAAACAGTCTTGGCTATGGCCGGAAGCTTTCCGGCGGCCAAGCAGGTGTTTCCAACATGACCGGAGGACGGCAATGGCCGCCGCACATCGCTCAGATGGTTTGCAGGCAGTACGTTTCCCCCGCGCCGAAGACGTGGCGCTGCTGATGGACATGCGCACCGCGCTCAAGGGGGCGGACGCGCAGTCAGGTGTTTCCACCTGCCCAAGCGCTTCCCTCCAGCTCGACCTGGATGCACTGTCCCCGAAGGCGGACAGCGCATCGCTACCCGGGCACGCCGATTCCCTGGCCGCACGCACCGCAGCAGACGATGCCGCCAACGGCGATCGCTTCTTCGTGCCGCTGCCGTCCGGCACGGACGTTGTTCCCGTGGACGAGCACGCGCTGCTGTTCGAGCCCGCGCCCGCACAGCCGGGTCGCCTGCGCCTGGCTGCCGAACTGCAGGCCGCACGCGGGGTGGCCGAGCGCGCACGCATTGTG
Organism: Ralstonia mojiangensis; assembly: GCF_023955645.1. Taxonomy (NCBI): domain Bacteria; kingdom Pseudomonadati; phylum Pseudomonadota; class Betaproteobacteria; order Burkholderiales; family Burkholderiaceae; genus Ralstonia; species Ralstonia mojiangensis. Next base: position 112,874 of record NZ_JAMXHU010000005.1, on the reverse strand, counting down.
TCCGGGCTGATGGGGCTGATGGGTTTTTCGTCCCTCACCTACGCGCTGACCGAGCGCCACGAAAACGCGCCGCCCACGGTGGCCATGCTCAAGAACTACGTGGCGCCGCGGTTCCTGCAGCGCTATTGCGACGAGCGTCTGTTCACCGTCGACCCGCGCCTGCCCGCGGTGTTTGCCACCGGCATGCCGCTGGTGTGGGATCTGGCATCGCTGGCGCGCGGCCAGGCGCGCATGGAGCCGACAATGCGCGCGCTGCTTCAGGCGATGGACGAACACGGCCTGCGCAGCGGCGTGATGTTCAGCCTGGGTGCGGGCAAGGGCATGAACCATGCAATCGTCAGCCTCAGCTCGCCGCATGCAGGGCGGGAATGGATCAGCGACAGTGTGCTTGGCCAGTCGATCCTCTTTGGCATGGCGCTGCATCAGGTCTGGCGGGCGCCACTGCAAACGTTCACGCGCAACACGTGCGTATCCGGGGAAGAGGCACCGCTCACCATCATGCAAAGCCGTGTGCTGACGTGCCTGGCCGCGGGCATGAGCGACAAGGAAATCGCCATCAAGCTGCACACCACGGCGCACAACGTTGACTACCACTTGCGCCTGATTCGCCGCCGCTACGGCGCGACCAACCGCGCTCAGCTGGCCTACATTGCGGGCCGCCTGAACCTGATCTGACAGGGGAAGGGGCGATGTGGAAGCTGCCGCGCGGCATCAGCGCGGCAGTGCCACGCAGCGCAGGCACGACGCACCGTCGGCGCGATTGCACGCAACGATCATCACCTGCCGGCCGGTCCGGCCCGTGCACGCGCTGCCGGTCAGCACCCGTGGTTGCGCTGGTGCAGAGACGGGGCGGGGTGCCCTTGCAGCCGGCGTAGCGCCGCCGGCGGGCACGACAGGAATCGGCTCGATTCGCCCACCGGCAGCGTCGGGCACGATGGCAGGCACGTCGCCAGCGTTGGCGACGACCTTCTGCACATAGCCATGGCGGAAGCCGGTCTCGAAATTGCCGCTGTAGTAGCACGACAGCGCCGCGCGCAACGCCTGCTGCTGATCGCCGTAGCGCGGCAATGAGCGTGCAAAGCACTCGGCGAGGATGGTGCCGCCTGCACGCAGGTTGCGGCAGGCGTCGAACGCGGATTCCAGTGTCTCGCCAAAGCGCGCAAGGTTGTAGCGGTTGACCTGGCCGAGCCCGACGCTGAAGTTGTAGCCCTGGCGCTCCAGTGAACGCGCGGTTGCCACGGCTTCTTCCAGCGTGGCGGGTTGGCGCACAAGCCTGCCGCCCACCACGCCAATCGCATACGGGTTGTAGGCAGACTCCGTGCGCACCAGCGCTTCGAGCGTGAGGCGATCAACTCGTGGCGCGCATGTGGCAGCCAGCGTGGCGAAGGCACGCGCATCAATGCGTGGCCCCGCCACGGCAGACGTGGCTGCCATGCAGGCCCCAAACGCCATGGCGGCAACGATAAAAGCACTGGCACGCATGGTCGCCACCTCTATCGATAAGACAGCACGAGCCCGTGCACCAGGACCGACCAGCCATCGAGCATCACGAACAGCAGCAGCTTGAACGGCACCGAGATGGTGGTCGGCGCAATCATCTGCATGCCTAAGGCCAGCAACAGGTTGGCCACCACCAAGTCGACCACCACGAAGATGATGTAGAGCACGAAGCCCACCTGGAACGCCTTGATCAGCTCGGTGAGGGTGAAACTCGGCACGAGCACCGTCAGGTCGTCGTTCTTGAGGCCGGCGGCGCGCTCCTTGGGCCAGATGCTCGTGGCGGATTTGACGAAGAAGTTGCGCTCCGATTCCAGCGTATGGGTCTCCAGGAATTTCTTCACCGGCGGCTGCGCGGCATCAAGGATGGCGATCACGTCATCCACGCTCATCTGGCTGCTCAGGTTGAAGTTGCGCCCGCGCAGGTTGTCGACCATGTCCATGCCGACCGGCGCCATGATGAACACCGTCAGGATCAGCGCGATGCCGTTGAGCACGATGTTGGGCGGTACCTGCTGAATGCCCAGCGCCGAGCGCAGCAGGCCAAACACCACCACCAGCTTGGTGTAGCTCGTGACCATGAGCGCGGCAAAGGGCGCGATGCCCAGCGCCGCCACCACGGCAATCATCGCTACGGGATTGGGCAGGTTTCCCATTGGGTGTGTCGAGTGTGTCGATGCGTTGTTCTTGTTGAGGGAGGGGGCGTTAGTTATGCCTGCCCCGGTGCCGCCTGACCGATGAAGCGCGACACGCGCACACCGAGCCGGTTGCCGACCGCAATCAGGTGGCCTTCGCCAACCGGCATGCCATTGGCCAGGATGCGGATGACAGCCTGATTGAGCGGCTGCGCCAGCTCCATGACCGTGCCGGGCCGTAACGCACGCAGTTCGGCCAATGACAGCCGCCGCTCTTCCAGCTCGAAAGTGGTGACCAGTTCGATGTCGTCCAGGCTGTCGGTGGGAAGCGGGCGCGCGGAGGGTTCCGTGCCGGATGCAGCGGTATTGGGGGCTGGGTTCTCTGTTGTCATCGGCTTTTCCTCTACGGTTTCCACGACGATGCGGTTGCCTTGCACTTGTCCGAACACACGCAGGTGCAGTTGCCCCCGCACACGGGCCACGCAGCGCAGCGCATTGCCTGCGGGCAGCCATTTTTCGATGCGCACGATGTCGCCCAGCGCAATGCTGGCAAAGTCGCGGCGCGACAGAAAAGTGGCGCCCAGCTCGAAGCGCAGCGGCACCTGCGTGCCCATGAACGCGGCCAGCGGAATGGGCTCCGCGGCCAGCTCCGGCGGGCACAGTTCGGCCAGCACCTGCGGCGCGTCGAACAGCAGACCGGCGCGTGCCAGCCACGGTGCGGCACCGTCTCCGACGGATTCGTCATCGCGGCGGGTGATCATCACTTGCAGGACGTCTGGCCGGTCCAGCCGTACGTCGGGCGAGGCGGTCTCTGGCAACCACATAAGCGCGCGTCCGCTGCGTTGCTCGATGGCCCGAGTGAGCGGTGCCAGAGCGTCGGCCAGCACGGCGCAGCGCAGGGCTTGCGGCACGTGCGCATCTGCGGCGTCGGCCAGCCATGCACGTTCAGCGGCGGCATCGAGCAGCAGCCAGCCCGGGGCATCGCCCAACGTGAAGCGGTAGGCCTGTGCCGCAGCCTGCACGGCATGCGCTTCGCAACGCGCTTCGTAGGGCATGTTCCCTACGGAAAACGGTAGTGCCGCGCGCGCCAGATACAGGCGCGACAGCGCACGCGCTAATGTCTGGTCCACAGCGCAGAGCATGCGGGCGTCGAGCGTATTCATGTCATGAACATGCGCCCGGCCATATAGGCCAGCTGCACGCGGTTCTGTGCACCGTATTTCTTCTTGAGCTGACGCAGGTGATAGTCGACGTTGTGCGGCGACATGTTGAGCTGCTCGGCAATCGCCTTGTCCGACAACCCGCTGGTGATGAATTCCAGAATCTGCCGTTGCACCTGCGTGAGCGCACGCGCGTGCGTGTCTTCATGCAATGGCTTGGCGTGTTGCATGAGAAATTCATGTAGGCCCAGCCCCACGGCATAGGCTTGGCCGACCACGTTATCGGCAATCCAGCCCTTGGCGTTATTGCCCGATCCAAAGCAGATGACGCTGTGTTCCAGGCTGCGTGGGCTGACGACGCCGAAGCTGATGCCGCTGCGCAGGCCGGAGCGCTCCGCGTCTTGCAGCAGGCGGTGCAGGCGGTCCGCATCCGCCGGCGCGGTAAGCGTGGCGCCCAGGTCGGCCAGGTCCCACACGAGGGGCCATTCGTGGCGCAGCGCAAAGGCCAGGCGCGGGTCGACTTCAAAGTAGCGCTCCTCGACGTAGCGCTTGGGCCAGTTCGGCGGGGAATACGCACGGAAGTACAGCACGCGCGTAATCGATTCTCCAATGCGTGTCAGGCGGTAGTAGCAGAGCCAGTCGAAGCCGATGCTGCGCAAGACGGCGCGCAGCAGCAATTGCCGTTCCTGCGCACCGTGTGCGGCCCGTAGATCCTGCGCGGTTTCAGAGAAGGACTCGGCGCGCGCCATCGCACCCAGGCGGATCGATTCCGCATCGACCACGATGTGTTCTTCGCCAAACAGGACTGGCGCGCGGACATCGCCGGCACCCACATTCGAAGCAGTCAACCGTGGCCTCTCGCGTGGCAAGTGAATGCACTCACTGTAGTGGCGTGCGCACGCCGCGATGAACTACCGAAAAGCGTAGTCGACCCCGAAACTTCGTCAGAGATTGACCGCTCGACTACGAGTTTCAGCGTTGAGCGGACAGGCCCCTCACTTCTACACTTTTCGCAAGGGAAGCGGGTGCGAAACGGCGCCTGGCTTCTACGGACATTCGTGGGACAACGGCTCAAACGGCCCCAAAACGGCCCCCAAAACGGGCCCAAAGGCGCTCCATGGCAAAGCCTCGGAATCTTGCTGCAGCGTTGGACGTTCCGCTCACCGGCATGCGCTGGGCGCGGCTGGTGAATTACGACATCGCGATTGCCGTGTTCGTGGTGGCGGTGGTCGCGCTCTTCGTTCTGCCCCTGCCCACCGTTGTGCTCGATGGGCTGATCTCGCTCAATCTGGCCGCAAGCATCGTGTTGCTGTGCGTGTCGATCTATCTGCCGTCGGCGCTGGCGTTCTCGTCGTTTCCGGCGGTCCTGCTGTTCACGACGCTGTTCCGCCTGTCGCTGAACATCGCCTCGTGCAAGCTGATCCTGCTGCAGGCCAACGCGGGCCACGTGATCGACACGTTCGGCAAGCTGGTGGTCGGCAACAACTTCGTCGTGGGCGGCGTGGTCTTCCTGGTGATTGCGGTGGTGCAGTTCATCGTGATCGCCAAGGGCTCGGAGCGCGTGGCGGAGGTCGGTGCGCGGTTTTCGCTGGATGCAATGCCCGGCAAGCAGATGAGTATCGACGCCGATCTGCGCGCCGGCATCATCACGTCGGACGAAGCCAAGCGCCGCCGCGAAGCACTGGAGCAGGAATCGCAACTGCACGGCGCGATGGACGGCGCGATGAAGTTCGTCAAGGGCGACGCCATTGCCGGCATCATCATCGCGGTGATCAACATCCTGGCCGGTATTGCCGTGGGTGCGCTGATGCACGGCATGTCGATTGGCGATGCGCTGCACCGTTACGCGATCCTGACGGTGGGTGACGGCATGGCCTCGCAGATTCCGTCGCTGCTGGTGTCGATTGCAGCCGGCATTGTCACCACCCGCGTGGCGACGCGTGACCGCGAGGCCCGCCACCTTGGCCAGCAGATCGGTGCGCAGATCACCGCCCACCCGCGCGGCATGCTGATGGCCAGCGGCGTGCTGCTGGCCTTCCTGCTGGTGCCGGGGTTTCCGAAGTGGTCGTTCCTGCTGTTGGCGATCGGCACCGCTTCGGCTGCATTCCTCCGCATGCGCCAGCGCCGGCAGGCTCCGCCGCTCGATCTGCTTGTGCTCGGCCCCGATGCCCGGCGATTGGCCGAACCCGAAGCTGGCTCGCCGGCAGAAGGCATTGCGGCGCCCATTGCGGTGCGCCTGTCGGAAGACCTGCGCGGCAAGATCGAACTCGTTGCTTTGCAGACCCGCCTGGCCGAAGCCAAATCGCGCGTGCAGCGCAGGCTCGGCGCGGTGTTCCCACGCGTACAACTGACCTGGGATGCGGCCTTGCCTGCCCACGGTTACGCGCTGCTTGTGCAGGACGTGCTGGCCGCCGAAGGCACGCTGCCGGAGCGCGATGCGATTTCAGACAGTGCCGTGCCCGCCGAAGACCGCCTGGCCGCCGAAGTCGAAACGCTCATCGAGCGCAACGCCGCTTCGCTCATCGGCATTCAGGAAACACAGAACCTCATCCAGATCATGCGCCGCGAGCACGGCGAGCTGGTGGCCGAACTCACGCGCCTGGTGCCTCCGCAGCGCATTACGGAAGTGCTGCGCCGGCTGGTGCAGGAGGGCGTGTCGATCCGCAACCTGCGTGCCATTTTCGAGAGCCTGATCACGTGGTCGCCCAAAGAGCCCGAAGACGTGATCGGCCTGGTGGAACTGGTGCGCGTGGATTTGCACCGCCAGATCACCGAGCAGTTCTGCGGCACCAGCCGCGTGCTCGATGTGGTGCTCTTCGAGCAGTCCTTGCAGGAACGCATCGAGCAAGCCGTCGTGCACACCAAGCAGGGCAGCGTGCTGAGCCTCACACGTGACGCCAAGCAGGCGATTACCGACCAGGTGGTGAAGATCCTTGGCGGCACACGCCCGCTGGAGAAAGACCGCCATGGCCGCCCGCTGGCGGTGATGGTGTCGCTCAATTGCCGGCGCTACGTCAAAACGATGCTGCAGCCGGTGTTTGGCGATCTGCCGGTGCTGTCGTACCAGGAGATCGACGAAGCGATCGAACTCAACACCGTGGGCTGGGTGACCAACCCCGCCTGAACACACAGAACGCACGGAACACGCAAGGAGACAGGCCCATGAACATGAGCGCCACCATTCTCGAAGCCACGCGCCAGGGCTTGCTTCTGGTGCTGCTGGTCTCGTTGCCCGTGGTGGCGGTGGCGACGGTATCGGCGTTGCTGATTGCCATCGCGCAGGCAGTGACGCAGATCCAGGATCAGAGCATCGGCCTGTCGGTGCGGCTGATTGCTGTGATGGTGACCATCGTGGTGCTGGCGGGGTGGGGCGGACGCGAAGTGCTGCGTTTTGCCCGCATGGCACTCGATCAGGTGTTTTACGGCGGTGTGGCGCCTTTCTAGCGGGGGGATCGCGAGATGGCGCCGAATAAACAACAACATAACCGAGCGAGAACACGCGTGAACAAACGCTATCGATTCCTGCGGTGGAGTGCATCAGCAGCGTGCCTATGGCTGCTGACGACGGCGGCCCTGGTGCAGGCGGCCGAGCTGCGCTGGCGCAACCGGTCGTACACGCTGGTGGCTGAAGGCAAGAAGGTGGGCGATTTCATCCGCGAGCTGGCGGCATCCCAAGGCGTGACGGCGGTCGTCGATCCGAAGGTGGAAGGCACCATCAACGGCAAGTTCTCGGGCCCGCCGGCCAGCACGCTCAATACCGTATGCGCCACCTACGGGCTCACGTGGTACTACGACGGTTCGCTCATCTACGTGGACCGTGCAGATGATTCACAGACGCAGGTCTTCCCGATTCCGAAGGGCAGTGGCCCGGAGCTTGCGCAGATCCTGCGCGCCATGCAGATCACCGATCAGCGCTTTCCGCTGGTTGTGAGCGACAAGGAAAATACCGTCTACGCGTCTGGCCCGAAGCGCTATGTGGAACTGGTGCGCCAGGCCATTGCATCGATTGCCGATCCGTCGCGCGGCATGGATCGCGCAGAGATTCGCGCGTTCCCGCTCAAGTACGCGTGGGCGGGCGATGTGGAGATCAATCGGTCTGGCAAGCCCGTGACGATTCCCGGCATTGCCACCATGATGCGTCGCCTGCTGGGCGCGCCCAACCCCGGTGCAAGCAGCCCCGGCATGTCGCCAACGCGCGCCATGCGGCTGACTGGCCCCACGCGGCAAATGAAGCTCAGTTCCGGTGACAGCATCAACGTGCCGCGCATCGAGATTCCGCTGGCCGGCGCGCAGGGCGATTCCGGCTACGGCGCACAGGCGCCCGCAGCATCCGGCGGCGGTGCACCGCCTGACCTGCCGCGCATCGAGGCCGACGCCGGCATCAACGCCGTGCTCATCCGCGACGTGCCCGAGCACATGGCGCAGTACGAGCGCCTGATTGCCTCGCTCGATACCAAGCCGCGGCTGGTGGAGATCAACCTCACGATCATCGACATCAGCACGGATTCGCTCGACAGCCTGGGCGTCGACTGGCGTCTGCACACCACGCACGGCGATTTCCAATCCGGCAACGGCAACAATCCGCCGCTCACGTTCAACCTCGGCACCACCGAAGACGGCCAGACCGGCAGCACCACGCCGATCGGCATGGCGCTCACAGCATCGATTGGCGGCAGCCTGCGCAATTACCTGCTGGCGCGCATCAATGCGCTCACGCAGAGCGGCAATGCACAACTGCAAGCCAAGCCGAAGGTGCTGGCGCTGGACAACACCGAGGCCATTCTTGAAAACCTCATCCACTTCTATGTGCCGGTGTCGGGCTTTCAGGATGCTTCGCTGTACGGCATCACGACGGGCACGAGCGTGAAGGTCACGCCGCTCATCGTCAACGAGGCCGGCCAGATGAGCGTGATGATGTCGATCGACATTGACGACGGCAATCTGACTAACGACAAGGTGTCGCAATTGCCCGTGGTGCAGGAGCGTTCGATCGTGACGAAGGCGATGATCGAAGAGGGCAAGAGCCTGCTGATCGCCGGCTTCAACTCCGACAGCCTGAACAACACCAAGTCGGGCATTCCGTTTCTGTCGGACGTGCCCTTCATCGGCAACCTGTTCAAGTACACCAACAAAACCGGTCAGCACATGGAGCGCTTCTATCTGCTGACCCCGCGCATCCTGACCGCCGCCAGCACCAACCCGAACGACGTGCCCGCCGTGTCGATTCCGGGCGTTGGCATGCCGGTGCCGGGATCAACCGATTGGAAACCGGGCCCGTTGCCCAACACGCCGGCACCCAACCAGCCGCCGGCCAGTGTCGGCACCTTGCCCACGCCGCCTGTTTCACGACTGCATGAACCAGCCAGCCTCACAACCCTCGCCGCACTCGGATAAATCGCCCTGGAAGCTGTGCTTCCTGAGCGGACCGCTGTACGGCAGATCGATGCCGCTGCGGATGGGCGCCAACGTGGTCGGCTCCGCGCCCAACTGCGAAATCATCGTGCCCGACAGCAGTGTCGCGGCGCGCGAGCTGATGTTCGAGGTGGGCGGCATTGCCGTCTCTGCACGCCGGCTGGACGACGCCGAGCCAACGCTCAACGGCCAGCCATTCGGCCAGACGCGCCGCAGCGTGGTGCCGGGCGATGTGATTGCCATGGGCGACATCCGTGTCGGCATCGAAAAGGTCGGAACGATCCGCATGCCGGCCGCCGCGGTGGAAGGCGCGGGTGCTGCGGTGCTGGCAGAGCGCGTGCCGTCGTGGCTGCCGCTGGCTGCAGCGGTGTGGCTGTCGCGGGTGTCCACCAAGGCGGGGCGCGGGCGAACGTGGCTGGCGGCCGGCATCGGCCTGTGGCTTGCGGTGTTGCTGGCCGGCGGCGTGGTCGCGTTTGCCGGGCATGACGGCTGGTCGCTGTGGGGGCGAGACCCGGCAGCGCGTGCAGCGCAGGTCCGTCACGCGTTGGGTGACCCGGCAGAGATCGTGGTGACGCCGGCGTCAGACGGCACGTCGCGCGTGTCCGGCTATGTGCCGACCGAGGCTGACCATCAGGCGCTGTTGAGCCGCGCACGTGGGTTGTCCGATGTGTCGATTGGCGAGGTGTATGTGGTGAGCGATCTGCTGGCCGCTGCGCAGCAGTACTTCAGTGCGGGCGGCACAAGCGGCACGGCCGCGCTGAACGTGGCCTACGACGGACATGGCCGCATCGTGGTGAGCGGCACGGCCGACCGTGCGCAGGCATGGCAGCGCATCCGCAACTACGCGCGCGACGCCAAGCCGGCCGTCGAGGTGGTCGACCGCGTGGCGTGGGATGGCCCGCCGCCGCCGAACGTCGTGGCGGAAACGCCGCGCGCCGACGGCCTGCCCGCCATCGTGAGCACATATGAAGACGAAGACGGTACGCGCTTTGTGCAGACGCGCGACGGCCAATTGTATTTCGAGGGCGCCCGGCTCAAGGGCGGCCTCCAGGTGAAGAGCATCGCTTCAGATGGTGTGGTGCTCGACCGCGGCGGGCAATCGGTCACGTGGCCGATCCAGCCGCAAACACCGTAGCGCAGCGGGTCCCCCTTTCCCGCGCGTGAGGTGTGTCGTACGGAGGTCGCCGGCAGATGCGAGGCCGGCAGCCCCCGCCAGGCAGTTGGTAGTTCCGGTAGTTCCGTTTGATCCTTTTGACCCTTTTGACTGACATCCAGGAGAGCACCATGGCAGGTACACCCACCACCGGCGTTGACGGCGCCATCGGCAGCATCAACCAGTCCGGCGATGACCAGCTGAAGATCGCCACGGCAGTGCAGGCAGCCGCAGCCAAGGGCGCCGCAGCCAGCGGCATCATCGGCGCGGCCCAATCGCTGAGCAATACGGCGGCTTCGGCAGCCGGTGCCGTCCGCGACGGCGCGCGCGCCAGCTGACGCGCAACCCCAGCGGCGGCGGGCGCGGCCTGCCGCCGCTTCACCGAATTCAGGAGGGCACGATGTCGATCGAAGCGAATGCGATTGCGGCCGTTGCCGCGACTCAGGCTGCACAGGCGCAAGCCGGCGGCGCTGCCGGTGCCAGCCAGGCCGCGCAGGTGAACCCCGCGGCGTATGCGGCCCAGGGCCCGGGGCAGGTCGAGCAGGGCATCGGCACTCCGGCTACGCAAGCCGCCGTGCCCACCGACGCCCAGCAGTTTGGCGGCATGATGCGCCCGGTTGCCACCACGACGGTGCAGCCGGCCACGCTGCCGGCACAGCCCATTCCGATGGCTTCCCACGCAACGCCATCGCCGGTGCCGGATGTGTCGTTCTCGTTCACGCGCGGGCCCGGCGCCGACGGTGCAATGGGCCAGTGGCGCGACTACGGCCACGACCTCAACGAGCGCTACACCAGCATCAACACCAAGCGGCAGGAGATGCTCGACTCGCTCGACAGCATGGACGTGACCATGACGATGGTGAAGCTGGCCGATTTCAGCTACTTCGCCTCGATGACGCTGGCCGAGTACCAGATGGACATGAGCTTTGCGCAGGCCGCCAACGGCGTGAGCCACTCGCTGCTGAAGAACCAGGAAGGCTGACATGAACCGATTGCTGGGTGTGCTGATGGCGCTTGCCTGCCTCTTCGGCCTGGCCGGGTGCGAGCAGGAGCTGTACACCGGCCTGTCGGAGGTCGAGGTCAACGAGATGGTGTCCGCGCTGTCGGCGGCTGGCATCAGCGGGCAGAAGCTCGTGCAGGACGGCCAGGGCCAGGAGGGCCGCACCTGGACGCTTACCGTCGACCAGGCCGACATGGGTCCTTCGCTGGCGGTGCTGCGTGCGCAGGGCCTGCCGCGCCCGCGCCTGGCGTCACTCGGTCAGGTGTTCCAGAAACAGGGGCTGGTGGCCACGCCTGCTGAAGAACGCGTTCGCTACATCTACGGCGTCTCGCAGGAGCTGTCGCGCACGCTGCTCGATGTGGATGGCGTGATGCTCGCGCACGTGCATGTCGTCATTCCCGAGAACGACCCGCTGGCCGACAAGGCCAAGCCAGCCTCCGCTGCGGTGTACATCCGCTACCGGCCCGGCGTGAACCTCACCGCCATGGCGCCGATGGTGAAAGACCTCGTCGCGCACAGCATTGAAGGGCTGAGCTACGACAACGTATCGCTGTTCCTGCAGGGCGCCCAGCCGGTGCCGGTGGACGTGCGAAAGGGCGCGGCGTTGCTCGGCACATTCAGCACGCGCAACCCGCTGGTGTGGCTGCTCGGCTTGCTGATCGTCGCGGCACTCGTTGTAACAGGTCTCGTGGCATGGCGACGTGGCGCGTTCGACAACCTCAGCGGACGCCGGCCGGAGCGGGCGTCATGACCAACGATGCGCGCTTGGCAGGGCTGGTTGCCACGTTCAACCTGCGGCCGGATCGCTATATCGACGCGTCGTGGCTGCCGGCGGATTGGCCGCTTGCGCTGCGCGATCCAGCCCGTTATGGCGAGGCAGGGCGCGCCGTGCTGGCGCGGGCGCTGCTCCAAGCCCATCAGTTGCAGGGCGAATGGGACTACGACTTTGCCGCCGTGGAAAAGCGCATCGCCCTGTTGCCCGCTGACGCGCTGGAGCGCATGGCCGTGTGCTGCGGCCTTTGCCTGCATCGCCAATGGCTGCGCGAGGGCGAGGTCTCGCGCAAGACCCGGCAGGCCATCGACCTCGCGTTCGGCGCGCCGCTTGTGGCATTTGCGTTGGAACGCATGCCGGCCTTCGAGGCCGTTGCCGAGACCTTGCAGGCGCAGCGCCAGTACCCCCGCCTGGCAGTGGAAACGCTGCGCGCCCGTGGGCGCCGGTTGTTGACTGATTTTCTCGTGCCGTTTGGGCCGGCCGTCATCCGCCGGCTGGCGTTGAAGTTTCCGCGCAACGCGGCCGATGCCGATCGGCCGCCGTATTTGCTAGGCCGCACGCAACGCGCAGAACTGGGCGAATTGCTGCGGCTGAGCTTGATTCCTGAACAGGTGCCGGCATGGGACTGGCTTTTCTGATTACCACCGACAAGCTGCATATCCTGAGCGAGCGCAAGGTGCTCAAGCAGCACGAGTATGCGGCGCTGCTCGATGCCACGAGCATCCTCGGCAGCGCCCAGGAAGAACGCGAGCGCCTGCTGGAAGATGCCGAGGCGCAACGCGAGCAACAACTCAAGGTGGGCTACGACGAAGGCTATGAAAAGGGCGAACGCGAAGCCGCCACGCGGCTGTATGCCGATGCGCTCGCCAACGCGCGGGCCCTGGCGGCCATGAAGCAGCTGATGGCCGAACTCGTCACGCGCACCGTGCGCGAACTGGCGGCCGATCTGCCGCGCGAGGCGATCTACGCCAAGGCCTTCGCGCGCATCGAAACCCTGGTCGAACACGAACCCGTGCTGACGGTGCGCATCGCCCCGCAGCAGGTGGCGGATCTGGAGCGTGTGCTGGGAACCGTGACCGACGGTACCCGCCGCGTGCGCGTGGTGCCCGATGCCAGCATGTCGGAAGAGGCATTGGTGGTGGAGACCGCATCCGGCGTGGTCGAAGCCGGCATCGACACGCAACTGGCAGCGCTGCACGCCGCTCTGGTGGGGGGCGAAGCATGACCGAACCCGCTGTCAGTCACATCATTGACGCGGGCGATCTGGAACGTAGCCTGCGCGACGTGCTGGAGCGCACCGACGGTATGGCTGCGGGCGTCCAGATGCGCGGGCGTATTCACCGTGCGGTTGGGCTCATGCTCAATGCTTCGGGCATCCAGGCGCGGCTGGGCGAGGTGTGCGAACTGCGCACGCCTGGCGAGCGCAGCGTCTATGCGGAAGTCGTTGGCTTCGAGCGGCAGTCCACCTTGCTGACGCCGCTGGGCAGCGTGCACGGCTTGTCGGCCGCCACGGAGGTGATTCCCTCTGGCAGCGCGCATCGCTTTGGCGTGGGCGATGCGTTGCTTGGCCGCGTGCTCGATGGGCTGGGTGCGCCCATGGATGACGGCGGGCCGCTGTTCACCAAGGAGCGTGTTTCAACACATGCAGAGCCACCCAGCCCGTTGTCACGCCGCCGCATCGACGCGCCGCTCTCAACCGGGGTGCGCGCTATCGACGCCATGCTGACGGTGGGCATTGGCCAGCGGCTGGGCATCTTTGCGCCGTCGGGCGTGGGCAAGAGCACGCTGCTGGGCATGATCGCGCGCGGCGCGCAGAGCGACGTCAACGTCATCGCACTGATTGGCGAGCGCGGTCGCGAAGTGCGTGAATTTCTGGAGCTGTGCCTGCCGGAGGCGACGCGGCGCAAGACGGTGCTGGTGGTATCTACGTCTGACCGGCCGGCTATGGAGCGCGTGAAGTGCGCGCTGGTGGCCACCGCCGTGGCCGAATACTTCCGTGATCGCGGCAAGAACGTGCTGCTGCTGGTGGATTCACTCACGCGGTTTGCGCGGGCGCAGCGCGAGGTCGGGCTGGCGAGCGGCGAACCGCCCACGCGACGCAGTTTTCCGCCGTCGACATTCTCGGTGTTGCCGCAGTTGCTGGAGCGCGCGGGCGCCGGTGCACATGGCGTCATCACCGCGTTCTACACCGTGCTGGTGGAGGGCGACGAAGAGAGCGATCCGATTGCCGAAGAGGTGCGCTCCATCGTCGACGGGCACATCGTGCTATCGCGCAAGCAGGCGCTGGCGGGGCGCTATCCGGCTATTGATTTGCTGGCCAGCATCAGCCGCGTGATGCCGCAAGTGACCACGCCTGCGCACCGTGCCGCCGCGCAACGCGTGCGCGAGCTGCTGGCCAAATACCAGGAGATCGAATTGCTCGTGCAGATCGGCGAATACCGCGAAGGCAGTGATGCGCTGGGCGATACCGCATTGCGCGCCCATGCCGCGCTCGCCCGCTTCTTTGAGCAAGACGCCGATGCGCGTGTGAAGCTGGAGCGTACCGTGGCCGACCTCGAAGCCGTGGTGGGGGCGCTATGAGCGACGTGCTGCGTCAGCTCGCCCGCGTGCGCGAGGCGCGCAAACTCGGCGCCATGGCGCGTGCGCAGAAGCAGGCTGCCCTGGTGGCCCAGGCAGCCGCGCAGAACGCGGCGGCGCAGCAAGGGTTGCAGCAGACGGTATCGGCGCGCTCTGCGCACGACGCTGCCATTGAACAGGCCGTGCGTGAGGATGCGCGCAGCGCCGTCGCGCTGCTGTGCGGCGCCAATGCCGCGCGGCTGGCGCTGGATCGTGCCATCGTCAACGCGCACGTTGAATCCACGCAGACCGGCACTGCGCTGGCGGCCGAGCAGGTGGCGCAGGCACGCGCCCAGCGGCATGTGGCCCGTGCGAACGCCAAGTGTGAAGCCGTCGACCGCGCCGAGCAGCGCGTGGTGGCAGCCCAGCGCCGCGCGGCGGAATGGCAGGAAGAAGACGCCGCGCTTGAGGCCCAGCTTGCGCGCCAGTCTGTCGGCCAGAAGATCACCGCCTGAGCCGATGCAAGGGTTCGATCCCCACTCCATGGAAGGCCTGTTCCGGCAGGCGCTGCTGGTGCTGCCGCGTCTGCTGCCCATCATGTTCATCGTGCCCGTGTTCAGCGGGCGGGTGGTGACGGGCATGGTGCGCAGTGGGTTCATCGCCATCCTGGCGGTGTTCGTGGCGCCGTCCATGGCTGGCGCGGCGATGAACGTGCAGGGCGGCGGCCTGTGGATGGCGCTGGCGCTCAAGGAAGCGCTGATCGGCGTGCTGCTCGGCATGGCGTTTGGCGCGCTGCTTTGGGCCATCGAGAACATCGGCCACCTGATCGACTTTCAGACCGGCTCGGGCAACGCGTCCTTTTTTGACCCGGTGGCCGGGCATGAGAGCGGGCCGACCGCCAGCTTTCTCGGCTTCATGGCTGTCACGCTGTTCGTCACGGGCGGCGGCCTGCATGTGATGCTCGGTGCGTTCTTCGAGTCGTACAAGCTTTGGCCGATTGAGCGCATGTTGCCAAGCGCATCGGTTGCGCTGGAGCAGTTTGCGGTGCACGAGGCCGATAGCGTGCTCGGCTGGACGCTCAAGCTGGCCGCACCCGTGATCATCGTGCTGGTGGTGGCAGAGCTGGGCATCGGGCTGATCAACCGCTCGGTGCCGCAGTTGAATGTGTTCCTGTTCGCCCAGCCGGTAAAAAGCCTGCTGGCCGTGCTGATGATGGTGCTGTTCCTCGGCTTTGTCTTTGAATCGATGCGCACCTTCCTGGCCGGCAATGGCGAGATGGTCTGGCTGTTGCGCGCGCTGCTGCACAGCCCCGGCTCATGAGCGAGAAACAGCACAAGCCCACACAGCGCCGTCTGGAGGACGCACGGCGCGAAGGCGAAGTCGTCCGCAGCACGGACGTGACGAGCGCGCTGGTCTTTATCGGGATGCTCGTGCTGTTGTGGCAAGGCGGCCCGTGGTTGCTCGAACGCATGCGCGGCCTGCTGATACAGAACGTGGGCGCCGTGGCGCAGGCGCGCGACCCGGCCGCGGCGGTGCGGCAGGCGTTGGTATCGGCGGGGGCAGAGTGGATCCTGTTGAGCGCAGCCGTCCTGGTGCTGGTGACCGTGCTGGCGGTGCTGGGTGCATTTGCCCAGGTGGGCGGCATGTTCGCGCCCAAACGCCTGACGCCGAAAATGTCGCGGCTCAATCCGGGGGAGGGCATCCAGCGTATGTTCTCCGTGCGCAACCTGATCGGCCTGGCCATCATGCTGTTCAAGGTGGCTTGCCTGGCGCTGACGCTGTTCGTGGTGATTCGCGGGTCGTTGGCGTTGCCGCTGCAGGCGGGCTACGGGCGGCCGGCGGCCATCCTGGCCGTGGTCGCACACATGATTCTTCTGCTGTTCGGCTGGGCGGCGGTGGTGTATGTGCTGATGGCCGCGCTGGACTACTGGCACGTGCGTTTCGAATTCTTCAAGAAGAACCGCATGTCTACCGAAGAACTGCGCCGTGAACATCGCGAGCTGCAAGGCGATCCGCACATCGTGGGGCGCCGTCGCCAGCTTGCATTGGAGGTGCAATACAGCGCGCTGGAAGATCGCATGCGCATTGCTACCGCCATCGTGTTCAGCGCGCGGCATGCGGTGGCGCTGTATTACCCCGGCGATGGCACGTTGCCGATGGTGATCGCCAAGGGCAGCGGCGAATCTGTCCAGCGCATCCGGCAGATGGCCGAATACCACCTCGTGCCGACCGCGGCCAACGCAGGCCTGGCGGAGCGCCTGCACGACACCGTGCCGATGGATACCACCATTGACCGCACGCTGTTCCGCGATGTGGCGGCGCTGCTGCGTTGGGCTGAAGGCGCGGATGCGGTGGGCAATCCGTACGTGTCGTCCACCTCCTGAGCGCGTAAGGGAACGAAAAAAAAAGAACGGCAAGCGCCTGACTGCTGCGCCTGCCGGTCGTTGCCCGCTTTCCCCGTTATCCGATCCGCACGATGTCACCCGGGACGACGAGATCCGGGTCCTGTCCCGTTGCGCCTTGCGTATATGGATTGCCATCCAGCGCTGCCCAGTCGAACTGGCTGTTCATCGGTGCCAGTTTGTCGAGCGCGGCAGCCGTGCGCGCGTCGGATGCCGGGCCCGTGGTGCCAAGCAGCTTGGCAGAATCGGCCGCGCTCAATTGCCAGAGCGTGCCGCCTGGGCCAACGATCGCATACTGCGGCAAGGCGCCTGGGCCGATCGATGGCAACGCATGCGGCGCATTGGCGCGCAGCAGATCACCGCTTACGCCCTGCATGTCGGGCAGCGGGAACGCGGCAGTGGGCTGGTCGTTCTGATCCTGCCCGTTGCCGTTGGCCTGCACTTGCGCAACGGCCGGCTTGGCCGCCTGGTTGGGCACGAACAACTCGATGCCGAAGCGCGTGACCGCCGCCACACCCAGGATCACACCGCCAGGCAGCATGGCGTTGCTTGGCAGCCGTTGGCCGACCTTGGGCATGAGGTCGCCGGCAATGCGCAGGGCGCCCGCACCGAATGCCAGGTCCAGTGCGGCCTTGGTGGCACCCATGGCCGGGCTATTGGTGTGCATGAGCGCATCGTTCATCGCCAGGGGCACCGAGCCGACCGTGTACAGCGACATCGTGAACGCCTGCGCACGGTTCAGCCACGGGCTCGTGTTGGTCGCCTTGTCGTTGAACGTAGCGCCAAGGCGGCCGGCAAAGTTGCGGCTGGACAGCGCCAGGTTGGCGCTCAGGAACAGCGCATTGCTCCAGAACGACGGCGTGTTCAGGTGCGCGCCATGCGTGGCAAACCAGTAAGCCGTGTTGCCGTTATTGAGCGCAAGTGTCAGCAGTTGCAGCGTGTCGTTCGCGCGCCCCACGGGGCTCTTGGGCGAAAGCAGCTTGCCCGGCGCCCCCTTGAGCGCCAGCAGTGCCTGGACATCGGGGTCGTCCTTGGCCTTGGGGTCGTCGACCTTGGACAGCGCCCCGGCGAGCGCATCCGGGTTGTCCTGGAAACGCGCGACTGCGTCAGCGATGGTTTGCCGGTCGCCCTTTGTCACGCCCCAGCGGCGCCCGTGATCCGACATGTTGGTCTTGAGCCAGGCCAGTGCCGAGTCTGAATCTTCAGTGCCCAACTTGCCGACCTGGTCAGACACGGCGCGCGTCTTGTTGGCACGCAGCGCTGCGATGCCGCCCCGATACATGAACGACAGCGGGCTGGTGACGGACGGATCGAATACCGCGTGCGTCGCGGCGCTTCCGGTGAGCGTGGCGGAACTCGCAGCCGTGGAGAACGCCCCGGTGAGCGAGCCCGCGAAGATCCAGCGGATCCACGGCTTGCGCTTGGGTTCGCCGGCGCTGGCGGCGCTGTCGGGCTCGGTGGGCGGGGTGCCGTTGCCATCGTCGCCGGCTTCACTGGTCTTGATGGCCGGGGTGGTCGGCTGCGTGCCGGGCGCGGAATTATCGGGCTGCGGGCCTTCCGGTCCCTTCGGCCCTGTCGCGCTTGCGGGCGTGGGTGGCGGCACGTCGGGCTTCTTGCCTGCCGCCAGATTGATCATCTGCACAACGGTCTGGTAGGTGTTGCTGTCGTGCCCGCCGACGGTGCCGGTGGCCTGGCCCGTCGCGCCATCGACCGCACCGGCGCTGGCGGTGGCGTTCAGCGCGTCCATGTGCTGCTGATGAGTGGTCAGCAGATCCGTGCGGCCGGCGGCTTCCAGCACCGAAGCCGCCAGGCCGTGCGCGCCCCAGTTGGAGTTCGATGCACTCACATAGTGGTCCGCCGGCACCACTGAACGCGGGTCCACCACCGTGCCATCGGGCAGGGTCACCTGCGGGGCCGTGCGGCGCGTGTTGCCCATGCCGGCTTCATGCCCGCGCGAGCCGACACCGATGGTGGTCACGC
Organism: Ralstonia mojiangensis; assembly: GCF_023955645.1. Classification (NCBI taxonomy): domain Bacteria; kingdom Pseudomonadati; phylum Pseudomonadota; class Betaproteobacteria; order Burkholderiales; family Burkholderiaceae; genus Ralstonia; species Ralstonia mojiangensis. Next base: position 94,307 of record NZ_JAMXHU010000005.1, on the reverse strand, counting down.
CGTCGGTCTTCCAGCCGGCAATGGCCACCTCGTCCAGCGGGACGGTCTGGTCAGTGACGTCGTTGCCGTTTTGATCGACGTAGCGGTTCTCGCTATTGCGGCCATGCACGTTGATGGAGACGATCGTGTCGGGCGACGCCTGATCGATGAGATCTTGCGCCGTTGTGCGCGCCTGCTCGCCGGGCTCCGCGTTGAACGGCACGATGCTGTAGTCGTTGACGGCGGCACCGCGCGCTTGCAGGGCGGCATCGAGTGCCGGCACGGCTTCATGCGGGACCACGTAGACGACACTCTTGCCCGCCGCCTGCATGTCATGCCCGAACACAGCGGCGCCGGCTATGCCATCGGTATCCACCGCGCCGTGTGCGTTGCGGGCACCGGCCATTACCAGAATGCGATTGCTGTCTTGCAGCGCAGCGGCGGCCCGGTCGATGCCCAAGGGGTTTTCAATGCGGGCCGAGTCGCCGGTGAACAGCGCCTGCACGGCATTCGTGATGGGGCTGGGCTCAAGCCGCGGGTTCGAGGGAATCATGCTGTCGAGCGTCCTGCCGGGGCCAAACCTGCGCACGCGTTGCACTGGCACATCGGGCAGGTCCATCAGGTTCTGCGCCGACTCGCTCACCGGCCCGGTCTTGCCAGAAGTGACGACATACGGATCGGACGAATACGCCGCGCTGGGCACCTTCCATTCCTGCTGGCCGATGGCATCGAGCACCGCCTTGGCCTGGTACTGCATCGGGTCGACCACGGGAATATCCATGCCGCGCTTCTGCAGCGACGTCACGAGGAAGTCCTTCATGGCTGGATAGTGCGTGCAGCACAGCCACAGCGATGTGGTGTTCGGGTCCAGTTCCGACACGTACAGGTCGGATGCCGCCTGCAGTTCTTTCTTGACCGCCGGATCGTCGCTCTTGTGCTTGAGGTCGTTGACGAAATCCGCAAACTTGTGGGCAGCTACGGCCTGCGGGTGGACGGTGCCGTCGCTCAGTGAGGCCACCTTCTCCTGATAGGCGAGGCTCTTGACGGTGCCGGCGGTGGCGATCACTGCCGGGCGGTCTCCGCCGTGCTGGACGATAGCGCGTGAGGTGACGTCAATCAAATCGATGACGGGCACGTCCACGTTGTCCAGCGCCTTGGGGAAGGCCGTGCACGCTGTGTTGCACGCCATGGCAACCATGGCGGCCTTCAGGCGCTGCGCCGTCTGCAGGCCGTTGCCTACCAGGCGGATGAGCGCCTCCGGGCTCTTGGGGCCATAGGGCGCGTTGCCGTGGTCGACCACGATGGCCACTGGGAGGTCTTCGCCCGTTTGCGCCTTGATGGTCGCCAGCATGTTCTTGGCGGCGATCAGCCCGCCGTTGCTGGAATCGAATGCGGCAAACGTAAACGGCTCCGCGGGCGTGGCTTCGTCGAAGGTCTTGTCCGTGGGCATGTGGTTCATTGCTTCGCGCAGCAGCACGAGCATGCCCTGATGCACCTGTGAGGGGAAACCGTCGACGCTGGCTTCGCTCTTGCGGCTGACACCGTCCACTGCCCCCGCATCCACTGAAGCCTTGATGGCTGCGTGCAGCTCTTCCGGCGTGGTCATGAGGTCCATGCGGCCCATCTGGTGCAGCATGTTGGCCAGGATGGCCTGTGCGCCAAAGTTGGAGTTCCACGCAGTCACGGGATACTTCACCGGCACGGTCGATGCGAAATCGATCGTGGTGTTATCGGCGAGCGTGACGGGTGGGATATTGCTGCGCAGGCTGCCCATGCCGGCCTCGTTACCGCCGTCGCCCACGCCTACCGTGACAATCCCCGTGCGCTTGTTGGCCTCGAGCACGATCTGATCCTTCGGGGCATTCACCTCCGCCACGGAGATGCCGCGCATGTTGAGATAGTCGCCGTCGGCATTGCGGGCCGGCAGTTCAATGGCGACGACTGCATCGGGCTGCACGCGGTCAAGCAGTTCGTTTGCGGCATCGCGAGCGGGCTGCCCGCGCTTGGCATCGAACGGCTCCAGCTTGACGAGATGCCCGCCATCGAGGCTCGCCAGCACCGACTGCACGACCGGCATGTTGGCCGAATCGGTGGCGATGGTCATGTCGCGGCCGGCCAGCGCGAGCTTGGCCGCCATTTCAGCGGTGCCGACGGGGCCGTCCGTTTCGGGCAGGGCGCGGCCCGAGACCGGGTCTCGCCCGACGGTGAAGCCCGTCACCAGCAGAATGCGCTGCGTGTCTTTCAGCGCGGTGGCGGCGTCTTCCGTGCCGCCCTTGACGAAGAACTTGCGGATGCCGCGATCCACGAAAAGCGCCTGGATGCGGTCCACCGGCGACATGATCCGATCCGCCGTGCGTCCGAATACCGACGACTTGCCGCGATAGAGCTGCATGCGCTGGCGCCAGCTCATGCGCACGGGGTCTTTGATGTTGGCGGTGTCGTGCGCGAACTCGGCCTTGCTCAGGATGAGGCGTCGCTGCTCGTCGCTCATCTCGGCCAGCTTGGCGGCCAGCCTGCGCACGCCAATGCCGCGCGGGTGGCGGCCATTGGTTGTGCCGTCGGTGCGGTAGTTCTCGGCATCGAGCAACAGATCGGCATGCTGCGACAGTGCATTCTGCGTGCCGGCGTCCAGAGCCTTTTGCGTGTCGGTAAAGCTGGTGAGCGTGATTTCCGGGTTGGCGAGGTCGTCCAGGGCACCCGGCAGCGGCCGCGAGGGGCGTGTGGGACCCGGCTTGGTCGGATTGCTTTCGTCGCCCGGTGTACCCGTTTTGCCTGGTTCAGTGACGGGGTCTCCGGCGGCTTTGGGCTTGCCTGTGACCGGGTCGATCGGGGCGGTCGGGTCCGTGCCGGGCTTGCCCGTCGTGCCGTCTTTCCCATCGTTGCCCGCGGTGGTGCCGGCAGGCTCCGTCGTCTTGCCGCCGGCTTGCGTGATCACTGGCTCGGTGGTCGGGTCGGTGGTCGGCCGGCCCGCACTGGCTGGGTCATTGGCAGCCACCGTGGTGGGCTCGGGCACCACCTCGGTGGGCTTGTAGCGGCCGGCGTTGTTCTTCAGTGCGTTGAGCAGGCCGACGCGTTCGGTGCCTTGTGACAGTCCAACGCGTTCGAGCATGCGCGTTGCACCCACCTGGCCGAGGCCGAGACCCAGGAACATGATGGATTCGGCCTTCTGCGAGCCCGACATCCGGTCGCCGTACATCAGCAGGTCCTTGACCTGCGCGCCCGTCATGACAATGCCGCCACCGCCGGCCACCAAATCCGAAGCCGAGCGCGTGAGCGTGAACATCTTTGAGGCCGCCGCCGCTTCCGACAGTGCGGACACACCCTTGCCCGCCAGGCTGTATTCACCCGCTGCGGATGTGACGATGGCTAGCCAGTCGTTAAAGGCCTCGGGGTTGGTGGGTGACCATGAGCGGCCGTGGTCGGCCAGCGTGTTGAGGTGGTCGACCGATTCGCCAACGATCCAGCCTGTTCCCACCGCCACCATGGCGCCGCCCACAATCGACGCGCCGCCGAATGTGCCGACCGACAGGATCACCCCGCCCACCGCCGTGGCTACACCGGCCACGATGTCCACAACGTGCCGGATCTTCTGCCCCGTCGTGGTGATATGTGCACTGAAGTGATCGACGTCCGGAATGCCACTGCTGTCGAGCGAGACTGTGCCGGCAAGATTCTTCGGCACGTAGATCGTGCCGCCGTCGGACAGGGCGTTGTTGTGACGGTAATCATCCAGGCTGCTGTAGTCCCAACCGCGATCGTCGATGTAGTGCGGCTTACCCCCATTCTTGTCGGCCACTTCGAACAACGCCGTCGGCATCACGCCCGCGCTCTTGTCCACATAGGCGATGGGAATGGCCTTCACGGTCGGGTTGTCTCCGCCCGCCTCGTGGATCGTCTTGTTGACCTCGTTGATGACCTTGGTGCTGTTGCCGCCGGTGAACCATGCGGTGCCGGTGGCGCCGCTGCTCTGCGCGCCAGCGTTGTCGGCCTGGATCATCAGCGCGCCGCCGATGTAGTTCTTGAGCTGCGTGTCGGAATCGGGTCCGCTGAAGGTCTGCGCCTTGTCGTTGTAAAGCGGCGTGTCCTTGCCAAAGGTGGCCTTGGACATCTGCCCGAAGATGTTCTTCAGCCCCGCATTCTGGTCGGACTGGAAGGTCTTGTAGTCAGCCTCTGCCTGCTTTTGCTGGACCTTCTCGTTGCCGCGGTCGAAGGCGCGTTGCAGCATGTCGACGTTGGGCAAGTCCTTGCCGTGCTGCTGGATGAGCGCATCGGTGACGGTGGCGCCGTTGCCGTCGCCCACGGCGTTCTGCACCGGCACCCACGACGGCATGCTCCCCCCTGAGCCAGAGGTCTGCATGCTGTAGAGGAACGATTTGGCGTTGGAGTTGGTGGTCAGCCAGTTGGCAACCTGCTGGGCGTGGTCGGTGCTCGACTGGTCGCTGGCGAAGCGCGGCGAATCGGCCACAGCAGCCGTCAGGCTCAAGCCGCCATAAAAGTCCGAGCCGTGGGGCACGAGTCCAGACGTGTCGGCGCCGGCGTTGCTCTGGAACCAGTGGCCGTTGTCGTTGAAGCGATCTTCTACGGTGGTCAGCAGGTTGTTTGCCACTTCGGGCGGTGCCACCTTGGCGAGGTCCTTCATCCAATTGCCGACGGCGTCGTACTTGACGGTGCTGTCGGCCATCTTGCGATTGGCGTCCGGGTCGTCCGGGTTGTACTTGTAGACCTGGGTGAGGTCGCTGATCTGCTTGTTGAAGTAGTCGCTGTGCGCGTTGAAGAAGGGCGCGCCGGCCACCTGATACAGATGGTCGCGTGCGTCGGGGTCGGCACTGGTGACCGACACGTCGTTCATGTTGGTCGACAGGATCTTCAGCGCGCCCTGGGCATCGCCCGCCTTCATCTTGGCCGCGACCTGGTCCTTGGTGTAGTTCACGCGCACGTCGTAGCTGGCTGCGCCGATCTGCTCGTAGATCTGCTCGGCGTTCTTGTCATTGGCATGCGGCCGCGCAAGCTGCACGCATGCAAACTGCACCGGGTCGTCGGTGGCGAGCGCCTTGTCCTGTGCCGACAGCGTTGGGTCGTTCGGGTTGATGTGGTTGATCTGGTACTGGATTGCATCGGCCGTGGCGATGTTCCTGGCAAGGGCAAGGCTGCCGTCGTCCCAATCAGGGTGGGCTTTTGCCAGCGCATCGGTGGCGTCGTTGGCGGCCTGCAGGTTGTCGCCCGAGCCAAAGTTTTCGTAGGTGGAAAGCTCGCCGCCAAGGGCAGTCTTGAAATCCTCGATGGCCTTGTTCAGGTTGGCCTGGGCCGCGTTGATCGAGTCCTGCTTGTCTTCAGCAATGGTCCGGTTTGTGACCTTGATGTCTTGCGCGTCCTGCAGCTTGTCCTGGGCATCAAGCACGCCGTCGCGCGCTTCCGATGCGGTGCGCTGGCTCAGGTCTTGCTTCTCAACCGCGTCTTTTGCATCGTCGACGATCTTGTCGAGCCATTTGGCATCGGGGTCGCGTTTCTTGATGGCGTCCGCCGCGTCTTCAATGGCTTTCTTTTCGCCGCCGCGGGGCGCTTCGTCGGCCTGCCGGCGCAACTCGTTCTGCACCGAGTTGATGACGTCCGAAAGCGGCTTGTCGAGCTTGTCCTGCGCGGCCGTGGAGTCGTCGCCGTTGTTGATGTAGTCGTTGACCGCCGTATTGGCTGTCTGGATGGCCGCGTCGGTCTTGGTTTTTGCGTCGGCTGCGGCTTGTTTCTGGGCGGGGGTGGGCGGTGGAGGCGGAGGGGGCGGCGGACGGTAGTAGACGATGCGGCCGTTGATCTCGTCGATGGCAGGCATGGTGTCCTCCAGCTGCGCCCCATGCGGGGTGGGCCTGATTGAAAGCAAGCGGGTGATAAGGGCATTCTGGACGCCGGTTGCCAGCGCAGCTATTGGCAAATTACGTAGTGCGCCGCAGGCGTGGAGGCGCCTGCGTTGTAGAAACTACGAGGGTCCGTGGCAGTTTTGGCGGGGCTTTGGTAAAAACCGCCGAACAGGCGTGCATGAGCGTGCGCCGCAGCACGAAAATCCGTAACCTGAACGCGCTGCACGGGGCCGATGGCGCAGCGGGTGCAACGCAAGCGAGCCACCTACAACAACACGAGGGGCAGGGCATGAACCTACGTTTTCTGGAAACCTTTGTCTGGGTGGCGCGGCTGCGTAGTTTTCGCCTTACCGCAGACAAGCTGTTCACCACGCAGGCGTCCATTTCGGCGCGGATTGCCGCGCTGGAAGAAGAGCTGGGCGTGCGCCTGTTTGACCGCGACACACGCGGCGTGCAACTCACGCCCGATGGCCACAAGGTGCTCGAATATGCCGACCGCATGGTGAGCACGCTGCACCAGTTGCAGGCAGCCGTGGCACAACGTCCGGGCTTTGAAGGGCGCGTGCGGGTGGGGGCGATGGACAGCGTCATCCACACGTGGCTCTCGCCGCTCATCGCGCGCACCGCCGAGATGTTTCCTGCGCTGGAAATCGAACTCGTGGCCGACAGCGCGATGCACCTCGTCGAGCACTTGCAGAAGGGCGCGCTCGACATTGCTTTCCAGACCGATCTGCTGCGCGCCGAAAGTGTGCGCAACGTGCAGCTCGCGCAGTATCCAATCCACTGGGTGGTCGCCACCAACTCCCGGCTGGCCCACCCGTACTGCAGCCTGGGTGAACTGGCGCGCGAACGGCTCATCACCTTCGTGCGCAACTCGCGGCCGCATCAAGACATGCTGAACCTGCTGCACCTGAGCGGGGTGGAATCACCGCGCGTGAACTGCGTCAATTCGGTGGCCGCCATGACGCGCCTGGTGGGCGATGGCTTCGGCGTGGGCGCGTTGCCCACCGTGCTGGTACGCGACCGCATTGAGAGCGGCGCGTTGACGGTACTGGATGTGGAGCCCGCGTTGCCCACCTTGCCGATCATCGCGTCGTGGCGCGCTGGAGCGGGGCTGGAGGTGCACGAAGCCATTGTTGGCCTGGCGCGCACGATGGCGCGGGAATTCTGCCTGTCGGTCGGCCCGCGCTATGCCATTGCCGAAGAAGTCGAGCGCAACACGGAAGCCGCCTAGGCCGCCTGAGCCACGCAAGCGTGCCGTGGCGGCAGCGTCAGAAGATCGAGCGGCCGGTCAGCGTCGTGAGCCATTCCAGCGCTTGCAGGCCGGCGAGCGAGTTGCCACTGACGTCCAGCCCCGGCGACCACACGCACACGCCAAACTCGCCCGGCAGCACGGCAACGATGCCGCCGCCCACGCCACTCTTGGCCGGCAGCCCCACGCGATAGACGAAGTCGCCTGCCGCGTCGTAAGTACCGCAGGTCAGCATCAGGGCAGAGAGGCGCTTGGCGGGGCTGGCATCGACGATGCGCTCGCCGCTCCACGGCACGACGCCGCCGTTGGCGAGAAACAGGACCGCGCGGGCGAGGTCGGTACAGTCCATCTCGATGGCGCATTGGCGGCAGTACGCATCGATGACGGTTTCCACCGGCATGTGCAGGTTGCCGAAGCTCTTCATGAAGTGGGCCATTGCGCGATTGCGGTCGGCATGGGCCAGTTCGGATTCGGCCACGCGCCGCACGTAGTCGATGCGCGGGTTGTCGACCAGCCGCCGCATGAATTGCACCAGTGCGGTCTCAGCCTGAACGAAGCGGCGGCACAGCACGTCGGTCACGACCAGCGCACCGGCATTGATGAACGGGTTGCGCGGGATGCCGTTCTCGTATTCGAGCTGCACCAGCGAGTTGAAAGCATTGCCGGAGGGTTCGCGGCCGACGCGGTGCCAGAGCGTTTCGCCTTCGAGCTGGAAGGCTAGCGTGCAGGCAAACAGCTTGGAGACGCTTTGGATCGAAAACGGCACATTCGCCTTGCCCACCGTGTAGACGTCGCCGCCGAGCGTGACGAGGGCCATGCCGAAATCTGCCGCATTCGCGCCGGCCAGCTCGGGGATGTAATCGGCAACCCGCCCCTGGCCGAGATACGGCTGGATGTCGCGGTGGATGGTGTCCAGGATCGCTTGGTAGTCCATGTCAGGCGAAGAGCGGCAAAACGGAGGGGGCGACGGATTCTACACGCGCGGATGCGGCACCCGCCTTGGCAATCACCTTTTCCTATCGCCTGCAATCCGAAACTTTCGTTGGACCGCGTTTCATCGCGCTTTCACAATTTGCCGCACGAACAACCTTGTGGAAGAGCTTGAATGATGACGGCAGTGGAGACAGCCCAGGCAAAAAGAGTGTCGGAACACCCGGCGCCGATGCCCGTACACACCCGCCCGGGTGCCAGCGTGGCGTACGCAAATCCGTATTCCGCCCGCCTTGCGGCGCGCTCGGGCGTGCTGCGCGGCCACACCAGCGGCCTGTGCGATGGCTACGTGCAGGCCAATATCGTGATGCTGCGCGATACGTGGGCCAACGAGTTTCTGCGCTTCTGCCAGCTCAACCCGAAACCGTGCCCCCTGTTGGACGTGACCGAACCCGGCGTGCCCGTGTTCCGCCATCTGGGGCAGGACGTTGACGTGCGCCGCGACGTGCCGCGCTATCGCGTCTATCGCAACGGCGAACTGGCCGACGAGCCGGCCGATGTTGAAGCGCTGTGGACCGACGACATGGTCGCCTTTGCCATCGGCTGCTCGTTCTCGTTCGAGCATGCGTTGATGGAAGCGGGCGTGCCGCTGCGCCATATCGCCATGTCGCGCAACGTGGCGATGTATCGCACGTCGGTCGACACGATCGGTACGTCCCGCCTGGCGGGCAAGCTGGTGGTGTCAATGCGGCCGATGTCGGTGGCCGATGCCATCCGCGCCATCGAGATCACCTCGCGCATGCCGCGTGCGCACGGCGCGCCGGTGCATTTTGGCGATCCGGCGGCCATCGGCATTGCTGATCTCGCACAGCCCGATTGGGGCGATGCGGTGCCTGTGCAGCCGGGCGAAGTGCCGGTGTTCTGGGCTTGTGGCGTGACACCCCAGGCGGTGGTGCAACAGGCCCGGCCTGAGTTGTGCATCACGCATGCACCGGGGCACATGCTGATCACCGACCTGCGTACCGCGGCGTTGGCCTGAACACGCAGCTGCAAGACCAAAAGTCAGAAAGACCAAAAGGCGGAAAGACCGCAAGACCGCAAGACGGACGGGTACCGGGGTTCCAACTGGCGCACGCAGAGGCGCTGGTTTATAGCAATAAGCGATAGACGCATCGAGACAGCATCAGTAACAAGGAGGAAACACCATGACAACCGAAGCAACGGTTGCGCGAGCGCCCGCCGGGACGGACGCCACTGCCGCAGCCAACTCCGGCGGTTTATTCCGCTGGTACCGAGAGATCTCCGCGCAGGAGCGCCGTACGTTCTGGAGCTGCAAGGTGGGCTACGCGCTCGACGCGATGGACACGCAGATCCTGAGCTTCGTCATCCCCACGTTGATCGGCGTGTGGGGCCTTTCCAAGGCCGATGCGGGGTTGATCGGCACGTGCACGCTGCTGGCATCGGCGGCGGGCGGCTGGGTGGCGGGCATCCTGTCAGACCGTATCGGGCGCGTGCGCGCGTTGCAGATCACCATCCTGTGGTTTGCCGTGTTTACCTTCCTGTGCGGCCTCGCGCAGAACTACGAACAGCTGCTGATTGCCCGCACGCTCATGGGCTTCGGCTTTGGCGGCGAGTGGACGGCCGGCGCGGTGCTGATCGGCGAGGCCATTCGCTCGCGGGATCGCGGCAAGGCCGTTGGCATGGTGCAAGCGGGGTGGGCGCTGGGGTGGGGCGCATCGGCATTGCTGTATGCGTGGTTCTTTAGCGTGATGCCGCCTGAAACCGCATGGCGCGCGTTGTTTCTCGTGGGGATCGTGCCGGCGGTGTTCGTGTTCTTCCTGCGCCGGCTGGTGAAAGAGCCGGAGGTGTTTCAGGAAGCGAAGTCACAAGCCACAGAGCGCACGAGCTTTTTCGAGATTTTCTCTCCCCGGCTGCTGAGCACCACGCTGCGTGCCGCCGTGCTGACCACCGGCGCGCAAGGCGGCTACTACGCCATCACCACGTGGCTGCCGACGTTCCTGAAAACCGAGCGCCATCTGACCGTGCTGGGCACCGGCGGTTATCTGGCCGTGGTAATCATCGGTTCGTATATCGGCTACCTGACCAGCGCGGTGCTGACCGACCGCCTGGGCCGCAAACGCAACTTCATCCTGTTTGCCGTGGGCTCGATGGTGGTGGCGCTGGCCTATACGCAACTGGAGGTGACCGACAGCACCATGCTGCTGCTCGGCCTGCCGCTGGGCTTCTTTGCCTCGGGCATCTTTGCCGGCATGGGCGCGTTCCTGACCGAGCTGTTTCCGACGGCGGTGCGCGGTTCGGGCCAGGGCTTTTGCTACAACGTGGGCCGGGCGGTGGGCGCGTGCTTCCCGTTCCTGATCGGGCAGGTGAGTGCGCATTCGTCGCTGGGGCATGCCATTGGCATCTTCGCGGCGGGCGCCTATGGGCTGCTCATCGTGGCAGCACTCACGTTGCCGGAGACACGCGGCCGCGAACTCGAATCGATTTAACTCCTGTGCTTCCCCCAAAGTGCACAGCGCGCGGCGTTTGGAAGACGCCGCGTTTTTTTTTCAGATAAATCGGTATACCCCACTAATGGGTGGGAATCATTTATCCTTTTTGTGTTTTCATTTGCGTTGCAATTACGCATGCTTCGGCTTCAAGAAAAGCCGAAGATGAAACCCAGATTGATTCATCGATAATCCGCGTTCAGGCAATCAACCTGCTGCAACGCCAATATCAGTGCGGCTCCGCGCCTTGCGGACAGTTTCAGCAACGCACGCGATCGTTCAGCTCATTTTCTCCGTTAGCGCCCGTTATTTCCCACACCCCCTAAAGAAGGGGTAATCCTAGTCAGCCTTTCTGTTTAAAAAAACGAGGGGTGGCGGTAATGGCGTGTTCATTGAGAAAATTGCGGCCTGCACGACGCCCGGTTTCCCCGCCCCCACGGTCGCATAAGAACAAGAAGGAGGCACGGAGGAGGCGTCACCCGATTCCCTTCGTCAGTCCTGTGTGCTGTATGTGCGTCTGCGATGCGCATGCCGTGCTTCTTTCTACCCGGCTATGAAAATTCTCTCCGTCTTCGGCACACGGCCCGAAGCGATCAAGATGGCGCCGCTCGTCAAGGCGCTGGCCGAGCAGTCGGCCATGGAGTCCGTCGTCTGCGTGACGGGGCAGCACAAGCAGATGCTGCAGCAGGTGCTGGACCTGTTCGATATCACGCCGCAATACGACCTGGAACTGATGACGCAGAACCAGACGCTGAACGGACTGAGCGCGCGCCTGCTCACGGCGTTTGATGACGTGCTGGAGACGGTGCGCCCCGACCGCATCCTGGTGCACGGCGACACGACCACCGCGATGATGTCGGCCATGGCGGCGTTCCACCGCCGCATTCCCATCGGCCATGTGGAAGCCGGCCTGCGCACAGGCGACCTTTACCAACCGTGGCCGGAAGAGATGAACCGCCGCACCATCGACGTGTGTGCCGATCTGCTGTTTGCCCCGACCGATTCGTCGCGCCGCAACCTGCAGGCTGAGAACCTGGGCGGCCGCATCCTGGTGACGGGCAACACCGTGATCGACGCGCTGCTGCAGACCACCCAGCGCATCCTGAAGGACGCCGCCTTCCGTGCCGAGCTGGATGCGCATTTCCCGTTCCTGAAGGACGACCGCAAGGTGCTGCTGGTGACGGGCCACCGCCGCGAGAACTTCGGCTCAGGCTTTGCCAACATCTGCGAGGCACTGGCCACGTTGGCGCGCCGCGACGACATCCAGATCGTCTATCCGATCCACCTGAACCCGAACGTGCGCGGGCCCGTGCAGGCCGCGCTGGCGGGCCTGCCGAACGTGCATCTGATCGAACCGCTGGATTACGCCCGCTTCGTGCGGCTGATGCAGCGCGCCCACGTGATCCTGACGGACTCGGGCGGCGTGCAGGAAGAAGCGCCGTCGCTGGGCAAGCCGGTGCTCGTCATGCGCAACGTGACGGAGCGCCCGGAGGCTGTGCAGGCCGGCACCGTGCGCCTGGTCGGCACGGAGGTGGACAGCATCGTGGGCGCCGTCAACCACCTGTACGACAACGACGACGCCTGGCGCGCGTTCTCGCAACGCCTGAACCCATACGGCGACGGGCTCGCCTCGCAGCGCATCGTGGCCGCCTTGGGCGGTGCGCATGTCCAGGAGTTTCTGGGCGAAGAACTTCAAGCGGCCTGACGGCCGAAGGCAACGAAGACCATGTCCACGCTTGCGATCGATATCCTGCTGGTGCTTGCGTTCTGCATCATCACGCTGCTCGTCGTCTACACCGCGCGGCACTACCTGTTCACGCTGAACCGGCTGTTCGGCCGTCAGCGCCAGCCGTATCTCGACATCGAACAGGGCGCGTGGCCGAGCGTGGTGGTCTGCGTGGCGGCGCACAACGAAGAGCGCGTGATTGCCGACTGCCTCAACGCGCTGCTGCTGGTGGATTACCCGCAGGACAAGCTGACCATCATGCCGGTCAACGATCGCTCGAAGGACCGCACGCGCGAGATCATCGACGAGATTGCGGCACGCAACCCCGGCCGCTTCCAGCTGTTCCACCGCACCGAAGGCCGGCCCGGCAAGGCGGCGGCGCTGCGCGATGCCACGCAGTTGATCGACGCCGAGATCATGATCGTGTTCGACGCCGACTACCTGCCGGCGCGCGGCCTCATCAAACAGCTTGTGGCGCCGTTCTTCGACCCGGAAGTGGGCGCCATCATGGGCCGCGTGGTGCCCGTGAATGCCGGCGCAAACCTGCTCACGCGGCTGCTCGACCTGGAGCGCTCCGGCGGCTACCAGGTCGACCAGACTGCCCGCATGAACCTGGGCCTGGTACCGCAATACGGCGGCACCGTGGGCGGTATCCGCCGCCGCGCGCTGGACGACATCGGCGGCTGGAACATCGACACGCTGGCCGAAGACACCGATGTGACGTTCCGCCTGCTGCAGCACGGCTGGAAGACGGTCTACCAGAACCGCTCCGAGTGCTACGAAGAGGTGCCCGAAGTCTGGCCCGTGCGGCTCAAACAGATCAGCCGGTGGTCGCGCGGCCACAACCAGGTGATGGTGCAGAACATCCGCAAGCTGCTCGCCAACGACCGCATCAGCCGGCTGGAACGGCTGGACGGCGCATTGCTGCTGCTGATCTTCGTCATGCCGATGGTGCAGCTGGCCGGCTGGGTGGTGGCGGTCATCCTGTTCTATGCGGCGGCGCAGTCCATCGTCTCGGGCTGGATTCTTCTGGCGGCGCTGCTGTGCTACGGCGGGCTGGGTACCAACGCGGCCTTCTTCGAGATTGCGGCGGCCACCTACCTCGATGGCCATCGCAACCGCATCCGCTTGCTGCCGCTGAACCTGTTCGGCTTCCTGGTCAGCATGATGACGATCGCGCGCGCGGGTGTGACGCAAGTCATCGACGCCGTGAAAAAGCGCGAACTGGTGTGGGACAAGACCGAGCGCTTCCGCACGGAAGCCGCGGGTGTGGTCAACATCATGGCTGGCGAGGTGCCCGTGCGCACCGGCCCGGAGGGCACATGATCGGAAGCGTGCTGCTGCTGAGCGGCGCGGTGGCGGGCCTGCTCGTGCTGCCGTTCCTGCCGGCGTTGTCGGAATGGCTGCGCCCCACCGATTCCGCTCCGTTGCCGATGCGGCGTGACCAGCCGAACAATCTCACCTTCTTTGCCAACAGCTTCCGCCGCCGGCTGCAAGAGCAGTACGGCGTGGATGTTGACGCCATGCGCGCTGCGGGTGCCGCCTACCAGGTGCCCGTAAGCGCGGAACTGAGCGTGGGGCGCGACCCGCGCGGCCGGCCGTCTGCCGAGCAATCAGGTCTGGTGCGCATGCTGGACAAGGTCAACCACATCGTCGTGTTTCGGGGCAACGCGTGGCTGGGCCCGCGCAGCCGCGTGCGTGCCGACCTGTATGTCGAGCAGGATGTCGAAGTCGAGCGTGATACCCGCCTGCGCGCCTGCCTGGCTGAAGGCGATATCGAACTGGGCGAGAACGTGGTGGTGCAGCGCTGGGTGCATGGCCGTAATGTGCGGTTGCTGCCCAACGTGCGTGTCGAAGGCCGTGTCACGGCGGAGGAACGCATCGTGATGGCTGCACCGGCGCGCTTCGAACGTGCGGGCGCCACTGAGGTGATGTTTGGCGACGTGCGCAGCGCGGCGCAGCCGGTCGGCTTGCCGAAGCCGGCCACGGAGCGCCGCGTGCTCGACGGCGATGCCACGCTGGCCGCCGACGAGGCAACCGATTGCGACTACGTGGTGCGCGGCGATTGCCGCGTCGCGGGTGGCATGGTGCTCGAAGGCAGTATCAAGACGCATGGGCACCTGCGCACGGGAGACGGCGTGCGCATCGCCGGTACGCTGTCTGCGCGCAAGAATCTTGAGATCGGTGCGGGCAGCGCAGTGCTGGGCCCGCTGATCGGTTTTGAGGACATCGTCCTCGGACCCAACTGCCGTATCGGCCGCCCAGATGCACCGACCACGCTCGTCTGCAACCGCCTGTTCGTCTCGCCGGGCTGCGTCGTGCATGGCGTGATTACCGCGCACGAGTTCGCGCGTGTGGAAGGGTAAGGAGGCTTGCATGGTCACGTTCTGGAGCGCTTGCATTCGCCGCTGCTTTGCCGTGCTGGTCGGGCTTGTGCTTTCGGCTGCCGCTGCGCACGGTGCGACGATGTTTGAAGACTTCACCACGCCCGACGGCGCCATGACCGTATTCGCCCAGGGCGATTACGTCGAGCCCTACGTCGCTATCGAAGCCCTGCTGGTCGCGCACCGCCTGGGTGCCGACGTGCAAGCCCCGGCCGTTGGGCTGGCCAATTGGCTGCTGCCGTATCAACAGGCCAATGGCACGTTCCCACGCCTTTGCCGCAATGGCACAGACGGCTGGGCCGCATGTGGCCACGCCGACGCGGATGACTCGCAAGCGGTGTTCTGGTGCCTGCTCGTCAATGAGGTCTTGCATGGCCCGCCGCAACTGCTGGCGAGCTGCAGCCTCGCGTTGATGCACCTGGCGACGCTGTGGGACCCGAAGCGCACGACGTTCCAGGCATTTGCCGATCGGCCGGAAGCCTACTTTGCCGACAACGTGGAAGTGGCCGGCGCACTCAAGCACTTGCGCGCCGACCCCAAGGCATCGTTGCACTACACGCTGGAGCTGGCCGCGCTGCCCACACACAAGCAAATGATGGACGGCCTTGCGCAGGCCTATGGTTACCAACGGAATGGCGCGCTGGAGCCCGCACGCGTGAGCCTGCCGCCCACGCCGTACGGCTTCTACCCGACGGCGGTTGCGCCCGTCTATCCGTGGGTGCATGACCTGGAGACTGGCTCCGCCGCCCAGCGTAAATGGGCGGTGTGGAAGTTCCGCTACGGGCAGACGTGGCTGTCGGGCAAGGCAGACCCGTTCCCGTGGGGCCTGATCGCCTGGGCTGCCTACACGCTGGGCGATACACCGACCGCGCAGAAGTGGCTGCAGGCCGCGCCGCAATGGCGCGCCGCAGGCCGCTGGAACTTGATGGAAGAGGGCGCGCTGATCGGGCTCTCGCATGCACTGGCGATTTCCGAATGAGCACACCTTCCAAGCGCATCAACTGGCGCAAGCACCTGGCCAGTCTGTTGATCCTGATCGCCTTTGCGGCCTGCGCGCTGCTGCTGGCACGCAACCTCAGCGCCGGCCCGGGCCGCCCGCAGACAGATGACATCGTGCTGGTGGTGCCCGACAACCTCGGGCAAGACAACCGCATCTACGTGCAGGCGTGGGAAGACGCCGCGCTGGAAGAGGGCTTGCGCCTGCGCACCATGTCGGCGTCGGATTTCGTGCGCCACGGGTTGAATGGCGAGCGTGTGTTTGCCGGCGTGATCCTGCCCGACACCGTGCACCGGTCGATGACCACCGCGCTCGTCAACCAGATCAGCCAGTTCGTGCAAAACGGCGGTGCGCTCATGCAGGTGTACGACGCCGGCATCCTCAACGAAAAGGGCTTCTACGAAGATGGCGCCTCGCGTATGTCGACGCTGGCCGGCGTGCAGTACGGTTTCTATTCGACGCTGCGCGAAAAGATGGCCAGCCAGGCCACCGTCTATGGCCAGCCCGATGCAATGGTCGATCTGCATATTCCGCCGGGGCGCTGGATTGTGTCGAATGGGCGTGCGGTGCTGTCGGGCTACGGCCAGGACATGCTGCAGTACCCGACCCTGCGCACACACGGCGACTACGCCGGCAAGGTGCTGCTGCGCTCCGAAGACAACTCGATCATCGCGGGCGAGCGCACCGTGGGCAAAGGCCACGTGCTGTTCGTCAACCTGCCGCTAACGTATCTGAAGCTGCGTACCGACGGCGTGCTGATGCACGGCTTCCTCAGCTACTTTGCCGGCCGCGTGCTGGAGCAGCCGCGCCTGTCGCCGGCGCCGCAGGGTGTGGGTGGCCTCGTGCTGAACTGGCACTGCGATGCGCGCATCTGTATTGACGCCACCGACAAGCTGATTGAAGACGGCGTCTTCAAGCGCGGCCCGTTCAGCTTCCACATCACCGCCGGCCCTGACCAGCGCCAGTTTGGCGACGGCTTGGGCGTCAACCTCGCCCACAACCCCGCGTTTGCGGAAGTGGTGCACGGCCTGATGAAGCAGGGGCACGAGGTGGGCAGCCACGGCGGCTGGATTCACGACTGGTTCGGCCTGAACGTGACGGAAGAGAACCAGGCCACCATGGAGACCTACCTGCAGAAGAACGCAGACGCCATCGAGGCACTGACCGGCAAACCGCAGACCGAGTATTCCGCCCCCACCGGCAACCAGCCCGAATGGGCGACGCGCTGGCTGGACGAGCACAACGTCAAGGGCTACTACTTCACCGGCAACATCGGCCAGGGGCCGACGCGCACCTATCGCAATGGCCGGCGCGACGAGCACATCTGGTCATTCCCTGTGCAGACGTATGGCCAGTACGCGACCATTGAAGAAGCCGACATGGCGCACATTCCGGAAGCGGAGATTGCGGCGTGGCTGACCTCGCTGGTGAAGTTCACCACGGACTCCGGCGAGATCCGCCTGATCTACTTCCACCCGCCCGGAGCGGTGCGCTACCTGCACGCCATTGACGCACTGATGGAAGCCGCCGACGCGGAAGAGGCACGCAAGCGCTTCCGCTGGCACACCATCACGCAGATGGCCGAGTTTGCCGAGCGGCGTGAGAAGACCGTGTGGCACACGACATCGGAGCGCGGCGACGTGCGTGTGATTGCTGAGAATCCGGAAACACTGAACGACCTGACATGGCTGTTTGCGGCGGATCGTTATGCCGAGCCGCGCGTCGAGGCGGGCCAGGCCAGCGTGGTTAGGGAAGGCAACAACTGGCGCGTGGTGGCAGGCGCCGGCACCAAGCTCGCCATTGCTGCCAAGTTGAATACGGGCAGCTAAGCACAAGACAACAAGCAGAAAGGGCCGCCGCCGCGCATCAAAAAAAGGCCGGCGCCCGCTGTCAATAACAGACGGGGAAATACCAGCGTGAACCGAACTCCAATCGCGTGGATGGCCGCGGCCATCTGCGGCATGACTGCGCCAGCGGCGTGGGCTCAGGCTGTCGAGCCGGCCGCCGCCCCGGATGCCGCCAAGCCGGCGCAAGACGCACAACCGGCGCAACCGGCGCAACCGGCGCAACCGACAGAAACTGCACAACCGGCCGAAGCGATGCAACCGGCAGAGCCGGCAACACCGCAAGAAGCCGCAACGGAAGCAGAACAACCGGCTGCACCGGAAGGTGCCGCCCCGCCGGCAGACGCCACGGCATTGGCCGCAACGCCCGTGCCGACGCCCGGCGCCAACGCGCCCACCGTGCCCCAACCGCTGCCCGAACCCTACGCCCCCGAGCGCGCCGCCATCGAGGCCGTGCTCGACACCGGCCGTATGAGCGATGGCTTTGGCGGCGCCACCGCCGTGGCCCTGCGCGGCATGATGGTCACCTCGTACGGCATCTGGCAGGCCGAGCTGGATCGGCAGAGCCGCTTTGGTTTTGCAGGCCAGTACGGCGCGCTCTCGCTCACGCGCGATCTCTCTGAGGATTACTACGTTCTCGTCGGCGCGGGCACGGGCAACAGCGAGTTGTTCTCGAAGTGGCGTGTGGATGTGGCGGGCTATCGCAAGTTCGGGCCCGACCGCCGTTTCGTGGCCGGCATCGGCGCTTACTACGCGCAGGGCCAGGACAGCGTGCGCAATGACCAGGGGCTGGTGCTGAGCACGCTGGCGTATTTCCCGTCGGTCGTGCTGGAGGGCGGCCTGCGTTTCAACCGGGCCAATCCGGGCATGGTGTTCGGCCCGAGCCAGTACATTGCGGCCACGATCGGCAACGACGAAAAGCGCGCGCTCGTGCTGCGCGTGGAACACGCCCGCGAGGCCTACCAAGTCTTGACCACCGGCACCGAGCGCGCGGACTACAACAGCATGAGCTACGCCATCCAGTGGCGCGAGCGTGTCGCGCGTGACCTGCTGCTGATCATCGGCGCGCAGTACTACCACAACCCCTTCTACAACCGCACCTACGGTGAAATCGGCTTGCGCTGGAGCTTCCGATGAACGCCAAGCCGATCGAGGAAGGGCACGCCGACGACCTGCCCACCAAGCGCCGGCTGCGCGGGCATGAGCCCAAGCGCGTGATCGGCTATCGCGGCGATCGCATCGTCATGCACCGCGCGATGCGGCGCCTATCGTTCCCGCTCACGCGCTGGATCGACGTGCTTGGGATTCCGCTGGCGCTCACCGCCGGCTACTGCGC
Organism: Ralstonia mojiangensis; assembly: GCF_023955645.1. NCBI lineage: Bacteria > Pseudomonadati > Pseudomonadota > Betaproteobacteria > Burkholderiales > Burkholderiaceae > Ralstonia > Ralstonia mojiangensis. The sequence goes on along the minus strand of NZ_JAMXHU010000005.1, from coordinate 75,503 downwards.
GCTCTGGCCGACCATCGCCAGCCTGTGGGAACGCATCATCGGGTTCTGGAGCGTGGCGCTGGAAGGGCAGGTTCGCGTGGCGGCCGTGAAGGCCCTCGTACCGGGCTTCGGCGCCATTCCGTATCCGCACAGCGATGCCGCGTTGCCCACCGCTGTGCAATGGCTGGTGGGGATGATCGTCACGCTGGCGCTGCTGTTCGGCACGCGTTTCATCGGCGGCCGCGCGTTGCCGCTGGCGTATTGGCTGCGCTTTATTGGCGTGGTGCAGGCCAGCGCCCAGTTCTACTTCTTCATGTGGCCCGCGAGCTTTCCGTATGACGGCGGCGGCTCGATCGGCTCGCTCACGCAGGCGTCGGTCGTGGTGGTGCTGATCACGCCGTGGCTTTATGCGCTGATCTACAACGTGCTGGACTTCGGCCTGATCCGCAAGCTGGTGCTGTCCGTCATGGGCATGGCGTATCTGACGGTGTTCATTCCGTTTCAGTACACGCTGGCATCGGTGGTGCTGCTCAAAGGGTCGATGCTCTGGTACCCGCAGATCTTTCTGCTGTGGGCGGTGTTCCTGCAGTTCGGCACGCTGGTCGGCTTCTATGCGTGGGCCATGAGCTGGAACGCGCGCGGGGCGGGGGGGCGGCGTCTCTCGTAGGCGCGCCACCGGACTGCGAGGTGCCTTCGCGCGTCGCAGGCATGGGGCTTCGTTGGCCAACGTGGCCTGCGTACCTCCAAGAAAACGGGGCTCATACGCTGGAGCGCGACCCTGGAATGGTCGATGACGGGCGTTGATGGCTCGAACGTGACCCTCCAACCGTCGAGGTCGACCCTCGAACCGTCGAGGTCGACCCTCCGAGGGTCGAACGCGAGCCTCAAACAGTCACCTTCCACAGTCTGAGGTCGAAATCTTCGACCTCAGACAGCCGGCTTCCACCCTCGGACCGTTGAGCATGAGCCTCAGAGGGCCAATATCGACGGTTTGAGGGCGACGCTCGGGTCTCGAAGGTCCGATGTATCGGATGTTTTTGGCCCGCGTTCGGGCTTCCGAGGGCCGTGCGCCACTGTTTGATGGTGAGGCTCCACCCTCCGACTGTCGAAATCGAATGTTTAGGACGGATGCACGCACCGAAAACTGCGGCGCTCGGCCGTCTGCGGGCCAACGGCGGTGCGTTAAGGGACAGGGGTGCTTCGGCAAGGTTCGATTGCCGCGCGCTGCGAAGCGGTATCCGCAATATGCGCACCGCTGTTGAAGCCCCGAGCCTCTTGCATGGAGTCGGGACGTGGAAGAAGCGTCCGCCGCTGCAATCGGCCCAGTTCACTCAAGAAAAGGAAAAAAAACGCGGCCGAAGCCGCGCAGATCTCGCTTTCCAGAGAGAGAGGAGAGAAATTCTTACTGCTGCGCCACCGTTGCGCCCTGGGCCGCGTTGGCTGCGTTAGCCGGTGCGGCCGGGGGCAGATCACCCCAGCCACCGCCCAGCGCCTTGATGAGCCCCACGGTGGAGTTCATGCGGCTGCCGGCCAGTTGCACGCCGATACGTTCGGCGGACAGCATGTTGCGCTCAGCATCGATCACGTCCAGGTAGTTGACCGACCCCGCGTTGTAGCGCGTGCGCGAGAGTTGCGCTGCACGCGTGGAAGCGCGTACGGCATCGTCCTGTGCCTTGGATTGATCGGCCAGCAGGCGCAGTTCCGAGAGGTTGTCTTCCACCTCGCGGAAGGCGACGAGCACGCTTTCGCGGTAGTTGGCAACGTTCTCTTCGTACGCGGCACGGGCCTGCTTCACGCCGGCACTGCGTGCGCCACCGTCGAAGATCGGCAGTGATAGTGCAGTGCCCACCAGCGGCCCGAGAATCCACGTACGGCTGCCCCACTTGAGCAGGTCGCCGATGTCGTGCGACTCGTAGCCGAAGCCACCTGTGAGCTGCAGCTGCGGGAAGAACGCCGCACGCGCCACGCCAATGCGCGCGTTGGCTGCCGCCATCGAGCGCTCGGCGGCGGCTACGTCGGGGCGGCGTTCCAGCAGGGCGGAAGGCAGCCCAGCCGGTACGCGCACGTCGCCAGATTGCAGCGGGTCGGTGCCCATCGTGAAATCAGCCGGTGCCTTGCCCAGCAGCGTTGCCAGTGCGTGCTCCAGCACCGCGCGACGGCGCTGTACGCCGATGCGGTCGGAGCGTGCCGTGGCCAGTTCGGCATCGGCGCGGGCAACGTCCAGCTCGCCAATGTCGCCCGTGTTGAAGCGGCGCTGCACCAGCTTGAGCGCCTCTTCACGGCCGACCAGCGTGCGGGACAGCAAGGCCTCTTCCGCATCCAGCGTGCGCAGGCTGAAGTACGTCTGCGCCACGTCGGCCTGCAATGACAGGCGGGCGGCACGGTACAGCGCTTCGACACGCTCGGCATCGGCGCCGGCGGCATCGATGTTGTTGCGCACGCGGCCGAACAGGTCGACCTCATACGCCACGGTGGACTGCGCACGCCAGTACGTCTGCGGCTGCACGGGCGCACCGACCGGCAAGCCCGCCGATGCCGCCGAGGCCCGCTGGCGCGTCGGGCCGAAGCCCGCATCCAGTTCCGGGAACAGCGATGCACGATTGGCCTGCACGAAGGCACGTGCCTGGTTCACACGCGCAGCTGCGGCGGCCAGCGTGGGGCTGGCTTCAGCGGCCTGCGCTTCGAGCTTGTCGAGCGCCGGGTCGTTGAAGATCTTCCACCACGCGCCGTCGGCGGGCAGGGCGGGCTCGGCGGTCTTCCACTTGCCTTGCTCGTTTGCCGCCAGCGGTGCATCGGCCGCTTGTGCTGGTTGCGCTGCTTCCTTGAAGGCGTTGGGCGTGCCAACGTCCGGCTTCTCGTAGGTCGGGGCGAGCGAGCAGGCCGCGAGGAACAGCGCGGCGGCCAGCGCCAGCGGGGTCCAGCGGCCGGCGCGCATGGCCGGACCGGTTTGTTGTTGTGTCGACGCGTTCATAACGATGTCTTGATGAGTGTTGACCTTAGAGTCGCTAACAAACCCTTCCTGGCGTCGTTGCTCCTCCTTGCCGTACCTTTGTACTGTCTGCGTCGTCGCGCCTAGCCAGGACCGCTGCGCTAGGTTTTGTTAGCGACTCCTAGTGCTGGGTCGACGGCACGGGCAGCGCGCCATCCAGGTCCAGATCGCGGTCGGGTGCATCTTCAGAGCGCTGGCCGCGGCGTGCCGCCAGCGTGCGCAGCAGCACGTAGAACACCGGCGTGAGGAACAGGCCGAACAGCGTCACACCCAGCATCCCCGCGAACACGGCCACGCCCATGGCATGACGCATTTCCGCGCCGGCGCCGGTCGACACCACCAGGGGCACCACGCCCATGATGAAAGCGATCGACGTCATCAGGATCGGGCGCAGACGCAGGCGGCAGGCCTCGATGGCGGCTTCCACGATGGTGCGTCCTTGCAGCTCAAGCTCGCGCGCAAACTCGACGATCAGGATGGCGTTCTTACACGCCAGCCCCACCAGCACCACCAGACCGATCTGCGTGAAGATGTTGTTGTCTCCATGCGAGAGCCAGACGCCCAGCATGGCGGCAAACAGGCTCATCGGCACGATCAGGATCACGGCCAGCGGCAGCGTCAGGCTTTCGTACTGCGCGGCCAGCACCAGGAACACCAGCAGCACGCAGATCGGGAAGATCCACACGGCCGAGTTGCCGGCCAGGATCTGCTGATACGTCAGATCCGTCCACTCGAAGCGCACACCCTTGGGCAGCGTTTCATGTGCGATGCGTTCCACCGCCGCTTGTGCCTGACCCGAAGAGAAGCCCGGCGCGGGGCCACCGTTGATGTCGGCAGCGGTGTAGCCGTTGTAGCGCACCACCATGTCCGGTCCGAAGCCTTGCGAGACCCGCAGCAGCGATGACAGCGGAACCATGTCGCCAGCGGCGTTGCGCGTCTTCAACTGCAGGATGTCTTCTGCATGGGCGCGGAACGGCGCGTCTGCCTGCACCTTCACCTGATACGTGCGGCCGAAGCGGTTGAAGTCGTTCACGTACAGCGAGCCCAGGTACACCTGCATGGTGTCGAACACATCGGTCACCGGCACGCCAAGCTGCTTGGCCTTCACGCGGTCCAGGTCTGCGTTCAACTGCGGCACGTTGATCTGGTAGCTCGAGAACGACGGGCCCAGCTCAGGCGTCTTGCGTGCCTTTGCCATGAAGGCCTGCGTGGCGGCAAAGAGCTGCTCGTAGCCGACCGAGCCGCGGTCTTCCAGTTGCAGCTTGAAGCCACCCACCGTGCCGAGGCCTTGCACGGGCGGCGGCGGGAACACCGCAATGAAGGCGTCCTTGATGGCGCCGTATTGCTGGTTCAACTGCCCTGCGATTGCCCCGCCCGACAGGTTGGGCGTCTTGCGCTCGTCAAACGGCTTGAGCGTGACGAACACAATGCCGGCGCTCGGGCTGTTGGTGAAGCCGTTGATCGACAGGCCAGGGAACGCCACGGCGCTTTCCACGCCGGGGTGCTTCAGGGCGATGTCCGACATGCGGCGGATCACGTCTTCCGTGCGGTCCAGCGAGGCACCGTCCGGCAGCTGCGCGAAGCTCACCAGGTACTGCTTGTCCTGCATCGGCACGAAGCCGCCCGGCACCTTGTTGAACAGCAGCGCAGTCGCACCGATCAAGGCCAGGTAGATGCCCAGCATCACTGCCTTGCGGCCGATCACGCGCGACGTGCTGCGGCCATACGATTCCGATGCGGCACCAAACACGCGGTTGAACGGGCGGAAGATCCAGCCCAGGCCCTTGTCCATCGTGCGCGCCAGCCAATCCTTCGGCGCGTCATGGCTCTTGAGCAGCAGGGCGGCCAGCGCCGGCGACAGCGTGAGCGAGTTGAAGGCCGAGATGACGGTCGAGATCGAGATCGTCAGCGCGAACTGCTTGTAGAACTGACCGGTCAGGCCCGTCATGAAGGCCAGCGGCACGAACACGGCAATCAGCGTCAGGGCAATGGCGATGATCGGGCCGCTCACTTCGCGCATGGCCTTGTAGGTGGCCTCGCGTGGCGATAACCCTTCAGCGATGTTCCGCTCGACGTTTTCCACCACCACGATGGCATCGTCCACCACGATCCCGATCGCCAGCACCAGCCCGAACAGCGACAGCGCGTTGATCGAGAAGCCGAACATCAGCATCAGGCCAAACGTACCGATGATCGACACCGGCACCGCCAGCAGCGGAATGATCGAAGCACGCCACGTCTGCAGGAACAGAATCACCACGAGCACCACAAGCGCCACCGCTTCCAGCAGCGTGTGCGTGACGGCTTCGATACTCGAGCGGACGAACTGCGTCGGGTCATAGACGATGCGGTAGTCGACGCCTTCGGGAAAGTCTTCCTTCAGCTCGGCCATCGTCTTGCGCACGTCATCCGAAATCTGCAGCGCGTTGGAACCCGGCGCCTGGAAGATCGGAATGGCCACCGCCTGCTTGTTGTCCAGCAGCGAGCGCAGGCCGTATTCCGACGCAGCCAGCTCGATGCGGGCCACGTCACGCAGGGTCGTGACGGCGCCGTCGGGCGAACTCTTGAGGACGATGTCGCCGAATTCCTGCTCGGTCTTCAGCCGGCCTTGCGCGTTGACCGACAGTTGCAGATCCGTGCCCGGCACCGAGGGCGAACCGCCGATCACGCCAGCCGCCACCTGCACGTTCTGGTCGCGGATGGCCTTGACCACTTCGTTGGCAGTCAGGCCGCGCTCGGCCACCTTGTTCGGGTCGAGCCACACGCGCATCGAGTAGTCACCCGAGCCGAAGAGCTGGACCTGGCCCACACCGCTGATCCGTGCCAAACGGTCTTTGACGTTGAGCACTGCGTAGTTGCGCAGGTACGTCATGTCGTAGCGGTCGTTGGGCGACAGCAAGTGCACCACCATCGTCAGGTCGGGGCTGCTCTTGACGGTAGTCACGCCCAGGCGTTGCACCACGTCGGGCAGACGCGGCAGCGCCTGCGACACGCGGTTCTGCACGAGCTGCTGTGCCTTGTCCGGGTCGGTGCCCAGCTTGAAGGTGACCGTCGTGGTCAGGTTGCCGTCGCTGTTGGCTTGCGACTGCATGTAGAGCATGTTCTCGACGCCGTTGATCTGCTCTTCGAGCGGCGAGGCGACGGTCTCGGCAATCACCTTCGGGTTGGCGCCCGGGAACTGCGCGCGCACCACCACCGAAGGCGGTACGACCTCGGGGTACTCCGAGATCGGCAATCGCCAGATCGAGATGATCCCGATCAGCAGGATCAGCGTGGATAGCACGCCCGCAAAGATCGGGCGGTCCACGAAAAATTTAGAGAAGTTCATGGCTGTGAGCGATGAGTTTCAGTCGCGATTTAGCGCAATCGGTGCAATCAGGCGCGGTCGGCCGGAAGACGTTGGGCGTTGGCTGCGGTCTTGGCGTTCGCGGGCTTGGTTTCGGCCTTGGCGGCGGGCGCGGCGGGTGTTTCGGCTTTGGCTTCGGCGGGTGCGGCCGGGGCTTCCGGCTGTGCGCCCGGCAACACCACGCGCTTGGTGACCAGGCTATCCATGGTCACCGTATTGGGTGCCACGGCGTCGCCCGGGCGCACGCGCTGGATGCCGTTCACGACGATGCGGTCACCCGCCTTCAGGCCCGACTTCACCACGCGCAGGCCGTCAATGGAGGCGCCCAGCACCACCGGGCGATAGCTCGTCTTGTTGGCGGCATCCACCACCAGGACGAACTTCTTGTCCTGGTCCGTGCCGATGGCCTTGTCGCTGATCAGGATGGCGTCGTGCGGTGCGCCGGTGCTCATGCGCACGCGGGCGTAGAGGCCCGGCGTGAGGCGGCCGTCTGCGTTGTCCAGCGTGGCGCGCACGCGGATGGTGCCCGAGCGCACGTCCAGCCGGTTGTCGACGGACTGGATCACGCCTTCGCGCGTGTAGCCGTCTTCATTGGCCAGCCCGATGTAGACCGGTGTCTTCGTGCCCTGGGCCGCCTTGGCGGAGTAGCGCAGGTAGCTTTGCTCATCCGCATCGAACGCGACGTACATCGGCGAGACCGAGACCAGCGTCGTCAATACCGGGGCAGCGCCACCGGCGGAAACGACGTTGCCGACCGTAATCTCCGCGCGCGACACGCGGCCCGCGACCGGCGCCACGATGTGCGTGTACTCCAGGTTCAGCTTGGCGGCATCCAGCGCGGCAGCGGCGCCTTGCAGGTTGGCCTGTGCCTCGCGTGCGGCGTTTTCCTTCTCTTCGAACTCGCGGCGCGCGATGGCGTTGTCGGCCACCAGCTTTCGTGCACGGTCCAGCTCCGACGTGGTGTAGGCCACGCGCGATTTGGCGGCCGTCAGCGCGGCTTGCGTGCGGGCGACTTCGGCAGCGTAGGGGCGCGGGTCGATGGTGAACAGCGCGTCGCCCTTCTTGACGATGCTGCCGTCCTTGAAGTGGACGGCGGTGACGGTGCCGCTCACCAGCGGGCGGACTTCAACGCGTTGAACGGCTTCAATGCGGCCGGAAAACTCGTCCCATTCGGCCACGTTCTTTGCCAGGACCGGTGCCACATCCACCGGCGTGGCGGCGGGGGCGGCTGCCGGCTGCTGCGATGCGCCGGCACTGGAGACCAGACCGTAGGTGCCCACAGCTGCAACGCCGAGCACGGCGGCAACCGAAATGGCGAGTGTGCGTTTGGACAGGCTCATGATGACTCTCTCAATTTTGTTGGGTAAGCAAAGAGAAAAAGACTGGATAAAAGCGCGTTGGCCGCAGCGTAGAAACACGCGGGCGGCCTCGCACTCCGTTTCTTGTTGTATGGGTTCAGCCAGGCGTCTCCGCGGTCGGGTCGATGGAGGTGCGGTCCTTTCGATCCGCACGTGCACGGCGTTTGCGTGGCGCAGCGGCTTGACGCGTCATCCCGAGGTGCCAGCGCAGGAAGCACGTCATCTCGTCTTGCGCCACCGCGCTCATGGCAATCGAGTCATGGCAGGCCTCGTTCACGCGCACGACTTGCGTGACGACGCCTGCTTCAATCAGGCACGCGGCATAGCGCTCGGCTTCGGTGCGCAACAGGTCTTGCGGCGCGGTGAGCAGCAGGGCGGGGGGCAGGCCCTGCAGGCGGCGCGATTCCACCGGTGCGGCGTAGGGGTGCACGCGCTCGGTCGGGCGGGGCAGGTATTGGCGATAGCAATCGGCGCAGACTTCGGCCGAGTTATCGGCGTCGGCGAGGTGATCAGGGCGCACGCGGGCCATGGTCGGATCGAGCATCGGCGCGATCAGGACCTGCGCGCGCAGGTTCGGGCCGCCGCGGTCGCGCGCAATCATCGTGAGCGCGGCAGACAGGTTGCCGCCGGCGTCATGCCCGGCCACCGCCATGCGGCGACGGTCAATACCCCATGCGCCGGCATGGTCTGCCATGCAGCACAGCGCGGCGTACACATCTTCGGGTGCGGCAGGAAAAGGTGCAGCCGGTGCCAGCGAATAGCCGACCGTCACCACCACTGCCGGCAATGTGGCGGCCAGGAGGCGCGCCGGCGCATCGGCATCGTCAATCGAGCCGCGTACGAAACCACCGCCATGCAGGTACAGCACGCCGGGGCGGCGCAACGGCGCGGCGGCATCGTCGGCGTGCATTTCAGGGCGGTACACACGCAGGCGGATGCGGCTGGCGTAACCCTGCGTCCAATAGTCTTCGGACGTGACCTCGCGCGGCAGCGGCCCCGCACCAGCCGTTTCCTCGCACGCAGAAGCTTGCTCAGGCAGCTTGGATGCTGCGCCGCGCAATTTGTTATTCACTGCAACATTTGAGGGGGCGGACGTTGCGTACGGCCGTGCTGGACGAACAGCGGCTGAAGCCGCATCGCTGGTCAGCGAACGATCCGAAACAACGAGGCGCGGCGGAGAAGAACCCATGATGTCAGGCGGGGCTTACCTTTGCGGATAACCCGGATATCGATGGGCTGAATGATGGTGATTAGACGACCGCGGATAAATGCCTATAATCAGACATCACTATTAGTTGCAGCCGAACAATCAATATTTACGGTTGTGCTACAAAGTGTCATTGCTCGAGGCCGATCTTGTTGCACTGCGAAAACCCGTAGTCGCCGCCTTCCTGATCGCGCCTCATGCTCAGAGCGCGTGCGTTTCTCGAGCATGAGCAGACCCCTTGATTCCACAGGTCCGGCGCATTGCCCGTTTGATTCGGGCAGTGCGCCCGCCCCGTGGAGTCCGTCCCTAAGGAGCCGCAGATGGATCGCTTGCAGGCCATGCAGGTTTTCACGCGTGTCGTGGAGGCCAGCAGTTTCACCAAGGCTGCCGACAGCCTTCAGTTACCCCGCGCCACGGTGACGAACCTGGTGCAAAGCCTTGAGGCGCATCTTGGCGTGCGCCTGCTGCACCGGACCACGCGCCGCGTGAATGTCACTGCCGATGGCGCTGCGTATTACGAGCGCTGCGTGCGTCTGCTCGGCGACCTGGAAGAGACGGAGGCCGCGTTCTCGCAAAGCGCATCGGGGGCACGCGGCACCTTGCGCATCGACGTGCCTGCGTCGATTGGCAAACGGTTGCTTGTGCCGCGCATTCGCGATTTTCACGAGGCGTACCCCGATCTTCAGCTGGAGATCGGCATGAGCGACCGCACTGTCGACCTCGTGCAGGAGGGCGTGGATTGCGCCGTGCGTGGCGGGGAGTTGCAGGACTCCAGCCTTGTCGCGCGCCGCATCGGCCAGTTGTCGATGGTCAATTGCGCGTCGCCCGAATATCTGGCCCGCTGCGGCACGCCCCTGACGTTGGAAGACCTGCAGGACCACACAGCGGTGAATTACTTCTCTGCGCGCAACGGCCGCCGCATGGACTGGGATTTCGTGATCGACGGGCAGAAGCAGATCCACAAGGTGCGCAGCATGGTCTCCGTCAACGATGCCGAGTCGGCCGTGGCATGCGGCCTGCATGGCCTGGGGCTGCTGCAGACCTCGCGCTTCCTGGTGTACGAGCACCTGATGTCGGGCGCGCTGGTGGAGGTGCTGCCGGATCATATTTCCGAGCCGGTGCCCATCTCGGTGGTGTATCCGCACAACCGGCATCTGTCGCCCAAGGTGCGGGTGTTCGTCGACTGGGTGGCGACGCTGTTTGCCGACCACCCGTGCCTGCAGCTCAAGGAAAATCCGCGGCTGCAGATTGTTAGCGCCGCCTGAACAGTTATTTCTGCAAAGTCGCATTTATCAGGCGGGAGCAACGATCTATTCTGCCCTCCAAGCGCAACAACGAGCGCAAACGAACAAGGAACAGATCATGAACTCCCGCCTCTTCTCCGCTTTTTCCCGCCGCGCCGTCCTGGCCATGGTGGCCACCGTGTCGGCTTCCGCCGCACTGCTGTCGCAGCCTGCAACGGCTTCCATCCAGCCCAACTTTGACGCTCCGGCCGCGACGCAGGCGGGCCGCTTCGACCCATACACCCAAGGCGCCGACCGCCAGGCAGACACTTACGGCTATCTGTCGTGGAAGAACGATCGCTTTGATCCGTACAGCCAAGGCGCGGATCGCCAGGCCGACACGTATGGCTACCTGTCGTGGAATGGCGATGCGAGCTACCCGAACGGTGGCGCTGCATCGCGCGCATAAACCGCGCACCAACTGAATTTCTCCTCCTCCCTGTTGCGGCGTGACTTCACCGGTCATGCCGCATTTTTATTGGCGCGGGAACCGGGGGCGCCAGGGCGCCGATGTGGGGTTGGGAGTATCGTGGCAGGCATGCAGACCGTCATCCTCACGTTCGATTCCAGTCTGACGCCGCTTCTTCCGATGGCGTTGCGCGGGCATCCCGTCGTGCGCGCGTGGGCAGAGGGCGCCACGCTCAAGCACGCCATCGAGGCGCTTGGCGTGCCGCATACCGAAGTGGGGCAAGTACTGGTGGATGGCGCACCCATGGGGCTGGAGGCCATGTTGCCCGGCCGGGGGCACGTTGCGGTGTCAGCCGTGGAGCCCCTGTTGCCGACCGCGCCGCTGCATCTTCTGTGCGACGCCCACCTGGGGGCGACGGCTCGGCTGCTGCGCATGGCGGGCTTTGACACCGCCTACGACAACAACTATGCCGACGCGGCCATCGAAGCGCTGGCCCTGAGCGAAGACTGGATCGTGCTCTCGCGTGACCGTGAGCTTCTCAAGCGACGCGGCATCCGGCGGGGCGCATTCATCCGCGCGCGGGAGCCGCAGGCGCAGATGCGCGAAATCGTCGCGCGTCTTCGGCTGGCTGATGTGGCCAAGCCGTTCTCACGCTGTCTCGAATGCAATGTGCCGCTGCGAATGCTGAGCCCGGAAGAGGCTTCCGCCAGCGTGCCGCCCCGCGTGCGCGAGCGCCAACGCCTCTTTAGCACCTGCGATGTCTGTCGGCGTATCTATTGGCCCGGTTCGCACTGGGCACGCATGAATGCCGTATTGGCCGACATGCTGTCGCCCCAGGCCGACGCATCGTCAGACATACCGGAAGCCGCCGAGCGTATGTCGCGCACCGGCAGCGCAGGCGCCTGACTACTACGACGGCGCGTTGCGCAGGTCGGCCACAAACCGCTCGCGCCAGATGGTGAGGTTGGCGGCCCGCAGCCGATCCATCATGTGGGCGTAGCGCGCCTTGCGCTCTTCCAGTGGCATCGTCAATGCGCGGTTCAGTGCCTCGGCCATGCCGCGCGTGTCGTACGGGTTGACGATCAGTGCGGCATCCAGCTCGCGCGCCGCGCCGGCAAAGCGCGAGAGCACCAGCACGCCCGGGTCTTCCGGGTCTTGAGCGGCCACGTATTCCTTGGCGACAAGGTTCATGCCATCGCGCAACGGCGTGACATAGCCGATCTGCGAGCTGCGGAAGAGCGCCATCAGCACGCGCCGTTCGTACTGCTTGTTGATGTAGCGGATGGGCGTCCAGTCCAGCTCTGAATGCTTGCCGTTGATACGGCCCGACTCCGCTTCGAGCCGTTGCCGGATCTGCTGATAGCTCTGCACGTCCTGACGCGACGTGGGCGCAATCTGGATGAAGGTCACGTGCCGGCGGTGGTCCGGAAAATCGTCCAGCAACTGCTCGAATGCGCGGAACCGTTCAGGCAATCCTTTTGAATAGTCGAGCCGATCCACGCTCATGATGAGTCTCGGCGGCTGCTGGCCTTGACCTTGCCCCTGACCCACGGCGCGCTCGCCGCGCGGGCTCGCATGCCGCGTGAATGGATTGCGCCGCGCCAGCGATGCCTTGGCTTGCTGCGCAATCTCGTCCGGGTGCACGCCGATCGGGTAGACCTCGGCACGCAGCGTGTGCCCGTAGGCGTGCACGGGGCCGTTCTGTTCCTTCTGTTCGATGTAGCCGCGCGCCTCGCGCTCGATGTAGTCGTAGAAGGCGACGCGATCGGTCTCAGTCTGGAAACCGACCAGATCGTACGCACAGAGCGCACGCATCAGGTCTTCATGCGGCGGAATCGTCGTCAGGATTTCCGGCGACGGAAACGGAATGTGCAGGAAGAAGCCGATGCGGTTGGTCAGCCCCAGCGCGCGGCACTCGGCGGCAAACGGGATCAGGTGATAGTCGTGCACCCAGAGGATGTCATCGGGCTGCACCAGCGCCTTGAGCTGATGCGCGAACTGCGCATTCACGCGGCGGTAGCCGTGGTACTCCTGACGCTCGTAGCGCGAGAGATCCACGCGGTAGTGGAAGATCGGCCACAGCGTCGCGTTGGCAAAGCCCCGGTAGTACTGGTCGTAGTCTTTGCGGTTCAGGCCGACGGTGGCATAGGTGATATTGCCCTTGGTGACGATGTTGGGCTCGTGCGAAACGGTGGTCGCGGTTTCGCCGCTCCAGCCAAACCAGATGCCGCCGGTTTCACGCAGCGCATCGAACACACCCACGGCCAGGCCCCCGGCCGTCCCCTGGCCTTCGGCAACGGGCGCCACGCGGTTGGAGACCACAATGAGTCGGCTCATGCGGCACCTCGCTCTGGCGGGGCCGTAAGCGTTGTCAGCCATGCGCGGAATGCCGCGGCGTCTTGCATGCGCCAGCGGGCCTGGCTCGGGCCCGCGCCCACCTTGATCGACCAGCCCTCCAGCGCATTGACGGCATCGAAGGCGCTTTCATCGGTCAGGTCGTCGCCGGCAAACAGCACGGTGCGGCCCATGAAGGGCGGCTCGGTCATCAGGGTGTGCACCACGTCGCCCTTGCTGGCGCCGCGCGGCTTGAGTTCTACAACCATCTTGCCGGCCTGCAGGCGCACGTGGTCGGCATAGCGGCGCGCGAGGCGGTCAGCCACCGTCAGCACGGCGTTCTCAGCCTCGGGCGCGTGGCGGTAGTGCAGGGCGAAAGCGATGCCCTTGCTCTCCAGCACCACGCCGGAAAACTGTGTCGACAACTGTGTGAGTTCGGCGCGCAACTCGCTCTCCAGCCGCGCGAGCGCATCGGTGTTGGTGTTCAGGCGAACGAAGCCGCCGTCTGCATAGCGGCGTTCGGCGCCGTGCACACCGGCGATGACGAGCCCCGGCAGCGACAGACGAGACTCCACGTCGTGCACCGTGCGCCCACTGATGATCGCCAATGCGCCCCCGCTTGCGGCGTGCAGTGCGGCCAGCGTTTCACGCAGCGGCGCGGAGACATGCACAGCATCGGGCTGCGGCGCGATGTCGACGAGCGTGCCATCAAAGTCCAGGAGGAATGCCGTTTGGCCCAGATCGAGCGAGGGCAGCGGCGCTGCGTTGGCAGAAGACTGAGGAGAGACGTTTTTGGACAAACCGGTTCTTGGGAATGTGCGTGATGCGCCTTTTCACGCAAGAATCGGGCCGGCCAGAGGGCGGCGGCACCTCACGTTGTCATTTCGCCATTCTTCGCGCGCGTGGCGGGGGCAGTGTGTGTAAAAACGGAAGCAGGATGCAAATCCTTCACAGGCTTGCCGCCATAGCGGCCTCAACTCTCAACTGTGGAACCACCCGTTGACTGTGAAGCGGCCATCCTCCATGCGGCCCGACGGCACGCTCACGGGCCGCAGTTCGTGCATGAGAAAGCTCGGGAACACGATCAGCCGATTCTGCACGGGCGCGATGTCGACGAAATCTGTGGTTTCGCGCCAGCGCCGGCCATCGGTGCGCGATGCATAGAGCCGCAGGTCGCCGCCTTCAAACGTCTTCGGTTCGCGGTGGAAGTAGTAGATGAACGTGACGCGGCGCGTGCGCAACTGCGCATGGGTGTTGTCGTTGTGAACCTTGAAGAATTCGCCATGACCAGTCACGGTGAGCTGCACTTCCAGACGCTGAACCGGAAACGGCGCGATGCGCAAGCGCTCGAAGATGTTGTCGGCACAGGCGAGCAGACGCTCTTCGAACAGCGCCATGATGGTCGGCTCGTCGTAGCGCACGCGCGATCTGCGGATGTCGAGTTCGACGCCGCCGCCGGCCGCGTTGAGTACGGCAGAAGGTCGGAATGCGGCCGGGTCCGCCAGCGCCGCTTCGCGCACGAGCTCGAACTCGTTGGGCGGCAGGAATTCGTCGCATGACGCCCACCATGGCGGATGGACGAGCTCCACTGGTAACAGGTCGGGCCAGGATGCCGTCGGCAAGTGCTGTGGTTCGAATTTCAATTGAGCGACCCACGAAAGTTGAGGTTGACGTAGTGCAGCAGCAGCGAGGTCGAGATGTGTCCTTCGGGCAAGGCCTCACGAAAATGGACCACGCGCGGGCCGGCATAGACGAGCGCATCACCCAGGCTTTGATAGACCAGCACTTCGGCATCGGGCAGGCCCAGACGGATGGGCCACGAGGCTTCGAGGGTCGGTTCGGGCGTGTAGTCCACGGCGATCGTCAGGCTGTATTCACACTGCGGCCGGTCGACATGCCGGTGCAGGACCGCGCCCTGCGTATACGCCGCAAGGTAGGCGTACGACGGTTTGACCAGAGCGCCCACCACGTGCGAGATCAACGGCGTGAGGCGCGCCTGCAGCGTTCGCAGCATCGGATCATTGTGGGCGCGGTATCGGCGCGGCACTTGCGGGTCGCCAAACCGGATGGCGCCCGAGCGTACGCCGTGACGGAGGTAGCGCCGCAAGACTGCCACCTCGTACGGGTGCAGGGCGTCGGTCACCACGCCATAGTTTTCCCGGGCGAACGACGCCCGCGCGGCTTCGAGCGCCGGCGCCTGCGCGGCATCGATTTGGGCGGCCGATACCAGCACGCCAGCGTCAACGAGCACGTTATGCATGAACGGGTCCATTGACGGGGCGACGTCGCCGGGCAGCATCCGGCGCAGGCTGCTCCAGACATTCGGGCTGACGGCGAAGGTGCGCCCGATGCGACGGTCAGGGTCTGCAACATGCAGCAGCCAGCCTTGCTCCGATTGCCCAAAGCGCAGCCGCGGATTGATACGCAGCGGCTGATCCGACATCGCGCGGGCGCGGATGCGCTGCACCGCTGCACGCGGTGCGAGAACGTCCGGCTGATAGTCAAGCATGGGGGCGATCACGCTGGCCTCCGTTTTATTTGACCGAAAGCTCTGCCAGCACGACAGCGACCAGCAGCGGCCTGGCGTTGGGTCCGACAGGGGCGACGATCTCCGCAGGCCGCAAAGCGGGCACGACCACGGCGCGCCCCGTGGAGAGCGGTACCACGATCTGTCCACGGCGAGGGTCGACACCCGCCAGGCGCAGCGGTCCGCGCAGCATGCGCAGCGATGCATTGGCCGTGCCCGTGCTGCCGAGCGTTGCCACCAGCACCACGTCGTTGGCGTGCGCAGGCTGGTTGGCCAGATCGACGCGCGTGCTGGTACCGGGCTGCAGCGCGAGCACAGACACACGAATCCGGCCCACTTGCCGCGCACGCGGCGCAAGTCGGCGGGCGGCACCCGGCAAGGCCTGCTCCACGGGGCCTACGAGCAGCTTGTCGATCTGCGGAGCGTCGCGCAGCACCTGGATGCGCACCGGCGCAGGAGCCAGGGTTTCGCTGGCTTCGATCGAACGCGTGTAGACGACTTGGGTTTCAAAGCGCGCGCCCGCCGCAGCCACTGCACCGGCCACTTGCTGCAACACCGCCATGCTGGCGAACTGGTCGACGATGGATTCGAGCGCGCCAGGATCCAGCACGCCGTTCCACCGGCCCTCCGGGTCGGATGGCCCAGGTTCTGGCGAACCGGGGTCTGACGGGCCCGGATCGACGGGGCCTGGGTCTCCTGGGCTCCCAGGGTCCGCAGGTCCGGGGCCACCCGGATCTACCGGCCCAGGATTGATGGGGCCAGTCGGTTCTCCCGGCCCAACAGGGCCTGGGCCGCCGGGGTCCCCCGGGTCGCCGGGGCCGACAGGACCGACCGGGCCGGGCTCGCCAGGATCGACCGGTTCCGGATTTCCTGGCTCGCCAGGTTGGGGGTCGCCCGGCCAGCCTGGGTCGATCGGTTGCGGATCGCCCGGATCAATCGGTTCCGGAGGCGGTGGAACCCCCGGATCGCCGAGTGGGATCGGCGGAAAGATGGGTTGGGGACCGTGCGGGAAGAACGGGTCGTCTGGCGGCAGCGAAGGCGGCACGGGAATCGGAAACCAGGGCGGTACGCCGGGAACCGGTACGGGTTGTGGATCGACCGGAATGGGGATGGGAACGGGCACCGGGCCCGGCCCCGGGTTCGGCGGGACAGGCGGAATGGATGGCGGAAAAAGCGGCGGCGGGTTCAACGGCGGCCACACCCATGGCCCGCCGCTCGGGTCATTCGCGACGGGGCCGATGGGCGATGGGGCAATCGGGCCAAAGATGCCTGGCTCAGACACCACGGGCGCCACCGGATGCGCGACCACCGGCCCTACCGCCGGATTGACCTGTGCCGGTACGCGGCCTCCGGCGCCCAGGAGATGCGAGGCGATGGCCGCACCGAGGACATCGCTGGCGCGCTTGCCGAGCGTGTTGGACAGCGCGGTATGAATCGCGTTGCCTACGTTCGGATCGGTGGTCTGCGTCTTGAGCTGTGCGACGAGACTGGCGAGCAGTTCGCGCTCGCGCTCGGAGAGCACACTCGGATGGGTCGACAGGTCTGCGCCAAGAGCACGCAGCAGATCGGATGATCCGGAGTTGGAAGGCTGGTCGGGCATGGCGCGATCCTCCGGCGATGGCCGTGGTTGTGCCCATGCACCGTCCCACCCCACCGCAAGGCGTGCCGCTTCCTCTTGCGTGCTACTACGGCCTGATGGCCGGTTGAGCGGCTTGCGCAATGGCATCTAAGGTCACGGCGCGCACTTCAGCAAGCGCAGGAAAGCCCTTTCATGCGTCTATTTTTTTAACTCTCATTGAAAGCGCGAAACATGAAGCGAACGCTGAGTTTTTCATGCGGCGCGCTATCCAGTCGGCCCCGCGCTACAGCGATGCAGCCAGCCGCGTGCCTTGGTCGATCGCACGTTTGGCATCGAGCTCAAGCGCTTCATCTGCGCCACCGATGATGTGCACTTTTGCCCCCCCAGCCTGCAGCGGTTCAACGAGTTCTCGCAGCGGTTCCTGCCCTGCGCACAGCACGATGGAATCAACCGGCAGCCATTCGGCCGCTTCGCGTTTTTCGCCGTAGCTCACGAGCAGGCCTTCGTCGCCGATGCGCTCGTAGTTGACGCCGCCCACCATGCGCACGCCCAAGTTCTTCAGGCTTGTGCGATGGATCCAGCCCGTGGTCTTGCCCAGTCCACCGCCGAGTTTGCCGGCGCGCCGCTGCAGCAGGACGATCTCGCGCGCGGGTGTTTGCGGTTCAGGGCGGATGCCATCGACACCGCCGCGCACTTCGGTCGGATCACCGACGCCCCACTCAGCACGCCACGTCTGCAGATCCAGCGTGGGCGAATGGCCATCGAGCGCGAGGAATTCCGCCACGTCAAAGCCGATGCCGCCCGCACCGACAATCGCCACGCGCTTGCCCACCGGCTTGCGATGGCGCAGCACGTCGATGTACGACAGCACGCTCGGATGGTCCTGCCCCGGAATCTTCGGGTTGCGCGGCGACACGCCGGTCGCAATGATGATCTCGTCGTATTTGGCAGCCAGCAATTGCTGCGCATCGACCCGCACGCCCAGGCGTGGCGTCACGCCGGTGGCCTCCACCCGGCGCTTGAAGTAACGCAGCATCTCGTGAAACTCTTCCTTGCCGGGAATCGTCTTGGCCATGTTCAACTGGCCGCCGAGTTCCGGGGCCGCGTCGAACAGGTCTACGGCGTGCCCGCGTTCGGCCAGCGTGATGGCTGCCGACAAGCCCGCAGGCCCTGCGCCCACCACCGCAAACCGCCGCTTGGCGGGCGTC
Organism: Ralstonia mojiangensis; assembly: GCF_023955645.1. NCBI lineage: Bacteria > Pseudomonadati > Pseudomonadota > Betaproteobacteria > Burkholderiales > Burkholderiaceae > Ralstonia > Ralstonia mojiangensis. The sequence continues at coordinate 57,284 of NZ_JAMXHU010000005.1, read as the reverse complement.
GGTCGGATGACGAGTTCGGTCTCATGGCACGCGCGCGGGTTGACGAGGCAACTCGCAATCTTGGCCTTGAACGCGTGATCCAGGCACGCCTGGTTGCAGGCGATGCAAGTGTTGATGTCCTGCGCGCGGTTCGTGGCGGCCTTGCGTACGAAGTCGGCATCGGCCAGCAGCGGGCGCGCCATCGACACCATGTCGGCGCAGCCATCGGCCAGCACGGCCTCCGCCACCTCCGGCGTGTTGATGCGGTTGGACGTCACCAGCGGAATGCCGACCTCGCCCTTCATCTTCTTCGTGACCCACGCGAACGCTGCGCGCGGCACGCTCGTCGCGATGGTGGGAATGCGCGCCTCGTGCCAGCCGATGCCCGTATTGATGATGGTGGCGCCCGCGCGCTCCACGGCCTTGGCGAGCTGCACGACTTCCTCCCACGAGCTGCCGTCCGGGATCAGGTCGATCATCGACAAGCGATAGATGATGATGAAATCCTTGCCGACGGCTTCGCGCGTGCGTTGGACGATTTCCACGGGCAGGCGCATGCGGTTCGCATAGCTGCCGCCCCAGTCGTCCGTGCGCTTGTTGGTGTGCGTGACGAGAAACTGGTTGATGAAGTAACCCTCGGAACCCATGATCTCGACGCCGTCGTAGCCGGCTTCACGGGCCAGTTGGGCGCAGCGCACAAAGGCGCGGATCTGTCGTTCGATACCGCGCGCTGACAACTCGCGTGGCGTGAACGGGCTGATGGGCGAGCGCAACGCCGTGGGCGCCACCGCAAACGGGTGGTAGCCGTAGCGGCCGGTATGCAGGATCTGCAGGGCGATCTTGCCGCCTTCCTCGTGCACGGCGTTGGTGACCGTGCGGTGGCGGCGTGCGGCGCCATGCGTGGCGAGGCGCCCCGCAAAGGGCTTTGTCCACCCGGCAATGTTGGGTGCGAATCCGCCCGTGACCATCAGGCCGACATCGCCGCGTGCGCGCTCGGCAAAGTAGGCGGCCAGCCGGTCAAAGTGGTTGCCATCTTCCAGACCGGTGTGCATCGAGCCCATCAGCACGCGGTTCTTGAGCGTGGTGAAGCCCAGGTCGAGGGGCTGGAGCAGGTGGGGGTACGGCGAGGAGGGCGTGGAGGAGGGCATGTCCGGCGCAGGGCACAGGCGCTGCGATGATGTGGAAACGCGCCGGACGGTAGCACCCAAGCGCCCGTTGGAACAACAGGGCGGGGTTCTAGATGTGTGGACTGCGCGTCAGGATTTTCCCGACTTCTTCGTGTCGTCTTCCGCGGGCTTGCCGAGCAGCGCTTTCAGGAGTTTGTTCTGGGGAATCGCCTTGCCGGTGCCCTGGCCGGGCTTGCCGGTGCGCTGGCTGCCGCGCTTGATGTTGTTGGCGATCTTGAGGCCCTTGAGTTTTTCGAGGTCTGTTTTCTTCACGATGGGGTCCGCAATGGGATACATGGGCTGCGTGTTACGCTCGGCAGGATACGCGAATTGCCAACCCCCCGGTCCGCCCGCGCCCGTTTTTCTGCATTTCCGCTACCGCATTGACCTCGTTCACGCCGCCTGCCACGCCCGTTCCGGATCTGTTTCAGCCCAGCCTGCAAGACTGGGCTGAGCGGCCTGCTCAAGCCTTCGAACACTGGCTGGCCGCCCGCGGCTATCGCGAATCGTCGGCGACGGTGTATCGCGCGATGTGGCGCAAATGGCTGCGCTGGGCCGAGTCGCACCAGCGCGCGCTGGCCGATTGGAGTGCCGGCGACATCGCTGCCTTTCTCGACGAGTCGGGCCTGACCAAGCTGCATCGCTACCGCTACGCGCGCCTGATTGAGCGCGTCTTCCATCAGATCGAGCAGCAACGGACTGGCACGCACAACCCTGCAAGCTCTGCGGTGCAGCAGAAGTTGGCCGAAGGCGAGAACGATCCGACCACGTTCCTTTCATTGACTGAACGTGCAGCAATTGAGGCGTCACTGGAAGTGGGCGCGCAGGCCAGCGAGGCCGCCGTCAACGCCAGCGCCTTCAAGCTGGCGCGCGACCGCGCACTTGTAGCCGTGTGCCATGGCGCGGGGCTGAAGGTCGCGCAGGTGCAATCGCTGCTGCTCCGCCAAGTGGATGATGCGCTGGAGGTGATCACGGTCGAGCGCCCGCGCGGCCCGTCGTACAAGGCGCCCATGCTGGAAGCCGCACGCCCCGCGTTGGCTGCCTGGCTGGCGGTGCGCGCACACGCAGAAGTGCCGGGCGAGCGCGTGTTCGTTGCCGATGCCGGCGGGCGCGTCATGCACGCCGCATCGGTGTACCGGCGCGTGGAGGCGTGGCTGGCCGGGTTGCCGGCGTTGCTGCACCGCAGCGAGCGGCTGTCACCGCAGACGCTGCGCAACGGCTACACCGCCGCGCTGTTCGACGCAGGCGCGGACCCTGCTGAGGTGGGGTACGCACTGGGCCTGCGCGATGCGACTTCGGCATGGCGTTTGCGCGCAGCCTATGCTGAGTGGCAAGCGGCGGCCCATCCCGACGGCCAGCCGTAGTGCCTTTTTGGGCAACAGGGGCTTCAAACTGCCCGCGAACCGTTGGCAGGCTTTGTTATGATCGCGCTGTTTTGCGCGCTGCGGAGCAGGTCAGCGCAGCGTAGAACGACGATGCCGGGTTCAAACCGGCACGCTAGCTCTCTCCTTCCTCGATACCTCGCACCCCATGACAGAAACCATTCTGCTGACCGGCGCTACCGGCTACATCGCCTCGCACACCTGGGTTGAACTGCTGGATGCGGGCTACCAGGTGATCGGCCTCGACAACCTGTGCAACAGCAGCTCGACTGTGCTGTCCCGAATCGAGCAGATCACCGCCAAGACGCCGAAGTTCGTGCAGGGCGATGTGCGTGACCGGCGCCTGCTCGACGACCTGTTTGCCAGTTCGCGCATCTCCGCTGTCATTCACTTTGCGGCGCTCAAGTCGGTGGGTGAATCGGTGCAGAAGCCGTTGGCTTACTACGACAACAATATGGGCGGGCTGGTCACGCTGTGCGCGGCCATGGCGCATGCGAATGTGCGCCAGCTCGTGTTCAGCTCGTCGGCAACGGTGTATGGCAATCCGCATACCGTGCCGATTACCGAATCGTTTCCGCTGTCGGCCACCAACCCCTATGGCCAGACCAAGGTGATGGGCGAGCAGGTGCTGCGCGATCTGGAGATTTCCAATGCCGCTTGGCAGATTGCCTATCTACGTTATTTCAATCCGGTTGGGGCGCACCACAGCGGCCTGATCGGTGAAGACCCGCGCGGCATCCCCAACAATCTGATGCCGTATGTGGCACAGGTGGCGGTCGGCAAGCGAGAGAAACTTTCGATATACGGCGGCGACTGGCCCACGCCCGACGGCACGGGCGTGCGCGACTACATCCACGTGGTGGATCTTGCGCGCGGCCATTTGTCGGCGCTCGACACCCTGCGCCGGGACAACCGCGGCTTTACCGTCAACCTCGGCACGGGCCGTGGGTATTCGGTTCTGGAAGTCGTGGAGGCTTACAAGCGCGCCAGTGGCAAGCCGGTGCCGTATCAGATCGTAGACCGCCGCCCCGGCGATATTGCAGCGTGCTATGCCGATCCGGCACTGGCGGCCTCGCTCCTGGGGTGGCGCGCGCAATACGGCATCGAGCGCATGTGTGAAGACTCATGGCGTTGGCAGAGCATGAATCCGGACGGCTTCCAGACCCGTGGTTGATTCATTGAACGGCTCGAACCAACAGGAGACGCTCCCTCGTGGATGAGGCGTTCATCGCTCACCTGATCAGTGCGCTGGCGGGCGCATTGTTGCCTGCGTTGCTGCCATTTGTCGTGGCATGCGGCGCGGGCAGCTTGCTGCTGCGTTTGCTCGATGACTTGCGCAGTGCGACGGCCTCGCGCACACGCGTGCCGCTTGTCATGACAGCGCTGTTCTCGGCGGTCGGGCTGTGGGCGGTGCCGCTGCTGCCGCTGCTTGCGCATTGGCCTTTGCATGAAGACACCGCCGTGCTTGTGATGACGCTGGCTTCGTTCTGCTGGAGTCTGGCCGTTGCGGCGCTGTGGTGTGTGCTGGGCGGGCGTGCAGGCCTGGTGCGCGCCATGTTGCTCGGCGTGTTGCTGAGCGTGAGCGGCCCGGTGGCGGTGCTGCTGCTGGCGGGCGTGACGAGCTTCAGCGCCACCGCCTGGGAAGACGCTGGGCTGCTCGGCATCGTCATGGTGCTGTCGGCGGTGGCGTGTGCGGCTGCACTGCAGTTTGCGTTTTCGGCGCGCTCGGGGGCGACTGGGGTGGCCGTACGCCGCCCAGGCGTCAGTCTGTTTGTGAGCGTGCTGTTTGGCATCGCCTTGACGGTGGATGCGGTGTACACGGCGTCGCTCGCCGGCTCGTTTTCGACGCTTCCAGCTATGCCCCGCAATGCGCCTGCAGGCTTGCAGTTGCTGCTGGTAATTGGCGCGGTTGCAACGGTGCTCGCTGCTTTCCTGCTGGGTTATCGAGATCGCGCCACTGGCGACACCGCCGCCGCCATCGCGACGCGCGAAATTCGTCTGCGCAAGGAAACCGTACAGGCACTCAACGACCTGGAGCAGAGCTACCGTCGTCGCGAAGCAGAGCTCGTTGCTCGCCACCAACTGCTGCTCGACGGTGCAGATGTTGGCCTCTGGGAGTTCGATCTGGTCACGCGCGCAGCGCAGTTTTCCGCGCGCTTTGCCGGCATGCTCGGCTACTCGCTCAAGGAGATCGGCCCAAGCACGAGTGAATATCTCCGCTTGGTGTATCCGGATGATTTGCCCATGGTGCTTAATCGCATCCAGGCGCACGTTGATGGCAACACGGCGGCGTACGTGGCGGAGTTCCGTATGCGGCACAAGGATGGCAGCTATCGCCAGATTGCCGCGCACGGCGTGGCAGTGCGTGACGCCGGCGGCCACGCCGTGCGCATGGCGGGATCGCATATCGAGGTGGTGGCGAAGGTGGCCTCGGCAGAAGTTGCCGTGGCGTCATCCTCCACCGCCACCGACGCGCCCGAAACGCTGCGTCGCCATGGCTTGTGGGAATCCTGGACGCCTGTCGATCATCCGGCTGCTGAGGCTGCCGCACCGCAAACAGAATCGACATCCACGCCCGTGCCCCCCACGACGTCCACAGGCGGCACGCTTCCCAGCATCAATCCTGACGCCTTGCGCTAAGGCGTCTTCTTTTTTCTCTCCCTTCCTCAATAGCGAACTGGCACTTGAGTGCATGTCCTACTCAAGTTTTTCGCATATGTGCTCGATAGCTCAAGCAGAGCGCGTGTAATCGCGCCAGGGGAGCGCCGCGCATAGCAGCTGTGCCATGCGCGGACACAAGAAACGCTTGGAGGGAAGGAAGATGAATCGACTCACGCTTCGTCAGAAGCTGTGGCTGCCGCTCGTCCTGAGTTGGCTGTGCCTGCTTGTCATTACATTGTGGAGTGCATGGGGCGCGCGCACCGTACGAATGGAAGAGCGGCAACGCGATCTCCAGAATGTCAGCGCGACGGCGTTCAGCGTCATCAAGGAATACGCCCAACTGGCGCAGGACGGCAAGATGACGGTGGACGAAGCGAAGGCCCAGGCTATCGCGCGTCTGAAAGACATGCGCTATGGCACAGACGGCTACTTCTCGCTGTCCAGAACCGACACCGTGTCGGTTATGCATCCGATCAAGCCCGAGATGGTCGGCAAGAATATGTCCGGTGCAACGGATCCGGAAGGCAAGCACTTGTTTGTCGACATTGCGCAAACGGCCAAGGCCGGCGGCGGGTTCGTGCGCTATCTGTGGCCCAAACCCGGTAGCGACAAGGCTGAACCCAAGCTGACCTACGTCTCGTATTACCAGCCTTGGGATTGGTCGATGACGACGGGGTTGTATATCGACGATGTCGATGCGGCGTTCCGCGCCTCGCTGATCCAGTCGCTGGGCTTGCTGTTCGGTATTGGCTTGCTGATGACCGTGGTTGTGGTGTCCGTGACGCGTGGCTTGCAACGTCAGTTGGGCGGTGAACCAGCTTATGCCGCAGACATTGCCGCGCGCATCGCCAGTGGTGATCTGGCGTTGCGGGTGCAGACCCGCCCGGGCGATCGTGACAGTATGCTTTTCGCCATGTCGCAGATGCAGCAGCAGCTGACCGGCACGATTGGCGACATCAAGAACTCGGCGGATTCCATTGCCAGCGCCACCAAGCAGATTGCCGCCGGCAATGCCGACCTGTCGCAGCGCACGGAGCAGCAGGCGTCGTCGCTGGAGGAAACAGCGTCGAGCATGGAAGAACTGACGAGCATCGTGAAGCAGAACGCCGACAACGCACGTCAGGCGAGCACGCTGGCCGTCAATGCCTCGGATATTGCCGTCAAGGGCGGCGAGGTGGTCGGGCGCGTGGTTGAGACCATGTCCGGCATCAACGAAAGCAGCAAGAAGATTGCCGACATCATCGGCGTGATCGAGGGCATCGCCTTCCAGACCAACATCCTGGCGCTGAACGCTGCGGTGGAGGCCGCCCGCGCGGGTGAGCAGGGCCGTGGCTTTGCCGTGGTGGCGGGCGAGGTGCGCAGCCTGGCGCAACGCTCAGCGAGCGCCGCCAAGGAGATCAAGGAGCTGATCGGCGATTCGGTGGGCCGTGTGCAGAACGGCTCGGCACTCGTAGAAGAGGCCGGCGTGGTGATCCAGGACGTGGTGACTGCCGTGAAGCGTGTGACCGACATCATGGGCGAGATTTCTGCGGCGTCTGAGGAGCAGAGTTCCGGCATCGAACAGGTCAACCAGGCCGTGAATCAAATGGACGAAGTGACGCAACAGAATGCCGCGCTTGTGGAACAGGCGGCCGCGGCCGCGCTGTCGCTGGAAGAGCAGGCGCAATTGTTGCGCACGGCAGTGGGGCGCTTCCAGGTGTAACTGCGTCGGGCGTCTGTCGCGCAGACATGCAAAAGGCCGGCAAATCTGCCGGCCTTTCTCTTTTGTGGTTTCCGGCGCGCCTCTTTGTGCGGGCTCGGAATGCTGCGCATGAAGCGCTGCTCAGGCGACCAGAAAATCCTCCATCTTCCGGCCCGACGACAACTCCTTTACCAGCCAGCCCGGGCGCTTGCCACGACCCGTCCAGGTATTGCCGTTGTTGTCGCGGTAACGCACCGGCACCTTGCGACCGGCCTTCTTCGAGGCCACGGCGCCCTTGGCGCCAAAACCGAGGTCTTCGGCGGTCAGGCCGTATTCCACGATCTTGTGCTTGATTTCAGCGATCACCGTCGCTTGTTCATTTGCCCGGAGTTCGTCGGCTTGGCGCTGCAGTTCAGAGATCTTCTGAACGATTTCCTTGTAAGTCGGCATTATGGATTCCTCAACTTTGCAATTGAAACATGGGCACGCTCCCCGTAGCCCAGGGCATTATAACGACTTTGCAGGTGAGAATTGAATTTCGTTAAGACCTCATGTCAACGGCGTGGATTTTCCGCCGCACTGTGCTTTGCGCAAACCTGCATGGGGCGGGCGTTTGCGCGATGTGTCGAAATCGTAAACATATGAACCATTGCAAAACCATTGGGCCGCATTGCAATCAAGCCAGTGCACCAACTCCGCAATCCCAACTCAATTCCTTTCTTATGTGACTGCTTCATTGCTTCGGCAATCGCATCAACTCTTCGCCAATATTTCCGAATATGAAGGTGAAAGGTTTCCGAAAGGTTGTCTCGAATGCATCAAAATGGCGCATTTTCCGTGCCGCCTATTCGAGATCGTCTGTTCAGGCGTACTCGATTCCAAGTAACCCCTGAAAGTCCTTGGCCGGCATCGGACGGGCGAGCAGATAGCCTTGCACCTGATCGCATTGCAGATTTACCAGAGCCTGCATTTGCGCTTCGGTTTCGACGCCTTCTGCGACCACGGTCATGTCCAGCGAATGCGCCATCGCACAAATGGCGCGAATGATGGCAGCCGCCTCGGCCGGGTTGTCGTCGAGCGCAGAGACGAACGCGCGGTCGATCTTGATCTGCTGGGCGCGAAAGCGCTGCAGATAACTGAGGCTGGAATAACCGGTGCCGAAATCGTCGATGGCCACCTCAAAGCCGAGCGACTGGATCTGACGGATGACCGCAATGCTTTGGCCGGCATCGCGCATGGCCGCCGTCTCGGTAATCTCGAACATCAACCGATGCGCGGCAACCTGATAGCGATGCAGGATCTGAGACAGACGTTGCACAAGATCCGGCTGCTGGAATTGCCGTGGCGAGAGGTTGACGGCAATGCGCTGCGGTGACATGCCAACGGCATCCCAATGCATGATCTGGCGGCAGACTTCTTCAACCACCCAATCACCCAGTTCGACAATGGTGCCGGTGCGTTCGGCCAGCGGGATGAACTCCGCCGGTGATACCGGGCCGAGCTCCGGATGGTTCCAGCGCAGTAATGCTTCAGCGCCGGTCATGGCCTGCGTGCGCGCATCGTACTTCGGCTGGTAGTACACCGAGAGTTGCCCGTTGAGGGCCGCATGCGAAAGCGCTCGTTGGATTTGCAGCACGCGGTGCGCGGTGGTATTCAGGCGCGGCTCGAAGAAACGATAGGCATTGCCGGTGGACTGCTTGCAATCGAACATGGCCGTGTCGGCATGTTCAAGCAGCGTGTCTGCCGTCGCGCCGTTGTGCGGATGCACGACCACGCCAATGCTGGCGGTCGCGCGCAGGCGCCGGCCTTCCACTTCCACCGATTCACGCAGGCGGAACAGCAGCTTGTCACCGATGGTGGCGGCAGCTTCGGGCAGTGCCAGACCTTCAACAAGGATGCCGAATTCGTCGCCGCCAAGCCGTGCCACGGTGTCTTCGCCGCGAATGGTCTGTCGCAGGCGCTCGGCGATGATCTGCAGCACACGGTCGCCGGCGTTGCGGCCGTATTGGTCGTTGATCTGACTGAAGTTGTCGAGATCCAGATAGAAGAGGGCGAACGGACGTCCGCGCCGCGTGGACGACAGAATTGCTGCCTCCAATGCTTCGCGCAGATGCAGGCGGTTCGGTAGACCGGTCAGCGTGTCATGGAGTTGAGGCCGGGGCGTCTGGCTTGCCACGCGCGCCAGCGATGCTTCCAGGTGCGCCTGCGCCGAGTCGACACGGGTTTCAAGCATCATCAGCGCAGCATGCAAGCCCAGCGCGATCAACACACCGCCGGCGCTGAGCATGATGATGGGCACGATATGCATCGCCGACTCGTCGACCGGCCATGCGGCGGCGCCTGGCCACAGTGCAAGCGACAGCACAGCCGTTGTGGCCAGCACGGCAGCAGCACGTGCACGCAAACCCACGGCGGCGCGGCGCTGGGCCGCAGGCATATGAAACGCCATGCACATCGCCAGGCATACGCCTGCGCCGAGCACCAGCGCGCCGCCGCCCCAGCCAAGCAGGGCGCGGCGCAGCGGCAAGGCCTCGTCATGCGCCCAGGGGCGTGTCAGATACAACTCCATCGTCAACAAACCGATGCCAAGCGCCACGGCGGCCATGGCAATGCTGCGTCGTTGCGGAGCCTGTGCGCCATTGGAGGACGACGTGTCCGGCAGCACGATAGAGAAAACCGCCAGCGATGCTGCCAGCGCCGTCATGAGTGTCGCCGCTATCGGCGTGGATATGGGCGTGCCGACCTGCCGATGCAAGCCAAGCTGGCCGAGCCAAAGCCCCGACCACAACCCCATGCCAAGAATGGCCGCGCAGGCAATGCGCCAGTTGCGGCGTTTTGCGATCGTCGAACCCCCCGGCAGACGTGTCGCAGCGTCCAGTGCGGCAAACGTGGTCAACCCCGTGCTGACCCACGCAAACAGCAGCAGCGCAATATGGAAATCGTTATGCATGCGAGCGCATCCGGCGCGGCCCCCCGATCTACGACCAGCGCCTAGTCTGTGTTTTGCGGCGAGGATAGCGCAAAAACCTGTCGTTTCAGGCCGCGAAAAAGTGCGTTTGTTGCGCGCTATTCACAGAATGCGTCGGGATCATTCGCCGCTACCGCTTCGCATCAGGCAAGCATCACGGCGCCACGCCTGTCTTGAAAGATCGGCAGAAACCGCCGAAACGTGAGCCGGGTATACGCGGATGGCTAGACGCCCGTGATTGGGCGTCCGAACTCAAATGAAGTGGGGAGGAAAATCGCGCGCGCTCAGGCGTTGAGGCGTCCGCGGCGGCGTGAAGCCGGAGTGGCGGCGCCTGCACGTTCCAGATCGACGCTGGGCAACAGATGCAGCAGACGCACAAGTTCAGACTGCCGGTGTGTGCCGGTCTTGCGCAGGATGTCGCGGATATGCACGCGGACCGTGTGCAGCGAGAGGAATTCGCGCTCTGCAATTTCCTGCAGGGTTTCACCTGCGGCCAGCCGCGCAGCGACGATGCATTCCTTGTTGGTCAGCCCAAAGAGTGAGGCGAGCACGCCGGCGTCCATGACCGAGCGGGCCTCGGAGTTGCCTACCAGCACCAGCGCCAGCGGCGAAGCCCAGGCCGAACGCATTGCATCGGAAGGTGCGAGCGGCGTAGCAATGAAAGGCACCGGGCGGCCATCGCGCGCCAGGTACATCCACGAGCCGGCCGCGCCCTGCACGCCCAGCGACCCGGCGGCATGTTCGATGAGGTTGCGCAGCGCAGCGTCGTGCGTGTGGTCTTCTGAGTGTAAAATGCTGCCATCGATCGACAAACGGTCGTCTTCTGTTGTCATTGTGCGCGCCCACGCGTTGGCGTATTTCACGCGCATGGTGCGCTCGATGACCATCACGCCGAAGTCCAGCGTATCCAGCCCGGCCATGCCGAGTGCGGCGAGTTCGTTCAGCTCCAGATGGCGCTGCTGCATGCGCGCAGCCCGCTGCAGGTGAGGCAGCACGCGCTGCAGGCGGGTCTCGCGCTCAAGGGCGCCGACTTCCGATGCATCGTCCTCGCGCGTGCGCAGGCGCATCGTGACGCGCATGTCCGGCGTGTCGATCAGCGTCATCGATGCCGTCGACGTTTCTTCAGGTTGTGCTGCGCTGAGCAGTTGGGGGTCTTGGCAGAAGGCGTTGCAGTGGCCTTGCTGCGGGCAATGCTGACACCAGCCCGACGAAACGCCGTGACGCGGTGTTTCGGTGTGCTTGTCCCAGACGAAATAGTGAGCGCTTTCGGCGCCGGCATAGACGGAGAGCAGGGCCAGGGCGATGGGCATCTGCGCAGGCTCGAGTACCGCCTCGTAGATGGTATCGACGAGTCGATGGAATTCTGCGTCATCCGATAGACGTTGCAGCATGATGGCCCCCGGTGCGTATTGCGACAGCTCAGAGTGCAATCCCTTGCTGTCGGCGTGTTGCGGCGTGATGCCGCCGTCGCTGTAATGATTATTGTTGTTCTGCGCGACTTCTGTGGTAATCGGCAACTCTTTGGAAAAACTTAACATTCCGCTTTTGATGCTCCCAAATTCCAGCGGCGATGTATCCCCCTCTTGAGAGGGGAGTATGGCCGACTTTCAGCGCTGAAAATATAAAAAATATAAAAAATTCGTGTACATGTTCATGATCGGCGTGTGTCAGTTGAACTGGTAGGTATAGGCCGCGTTGAACCGCAGGCTGCGCGAACTTGAGTTGATCGGTTTGTCGCCCACGGGGCGCGCGACCGCGAGGTCCAGCGTGTAGTACTTCCGATCGGAGAAGCGCACGCCCAGCGCGATCGACCCGAGCTGATCATGCACGAGCGTGCCTGCGTTCGAATAGACCTTGGCGGTGTCGTACAGCACGTAGGGCTGCACGGTCTTCAGGTAATCCATCGATACCTGGAAGGCGCGATTGAGTTCGACCGACGCGCCCCAGCCGCGATCACCCGCCACTTCACCGGCCGGATAGGCGAGGCCGAAGAAGCGCCCGCCAAAGCTGATCTGCTCCGAAGACGGCAACACCGCGCCGCTGTACTGCGCAGCCCCCGAGACGACCACGCCAAAACCCAGGGGCAGGTCGTGGGCTTCGCTGGCGGTGATGCGCGTGCGCAGGAAGCTCAGGTCGACGTTGTTGTTGACCGATTTGCCTGCGCCGAGGCTGTTGATGCCTTGGTAAATGCCAAGCGACGCACGGCGCGTTTCACCGGGTTTCACCTCGGTGTATAGCGCTTCCGCGCCGGCCACGCGCACCTTGGCATCCAGTTCAGTTTGCGCAAACCCGGGGTTTTGCGGTGTATAGCGCTGCTTGTCGTCGTTGCCGTAGAAGGTGCCCGTTACCGTCAGGTTGCGCGAGTTCGACAGCAGCACCGGATAGCTCAACGACAATCCAAGCCGCTGCGTGTCGGTCAGGTAGCGCGACTGATAGCCCAGTTGCTCCAGCGGCAGATTCTCGGGCATGCCGCGATAGTGCGACCACGTGAGCTTGGCCAGCAGCCCATCGGTGCCGATCGGCTGCGCCCACGTGGCGGAGTAGAACGTCTCGTGATCCGACCCGCGCGGTTGCAGCGTCGAGACGGTGATCTGCTCGCCCAGCGGCGTCACGCTATTGAGCGTGCCCGTGATGATTGCCCGCACACCCGGCGAGCGGTATTCGACGCCCGTGCCGATGGTGTACGGCTGGCGCTTCACGTTCAACACCAGTTCGCTTGCGCCATCGGTGGTGGTGGGCGGTTGCACGGTCGCGGTGATCTGCACACCCGGTTGCAGCGCCAGCACGCCCGTCACGCGCTCGAAGGTCTCGCGGCGCAAGGGCTTTTCATCCATCAGGCGCTGCGAGATTTCGCGCAGGCGGCCTTCCAATGGCCCGGGTGTGCCCTCGATGCGCATACGTGCCACGTAGCCTTCCACCACGGTGACGCGCACGACGCCGCCTTCAAACGTTTGTGCGGGCACAAAGGCAAACGAGAGCGGGAAACCGCGGTCGGCATACAGCTTGGTGACATCGTTCGCGGCCTGCAGCAGTTGCGCGACGGTGACGTCATGCCCGGCCAACGGAGCGAAATGCGCGGCGACCTCGGGGAACGGCAGCGTCTTGACGCCTTCGATCTGGAACTTGGTCGGTGTGAGATGCGTCGCGAGCAGATTTTCCAGCGCCGGATTCGGCCGCTGCACTTCCACCTGGATCTTCTGCTGGGGCGGGCGGGAGGTATCGACCTTGGGAAGCGTGTCGATCGGGTTGCCTTGGGTGGGGCTGCTCTGGGCCCAGCTCAGTGCCGGGCCGGTCAGTGCTACGCCTGTGGCCAGGGCCAACCGCATGGTGGTGGTCCGCACGCCTGTCTCCTCCGTGGTTTTCGTTTGTGGTGTCGCGAAGCCGTGCAGCCGCGCGTTGCATCAAACGATAACCGCGAGACATGGTGCTTTACAACAAGACACATAGAGGGAGCGTTCACGCGACGCAACGGCCCAGGTAAATACTGGGATGCGTCGGTGCGTGGCAGCCAGCCCAATGACGATGCCGCATTGCGCGGCATCAGTGCGTTTGAAACGTGACATCGGCGGACCGGCGTGATACCCGGTCCGCCGAAGCGTGGCTCGTTGATCAGTGGCGCGTGCCGCCCAAAGCGGTGCCCACCGTGCCCAGCAGGCCGCCCACCGCGCCAGTGACCGGCGACAGCGGTGTGGCCGCACCGGCCGACGTCAGACCCGTGCCCACCGTGGTAACCACGTTGCCGACCGGTGCTGTGATTGTGCCGACGGGGCCGAGGGGGTTGGAGCCGCCAGCGCCGCCGAGACCACCAAGTGCACCGGTGATCGGTGCAAGCGGGTTGCTGCCACCCGTCGCACCGCCCAGGCCGCCCAGCAGGCCGGTGATCGGCGCCAGCGGGTTGGAGCCACCGGCACCGCCGAGGCCGCCGAGCGCGCCAGTGATCGGAGCGAGCGGGTTGCTGCCACCCGTCGCACCACCGAGGCCACCCAGCAAGCCCGTGATCGGGGCCAGCGGGTTGGAGCCACCCGCGCCGCCGAGGCCGCCGAGCGCACCCGTGATCGGAGCGAGCGGGTTGCTACCACCCGTCGCGCCACCCAGGCCGCCCAGCAGGCCGGTGATCGGGGCAAGCGGGTTGCCGCCCGATGCCGTCGGCGAATAGACAACGCCGCCCAGCGCGGCAACCGTGTTGCCCGTGGCCGTCACCACGCCACCGAGGCCGCTCACCACCGGAACATTGGCCGCAGTGAGCGTGGTGCCGCCGTTGGCCACCGCGCCGCCAATCGTGCCCAGCAGTGTATTTGCCGGCGCACCGAGGCCCGTGGCCGCGCCCAGCGTCTGCGTCCCGCTGGTGATCTGGGAAGTCAGCGGCACGATGGCCGTGCTCAGTTGCTGCGTGAGTTGTTCCACAGGGCCGGTCGACAGGGCCGTGCCCAGCGTGCCGCCGCCGTTGGCAACCGCCTGGCCGACTTGCGTCACCACGCCTGCCAGCGGCGTCGTCACCGGGGCCAGCGGCGCCAGCGGGCCCGTGCCCAGGTTGTTGACCAGCGTGCCGGCGCTCGTGACCGTGTTGCCCGCTCCGGTCACCACATTACCGAGGCTGGAAACCGTGGTGCCAACCGGATTGGCGTTGCGGCCGATGCTGCCCAAGCCGTTCTGAACGCCCGCGCCCAGCGCTGAGACCGTCGCACCAGCGTTTTCAACCACACCGCCCAGGCCGCTTTGCACGCCGCTCAGTTGCGAGGGCAACGGTGCGGTGGCGATGGTGTTGCCCAGGCCGCTCACGGTCGAGCCGGCTGACGTGACGATGCCGCCCGCATTGTTCAGGACGGCGCCAGTCGGGGTCAGCGGCGCAGGTGCCGGCGTCGGAGTGGGGCTGGGGGACGGAGAAGGCGACGGCGAGGGGGAGGGCGACGGGGACGGTGCCGGCGAAGGCGTTGGCGTTGAGCCGCCACCGTTGTTATTCGAGCCGCCGCCGTTCGAGCCGCCCAACGAGCTGCCGAGATCGCCGGAGCCGGAGCTGGCGCAACCACCCAAAACCAACAGGCTTGCCATGGTGGCGGCCAGGCACTTGATGTTCTTATTCATGATGGATCTCCCGTTTTAAAAAGTCCGCTTTAGTCAGCTGGAAAATGTCTCACTGTCGATGTGAGGTGGCCGGACTCTGCAAACGGTGTGCCATGTCACGATTATTACGCAATGCGTAATGGGGCCCGGGAATTTGCCGCGTTTGCCTCAATAAAAATGGAGAGATTGTGGAAACTAACCAGAATGCGGGATTTACATACCCTACCAAAGTAGGGGTTAAACGTTTGCTTTTGAGGTTATGTCTGGGGTGAATGTGTTCCGTGTCACGTTACGTCGTAACGCTCGGAACACGGATTTGAGTGGGGTAACAGCCCATGTTTAAGGTCGGGTAACACCTGACGTGCTGTCCGCAAAACCAATAAGTACGCCGTCCTTTGAGAACTGAGTCACGTCTCTGACGCGCCTGGCATGCCATTTGCAGAATGTGGCCCGCAGTCCGCAGTACCGAGCTCAGACATCAAGACACATCATTCCAAGAAAGGGACGGACCATGACTCACATTCGACACTCCATTCGCGTTGCGCCTTTGGCCTGCGCTGTTGCCGCTCTCATGCTGGCGGCTTGTTCTTCGGGAGGCTCTGGCTCGGGCAGTTCGCCGAATCCGAGCCCGAGCGACACAACAGGGGTGACGCCCGTCGGCAAGGTCGCAAACGGCACCGGCAACACCGTTGTGGCGACCGGCCAAGCGGTCAGCAGCCTCGGCTCGACGCTTCAAAACGCAAACATTCCGGGCCTGTCGGATCAAGCTAAAGCAGGGCTCGGCGGCACGGTGGACAACACTGGCAAAGCTGTCAGCGATCTCGGTCTGGGCATCCAGACCGGGCTCGGCAAGATGGGGCAGAACCCCAATCCGATCGGCACGACGGTGGCCAGCACTGGCAATGTCGTGACGGATCTTGGCCAGGCGACCGTGAGCGCCGGCTCGCTCGTGCAGGGCCTGGGTCAAGGCTCGGGCGCGCCGCTGGCACCGATTACGCAACCCGTGGGTGGCGGCGTTCAGCAGATCGGCCAGGCGCTGATCGGCGGCGGCACGTTGCTGGGCAGCGCGCTGTCTTCCGGCGCGGTGCAGCAGGTGACGCAACAACTGAGCACGGCCATCGTGCCGGTTACCACGCAGGTCAGCGGCGCCACCCAGATGATTGGTGATTCCACTGGCCTGGGCGGAGCCTTGAATAACCTGCTGGGCACCGTTGGCGGCGGCGTGGCCGGCGCCGGCAACACCATCACCGGAACAGGCGTGCCGGTGGTCTCGAACCTTGGCCCGGTGGTGACTTCCCTCGGCACCACCGTCGCGGCAATCGGCGGCGTTGCCACGACCGGCGGTTCGGCGGGCAGCAACCCCTTGGGCGGCCTGCTCGGCGGCGTGGGCGGCGGCACTGGTGGCACGAACCCCTTGGCTCCGCTGACCGGCCTGCTGGGCGGCGCAACAGGCGGCTCCAACCCTCTGGCTCCTGTTACGGGCCTGCTGGGCGGTGCAGCCGGTGGCAGCAACCCGCTGGCGCCCGTCACCAACCTGCTGAGCGGCGCGACCAGCGCAGCCGGCGGCGCATCGGGCAGCAATCCGCTGGCCCCTGTCACCAACTTGCTGGGCGGCGTTGGCAGCTTGGCGCACTGAGCAGTACCTGTCTGTGCTCTTGAAGGTGCGCGGGCGTGTTCCCGTCGCTCGCGCATCCTTTTTTTGCCTGGACAGAAATGGGGAGCGTTCAGATCGGCCCCGAGGATTAATGGGAAACCCGTTCAGATAATCGATCTAGTCTGACCGTCATTAGGGGATTTCCATTGGTTTTCAGAGGGTTGGCGTGTCTTTAATAAAATTAAATAGAGACTTCACTCTAATTTGAGGCAAGTACCTCAATTGAGTTATTTTGTTTGCGGCGCTGCACGCCTATAAAGTTGTTACGGGGTGTTACGTGACATACGTGACACGCCTGAAAAAATGAATGCCCATGGGGGGCGTGCGGTGATCATCAAGCGTGTGCGGGACGCTTCGTTTGGTGATATCTGAATTTCGTTCCATTAGTGGAACGGCGCGAACGGCGAAATTTTTTGCTATTCGTGTCATCGCTGTAAATCCCCATGCGTTTTATCCGTTATTAGCAAATATGAACTGGCTAAGGTTGGAGCGCCGAAAGCTGGTCGAGATCAACACATCCGCGGGCGAGTGCAAACAGGAGAGAATCATGAAAAACGCCGTTCTGAAGTTCATCCGTGACGAACAAGGTGCCACTGCCGTTGAGTACGGCATGATCGCTGGCCTCATTGCCGCTGCGATCGTGACGATCGTGTCCACGCTCGGTACCAAGCTTGAGAGCGTGTTTGCGTCTATCTGCCAAGCCGTCAACAAGAACGTGGCTTGCTAGCAACCTGGTACGGCCACGTCGATACGCCCGGCTGGGCAGGGGTCGTAGTCCTTTCCGTTATTGCAATCACGCTGGATTTCCGCTCACGGCGGGTGCCGAACTGGCTTGTCGTCGCGGGGGTAATGCTGTCCGTCGCTCTGATTGAGTTCGGTGGGGTACAGCACCTTGCCTATGACTGGCAGGACTTCTGGCTCGGCGGGGCGATTGCGTTTGCCTGCTTCCTGCCCCTGTATGCGGTTGGCTGGATGGGTGCCGGCGACGTGAAGTTCTTCACTGTCGTCGGCCTGCTTGCTGGCTGGCATGGCCTTGTGGCCGTCTGGCTTGTCTCGAGCATGATTTCCGGCTTGCACGCGCTCGCCATCATGGGGTTACGCCAGCTTGATGCGTCTTCTCCTTCGGCTTGGATCGTGATGCGCGTGTGCCCGGCGATCGCACGCTGGGATACCGCTCAGGCAGGGCGCCGAGGCATTCCGTACGCGGCCTATATGGCAATCGGGCTGCTGAGCCTGCCATGGGTGCCCTCAGTGATGCGCATGCCATGGCTGCCAGGCATGTAGTTCAGACAGTTGAAGCGTTGAACAAGAGCCGCCAAGCGGCCAGCCTATAAGAAAGGAGTCGGCCATGCCGACATTGCAACGGGAACGGGAGGGTGCTCGCACGCACCCGAAAGTCCGCACGCATGGCGTCCGCCGCCCCCGGCGGCACGGCAGCCGCGGCGCAGCTTCAGTCGAATTTGCCGTCGTCGTGCCGGTGCTGCTAGTGCTCATGCTCGGCATCGTCTACTACGGCGTGATCCTCGCCATGCAGCAGGCGCTGACCCTGGCGGCGGAAGAGGGCGCACGCGCCGCGCTTCGCTATCAGCCGTCCAACACGCAGCGCGTGGCAGCTGCCTATGCGGCCGTGACGTCGGTACTTCCCACCTTCCTTACCGGGCGGGTCCAGACCAATCAAAACAGCACCCCGCTCGTGAATTGCCAGAACGTGGCAGGCATGCAATGCCTGAGCGTGGTCCTGACGTTGCCCGTGACCTCCGGCAATAACCCGTTGCTGCCGTCGATACCCCTGTTGCCCGCGCCGGACACATTGACGGGTTCAGCCGTCGTGCAGCTGGTGCCTGGCTCCTGACACTTTCCAGTTCGCTGCCCCTCTTGATCGATCGCTCGGACACGCCGCCCAGATGACCAGCAAACACCTCCAGATCTTCGCCGCCGCGCTGTTGCTGCTGGCCGCCATTCTTGGCGCCGTGGCATGGAAGACGGCGCATCGCCCGCCGGCGCCCGTCGCCGCGCAGAAAGACGGCAAGACCGTCTATCCGGTGGTCGTGACCACGAAACCGCTTGAGGCGGGCAAGCCCATCACCGCGGACCAGTTGGCCGTCGAGCAACTGCCCATCAATCCGGCCGAGGCGTTTTCGGACGTGACGAAGGTGGTTGGGCGTGAACCCATTCTGCCGGTCGGCGTCGGCGTGCCGTTGATTGCCTCGCAACTGTCGTCGGGCCTTGCGCAGCAAGTGGAGGCCGGGCAGCGCGCGGTCGCCATCAACGTGGATGAGGTGATCGGTGTGGGCAACCGCGTGATGCCGGGCGATTACGTCGATGTTTTCCTGGTGATGCGCAAGGATGGCCAGGAGGTTGAAGACAGCCAGGCGCGCCTGTTGTTGCCGCACCTGCGCGTGCTGGCGTTTGGCCCGCTGGCCGTCAATGAAGGGGCGCAGAAGCAGCCCGAGAACAACGGAGTCACGCGCAAGGTCGATCAGGCCAAGACGGCGGTGTTGGCCGTGCCGGTGGAGGCGGTTAGCCAACTGGCCATGGCGCATCAGAGCGGCCGCCTGCTGCTGGCGCTGCGCAACCCGGGGGACGACGCCGAGCCGACCGTGAAGCCGCAGGACGCAGCCCTGTTGGCTGCCGCCAACCGCAATCCGATGGACGTGGCACAGGCCGGGGTATCGCTTGCCAGCCTGACAGGGGCGGCGCGACGCTCGCCGGTGCTCCAGGTGCCGCCGCTGCCCGTGGTGGCGTCAACGCGCGCAACCGCACGAACCAATACGGTCGCCACCGGCGGCGTAGAAATCATCCGCGCAGGAAAACGTGAGGAGCAACATGACTGATGCCGCCATGGTTCGCGGTTGGATGGGCGTACTCGCGTTGGGCTGCGCCGCCTTCGTGCCGAGCGCATTTGCCGAGACGGCTCCGACCGGCCAGACGCTTCATCTCCTGACAGGCAGTCAGCGCGAAATTCGCCTGGGCAAACCGCTCGAGCGCATTGCCATCGGCAACCCTGAAATTGCCGATGCGTTGCTGCTCAAGGGGCGCGGTACAGCCACGAGCGTTTTGATCATCGCCAAGAAGCCGGGCGCGGCCAACGTGATGGTCTGGACGCAGGGCGGCGTTGCGACGACTTACAACGTCCAAGTGGACGCCGCGGCGCCTCTGGCTGGCGATCCGGTCGTGGTTGCGCAGGGCGATAGCGCCGTCGTGTCAGGCCAGCCTAAAGACGTCTACGCGCTTGCCCGTGCGCGCCGCTCGGCCGCCGTAGCCAGCGGCGGGGAAAAACCTAAGGGCGGCAACGTCATCGACACCACCTCGATGAACGTGCCGGGCACGGTGCAGGTCGACGTGCGTGTGGTGGAGTTCAGCAAGACTGTGCTGAAGGAAGCGGGCTTCTCCTTTAGCCGCACGCGTGGCGGTTTCAGCTTCAGCACGTTCTCCCCGTCATCGCTGACCAAGTACACATTTGGCTCGACAGGGTTGTCGACCGAGTCGACCATGCCGATCGGCTCGGCATTCAACCTG
This sequence comes from Ralstonia mojiangensis, assembly GCF_023955645.1. Lineage (NCBI taxonomy): Bacteria > Pseudomonadati > Pseudomonadota > Betaproteobacteria > Burkholderiales > Burkholderiaceae > Ralstonia > Ralstonia mojiangensis. The sequence goes on along the minus strand of NZ_JAMXHU010000005.1, from coordinate 37,213 downwards.
CTGATCGGATCAGTCAGCAAGGGGCTCTTTGGCAACCTGAGTTTGATGGAATCGAACGGCATGGCGCGCGTGCTGGCCGAGCCAAGCCTGGTTGCTTTGTCAGGCCAGAGCGCCAACTTTCTGGCCGGCGGCGAGATTCCAATTCCCGTGCCGCAAGCGCTGGGTACCACCACCATCGAGTACAAGCCGTTCGGCATCGGGCTGACGGTCTCGCCGACGATCCTGTCGGAAAACCGCATCGCCCTGAAAGTGGCGCCTGAAGCGAGCGACCTGGATTTCAGCCGAGGCGTCACGCTCAATGGCGCAACGGTGCCGGCCATCGTCACGCGCCGTGCCGATACTACCGTTGAGCTCGGCGATGGCGAGAGCTTTGTCATCGGCGGGCTCGTCAGCCGATCGACGCTGTCCAACGTCGACAAGGTGCCGTTCCTGGGTGACGTGCCGATCATCGGGACGTTCTTCAAGCGCCTGAACTACAACCAGGAAGAACGGGAGTTGGTGATCATCGTCACGCCCCATCTGGTCAAGCCGATGGCACGCAATGCGCCGATCGACAAGATGCTGCCGGGACAGAGCGGCGGGCAGGATCGCGATACCGCAGGCGACGCTGTGTGGCGGCCGTTTGCCCTGGGGGTGGCGGATCCGGCCACCATGCCCGGGTTCTCGAAGTAAGGGGCCGGCATGGATTACTTCCTTCTGCACGGCGGCGCGCGTGGCGGTATGCAGGGCGATGCCCAGGCGGCAGGTGTGCACCGCTGGCTGGCCGGGGCAATTCGCGAGCTGGGTGTGCTGGTGGCCGAGACGACTGGCCACGATGCGTTCATCGAGCAGATTGGCGCAGTGAACCCCGAAGTCGTGTTTGTGCGCTTTGCCTCGTCGCCCACGCTGATTGATGTGCCCGATCACGACCAAAAGCTGGGCGAGGGGGCCGACGCGATCAACGAGGCGACGCAACTGGTCGCACAACTCACGCGCTTGTTTCCGGGCTTGCCGCTGGTGGCGGTGGGTTCCGCTGCCGACGGCCGCGCGATGCTGGCTGCGTTGCGCGCAGGGGTCAAGGATTTCGTCGATGTGGACGGCGCACCGGCCGAGGCCGTACGCGTGGTGCGTCGCCTGCTGGCGGAGCGCGCATCGGCTGAGCCGACCCGCCGTGGCCGCGTGCTGGCCGTGTTGGGCGCACGCCCTGGCGTGGGCGCCACCACGTTGGCCACCAATCTGGCCACGCTTGTGCGCCGCACGTCGGCCAGCGATGTGATGCTGCTCGACCTCGGTCAGCCGCTGCGTGATGGCGCGCTGTACCTGAACGTGCAGGCCAATTTCCATTTCGTCGAGGCTGTGCGCAACCTGCGCCGCTTCGATCAGGTGTTTGTGCAGACCGCGCTGTCGCGTCATCCGAACGGGCTTGCCGTCCTGCCGCTGCCGATCTCGCTGGCTGAGATGCGCGACATTTCGTTCTCTGAAGCGCTCGGCTTGCTGAGCCGGCTGCGTACGTTCTTCGACCTGCAGGTCGTCGACCTGGGCGGCTTTGGCAACATCGACTTCATCGCGCAGATCATTAAAGCCGCCGACGACGTGATGCTGGTGACCGAGCAGAGCGTGGGCGCCATCGTGTCGGCGGCCGAACTGATGCAGGAACTCAAGAAGCGAGAAATTGACCGCGATCACCTGCATCTGACCATTTCGAAATTCGACACGCGCTTGTCGCTGGACGCAGCGCAGATCGCCGAGCGGCTGGAAATTCCTTCGGTGCTGACCGTGCCGAACCGCCGCGAAGCGCTGGTCATTGCCTCCAACCAGGGAGCGATGCTCGCGGAAACGCACCCCACCGATGCCTATGTGCGCGCGCTTGCGCAGATTGCCCAGACACTCGGCTACGCCCAGCAGAGCGAGCGAGCTTCAGGTGTCTCAAGCTGGGTGTCAGGCGTGAGTGCGCGACTGGGCGGCCGCTTTGGCGCACGCTCCAAACGCAAGTCGGCAGACGCCACTGAACTGGATATCGGTACCACCGAACGGAACGCGACATGACCCAACCCATCGAGTTCTCCAACCAGCCGGACGCCGGCAACGGCGCGTTTGCCGTTTCGCAGGCCTTCCAGGACATCAAGGAAGCCGCGCACGAACACTTGCTGACGCGCATCGAAGAACTTGGTGCCGAGTTCGGTCGCTGGTCGCGCACAGCCATTCAGCGCTTTGTCGATCTGGAAGTGGAAGGCTTCACGCGCATGCGCCGCATTCCCGTCAACGAGACGGAAGTCCGGCAGATTGCCGAGGCGCTGACAAAAGAGTTGGCCGGCTTTGGCCCCATTGAAGATCTGCTGGCCGATCCGGCGGTGGAAGACATTCTCGTCAACGGCCATCTGGACGTTTACGTGTCACGCCACGGCATTCTCGAGCGCATTCCGGTGCGCTTTGCCGATAACAACCACCTGCTGCGCATCGTGCGCCGCATCCTTGCGCCGATCGGGCGCCGGCTGGATGAATCGAACCCGATGGTCGACGCACGCTTGCCCGACGGTGGCCGCATCAACGTGGTCATTCCGCCGCTGGCGCTCGAAGGGCCAGTGGTGTCGATCCGCAAGTTTCGGAAAGACCCGCTCAAGCCCGAAGACCTGCTCGGCCTGGGTACGATGAGTGAAGAGATCGGCGCGCTGATCGAAGCTGCTGTGCGCGCCCGCTGCAACATCCTGGTGAGCGGTGGCACCAGCTCGGGCAAGACCTCGCTGCTTAACGCGATGGCGTATCACATTCCCGAGTCAGAGCGTGTGATCACCATTGAAGACACGGCCGAACTGTCGCTCAACCACCCGCACGTGGTGCGCCTGGAAAGCCGGCCCGGCGGCTTTGAGGGAACCGGCGTCGTCACGATTCGGGAGCTGCTGCGCAACAGCCTGCGCATGCGGCCCGACCGCATTATCGTGGGCGAAGTGCGTGGCGGTGAAGTGCTGGAGATGCTGCAAGCCATGAGCACCGGCCACGATGGCTCGATGGGCACCATTCACGCCAGCAGCCCGCGCGAATGCCTCTACCGGTTGGAGATGCTGGCGGGCTTTGCCGGCTTCCAAGGCAGTGAGGTGAGCCTGCGCCGGCAGATCACCAACGCCATTGATTTCATCGTGCAGATCGGGCGGTTGTCAAACGGCAAGCGCCGCATCCTGTCGATCACGGAAGTGACCGGGCTGGGGGACAACATCATCTCCACGCAGGAGCTGTACCGCTACGAGCCCTACATCGGCCCGGATGGCGAAGAGGTCGACCGCTGGACGGCGCTCGGCCTGCAGCCGCATTCGCCCAAGCTGGCCCGCATGCGCAACAGCGAAGGCGGCGGGATGGACGGTGGCATGACCGGATTCGGCGGCGGAGGCCGTTTCCATGTCTAGCATGACGCTCTGGTTCGGTTGCCTCGCGCTGCTGCTGATGGGTGCATCGCTCATGCTCTGGGCGGAGGCCGTGCGCCGTCGCGAGCGCGAGGCATCGCGCAGCTTCGTACGCGCACAGACCGAACAGATCAATGCGCGTTATCAACCGAATGTCGAGCCCGTGCCCGCAAGCGTGCCCGACTCGCTGAACCGCGCCTGGCAGGATGCACTGCGCCGCGCAGATATCGAACCGAGCCGGCGCTTCTACATATTTCTTATTGGCCCCGCGTTCATGATTGCGCTCGCCGTCTGGGCGATGTCGAGCGCGCTTTCAGCCCTGACGGCGCTGGCGCTGTACGTGGTGATCGTCGCTTTCCTGTTTTGGAACCGCACCCGGAAGATGAACGAGCGCCTGCTGGCGCAATTGCCTGGCTTTCTCGATGGCGTGGTGCGGTTGATGAGCATTGGCAGCGCGGTCCCCGCGGCGTTTCAGGCAGCCAGCGCCAATACCGAGCAGCCGTTGCGCAACTGCCTGATCGCCATCACGCAAATGCAGCGCGCTGGCAAGGATCTCGACGCTGCGGTGCTGACCGTCGGCCAACAGTACCGCGTGAACGAATTGATCCTGCTGTCATCGGTGCTGCGCTTGGCGTTGCGCTACGGCGGGCGTGCAGACATTGTGATGGAGCGCACCGCTGCGTTCATGCGCGACCGGCAGCAGGCCCAGCGGGAGCTGTTTGCCCTGTCGGCCGAGACGCGATTGTCTGCATGGATCATCGGCCTGCTGCCGATTGTGGTGGGCGGAGTCATCGTCATGTTCAACGCGGCGTACATCATGTCGATGTGGCGCGATCCGTTCGGCAAGACGTTGATTCTGACGGCCTTCGGCATGGAAGTGCTCGGTGCGGTCATGCTGGCCAAGCTCGCGAAATCGGTCTGAGGAGAACGCATGGACGACACCCTGGTTACCCTCAGTCTGACCGCGGCTGCCGCGGGCGTGCTGGTGTTCGGTGGACTCGCGCTGCGTGCAACGCTCACGCGACATCGCAGCGCTCGCAAGCTCGATACGGCGCTGTCCGACATGCGCGCGACGGCGGCCAACCCCGCAGCGCCCACCGCGTCGCCGGTTGTGCAGCCCGCTGCCAAGCCCCGCCCGCACGGCCCGCGTGAAGCGCAGCAGATCCAGCAACAGATTGCCAAGGTCGGGCAGCGCTGGATCGACACCGGCCTGGGCCGCCGCATCGTGACGGAGGAAGACCGCAAGTTGCTCGAGGAATGCGGCTACTACGGCGAACACGCCCGCACCGTCTTTGGTGGGACTCGTATCCTGCTGCCGCCGCTGCTTGCTGTGTTCGGCGCGTTGCATGCGTCATCGCTCCTGTTCGTGTTCGTGTTCAGTTTTGTCGGCATCGCGTTGGGCTACCTTGCGCCGAAGTGGCTGCTCGGGCGCCGCAAGGAAAGCCGCCGGCGCCGTATGGACGATGAGCTGCCCGTCATGGTCGACATGCTGCGGCTGCTTCAGGGTGTTGGCTTGTCGATCGACCAAAGCCTGCAGGTGATTGCCAACGAATTCCACAGCATGCTGCCCGTGCTGGCGGGTGAGTTTGGCCGGGCCAACCAGCAGTTCGCCTCGGGCCGCCCTCGCGAGCAGACATTGCTGCGCATTGCACGCCTGTTCGACAACGAAGACCTGAAGGGCCTCATCACGCTTCTCACGCAGGTGGATCGCTTCGGCGGCGCGGTGCAGGAGCCGCTGCGGCAGTTCGGCGGCCGTCTGCAGGAGAACCGCCGCGCGCGGCTGAAGGAGCGCGTGGGCAAGCTGACCGTGCAGATGACGATGATCATGGTCCTGACGCTATTGCCCGCGTTGCTGATCGTCACGGCGGGGCCGGGCTTCATGGGCGTGATGCGCAGCTTGCAAAAAACCGGGGGACATTGAGATGACACGCTTCCCAAACACCGCGCGCGCCAGCTGGGCCGGCGTGGCCATGTTGACCATCCTCCTGGCTGGCTGCGGCTCGATGGCCACGTCCGACATGAGCCTGCGCGCCGATGCCGACATTGAAATGGCTCGTCAGCGCCAGAGCCAGGAGAAGTCCGAGATCACCAGTCCGGCGACGTATCTTTCGCTGATTCGCAAGATGCAGGAGCAGGGCCTGTATTACGCATCGCTCGCGCATATTGATGCCTACCAGCAACGCTATGGCCGCGCACCCGAAATCATGCTGCTACGCGCGGATGCGCTGCGCGAAACCGATCAACTTGCCGCTGCCGATGCCGAGTACCGCGCGGTTGTGGGCGCCACCTCTGCCATGGGCGCAGGCACGCAAGGCGGATTGCTCAATGCCGCAGCGTGGCGCGGCTTGGGCATCGTTGCAGGGCGTCAAGGCAACTTTGCCGAAGCGGCCCGCCGCCTGCAGGTGGCTGCCCAAGCCAATCCGACCGACGCCAGCACGGCCAGCGATTTTGGCTACGCGCTGATGCGGTCGGGTGAGGTCGAGCAAGCCCGCGTGCCGTTGATGCAGGCGCAGCAGATGGCCGCAGCCAGCCCGAAGATCGCGGGCAACCTGGTGATCTGGCTCACGGTGAATGATCGCAAGGACGATGCTGCGTCGCTCGCGTCGCACGCCCAACTGACGGCATCCGCGCGCAAGGCCATTGACGAAGACGTGGCACGCGTGCGCGGCGCCTGGCGCGATCGGCGTATCGCTCGCGACGCGGCGGCGGTTGCCACCCGTGCGGTGGCGCTCGGCCCATCTGCCTCAGGCGTAGCCGGGGCGGCCACGCCTGCTATCACGCCTCAATCCCGTCCGCTGGCATTGCAGCGCGGCCGCTTGCTTGACACCTTGGAGACCGCGCAATGATCCCCCGCATTCTGATGGCTGCCGGTATGGCGGTATGGCTGCTGAGCAACCCGGCTGGCGCGCAAGGCTTTTCGGGCGGCAGTCCGCAGAACGCTACGCAAGCCGCGCCCAACGTGGGTAGCAACATGGGCGATGCCACGCACGCCTTGCTCAAAGCGCAGCGCGAGGGGACGTATGCGGGCGAGTTCGTCCCGTTACGTGGGGAGCAGGCCGCGCTGGCGTATCAGCGCTATCTTGATTCGTTCAGTCGACCTATGCCTGGCCTCTCGCAGACGGCTCCGAGTGCGAAGTCGACAAGCTCGAGTCAAGCCACTACCGCACGTTGACCCTTCACAGAACGCCGCTGTGACACGAGCCACTTCCCGCCTTCGTCGAGCCGCCAAGCTCCGCCGCCGCCTGCGCGGCGCGGTAAGCGTGATGACGGCCACCTTTATCGCCACGGTTGGATTGGCGGTGCTGGTGTCGATCGACATCGGCAACCTGTTCTATCAGCAGCGCGCGCTGCAACGCTCGGCCGATCTGGCAGCCATGGCCGCGGCCCAGCGCCTTGACCTGCCTGCCGCCGCACAACAGGCGGTGGTGCAGAACGGACTGACGGTGGATGGCACCAATGTCACGCTGGCAGTCGTGCCGGGCGTTTGGGATGCCAGCGCGGGCACGGCGCCCACGTATTTCACCGCGCAGGCAGCAGTCGACGGCAACACCAACGCCGCACAGGTGACGATTACCCAGAACGTGCCGTATTTCTTCATGGTGGGCCGGCGGCAACTGATGGCGACGGCGATTGCAAAGAACACGTCCATCGTCGCGTTCTCTCTCGGGTCCGGGCTCGCCTCAGTCAATAACGGCCTCTTGAATCAGCTGCTCGGATACCTGCTCCACACGAACCTGAATATCGATGCCGTTTCGTATCAGGGGCTGGCCACGACCAACATCCGCCTGGCCGATCTTGCGGTGGCGCTGGGTGCGGGTTCGATGCAGGAACTGCTGTCGCTGTCGCCCAGCCTGGGGACGCTTTTCAATGCTGTGATCTCGGTGGCGTCGCAGTCCGGGCTGGCCGGGGTGTCGGTAGGTGGGGCAGGCGCCAGCAATGCGCTGTCGTTTGGCAACGATCTGAATGTGCCGATCAATATTGGCGATGGCGGAGCCTCGTCGCCGGGCTTGCTGCAGGTGCTGGCGCTGGCGGGCAATGAACAATCTGCACTCAATGCCACCGTCAACGTGCTGGATATCCTGACAACGGCTGCGCAGATTGCGAATAGCCAGTCGGCCGTGAATGTGGCGCCTGTTGCGCTCAACATCCTAGGGCTTGGGACGGTCACGCTCTCATTGAAGATCATTGAACCGCCGGCCATTGCGGTTGGGCCACCGGGGCAATTTTTGTCGGGGCCGAATGCGGGGCAATGGAGAACGCAAGCACGGACGGCGCAGGTCCGGTTGGGCTTAGGCATCAATGCCAACGTCTTGGGGCTCGCCGGCATTACATTGCCGATTGGTTTGCAGGTGGCCGGCGCGCAAGGGCACGCGAAATCAACCAATTGCGTCGTTCCTCGTCTGAACTCGACAGCCACCATCTCGGTGCAACCTCAGCCCGTTTCGCTATGCATTGCTATGGGGGCGGATACGGCAGTCAGTGGCGCGTTGAATTGTTCATCTGCCGCGCCAGCGCCTCTTGTCAATCTGCTTGGGATCGGCGCAGTGAGTATCAAGGCCAATGTGTCGCCGGCAGGCAATTCTGGTTGGTCTGATGAAACTATTGCCGCTACGCAGATCGGATTGAATCCGCAGACTGATACGAGCGGCAATTCACCACCACGCGTGGCGACACAGGCGGTGTTCGGTTCGGTCCTGAACAGCAACCTCAATCAACTGCAATTGACGGTCCTCGGAATTCCACTGGGGCCGATTGGTGCGGCAATTCTGTCGCCGGTGCTAGCGGTGATTGGCGCGACGCTCGACGCGGTCCTCACCCCTCTACTTGAAGTCCTCGGCATCCAACTCGGCTACGCCGACATCAAACTCCTCTCGCTCGACTGCGACGCCGTCGAGTTGGTTTACTGACATGGAAGCGACGACATGAAAACCGATCGCTGGGCGTACGAAACGCTTGAGATTTTTGTCTGGGAAGGCCGTCACGATATTGCCGATCGTGTGGCACGGTTCATGGCGCCGTTTGGGGCGGAGGTCATCCGTGCGGGCGGGATCGATTTTCAGCCGGCCGAGCCGCGACTGAAGCCGGCGGTAGCGGTGATCAGCGCGTCGGTGGTGGAAAGCGGTGGCTTTACGGTGCTCGACTGGCAGGCTGCGCAAGGCATGCCGGTGATCTGGGTTGCGGCGGACACGCAGCATGATTCGAGCCGCTTCCCGCCCGAATACACGTACGTGCTGGGTCCGGATTTTGGCGCCACCGAGCTGCGTGCGCAGATCAGCAAGGTCCTGCCGTCGATGTCGTCTGCGCAGGCCCAGGCGCAGGATCAGAGCGACCTCGTAGCCGCATCGCCGGCCATGCATGGGTTGCTGGAGCAGGTCGATACTTTTGCGGATTGCGACAGCAATGTCATGCTTTACGGTGAAACCGGCGCCGGCAAGGAACGTATTGCGCGCCTGCTGCACGACAAGAACAGCGTCTACGGCAAGGGCCCGTTCGTGGCGGTCAACTGCGGCGCGATTCCCGATGGGTTGTTCGAATCGCAGTTCTTCGGCCATGCCAAGGGCGCATTCACGGGCGCCATGTACGCGCACCGCGGCTACTTTGAACAGGCCAACGGCGGCACGCTGTTCCTCGATGAGCTGGGCGATCTGCCGCTATATCAGCAGGTGAAGCTGTTGCGCGTGCTGGAAGACAGCGAATGCACGCGGTTGGGCTCGACCGTGCCGGTCAAGCTGGATTTCCGCCTCGTGGCTGCCACCAACAAGAACCTGCGCGAGATGGTCGCCACGGGCAAGTTCCGCGCCGATCTGTATTTCCGCCTGGCTGTGATCGAGCTGCGCATCCCCAGCCTGGAGCAGCGCGGCGCGGACGACAAGATCGCGCTGCTGCTTTCTTTCCTGCGGCACTTGCTGGGCGATAAAACCTTTGATGCCATGCCGCCGGTGCCGGAATGGGTGCGGGCGTCGGTCGCTCGCGCCTACTTTGCCGGCAATGTGCGTGAGCTGCGCAACCTGGCAGAGCGCATCGGCATTACGCTGCGCCAGTTCGGCCGCTGGGACGAAGCCCGCATCCTGCCGTTGTTCGCCGGCCTGCAGCGCGATGCTTTCGAGCGCGAGGGCAGCCATGGCGGCTATGGCGAGCGCAGCAGCGGTGGGAATGGGGGCACGGGTGGCGAAGAGGAGCGTCGCCGTATCCTCGCCGCGCTGGACGCCAACAACTGGCGCCGCCAGGACACCGCCGCCACGCTGGGCATCAGCCGCAAGGTGCTGTGGGAAAAGATGCGCAAATACCAGATTGCCGACGGCGAAGCCGAGCTGCGCGAACTGGAGTGACGCCATACAACACACTACTGCGGGGCGGGCGGCCGGCGCGCCACTCGGGCGGCGGATCGCGTATAGTTTTCGGCTGCAACACCTGCGCAGAATCCACAGGGTCGAGATGAGAACACAACAACAATCAGGGAAAGCGTCGCATCAGGCGTTTCAGAGGGGATTGGCCATCGCGGCCGCAGTCGCAGTCTTGGCCGGTACGGCCGCCTGCACATCTGCCGTGGCGCAGAGCCCAGCCGCACCGCCCACCGCCATTGCACCGATTGCCGCTGCTGCGCCCGTGCCGGCGTTGACCGCCATGGTTGGCCAGCCGGCTGCAGCTGCACCCGTTGCCAGTGCGCCAGCCACGCCCAGCGGCGCGGCCAGCACGGGCAGCCGGGCTTCGACCAGCGCCGTATTCGAGCTGCAACAGCGCATGCAGGCGCACGAACTCTCGGAGTTGCGAACCACGTACAACGGTGCCTATGGCGCCAGCCTGCTGTTTGCCCAGAGCGACCTGACTTACTACGTCACGCTGTTCCAGCAGAAGGATCTCTGGCGTGTCATCAAGACCACCAACGAAGCCTTTGCCGAACGCCTGTACAGCGACTTCGCCCGGCAAACCCGCACGATGGCCGATCTGGAGCTGCAGCGCATCCGCCTGGAAGCCCAGAAAGAGCGCTCCGAGCGCCAGATTGCCGCCCAGCAGGAACAGCTCCGTGGCCTGAAGACCGACCTGGACATCCAACGTCAGCAGCAGGCCCAGGCGCAGGAACGGCAGAAGACTGCCCGGACCGAAGCCGACGCGCTGGATATCGAACGCCGTGCCGCTCGGGCGCGCGTGGACGAGCTGCAGCGTCAGATCCGCGAACTCGAAGCGCAGGTCAACGCGCCATTCAATTCACAGCCGCGCAGGCGCTGATTCAACGCTTCGCGTCATCCCCAGATCGGGCGGCCTACGGGCCGCCCGGTTCACTTTTAGGGGGCGGCATTCAAACATGGCGACTTTGTTTGATGTGGAGCGGGGCGGCGCGTACATTGGCGGACAATCCATTTTCGCAGTCGACCGCGCATGCGTTCCGCCTCCGAGTTACCCGCCAATGCATCGCCCGCAGCGGCGGAGCCCATCCCGCAGCCCAAGGGGCTGCCGTGGCTGGGCAACCTGCTTCAACTTCCCAAAGACCGCCTGGCCCAGACGCTCCTGGAAACCAGTCGGCAGTTTCCCCAAGGCCTTTACCAGCTCGACTTTGCCGGGCGGCGCGTGCCGTTCGTCTATTCCGCCGATCTCGTGGCCGAACTGTGCGATGAAACGCGCTTTCGCAAGCTGATCGGGCCGCCGCTGTCGTTCCTGCGGGCCGGGGCGGGCGATGGCCTCTTCACCGCGCATCAGGACGAACCCAACTGGGGCAAGGCGCATCGCATTCTGCTGCCGGCTTTTAGCCAGCGCGCGATGAAGGGCTACTTCGACGTGATGCTCGAGGTGGCCAATGCGCTGGCCGACAAATGGGCGCGCCAGGGGCCGGATGCCGATATCCCCGTGGCCGACGACATGACACGGCTGACGCTCGACACCATCTCGCTGGCGGGCTTCGGATACCGCTTTGATTCGTTCAACACGCCGGAGCTGCATCCGTTCCTGGCGGCCATGGTGGGGGTGCTGTCCGAAGCGATGGGCAAGCTCACGCGCCTGCCGCTCAAAGACCGCTTCATGCGCGAGCACCATCGCCGGTTTGCGCACGACGTGGCCGCCATGCACCAACTGGTGGACGAGGTGATCCGCGCGCGCCGTCAGGCAACAGATGGCGGCAGCGGCGCGAGCGACTTGCTCGGGTTGATGCTCAACGCCCGCGATCCGGTGTCGGACGAGCCACTGGATGACACCAACATCCGCTTCCAGGTCATCACCTTCCTGATTGCCGGGCACGAAACCACGAGCGGCCTGCTGACTTTTGCGCTGTATATGCTGCTCCGCCATCCGGCGGTGCTGGCGCAGGCGTACGCGGAGGTTGACCGCGTGCTGCCGGGCGATACCGTGCCGCAGTATGCGCACCTCGCGCAGCTCGACGTGATCGAGCGCGTGCTGAAGGAAACGCTGCGCCTGTGGCCGACCGCCCCGAGCTTTGGTGTGGCGCCATATGAAGACACGCGCATTGGCGGCCGGTACGCCATCCGCAAGGACCAGCGCGTGGTGACCGTGCTGCTGGCGCTGCATCGTGATCCGGCAGTGTGGGATCGCCCCGAAGTCTTCGATATCGACCGTTTCCTGCCAGAGAACGAAGCCAAGCTCCACCCGCACGCCTACAAGCCCTTCGGCAACGGCGAGCGCGCCTGCATCGGCCGCCAGTTTGCGTTGACTGAAGCCAAGCTGGCGCTCGCAGTGATCCTGCAGCGCTTTGCGTTGTCCGACCCGTACGACTACGGCTTTCACATCAAAGAAACGCTGACCCTCAAACCGGACGGTTTCCGCCTGCGCGCGCGGTTGCGTAATACGCGGGAGCGGCTGTCGATCGCCATGCCGTCGCGCACAGAGGTGGTCACGCAAAACGACGCCGAAGCCGCGCTCGCCGGCGGCGGCGAATCGATGCATGTGCTGTACGGCGGCAGCCTGGGCACTTGCCAGGACATCGCCGAGCAGCTTGCTGCCACCGCATCGCGCGCCGGCTTCGACGCCAAGGTGGCGCCGCTGGATACGATTGCCGACGCGCTGCCGCAGCACGGCGTGCTGATCGCGGTGGCCGCAACGTACAACGGCCGTGCGCCGGATAGCGCCCGCACGCTGGAAGCGCGGCTCGATGCTGCCGATGCGCTTACGCGGCAGGCAACAGGATTGCGCTACGCAGTGCTTGGCTGCGGCAACTTGCAATGGCCCGCGTACCAGGCATTTCCGAAGCGGGTGGAAGCGATGCTCGCGGCGGCCGGTGCGCAAGCCATCGTGCCGCGCGGCGAGGCTGACGGCAACGCCGGTTTCGATGCCGCCGTCGATGCCTGGACGCGCAGCCTGTGGAGCGCCCTGGGCGCCCGTCAGGCGCAGACCGATGGCCCATCCGTCCACGTCGACTATCTCGCCCCCGATGCCGTGCGCGCCGCCACGCTGCCGCCCGCCGCCCGCGCGATGACGGTGCTCGCGAACGAAGAACTCGTCAGCGACCCCACGGGCCTCTGGGACTTCACGCAGGAAGCCCCGCGCGGCCCCACGCGTCACCTCACCGTGCGGTTGCCCGACGGCGTGACCTACGCCACCGGAGACCACCTCGCCGTCTACCCGCGCAATGCCGACGACCGTGTCGACGCGGCCATCGCGCGACTCGGGTTGGAGGGCGACGCGCTCGTCACGCTGACCGCGCGCCATGCTCACGTGCGGCACTTGCCGCTCAACCAGGCGGTGTCCGTGCGCCAGTTGCTGCGCGATTTCGTCGAGCTGCAGGACACCGCCACCGTGCGCGACATCACCGCGCTGCATGCGGCCACGCGCTGTCCGTTCACGCGTGGCCAACTTGCGGTCTGGCTGGAGGGCAACGATGCAGCGCAGCGCTTCGACCAGGACATCCAAACTGCGCACGTGAGCGTGCTTGACCTGCTGATCCGCTTTCCGGCGATTGAACTGACGCTTGAGGCGTTTCTCGCGCGGCTTGGCGCAATGCGGCCGCGCTTCTATTCCATCGCTTCGTCGGCGCGTGTGTCGCCGGGTGTTGCCGCGCTCACGGTGGGCACGGTGTCCGGGCCGGCATGGTCCGGAGTCGGCACGTATCGCGGGACGGCATCGAACTACCTGATGACGCTGCGTGCAGGCGCAGAGATCGCTACTGCCGTGCGCACGCCCAACCCTCCGTTTGCCCCCGGCGCCGATGCCGGTAAGCCAATGGTGCTGATCGGCGCCGGAACGGGCATCGCGCCGTTCCGTGGTTTCCTGGAAGAGCGCGCCGCGCAGCAGGCGGCAGGCGAGGTGGTGGCAACGTCGCTGCTGTGTTTCGGCTGCCGCCACCCCGAGCACGACTTTCTGTATCGCGACACCTTGCGCGCGTGGGAAAACGCAGGTGTCGTGCGCGTTTTCCCGGCGTATTCATGCGTGGCCGATCATCCCCATCGCTTCGTCCAGCATGCGCTGTGGGGTGCGCGCGAAGCCGTGTGGGCGGCGTTCGATGCGGGCGCCACGTTGTACGTGTGTGGCGACGGCCGTGCGATGGCGCCCGCCGTGCGCGACACGCTCATCCGCATGCATCAAGCGCGCTACGGTAGCGACCTTGCGACCGCGTCGGACTGGTTGACTGCGCAGATGCAATCTGGCCGCTACCGCCAGGACGTCTTCAACTGAGGCCGCCGGGAGAGGCATCGGTGTTGCGGCACTGCCGCATTGACGCCCCTGCTTGAGCAGGGGCGCGAGTGCCCCATGTTACGATTTGCCCCTCGGAGCACCGCGCTTTTGGCCCAGCGACGCACTGTCAGACGCGTCCGGCGCAGCGGCTCCATGAGGAGAAAAGAGAATGTGGCGCCGAATCAAAGCGTCCTGGATGGCGATCTTTCTGGTCACCCTGCTGGGTGTCGGGTACTTGTGGATGTACCGTTTTGAGCCGCTGCTCTCTGGCGAGGCCGGCAGCGATGTGTTCGTGTGGGACCGCTGGACCCACCGCGTCTGTGCGCTGACCGACAACGGTGAAGCCACCGAGTGGCGGTGCGATAACGCCATGGAAACCGACGGCTCCAGCAACAACACCAACTCGGACGTCTCGATCCGGAAGCGCATGCGCGACGCCGTCCAGCGCATCAATCTGTAAATCCTGAATCCCACGCCCGCCATTCGTTGCGGGCGTTTTTCTTTCCCGGTTTTTCTTATCCCTGGCTAGGTTCTGCCGCGTCCACCAGTTCTGGCGATGGCACAGGCAGCAGCTTGCGTACCTGCGCAGTCTCCATGCGGCCCTGGCGCTGGAACGGCCCCAGATTTTGCGGCTGGCCGGATTCCAGCGCACGTTCAATGGCGGCCAGTACGCGCACGTCGGCCAAGCCTTCCTCGCCGTTGGGTTCGGGTTCTCGGTTGTTGAGAATGCAATCCGAAAAGTACTGCAGCTCGCCGCCGAACTGGTCGGTCGCGTCAAACGCTTGTTCGTGCGTCTTGCCGTCGATGGTGGCGCGGTATTTCAGCCCCACGCCAAACATGAAGCCAGGTGAAACTTCCAGATCGCCCTTCGTGCCCAGAATGCGGTACTGGTCGATGCTTGCGCCGCTGTAGCTGACCACGAATTGCGCAACGCGGTGATCGGCAAAGCGAAGCGTCACGCTGACGGTGTCATCGAAGTTGAACGGCAGATCGGGGTCTCGAACGCCGCAGGCTGAAACCTCCACCGGCTCTTCGCCAAACAGATTGCGCACCGCATTGATGGGGTACACGCCCATGTCCGACACGGGCCCCGCCCAGTAACCATGGTTGGCGCGATGGTTGGACGGCGCCACCGATTGGCTGAACATGGCCGAGAACGCGCGGATGCGCCCGAGCTTGCCGGCGCGCACAAGCTCAATGGCGGCCAGCGTGGCGGGCTCGAAATGCAGCCGGTAGGCAATCATCAACTTCGCGTTGCCGTTGCGGGCCGCTTCGATCATCGCTTCGCAATCGGCCTCGCTGGTCGCCATGGGCTTTTCAAGCAGGACGTGGATGCCACGCTGCAGGGCGGGCAGGGCGTACTGCCGATGCATGTCGTTGGGCAGCGCGAGGTAGATCGCGTCGATATCTCCGGAAGTCAGCAACTGGTCGTAGTCGGCATAACCGTGCACGTGCTCGATGCCATAGCGGTCGGCCAGTGCCGTGGCTTTGACCTCATCGCCGGTGACTAGCGCGGTGACGACGGAGTTGCCGCTCTGTGCCACGCCCGGCAGAAACGCGGCTTGGGAAATCCAACCGGCGCCGACCACGGCATAACGCACAGGACTCTGAACGGTACGTGCAGGAGCGGCTTGCGGCTCACGTTCGGCCTCATGAAAAGCGGTAGACATGACAATTCCTTTGCAATCGTTGCGCACGGGGCATGCCGATGCCGTGGTGCGGCGCGCTCGGCCGTGCGGGTTCTAACTGACTAAGCAAAGGCGGTGCCCGGTGAGCGCAAAAGGCGTCACACCGGGCTCTATTGGGGCGCCGTACGGGGCGCTCAGGCGTGCTCGGCGCGGCTATCGGCCGGGGCTTCGGCGCGCTCGGTCATGCCGTAGTCGCGCACCACATGGGCGATGCGCAGCCGATAGTCGGCAAACGCGTGGTCGCGGCCGGCGTGCTGGGCGCCGCGGTGCTGCTCCATGTTGCGCCAGGCCTTGACGGCTTCTTCATCGCGAAAGAACGAGAGCGAGAGCATCTTGTCCGGGTTGGTGATGCTCTGGAAGCGCTCCACCGAGATGAAGCCGTCGACCTGCTCGAGCAGGGGCTTCAGCTGTGCGGCCAGGTTGAGGTAGGTGTCGCGCTGGCCCTGTGCGGGCTCGACTTCAAAGATGACGGCGATCATGGCAAGTCTCCTGTGGAGGTGTTTTCGTGATGCGTTCGTTGGTGCAACTTCAAGCCTGAAAGCGGGGAATGCGCGCATTGGGCGAGGGGCGATACTCCACCTCACCGAGGCCAGCCAGCCACCGATCGACATCCAGCAGGCTCAGCAGATGCCGCACCGTTTCGCACGCGATGGTGGTTGCCAATGCATCGGCGGGGCAGCGGTGCGCGCCGCCGCCGAACGTCCACAGGCGCGGCGCTGTGCGGTCGATGTCGAAGCGTAGCGGGTCCGGGTTGGTTATGCCATCCACGTTGGCGGCCGCCAGGAGCACCAGGATCTTGTCGCCCGCGCGCAGCGGGTGGCCAAGCAGCACAACATCGTGCGCGACGAAGCGGCGCGTGTTCTGCACAGGCGCATCGCGGCGCAGGACCTCGCGCACGAAGGGCTCGATGGCATGCGGTTGTGCGCGCAGGCGTGTCGCCAAGCCAGTGTGCCGCGACAGCGTGACGATGCAGTTGCCGAGCAGCCCGGCGCAGGCGTCGTAGGTTTGCGCGAGCAGGGCGGCGAGGTTGGTGATCTCTGCGTCGCCGTCATCACCACCGCTAGCGAGCGGTGAGTCGGTAAAGCGGCGCTGGAGGCGGTCGACGGCGGCATCGGCTTGTGCAACGGCTGCTGCGCTGGCACCCGGGCCGAGCGCGGCCAAGTACGCGGCAATGTCAGCCTGGCAGGCAGGCGCATCGGCGTGATCGCCCAGCAGCGTTTGCGCGATCGTGGCGAGTGGCACGGCGAAGTGGGCATCGGTCTCCAGCGCAGCGGGCAGATGCGTTGCATCGGGCAGCGCAGTGCGAGCATGCCGCTGCGCGCGGCCGGCCAGCGCCGACACGTCCAGCCGGCCCAGCGCGGCCATCACCTTCGCCTTGCGCGCGCTGTGGTCCGGCCCGTCGATCTGGCGCACGAGGCGCCCGAAGAATGCGCCCGTGGGCGTCGCGGCCACGGTCGGGGGCACGGGTTCATCGGCAGGTCGTACGCGGCAGGCAGCGCTGCCGAGCACCGCGTCCACGGCTTCAGCACTGGCGGCGACCCACCAGCCGAGGGCGGCATCGAAGAAGAAGGGGCGTTTGGCGGCAAGTTCGGCGTAATAGGGGGCCGGGTCGGCATGCACGATGGCTTGCAGCGCGTCGGCGGGCGGGGCGATGTCCAGGGCAGTCATCAGCGTGAGGCGCGGGAGTAAGATGGCTCCCATTGTCTGGACTGCCCGCCCGCCTGTCACGCGCCAACAGTTTGGTCTCCATCGAACCATGACCGCATCTTCCTCTGCCACCGAATCGACCACCCAACCGGACATCGGCCGCGTGGCCGCCACCATTGGCGACCCCACCCGCATCCGCATGCTGCTGCTGTTGATGGAGGGCCGCTCGCTTACCGCCAAGGAACTCGCTTACGGCGCCGGCGTGGAGCCAGCCACGGCCAGCGCGCACTTGCGCCGGCTTGAGGCCGATGCGCTCATTACCTCGCTGTCCAGCGGGCGCTACAAATACTTCGGGCTGCGCTCGCCGGCGGTGGCGGAGATGATCGAATCGCTGCTGGTGGTCGCACCAGAAAAGCCGGCCGACCCACGACGCTCGACCGTGCCTGAAAACCTGCGTGCGGCGCGCCTGTGCTATGACCACCTGGCCGGGCAGCTTGGCACCGAGGTGTCGGAGAAACTGCTGTCGCGCGGCTGGCTGACGCAGCTCGACGCAACGCACGGCGCGTATGACGTCACGCCTGAGGGTGAACAGGCTCTGGCAGCCATCGGCGTCGACGTAAACGCACTGCGCAACGGCCGACGCCGCTTCGCTTACGGCTGCATGGATTGGAGTGAACGCCGCCCGCATCTTGCGGGCGCGCTCGGGGCCGCCGTGGCGGAGCGCTGCATCGCGCTGGGGTGGCTGGCGCGGCAAAAGCATTCGCGCGCACTGAGCATGACCGAAACCGGGCAGCGCGAATTGCACGCGTGGCTGCACACGGCGTAGTTTTGGCCGGCGTGCGTTAGCTGCCGTCGCGGACCGTCTTTACGTAGTCGCGCTGGAACACACACATGCGCAAGGCGTTGTGATACGCGCCGTTGCTGAAGAACTCCTCGATCAGTTCGCCTTCGCGCTGGAAGCCGCATTTCTCGTACACGTGGATCGCACGTTCGTTCACCACGTCGACAACGAGATACAGCTTGTGCAGATTCAGCACCATGAATGCGTAGTCGACGGCGAGTCGCGTTGCCGTTGACGCATAACCGTGACCCTGCCAGCCGGGTGCGATGATGATCTGGAATTCGCCGCGGCGGTGGATGTAGTTCAGCTCCATCAACTCGACCAGACCCACGGCTTCGCCAGCATCGTTCTCGCAGATGAAGCGGCGCTCGCGCTGGTCGTGCACGTGGCGGTCGTAGAGTTGTGAGAGTTCAGTGAAGGTTTCGTACGGTTCTTCGAACCAGTAACGCATGATCTTCGCGTCGTTGTTCAGCTCGTGCACGAAACGCAGGTCATTGCGCTCCAGCGGGCGCAGGGAAAGGTCGCGGGATTTCTCGATCACCATGGTGTTGTCCTTGTTGTGTTGAGGCGCACGACATCGCGTCGATGCCCCTACGTTTTCAGCAAGGACGTGTCGCTGCGGATGCGTTTTTGCGCTGCGGTTGCGCGCGTCGGCGCCGATCCAGATACAGCCACCACCCCGTTGCCGCAAACACCGGCAGCATCAGTGCTCCGATCAACACTAGCACGACGCCGATCGGCCCGAAGTAGCGTCCATTGTGAAGCGGCAACATACCGGCCAGCAGACGTTGCATTGGCGGTTTGCTTGCGAAGGATTCGTTGCGGAGGACCGCGCCGGTACTGGCGTCTATCGTCAAGCGGTTGAAGGCGCGGTCGTGCGGTGCGTCGGCGGGAAGCCAGTTGATATCGACCTTGCCGGTACGGGCGTCGTCGATACGCAGGGTGGCGGTTCCGTAGTTGGACGCGTTGGCCAGGAAAGCGTTCCACGTGCGCTCCAATGCCGCACCTTCGAGCGCTTGTCGCGCGCCTTTCACCGGTTTTGCCTTGGCGGCGACAGGCATGCCGGCCAGGCGCTGCAGGCCATCGCGGTACCAGTCATACGCCCAATACAGCCCGCTGAAGGCCGCCAGCAAATACAGCGGCAGCACCAGCGTGCCGACGACGGTATGTACATCCCACCAGCGGATGCGGCCGGCCCGGTCCCAGCGGATGACCAGCCAGCTTCGCCAGTTCGTTACGCGGCGCGGCCAGCGCAGGTACAAACCCGACAGTGCCATCACGACGAGCCCAATCGTGCTGGCTCCCACGATCTGCTTGCCGACCTCATCAGCAAGCAACGTCCGGTGCAGCAGTTTGACGGTGGCAAAGAAATGCTGGGCGCGCGCTTCGGGCAGCAGCGTGCCGGTGGCGGCATCGATGTAGCGCAGCTCCCCGCGGCTGCTGCCGCCGTGTTTGCCGGGCGGCCACGCATACCAGACGCGCCACGGCTCGGTTGGGTCGGATGCGGCGGTGATGAAGGTGACAGGCCGCTCGGGCATGGCAGCGCGTGCCTGCGCAGCCACTTGCGGCAGCGTTGGCGCGGGGCCGGTGTGCGCGGGCAGGCTGAGCACACCGGGGTTGATCGCCCGAAGCAACTCGTCTTCGTACGCCATCAGCGCGCCGGTGGCGCCAACGATGGCCAGCACCACACTGGCCGACAAACCGATCAGCCAGTGCAGGCGGAAGAGCAACCGTCGCAGCATCTCGTACAGCCACTTACATCTTGTAGCGCACGCCCAGCAGCGCCATGCGCGGAGCACCCG
The DNA here is from genome assembly GCF_023955645.1 of Ralstonia mojiangensis. Classification (NCBI taxonomy): domain Bacteria; kingdom Pseudomonadati; phylum Pseudomonadota; class Betaproteobacteria; order Burkholderiales; family Burkholderiaceae; genus Ralstonia; species Ralstonia mojiangensis. The sequence continues at coordinate 17,244 of NZ_JAMXHU010000005.1, read as the reverse complement.
GCATGTTGTAGTTCTCTGCGCCGCCGTGCGCCGACACGTAGTACGCGCGGTTAAACAGGTTCTGCAGGTTCAGCGTGACATCAACGTGCTTGCTGCGATAACCGGCGCCCAGGTCGACGGTCATGTAGCCGGGCAGCGTTGTCAGGTTGTACTGCGATGCATAACGCGCAGCTTCCGCACGCACGCCGCCGGCTACATAGAAGCCGTTCGGCAGATCGTGCTTCAGCCATACCGAGCCGCTATGCCGCGGCGTGAGCGACGGCTGATTGCCGTTGACGGCCACGCTGCCACTGCGGTCGTTCGGGTTCTCCAGGCGGCCGTTCAGGTAGGCATAGCTCGCCATCAGCGACCAGGTTTTCACAATCTCGCCCGTGAACGACAGCTCCAGGCCGCGCGTGCGCTGCGTGCCGATGGGCACGCCCAGCAGCGTGACGGGGTCCGCCGCCGTCAGGTTGGTCTGCTTCATGTCGAACAGCGCAGCTGTGACGCTCGCGCCGGCCGAGAGGTCGTACTTGGCGCCGATCTCGTAGTTCGTGGTCGATTGGGGAGCCAGCGCGCTGCTGTTCGGGAAGAACGTGAAGCTATCCGCCAGCGGCTGGAACGAGCGGCTGTACGACGCGTACAGCGAAAGCGGCTCGATCGGGTGATACACAACACCCAAGCGCGGGCTGACCGGCTTGTCGGTGCGCGACAGATCCACATTGCGCGGGGTCAGGTCGTCGCGGCTTTGCTTGAGGATTTCATAGCGCAGGCCGGCGAGCACCGTCCATTGCGGCGAGAACTTGATCAAGTCCTGTACGTACGCCGCGTACGTCTCGTTGTGCGAGAGGCCGTAGTTGGTCGGCACCGCGTTGCCCGGTACGGTCGGCAACACCTGCAGCGTCGGGTTGAAGAGGTTGTAGGTCGTGGTGCCCGGGGCAGCGGCCACGCGGTCGCTCTTGTCCTGGTAACCCAGCTCGATGCCGTACAGCAGCGTGTGCTGGATGCCCCAGGTCTCGGCCTTCTGCGTGAGCTCGTTCTGCCACAGGGTGCCGCGGTCGCTGCGGTTGCGCTGGTTGACAGCGAGCGTGACGGTTGGGATCGGCCCATCGGTAACGCGGCTGACGGTAGTGTAGTTGTTGCGGCCGAGCGAGTACTCATAGTTGCGCACCACGCTGTGGAACGACCACTTGTCGTTGAAGCGGTGGTCCAGCGTGCCGGTCACGCTCTTGACGGTGGATTCGACGTTACCGGCAGCGGCGTCGGCGGAGCCATAGCGTGTCTCGATCGGCACGTCGACGGGGCGGCCGCGATACGACGGCACGCCCTGGTCTGCAATACGCTTGTCGTGCAGGTAGTCGAATTGCACCGTCAACTTGGTATCCGGCGCGAGATTGAACAGGAACGACGGCGAGATCGCCTGGCGGCGCAGGAAATAGTCGTTGCGGAAACCGCCCGAATCTTCAACGGCGCCGGTGATGCGTGCGCGGATGGCGTCGTCGTTGATGGACGTGTTCAGGTCGAACTCGGCGCGCTTCTGGCGCTCGGTGCCCACCACCACGCCCACCTCGGCTAGCGGCGTTGCCAGCGGTTTCTTGGTCACGCGATTGATGATGCCGCCGGACGAACCACGGCCATACAGCACGGCCGCCGGGCCCTTCAGCACTTCAATGCGGTCAATGTTGGACAGGTCGCGGAAGTAGAGCGAGTCGTCGCGCAGGCCGTCGACGTACTGGTCATTGATCGACGAGAAACCACGAATGGTCACCTGATCGCGCTGCGCATCGCCCAGCGATGCCGACACGCCCGGCACGTTGCGCAGCGTGTCGTTGATCGACAGCGCGCCCTGGTCCTGGATCACCGCACGCGGCACGACGTTCACCGACTGCGGAATCTCGCGCAACGGCACGGGAATCTTCGTGGCGGTGTTCACGATGGGCGTGTCGTAGCTCGTGCTGCTGCGCGTGCCCTTGACCGTGGAAGTCGGCAAGGTGCCGGCGTCGGCGGCCGCAACAGTGTCGGCGGCAGTTGCCACCTGGGCAAACGGCAGCGTTCCAAGGACGGCCAGAGACAGGCACAAACGTTTCGGCGGCATTGCAGTTCCCGTAAAGTGAAAAGTAGGGCGCGACTCCCTCCCCCGAGGTTGGCGCCTTCAGAATGTGAAGGCGCAGATAATAATGAGAACAATTCCTATTTACAAGAGAGTTAAGGCGTGTTTTTGACGATGGGCAACGTTTGCCGGCCCCGCGCGAGGCAATTTTTCATGTATTACCCTTAAGGTTTTGGGCACCAAGTTGCGCCGCCATCGTCTCATTCGCCTGTTTTTGCCATTTTTTTCCACATGTCGCATTCATCACATCAGATGCCATTGAGAGCCGCTTTGGTGGGCTACGGCTACGCCGGCAAACTGTTTCACGCAGCATTGATCGACGCTTCGCCGGGGTTGCATTTGCACGTCATTGGCTCCAACCGGCCTGACGCCGTGCATGCGGATCGGCCCAACGCCGTGGTCTGCACGCCCGAGGCGGCGGCAACGCATTCGGAGGTCGACCTCGTCGTCATTGCCGCGCCCAACGACCGCCATGCGCCTTTGGCTGAAGCTGCGTTGCGCGCGGGCAAGCATGTCGTGGTGGATAAGCCGTTTACCGTCACGCTGGCAGAGGCGCGGCATCTGGCTCGGCTGGCGCGTGAAACGGGGCGCGTGATGTCGGTCTTCCAGAACCGCCGCTGGGACAGCGATTTCCTCGCTGTGCAAGCCGCGATTGCCGGTGGCGGCATCGGCGAGGCCATGCACGTCGAGGCGCATTTCGACCGCTATCGCCCGCAGGTTCGTGCCCGCTGGCGTGAGCAGGCGGGGCAGGGCACGGGCATCTGGTTTGATCTTGGCCCGCACCTGATCGACCAAGCGCTGCAACTGCTCGGCCTGCCGGATGCAGTGAGCGCCTCGTTTGCACGCCAGCGGGCGGGCGCCGAAACGCCGGACTGGGCGCATGTCGTGCTTGAAGCGGGCGAGCGGCGAGCGGTTCTTCACGCGAGCATGCTGGTGGCGGGCGGCTCGCCGCGCTGGGTCGTCCATGGAACGCGCGGTTCGTTCATCAAGCGCCGGATGGATCAGCAGGAAGCGCAGCTACTTGCCGGCATGCAGCCCGGTGCGCAAGGCTGGGGCGCGGACGACGACGCGGGCCTGCTGATCGACGGCGCAACCTCAGCCGAAACCAGCATTGCAACACCCCCGGGCGATCAGCGCGCCTACTACGCAGCTGTGCGCGACGCCATCCTCGGCGAGCGCGCAAACCCGGTCCCGCCCGTGCAAGCCGTGGCCGTCATGGCCGTGCTGGAAGCCGCAGTGGCCGCCGCCGAAACCGGCACGGCTGTCGTGCCGGACCTGACCGATGCAGAGCGCGCGGATTGGCTGGCTGCGCGGGAGGCCGCCTTGTGAACGGCGTCGTCATCCTGTTGCTGGTGGCGGGCGGTTTGCTCGCCGTGGTGGCGCTGGTGCAGATGCTGGCCTCGCGGCTGACGCTGCCGGAATCGACATTGCTGGCACTGGTGGGCATCGGCATCGGCGGCGCCTATGTGATCGTGCAGAACAGCGCGCCGGCTTCCGCAACCACGTTCTTCGCCCCGCTCGTGGATCCGAGTTGGCCGGCAGAGGCGTATCTGTGGCTGTTCTTGCCGCCGCTGCTCTTTCAGGCAGCGCTGTCGGTGGACGTGCGCAGCATGGCGCCCGATGCCGCGCCGATCTTGATGCTGGCCATCGTCGCCGTGGTGGTCGCCACGGGCGTGATCGGACTCGCTGCGGCCGCTGTCACGCCGTTCGGCATCGTCACATGTCTGCTGCTCGGCGCGATGATTGCCACGACCGATCCGTCCGCTGTGATTGCGGTATTTCGCGACGTGGGCGCGCCAGCACGGTTGATCCGCCTGGTGGAAGGCGAAGCGCTGCTGAACGATGCGGCCGCCATTGCCATCATGGGCGTGCTGCTTGCCATGCTGACAGGCCACGGCGGTGATGCCACCGTCGGCACCGGCCTGCGCGAACTGGCCAAGGCGTTTGGTGGCGGCGTCGTGTTCGGGTTGATTGCCGGGCGCATCGCCGCATTCCTGCTGCCGGCGCTGCGTGGCATTGCCCAGGCTGAAGCCGCGTGGACGCTGGCGCTGCCGTATCCGCTGTATCTCGTGGCCGAAAACATGCTGGGCGTGTCGGGCGTGGTGTCGGTGGTTTGCGCGGGGCTGGTGATCGGCGCGCTAGGGCGCACGCGCCTGACGCCGCGCAACTGGTCGCATCTGCAACTCATTTGGGAGCAGATTGCTGCGCTGGCCGGGGCGGTGGTCTTTTTGCTGGCTGCGGTGCGCGTGCCGGAGCTGTTGCACGGCGTGGTGTGGAAAGATGCGCTTTGGCTGGCGGTGATCGTGTTGGCTGCGCTTGGAGCACGACTCGCGGTGCTGTTCGGTCTGTTGCCTGCGCTCGCGTGGCTCAAGCTCTCTGCGCCAGTCAGCCATGCTTACAAGCTTGCGATTGCGTGGGGCGGCTTGCGTGGCGCCGTCACGTTGGTGTTGGCACTGGGCGTGGCGGAGAACCAGGCCGTGCACGAGGCGGATCGCCATTTCGTCACCATCCTCGCCACCGGCTTTGTGCTGGTGAGCGTGCTCTTCAACGGCGCCACGCTGCGCTGGGTGATGCGCCGGCTGGGGCTGGATCAGTTGTCGCCGCAAGAGCAGGCCCTGCAAGGCCAGGCGCTGAACATGTCGACGGAAGAAGTGGAATCGACCATGCGCCGCATCGGCGGCCATTTCCATTTCACCTCGGGGGCGACGGATCAGGCAGCGGAGGTGTATCGGCGGGAGGTCGCGGCCGGCGCGGTCGAGCTGAACCTTGAGGAGGCGCTGTCCGAACGTGAGCGCCTGACCATCGGCCTTGTTTCGCTTGCAACGCGCGAGCGCGAGTTGATTCCCGAGTACGGTAACGGCCTCGTCTCGATCCGCAACCTTGACGCGATGATGCGCAACACCGCCGACATGATCGACGCGGCCCGCACAGAGGGGCGTCTTGGCTACAAGCGCGCATCGCGGCGCATCCTGGCCAAGCACGCCGGCTACCGGTTCGCGGTCTGGCTGCACCGCGTGGTGCATATCGACCGCCCGCTGGCCAACGCGCTGGCTGATCGCTTTGAATTGCTCATTTGTCGCCAGACGGTGCTGGAGCGCTTGCGCGCGTACAACCGTGCGTCGCTGCAGCCCGTGTTGGGCGAGCGCATGGCAGACCTCCTCGACGGCGTGTTGATTGCCCGGATTGAGGCGGCGGAAGAGGGTCTGGCCGAACTGCGCGGAAAGTTTGGGGACTACAGCGCCGCGCTGGAAAAGCGTCTGCTGGTGCTGTTCGCGCTCTATATCGGCCAGAGCAAGATCGACACGATGCTGGCCGAAACGGTGATCTCGAAAGAGGTCTACAAGCAGATCAGCGCGGTGATCCGCCGTGCCTGGACGGCCGCGCTGCCGCGGCCGCCGCTGTCGACGGCGCTGCGTATGCCGGCCGCACAGAAGTAGCCTGCTCAGAGCCGCTTGTCTTCCCGCTCGACGCTTGGGTGGCGGTGGATGTCGTGCGTGACGAAGCCCGTGTCGTTATCGGGCATCTCCAGCCACTCCGGATGCGAGAGCGATTCGCGAATATCCGCCAGGCCCGAGGCCCAATGGTCCCGCATGGTCGACGGCCCGAACTGGATGTCCTTGCCCGGCCCTTCATGTTCCTTGGCGGCGTAGATGAGGTGGAAGACGTTGTAGCGCTTGGTGCAGGCCATTTCCTGCGCGTGCTTGTACCACTGCGTGCGCTCGAACTCCTTGGGTGGCAGGTGATCGAGCAGCTTGCGCATGAGCCGGCGCGTGGATTGCGAGCGCTCCATCCAGTCGGTGGTAAGGCGCGTGCGGCTGGAGTACTGCAAGTCCTTCTGCCGGCTGGCCACGCCGATCATCGTATTGGGTACCGGACCCAGCGCGCTCCAAAGGTCCACCTGAAACACCAGCGTGTCGCGGCGCGGCTTGGTACCGAGCACATACGACAGCGGCGTGTTGGAGACGACACCGCCGTCCCAGTAATACTCGCCGTCGATCAACACAGGCGGAAAACCTGGCGGCAGCGCGCCCGATGCCATGAAGTGCTCTGCGCGCAGACGGCGCTCGGTGTTGTCAAACGCTTCCAGATTGCCAGTGCGCACGTTCACGGCGCCCACTGACACGCGGATGCCGCCATCGTTGATGCGATCAAAATCGCACAGGCGTTCCAGCGTCGCCTTGAGCGGCGTGGTGTCGTAATAGCTGGCTTCGAGCGGGTCGACTTCGTTGGCTGGCAGCGGAGCGGGAAAGCGCGGTGTGAAAAAGCCGCGCTGGCCTTCAAGCAATGTGTCGGCGGCTTGCATGGCGGTCAGCCATTTGCGCAGATGCGCATTGCCGTCAAACCAGGCGTTTTCCAGGATGTCAGGCAGCGGCGGCGAGAACGTCGGCTGCGTGATGATCTGCCAGAACTCACGCAGCTTTGCTTGCCGATGCTCGGGCGCATTGCCGGCAATGATGGCTGTGTTCAGCGCCCCGATGGAGATGCCCGCAATCCAGTTCGGCACGATGCCGGCTTCGTCCAGCCCTTCGAACACGCCGGCCTGGTACGAGCCAAGAGCGCCGCCGCCTTGCAGCACCAGCGCGATGTTCTCGTACGCCGGCAGCACGATGCGCTGTGCCGTGGTGAGCGGCGCATCTGCCGGGCGCGACGATTCTGCCGGCGTGGGCCGCTTGCTTGCGGCCACGCGTAGTTTGGGTGCGGGCATATCTCCTCCAACCTCCTTGCGTGTGCTGAGATTTACTGCATGAACCAGCCGTGGCTCACCACGAACGATTGGCCGGTCAGCGCCGCGCTCGGGAACGTGGCCAGGAAGCGCACCGTCTCGGCCACGTCTTCCACCGTGGTGAACACGCCGTCCACGGTATCACCCAGCATGACCTTTTTCACGACTTCGTCTTCGGTAATGCCGAGTTCCTTGGCCTGCTCGGGAATCTGCTTTTCGACCAGCGGCGTGCGCACAAAACCGGGGCACACCACGTGCGAACGCACGTTATGCGCGGCGCCTTCCTTGGCCAGCACCTTATTCAGGCCGAGCAGCGCGTGCTTGGCCGCCACGTAGGCCGATTTGAGCGGTGAGCCCTCGTGTGAGTGCACCGACCCCATGTAGATCACCACGCCGCCACGGTCATCCTTGTACATGTGGCGCAACGCGGCGCGCGTGGTCAGGAAGGCACCGTCGACATGGATTGCCTGCATCTTCTTCCAGTCGGCAAACGAGTAGCTCACGAACGGGTTGACGATCTGGATGCCGGCGTTCGAAACGAGGATGTCGACCGAGCCGAGCTCTTCAGCTACGCGGTCTATGCCGCTGTCCACGGCTTGTTCGTCGGTCACGTCCATGCGCAGGCCGATCGCCTTGCCGCCCGCATCGGTGATCTCTTTGGCGACGGCCTTGGCGCCGTCTTCGTTCAGGTCAACGATGGCGATGGCCGCGCCCGAACCGGCGAGCGTGAGGGCGATCTGCTTGCCGATGCCGCTGGCGGCACCCGTGACGACAGCGACTTTGCCTTTCAAATCAGACATGTGTGTACTCCGAGGGTTGACGGAAAAAAAGGATGGCGTCGGGCAGGCGTTACTGCGCGAGGTAATCGAACACGACCTCGCCCATGCCAAGGGTCAGGTCTGCAATGATGTGTCGGGCTTCGACAATCTCCAGCACGGGCAGTTCGGCCACGGGCGCCAGCGCATGGTGCGCCAACTCCAGCGACGCCGGCCCCGTCCAGGCACCCTTCATGTCGACATCAATCATGTAGTTGCGCGACAGCTCGCAGATGCGCGCGGTCTTGCCGTCCACATGCGGAATGATTTTGAGCAGAAAGTTGGGGCGCTCCAGGCGGCGTTTCTGCTCGGCCAGATCCAGCTCGCGGTGCTTGTAACCCATGGTGCCGGTTGCCACGCGCACGGGGCCGTAGTCCAGCGTGCCGATCAGCGTGTCCTTGTCCGTCACGAGCCTGGGCGTGGCGAGCTTCTTGGGAAAACCCCACATTTCACGTCCGCCGGCCAGGGGCGGGTGGTCGTCCAGATACATCGCCAGCGTGTACGTGCCGGGCTTGCCTTCGTAGGCGACGGGGATGACCTGGCCGCTCTCGGTGTAATCGCCAAAGCCGGTGGAGTCGGCCATACGGATGAACTCGTAGGCGACAAGGGGTTCAGGCACTTCCAGCGGTTCCGGCACCATGGCGCGCAGCTTGGCCGGGTCGGTGCGGTACGTGATGATGAAGAATTCGCGGTGGATGAAGCGGTACGGGCCTGGCGGGTATGCGGGGCTCGTGAGCGGCATTGCGAACGCGGTTTCGCGGACGGTTTTGATGTCCATGGCACTCCTTGTGCAGGTTGGGCTGCAAGTGGCGTTGGGAATCGGTACGGCGCAAGAGAACGGTAGGCGACAGCGCATCGTGTCGCGCTTTTGTGACGCTGAAACCATCCAGTCACGCCGATTTCACGTTTGAGTGCCAGTAACGTGATTGATTGCATGCAATACGTCATTGCGACGCATGCGGGCAGCGCCGTTACGCGTGCGACAGGAATTCCCAGAGTGCCGGTTCAGCGGAATACGCCACGTTGAAGCGCAGCCACGGGCTGGGCTCGTCATGTGGCCGGAAATACTGCCCCGGTGCAAGCCAGATGTTGTGGTCGATGGCCCGATTGGCCAGCGCAGAGGCATCTGCGTGGCCCGGCAGCCGCGCCCACAGAAAGAGGCCGCGCCCCGGTGTATCGAACAATTCGGCACCATGTTGGCGCATGAGGGCCTCGACTTGCGTGTGAGCCTCGCCAAGCCGCGCAATCAGCCGCGCCACGTGCTCTGCATAGACGGGGCGCGTGACGAAAGCGTGCACGATGCGCTCGGTGATCTCCGACGAGGTGAGTGCCACGGCCATCTTGGTACGCGCCAGCTCGCGCGTGATGGCGGCGTCAGCCACCACGTAGCCCGCACGCAATGACGGCGAGATCGTCTTGGAGAAACCGCTCACGTACAACGTGCGGCGCAGGCCGTCGAGCGAGGCCAGCATGGGCGCGGCGGGGTCGGCCAGCTCGCGGTGCAGATCGTCTTCAACGATCCAGAGGCCGTGCTGTTCGGCCAGTTGCAGCACGCGGTAAGCGTTCTGCGCGGTCATCGAGGAGCCGGTGGGGTTTTGCAGCACGGAGCTGGTGAAGAGCGCGCGCGGCCGATCCGCATCGTCCGCGTGGAGGATGGTTTCCAATGCCGCTGTGTCGAGCCCATCTGGCGTGCGTGGCACCCCGACCACCCGCAGACCGGCCAGCTTGAGCACCTGGAGCACGTTGCAGTAGCCGGGATCATCCACGGCGACGACGTCGCCGGCCTTGAACAGGGTGCGGACGATCAGGTCGAGCGCCTGCGTGGCGCCGCTGGTCAGCAGCACTTGTGAGCGTTCCACCGGCAGCCCACGCAGCGCAAGCGACTGCGCCACGTATTCGCCCAGCGGGGCATAACCCCACGGATGTCCGTAGCCCGCCACCCGCAGCGCGGAAACCCGGCTCACCGCGCGCATGGCTTCCTGCACGCCGCGCTCGTCCAGCCAATCGTTCGGCAGCCAGCCGCAGCCCGGTTTGATAGCGATGGAGCGATCGGCAAACACATCCGACAGCAACCACGCCGCGTTGAGTGTGGGCGGCTCCCAGCGCGGGGCCACTGGCGCCGGTTGGTTGGGGGTGCGCGCTGCCACCAAGTAGCCCGAGCGCGGCCGCGCGACGATGGCGCCCAGCGCCGCCAGCCGCGTGTAGGCCTCCGCCACCGTAAAGGTGCTTACATCGTGGGCCTGTGCCAACTTGCGCACGGAAGGCAGCCGCGTGCCCGGCAGCAGGGTATGGCTGTCGACCGCGGCACGAATGCCTTGGACGATCTGGTCGACCAACGTACGCTGGGGATGAGAAGGATCGAGTTCGAGTTGCATGTTGCGATGCGGCAATGGAGCGGTGGTAGGCGCCTATACAGTTTCTTATAGAACCGCCATCTGTGCATGTCCGTGTCGGATTTGACTCTGTACAGTTTGCTCCAACGGCTGGCTTGCCAGTCCATTCCCTTTCGCTGTTTTTTCGGAGTGACCGATGAAACCCGCACCGCACCCGCTGGAAACCACCGATCTGTCCTACTTCTGGATGCCGTTCACGGCCAACCGCCAGTACAAGGCTGCGCCGCGCCTGCTGACGTCTGCCCAGGGCATGTACTACCGCGACGGCGACGGCCGCGAGGTGCTGGACGGCACGGCGGGTCTCTGGTGCGTCAACGCCGGCCATTGCCGCAAGGAAATCGTCGACGCCATCACCACGCAGGCCGCTACGCTGGATTTCGCGCCCACCTTCCAGATGGGCCACCCCCTGGCGTTCCGTGCGGCAGAAAAGGTCGCCGAGATCATGCCGGAAGGGCTGAATCGCATCTTTTTCGTCAACTCCGGTTCGGAAGCGGTGGATACGGCGCTCAAGATTGCGCTGGCGTACCACCGCGCGCGAGGCGAAGGGCAGCGCACACGCCTGATCGGCCGCGAGCGCGGCTATCACGGGGTGGGTTTCGGCGGCATCTCGGTGGGCGGCATCTCGCCGAACCGCAAGGCGTTCTCGGCCAACCTGCTGCCGAGCGTGGACCACCTGCCGCACACCCATGCGCCTGAGCACAATGCATTTTCCAAGGGCCAGCCAGCCTGGGGTGAGCACCTGGCCGACGAACTGGAGCGGCTTGTGACGCTGCACGACGCGTCCACCATCGCTGCCGTCATCGTCGAGCCGCTGGCGGGTTCCACCGGCGTGCTGGTGCCGCCCAAGGGCTATCTGGAGCGTCTGCGCGCGCTGTGCGACAAGCACGGCATCCTCCTGATCTTCGATGAGGTCATTACCGGTTTTGGCCGCCTCGGCGCGGCAACGGCGGCGGAATTCTTTGGCGTGACGCCAGATCTGCTGACGATGGCCAAGGGCATCAACAACGCCGCCGTGCCGATGGGCGCCGTGGCCGTGCGCCAGTCGGTGCACGACACCGTCGTCGATGCCGGCGCGCCAGGTGCGATCGAGCTGTTCCACGGCTATACGTATTCAGCTCACCCACTGGCTGCGGCCGCGGCGGTCGCAGCGCTGGATCTGTACCGCAGCGAAGGGCTGTTCGAGCGCGCTCGTGCGATGTCGCCGGCGTTTGAAGCAGCGGCGCATTCGGTCAAGGGCGCGCCGCATGTGAAGGACATCCGCAACCTGGGCCTGGTCGCCGGCATCGAGCTGGAATCGCGGCCGGGCGCGGTGGGCGCGCGCGCTTACGAAGTCTTCCTGAAATGCCTGGAGCGTGGCGTGCTGGTGCGCTACACCGGCGACATCCTGGCGTTCTCCCCGCCGCTCATCATCGAAGAGGCGCAGATCGCGCGTATCTTCGACACCGTTCGCACCGTTCTGCAAGAGGTAGCCTGAAATGAACCGACCGATTGATCCTGCCGTGACGGAATCCGTTGTCAGCCATTACATTGGCGGGCAACGCCATGCAGGCAGCGGCACACGCACCGCCGATGTGTTCAACCCCGCCACGGGCGCCGTGAGCGCGCAGGTGCTGCTGGGTGGCAAATCCGAAGTGGGCGCCGCCGTGGCCGCCGCGCATGCGGCCGCCGCCGACTGGGCAGAGACCTCGCCGCTCAAGCGCTCGCGCGTTCTGTTCAAGTTCAAGGAGCTGCTCGACCAGAACCAGGACGCCCTGGCTGCAGCCATCACGCGGGAGCACGGCAAGGTGTTCTCCGATGCCAAGGGCGAAGTCACGCGCGGCATTGAAGTGGTCGAGTTCGCGTGCGGCATTCCAAATCTGCTCAAGACCGACTTCACCGACAACATCGGCGGCGGCATCGACAACTGGAACCTGCGCCAACCGCTGGGCGTGGTGGCCGGCATCACGCCGTTCAACTTCCCGTTCATGGTGCCGATGTGGATGGCGCCGGTGGCACTGGCGTGCGGCAACACGTTCATCCTCAAGCCGAGTGAGCGTGATCCGACCCCCAGTCTGATGATTGCCGACCTGCTCAAGCAGGCTGGCCTGCCCGATGGCGTGTTCAACGTCGTACAGGGCGGCAAGGATGCCGTCGATGCGCTGCTCGAGCATCCGGATGTGCAGGCCGTCTCGTTCGTCGGCAGCACGCCCATCGCCGAATACATCTACGCTGAGGGCACCAAGCGCGGCAAGCGCGTGCAAGCCCTGGGCGGCGCAAAGAACCATCTCGTGGTCATGCCCGATGCGGACCTCGACCAAGCGGTGGATGCGCTGATCGGTGCCGGCTACGGTTCGGCCGGCGAGCGTTGCATGGCGATTTCGGTGGCCGTGGCGGTGGGCGACGTGGCTGACAAGCTGGTCCCGCGCCTGGCAGAGCGCGCCCGCGCGCTCAAGACCGGCAACGGCATGCAGGCCGACAGCGAAATGGGTCCGCTCGTGACGGCTGCTCACAAGGCCAAGGTGGAAGGCTACATCGCCAAGGGCTTGGAAGAGGGCGCCGAGCTGGTGGTGGACGGCCGCGGCCACACGGTCGACGGCCACGCCGAGGGCTTCTTCACGGGCGGCACGCTGTTCGACCACGTCAAGCCCGAGATGACGATCTACAAGGAAGAGATCTTTGGTCCGGTGCTGTCGGTGGTGCGCGTGCACGATCTGGCCGAGGCGGTGAAGCTGATCAACGCGCACGAGTTCGGCAACGGCGTGTCGTGCTACACGAGCGATGGCGGCGTGGCGCGTGCATTTGCGCGGCAGATCCAGGTGGGCATGGTCGGCATCAACGTGCCGATTCCGGTGCCGATGGCGTGGCACAGCTTTGGCGGCTGGAAGCGCTCGCTGTTCGGAGACCACCACGCCTATGGCGAAGAAGGCGTGCGTTTTTACACGCGTTACAAGAGTGTGATGCAACGCTGGCCGGATTCGATCGCCAAGGGCGCCGAGTTCGTGATGCCGACAGCCAAGTAAGCCGGCGCATCACCCATGAGAAAGGGAGGCAGTGCCTCCCTTTTTCTTTTGAACATGCTGAGTTGAAACCGGCGTGTCATATCGGTTTGATGTTGACGGCGATCAGTTCGCCATCGGGCCCGATCTCTACATCAAAGCTGACGCGCTGGCCTTCACGGAATGTCTGCGAGCGCGAAAACTGGATTTCCGAATCCCGAATGAAACTCGGGGCAGCATGCATTTCTGCAGCTGCCCCGGCGGGCGGATCATATTGAACGGCGTTCTCTTCAATTCGGCTGGCCATTGCATGCTCCCAATAGGGGTTCGTCAAACCAGGCCACCGCTTCCGGCGGCCATCCGACTGCTTGATGGCAAACACGTACTGAACAACCTGCCTGGCGGAATATCCCGGCCAATACACGCGCGAGGAAACCTCGCGCGGCAAGCCAAAACCGGGCTACCGCGCCCGCGTGCTCCTAGTTACTGGGGCACGATGTTCGAAGCTTGCTTGCCCTTGGGGCCTTGCGTAACTTCGAACGACACCTTCTGACCTTCCTTCAGGCTTTTGAAGCCTGCGGAGTTGATAGCGGAGAAATGTGCGAAAAGGTCTTCGCCGCCATCATCCGGGGTAATGAAGCCGAAACCCTTTGCGTCGTTGAACCACTTGACGGTACCAGTAGCCATGATTTTGAGTCGTGAAGTTGAGAAATCGATCGGCCGCCGGCCAAATACAAACGCAGCAGGCAGACCCGGCCTAACCGGCCAAACGATCGTTTGGTGAATATATGCTTGGCGCGTCTCCCCGTCAAAGTCTGTTTTTTTAAGCTTTCTTTTCGGACCGGGTAGCCCCGTCGTTTTCTGGCGCTCAGCAGGGTTCGCGCAGGCTCGCTATCGGTGCAAACACCCGCGCAAAACCGAGCGTTTTCACCTAAGCTTTAGTGGCTTCTGCCGCACTCGGCTCACCGTAAAGCCAGCGCGGCAGACGGTGCACGAAAATTGCGTGCGCCCCCGTCGTTCCAGTCGCAGCCTACCCATGACGACCGCCGCAGCCAGTAAAACCAAGAAAAATCCCGCGTTGATGGCCACCATGGTGGGCGCAATTGGCGTGGTCTTCGGGGACATCGGCACCAGCCCCCTGTATGCGTTAAAGGAATGCTTCAACCCCGAGCATGGGGTTCCGTTTTCCGATCAGACCGTCTTCGGCATCCTGTCGATGCTGTTCTGGGCGATGACGCTGGTCGTGTCCATCAAGTACGTGCTGTTCGTCATGCGCGCTGACAACAACGGCGAAGGTGGCATTCTGGCGCTCACGGCGCTGGCCATGCGTGCAAGCAGCGGTAGCGCCCGGTTCACACGCACGTTGATGCTGCTCGGCCTGCTGGGCGCCGCCATGTTCTATGGCGATGCCGTCATCACACCCGCCATTTCGGTGCTCTCCGCCATTGAAGGCATGGAGATCATGGCGCCCGCGTTGCAGAAATGGGTGTTACCCCTCGCGCTGATCGTACTGATCGCCCTGTTTTTGATCCAGAAGCAGGGCACGCACGTGGTTGGGCGCCTGTTCGGGCCGATCATGGTGATCTGGTTCGTGCTGCTGGGGCTGATGGGGATAGTTTCAGTGGTGAAGTCGCCGCAGATATTGGTGGCACTGAGCCCCGTGTACGCCATCGAATTCGGGTTTCGGCACACGGTACTGGCGTTCATCGTGTTCGGCTCAGTGTTTCTGGCGCTGACGGGCGCCGAGGCGCTGTATGCCGACATGGGCCACTTTGGCGCACGCCCGATCCGCTACGCGTGGTTCTACATCGCCATGCCGTGTCTGCTGCTGAACTACTTTGGCCAGGGCGCCTTGCTGCTGCGCGAGCCAAGCGCCGTGCAGAACCCCTTCTTTCTGTTGATGCCAAATTGGGCAGTGGGCCCGATGGTGCTACTGGCCACCGCGGCCACCGTCATTGCGTCGCAGGCTGTCATCTCAGGTGCGTTTTCGATGACGGCGCAGGCCGTGCATCTGGGCTATGCGCCGCGCATGAAGATTCTCTATACGTCGGATGTGGAGATCGGCCAGATCTACGTGCCGGTGGTGAACTACATGCTCCTGGTGCTGGTGGTGGCGGTGGTGTTGGCTTTCGGTAAGTCCGACAACCTGGCCGCGGCCTACGGTATTGCGGTAACGACCACCATGGTGCTGACGACGGGTCTGGTCACGGTGGTCATGCGGAACGCCTGGAAGTGGCGCCTGTCGCTGGTGGCCTGCATCGGCGCGGTTTTCCTGGCAGTGGATCTGTCGTTCTTCTCCGCCAACCTGCTGAAGATTGCCGCGGGTGGCTGGTTCCCGCTGCTGCTGGGGGGCTTGATCTTCTTCCTGATGGTGACGTGGCACTCGGGCACGCAGCTGTTGAAGGCGCGCAATGTGGAAGGCGGCATTCCGCTCGAGCCGTTCATGGAAGGGCTACTGCGCCATCCTCCGTATCGGGTGGACGGCACGGCCGTGTATCTCACGCCCAGCATCGACTTCGTGCCCCTGGCGTTGCTGCACAACCTCAAGCACAACCACGTGCTGCACAAGCGCGTGCTGTTCATTCATTTCCGCACGCTGGCCGTGCCGTATGTGGACCCTGCCAAGCGCCTGGCCATCAAAACCATTGGCGACGATATCCACACCGCTGTGGTCGATTTCGGCTTCAAGGAAACACCGGCCGTTGACGAGATTGTCCGCAACGTGGGTGAGCGGCTGGGCATCGTTTTTGAAGATATGGAAACCTCG
The DNA here is from genome assembly GCF_023955645.1 of Ralstonia mojiangensis. Classification (NCBI taxonomy): domain Bacteria; kingdom Pseudomonadati; phylum Pseudomonadota; class Betaproteobacteria; order Burkholderiales; family Burkholderiaceae; genus Ralstonia; species Ralstonia mojiangensis. The sequence continues at coordinate 1,482 of NZ_JAMXHU010000005.1, read as the reverse complement.
TTCTTCATTACGCGCGCCACGGTGGTGCCGTCGCCGCTACCCGGCATGGCGATGTGGCGGGAGTCGTTGTTTGCCTGGATGCAGCACAACAGCGCCAAACCGTCGGACTTCTTCCGGATTCCTGCCAACCGACTGGTTGAGCTGGGGAGCAAGGTGGAGATTTAGCCTCGGGCGTGCTGTGCGCTACGCAAACCGCGTCACGCCATCACCGCGGCAGAACGCCAGCAGTGTCAGCTGTCCGGCCTTGGCGTGGCGGATCGCCAGCGAGGACGGTGCGGAGATTGTTGCCAGTAGCGGCACCTGTACCTGCACACACTTGCGCGACAGTTCGAAGCTCGCGCGGCTTGTCATGACGATGAACCCGTCTGCGGGGCGGATGCCGAGCCGGGCCAGCCGGCCGACCAGCTTGTCCAGCGCGTTGTGACGGCCCACGTCTTCCAGCACATGCAGCGGCGCGTTGCCGTCTGCAGGTACCCAGCCCGCGGCATGCAAGCCGCCGGTGAGCGCGTTGGCAGGCTGATGCGCCGTCATCGCCTGCATGGCGTCCAGCACTTGTGCGTCGGTCAATGAAGCCATCCATGCAGCCGGCACAAGCGGTGTCGGCGCGTCTTCAAAGGACTGCAGGCTTTCAATGCCACACAGGCCGCAGCCGGTCGGCCCGGCCAGCGCGCGGCGGCGTTCCTTCAGCCGCACGAAGCAATGCGAAGCGATTTCTGCGTGCACTTCAAGCCCATGCGGATGCGCTTCCACATCTGCACCACGCCAATCGGCGCGACTGTCGATGATGCCTTCAGACAGCGCGAAACCCAGTGCAAAGTCTTCCAGATCGGCTGGCGACGCCATCATCACTGCATGCGTGATGCCGTTGAAGACCAGCGCGACCGGTGCTTCATCGGCGACAGCGGTGGAGGTGTCTTCTTGCGTGCCGGCGCGCGTGCGCTTCGTCGCGATGGTGGAAACGACGGGCAAGCCGGCGGGGTGGCGGGGCAGAAAAGTCATGCAGTGAAATCGGGCAGAACGCGGCCAGCGTCGAGCAGCACGATGAGCCAGCGTGTGTCGTCCATGGCGACGCGCAGCAGGCCGGCGTCAGCCAGCGGATGCAGCGCGCGCAGTACTGTGCTGGCGCGCTCGCCTACGCGCTTGGTCAGCCACGGCAGCGACACCGGCTTGCCTGCATCGGTCTCGCGCAATGCGGCCAGCAGCGCCAGTTGCAGCGCAGACCACGCCGGCTCGGTTGACATCAGGCTTCCGCCGTGTTGGCCGCGGTGGCGTCAACGGTGCGTTCGACTTGGCTCGGAACCAGCATCACCGGAATCGACTTGGACGTCGGCGTACGGGCCTGGTCGGCCACGGAAGACAGCGGCACCAGCGGATTCGTCTCAGGGTAATACGCCGCCAGACAACCACGCGGGATGTCATACGCCACCAGACGGAAGCCATCGGCGCGGCGCGTGGTGCCGTCGTCTGACAGTGTCACCATGT